>NZ_JBCPSR010000029.1:0-716 GCF_051129805.1 Serratia sp. Je.1.23.a | reverse complement strand
AATTTCACCGTGCGGATCGCGTGGTGGACACTGCGTTCAGGCCGGAAGCCATACGAAAGTGTATGAAAATCACTCTCCCATATTGGCTCCATCGCCATCAGCATTGCCCGTTGAACAATACGATCACGCAGCGCGGGGATACCCAGTGGTCGCAGTTTGCCGTTGCTTTTAGGGATGTAAACCCGTCTGGCTGGCAAGGGCTGGTAGTGACCGGAGACTAGTTCATCCCTGAGGATTTGCAGCTCAGCAGCCAGTCTGGCCTGTAGCTTTGCTTTGTTCACACCATCAACGCCGGGGGTATGCGCCCCCTTTGATGAAAGCGTGATCCGCGCGGCTTCAGCTAGCCATTCGGGTTGTGTTATCAGACGCAGCAGCCGTTCAATCCGTCGGGACGGATCGGTGGCTGCCCATGTGGCAAGCTTGCGTTGCATTTCGCTGATTATCAAAGGTCTTCACCTCGTTAGGTCAGTTAATTCACGTCGCAAACACATTCAAACTGCTTCCCTTCGCCATGTAATGGGCTTTCCCCATCCCGGACTACTACGGAAGCTCCGCCAGCCAGCGCGTCATCGGAGCCATGCCCCCTTAACATCCGTCGCTGACCTTCCCCGGTTTACCTGCCTGGACTCAGACATACTGAGGAGGCTGCCCGTCGCACTCTTTATCCTTGCATGCTGCAAGTTGGCAGAAGTCAGCAACGCGAGCGTGATGGACGC
>NZ_JBCPSR010000028.1:0-771 GCF_051129805.1 Serratia sp. Je.1.23.a | reverse complement strand
TGTCCCATACGTCCTCTTGGTCCGGCGATAATTACTTTAATTTCTTTCATTATTCTTTCTCTCCCTCATCAATACGTGTCCAGCGATCTTTATCACGTGTATTAAATTTATTCATTACAATGTTATGTGCTGTCTCTAAATCAATATTTAAACTATTTGCCATACAAATCATAACAAATAATACATCTCCAAGCTCTTCTTCAATACTTCTTTCTTTTTCAGTTGTTTTCTTCGGTTTCTCACCATAATAATGATTTACCTCTCTTGCAAGCTCTCCCATTTCTTCCGTTAAACGAGCCATCATTGCAAGCGGACTGAAATAACCTTCTTTAAACTGACCAATATATGCATCTACTTCTTTCTGCATATCTTTCATCGTTTTTGCTTCCATACTATTCACCTCTAATCCTTCCTCTTTCATGTTAGCCAATTCATCGCGATTTGACAAATATTATTCCCCGTCAAACACCTATTTGCGACCCATTTTTGGATAGACTATAATAAAGTGAAACTTCTTTTGCGTTTTTTTGCAAAAGATTAGTTGAACTAATCGAGTTCCTACGGCTGGTTTGCCCCTCTTCTTTGCTTCATCTCCTATCAGCCGTTAGAGCGGGATAAAGTGAAACCTTCTTTTGTGCTTTTCACAAAAGATCAGCCCACATCAATCAAGTTCTTACTATTTTCACTAGCAACTAGAAATTACTTATTATTATGTTTTACTGTTTCAGCGGAGCAATGCAATCATTACATAATTAGGGGGATTTCTATATG
>NZ_JBCPSR010000027.1:0-976 GCF_051129805.1 Serratia sp. Je.1.23.a | reverse complement strand
CTCAGAATGGTTGGAAATCATTCGTAGAGTGCAAAGGCATAAGGGAGCTTGACTGCGAGACCTACAAGTCGAGCAGGGACGAAAGTCGGGCTTAGTGATCCGGTGGTTCCGCATGGAAGGGCCATCGCTCAACGGATAAAAGCTACCCCGGGGATAACAGGCTTATCTCCCCCAAGAGTCCACATCGACGGGGAGGTTTGGCACCTCGATGTCGGCTCATCGCATCCTGGGGCTGTAGTCGGTCCCAAGGGTTGGGCTGTTCGCCCATTAAAGCGGTACGCGAGCTGGGTTCAGAACGTCGTGAGACAGTTCGGTCCCTATCCGTCGTGGGCGTAGGAAATTTGAGAGGAGCTGTCCTTAGTACGAGAGGACCGGGATGGACGCACCGCTGGTGTACCAGTTGTTCTGCCAAGGGCATAGCTGGGTAGCTATGTGCGGAAGGGATAAGTGCTGAAAGCATCTAAGCATGAAGCCCCCCTCAAGATGAGATTTCCCATAGCGTAAGCTAGTAAGATCCCTGAAAGATGATCAGGTTGATAGGTTCGAGGTGGAAGCATGGTGACATGTGGAGCTGACGAATACTAATAGATCGAGGACTTAACCATATAATATGTAGCAATGTTATCTAGTTTTGAAGGAATATGCCTTCATAGTTTGGTGATGATGGCAGAGAGGTCACACCCGTTCCCATACCGAACACGGAAGTTAAGCTCTCTAGCGCCGATGGTAGTTGGGACCTTGTCCCTGTGAGAGTAGGACGTCGCCAAGCAACTAAAAACACATGTCATTTGACTTGTTTTTTTTTATTTCCCATGAAATAGATTTGGTTCCATTAATAAAAAATTTGAAATATAGTAAGGGATTTTTTGAGCAGAAATACTTAGAAATTGATAAATAAATGGATAATCTTCAGAACTATAACTGCCAAGTAAGTCATACCACCAATCTGTTTCATACCTCGAAATCATGCTTAAAT
>NZ_JBCPSR010000025.1:0-1239 GCF_051129805.1 Serratia sp. Je.1.23.a | reverse complement strand
TGACCCTACCCCAAAATCCTGCTCCATTCAGAAACAGAATTCCGGCATGATAAACACTCCCCTGAGTGGAGGTTGTGCCGATGAAAAAGTCACGATTCACCGAAGAACAGATTGTCTTTGCCCTGAAACAGGCCGAGCTGGGTACATCGGTGCCTGAAGTCTGCCGTAAACTGGGTATCTCTGATGCCACCTTTTACACGTGGCGTAAAAAATACGGCGGGATTTCCCCTTCAGAGCTGAAGCACATGCGGCAGCTCGAAGAAGAAAATCTCAGGCTGAAGAGGCTGGTTGCTGATCTGAGCCTCGACAAGGCGATGCTGCAGGATGTGCTCGCAAAAAAGAACTGACGCTGGCACGCCTGCGCGAATGGGTCAGGGATTTACAGGCCCGATACGGTGCCAGCGAAAGACAAATCTGTTTTGCGCTACGGCTCAGCCGCAGCTCGTTTAGATATCGTTCTGTTGCTGCCGATGACAGCGCACTGCGCCTGCGTATTCGTGAGATCACCGAAACGCGAATTCACTACGGATATCGCCGGGTACACGTGATGCTACGGCGTGAGGGCTGGCGCGACAATCACAAACGGATCTACCGCCTCTACTGTGAGCAAGGGCTCTCGCTACGCCTCAAACGACCACGTCGCAATAAATCTGCCCAGCGGCGGCAGCCGCAGCCTCAGGGCTTATATCCAAACCACGTCTGGGGCATGGATTTTGTTTCTGATGCGTTGTTTGACGGGCGACGACTGCGCCTGTTGACGGTTATCGACCTTTACACCCGCGAATGCCTGGGGATCTGTGTGGGACAGAATCTGCGTTCGACAGAAGTGGCAGAGATGCTGAACAGCATAGCGCTCAGGCGTCCTTTACCGCAGTTGCTGAAAACCGATAATGGTTCTGAATTTGCAGGGAAAATGCTGGACAAGTGGGTGTATGAAAGAGGGATCAGGATCGACTTCTCACGCCCGGGAACACCGACCGACAACGCTACGGTGGAGTCCTTTAATGGCAGATTGCGGCAGGAATGTTTGAACGAGAACTGGTTCATGTCTGTGGAGGATGCACGGTGCAAAATCGAGGGCTGGCGCATAAACTATAACCAGAGCCGTCCCCATTCTGCCCTGGGCTGGATGACACCTTCTGAATTTGCCGAGAAATCTGCCGGTTGCCAGAATATGCAGCCAGAATGAGGCCGGTTATTCCTGATTATGAATGGATCACATACGGGGAGCGGGTCAAA
>NZ_JBCPSR010000024.1:0-1258 GCF_051129805.1 Serratia sp. Je.1.23.a | reverse complement strand
TGTAGTGGCACAGTAAATTTGGCCACCTGATTAAAGGTGATATCCTCACCTCAACACAAAACAGGTGACTTAATGAACAAAAAAACTAAGCGTACTTTCACCCCTGAGTTCAGGCTGGAATGTGCGCAGTTGGTTGTTGATAAGGGCTACTCATATCGACAAGCCAGTGAAGCGATGAATGTCGGCTCTACCACCCTTGAGAGCTGGGTACGCCAGCTCCGGCGAGAGCGCCAGGGCATCACGCCCTCTGCGACGCCTATCTCCACAGAGCAGCAACGAATCCGAGAGCTGGAAAAGCAGATTCGCCGTCTGGAGGAACAGAATACGATATTAAAAAAGGCTACCGCGCTCTTGATGTCCGACTCGCTGAACGGTTCACGATAGTTGCCAGACTGAGTGACAGCCACACGGTTGTCAGCCTTTGTTCCGCTCTGGAAATACACCGCAGTAGTTACCGGTACTGGCGAAAGCGACGCGATACCGTTAATCCGGCGCAGGTCAGGTTGTGCAGCGAAATACGCCGGGCGTGGAACCAGAGTCGGGGCTCTGCAGGCGCACGCACGCTTGCGGAAATGCTGACTCAAAACGGTGTCCCGATGAGCCGTTACCGGGCCGGGCGTCTGATGAAATACCTGAGCCTGAGCAGCTGTCAGCCCGGAAAACATCAGTACAAAAATGCCCGACAGGAGCATACATGCCTGCCGAATCTGCTCGAACGTCAGTTCGCTGTGCCGGAGCCTGACAGGGCATGGTGCGGAGATATTACGTATATCTGGGCAGGAAATCGCTGGTGCTATCTGGCGGTCGTCATGGATCTTTTTGCCCGCAGAGTGGTTGGCTGGAGCCTGTCAGAAAATGCTGATACAGCGCTGATAAGCAGCGCCCTGCGGATGGCATATGAGACGCGAGGCCAGCCGCGTGATGTGATGTTCCACAGCGATCAGGGAAGCCAGTATACAGGCCTGAAATATCAACAACTTCTCTGGCGTTACAGAATAAAGCAAAGCGTCAGTCGGCGGGGAAACTGCTGGGATAACAGCCCTATGGAGCGCTTCTTCCGCAGTCTGAAAACAGAATGGGTACCGGCGAATGGTTACGCAGGCAAGGACGAGGCCCGGCGACAAATCAGTGATTATATATTGAACTACTACAATAGTGTCAGGCCTCACCATTACAACGGTGGACTGACGCCGGAAGAATCAGAGAACAGATACCGTTTTTACTGTAAAACCGTGGCCAATATTACTTGACCACTACA
>NZ_JBCPSR010000023.1:0-1286 GCF_051129805.1 Serratia sp. Je.1.23.a | reverse complement strand
AACCACATGCTGTAATCTTAATACGATCCCAGTCTGTGATATCTGAGGTGATTGCCATGAAAACTTTCGTTGGACTTGATGTTTCCCAGAAGAAAACAAGCATCTGCGTTATTGACCATAACGGTAATAAAATTCGGATGGTTAACGTCGATACGCATCCTGGTGTTATAGCTGATTATCTCTTTTCTGAAGGATTTGATAAGTCGAAAGTGGGTCTGGAGACAGGGCCGCTTTGCGTCTGGCTTTACCATTCTCTCAGGAATTTTGGTCTGGACGTTGACTGTATCCACGCACGACATGTTCATGCGGCTTTATCTATGCAGTTAAATAAAACCGATCAAAATGATGCTTTTGGTATAGCAAGACTGGTTCTTTCCGGCTGGTACAAGCCAGTACATGTCAAAAGTCTTCAATGCCATCAACAACGACTCATTCTTACCAGCCGGGAAAAATTGGTCCAGCTTCGTGTTGCCGTAACGAATCAGATCCGCGGACTTTTGAAAACCTTCGGGGTTGTTCTTCCACCCGGGAAAAATAGTGTTTTTGAACGTGCCGTACTCGAGTCATCACCTTCGCTGGAAACAGTTAAACCTGCAGTTATTATGTTGCTTGATACTTGGGAACATCTTTCCGAGCAAATAAGAAAATTTAACTACATGCTAGAAAAATTAGCCCGAAAAGATCCGGTTTGCCAGATATTGCAATCTATTCCGGGTGTGGGTGTTCTGACAGCATTAAGTTTTAAAACGTCAATTGACGACCCCTCTCGCTTCAGACGGGTCAGCGATGCAGGAGCTTTCCTCGGATTAACGCCCAAAAAGTATCAATCCGGCGAAGTTGACAGAAATGGGGGAATCTCAAAGCAGGGAAACAGAATGACACGCATGCTTATCTACGAAGCAGCATCCTGCCTGTTAACGCGTTATGGTACTGATACAAGCTTGGCAATATGGGCAAATGGACTCCGACGCAGGATGGGTTACAAGAAGGTTATTGTTGCCCTGGCTCGAAAACTGACGACATTGATGTTAAGTATGTGGAAATCAGAGACATTTTATAATGAACGTCTTAAAGCGGTAAATTAAAGAACGAAAAGTCATAATCAAATCAGATTGAGCTCGTCGTACACTTCAATTCCGGGACACGCTTTGCAGGGCAATACCCCTGCGGGAATCACATAGGAATGAAGACGACGTCTGGCAACATGTTGTAGCATCTAAAAAATGACTACGAAGACGACAAAGACCCCATCTGATCCAGATATTGACTGATTAGACGACAAACGT
>NZ_JBCPSR010000022.1:0-1484 GCF_051129805.1 Serratia sp. Je.1.23.a | reverse complement strand
TCGCCTTTCCCTCACGGTACTGGTTCACTATCGGTCAGTCAGGAGTATTTAGCCTTGGAGGATGGTCCCCCCATATTCAGACAGGATGTCACGTGTCCCGCCCTACTCATCGAACTCACAATTAATGTATTTTAGTGTACGGGACTATCACCCTTTACTGTGCGACTTTCCAGACGCTTCCACTAACACAAGAACTGATTCAGGTTCTGGGCTCCTCCCCGTTCGCTCGCCGCTACTGGGGGAATCTCGGTTGATTTCTTTTCCTCGGGGTACTTAGATGTTTCAGTTCCCCCGGTTCGCCTCATACGACTATGTATTCATCGTATGATAGTGCAACGAATTGCACTGGGTTTCCCCATTCGGGTATCGCCGGTTATTACGGTTCATATCACCTTACCGACGCTTATCGCAGATTAGCACGCCCTTCATCGCCTCTGACTGCCTAGGCATCCACCGTGTACGCTTAGTCACTTAACCTCACAACCCGAAGGTGTTTCCACTTCGTGCTGCTACATTTGAGAGACTCTATGACAGGTTAATCCTTACCCCAATACTTCTACGGAGGGATAAGTTTCAGCTGTCATGTTTCAATTTTCAGCTTGTTCCAGATTGTTAAAGAGCAAAATACTTCGCAGCATACTGTCGCCAGTACACTCTGAAGTATTGAAATACAGGACTATATGGTGGAGCTAAGCGGGATCGAACCGCTGACCTCCTGCGTGCAAGGCAGGCGCTCTCCCAGCTGAGCTATAGCCCCATACAGTCACGTGCAGTACCTTTTCCACTTCGAGAAGTGGTAGGCCTGAGTGGACTTGAACCACCGACCTCACCCTTATCAGGGGTGCGCTCTAACCACCTGAGCTACAAGCCTATAAAGGTATTTCTGCTCGTTACTTTTTCATCAGACAATCTGTGTGAGCACTTCACGCGAATCAATATCATTAGGTAAGGAGGTGATCCAACCGCAGGTTCCCCTACGGTTACCTTGTTACGACTTCACCCCAGTCATGAATCACAAAGTGGTAAGCGCCCTCCCGAAGGTTAAGCTACCTACTTCTTTTGCAACCCACTCCCATGGTGTGACGGGCGGTGTGTACAAGGCCCGGGAACGTATTCACCGTAGCATTCTGATCTACGATTACTAGCGATTCCGACTTCACGGAGTCGAGTTGCAGACTCCGATCCGGACTACGACGTACTTTATGAGGTCCGCTTGCTCTCGCGAGTTCGCTTCTCTTTGTATACGCCATTGTAGCACGTGTGTAGCCCTACTCGTAAGGGCCATGATGACTTGACGTCATCCCCACCTTCCTCCGGTTTATCACCGGCAGTCTCCTTTGAGTTCCCGCCATTACGCGCTGGCAACAAAGGATAAGGGTTGCGCTCGTTGCGGGACTTAACCCAACATTTCACAACACGAGCTGACGACAGCCATGCAGCACCTGTCTCAGAGTTCCCGAAGGCACTAAGCTATCTCTAGCGAA
>NZ_JBCPSR010000021.1:0-1789 GCF_051129805.1 Serratia sp. Je.1.23.a | reverse complement strand
TCCTGCGTCATCACTTCCCGGGGTATAGACATTCCCATCGAACTTGCTGTTACTAGTAAATGGCTTCCACTCGCCACTGCTGTTCCGCCACTGCCACTTGACCACTGAGTCATCAGCGCCCGTACCGTTCGCCACAAAGCCGTACTCAGCCTGCAATTTCTGACCGACCTGACCGCTTCCCTTGATGGTGACTTTTTTATCCTGGATTTCAGGCACATCAAAGAGCATCACAGGCGAGCTTGCTACACGCGCGCTGATCACTGGAGGGATTTTGCTTTTGGGTAAAACCCATACCTTAATCATGTTTCCAGCATGAGGTCCTACCAAAGTGAAGCCCTGATTTCTGCTGCCGGATACATTTGCATTCTGCCATCGGCTATGATTATCAAGATATTGCCACAAATAAGATGAATCATCTCCCTGAGTTCCTCTTGCATCAAAGTTGTATGTCAAATTCAACGCTTCTCCTATCCGTCTAGTTCCAGTTATCTCCACTTCCTTTACTATAGGTTGAGCATACAGGATGAGTTCAGCTGATAAGCCACTGAGATCTCTATTATCTATGTTAACTGTAACGTCAACGGTGCCAAAAAAATCCCCTGTTCCGATTATTGTAGCTGTATATATACCATTATTATTTGTTACGGCCCCCACTTTAACACCGCGATTTTGAGAAATAAGAAATCTCACATTTTTTTCATCTTCGACTCTATTCCCATGAAGATCAACCAGCTCAAGGATCACTTTTGCAGTGGCCGCGCCATCAGAAAATAATTTATCAGGCTCAATTTTTAATGATGATTGGATTGAATCCGGTTTGCCAGATAATGAAGACATAAAATCTAGTTCCTATATCAGTTATGGTTCAATTCTGAATGCCTTAGAGCACACTCAGTGCTCATTAAGGCACCTAAATTAATATGGTTATAAAAATTACCAAGCACAATTTTTATCCGGCTTACCATTGTTTGTATTATCATCACACTAAACCCCCGTCTGACATACTATGTTGTTGGGGATCGTATCGGGGTTAGTATCAATAGTTCCTAAACCGATTTCGACTACATAATGAGATCCATTATCAGCAGCATCAGACATCCAGTAATAGTTTAGAGGAAAACCTGAATTTGAATATTGACTCAAATTTCCCCACTCACTCCACAGTCCGCCGAGCACACCACGCGTACCATTGTTATGATTACTATTACCATTCAACTGTTGTACGGTTGGTAATCCATAACCAGACAAACCACTGCAATAGGCTTTGGCATTGTCCCATTCTCCCTCATGGTTATCACCTATAAACCAGTGTTGTAGCGTAAAATTATAAGTAATTACAGTCCCTATACCACTTTTCGGCGTCCCCGTGACAATTACCTGGTTACCGTTACCATTACCTGTAATAGAGACCACTGCATTGTCACTAACCGACACCCATGAAGCATTTGATGTCCAACGATAATCAGATGCATCTCCACCACTTAGCTTGAGGGTAAACTGAGCCCCTTTAAATCCGGTAGTCGGAAAACCCGCATCAGGAGAAAACGTATACTCATTAACGCTAATATTCTCTAACGTAACGGCCGTGATAGTGACCACCGCACTTAACCCATCGATAGCACTGCCATTGTATTTCGGCACTACAGTGTATTTCCCTGCCGTATCCCCTTTGAGGGTCGCGACATATTCCCCTTTTTGTGCACTTTCCGTCACGGCGCTCAACGTCACACCCGCCACGCTACGAGCACGACTCTCCCCGTTGACAACAAATGCCAACTTTTCGGTCATG
>NZ_JBCPSR010000020.1:0-2156 GCF_051129805.1 Serratia sp. Je.1.23.a | reverse complement strand
TTATGAGCGTGAATGTAGCGTCCTCTGGGGCGAGTAATGGTCGAATGTCTCCTGTGATAACGTGGTTATCCTGGATAAATATTATTGTGCAATTCGCATTGCCAATATCGGTGGCGTTTACCCCCATCATGGCGGCGCGTGCCGCCCAGTCACCGTTTATGGCGGCTGGCCCGGAGGCGGCTTCGTTGGCTACCCTGCCCTATGTGCTAAAGGACGGCGAGAGCGTAGACAACGTGGCTGCGCGCTACAACATGACGCCAGAAGCATTGCGCAAGCTGAATCAGTTCCGTACGTTCGCGAACGGCTGGGGGCACCTGCGTGCGGGGGACGAGCTGGACGTGCCGACGGCACCCTTGCCGAAGGTGGTGTGGGAGGATGATAAAAAACCGTCTCCCCACGCGACGTCGACATCTGACAACGCGGCAGACCATCGTGTAGCGTCATGGGCCTCGCAGGCAGGCGGACTGTTGGCCAATAAACCAAACGGTGATGCACTGACCGCTCAGGCGCGTGGCATGGCGACCGGTGCGGCAGGCAGCGAGGTTCAGCAATGGCTGAGCCAGTTTGGTACTGCGCGCGTGCAATTGGAGGCGGACAAGAATTTTTCACTCAAGAATTCTCAATTGGATTTGTTGGTGCCGTTGCATGAACAGCAGGACAGGTTGACGTTTGCGCAAGGAAGTGTGCACCGTACCGATGCACGGACCCAGACCAACCTGGGGGTGGGGCATCGCCGGTTTAATGACGGCTGGATGATGGGGGGGAATGCTTTCCTCGACCATGATTTGTCGCGCTCGCACAGTCGAATGGGTGTTGGATTGGAATACTGGCGTGATTACCTGAAGCTGGACGCCAATGGGTATCTGCGTTTGACGAACTGGAAAGATTCGCCGGACCTGACTGATTACCAGGAGCGGCCGGCCAATGGCTGGGATGTGCGTGCGCAGGCCTGGTTGCCGAGTTTGCCGCAACTGGGTGGCAAACTGACTTATGAGAAATATTACGGCAATGAGGTGGGATTGTTCGGGAAGGACAGTCGCCAGCGCAATCCTGGTGCGGTCACGGCGGGAGTGAACTATACCCCGTTCCCGTTGCTGACGCTGAACGCCGAGCATCGCCAGGGGCAATCCGGCAAGAACAGTGCCCGGGTGGGTGTGGAAATGCGTTATCAGTTGGGGGTGCCATGGCGTCAACAGCTTGACCCGGGTGCTGTTGCATCACTGCGCAGTCTGACAGGCAGCCGTTATGACTTGGTCGATCGCAACAACAACATCGTACTGGAGTACCGTAAGAAAGAGGTTGTCAGCTTGCGCACCGTTGAGGCGGTGAGTGGCCATGCGGGTGAGAAAAAGTCACTGGGCGTGGTGGTCAACAGCAAATATGGCTTGTCGCACATCGAATGGTCTGCACCGACCTTGCGGGCTGCCGGTGGAAAAATCCTGCAGGAAGGTACAGCGGAGTATGCCGTGGTGCTGCCGGTTTATCAGTCGATGGCTGGCGGTGTCAACACCTATACGGTCAGTGGCGTTGCGATGGACAAGCAAGGTAATGCGTCGAACCAGAGTGAAACGCAGGTGACGGTGCAGGCACCGGTCATCAGTGAAAGTCAAAGTAGCTTCTCGCCAGCCGAGAGCACATTGCCGGCAGATGGAAAAAGTACGCAAGTGCTGACGTTGTCGCTGAAGGATACGCAAGGTCAGGCGGTAGATATTGCCCGTTCGGATGTGGTTATCCATGCCGAGCATGCAAAGCGTTCAAGGGGGAATGCGAGCGTATCGGAACCGAAACAGGTTCAGGCGGGCATCTATGAGGTGACTGTGGTTGCCGGCACTGTTCCTGAGGTGCTGGTGCTCACGCCTGTCGTGAGCGGGGTATCCCTTTCGTCTGCACGCGTAGTCATCAATGATATGGCGCCGGATGCGGAAAAATCATCCTTTACCGCAACGCCGGACACGATTGTCGCGAGCGATCCGTCCGGCACGACGTTGACGTTAACCCTGAAAAATGCGGCGGGTGATGCCCTGAGCGGCATGACCGAAAAGTTGGCATTTGTTGTCAACGGGGAGAGTCGTGCTCGTAGCGTGGCGGGTGTGACGTTGAGCGCCGTGACGGAAAGTGCACAAAAAGGGGAATATGTCGCGACCCTCAAAGGGGAT
>NZ_JBCPSR010000001.1:0-1609532 GCF_051129805.1 Serratia sp. Je.1.23.a | reverse complement strand
TTCAGGGCAAAGACAATCTGTTCTTCGGTGAATCGTGACTTTTTCATCGGCACAACCTCCACTCAGGGGAGTGTTTATCATGCCGGAATTCTGTTTCTGAATGGAGCAGGATTTTGGGGTAGGGTCATTTTACTGAAGTGTTGTAAAAATCATTGTATAAACCAACAATCTTTGGATTAAAAACCCCTTTAATGATGAAATACAGCAAAAAATATAGCGTGAACAGCATCGCAACAATGTAATCACCAGAAATGACAATAAAAGCCACGCTAAGAACTAACTGCAACAGTGGTGGGATAAAATTATGAGAGATATTTCTTAACAGAACGGTGAGTTCATCTATAGCCTGATTCAACCGCTGAGTGATGTCGCCGGTGTTTTCATGGATTTTTATAGCATCAGCATTATAAAACAAGCTTTTGAAATAGTCATTTGTCATGCTGATGACCAAGTTACTTCTTAAAGAGGTGATGAGAATAAAATTCAAAGCTGATGCGAGTTTCCTTAAGCTCATTACGACAATGTAACTGAGCGCCAATGCATATATTATGAACTTAAAATCAACGGATTCACTTTCAATTCCACTGATTAACTTTGCCATGATAACCGGCTGTACTGATATTAAAACCGTAGACAGAAGCGAAATGGTTATAATGACAAAAAAATTTCCCTTAGCTGATAAATTGGATGTACCTTTAAAGCGTCTGATTATAAACAAAAATTTATTCACCCAGCATCCTTTTCACATACCACAAAGCATAGCGGGAATCCCCACTATGCTTTTGGTAGCACCCTCCACATTCATCATAAATGTTTCATAATTTATCCCTGAGCGTATGCCGTTCTGCAAAATCAACGTACTGCTATTTATAATATCCCATGATCCGCTCTCAATATCTTCATGACGGGGGTAGTTCAGCGGCATTAGCTTAATCACATTCCCTTGTAACAAATAGTTATTCATCACACATTCCCTAAGTTTAGCGCGGTATTTATAGTTGTTTTTTTTAATCTATTAAAATGACATTAAGGTTTCAAAATAATTAACATTTCTTAACAATGAGCCATCTTTCCCCTTCTGGAAGGTCCTCCGTCGACACTCAACTGTCATCAATTATTGATACCAGATAAATCCTCAGCAGAGGGCAATGAAATGCTACCGTTCGTCGTGGTAGAACTGGATGGCGACAGCCTTTCGGTTACCGGTTTCGGGCCAGAAATCAGTCATACCCTGGAGCGATGGCCACACAGCCCTCAGAATGCCAACTCACCACCGCCCGCGTAGGCAGTCTTACCGGCAATCTTCATCACTTCGGCCCCCAGTGTGACAAAAGGCGCTTGTCGACAGGCATAAATCAGCCCGCCGGCCTTGGCACGCACCGCTTTTACCGTATCGGTGATCGGGTCGATAATTTCGGCCACCGCCTCGTCGGCTTCCACCCATTCCCCCGGCTGGCGCAACAACAGCAGAATACCGCTGGCGGATGCGGTAACGATCTCCCCGGCGGCGAACGGCATCATCGCCACTTCGCGTTGCGGTATCGCCGGAGAGGGTCCGGCAACGGCGCCTCGGTGCTGTAAATAACTGTACAAGCGTTCTGCGTCACCGCTGGCCAATTCATGGCTGATATCTCGCTGTCCGCGTAACTCCAGCGTAACCGCCATGCAGCCAGGTTTGAGCTGGCTTAGGTCAGGATGCTGCTGCGCCAGCCGAAGCCAGGGCAAACCGCAGGCTTCATCAAATGAACCGCCACCGCTGTCTTGCGAAAGCAGTACCGCCTCTATGTTCATAAAGCGCGCCAGAATTTCGGCCTGCCGTTCCCAGGCCGGATCGGCGTACATATGCAAGATGGCTCGATCGTCACAGTGCAGATCCAGCACCACATCGGCATCACAGGCCAGTAGCAGCAATTGCCGCCGTAGCGCCGTGACTTCACTGCCCTCGGTCATGGCTTGCAAAACGGTACGCATAGCGGCCCGGACTTGCGGCTGAATAGGTTCCGAGGCGGTAAAATCGTGGTTTTGCAGCAGACGCGCCAGATCGGGAAAATCGCGGTTGAAGTTGCGACCGCTAACCAGGTCGAAGCGCCCTACGCCGCCGTTGAGCAGCACCTGCGCCAGCCCTGGAGGATTGGCCAGCGGCACCAGAATTATTTCGCTTTGCAGCTCATCACGCCGTTCCGCCTGGCTAAGTAATCTTTTAAGATAATGCAGCACCAGCATGCCGGGCAGTTCGTCGGCATGCAGACCGGCCTGCAGGTAAATTTTTTCGCCTTTGCCCGGCTGGCCGAAATGAAAACTGGTGAATTGGCGCTGCCCCCCCAGGGCATGTTCAGGTAACTTATGATGTTTACTTTTCATTGGACGCCCTATCTGTGGAAAAGAAAGCCCGGCTTGATCGCATCGACAAAAAAATCCTTGAAATACTGTGCCGGGATGGCCGCATTTCCTATCAAAAGCTGTCCGAGCAGGTCAATCTGACCGCTCGCCCCTGTCTGGAACGGGTGCGTGGGCTGGAGCGCGACGGCATCATCCGCGGCTACAGTGCCATCATTGAACTGCCGGAGCCGGAGCATGCGTTCGTGATCCAGGCTCAGATCGCGCTGGCCGACCACGGTCATTCCCAACCGGCGTTTGAGCAGGAGATGCGTAATACCCCGGAGGTGCTGGATTGCTGGCTGGTCAGCGGCAACTTCGATTTTCTGGTGCGCATTGGCTGTCGCAGCATGGAAAACTACCGGTTGCTGGCCGACAGCTGGCTGACCAGCAAGAAATTCCGGGTGGATAAAATCGTCACCCTGACCGAACTGCAATCCATCAAACGTTCCTGAACGGTCTCAATCACGACGTATAAAGCCCAACCAGCGTCGCTCTGCCCGCGAAAACAGGAATATCAGCAGGAAGGTGCACAGCAGGTAGAGCGCCGCCGCCATCAAAAACGGGATAAATGGCGAATAGGTGGCGGCATAAAGTGCCCGTGCCACGCCGGTGATATCCAATAGCGTTACCGTGCTGGCCAGCGAAGTGGCATGCAGCAAAAACACCATCTCGTTGTTGAGTGCTGGAATGCCGCGTCGTAGCGTGGCCGGCAGCACCAGCCGGCGAATGATCTGCCGCTGGCTCATGCCATAGGCTTCACCGGCAATCCACTCCTGGCGCGGGAAGGTCTCCATCATGCCGGCCAGCAGCTGCGCGACGTAGGCACTGGTATTGAGTACCAGCGCCAGCGTGGCGCAGAAGGTCGCGTCGCGAAACAGCAGCCAGAAAGGTTGGTCGTTCTGCCAACCCAACTGCACCACGTCAAACTGCGACAGGCCGTAATAAATCAGCATCAATTGCAGGTACAGCGGCGTACTGCGGAAAAAGTAGGTCACGCTGCGGATCAGATAAGATAGCGGACGCGGGCCGTAAACCTGACCGATCGCCATCAGCATCGCCAGCACTAAACCGGGGACGACCGACAGCAAGAAGAGTTTGGCAGTCATCGCTAGCCCGGTGACGTCGGACCCGTCACTCCACAGAAAACTCGGTGCGGCTTCCAGCATATTTTGCAGGTTCATCAGCGGGCTCCTGCATTTGAGGAAGCCAAGGCGTATCGCCGCGACAACCGGCTAAAGCCCCAACTGGAAATCGCCGTGATCGCCATATAAATCAGCGCCACCAGGAAATAAAACAGGAAAGGCTTTTGCGTTGCACGCCCGGCCTGCTCGGCCAGCCAGACCATATCCTCCAGCCCGAGGATCGACACCAGCGCCGAGGCCTTCATCAGCCCAAGCCAGTTGTTGTTGATGCCGGGGATGGCAAAGCTCAGCATTTGGGGTAACAAAACACGGCGAAATACCTGGCCTGGGCTCATCCCATAGGCCATCGCGGCCTCAAGTTGGCCACGCTCCACGGTAAGAAACGCGCCACGGAAGGTTTCGGTATAGTAAGCGCCAAACACGAAGCCAATCGCCAACACCCCAGAGATAAAGGTGTTGAACCGCAGCGGCCCCAGCCCCAGCAGCCCCAAGGCTCCGTTAACCAGCATCTCACCGCCAAAGAACAACAGCAGCATAATCACCAGTTCGGGGATACCGCGCACCAGCGTGGTGTAGCCGGTTGAAACCCAGCGCAGCCAGCGCGGACCAAAGAGTTTGATCAGCGCATTGACCAGTCCAAGCGCCAGCGCCACCGCCAGTGACACCAGCATGACGCACAGCGACAGCGCCGCCCCCTGCGCCAGCAACGGTAAATACTCTGTGACCATACCCGGCCTCCCATACTTGACAGATTGCCGGGCCAGCCGGCATTAGCGCGCCGGTTTAGTTACCGTAAATATCGAAGCTGAAATATTTTTTCTGGATGGCTTCGTAAGTACCATCGGCACGAATGGCCTTGATCGCACCGTTTAGCGCATCGCGCAGCGCCGGGTTGTCTTTGCCTACCGCGATGCCGACGTCGGAGGAAATGCTGCTGTCTTCAATCACCGGGCCGGCAAAGGCAAATTTCTGTCCGCGCGGGGTATCGATAAAGCTGCTGGCGGCCTGAGTATTGTCCTGCAACGACGCATTAATGCGGCCGGACATCAGATCCAGATAGACATTATCCTGGTTGGCGTAAGAAACAATTTTCACCCCTTTTCCGCCCCAATGTTGTTTCGCGTAGGCTTCATGTATCGAGCCGGTCTGCACGCCGACGGTTTTGCCTTTCAGGCTGGCAACGTCAGGCAGTAAAGCGCTGCCTTTACGCGCCACCAACTGGGCGGAACTGCGGTAATAGCGATCGGTGAAATCCACTTCCTTTTTGCGCTCATCGGTGATGGTCAGCGAAGCGATAATGGCATCGAACTTATGGGCATTGAGCGCGGCAATCATGCTTTCGAAGGGGTGTTTGACGAACACGCATTTGGCATGCAGCTGCGTACACAGCGCATTGGCGATATCGATATCAAAACCGGTGATCTCACCGTTGGGCGCGAGCACGTCAAACGGCGGATAGCCACCGTCAACGCCAAAACTGATGGTGTCGAAGGCCTGAGCCGCCGCAGGACCGCCCAACGCCAGGCTGGTCAGTAAAACCGCTAATGTTTTTTTCATCGCTGAGATCCCCGGTAAAAGAAAAGATTAGAAACGAAGTGACAGGCAGGTCAGGCCGCCGTCCATTTTTTTAAATTCACTGGTGTCGAGCTGAACGATGGGCATGCCCAGCTTTTCGATTTGCGCAAGCGTGTACGGATAACCCTGCGGCGTAATCAGCGTATCGTTGATCCACAGCGTATTGCCGGCATAGGACTCCGCTTCGGGAATGACGATCGAACTGAAACCGCTAAAGGCAGGATGGTGCTGATAGTCTTCGGTCAGCAACAAGGTATTGCGGCCAACGTAATTAACAATGGACTTCAGGTGTAGACCGGCGCTGACTTCAATCGCCGTCACCCGATAGCCATAGGGCTCCACCGCCGCAGCGAACTCGCCAATACCAGCCTCATCGGTACGGGCCGTCAGGCCAACGAAAAACTGGCGATCGACCAGCAGCACATCCCCCCCGTCCAGATGACCGCGCTCGCTCATACGCACCACTGGCCGTTCGCCTTCAAACAAGGGCGCAATGGTGGCCACCTCGCCCTGACGGCTGGGTGCGCCGGGATGGCTGATCACCGCCAGCTCAGGCATCACCACCGCCGTGTCTTCAACAAAGTGTGCATCCGGGAATGCGGGTGCTGCCGGTAACACGGTCACTTTTAGCCCCAGACGGAGCAAGGTGTCCACATAGGCCAAAAACTGACGGCCGGTGGCCGCGATATCGGGCGCGCCCAATTGGGCGGTAGTTTGTCCGCTGCCGCAGCTGTCGGCAGGGAGTCTGGCAATGGCTTGAGTAAAGTGCATGGCGATTCTCTCGATTGAAAGGGACGGTCACTGTTGCTTCGATTATCAAACAGATACCGCCGCCAATCAGGTTGAATCCGCGCGCCGACACTCTAGATTTGCGCTGTATATCGCTCCGCTAACGACAAATTCCGCTGTACGCGTTTTTAGGTCGTTGGCGCATTTGCGCCGGTGATGCGCGGCATCACCTCTTTCATCAGCTCAAGGAATTTACGCAGCCGGGCGGGATAATAGCTGGCGTACGGATAAAGCAGATAAATCGGCAAGGGCGCGGCACACCAGGTTGGCATTAAAGGAATCAGAGCGCCCTGCTCCAGATCCTGTTTGACCACCCAGGAGGACAACATCGCCACCCCTACGCCGTTCAACGCGGCTTTACGCACCGCATAAAGACTGTCGGTGCTTAATCTTGGAGCAATGTCAAAACGATAGGCTTCACCGTTATCCCTGTGAGTCAGGGTGACTTCGTTACGGTAAAAGCTATTCAACGCCAGCCAGGGCAACTGCGCTAAATCACCGATCTGCTTCAGAGGATCATGACCTGCTAATAAGCTCGGTGCTGCCACCACAATGCGCGGCACTTCCGCCAGTAATACCGCCACCACCGAAGGATCGGTTACGGCCCCCACGTGGATCGCGCAGTCCACGCCTTCGGGGATAAAATCCGGTGAGTGGTCGTTAAGCGTCCATTCCACGCTGGTCTGGCGATAGCGTTGCAAATAGTCACCCAGCGGCCCGATTAGCTGATCCTGGCCGAAGGCATGCGGCGCACGTACCCGTAATACGCCGACCGGCTCATCGCGCACGCCGCGCAGCTCATCCTCCATGATTTGCCACTGCTCTATCAGCTTGCGCGCATGCTGATAACAGCGCTCTCCGTCATCCGTCAGCTTCATACTGTGGGTGGTGCGCTGGATTAATTTAACGCCCAGCAGTTGTTCCAGCACCTGCAGGCGCCGGCTAACGGTGGGTTGTGAGGTCTGCATTTGCGCCGCAGCGGCAGAAAGACTGCCGCTGTCTACGATGCGCACCAGCGTTTGCATCATGGCTATGCGATCGCCATTGGGAAATGAGTTTTTATTCATACGTATTACGTATAACAGTTCTACCCGTTCGGGGGCTACAGTTTGCGGCAAATACTGGCAAAAATAAGCGCACTTTACCTCTACGGGATAATCACCATGACCCTGATTTCACCAGCCAATCATACCGGCACCACACCGGCCCATGCGCTTTCCGCCAAAGTTGTCTTTCTGCTGGCGACCGGCGCCGGTCTTAGCGTGGCGTCCATTTACTATAGCCAGCCGATGCTGGGGATTATGGCGGATGCGTTCCATGCCGGAGTAAGTGACGCCGGCTGGGTACCTACGCTGACCCAGGCAGGCTACGCACTTGGGATCCTGCTGTTGGCCCCGCTGGGCGATCGTCACGATCGTCGCCAGATCATCCGTATAAAAGGCATGTTGCTGGCTGTTACCCTGCTGTTCTGTGGTTTTTCATCTTCATTCCCGCTGTTGCTGCTCAGCAGCCTGGCGATCGGCCTGGCCGCTACGGTGGCGCAGGACATTATCCCGGCGGCTGCAACGCTGGCAACCGACGCCAATCGGGGTAAAACGGTGGGAACCGTGATGACCGGACTACTGGCGGGGATTTTGCTTTCACGGGTGTTCAGCGGCGTGGTGGCGGAATATTTCGGCTGGCGCAGCGTTTACCTGCTGGCGGCCGTGGCGGTGTTGGCGATCAGTTTTGCCATCGGGGCCGTATTGCCCCGTTTAAAACCCAATACTTCCCTCAGCTACCCGGCGTTGTTGCGTTCATTGGGCCAATTGTGGGCCGATTACCCGGAGCTGCGGCGTGCAGCGCTGGCGCAAGGCTTGCTGTCGATCGCGTTCAGCGCTTTCTGGTCTACGCTGGCAGTGATGTTGGCGGAACGGTATCAGTTGGGTAGCGCCGTCGCCGGGGCTTTTGGTTTGGCCGGTGCGGCAGGCGCATTGGCTGCCCCCTTGGCAGGCATGCTGGCCGATCGTCACGGGCCGGACTATGTCACTAAGATTGGCGCTGCCATGGTGGTGGTTTCTTTTGCCCTGATGTTCCTGCTGCCGTTGCTGTCGCTCCCCGCGCAATTGGCGTTGATTGCCCTGAGCGCGGTAGGTTTTGATCTCGGCATTCAGGCCACGCTAGTCGCCCATCAAACCATTATTTACGCTATCAATCCGGCCGCCCGCAGTCGCCTCAACGCCATCATGTTTACGCTGGTGTTTATCGGCATGGCAGGCGGGGCCGCTCTCGGTAGCAAGATCCTGGAAGCTGCCGGCTGGCCTGGCGTAGTGACGTTGGCCACGCTGACGGCTGCTGGCGGTCTGGCAATGAGGTTGTTCGGAAAAACCGCCCCGCGCGTGACGGCCTGAAAAGTACATCAACGATAGCCGCAGTCACTGCGGCTATGATGCCATCGCCTCACGGCCACCAAGGGCACTATATCTACTTCTGATTAACCGCCTGGAATTCTGCCAAATTCTGCTGTGTGATGGTTTTGTAAGGTATCCAGTTATAAGGCTCGACCTTTTGTTTTTCCAACAGGGCCTTGGTTACCTGCACCGCCCTGATGGCCTGCCCTTTGGCATCCTGGAAAATGGTCAACGTCATGCCGCCGTTTTTAATGAACTGCTGACCGTCCGGCGTGCCGTCGATGCCCGCCACCAGAATGGTTTTGTTTTTGGCCTGATTCAGCGCCATGATGGCACCAATCGCCATTTCATCGTTGTTAGCGGCAATCGCGTCAATCGGCCGGCCGTTCAGCAGCCAACCGGATACCACGTCCACCGCCTCGTTGCGCTGCCATTTGGCGGTCTGCTTCTCCAGCACCTTCATGTCTTTATATTTGGCGATCACCGCTTCCACGGCGCGGGTGCGCTCGCGTGCTTCTTCATTGGACAACGCCCCCATCAGGATCGCCACGTTCCCACGGTAGTTCATCTTTTTCGCCAAGGCTTCCATCTGCATTTCACCACCCACCGCAGAGTCAGAGCCTACGTAGGCCATGTCCTTGCCCAGTTTCACCTCCGGTTTGCGGTTGACGAAAATCAACGGAATATTGGCGCGTTCGGCGGCGTCCATCATCGGTTTCACCCCCTGAGTGTCAACCGGGTTGAGGATAATGGCGTCCACCCCGAGGTTGATAAAATCGTCCACCTGCTGCACCTGCAACGCCACGTCTCCTTTGGCATCGACAAACTGACCGTCCATACTCAACTGCTTAAGTTCGCTCACCATCTGTGAACGCAAAATAGAGACAAAGTTAAGATCGAAATTGGCCAGCGCCACGCCGACCTTGTAGGTTTTCGCCTGGGCGCTGAAGCTCATGACGATGCTCAGCAGTATCAGTAGCAAGCTTTTGGTTTTCATGATGACATCCTGTAGGTTGAGGTTTATTTATTATTAAAATCAACGCATCATTTTGAATGCCGGGCAGCGGCCCTGCCCGGACGTGTTCAGGCTATCGGGTAAAATGGTCGCGGAACTGTAACAGCGCCTCGGTGCTGTCACCGGATGCCCACCCTTCCATCGCCACCACGCCCTGATAACCGATGTCTTCTAACGTGCGTGCGATGGCGCGGTAATTGATTTCACCGGTACCAGGCTGTTGCCGCCCCGGCACGTCCGCCACCTGGATTTCCCCTATTGCCGGGCCACAGCGACGGATCAGTTCGATAAGATCCCCTTCGCCAATCTGCGCATGGTAAAGATCGAGATTCATCTTCAGGCCCGGACGGTTTACCGCCTCCACCAGAGCCAGGGTGTCGCAGGCTTTGGCGAAGGGTGTGCCTGGGTGGTCGCGTGGCAAATTGAGGTTTTCCAGCGTGAAGACTTTCCCGGCCCGCTCCGCCATGTGCGCCAGCCGGTTTAGCGTATCGGCCGCCTTGAGCCACATCGCACCGGTTACCACCGCCACCGGTTTCACCGGTAATCCCTGAGGATCCAACCCGGTACCGTGAAGATTCAGGCTCGGGCAATTCAAGCGTTGGGCGACGGCCAATGACTGCTCCGCGCTGTGCAACAGTTGGGCAATGTCTTCGTCGTCGGTCAGGTTGCCGGTCAGATAGCCGGTCATTGATGTAAAGCGCGCCCCGCTGGCGGCCAAAGCATCAAGGTCCTTATTGGCCCAGTTCCACATTTCAACGCCAAAACCCAGCGCATCGATACGCGCCACGCGTTCGATAAACGGCAGATCGAGAAATACCATTTCTGCGCATACAGAGAGCTGATAACTGGCCATTATTGCCCCCCTAATTTGACCGGTTTGCCCTGCTGCACCGACTCGATACAGGCCAAGGCTATCGCCAGCGCATTGCGCGCATCTTGTCCGGTAGCACGCGGGCTGCAACCCTGCCGGATGCTCTGGGCGAATTCGGTCAACTCCGCCACGTAAGCGTCACGCAGCAGATCGGTGTCCTGCCGCGAGGTTTCTATGGCGATGCCTCCGGCGTGATAACGCACGCAGTTGTTCAGGTTGATATTGCCCGCCTGCAACATGCCTTTGCTGCCAAACACCTCGCCGCGTACGTCGTAACCGTACACCGCCTGGAAATTGGCTTCGGCAGTGGCGATTGCCCCGTTGTCAAAGCGAATGGTGACCACGGCGGTGTCCAGCAGCCCTTTGTCTTTGAAGTCCGGCCGCACCAGGGCGTCCGCCAACGCATACACCTCTACCGGCCTGGCGCCAGGGTTGAAATGCAGCAAGGTGTCGAAATCATGAATCAAGGTTTCAAGAAAGATGGTCCACGCCGGGATGGGCGCCGGATCCCGTAGCAAGGGATCGCGCGTCACCGAACGGGATAACTGCGTAGTGCCATTCTCCCCCGCCTTTACGGCGGCGATAGCGGCGGCAAATCCGCTGACAAAACGGCGATTAAATCCGACCTGCAGAACGACGACCGCCCGTTTTGCGGCGGCAATGGCGCTGTCTGCCTCATCCAGCGTGATGGCCATCGGCTTTTCGCAGAACACATGCTTACCGGCCTGTGCCGCTGCAATCACCCACTCCGCATGGGTGCGGGCCGGAGATGCTATTACCACCGCATCAATAGCCGGGTTGTCCAGCATCGCCTGCAAATCGCTGTAGGCTTCAACGCCCAAACGTTCCGCCAGCCGTTGCGCCGCCCCCGGCAGAGGATCGGCCACCGCCGCCAGCACCGCACCCGGCACGCGCCGTGCCAACGACTCCGCATGGAAAGTGCCCATTCTGCCAGCACCGATCAGACCAACACGCAGGGGTTGGGATGAATGACTCATAGTGATTCCTTATGTGAGGTAACGCCCTATTGGGCAACGGAGTTCACCCTGGGTATTGCAAAGGGGATGCCAGCTCAAAACACGCGGAATTTGTGAGACGTTGCACAGATAGGCATAACAAAGTGACAACTAAATTGACATGTCAATTTCACATGTCAATAAAATGAACATTACATTCCAAACAGCGGAGCGCACCATGCAGACAGCCGCCGGCCTGATGCCGATCAAAGACGAGAGCGATCCGATCTTCAGCCTGCCTGAAGGGGCGGAATCCGGTGAATGGGACAGCCTGTTTTGGCAAGGGTGGCAGGCGTTTAATGAAGGCGGCCAGCCCGGTTGGATACGCAAGTCGATCCTGCAATCCTGGCGACGCTCGCGTGAATACGGCATCGATCCCGATGAGTTTGTTTATCACGCGCCACCGCCTGACCAACTGCTGGCGATTCTGGCGCACAATGCCGAGCTGATTGCCGTGGCGCGCAGCATCATGGAAAATTTGCTGGCCTATAATCCCGACGGTCACATCAACCTGACCGATGCCCATGGCGTCACCCTTCACTACTGCGGCGCGGACATGACGCCGATCGGCAGCATCTTGCGTGAAGAGGTTCAGGGCACCAACTGCACCGCACGCTGCCTGCTTGAACAGCGGCTGGTGTATGTGCTCAGCGGTGAAAACTGGAAGATGGGCCTGCGGCAACGGCATCGCCAATGCGCCGCCGCGCCGGTGCGCAATGCCGAAGGCGTCATGATTGGCGTGCTGACGCTCACCGCCACGCCGGACAATTTCAATGCCCACACTCTGGGTACCGTGCAGGCGGCCGCCGAGGCCATCGGTCAACAGCTCAAGCTGCACCGGCTGTTGGCCGAGCAGCAGTCCATTTTGGAAACCCTGAATGAAGGCGTGATGGTCTGCGATGGCCATGGCCGGCTGAAAACGGTCAACCGCTATGCTCGCCAAATTTTTGGCGGGCTGGAACCCGGTGATACGCCGATCGATGAGCTGTTGCGTCCTCAATCCGGATCGTTGTTAACCATGCCGTTTTGCAACGATCGTGAAATGGTGTTTATGCCCGCCGGCAAGCCAGCCCTCTCCTGCGTGATTTCGCTGATGCCTGCGCCGGATAATGGCCGGGTGCTCTCCCTGCGCGAAAATCAGCGCATCCGTGCCATCACCCGACGAGTCATGGGCGTGAGCGCCAGCTACACCTTCGAGATGATTTTCGGTCATTCCAGCCGCATGCGGGAGGCGATCATGCAGGCGCGCACCTGCAGTCGCAGTGACAGTACGGTCTTGCTGACGGGGGAAAGCGGCACCGGCAAGGAGCTGTTCGCTCAGGCAATCCACAACGGCGGTGAGCGCTGCAACGAACCCTTTGTCGCGGTCAACTGCGGCGCCCTGCCGCGCGATCTGGTGCAAAGCGAGCTGTTTGGCTACGTCGATGGCGCCTTTACCGGATCGCGTCGCGGCGGTTCGGCAGGCAAATTCGAACTGGCGGACGGCGGCACGCTGTTGCTCGACGAAATCGGTGAAATGCCGTTGGATGCACAAACCAGCCTGCTGCGCGTATTGCAGGAAGGCGAAGTGTTGCGGATTGGCGCGGCGCATCCGGTCAAAGTGAATGTGCGAATTATTGCGGCTACCCATTGCGATTTGCTGCAGGCCGTGGAGAACGGCGCGTTTCGTCGTGACCTTTATTACCGCCTGAACGTCCTTTCCCTCCCCGTTCCGCCCCTGCGTGAACGTCGGGAAGATATCGCCGGACTGGTCAACGGCTTTATTCACAAGCTGAGTACGCGGATGAAGAAGATCCCGCCGCAGGTCTCACCGCAGGCCATGGTTTGCCTTAACGCCTGGCACTGGCCCGGCAACGTGCGCGAATTGGAAAACCTGGTGGAGCGGATGGTGAACCTGTGCGAAGGGTTGCTGATCGACGTGGATGATTTGCCCAGGGAGATCGCCCAGGCTTTTCCTGAACAGGAAGCCGTCCCCTCAAGCCGTCTGGAGGACAATGAACGCGCCCATATCATTCAAATCATTGAATCCAGTAACGGTAATCTGCGACAGGCGGCTCGTCTGCTCGGGCTTTCGCGCACCACCTTGTACAATAAAATCAACAGGTGGCAGATTGATTTGGCCTTGCTGCGTCCCTGAGGAAGTTGGCTTGACAGCACGACGGCGGCGTTCGATGATGCAGGCTCTCTCTCGC
The DNA here is from genome assembly GCF_051129805.1 of Serratia sp. Je.1.23.a. Lineage (NCBI taxonomy): Bacteria > Pseudomonadati > Pseudomonadota > Gammaproteobacteria > Enterobacterales > Yersiniaceae > Serratia > Serratia sp. Je.1.23.a. The sequence continues at coordinate 1,596,163 of NZ_JBCPSR010000001.1, read as the reverse complement.
CGCTATGGTTCTGCCCATGAAAACATCCCCTGCCGTCACCATTCACTATTGTTCGCAATGCAACTGGCTGCTGCGTGCGGCGTGGATGGCGCAAGAGTTGCTCCACACCTTCAGCACCGATTTAGCCGCCGTCACCCTGGTACCCGGTACCGGCGGCATTTATGAAATCACCGTCGACGGCGTGGTACTTTGGGATCGTAAAATCGAGGGCGGCTTTCCGGATGCGGCGGCATTGAAACAGCGCTTACGCGATCGTTGTTTCCCCGAGCGCTCATTAGGGCACGTAGACAATAAAGGCACGAAAGCTTAAGGGGTTACGGCTTGAGCCGCCTGACGCAGTTGGCCAATGGCCGCCGGCATGGCCAGGCCAAAACTCAGCAGCGCATTATCATCAATCACCAACAGACGCCGTTGTTGACCCGCCGGGGTAAAAGCCAATCCCGGCAGCGCCCAGATATTCGCCTCACCGCCCATCCGTCGCAAACTGCCTTTGCCTATCACCAGCAGCTGGGGCGCAGCGGCCACCAGACCCTCCTGGGTTAACGATTGATAACGTGCTACGCCGCCCATGGCATTTTGCAGCCCGGCGCTGCGAATGGCGCCATCGGCGGCGGTGCCGCTGCCGGCCCCCATGGCCGTGATCCCGGTGTGCGCCATGATAAACAGCACCCTGACCGGCAGGGGGTTCGTCGGCACCGCGGCGAGCTGGCGATCCAACGCTGCCTGCAGGGCTTTCCCCTCTTTTTCACGGCCCAGGATAGCGGCGATCGCGGTTATTTTTTCGTCGATCGCATTCAGTTCGGGTATGCCTGTCACGGTGACGACTTTTACCCCGGCCTGCTCGACCTGCTGCAACGCCAACGAGGGTTGTGACAGCATGCTGGCAATCACCAGCGTGGGTTTCATCGCCAGCATCCCTTCGGCATTGAGCTGTCGCATATAACCGACATTGGGCAGCGCCGTGGCCTGCGGCGGTTGCAGGCTGGTGCTGTCACGTGCGACCAACGCTTTCTGGGCGCCAAGCGCATAAACAATCTCCGTGACGTCTCCGCCAATCGAGATCACGCGTTCGGTGGCGAAGAGCGAAAACGGCAGTACCAGCAAGCCGATAATCCACAGTTTCATGGGGTGTCTCCTTCAACGGGAGATGGATGACCAAGCCGCCCTTCACTGACAAAAGGCGGCATAAGGAACGTTATGGGTTCATCCACCGGATGGGCTTAGAAATCCACGTTTACGCCTAACTGGAAAGTTCTCCCCGGCATAACGGCCAACGCATTATCGTAAGCATCCTGTTGAGTCGAGTCCGTGAGTTCGCGGCTGCTCAGGTAGTCACGGTATTTTCTGTCGGTGATGTTATACACACCGCCACTCAGCTTCACATTGCGAGCCACCTGCCAGTACGCGGACATATCCACCAGGCCATAACCCGGCACGCGCAAATATTCCGTGGTTGCGTCGGTGAGCGTACTGCCGCTGGCGTTGTTGTAGCTTTCGCGGCTGGTGGCCGTTGCCTGCTTGCCTTTAACGAAGGTCGCCGTCGCCGCAGCGCCGTAGCGTTTCGCCGGATCGTCCCACGCCACGCCGACAATGGCCTTCATTGGCGCAACGCTGTCGATATCGACATATTTATCGCCGGAGTAACTGGACTTGGACTTGCCCTGGTTATACCCCAGGGCAAAGTTGGCGCTCAGGCCGTTAACCTGCTCAAACCAGGTGCCAAAATTCAGCCGGGTGCTGATTTCACCCCCGTAGATGTAGGCCTTGTCGCGGTTTTCTGCCTGATAAATGGTGTAGATATTGGACGGCACGTTAGCAAACTTGTCCGGACTGCTGGCGCGCTGATAGCGGGTATAGGCAATGAAGTTTTTATAGGTGTTGTAGAACAGCGAGGTGCGCAGGGTCACGCCTTCGACAACCTCTCCCTTCACGCCCCATTCCAGGTTGTTGCTGGTCTCGGTATTCAGATCGGCGTTGCCGATCAACGCATACTGCGCGGTGCCTGCGTAGCTGGAGCCGAGGTTCCATGAGCCATAAAGTTGGCTGGCGTTCGGGAACTGCGCACCGCGTTTGTACTGGAGATAACTCATCAACGTCGGCGTCAGATTGTACTGGAAGCTGAGTGACGGCAGGACCTGGGTATCGGTGTTGCTTTTGCCGTACAGCGTTTCCAACTCGGACTCCGTCAGCACCGTGCTGCCGGTAGTCAGGCTGCTCAGGTTCTGCGGCTTGGTGCTTTGGTGAGCCACGCGCACGCCCGGCACCACCGCAAAGCCGTGCCCGTCGAGATCAAACTGGATCCTGTCCTGCACATAACCGCCCAGCACATAGCTGCGACTGTCGGACTCCGGCTGCATGATGGCGGTAAATGCACTGGGTGCAGGCTCTTCACGGAACGGTCGCTCGGTATCGGTCAACCTTGCATTGAGTCCCCCGCTCAGCGTGTGCCGTCCCCATGTTTTGGCTATCTGGGTTTCAAAACCATAGGTGTTGACGTTGTAGTCGGAATAAACCCGTTCCATGCTGCCAGTGCTGGTGGGCATATAGGTGTTGTCATGCGCCTGAGTCTGTTGGTAATAGACTTTTGAGGTCAGGGTATCGACAAAATCGTTGTACGGCGTCCATTCATCTTTCAGGCTCACTCCCCAACGGCGCGTATTGCTTTGCTGTTGGGCGGTCCCCAGAATGGCGCTGCCGGCCGAGTTCCAACTGTCGTAATGGGTGTGGTTGGTTTTGTCATAGTAATCCACCGTGCCCGTGAGTTTGTGTTCGTCGTTCGATTGCCAGATACCGGAGGCCATCAGCGCATTGGTGTGCCAGTTGGCCGGATAGGCCTGGTGGGTGCCGCTGTTATTTCGCGTTTCCTGGCCGTCACGGCGACTGTAAACAAACACCCCGCGCAGTTGTTCATCGCCCGCAGCGGCGGTAATACCATTGTGCCAGCTGCGATTGGACGAATCGTAATCGCTCTGGTAACCAAAGTAGGTCTGTTTGGTGGGGGAAAGGTACTGATCGGCTGATTTCGGTAAAAACGAAACGGCGCCGCCAATAGAAGTATTACTGCGTTCAATCGAGGTTGCGCCCGATTCGATCTCCACCTGGCCGTACATGTAAGGGTCGATATAGTCCCTGCCGATGCCAAAGGTATTGAGCCCGGCGCGGCTGACGTAGCTGCGTCCGGTGGCATCAGGCTGTGGAATGCCGTCGACGTCCAATCCGACGCGATTGCTCTCCAGGCCACGGATGTTATAACCGGTATACCCGCTGCGATCGAAACCGCTTTTCCCCGATGATGAGCCCCCGCTAACACCGGTGGCACTGATCAAGGGTTCGTAGCGCATAATCGAGCCGAAATCATTGCCCCCTTTGTTCTGCATGTCTTGCGCGGTAATAGTGGTGATTGTCCCCGATTTATTTTCAATAACCGGCGCCACTACCGTTATTTCTTCTTCACTTTGCGTGGTCTTTTCTAATGAGGTTTTCTTAACTTCCGCATTGGCGTTAAAGGCACTGGCGATTAATGCGCCCCATAAGGCGGAATGCCCGATAATTCCCCGGCAATTAAAAGTTCTGCACATGTGTTAGCCCTGCATTAATTATTAGTATTCGCTCGCAGTTGCTTCGCCACTCGGGTTTAACCGAGTTAAAAGGGATTAAAAGAAATTAATAATGCTAAAATAAAGGTCTTTCTTCGCAGACTCAGTAAATTGATAATAATGACAATGCTTACCATAAGCAACGTCGTTATAACCTTATTAAATACATTGATGAGATACTTCCAAACCGTTTACGAAATCCTTACAAAGCGGCGTCGGTAGCCGACGTGGCGAAGAGACATTGTGGGACGCAGGGGAATAAAACCGTAATAAAACGGTGGGCATAACCCACCGTGACAGAATTAAACAATAAAATCAGTGGCGGTATTTGCCTGGCCTACGATATTAACCAGGAAGTCCGGTGTCGCATGACCACTTATATTCAATGCCAATTCACTAAAATCACTTTGTGAATTATACGTCAACGTGGCCTCACCTGCCTGACCGCTGAAGCTGTCAACGAAATGAATAAAGTCGGTACCGTTATCGCCCTGATTAAAGAAAGACAGGTCAATCTTGTCGATACCGGTTTCAAAGTCGAGGATCTTATCCGGCGATTTGAACGGTGAATCGCTCACGGCGGAGAAAACAAAAATATCACTGCCGCTGCCACCGGATAACTGATCCTGCCCACCGCCACCGTAAATAACGTCGTTCCCCGCGCCGCCCTGAAGAATATTGGCGGCGTCGTTGCCGACAATGACATCATTCCCCGAACCGCCAATGGCGTTTTCGATGACAGCGCCTACGGCGATGGAAATATTGCCCTTCAACCCGCCAACGTCAGAGAACGAGCCTTCGGTCAGATTAATACGCTGGTCTTGCGAGTACCCTGAGAAATCAAGGGTGTCGTTACCGCCCGCATCCCAGACGGAGAAAATCAGTTTCTGGCTGCTGTCCGTCGCGGTGTAGAAATCTCTGCCGGAATTAGAGTTGAATCCATATACCGTGTCACCGGTGCGCGTGGTGGTATTGGCACCATATAAATACTGAATGGCAGCAATATCATCGACCAGCGGAGCCGCGGAATAATAACCGCCGTGATCGCCACCGGTGACAGATTCATCCCAATAGCTCATCACGCTGAACTGGCGAGTATCTTCGGCGTAGGTAGCCTTGGCATAACTCGGGCTTTGTCCGGCATTGTAAACCCCTGGATGATCCAACCCCAAAGTGTGCCCCAATTCATGGGTGATGCTCAGGCGGCCATAGTTGCCCAATTCAGGATGTAAATTGGCATAAACACCATCACGGGGATCTGCATAGTCGTAATTAATATTGAACCAGCTTTGACCGTCGGTATTATGCCCGCGATAATCCGTACCTGCGCCGGTAAAAGGTTTAATCGCATAAGCCTGACCGTCGCCCTCATAATTACCAAAGGTAATGTTGGACTTTTGCCCTGGGGCTACCTCGACGAAATTAAGGTTCGCCACATCGGCCCAAGACTGCAGGGAAAGCTTGGCCTGCGCTTTTTGATCGGCGGTAAAGGCACTAAGGCCGGTGTCTTGGCTGGCAAAGCGACCATTTAAATTGCTTTGATTATAATCCCAATCCGGGAAGGAGTAAGTGACGGTGGCGCCTTGGCCGAGGACGTGAGTTCCATTCCAGGTTTGTTCACTGCGCGCTATTTGCTTGCCTGCCGCTGCTATATCAAAAGAAGGCTTATTATTAATGGTTAAACCATTGCCTCTATTATGGTAATTCAGCAAATCATTAACACTATCCCAACCGTTGGTTTTTCCATTTAGGGAATTATCCATATCCATCTCCATTAGGTTAATTCATTTCCGTTATATATAATTCGCTCGCGATATAAAAACCCACTGCAATGTCATTATGCAGCATTTAAAGGCTAGTCTGATTTTCGGATAGCTCAATATATATTGATAAAATATTTTTTTGCGGAGTAAATAGCTTAAAAACACGCAGTGATTAAAGGGGCTTATTTCTTTCCCATGGAATTCCCACATTCCGGCGAAATCCCCTTTCAATCCTCGCGGGCTCTCTTGGCTTTTGGCGGGCCTCTTGCGTTATACTGTGCCCCACTTTTTGTAACGAACTCAGATGACTATGGAACGCTTTCTAGAAAATGCCATGTATGCCTCCCGTTGGCTACTTGCCCCGGTTTACTTCGGCCTGTCCCTGGCCTTGCTGGCGCTGTCGATTAAATTTTTCCAGGAGATATTCCATGTTCTGCCGAACATTTTCTCCATAGCCGAAGCGGATCTGGTTCTGACGCTGCTCTCGCTGGTCGATATGGCGCTGGTTGGCGGCCTGCTGGTGATGGTGATGTTCTCCGGCTATGAAAATTTTGTTTCGCAGCTGGATATCAGCGAAAACAAAGAGAAACTGAGCTGGCTGGGCAAGATGGATGCCACCTCTCTAAAGAACAAGGTGGCCGCTTCAATTGTCGCCATTTCCTCCATTCACCTGCTGCGGGTGTTTATGGACGCCAAAAACGTGCCGGACAACAAGCTGATGTGGTATGTGATCATCCACCTGACCTTTGTCCTTTCGGCTTTTGTGATGGGCTACCTCGATAAGCTGACGCGCTACAAAAACTGATCCCCCTTAGCCGCCGCTCTCCTGCTGGCGGCTAACGTCCTCCCCCTCGAAACACGCAATATCTTCAACAAGTTGTAATTACTGGCGTTTGAATCGGCTGACGTTATTCGCTGTTTTTCAACCCAGAAGGCTTTCATTTGGTGCATCTGATGATAATAACATTATAATGTCATTACACTTCGACCGGCACAGAGGCCCACGCAAGCTGAGCTTTGCCCGCTGACAGGATCCGAAACCCACATGCCGCTAAATGGTAATCCACTGCAGTACCAGGATGTTCAATCTATCCTGCCACACCGTTTTCCCTGTCTGCTGGTTGACCGCATCCTGCCTGCCGGCACTTGCGTTGCCGAAGGCCGCCTTAGCGCCATCAAAAATATCACCGCCAACGAACCGACATTCTGGACCGGCCATCATCAGATGACGGTGTTTCCCGGCGTATTGATGGTGGAAGCGTTGGCGCAAACCACCGGTCTGTTGGCGCATTATTTTCTCAGCCCGTTGCTGCCAGGCGAGCATTACTATTTTGCGGCCATCCATCGCGCCCGTTTCTATCGTTCGGCACGGCCCGGTGACCAACTCTGTATGGAAGTGACATTTGTCCGACAGCGCTCCGGCATTGCCCGATTCTCTGGCCGTGCGTCGGTCAATGGCCGCAGGATCTGTACCGCAGAATTTATGTGCGCCCGTAAGTAAGGCTGCCTTTTTAGGATGGAGGCTCGACGAAACTACTATGTCATTGGTTGATAAGCTGCTAAATAGCCTGGATTTCTCCCCTCGCGGTCAGGTGATTGCACGGGAGTTGGATCACTGCGGCGAAATTATCGTCTCCGATCACAAGGGTTACCGCACCCTGCGTTTTGACGGTATCTGCGAACAGAGCAAAATGTGCATCAGCGCGCCGCAGGTGCCAGTTCATAACTACATCAAAACCATGCTGATGGCGGTCGCCTGGCAGCCCCCCGCCTCGGCACTGATCCTGGGGCTGGGCGGCGGTGGCCTGGTGCGGGCGCTGCACGCCTATGATGCCAATATGCTGTTGGAAGTGGTGGAATTGCGCCAGGCGGTGGTATCCGTCGCCCGCCGATACTTCACTTTGCCTACCGTTCATAACATCACCATGCACATCGCCGATGCCGCGGATTTCTTGCAAGCCCCCGCCCAGCGGCGCTATGACCTGATTTTTTCCGACCTCTACAGCGCCTTTACCATGGATCCGCAACAGGGCACACAGGCCTTTTTGGCGCAGTGCGCCGAGCGGCTTTCGGATCCAGGCTGGTTAGTACTGAACTACCATGAAGTGCCGGATGAGGGCTCACTGCTGTATCACAGCTTACACCGGGTGTTTAACACGGTTCTGTACTGCGTGGCACCCAGCGGCAACGTGATTATCTACGCTGCGCTTGCCAATACCGAAACGCCACTCAGCCTGCTGCGCCGCCTTTCCGCTGAGGTCGGGCCAAGCTTTAGCTGCGATCTTCGCTACCTGTCACGCAAAATTGAACGGCTGCACTTTAGCTAAGGCGGTATTGCCGCCCTGCTATTATCATTTGATTATCATCCTCTGGAGCAATCACCATGGAAAAGAAAACGGCGCGTCTGACCGTCCTCATCGACCCAGACAAGAAAAAAGCCCTGGAAGAACTCTGTCTGCAACAGGACGTGACCCCCTCTCAGGTGATCCGTCAGTTGATACGTGACTATCTGCACAAGCACCAGGTGGAGTATCCCAGCCAGCCGACCCACTCCAATCCTCGGGTGGACAACGCCTGACGTCAGATGACGCACACCCAGCGCCATCCGTACCCCTCAACGATGGTGTGACTCCACAAAGCTAAGCGCAGCGCGCAAGCTGGAATCGTCGATCGTGATCGGCAGCAGATGAATCGACTCGCCCTGCTGCAGGGTGCGTTCGATCAGCCGTTTAATTTGCGCTTCATCGTGGATATCCACCTGCAGCGCTGCCAGGCTGACCGGTAAATCCAGTCGCCGGTAAAGCGCAATCAGTTGCGCCACGGTTTCCGGTTGCCCCAACAGTGCACTCTGCACCAGAATGCCGTACGCCACCTTGGTGCCATGCAAGAAGGCATCGGTTTGCGGTAGCGCGGTCAACCCGTTATGCACCGAATGCGCAGCGGCGATGCGGGTATAGCGATCGCCCAGTCCCCCCACCAAACCACCACCGGCGATAATCGCCTCCAGCACATTAAGGAAGTCCTGACTCAATTGTCCTTGCGCCTGTGCCTGCAACGCCGCCTCGCTTTGGTTGAGCAATACGTCGCGCAGCGTCAGTGCGGTATTGAGGCCCAGTTGCACGGTTAACGGCAAACGTTCCGGCTGCGGACTCAGCACCACCGCTTCATACCATTTCGCCAGGGTGTCGCCGATCCCAGCCAGCAAGTACTCCTTTGGAGCACGCAGGATAATTTCCGGCTCGACCAACACCAGATGGTTGGCATCATGGAAAATCTCATAGCGCAATGCTTGCCCCTGGTCGTTGTACCACACCGAGAGCGGCGTCCAGGCGGCACAGGTAGCGGCAATGGTCGGGATCGCCACCAGCGGCAGCCCTAAGCGACGGGCCACCACTTTGGCCGTGTCCAACACCGCACCGCCGCCAACGCCGATCACCACCTGCCGATCCGCGCCGGCCTGGCGCACGATATCCTGCACGGTGCTCTCGCTGCAGTGGCTGTTAAACAGCACCCGACGAGCATCGGCGTCGTCGAATACCGCCGGTAACCAGGGTTTTGCCGCCGCCAATGCGCGCTCACCGTACACCCAGAGCGCCTTGCTCAGCTGTTGCGGGGAATAAAACTGCGCCAGTTGGTCAATGGCTCCGGGGAATGCAAAATAGTTGGCGGGGCCGGCGACCACGCGGATGGAGTTATCACTCATGCTCAAGTCCTTATTTTATCAGCTATTGCCATCATAGGGGTGAGGACGCCAATCACTAATACTCTTTTGCATTAGCTTATGTTTTTTCGTTCATTGTCATCCGCCGGTCGGCCATGGAAACTGGCTGCCTCAATTCATCCTTTCAATAAAAAGCCATCCCAATGGTGACGATGAATTGTCCTCTCGCTTTTTAATGATGCTTAACCATGCAGGGTAAAACTCAATGAAATTGTTCAACACCTCACTTCTGGCGCTCAGCCTGTTCGCCGTGTTTCCCGCATTATCCGCCCCCACTGCCGCCCCAATCCCGGCAGCGATAGCGAATCATCAGGGGCCGATCCGCATTGCGGTTATCCGCAATTTGGGTTCTGACGACAATACCACGCAGTTCGTATCCGGGGCGGTGCAGGAAGGCCGCAAGCTCGGCTTTCAGGTCAATACCTTCCTGACCAACGGCGACGACGCCAAATTCCAGGACTTCGTCAATCAGGCCATCAGCCAGAAGTACGACGGCATTATTCTGTCTCAGGGGCGCGATCCTTACTCAACCGCCCTGCTCAAGCGCATCGCCGACAGCGGCATCGCGGTGGCCGCCTTTGATACCGCCGTGCAGGGCGAAATCCCGGGGGTAACCATTACCCAGCAGGACGACGCTTCGTTGACCGATCTTTCGTTTGGCCAACTGGTAAAAGATTTCAACGGTCAGGCGAATATCATCAAGCTATGGGTCGCGGGGTTCCCGCCCATGGAGCGGCGTCAAGCGCAGTACCAGAAACTGCTTAAACAACAGCCCGGCATCAAAGAGCTGGAATCCATCGGTGCGGTGTCCTCCGACGTTCAGGGCGATACGGCCAACAAAATTGGCGCGATCCTGGCCAAATACCCGAAAGGCAAAATCGATGCCATCTGGGGCACCTGGGATGCGTTTAGCCAGGGGGCCTACAAGGCCCTGCAGGAGAATGGCCGCACCGAAATCAAACTCTACAGTATCGATATCTCCAACCAGGATCTGGCGCTGATGCGCGCTAAAGACAGTGCCTGGAAGCTCAGCGTGGCGGTGGATCCCAAGCTGATCGGCGCCGTTAACCTGCGCCTGGTGGCCAATAAAATTGGCGGCGAGAAAACCCCGGCAACCTATGAATTTAAAGCTGCGGCAATCCCGCAGGCCCTGCTGCTCAGCCATCCGGCGGCCACCAACGTCGCCTCGCTGGCGAAAGTGATCCCGGACTGGGGTAAATCAGACGATTTCATCGCTCCTTGGTTCGCCACGCTTGAAGCGCAACAGGCTAAGAAATAAGGAGCGATGATGGCAACGCAACCCCTTGTGCAGCCCGAATACAGCCGCAATATGCGGCTGATCGGTCACAGCGATCAGGGCGGCAGGCCGGACGGCGTACAGGTGATGGTTCATCGGGGCTATGCCTATATCGGCCATATGGTTTCGCAGGGCTTTTCCATCGTCGACGTACGCGATGCGAAGGATCCGAAACCCGCCGGCTTTGTCCCTGCGCCACCCGGCACCTGGAATGTGCATTTACAGGCGCATGACGATTTGCTGCTGGTGATTAACGCCCGGGATTTATTTGCCGACGTCCGCTTTGCCGATGAAAAAGTCTATTACACCCGCGCCATCAGCCAGACGGTATCGAGCAGCGATCTCCGCGGCTGGAGCGCCGGGATGCGTATTTTCGATATTTCCACCCCGGACCGGCCACGGGAGATTGGTTTTCTGGCGCTGGAAGGCATCGGCGTACACCGCATCTGGTACGTGGGCGGGCGCTGGGCTTACGTTTCGGCGCTGATCGACGGCTACAGCGACTACATTTTTTTGACCGTCGATCTGGCCGACCCTTGTCATCCGCAAATCGCCGGGCGTTGGTGGCTACCGGGTATGCACAGCGCCGGGGGTGAAACGCCCAACTGGCCGGAGGGCAAGCGCTACGCTTTGCACCATGCGATCATCAGCGGCGATACCGCCTATGCCAGTTGGCGCGACGGGGGGCTAACCCTGTTGGATATCAAGGACCGCAGTCAACCGCAGTTAATTGCCCATCGCAACTGGAGCCCGCCGTTTGGCGGCGGCACCCACACCGCACTACCGCTACCGGATCGGGACCTGCTGGTAGTATTGGATGAGGCGGTGCTCGACAACCAGCAGGACGGCGAAAAGTTGATCTGGCTGTTTGATATTCGCCAACCGACCAACCCGGTGAGCATCGCGACCTTCCCACAGCCGGATGAACGCGATTACGTCAGCAAAGGCGCACACTTCGGCCCCCATAATCTGCATGAGAACCGTCCTGGCAGCTTTATCAGTTCGACGCTGATTTTCGCCACTTACCAAAATGCCGGCGTTCGCGCTTACGACATCAGCAACCCTTATCAACCGAAGGAAACCGGCGCTTTGGTTCCCGCTGCGCCGCAGAGGATGATGGACACACGCCCCGATCGTCCGCAGGTTATTCAGTCGTGCGACGTATTTGTCGACGCTCAGGGGATCATTTACAGCACGGATTACAACGGCGGTTTGTCGATCATTGAATATCTGGGCTGAAAATTCAGCGCCGCGTCGTTCCTTTTGGGGCTATTAAGCCTAAGCTGAAGGAACGTGTAAGCAGGGACAAATAAGGGAAACTATGTTTAGTCATATCACCGTAGGCGTCAGCGATCTGGACAAAGCCGCTGCATTTTACGATGCGATTTTGCTGCCACTGGGACTCAAGCAACGCCCGGTCACGCCCGATGGCGGCCCCGGGGCTCGTTGCTGGGTATTGCCTGATCGGACATTGCCGCGTTTTTACGCCTACCAACCTTATAACCGACAGCCGGCCAGTGCCGGCAACGGCAGTATGGTGGCGTTCACCGCCCAGAATGAACAACAGGTTCGGCAAGCCTATGCCGCCGGGCTGGCGGCGGGCGGCACATCGGAAGGTGAAGCCGGCGAGCGGACCCATTACGGCAGGGGATATTTTGGCGCTTATCTTCGCGATCCGGACGGCAACAAAATTCATATCGCCTACCGGGGCGACCTGCTGTAATCATCCTCGTGCGGGCGGACGCCACCGTTTCTGGCAGCCATCACCAGCGCAAACGCCGCCAGCGCACCGGCGACCAGGTAGGTTATCTGCATGCCATTTGCAACGGCGTGCGACGAAGCCAACTTGATATCGCCGGTGTGGGTTGCCAACATAAATAATGTCCCCATGGCCGATGCGCCGGTGATCAACCCAAGGTTGCGCGAGAGGTTGATCATGCCCGAGATCACCCCACGCTGCTCGGGGGCGGCATGCTTCATCAAGGCCGTATTGTTGGCGACCTGAAAGAGCGCATAACCCAGCGTCATCAGGCACAGCGGTGCCACGTAGCCGAACACGCCCTGATTCAGCGACATCATCGACATGATGCCTGCCCCAACAGCCATGGTCGTCAGCCCCACCAGAGTGATCCTTTGCGCTCCGAAGCGATCCACCCACCGGCCGGCCGGTACCCCGAGCAACGCGGCCACTATCGGCCCCGCCGACATCGCCAGTCCCGCTTGCCCAACCGCCAAACCCAGCCCATGCGTCAGATAAAATGGCCCTACCACCAGCGTCGTCATCATAATGGTCATTACCAGCGCACTCATCGCCAACCCGACGCTCAGACCCGGTTGGCGGAACAACGCCAACTGGATCAGGGGAAGCGTCGTGCGCTTTTGCAACCGGACAAATAACCCCATCCCCAGCGCCGCGCCCAACAACAACGTCAGGTTAACGACGCCAAAGTCACCGCGCCCCAACGTCATCGACAGCGCATAGCAGGCCAGCGTTACCCCAAGCAGTAAGGTCCCTGCCCAGTCAAACCGACCGCGTTCTTTTTGCCGTTGCCGTTCATCCTGCGGCAGGGAGCAATAAACCAGCAGAAAAGCCACTACGCCCACCGGTATGTTGACCAGAAACATCGCCCGCCAGCCGAAAGCCAATATCAGTGCGCCCCCCAGCGAAGGGCCAAGCGCCGTGCCGATGGCCGACATGCTGCCCAGCAATCCCATGGCACGGCCGGTATTTTCTTTACCCACCGTCTCACCAACCAGCGCCATGGTCATTGCCATCATGACGGCCGCTCCCAAACCTTGCGCAACGCGCGCCGCCAACAATAGCCAGATGTCCGGCGCAAAAGCACACAATCCGGACGCCAGGGTGAACAGAGCAATCCCCGTCAGCAACAGGCGGCGGCGCCCCATCCTGTCCCCCAAGCGGCCCATGGCAATAATCGACGTGGTAACGGCCAGCAGGTAGACGATAACTACCCATTGTACCGCCTGAAAAGAGCTGTTGAACGCCTGCGCCAGCGTCGGCAAGCCCACGTTGGCAATGCTGGCGCCCAGCGAGGAAACCAGCATCGACAAAGAAAGGCTGGCAAGGATCCCACGCAAATTGACTGGCGGGCTGGCGTGTTGGGTTATTGACTTCATGTTGCTGACTCCTGAAAGAACCTGTCAGTAGCCTATGCCGTCCAGAGAGCAGGCGGAAGGCGCAGCAAATGCAGTTTATTAGTGCACCAGGCGCCATGTCACGGCGGACCTGTACCCGCATTAAGAAGCAAACGTCAAAACGGCTTCAGGTAGATGATGAGGACACCCCCTCAAGGAGAGATAGATAATGAAAATCGACCTGCTGTTTGACGATCTGTCGATGCGCGCCGTGCAGTACAACGCCCGTGCCTCGGTAGAAGATTTTGACGCCTGTATGGCGCAATATGAACAACTGGCCACGCAGGCCAAAGCGCAGACGCCGGGGATTTACGATATCCACTACGGGATGGGCGTCGCCGAGCGCCTGGACTTGTTCCCTGCCGCCAGACAACCGTCACCGCTGTTGGTGTTTATTCACGGCGGTTATTGGCACTCCCAGCGTAAGGAAGAAGCCTGTTCGATGGCGGCAACTTTCACCCAGCATGGCGTAGCGGTCGCTACGTTGGAATACACCTTGCAACCTGAAGCCACGCTGGCAGAAATCGTCCGAGAGGTTCGTAGCGCAATAGCCTGGCTTTACCACCACGCCGGCCAGTACGGCATCGACCCAGAACGCATCTTCGTCAGCGGCAGCTCGGCCGGCGGCCACCTGTGTGGCATGCTGATTGCCGATGACTGGCAGCACCTGTATCAGGTGCCCGTCAACGTGATCAAAGGGGCGCTGGCGCTGAGCGGCCTGTACGACATACGACCGCTGTGCGATATCTACATCAATGACTGGATGCGCCTGACGCCTGAGCAGGCGGCAACCCTCAGCCCGCTGTTTATGCTGCCGGAAAAGGCGCATGCGCCGCAGATCCTGCTCGACGTCGGCGCCAAAGAAACCCAGGGGTTCAGAAACCAGACGCTGGCTTACTTCGCCGCCTGCCGAGAAAAAGGGCTGAATGTGGCGCTGCTGGAAGATCGGCACAACAACCATTTCACGCTGGTTAACGAGTTGGCCAACCCCGACAGCATCCTGTTCCAACGCGTTATGGCAATGATTAAGTGACGCCGTGAGTCACTGCGGCGCCGATTCGAGGGTAGAGCCTGATTTTAAACGCGATCGTCACCGTCGCCAGCGCCGCGAACACCCCACCGGAGAGCATGATGCCCTGCAGCCCCACGGCATCAATAAAGCCGCCGCTGACCACCGAACCCAACGCCACCCCCAGATTGATAAAGGCAATATACAGCCCGGTGGCGAATTCCGGTGCCTGCGGCGCTTCGGCCGTCAGCCACATTTGTGTCACTATCAAACCGCTGGTATGCGCCGCCCCCCAAAACAGGCAAAGAACGATCATCGTGCCCAGATGGGTGCTGCCGTACAGATACAGCAACCCATAAGCCAGCGCCAGCACCACTGGGTGCAATAAGGTGGCCGCGAACCGGTGACGGTTCAGTAATTTCCCCGCCAGCAGATTGCCGGACACGCCGCCCAAGCCAAAAATCACCAGTAGCAAGCCAACCCTTGGTCCACTGATGCCAATTTCACCACTCAGGTATTCGGTGGCATAGGCATAAACGGAAAACATCGCAGCGAAGATCAGCACACAGGCAAGAATATTCAGCCACAGCGCACCGCTGCGCAATATTGCCAACTGCTTGCCATATTCCATTCGCTGGGGGGCACTATCAGGCAGGCAGAAAAATAAGCCGATACCCGCCAGCAGGTTAACCAGGGCACAAAACAGGAAAGAGGCCTCATAGCTGAACTGCCCGGCGATCCAATGCGTCAAGGGGATCCCCAGCACCATGCCCATACTGGTGCCGACAAAAGCATAAGCCGTCGCCCGCGTCACCTGCTGTTGGGGATACAACGAAGCCGCCGCCACCATCGCCAACGCGAAATATATCGGGTGGAACAGCGCCGGTAAAATGCGCAACACCAGCAGGGAGCCGAAACTGGCCGCATAAGCCGAGAGCACACTGGTCACGACAAATACGGCCAGTGAAATCAGCAGCATGCGCTTACGGTTAAACCGTGAGGCCAACAGCACCAACAGTGGCCCCAGCAAAGCAATCGTTATCGCGAAAACCCCCACCAGCCACCCTGCCTGCGAGGCTGAAATTGCGTAACGTTCCATGATCAGCGGTAATATGCCCACCACGCCAAATTCGATGCAGTACACACCGAACAGCCCCAGGGCAATGAAAAAAATCGGCGACAGAATTTTCATCATCATTGGTCTCCTGCGAGAAGCGGTAATCCGTCATATACCGCCTGGCAGAGTTCCCCGACAAATGCTCCCGCCATCCCTTCCAGCGCGGTATTGGTAAAAGCCACGACGCTGAGCTGCCGGGCCGGATCGACAAACCAGGAATGGCCGTACGTCCCGCCCATACGCCAGGTACCTACCGATTCCGGCGTCTGGGCCGCCCGCGGATCTTTCAATACGGTGATCCCCAGCCCAAAACCGCGCCCCGGCCAGAATGGCATCGGTAAATCGCCGATCTGGTTGCTGGTCATGACCGTTACCCACTCTTCGGGCAGCAATGGTGCGCCGCCCCGACGCAGGGTTTCCAGCAAACGCAGAAAATCTTCCGCCGAACCTACCATGCCGGCCCCGCCTGACGCATAGGCGCTGGCATCCAGCGCCCTGGCAGGTGAAAGCTTAAAACCGTCGGTGCCGTCAATAAACTCGATGCGATCCGGTTGTTGCAGAGGCCGGGGCTCGGGGTAATGGTTAGCGTAAGCCACTGTCAGCCGCTGCGCATCGTGGGTACTGAACCCGGTATCTCGCATCGCCATCGGTCCGGTCACCAGATGTGCCACCGCTTGTGCCAACGGCAAACCACTGGCTTGTTCA
This sequence comes from Serratia sp. Je.1.23.a, assembly GCF_051129805.1. Classification (NCBI taxonomy): domain Bacteria; kingdom Pseudomonadati; phylum Pseudomonadota; class Gammaproteobacteria; order Enterobacterales; family Yersiniaceae; genus Serratia; species Serratia sp. Je.1.23.a. Next base: position 1,579,799 of record NZ_JBCPSR010000001.1, on the reverse strand, counting down.
ATCACCGCACCCAGCACATCGGTGGCAATCGAGTAGCGCCATTCGGTTCCTGGTGCTGCCTGCAGAGGAGCCGAGGCAATACGACGCACATTTTCCGCCAGGCTAAGCGGATCGTCATCCATACCGTCGGAAACTCCCGCCTGCGCATAGGATCCATGCTCAGGTTGGAAAAAGCGGTAACTCAGCCCTGCGGTGTGGGTCATCAGATGACGTACGGTCACTAAGGGTTGCTGGCCGTCCGGCGTACGCGGCCGGAACGACGGCAGCCAGCGCACCACCGGGTCTTCAAGCCGTAAACGCCCTTGAGCCATCAGCACCAGTGCCGCCGTGGACAGGATCGGTTTGGAGACCGAAGCCAAGCGAAACAGCGCATCGATGCGCATCGGTTTGCCCGCCTCTCGATCCGCCATACCGGCCGCACGACGATAGACCTGCTCGCCGCCCAACGCCACCAACACCACTGCACCCACCAGCCGTTTTTGTTCCAGCGCCAGATCGATGGCCTTATCAATAGCCTTGGCATCAAGTTTGTATTTATTCATTAGCCATACCTCAGGTTGACAGCGAATTCTGTCAACCCCGAGGATAGGTTGTGGCGAAAAGAAGAAAAACAGGCTAGATTTCCCTTCATAACGGACATTAACGTCCGTAATAGGAGGCACGAGATGGATAATCTGGCCGGGATCTCCGCCTTCGTTCAGGCGGCAGAAGCGCTCAGTTTTGTCGAGGCCGGACGCCTGTTGGGCGTATCCGCTTCGGCAATCGGTAAAAGCGTTGCCCGATTGGAGGCCCGTCTGGGCGTGCGATTGTTCCATCGCAGTACCCGCAGCATGACTTTGACGGCCGAAGGTCGGCTTTTCTTGCAGCGTTGCCAGCGGATCCTCGGAGAAATGGCGGCGGCGGAACAGGAACTCAGCGACACTCGCAGCGCCCCGCGTGGCAAACTTCGCGTCAGCTTGCCCCTGGTCGGCGGACTGCTCAACCCGGTGCTGGCGACGTTTATTCGTCGATATCCCGAAATTGAACTTGAACTGGACTTTTCCGACCGTCGTGTTGAGGTAATCGAGGAAGGATTCGACGCGGTGATCCGTGTTGGGGAAACGGAAGACTCAAGATTAATGAGCCGCCAACTGGGCAGTTTTCATCTGCAACTGGTCGCTTCGCCCGCCTATTTGCGTCAGGCCGGCACACCACAATGCCCGGACGATCTGCGTCAGCACGCCTGCTTGCTGTACAAATTCCCCACCACCGGCAAAGTCGAAGCCTGGCCGGTAATGGACTGGGATAAAATGCTCGGCGACGGTCTGCATGCAAGCGCAGTGTGCAACAGCGTCGATACGCTGATCTATTTGGCAGAACAGGGCCAGGGCATTGCCTGCCTGCCTGACTTTGCGGTAAAGCAGTCGCTGGCTGAGCAACGTCTTCAGCAACTGCTCGGTGCGCATTGCCGGCACACGGGCAGCTTTAAAATTCTCTGGCCCTCCAGCAAGCACCTGACGCCCCGACTGCGGGTGTTTATCGATCTGCTGAGTGAACAACTTTTCCCGCTTTAGCGCCCTTTTTTCTTAAGCCAAATGGCGACTTTGCTTTGCCTTAAAATGACTAAGCCAGATGCCCCGCGGTATTGAGCCAGCTTTATTGCCGGGATCGGCATCCACCATATTCCATTTTGAAATATGAAATTTCCGTTCGTTCTTTCGGGGCTAATGAAATCGCCACACAATGAAATCTGAATCGCAGGCCGGCGCATAACCGCATAAAAAATCAGGTTTTATATCTTGTCATCGCTCATAACCGCTCAATTTGCCCATTTGGTGCTGGATAGCCGGCCCGAAGCATCAGCCCTGTCGGCCGCCCGCCTTGGGCTGATAGATTATTTTGCCTGCGCGTTGCCGATCGCCCAGGGCGTACTCACCGACAGCGGCCTGGCAGCGGTAAAAAAAGTGTTCCCGCCTGCCAGTGCCGAGAACCGTGCGCTCTATTTCGGCTATATCAGCCATTCGCTGGATTTTGACGATTATCACCCCGCGCTGCGCGGGCACCCCAGCACGGTGGTGCTCTCTGCGCTGCTGGCATTGACCGACGATAACCCCGACGTTGACGCGCTACTGACCGCCTATGTCATTGGCGTAGAGGCAGCCGGGCGACTGGGGCTGGCTGCCGGTACTCAGCACTATCAGTTGGGATTTCACAGCACTGCCACCCTTGGTGCCGTTGCCGCCACTGCGGCGGCGGCACGCTATTTACACCTCACGCTGCACCAAACGCAGATCGCCCTTGGGCTGGCGGCCACCCAGGCCGCTGGGCTGCGCAGTCAGTTCGGGTCAGCCGCCAAGCCGTTGCACGCAGGGATCGCCGCTCGGGCGGCAGTCAATGCCGTGCTGCTGGCGCAGCTGGGTTTTGCCGGGCAGCCGGAAGGCGTGATAGACAGCCTGTTGAGCTCGCATGGCGACGGACGGCAGCGGCCCGAGCTGTTGACGGCCGATTGGGGGGCGCCGTGGCGTATCCTGCAACCGGGGCTGGAATTTAAACGCTATCCCACCTGCGGCGGTACCCACAGCGCTGCGGAGGCCGCATTTATCCTGCGCGAACGCCTGCTCGAACAAGGCATTGCCGTCGAGGATATTTCCGCTGCCATCGCCAAGATCCAGGTCAGTTTTCCACCCGGTGCCGATACCGCTCCCTATATTCGCCGCCCGTCAACCGGCGTTGAGGCGCGTTTTAGCCTGGAATACGTCATCGCCGATGCGTTGTACAGCGGCAGCGTGCCGCTAATGCACTACGGTGAGGCCCCCGTTGACCCAAATATTTCAGCCCTGGCGGCACGGGTTGAACGCCATGCCGACCTGACGGCACCGCCAGACGAGCTGGATGCGGAGTTACGCTTCCACCGCGTCACGCTAACGCTGCACGACGGCCGCCAGTTAAGTGACATTGTCACAAGAAAGCAAACCGCCGCCCGACAGACCGACGTCGGTGCGAAACTGCGCAGCATCCTGCTATTGCTGCCGCATTTGAACGGTGACCGCGTGATCGAGGACTGCGCGCTAACGCAGCCCGCCGCGCTGAGCCGTTTAATCGAATTATTAAACCAATAATAAATATAGGAATAATTATGAGTACTTCACCTTCAACACCATCGCGTCAATTACGTCTCGGCCTGTTTGTTCAAGCTCTGGGCCATCACGTCGGCGGCTGGCGTGCCGAAGGGGCCAGCGGCTCGCCTACGGACATTGACTGGTTCACCTGGATCGCCCAAAAGGCCGAAGAAGGCACCTTTGATATGTTCTTCGTCGGCGATGCGCTGGCGACCAGCGTGCACCGCTTGCCTTCCACCCTGTCCCGCCTGGAGCCGCTGACGCTGCTGGCGGCGCTGGCGGTCAGAACCCGACACATCGGCCTGGCGGCCACCGCCTCCACCACTTTCGACCAGCCTTTCCACCTGGCGCGCGCCATGGCCTCTATCGATCACATCAGCCACGGCCGCGCCGCCTGGAACGTGGTGACGTCATTCTCCAGTGACGCGGCACGTAACTTCAGCCGTGACGATCTGCCTTCGCACGCAGAGCGTTATGAAGTGGCACGAGAGTTTCTCGAAGCCAGCTACAAGCTGTGGGACGGCTGGGAGGAAGGGGCTATCGTACGTGACAAGCACAGTGGCGTGTATGCCATTGACGAGAAAATCCACGCGGCCAACCACCAAGGCAAGCACTTCTCGGTGCAAGGCCCGCTGAACATTGCCCGTTCGCCACAGGGGCGCCCGGTGATCATCGAAGCCGGTTCTTCGCCGGCCGGACAACAGCTGGCCGCAGAGACCGCCGAGGTGGTGTTTACCGCCGCCGCCACGCTGGAGGAAGGCCAGGCCTTCTATCGCAGCCAGAAGAAATTTGTCGCCGATGCCGGCCGCAACCCGGATCACCTGCTGATCCTGCCGGGCGTGATGCCGATCGTGGGCCGCACCAAAGCCGAGGCGCAGGAAACCTGGTATCAGCTCAATCAACTGGTGGATATCGATAACGGCATTGAACAGCTTTCCGCCCGCTTCGGCTTCGATCTTAGCGGCTTCCCGCTCGATGGCCCGGTACCGGACGTCGGCGCGACCGAAGGCGGCCAGAGCCGGGTGAAGCTGCTGACCGATCTGGCGGCACGCGAAAACCTGACGCTGCGTGAACTGGCGGCGGTTGCTGCCGGTTCGCGCGGGCATCGCGTGGTGGTGGGAACCGCCGAAGAGATCGCCGATGACTTCCAGCTGTGGCTGGAACAGCAAGGTGCCGACGGCTTTAACATTATGCCTGCGGTATTGCCGAATCAGTTGGAACTGTTCGTCGAACTGGTGATCCCGGAGCTACGCCGTCGCGGCCTGTTCCGCGAGGAATATCAGTATTCAACCCTGCGTGAAAACCTGGGCCTGCCGCAACCGGCAATCAACTTCGCTAACGTAAAATCGGCTTAATTCGCAGGGGAACATGATGAAAACCAACCTCAAACGCACCGTACTCTCCCTGCTGCTGGCCGGCGCTACCTTGGCTCCGCTGGCCGTTGGTTATGCCGCTGAAGGCGATGTGCCCTTCCGCGCCGCGGTAAAAGCCAGCGCCGATCCCGCACTGCACGACAGCCTGCCGGAAGCAATAAAAAAAGCCGGTTACATCGTGGCGGGCACCAACCCCAATACGCCCCCGACCACCTTCTATGAAGCCGACAACAAAACGCTGGCCGGGCGTGAAATCGACGTGATGAGCGCCATCGCCGATCGCCTCGGCGTGGCAATCCACTGGAAGGATACCGGCGGCTTCGACAATATCATCCCCGGCCTTAAATCCGGCCGTTATGACGTTGCCCTGGCCAATATCGACGCAAACAAGAAGCGCTTCCAACAGGTCGATTTTGTCGGCTATTACAACGCGTCCAAGCTGGCGCTGATCGCCCGTAAAGATGCCGCCCTCGGCCCTTACACCGAGCTGGCGCAGCTTTGTGGACAAACCGTCGGCGCCGGGGCGGGCACTTCACAAATTACCCGCTTGCAGCAGGCCAGCGACAGCTGCGTCAGCGGCGGAAAACCGGCGATCACCATTCCGATTTTCCCCGACCGTCCGGCCGGTGTTCAGGCCGTAATCAGCGGACGCGTGCCGATGTTCTTTGGTCCGTATGAAGGCCTGCGTTATCAGGCTACCCACGTTAAACCGCTGGCGCTGGCAGGCGACATCAACATTGAAGGCACCACGGTCGCCATCGCCTTGCCGAAAGGTTCCGACCTGGTGAAACCGGTGCAGGCGGCGCTTAACTCGCTGATTGCCGACGGCAGCTACCAGAAAATCCTCGACGGTTGGGATATCGGCTTCGGCGCAGTGAAAACCGCTGGCATCAATGAAGAGATTGCAAAATGAATGGGCCACAAGCGACCGGTGATGCCGAACTGCGCATCGTCGGTCATCGGCATTATGGGCGCTGGTTCAGCGCCCTGTTGGTGCTGCTGATCGTCGGCATTATCGCCAATTCGATGCTGCATAACCCTCGCTTCGAATGGGCGGTGGTGGCGGAAAACTTTACCGAAGCGTCGATTATCAATGGCGTGATCATGACGCTGAAGCTCACCGTGATTTCGGTGATCTTCGGCTTCGCCGGGGGCGTGCTGCTGGCGTTGATGCGTCTGTCGGCCAACCCGGTGCTGGTGGCGGTGAGCTGGTTTTATACCTGGTTCTTCCGCGCGGTGCCGATGCTGGTGCAGCTTTTCCTGTGGTACAACATCGCCGCACTCTACCCGCGCATCAGTCTGTGGATCCCCTTCCTGGGTGAAGTGGCCAGCGCTCCGACCAACACCATCATCAGTACCTTCAGCGCGGCGGTGATCGCCCTGGTGATGCATCAGTCGGCTTATGCGGCGGAGATTGTGCGCGCCGGTATCCAAAGCGTCGGCAGTGGCCAGCTGGAGGCCGCCAAGGCCTTGGGGTATCGCCGTGGACAAATCCTGTGGCGCGTAGTTTTACCGCAGGCCATGCGCACCATTTTGCCCCCTGCCGGCAATGAGGTGATCGGGCAGCTTAAAACCACTGCGGTGGTGTCGGTGATTGCCCTGCAGGACGTGCTCTATTCGGCGCAGATCATCTATCAGCGCACCTATGAGGTGATCCCGCTGCTGTTGGTTGCCACGTTGTGGTATCTGGTGATGACCTCGATTTTGTCGATCGGCCAGTACTATGTTGAACGCTATTTTGGTCGAGGTAGCCAGGCGGTGCGCAGCAACTGGCTGTTCCGTCCCCGCAAAGCCGCATCCAGTCCGTCACAGGAGGCACAATCATGAGCGCCGCCATTCAGATCAACCAGGTGCGCAAGTCATTTTCCGGCACCGAAGTGTTGAAAAATATCAGCCTGCAGATCCCGGCAGGCTCGGTAACGGTGATCCTCGGCCCTTCCGGTTCGGGGAAGTCGACCTTGCTGCGCTGCATCAATCACCTGGAAAAACTCGACGGCGGAACCATTCGGGTGGGCGAGCAACTCATCGGGTACCGCCAAAAAGGCAACCAGCTGTATGAACTGAAGGAACGCGAAGTGGCCGAACAGCGTAAAAGCATCGGTATGGTGTTCCAACAGTTCAATTTATTCCCGCACCGCACAGTGCTGGAGAACGTCACTGAGGCCCCGCTGCTGGTCAAAAAGGAAAAGAAAAGTCTGGTGGTGGAACGGGCAAAAGCGCTGCTGGCCCGCGTCGGGCTGGAACATCGCATTCACGCCTGGCCACGCGAGCTTTCTGGTGGACAGCAACAGCGAGTGGCGATCGCCCGCGCCCTGGCGATGACGCCAGAGGTGCTACTGTTCGATGAGCCCACTTCTGCGCTCGATCCCGAATTGGTTGGCGAAGTGCTGCAGGTGATGAAAGGCCTGGCGCACTCTGGCATGACTATGGTGGTGGTGACGCATGAGATCGGTTTTGCCCGCGAAGTGGCGGACCAAATCATCTTTATGGATCAAGGAAAAGTGGTAGAAACGGGGACGGCAAAACAGGTGCTGGATGAACCGGTACATCAAAGAACGCGTGATTTCCTGGCAACGGTACTTTAAACCTGCATCGGGGGGCATTGCGCCCCTCGAACATTATTTCAGCGTCAGCTCTTTTTCCCGCCCACGGCAGAAAACAGATTAAACAGTTCACCCAAGCCATAAATCGAGCCAAGCAACAGGGCTATCATTACCGGCACCATGATCACCACGGTGGCCAAACTCTCTAGTATTTCTAACATCGTTGTCTCCTGGTTTTTAAGCAGCAAAAAGCCTGCCCAGAAAGGAAAATTTCCCTGGAATTTCTTAAGGTTATTTTTGCTTGATTTCAATCTGTGATGCAGATCACAACTCAGTATCGCTAATGTAACTTACACAGTTGCATTACCGCAATGCAAAAAAATGCTCTCTGTCAGGGACAACCAGCACCAGAAGCAGTGGCGCCAACACCCAGCGGTATCCGTACGCCAATGCAGGCCGGAACGCGTCATAGCCCATAACCCTCGGCCTTAGGATTTTTAACGCGTTTTAAGGATTATCCAACCTGCCCCAAGAGATAACAGGCTGGCGATTTAATCATCACCCCAAAGTAAAATGGCGATTAAATAAAATCCGATGGCACAAAATTAAGAATATTTACCTGTTCTATTTTCTTTCGGCAGAATACATTCATCTCAACTTCTACTGGCCGATTAATCAGTGCTTTCTTTGTCTGTTAATTAGGCAATTTATCAGGAAACTCTTATGAACCTTAAACGTGCCGCAGGCGTGATGGTTATCATCATGGCAACACTTTCTGTCACCGCATGTGGGAATATGTCTCACCGCGATCGCAACACCGCTATCGGTGCCGGCGTTGGCGCCCTGGGTGGCGCAGTATTGACCGACGGCAGTACGCTGGGTACCTTGGGCGGCGCAGCGCTGGGCGGTATCATCGGCCACCAAACCAGCCGTTAATATTTTTAAGCCGGGTTGTTTTCAATTGAAAATACCCGGCCGAATTTATTTTATTCGCCACGCATTGGTGCGTCAGATTTTCTTATTTTATCGAATTAATCAGATTGTCTTATCTATAAATATTCCCGCCCAGACAAAGTATCGACGCTTAAAAAATATTCCCCTTTTTAATAAAACCGCCAGATTTATCTTAACTTCACTCGTGATGTCGAATGGGTACAGGCCCACCTTGCGACGTTGAAAAAGTGACTGGTTCCCCCTCCACAGAGGGGGAACATCAGGTTAGCCTTTAACCTGGGAAACGACGTTCAACGGCTGGGCATCAGGCAAGATATTCATATGTTCCAATACCTGCGCCATGATCTTGCCGAACACCGGGCCAGCCACCGAACCACCGAAGTGCTTGCCTGCTTTCGGGTTGTTGACCATCACCACCAGCGCCACCTGCGGATCGCTGGCGGGCGCCACGCCGGCGGTGTAGTTAATGTAACCACCGTCGTATTTGCCGTTGGTGCCCATTTTCTCTGCGGTACCGGTTTTAATCGCCAAACGGTAACCTGGTACCGCAGCGCTGACCCCGCTGCCCCCCGGTAAGGCATCGCTTTCCATCATATGCACCACGGTTTTTACCGTATCTTCCGGCAGAATGCGCTGCCCCATCACCGGTGGCGTCACTCGGGTGATCGACAATGGCCGATAAACGCCATAGGAACCGATAGCCGCGTATTCACGCGCCATCTGTAACGGGGTCACACGCAAACCATAACCAAACGAGAAGGTTGCGCGTTCGATGTCAGCCCAGCGTTCGCGGTGCTGCGGCAAATAACCGCTGCTTTCGTTGCCGATGCCCAGGTCGGTCGGTCTGCCCAAGCCAAAGCTCTTGTAAACCGCAGGCAGTACGGTGGCGGGCAGCGCCAGCGCAATATGTGAAACGGCGATGTCGCTGGATTTTTGCAGCACGCCGGTAATGGTCAATTTCGACCAGTGGCCTACGTCCTTGATCAAATGACCATTGACCCGGTAAGGCGTGGTGTCCAGTACGGTATCCGGCTTAATCAACCGGTGTTCCAGCCCGACCATCACCACCACCGGCTTCACGGTAGAACCCGGTTCGAAACTGTCGCTACTGCACACGTTGCGGATATCTTTGGCCGGGGTATTGGCGTAGTTGTTCGGGTTGAATGACGGGTAGCTGGCCATCCCCAGCACTTCACCGGTATTCACTTTTACCAGCACCGCACAGCCGGAATCGGCCTGGTTTGCCACCACGCCGTCGCGAATTTGCGCGTACAGCACGTACTGGATGAATTTATCAATACTCAGCGTGACATTCGGCGGCGGCACAGGATCGACGTTCTTGATCACGCCAATCACCGCCCCGCTGCCGTCCTTCTGGTAAACCCGCAGGCCGTTCTTGCCTTGCAGCAGGCGGTTAAAGCCCAGCTCGATACCTTCAAGACCCTGATTGTCCTGCCCGACAATGCCGATCAGCCCGGCGGCATCCTGGCTCATCGGGTAGAAACGGCTAAAGTCCTGCAGGGTACTGACGCCGGTTAAACGCAGCTTGCTGATGTAATCGGCATTATCATCTTCGACTTTGCGCGCCAGATAGACAAAACGCTTGTGGGCATTAGCCTGGATCAGCTTTTGCACCTCGGTTAGCGGCATTTTCAGCACGTTGGCCAGGCTCTGCCAGCGTTCATTGCCGATATCGGTATGGGTGTCGAGAATATGCTTGGGATCCAACACAATATCTTTCGAAGACACGCTGACGGCCAAGGCCTCGCCGTTACGGTCGGTGATCATCCCCCGGTTGGTGGGCAGCACCTCGGTGCGAATCGAACGCTGATCCGCCTGATCCGCCAACTGCTGATGCTCCAGCAACTGCAAATAGCCGACCCGAAAGGCCAGCAGGAAAAAGCAAACCAGGATCCCGCCGCAAATCCAGCCAAAGCGAAGGGTCGAATAATTTTTACCGCTTTTTTTTGTTAATGGCGCCACTGTTAACCCTGCGTTTTTATTAAAGTTATGTGATTATTTCAGTCTACCCTGACAGAAATAGTTAGAAGATTGCAGTTTGTAAGAAAGTAAAAGCAAACGCGTTTACTGTTGCACATCCGCGCTGTCGTTTAACTCCGGTTTAACTTTCTGGTTATCCTCAGGCTGCGGGGCGTTGGCCGGGTCAAAAATATGGTCGAGGATCGCCCGGGCCGTCGGCCCCGCGACCACACCGTCACCACCGCCGTTTTCCAGAATTAATGCCATCGCCACCCGCGGATTTTTATAAGGCGCGAACAACGTATAGAAAATATGGTCGCGCAGCCGTACCGGGATCATTTTGGCGTTATAAGTCTGATTCTCTTTCAGACCAAACACCTGTGAAGTCCCGGACTTGGCGGCAATCTGATACGGCGCAGTATGGAACAGCTTATAACCGGTGCCGTTTGGCAGATTGGCCATGCCGTACATGCCATTGCGAACGATGCCCCAGTACGGCGATTTGGCATAACCAATCTGTGCACTCTCTACCGGTGGCTGGTAGCGGCTCACCAGGTTGCCCTGCCGCATGGAGTACAACAAATGGGGCGTTTTCACCTTGCCGTTGTTGATCAGCGTCGTTAACGCCTTCACCATCTGGATCGGCGTAGCCACCCAATATCCTTGGCCGATGCCTACCGAGATGGTGTCCCCCTGATACCAGGCTTTTTTATGCACCCGCTGTTTCCATTCGCGGCTTGGCAGCACGCCGCGATACTCTTCGTTAAGGTCAATCCCGGTCGCCTGACCGTAACCAAACTGGCTTAGCCAGCTGTGAATACGGTCAATGCCCATTTCAAACGCCACCTGATAAAAGAAGGTATCGGCGGACTCCTCTATCGCCTTGGTCACGTTCAGCATGCCATGCCCGGTTTTAAGCCAGTCACGATAACGGCGCTGGGTACCCGGTAAGGTCCAGGTCGGCGCGCCAAAGAAGGTGGTGTTGGGGGTGATCACTCCAGCAAACAGCGCGGAAGTGGCCATGTAAGGCTTCACCGTGGATGCCGGTGGGTAAAGCCCTTGCGTGACGCGGTTAATCAGCGGTAGATCGGGGTTGCTCAGCAGAGCTTTATACGCGGGATAGCTGATGCCTTTCACAAAAGGGTTGGGATCGTAACTGGGGCTGGAGACCATGGCCAAAATGCCACCGTCGCGCGGGTCTTCCACCACCACTGCCGCCCGCTGCCCTTTAAGCACCGATTCGATATATTGCTGCAGCGGCAGATCGAGGGTCAGGTAAATGTTTTTGCCCGCCTGTGGCGGTTGTTCTTTCAGCAGGCGTATCACGCGACCGTGGTTATCCACTTCGACTTCCTGATAACCGGTGGTGCCATGTAACTCTGACTCATAATAAGCCTCGATGCCCTGCTTGCCGATATTGTGGTCGGCGGCATAGTTCTCGCTGAGGCCCGCCTTGTCCAGCCGCTTCAAATCGCCATCGTTGATTTTAGACACGTAACCCACCACGTGGGCCAGTTCGGCACCATAGGGATATTCCCGCTGCTGATAGGTGTCAATCGTCACCCCGTCAAAACGGTATTGATTGACCGCGAAGCGCGCCACCTCGGTTTCCGTCAGTCCGCTTTTCAAGGTGACCGGCTTATAGCGGCCATTGTGGTGCATGTCATCGCGAAAAGCGGCGATGTCTTCGGGGGTCAGATCGACAATCGGCGTCAGCGCCTGCAGCAGCGCAGTCATATTGTCGATTTTGCTGGGGATAATCTGGATCTGATACAGCGTAATGTTACGCACCAGCGGAATGCCGTTGCGGTCGAAAATCAGCCCGCGACTGGGGGCAATCGGCACCATCTTGATGTCGTTTTGATTGGATCGCGTCTGGTAGAACGCATGCTGTTTTACCTGCAGGCGGTACAGGTTGAGGATCAACACGCCAAAACAGGCGACAACCAACACCATTGCCACGCCGGCGCGGCGTATAAACAACATTTCTTCGGCGGAATGGTCGCGAATTTTATCTTTTAATAGGGCCATACGTGGCGAGTTACCTGTCAGACGTCACATTTTCCCAAGATAAATCAGGGCAGTGAAAAGTCGGCAAGCATAGCGTTATTGGTTTGCGCTCCCCATTAAAAGGTTGCTAATGAAATGGCATAAATGTTTCAGCATGTTGGAATGTTACCAAATGCCGATTTTTCTCCCGCTCAGGGATTGAGCAGCGATTTCCCCCGGTGCTACAATGTGACGCAGATCACATTATTTCACCCATTGCCCTGACCTTCCGGCCGCTCGCCGGGAGCAGCTTTATCACCAAGGATCCCGTTCGATGAGTGCCATTGCCACAGGTTTTATTATGATGCGCTGGGAGTTACTTAGCGCCGTTATGATGTTTATGGCCAGCCAGCTAAACGTCGTTTGCCGTAAGACCAGCCGCAACGGCATGGCATTTATGTTCAGCAGCCTCGGGTTGTTCACCACCTGCTGGTTCGTGATGGGCCTGATGGGGATTAGCTTCAGTCAGGAAGGCTTTACGCAATTCTGGTCCCACGCCTGGGACATGTATGTCGAGGTCGTCAGTAACACCCCTACCGATTGGCCACTGCCCTGAGTTATGGCATTCGCTGGCGACGGAATTGACCGTTGTCAGCCTGACCATTTTCAGCCCTGCAGAGCAAAGGGTTGAAATCGCCGGTGGTAACATCCCGTTATTACCCAAAGGTTCACAAAATAAATAAAATATAAGGTAGCGGTCTGAGGCAAATACCGGCTTATGCTTGCCGCAGACAAACCTTGTCACACCGACCGGAAGGCAAACTTCCTGCCCACGCGTTCCTGTTTCCCCCAATTAATCCAGAATCCGGCTTAATAATTAACCGATGACTGGCCTGGCTGATGGATAGCCACACGCCGCCATCAGGAAACGTGATGATTTCTCCCTCTGCCCTTATTGCAGACAACAGCCTGATCGCGCCCGGCGCGATGATCGGTGCGCACGTGCGTATCGGGCCTTTTTGCGTCATCTCCGCCGGGGTTGAGATAGGCGAAGGCACCACTGTTGCCTCGCACTCTGTAATTAACGGCCTGACCCGTATCGGCCGCAACAACGTTTTCGGCTCGTTTTCTTCGATCGGCGAAGCCAGCCAGGATTTGAAGTATGCCGATGAACCGACCTCGTTAATCATTGGCGATCGTAACCGTATAGGCCATTACGCCACCCTACATCGCGGCACGGTACAGGGGCGCCAGCGCACCGTCATCGGTAACGACAATCACCTGCGGAATAATGTGCATGTTGCCCACGACTGCGTCATCGGAAACGGTGCTTACGTCGGCGAGCACAGCGGCCTGGCCGGGCATGTTGAGATGGGCGATGCTGCATGGGTCGGCGCCCGGTGCGCGGTACACCAATTTTGCATTATCGGTGCCCATGCAAAAGTTGCCGACGGTGCCCTGCTGGTGCAGGATCTGCCGCCCTTTGTTCAGGCCGGCGGCCATCGCGCCAAACCTGACGGCCTGCATCTGGCAGCGCCGGCTTTTCTGGCCGCCGATCCGCAACAACAGCGAGTTATTCACGCTCTCTACGATATGCTGTATCACCGGTCGATGGCGTTGGAGGATGTACGGCAAGAGGTTATCCACCTGAGCGTGGAATACCCATTGCTACGCCTGTTCCTCGACTTCTTCACACGCTCGACGCGCGGCATTATCCGCTGAGCGTATCGCCGTCATCCTACCTTATGGCAACGCACCGCCGTGCCGCCCAAGTTGACGCTCAAACTTTGCGGTCGCTGGCACCCCTCGCCGGCGTAAGGGCAACGTTCGCGAAAAAAGCAACCCAGTGGCAACTGACGGTTGCCCGGTAATTCCCCTTTGCGGTCTTCAATTGTGCTGTCGCTCAGTGAACGGCCGGTACGGGGCACCGAATCCAGCAGCAACCGGGTGTAAGGGTGCTGCGGCTGGCGCAACACCTGTGCGGTCGGCCCCAATTCGACAATCTGCCCCAGATACATTACCGCTACCCGATCGCTCATGTGCTGGATCACCGAGACGTTATGCGAGATCAACACATAAGTCAGGTTGCGCTGACGTTGCAGTTCCACCAGTAAGTTGAGGATCTGCGCCTGCACCGAAATATCCAGCGCCGAAGTAGGTTCGTCCAGCACGATGATGTCCGGCTGCGACGACAGTGCGCGGGCGATGGAGATACGCTGTCGCTGTCCGCCGGAAAACTCGTGCGGCAACCGGTCAATCGCCTCCGGCCGCAGTCCCACCTGCTGAGCCAACTCCGCCGCCTGCGCCCGTCGTTCCGCCACGCTGTTGTGTTGCTGCACGTACACCGGCTCGGTGATAATTCGCCATACCGGCAGGCGCGGATCGAGCGATGACTGCGGATCCTGAAACACCATTTGCATACCGCTGCCAAACCAGGAGCCGGCATTGCGCGCCCGCAGCAGCTCGCCGCTGCTGGGCTTCAACAACCCCATCAGCAACTGCGCCAGGGTGCTTTTGCCGCAGCCGGACTCGCCAACGATGCCCAAGGTTTCGCCGCGCATAATGTTCAGATCCAACCCATTGAGCGCATGAACATACTCTCGCGGCTTGCCGCGCCAGTTATAGCTGGCGGGGAAACGTAATCGCACGTCGCGCAGTTCCAGCAGTGCCTCAACGTTCATTTTGCACCTCCAAATCGACAGACTGCGGATGCCAACAGGCTACCCTTTGGCTCGGCTCTGCCACCAATGGCGTAAGTCTTGGCGTATGCCGACACTGAGCGTCAGCATGGCGGCAACGGTTGCTGAAAGCGCAGCCTGGCGGTAACGCGCTCAGATTGGGCACCGTACCGGGGATAGCCTGCAGCAGGCTGCGCGGTTCGGCACGCTCCGGCGCCGCCAGCAATAGCCCAATGGAGTACGGATGACTGGGATGCTCAATCACATTGGCGGTTGCGCCACTCTCAATCACGTGTCCTGCGTACATCACATACACCCGGTCGCAAAGTTGCGACACCACGGCCATATCGTGAGTGATAAATAGCACCGCCGTGCCGCTGGCTCGCGCCTTCTGCTGTAGCAAACGCAACACCTGACGCTGGACCGTGACGTCCAGCGCAGTGGTGGGTTCGTCAGCGATGATCAGTTCCGGTTCGCAGGAAAACGCCATGGCAATCAGCACCCGTTGGCGCATACCGCCGGACAGCTCAAACGGATATCGCTCCATCACCCGCTGTGCATCGGCAATCTGCATTTCCTGTAACAGCTGAATCGCCTTGTCGCGAGCCGCCGAGGCGGAAAGTCGCTGGTGCAGGCGGATCACCTCGCACATCTGGCGGCCGATCTTGCGCGTTGGATTAAGCGCACTCATGGGTTCCTGAAAAATCATCGACACCCGCGCACCGCGCAACTGGCGCATTTGCCGCTCGCTGGCGTTAAGCACGTCGGTGCCCAGCATCTCCAGCGAACCGCCGGTCACGCGGTAACCCTCTTCCGCCAGCAGCCGTAACGTCATCATCGCAGTGACCGACTTGCCGGAGCCGGACTCGCCCACCACGCCGACGATTTCACCCGCCTTGACCTGCAACGAAACGCGATTGAGCGCCTTGACGCTGCCGCCGTAAACCGGAAACTCCAGCTGCAATTCATCGATTGATAAAACGGTGGTTTCACTCATCAGCGCCCCCGGGTTTTAGGATCCAGCAGGTCGCGCAGACCGTCGCCGAACAGGTTGAAACCGGTGGCGGTGATCAGGATCGCCGTGCCGGGAAAGGCC
Source organism: Serratia sp. Je.1.23.a (assembly GCF_051129805.1). Lineage (NCBI taxonomy): Bacteria > Pseudomonadati > Pseudomonadota > Gammaproteobacteria > Enterobacterales > Yersiniaceae > Serratia > Serratia sp. Je.1.23.a. Next base: position 1,564,088 of record NZ_JBCPSR010000001.1, on the reverse strand, counting down.
GAATACCACCATTGGTCGAGCACATAGTTGCGTCCATTGGCCACCATAGCGCCCCATTCGGCGGTCGGTTGCTGGGCACCCAGGCCGATGAAGCCCAGCGTAGCCGCCATCAGGATTGCGGTACCGATATCCAGCGACGCCTGCACCACCAACGGCGGCATCACATTGCGCAGCACGTGCCAGCCAATCAGATGCCAGCGCGAAGCGCCAAAGGTGCGCGCCGCTTGCATATACGCCTGATGACGCAGCGTTAACGTTTGGCCGCGCGCCAGCCGCACGTAGAAAGGAATGCGCACTACGGCAATCGCCAACATGGCGTTGAACAAACTGGGGCCCAACGCCGCCGCCAGCGCCATGGTCAGCACCAGCGACGGCACCGACAGCATGATATCCATGCAGCGCATAATTAACGCATCAACCGTACCGCCCATCACGCCGGAGAAACAGCCGAGCAGCGAGCCAATGCTCCCCGCTAAAACCACCACCGCCAGCCCGGCGGCCACCGATTGACGGCTGCCAACCAGGACTCGGCTGAACAGGTCCCTGCCCACTTCGTCGGTACCGAACCAGTGCTCGGGCGAAGGCGGCAGTAAGCGCGCGGTTAGGTCAATGGCGTCCGGGTTATGCGGCACCAGCCACGGCGAGAACAGCATCAGGAACAGCACGGCTATCATGATGGCGGCACCCAGCAGCGTCAGCGGACTCCGCCGAACCCGGTACCAGGCGCGGCGCAGGCTGAGATAGCGCAATACGGGTTCCGCGATCGGTGGTTGTTCGATTTGAGTCATTGTCATTATCCCTCGCGCCCCATTCTTGGGTCGATCCACAGGTAGAGCAGATCGACGATCAAATTAACCATCACGTAGGCAAAAGAGACCACCACGGCAAACCCCATCACCGCCGGAAAGTCCAGCGCCTGAATGGAATCCACCACGTAAGCGCCCATGCCCGGCCAGGCGAAGACCGTTTCGGTCAGCACCGCGCCATAGAGTAAGTCCCCCAAAGCCAGCCCCAACACCGTCACCGAGGGGATCAACGCGTTGGGCAACGCATGCCCAAGCACCACTCGCCAGTGCGAAAGGCCGTTGGCACGGGCCGTGCGGATATAGTCTTCCCCCAATTGTTCAAGCATCGCCGAGCGGATTTGGCGCGCCACTACCCCAAGATGAACAAAGGCTAACGTCAGCGCCGGCAGGATCAGGTGTTGCAGGCTGTTCCAGAACGCCTCGCCGTTGCCGGTCAGCAAGGAGTCCAGCAGGTAAAACCCGGTGATGTGGGTGGGAGGATCCAGCCAGTCGTCCAGTCTGCCGCCGCCGGGCAATAGATTCAGTTGCCCGTAGAACAGGATAATCACCCCCAACCCCAGCCAGAACGCCGGGGTGGAGATGCCGGTCACCGACAACAACCGCACCAGATGATCGGGCCATTTATTGCGATACACTGCCGACACCACCCCAAGCGGGACACCAAACGCGATCGCCAACAGTAAAGCGCAAAAAGCCAGCTCCAGCGTGGCGGGAAAGAAGGCGCGCAGATCTTCCAGCACCGGCCGTCCGGTGCGAATGGAAGTCCCCAAATCGCCATGCAGCAAATCCAGCACGTAGCGGCCAAATTGCACATACAGCGGCTGGTCCAGCCCCAGCTGTTGGCGAATATGCTGGACGATTTCCTCGCTGGCGCGGTCACCGGCCAGCAGGCGCGCCGGATCGCCGGGGATCAGGTGCGAGATGGTAAAGGTGATCACGCACACCCCGAACATCACCAGCACCAACCCCCAGCAGCGCTGACGGATAAGGCTCCAAACGTTCATAGCGGTTTCCCATGGTGCAGGGGCAGCCAAACGGCTGCCCGAAAAAAATTACTTGCTCATCTGCCCAACGTTGAACACCTGCTCCAGCATCGGGTTATACACAAAGCCCTTCACCTCTTTGTTCATCGCCACCTGATAGTTTTTCTGGAACAGATAGACGTAGGCCGCCTGGTCGATGACGATTTTCTGCGCCGCCTGGTAATCCGCGGTGCGAACCTGCTGATCGGACACCGATACCGCTTTCTTCAACAGGGCATCCACCTGCGGATCGCTGTAGAACGACCGGTTGCCCGGCAGCCCTTTCTTGTCGGATTCAAACCAGTAGTTCATGAACATATAGGGGTCGGCGAAATCCGGGCTCCAGTTCCCGATGGCGATATCGTAATTGCCCTGACCGATGCGATCCCGCATGGTGGCGTTAGCCAGCTTCTCCAGTTTGACGTTGAGGCCGACCGTCGCCAGGCTCGCCTGCACCGACAGCGCAATCGCCTCCCAGTTAGGGTCACTGATCGAATACAGGAAGTTCAGCGAAGCGGGTTTGTCTTTCACCGCCGCCAGTGCTGCCTTGGCCTTGTCCGCATCCTGACTGTACTGCTGGGCATTGGCGTCATAGCCCCACATGCCTTCCGGGATCGGGCCGCGCATCTGTTTGCCGTTGCCCCCGAGAATGCCCTTCACCATGCCCTGATAATCCACGGCGTAAGAGATGGCGCGACGCAGATCCACCTGGTTAAGCGGCGCTTTGCCGTTGTTAAGGTACAAATAGGTCACCCGTAGCGACGGGTACTCGTTGACCGCAACCTTGTTTTCACTTTTCAGCGCCGTGAGCTGGTCAATCGGCAGCGATTCGGCAATATCCAGGTCGCCTCGGGTCAGTTGCAGACGGCGGGTGGCGCTTTCGCCGATGATTTTCACCGTGACGCGTTTAAACGCCGGTTTGGCACCGCTGTAATGCGGGTTAGGCACCAGCACCAACTGCTGGCCCTTCTGCCAGCGATCCAGTTTGTACGCCCCAGAACCGGCACTATGGTTCGCCAGCCAGGCCTTGCCCTCGTCTGCCGGATTCGCCTTGGCAATCGCCGGATTAACGATGCCGGCACCGTCATTGGCCAAGGTGTACAGGAACGGCGCAAACGGCGTTTTCAGAGTGAAACGCACCGTCAGCGGATCCACCACCGTGACCTGCAGGTCTTTCGGGAAGGCCTCTGACGGCCCCTGACCAATCTTCATCAGACGCTCGAACGACCATTTGACCGCCTCGGCGTTCACGTCCGAACCGTCATCAAACTTGTTGCCGGGTTTTAGCTTAAAGGTCCAGACCAGTTGGTCGTCTGAACTGGTCCAGCTGTCGGCCAGCTCACCCTCCACCTGGGTCGAACCTTTTCCGCCTTCGGTCTTGTACTGCACCAGTCGCTGATAGGCCGGGTAGGTCACCGTCCAGTCGTTGTTATCGATAGTCACCGCCGGATCCAGCGTTTGCGGATCGGCCGCTTTGCCAATCACCAGCATGTCTTTGGGCACCGCCGCCTGTACCGGCCCGGCTACCGTCAGGCCCAACGTCACTGCAGCCGCCAGAGCGGCGTATTTGATCTGATTCATAAACAAAGCTCCTGATGCGTTGAATGTGTGTTGTTTTAGTCGTAAGAAAAACAGCCGAAGCGATCGGCCAGCAGCGGATAATCCCCGGCGTTGGGCAGCTCGAAGTGCCACCATTCGCTGGCGATCCCGCGAAAACCTCCGGCGGCCATCACCGCATTCAGCAGCAGCCGGTTGCGCTGCACCTCCGGAGGGAAATCGGGATAAAACGGGTGTGATTTTTCGCTCATTTCATCAAAGCCGGTGCCCATATCCAGAGCGATACCCTCGGCGTCCAAAAGCGTCACGTCGATCGCGACACCCCGGCTATGATGCGATCCGGTCAAGGTGCTGGTGACATATTGCGGATCCGGACAGGCTTGCCACAGCAATGCCTGCGCCTGCTGCGGTCGATAAGCGTCAAACACCAGTAGGGAAAAACCGGCCAGCCGCGCCGCCAGCAGGCAACGCGACAGCCCCTGCACCGCATCAGGATGCAGCAGGCAGCGGCTCTCGCGATAAATCGCCCGGCCCGTCAGGTTGTCGGCGCCGGCATATTTCAACTCAATCGGCAGACCAGGGAAGGCCTCGGCCAGATCGGTTAATGTTACATTGTCACTCATTGCGTTTTCCCATACGGTTAAGATTCAAATTGCCCCAGCTCTTTTTGCAGCATTCGGTTGCTTGCCAGCCGTTGCTCGACCGCTGTACCGCCCTGTTCCAGCACCGAAGACAGCAGCAGGTTGAACAGGCAACTGAGCGGGGCCAGCGAATCCCAAAACTGACCGGTGTCGGTTTTTACCTGCAGCAGGTCGATCGGGTAATCCCGAGCCCAGGGGCAGTAAATATCGGTAATCAGCGCCAGCCGCAGCCCACGCGCACAGGCCGCCTGGCAGTATTTTTGTGCGATGGTCGAATACGCGCGCGTGTCCGTCAGCACCAGGTATGGCGCACTGAATTCCGAATTTAGCGACTCCACATAGGTGCCGGATAACCCGTCCGCGTAATAGACCTTGGGCCGCAGATATTCCAGATGGCTGTAAAAGGCATTGGCAATGCCGCGCGTAGACTGTATGCCCACGACAAACACCGCTTCCGCCTGCGCCAACTGACGGCTGACCTGCGCAAAGGCTTCGCCGCCGGCCAATTGGTAAACGTGTTCGATCGCTTCCAGCTCCAGCGTTAATGACTGACGTAATTTTTGGGGTTGCGGCTGTTCGCGCCGGCGGCGGTAAGCCCCCAGGCGATCGGTCACGCCCCAGGGTTGACGCAAAGCCGTACCCTGCTCGCGCAAGGTGCGCTTTAAGTCCTCAAGGTTGCGGTAACCCAGGCTGCGCAGGTAGCGCCCGACCGAAATACCGCTGGTCGCGGTGCTACGAGCAATGCTGTCGGCGGTCTCAAACGGCACCTGCGGCAAATTGGCCAGCAGATATCCGGCAATGCGTTTCCCGGTGGGAGTTTGCACCGCAAATGACGCTTCTATTTGTGCCATCACATCTGGATGCTCTGCCATAGTTCGCCCGCTGTTGTTGAGTTGTCACCAAACCCCACTCTGTTACTCAGATAACAAAGCGAGATGATGACAATGCATGGCCTGTGCCAATTGCGGATTGCAGGGGAAATTTCACGCGCGACGGCGTACGGCGGCGCAGGAACGACAAAAACCTGCGGTTACAACATAGTCATCAGTTGATAACTATTGCACAACATTTGGGCAATGCATCGGGCGATGCACCACCCTGAACCCTTAATTTCAATTTTATGACCAGGCTTGCGAAACCAGTGAAAATGTCAGTGCAACGTCGCAATCCGGTCTATGGGGCACGCTACGCACCATCATGGTCGGCGTATCGACACAGGGTAAACCGCGCTCGGCCAGCCAAGGGCTGAGGCCGCTGGCCAGAGGAGTATCCACCCGCACAAACTCGCCCTGACAAGGCAGGCATAAGGCGTCAACCATGGCAATGGCCCCCGTTAGATCAGGCGCAACCACTGGGCCAATCATGTTGCCGTGACCAAAACGACGTCGGAAGGCAAATCCGACGGCAATCCCCTGCTGCTCCAGCACCAAAGCCTGTTCGGCGCTTGCCAACATTGCGGCCAACAGGGGTTGGCGGCTGAGGCCACTGGCGGCCAAATCCAGCTCAACCAGGGTGGCAAGATCCTGCGGCAAGGCCGGCCGTAGCCTTGCCCCCTTTGGCAAAGGTGCGGTATGGCCTGCCGGCATCTCCCGGCATTGGTGCTGCGCCAGTAATCCCTGATCGATAAACCCCAATTTTTGGTACAGCGGTTTGCCTTGATCGGTCGCTACCAGATGAAGCTGATAGTCGGGCAAAGGCGCTATCATCTGCTGCAACATGGCTCTGGCGATACCTTGCCCACGACATTGCTCTGCAACAATCACCAACCCTAGCGTGGCCCGTTGGTCGCCCCATAGCCAGCGCAAGGCGCAGCCAACCACGTCTCCCTCGACTTCAGCGATCACCCCGCCACCCAATGACCACGCTTGCTGCCAATCTTCCAGCCGATGCGGCCACTGTATTTTTTGCGACAGTAGATGTACGGGCGCTACATCGGCCGCCCCCATCTCTCGCAGCGTAAACGTCATTTCCCGCGTCTCCTGAACAATGCTGATTCCTTGCTATAGCACCATGACGGCATCGCCGATGGCAACCGGCAATCTTGCGTTACCGGTGATCATTTTACAGTAGCATTACGGCGCCATAGCGCGGGATACCGCCGTTACAGAGCCATCCGCCAACCGGCAGGTTTTACTTTTGTTCACTTATTTCATCCGTCATGCCCTGGTAACCGGTGTTATTATTATCTTGCTCAATAATTCCCTCCTAATTCAAAGTGGTACGACAAGCTGATGGAAGCGTGGAAACTCAATCTGATTTCGGTCTGGCTCGGCTGTTTCTTCACCGGGCTGGCAATGAGCCAAATCCTCCCTTTTCTGCCGCTGTACGTCGAACAGCTCGGCGTCAGCGGTCACCAGTCACTCAGCATTTGGTCGGGCCTGGTGTTCAGCGGCACTTTTTTGGTGTCTGCACTGGTGTCGCCGCTGTGGGGCAGCCTGGCGGACCGCAAAGGCCGCAAGCTGATGCTGTTGCGCGCCTCGCTGGGCATGGCTATTGTCATTGCACTGCAGGGCATGGTCACTAACGTTTATCAGCTGTTTGCGCTGCGTGCGTTGATGGGCCTGACCTCCGGCTATATCCCCAATGCAATGGCGCTGGTTGCCTCGCAGGTGCCGCGCGATAAAAGCGGTTGGGCGCTGGGCACCTTGTCCACCGGTCAAATTTCCGGAGTGATAGCCGGCCCGCTGCTCGGCGGGCTGATGGCGGACCACTTGGGGTTGCGCGTGGTGTTTTTCGTTACCGCTGGGCTGATGTTCGTCAGCTTTTTGATTACCTTGTTCCTGATAAAAGAGCGGCGTATCGAGGTAAAAAAAGCCGACCGATTGAGCGGCAAGGCCGTTTTCCAGTCGCTGCCCTATCCTGCGCTGATTGTAACGCTGTTTATCAGCACCCTGATGATCCAACTTGCCAACTCCTCCATCAGCCCGATACTGACGCTGTTTATAAAAGAGTTGTCAGGTGATAGCGGTAATATCGCCTTTATTAGCGGCATGATTGCCGCCGTGCCTGGGGTGGCGGCGTTGATTTCCGCACCACGCCTCGGCCGGCTGGGCGATCGTATTGGCACCGCACGCATTCTGCTGGCGGCGCTGGGGCTAACCACCCTGCTGTTCGCCATCATGGCCTGGGTGGAAACACCGCTCCAGTTGGGGATCCTGCGTTTTCTGCTGGGCTTTGCCGACGGTGCCCTGATGCCTGCGGTACAGACGCTGTTGTTGAAGTACTCTTCCGATCAGGTCACCGGCCGTATCTTCGGCTATAACCAGTCGTTTATGTATCTTGGCAACGTGGTCGGTCCGTTGATTGGTTCTGGGGTTTCGGCGCTGATGGGGTTCCGCTGGGTATTTGCCGTCACGGCGGTGTTGGTGCTGCTCAATTGCTTACAGGTACGCAGGCAGTTCAAACAGGTCGAGAATGGGCGCAGATGAGTAACAGGGCCGCCGGAGCGGCCCTGTTGCGTTAGAACATGGTGTTGTCGTTGGCCGATTTCTCCGGCACTTCCTGATTGACATCCCAGTGTTCGGTGATTTTACCCTGATTGTTCACCCGATAAATATCCACGCTGGCGGTACCGCGGTCTTGTGGATTGTTTTTATACAATACGTGGACATACACCAGGTCGCCGCTCACTGCACTGCGGTATATTTTCGCGCTGAACTGTGGATTATCTTTAAAATTCTGGCTGAAGAAATCCAGGAACGGTTTAATGCCATCGCCAACAAACGGATTATGTTGCTTGTAGTTTTCCACTATCAGCCGCTGCGCCACGCTGATATCATGCTTATTAAAGAAACCGGCGTACAGATCTTCCACTACCTTTAATTTCTTTTGATCCTGAATGTTTTTATTTCCAGCGACTTTATGAGGCTCGCTGTTTTTAACCGCCAATGCAGGGTAATTAGCCAGCATACTGCCGACGATAACCAAAGGGATAAATACCTTTTTCATTGTAGCTCCTTTATTTTCCTGAGTGACCTATGATTTTCAATTGCCCTTTCAGATGGGTGAAAGTCCCATCCTTACTGGCGATATTGGTGTAGACCTCACCCCGCTGAAAATCCTCGACATGAGTGACATTATCGCCGGACTTGGGTTCGCTCCAGTAAACCATGTAGACCTTGGGACGTATCTCAACCGCCGTATACTGAACGGTGTCGGTTACGCCCTGAGAGGCCGCGCCAACCCCCGTAAAGGTCATGGTTTTGTCGTCGGTGAAATCCAGTTTGAAGGCAAAATCGCCGAAAGTAACCTGCACAACTTTTCCGGCCGCGATAAACGACGGCTGCGTTTGCTGGGCCGTAACATCCTTATTTGGCATATTGATATTCTCCGCCATTGCCGTAGGTAATATCATCGTCATTCCCAGGGATATTAATGTTGTCATCCCTACCCTTGCTAATTTGCCCATAGTTCCCTCTTCCTTTCCTTGGTTGAAAACGAGAATCATTATTATTTTAGCGATGGGTGTGGAATATAAGAATTATCTCTATTTAATTTTCCTTAGCGTGTAATTATGAGCACCCTAATTTTATTTTGGCCTCTAAAGAAAGGAAATAACGATCTATGGATGATGTTTTTATCTAACTGACAGGAATAACTATCACCAATCAAATGAAGAGCTCGAGAACAATAGGTTTATCGGTTAGGGTTTTGAATAAGCTAATAATAAATTTTTCTAAAAAACGATATATCCCCCACCAGCGGCGAGGGAATTAGACCAGTGAAAATCAATCACGCAACCAAGGGGTAAAGGTAACGCCAATCAATAGCCCTTCAGGGCTGAGCAACCGTGTGACACTCTGGCCCCAAGGCTCTTCGCGATTGGCAACCAGCAGACGGTAGCCACGGTCAATCAACCCCTGAGTTGCCAGCGCCATATCAGCGACGTCAAATTCCATCCAGGCTTGCGGCACCGGCAGGTCTGTCGGCCATTGATCGCTGCCAAAACACGACTGCGCGGCCTGCGCCAGCGGCCAGAGAGCAAAGTGCTTCACGCCGTCCAGCGCGCCGTGCTCGCTCAGCAGATAATCGGCATTGCCTTCCATCGGCTTCAACGGCAGCCCCAGGGCATCGACGTAAAATGCCTTGCTGTGCTCTGTTTGTTGGGTAATAGGCCCAAATCCGGCGACAAACAACACGCCCAGTCCTGCGAACTGCTGTTCCATGTTCTCTCCTGTTGAGGTTAACGCCCCTGACGCCGCTGCGTTGGGGAACATCCATAGGCCACTTTGAAGCGATTGCTGAAATGACTGGCGGAGCTGAAACCGCACTCCAGCGCTATCTGCGTCAACGGCAACTGACTGTGGCAAAGCAACTGCTCTGCCTGTTGTAGCCGTGCGCGCATGACAAACTGATGCGGCGCCAGACCGGTGTCATGTTTGAACATACGGGCGAAGTGGAACTCGCTCAGCCCCGCCTGCGCGGCCAAATCGGCCAATACCAGCGGCAGATCCAGATGCTGCTCGATATACTCTTTCACCCGTTTGGCAACGGCCGGGGCCAGACCGCCACGGACCTGCGGCAGCGTCCATTGCAGTTCACTGTAGCGCTGAACCAGACAGGTCATCAGCAGCGTTGTGGCACTGCTGAGGGACAGCTGATTGGCCCGTTCCTGCCAGTTGCAACTGAGTAGAAACTGGCGATACAGCAAGGTGATTTGCGGGTCTTCGGCAAACGCGTTGGGCACCAGATTTATCGACGCCGGGCTGCGATCCCAGATTTGTTCCGCCACCTGACGCAGGTGCTTATCGGTACAGTAAAGGTGGACGAAAGACAGATCGCTGCGCACGTCCCAGGTGGATTCATACTGGCGCGGCATAATGCAGAAACGGTCAGGTCCGCCGCCGTTTCTCCACCCTCCGGGCACTTTTTGATAGCACTCGTAACCGTCGGCGACGTACAGGCTCAGAGTATGATGCTCCGCGCTTTCCTGGGTAATACGGTCGTCACTGTTGGACCAGGCGGCCAGCTCCACGCCGCAGCTTAATCGCACACTGTCGTGCAACTGCGCTTTATGTTCCCGCAGCGTTTCAAACGCCTTGTATCTGGACATTACCGACCCCGCTTTGCTCGATCTTTCCAGTTTAGAGAGTGGCGCGGTGCCATACCAGCCATCAGCACGCGCTTTTGCCAAAAAAAGCGCAAGAATATGCAATTGCTCGCAAAGCGCTGAAAGCGCGGCGCCGTGCAGCGGCGGATACTGAGCCTATCCATTTTGCCGGAGTTAATTATGAACGTGCTGTTGTACCTTGCCGTGGTGCTGATTTGGGGCACCACCTGGATTGCCATTACCCTGCAGCAGGAAGGCCCGGTGGCCATTCCCGTTTCCATCAGTTACCGTTTTGTGGTTTCCGCAGTAGTGATGCTCGTCATTCTTTTATTGGCACGACGCCTGCGCCGTATCGCCCTGCGCGACCATCTGTTTTGCGTCCTGCAAGGCTGCTGCGTTTTCGGTTTTAACTTCTACTGTTTTTACCATGCCGCAGCCTACATCAGCAGCGGGCTGGAATCGGTGATTTTCTCGATGGCAGTGCTATTCAATGCCGTTAACGGCATTATTTTCTTTCGCCAGCGCCCTAGCCCCAATCTGTTACCGGCTGCGGTGCTGGGCCTGACCGGGATCGTCGCCCTGTTCTGGCAAGATCTGGTGGCAACGCAAATGGCGCCGGACCTGTTGAAAGGCATCGGGCTGAGCGCTCTTGGCACCTACGGCTTCTCTTTGGGGAATATGATCAGCTCCCGCCACCAGCGGCATGGGCTGGACATTCTTTCCACCAATACCTATGCCATGAGCTACGGCGCAATCCTGATGGCGCTGATTGCGTTGGCCCAGGGTGCCTCATTCCAGATTGAGTTCAGCACCCGTTACATCGGCTCGTTGCTGTATCTGGCGATTTTCGGCTCGGTGATTGCCTTTGCGGCCTATTTCAGCCTGCTGGGGCGGATCGGCGCCGGGGCGGCTGCCTACAGCACCCTGCTGTTTCCTCTGGTGGCACTGACGATTTCAACCCTGTATGAAGGCTATCAGTGGCACACCAATGCGGTGATAGGCCTGTGCCTGATCCTGCTTGGCAATCTGGTGATGTTTGCCAAACCGGGCCGGTTTGCTGGGTTATGGCGGCGCCCGGTGGCATAAACATACGTCAAAAGCGCCTGAACCCAAGGCGCTTTATCCCAAAACTCCCCAATCTGACTCCGCCATTTAAACCCCACTAAAAATTAACAATTAATGCTGAACGACAGACATAACCGTTGACATTAGCGGACGCAGATCAATACATTGAATACTAAATCGTTACAGTATTTTTGTATCTTAACGCTATATATCACCATTTTGGTTTGGAAAACAAAGATGAGTAATAAAAAAACTCATTGGAGTATAAAGAGGCTGACCCGTTTCCTGGTCGTCGTGATGCCTTTATATTCTTCATTGAGTTACGCGCAAACTGCTGACGCAGAGAGTGATTTTGCACAGCACAAAGGCCGTTATTTAGCCATTGCTTCAGACTGTGTGGCCTGCCATACCGCGTCGGGTGGCAAGCCTTTTAGCGGGGGGTTGGCTATGCCATTGCCCATGGGCAATATTTACTCCACCAACATCACGCCAGATAAAACCTACGGTATTGGCGAATATACATTGGAAGATTTTAAGAAGGTATTACGGGAAGGGATTAGACGTGATGGTTCAAATCTTTATCCGGCAATGCCATTCCCCTCTTACACCAAGTTAACGGACGAAGACATTGCCAACCTGTATGCCTATTTTATGCATGGCGTTGAGCCTGTTAACCAACCGAATAAAAAGCCTGACTTCTCTTGGCCCCTTACCCTGCGCTGGCCGCTGATGGCCTGGAATACTCTATTTCTGGAGAAAGGGGCTTATCAATACAAATCAGACCGCAGCCCAGAGTGGAACCGTGGCGCTTATTTGGTGCAAGGCGCCGCACACTGCGGCTCTTGCCACACCCCCCGCGGATTGGGCATGCAAGAAAAAGCCTATGACGAAAGCCAGAAAGGTTTCCTGGCCGGCGCCAAGATTGGCGGCTGGGAGGCGTTTAACATCACCAGCGACAAAGCATCTGGTATCGGTAGCTGGACACAGCAGGAGATCGTTCAATATCTGAAAACAGGCAATGTCCCCTTTAAATCTCAGGCAGCCGGTTCCATGGCTGAAGCCATTACCCACAGCTTCAGCAAAATGAATGATTCGGACCTGAACGCCATTGCAGGGTATTTGAAAGACATACAGGCCGTAGGTGATGAACAGACCCGACCGCGCTCATCTCAGGTGCAGCCGAGGCCGAACGGCGAAATGCCGGGCGCCAACATTTATCTGAACAATTGTGCAAGCTGCCATGGCGGAGAAGGTGCCGGCACAACGGACGGTTATTACCCTTCAATGCTCGGCAACAGCGTGATCGGTGCGAACGACGCCAACAACCTGATTCAGGTCATTCTACACGGCGCCAACGTGAACAACGGTAAGGACCACTACTTTATGCCCGCGTTCTCAGATCAGTTGAGCAATCAACAAATCGCTCAACTGGCTGAATATCTGGTGGAAAGCTTCGGCGGACATGCACTCAACGTCACCCCCGATCAGGTTGAAAAACTGCGTGGTTCCAGCAATGAGGACGTAGTGCAATGAAAAAAGAGAGCAAAAGTAAAGCGAGCTACGGCTTTTCTCGTCGCCATCTATTGAAAAGCACCCTCATCGCGGGGGCTGCCTTTCTGTCGGTCAATGCCGTTTCAACCCCGCTAAAACGGCTCGATGACAAACACACAGAGGTGCTTTTTAATCAGTTGGCTCAGTGGCTGACCCTCCGACAGAACCTCGATTCGGCATTTACCGCTGCCATGTATTCAACCATGGCGTCCCATACCGAGAAATTTGGCGACAGGCTCGCCATGTTGGAAAAAAGGATAAGCGATAGTGGTGCCCCCGATGTGCAATCCTTTATTTCTGCCCTGCCCGCAGAGGATGAAAATCGGAAATTAGCACTGCTAATTATAGAGAGCTTTTATACCGGTAATGTAGGGCGTGGCCGCCAGGCCGTAGTAGTGAATTACGAGAAAGCCTTGATGTTCCAGGCAACGAGTGATGTGACCGTGATCCCTACCTATATTCGCGCGCGACCCAATTACTGGATAGCCACGCCAAATTTAGAAAATTGAAGATCATTAGTGAGCAAATATGGCCATTGAATATGATTGCGACATTATCGTCGTGGGTGCCGGTATTTTAGGCGGTGCTATTGCGAACAGCCTTGTCAGGCAAGGAAGATCCGTCATCATTTTAGAGGCGGGCCCCCGCGTTAAGCGTGCGGAAATCCTTGAAGCATTTCGCCAATATGGGAATAAATCAGATTATAACGGCCCTTACCCAGACCTGCCCTGGGCGCCCAAGTCGGCGACCGGCAAGTATTCTGACGACTATATTGAGAGCGTGGGCAATATTACCCAAAAGCCTTCCTTCTTGCGTCTGGTTGGGGGAACCACCTGGCACTGGGGCGGGGCAACCTGGCGTAATCTGCCTGCCGACTTCAAATTAAAAACGCTCTATGGGCACGGACGCGACTGGCCCATTGACTACGACACGCTGGAACCCTGGTACCAATTGGCCGAAGAAGAAATTGGCGTGAGCGGCTCCGATACCGATGACCAGCGTGGCCATGGTGAAGAACCCTATCCCCCACGCTCCAAACCTTATCCCATGGCGATGCAACCCTGGACCTATCTGACCCAGCAGGTAGCGGAAAAAGTCTCCAGTGCACATCACCACTTCGTCGATGAACCCAACGCACGTGCGACCCGCCCCTATCAAGGGCGACCAATATGCGCGGGTAACAACAACTGTGCCCCTATCTGCCCGATCGGTGCTCAGTTCTCTGGCGATAAGCCGGTCGTTTGGGCAGAGCATCGGGGGGCAAAGCTGCGGGTGAATGCGGTGGTTTACCGTATCGAAAAAGGCCCGGACAACAAAATCGTCGCCGTGCACTATAAGAATCCGCAGGGGGAAAGTACGCGCCTCACGGCTCGCTATTTCGTGCTGGCTGCCCATGGGGTAGAAACACCGAAATTGATGCTGATGTCGGACATAGGCAACTCGTCGGATCAGGTCGGACGTAACATGATGGGGCATACTGGGCGGGCTATCGCCATGCTGGCGAAAGATCCCGTTTGGGCAGGTCGTGGTCCGACGCAGCAGGGAAGCATCAACACCTGGCGCGACACGCCGCTGCGACGCCAGCATGCGGCAATCCGCCACTTTCTCGATAATACCGTCCCTAACGAGTTGATCACCAAGCGTTTGCTGGACCAGGGTATCGTCGGCCCTGAGCTGGATCGTCTTATTCGTCACAATAGCGCACGCTACCTGAAAATTGCGTCCTACGTCGAGGTATTACCCGATCCCGCGAACCGCGTCACTTTGAGCAATAAGCGCGATGCGCTTAATTTGCCGACGCCGCGTATCAATTACGACATCGCACATGAATACACCCTGAACGCCATGGGCCAACTTTATCAAGACTATGAGCAGTTCAAGGCGTTATTTGGCGCCACTGAAGTGCTAAATGACATCCAGGCATGGGTACCCAGTTCCCATATCATGGGCACCACTATTATGGGCAGTGATCCACGGGACTCGGTGGTCAACCACGAGTGCCGCTCCTTCGATCATGCCAATCTCTTTATCACCAGCACCAGCGTCCACCCCAGCTCTACCGTGGTGAATCCAACCTTAACCGGCTATGCCATTGCCCTGCGCGTTGCCGATATTATCAATAAAGAGATTTAATAACCTATTGCTGTTAAAAAGAGCCCGTCACCAGGCTGATTTCCCCCTTCGCCACCGGTTCGCCGGTGGCAAAAACCTTCGGCGTTAAACACCGGCAGAGGGTTCGTCGACCATTGAAAGATTAAACGGCGTCACCACGCTAACCCTTGAAAAGGCATGCGTGATGATATTGCCGGGAACAAAGCCGTGGTGTTGCAAAATGGCCTGGAAGGCATTGCGCGCGTCCCGTTGTAAATCGTGGTCGATCACCGCATCAATCCGCTCTTGTGCCAGCAGTTGGCGATTCTCCTGATCCAAATCGTGGCCGATAAACGCCGCCAGCGGCCGATGTTGCCGGCTGAACGCCTCAACAATCGCTGAGTTCCCGCCACCGACGCTGTAAACCGCGTGAATATCCGGATGACAGCGCAACGTTTCCGTCACTCGTGCCAGAGTCGGTGCATACACCCCCAGGCCACCGCTAATGTCCACCACGCTCAGATGCGGTGCCCTTTCCCGCAGCCATTGACGGAATCCACTCTCTCTTTCTTCTTCGCCGCGAAAACCCTGGCTGCTGATCACCACTGCCACCCGCTGCGGCTGGGGCGGTAACCAGCGTGCCATCAGATAAGCCGCTGTACGACCGGCGGCTCGGTTATCCATGCCGATATAGCTGATGCGCCGACTTTGTGGCAGATCGGTCACTATGGTCACCACCGGTATGCCCTGCTGCTGCAACAAACCGACGCTGTCATTGAGCAATTGCTCATCGCTCACCTTCAGGATCACCCCGTAGGAGCCCTGGCTACGGCAGCGCTCGAGCACCTGCTGCAGTTCAGCGGTACCGATCTGTTCGAAAATATGAAAGCGCAGCGTAATGCGAAACGGCACAAAAGCACTCAACTGGCTACACAGTGCATCCGTAACCAACTGACTGAAACGCTGCGGCGTGTGCATCACCACGTCAATCGGCAGCGTACGGCCGCTGGCCAGGCCGCTGCGCTGCTGATTTTCCAAATCCTGCAGCGCCTGCTCAATACGCCGCAAGGTTTGTTGATGCACCTTGCCCCGCTGATGCAGCGCGCGATCGACCGTTGCCTTGCTGACGCCCGCCTGCCCGGCAATTTGCTTGATAGAGAATTTCATGACGTCACCAAATTGAGGTCTTTTTGAGGTTTCAGTGAGGTTTTGTTAACAAAATGTAGATGCTAGTGTTAGCAATAGCAAGATGAAGATAAAAACAACCGATTGATTTTCAATATCAAAAATTATCTGAGGCTGACGCAATGCACGAGAATGTAAACACTATGTTTTCAGGAAACTATTACGTGGTGACGGGGGCAACCCAGGGGCTGGGCGCTGCGGTGGCACAACTGCTGGCCGAGCGCGGAGCCGCAGGGCTGATGCTTTGCGGCCGCAATCAGAAAGCGGGGGCCGCCCAGGCAGAGAAGTTACGCGCTACCGGTTGCGATGCCCGATTCGTCACCGCTGACATTGCCGATCCGGCAGCCTGCCGCAACGTCATTGCCGAAGCGGAAAAGGCTTTCGGTACCCTGCATGGGTTGGTTAACTGCGCCGGCATGTCCGACCGCGGTACCATAATCGACACCACGCCAGAGCTGTTCGACGCCATTTTCGCCGTCAATATTCGCGCACCCTTCTTCTTGATGCAGGAAGCCATCAAAGTGATGATCAAGCATCAGGTTGCGGGTTCCATCGTTAACATCATTACCATTACTGCGCACGGGGGTCAGTCGTTTCTCGCGCCTTATGCCGCGTCAAAAGGCGCACTGATCACCCTGACCAAAAACGTCGCCTTCAGCGCCATGCGCAACCGCATCCGGGTAAACGGCCTGAATATCGGCTGGATGGACACGCCACATGAGCATGAAATTCAGCGCCAGTATCACGACGCCGATGAGAATTGGTTAGCGCAGGCGGAACGGCAACAGCCGTTTGGGCGCTTGTTGAAACCACGGGAAGTGGCGCGTGCGGTGGCGTTCTTGCTGTCTGAGGAGTCCGGAATGATGACCGGCGCGGTTGTCGACTTCGATCAGGGGGTGATTGGCTGCGGCGATGGCGGCTCACCAAAACCGGACCACCCGCTGAGCCTGAACTCGGGAGCACATCATGACTGAAACTCTTTTTTTACAGCCTGACCGGCTTTCGGTTGATGACTTTGGCCAGACATGTGAGCAGTCGCTCACATTGAGTGACTATCCACTGGCGGCCGACGCGCAAAAAAACGTACTGATTTATCACGCTGCCACGCTGATTGAGTGTGCGCAAACCGATAAAACCTCGGTATTGAGTGAGCTGCACCGGGCGCTTTCCACCGGCCCAGGCGTGCTGGTGATTAAAAACACCTATCCCGACAAGAGCATCATAGAGCGCCACAACCGGGTTTTCGAGGCCATTTTCCAGGAAGAAGCCGCCAGAGGGAACGCGGGCGATCACTTCTCTGCCGCCGGCAATAACGGCCGCATCTGGAATTCTCTGCAAAAGGCCGCCCAGCACGATCCCGATGCTTTTATTGATTACTACGCCAACCCTGTGCTGGCGTTGGTCAGCGAAGCCTGGCTCGGGCCCTGGTATCAAATGACGGCGCAGGTCAACGTAGTGCGCCCTGGGGGCAAAGCACAGCAACCGCACCGTGACTACCATCTGGGCTTTCAGGAAAATCAGGACGTACAACGTTTTCCGTTGCCGTTGCAACTGCTGTCCCAGTATCTGACGCTGCAAGGTGCGGTGGCGCATTCCGCAATGCCGCTGGAGTCCGGCCCAACTCAATTACTCCCGTTCTCACACCAGTATCCCGGCGGCTACCTGGCCTGGCGACGTCCGGAGTTTATCGACTATTTCCAGCAACATGCCGTACAGCTGCCGCTGGAGCTGGGAGACACGCTGTTCTTTAACCCGGCGCTGTTCCATGCTGCGGGCAACAATGTCACCCACGACCATGTGCGCATCGCCAATCTGTTGCAGGTCTCATCGGCATTCGGCAAGCCGATGGAAACCGTGAACCGTTTGCGCCTGCTGCAGCAGATCTATCCGGCGTTGCTGCGACGCTATCAAGCAGGAGAACTGCTGGGTGCGGAGTTGGCGGCGACCGTCGCGGCGGCGGCAGACGGCTACTCTTTCCCCACCAATCTGGACAGCGATCCGCCGCTGGCCGGACTGGCTCCGCAGACCCAGCAGCAGTTGCTGATGCAGGCGCTGCAGGCGGATTGGGCCCCCGCGCATTTCAACCAGCAGCTTGAGCGCCAACAACAGTTGCGCAGCGCCTAGCGTTTCATGCCTCCTTTTCATCAGGGAGGCATGGTCTTTACGGCTATACTCAGACTCTTGCCGATTTTCATAAGGACATCAGGATGCTGAGATTGACCCGTCGAGTCGCGCTAGCCGCTGCTCTGGCCGCCTTTTCTGCCAGCGTGGCTGCCGAAACACCCAAATACGGTCAGGAGCTACAGGGCTTTCACTACCCTTACCCGCTGCAACAATTCAGCTTCAGCTCTCAGGGGCAGCAGTTAAGCATGGGCTATATGGACGTGCCGCCAGAGGGCGATGCCAACGGCCATACTGTGGTGCTGATGCACGGCAAAAACTTCTGCGCCGCCACCTGGCAAGACACCATCAAAGCGCTAAGCAAGGTCGGTTATCGGGTGATCGCGCCCGATCAAATTGGCTTTTGCAGCTCCACCAAACCGCAGCACTACCAATACAGCTTTCAGCAGTTGGCGAACAATACCCACGCGCTATTGAATAACCTGAAAATCGCTAAAGCGGTGATCGTCGGCCATTCTACCGGCGGTATGCTGGCAACCCGCTATAGCCTGATGTACCCGCAGGCGGTGGAACGGCTGGTGATGGTCAATCCGATTGGGCTGGAAGACTGGAAAGCCAAAGGCGTGCCGTGGCGCAGCGTCGATCGGTGGTTCGAGCGTGAATTGAAAACCTCCGCTGCCGGTATTCGACAGTACGAACTGCAGACCTATTATGTTGGCCGCTGGAAGCCGGAATATGACCGCTGGGTCGATATGCTGGCCGGGCTGAACAATGGGCCTGGCCATCGCCTGGTGGCCTGGAACTCGGCGCTGATTTACGACATGATTTTCACCCAGCCGGTGTTCTACGAGTTCAAGGATCTACGAACGCCGACCACCTTGATGATTGGCACCGCCGACACCACCGCCATCGGCAGCGATATCGCTCCCCCCGCCGTCAAGGCTCAGCTCGGGCACTATAATCTGCTGGGGAAACAGGTGGCGAAAATGATCCCGCACGCCAACCTGATCGAATTCCCGGGCCTGGGGCATGCGCCGCAAATGGAAGAGCCCGAACGGTTCAATCAGGCGCTGATCAGGGCTCTGCGCCCTTAAAAACCGGAGATGGCGGCTTGAGAAAAAGGGCCCTCGGGCCCTTATCAAGCGCGGCACTCAGGCAAACAGAATATCGCTTTGCTCCACCTGGCCTACGACCTGGATTTTGAAATCCGCCGCATAGCTGTCGTTATGGGTATTCAGCAATAAATCGGTCGTGCCGTTAAAGGTATCGAAGTTAAGTTTGAACTCGCCTTTCTGTCCGCTGAAGCTGTCTGCACTGTCGATCAATCGCAGTTCACTCAGGCTGTTGTTGAAACGCAGCCCGGAAAGGTCGATCTTGTCGACGCCGTGCTCGAAATCCTCGATCACATCGAATGCCGTCGTGGTGGACTCATTAGCATTGAGGTAAACGAAATAATCGGCGAAGTTGTTGGCGTCTTTACCACCCCACAGATGGTCCGCCCCCAACCCGCCATACAACATGTCCGAACCGGCATTGCCGGCCAGTAAATTGTCCTGTTCGTTGCCGATGAGCACATCACGACCACTGCCACCAATGGCGTTCTCGATCACCGCATTATTGGCGATCGATACGTTCTGCGTGCCGCCGCCGACGCTGGAAAAGGCGCCGTCATTGAGATTAATCAGTTGCTGCTGGCTGTAGCCGGAAAAATCCAGCGTGTCGTTGCCGCCCGCGTCCCATACCGCAAAGTTCACCGGCTTGCCGTTATCCGCCGTTGCGGTCAGGAAGTCACGCCCGGTATTGGAATTAAAGCCGTACACCGAATCCCCGGTGCGCGTTTCCATATTGGCACCGTACAGTTTCTGCATCGCGGCGATGTCGTCAATCATCGGGCCATAACCGTTGACCCCTTTGGTATCGGAGCCGGTGTTATTGCCGCTGAAGTAGCTCATTATCGAATATTGTACCGAATCCTGATAATACACGGCGTCATCGATATAAGTGGGGTCCTTGTCGTCGGAAGCATCATAATCGCCCGGGTGCATCAAGCCCAATGCATGGCCAATTTCATGGGTGAAGGTCTGGCTGCTGAAATCCCCCGGCACCGGCGCTTGATGAGTAAGAAAACCTTTATTAAACCAGACCGTACCGGCGTAGCTGTTATCATCCGCAGGATCAGAGGTGGCGGGATAGTAACCAAAGGCATTGTCATCCGCAGCGCTGCCATCGGCTTTCTGGGTGTAATAAGCGAAGGTGATGTCTGCCCGGTGGTTCAGATCCGTGGACTGCGCTTCGGTAAAGGTGACATTTGCCACGTCTGCCCAGGCCTGCATCGATTTTAACGCCTGGCTTTTAGCCGCTTCGGTCAACGGCTCCAGCCCTTTATTGGCGTTGTTACCCGTTCCGGTTCTGCCGATAACATCCAGCGCTTCCTGGGTCAGGAAGGAAAAGGTCAGATCTGCCGGCTGATGGAAAACGTTGTCGCCGTTGTGCGTATACCCGCTGCGAGTCAGCTGATCGGCAGCGCGCTCGGAGCTGTAGTTTTCGCGGGTCTTGCCCCAGGTAGTCAGCGGGCCGGTACCTCGCTGGTTGCTGTAGAGATTGGCATTATCCAACGTCAGATAAGCGCCATAGCCCAGTCCATTGTAGATGCTGCCGGTTTGGTGATAGTAGAATTGATAGTTGGGATCGTGGGGGGATGTGGCCGCCAGGCCGGTAAACGCTTCGTCATCTTGCAAAATTTCATTGTGATTGCGGTTCATCGCATTCTCCTTTACACAATAGGAATTCAGTCAATTGGTGAGGCATTCAATCAAAATAACTAATGGGAACATTCCAGTTCCGCAATCCAGCATAGGGAATTAGTCTGACGGCGCAACCATACAACAGTGGAATAATAAGCAGGCATTTCAAATCGAATAAAATCATTAAAACTATTAAAAACAAATAATTGAAAAATATAGACCACAATAATAAGAAGACTACTGGCTTTAATTGCTCGTCATTTATACTGCGGGTTATTCATTGATTCAGAATAAACGAGTATTAAAATCACTTATCCTTGGATCACCCAGCAACAAGGATCGTGCTATGGTATTAACGGATTTCAGTAAGGAGTGGCCGATGTCGAGATTTCTCTCTTTGCGCGCACTCAGGCGCGTTGCCCTGACAGGAGTTGTTATGAGCCTTATGTTAAGCAGCACTACCTTTGCCAGTTCACTGCCCCTGCTGGCCCCCTCTGCGCTGAAGGGGCACTGGCAGTTGAACGATGCCGAAGGCAAAGCCCCAGCCTGCAACGTTGAATTAAGCGATGAACTGATCGAAGGGACTAACGCCTACCGTTTCACCGCTTCAGAGCAGTGTCTGCAACCCTTGTCGCTCACCGAACTGCCGGTGGCCTGGCGTCCGACGCCGGACGGCATGACGCTGACCAATGCCGACGGTAGCATGGTAGCGTTTCTGGCGCTGACGGCCCCCAAACGCTATGAAGTGATGAACCATAACGGCAAGCCCCGCTTTTCGCTGACGCCGCGCCAGTAACTCACTCTGGCGGCAGCAGCCCCTGCCGCCAATATCGATTACGCCACCAACAGCCCCAGTATTGCCCCGCTCGCCAACACCCATAATGGGTGGATACGTTTGCTCATGCTCAGCACCGTTGCCAGCAGGATAATCATCGCCAACGGCCAATTCGGTGCGGAAGCTTCGGCAATCAGCACGCCACTGGCCGCCACCAAACCAACGGTCACCGGCACCAATCCACTTTGCACCCGACGCCGCCAGGGCTTGTCCTTGAAGCGTCGCCAGACGCCCATCACCAGCAGGGTAACAATCGACGACGGGCCGAACTTGGCGATGGAGGACACCAACAGCCCGGCCCACCCGGCCACGTGCCACCCCACCAGCGGCACAATCATCATATTCGGCCCTGGCGCGGCCTGCGCCATGGCGAACAGCGCACTGAACTCCTGCGCGCTCATCCATTGGTGAACCTCCACCACCTGACGCTGCATTTCCGGTAGAATGGTCATTCCGCCGCCAAATGCCAGCAGTGACAGCTCGGTGAATATGATCGCCAGCGAGATCAATACCGCCATCATGAGCGATCCCTCCACCACATCAGCAGGATGCTCAGCGGCGCCAATGTCAGCATGGTCGGCAGTAAGGGCAAGCGTAGCCAAGCGATGGCGATCAGACACAGCGCCACAATGCCCAGTGCCAGCCATTTACCGCGCAGCGGCAGCAGCATCTTCACCCCGGTAGACAGCAACAAACCGGCCGCCGCGGCAGCCAGACCGGCAAATACGTGTTGTACATGCGCGTCATTTTGGAAGCGGGCATAAACCATACCCAAACCGACTACGATGGCCGTCGGTGCGCTGATCAGCCCCAGCAGGGCGCAAAAAGCCCCACGCAGGCCGCGAAACTCCATGCCAACCGCTACCGAAAGGTTAATCACGTTGCCACCCGGCAAAAACTGGCACAGCCCCAGCAGCTCGGTAAACTGCTGACCACTGAGCCAGCGGCGATCTTCCACCAGCATATTGCGCGCCAACGGCAGTACGCCGCCAAAGCCAATCAGCCCGAGCATCAGAAAGCCCAAAAACAACTCGCCGTTGCCCGGCGGTGCTGCCTGCGGGTCATTTTTTACCGCATCAGATTCCGACATTGTCCGTTCCACATCGCTTATTTTGATGGCTGGTATGATGCGCGTCGCCATGACATGATGTCTAATGCATTTCACAAGCAACAAGGATACCTTCAAGGTATGTCAATGATCGAACTTCGCCGCCTGCGGGCTTTCGTTACCGTGGTGGAAGAAGGCAACATCACCCGCGCCGCCGAGCGACTGTTTATACAACAACCGCCGTTGACCCGCCTGCTACAGGGGCTGGAAGAGGAATTGGGGGTAAAACTGCTGCAACGCCTGCCCCGTGGCGTACGCGTTACCGAAGCCGGCAGCGTGTTGTTCAATGAAGCGCGGGCGCTACTGACGCGGGCAGAGCATCTGACCGAAGCAGTACACCGCGCCGCCCGGGGTGAACAAGGGCATATCGCTATCGGCTTCACCAGCTCCGCCGCATTGCATCCCTTCGTGCCCAATCTGCTGCGCCGCTACCGTGAGATCCTGCCTGGCATTACCACTCAGTTGGAAGAGGCAGGCAGCGGCGAACTGTTGGATGCCTTGGTGGATGAGCGGCTCGACGTGGCCTTTGTCCGCTCGCCGGTGGGCGGTATTCCTGGTTTGACAATTGAGCCTGTGCTGCGCGAACCGATGCTGATCGCCCTGCCCATCGGTCACCCGCTGGCCACCCATGACGACCAACCGCTACCGCTGACTGCGTTAACCCGGGAGGCCTTTATTCTTTATCGTCGCCCGGCGGGCCAGGGCTTGTATGATGCCATTCTGGCGGCCTGCCACGGTGCCGGGTTCAGCCCGCGCGTTATTCAGGAAGCCCCGCGCCTGCCCGCAACCCTTAGCCTGGTAGGTGCCGGTCTGGGGTTGTCGATCGTACCGGCCTCCATGCGGCGGTTGGGCGGGGACGGCATCGTTTACCGAACCATTGCCGAACAGGCCCAGCTCAGCGCGCCGCTTTATCTGGCGCTGCGCAGCAACCGGACGTCGGCCATCATCCAACGCTTTCGCGATCTGGTGGCCGAAGCCGTCAGCGAGCAGTCGCCCGGCTAATCTGACCGGTCGGCGATACGCGTCAGATGGATCACCAGATACAGCAGTTCATCGTTCGACATCTCCATCTGCAGCAGATTCTTCACGTAGTCGCGGATCAGCAGTGCGCCGCGATAGGCATGCGGATACTCCCTGGTCACCTGCGCGAAGATAAAGTCGTCTTTCGACGCCATTTGCTGCCCTTCGACCATTCGCTGTATGAAAAACTGCATATGCACCAAAAAACGCGAGTAGTTGAGCGAGTCAGTGTCGATCGTGATGCGAAAATGGTATTTGATGATATTGAAAATGTCTTTCAGCATCTTCACCGACAGCAGCGTGTGCTCCATGTTCTGCACGTCGGTTTGACCATTAACCAGATGAAAAGCAATATTGCCCGCCTCTTCTTCCGGCAGCGCAATGTTCAACCGCCGGTTGATGTGTGCCAGTGCCTGGCTCGCCACTGCGAACTCCTGCGGGTAAAAGCGCTTCACCTCGAACAACAGGCGATTTTGGATTGCGATACCCTTGTGATAGCGCTCAATGGCGAAACTGATGTGGTCCGCCAGGGTGAAGAAAATCTGCTCGTTAATTCGCCCGTTAAGCTGCCGGTTAGCCTCCGCCAGGATCATCTGCACAATCTCGATGTGCTCTTCCGGCGTGGTTTCAATCAGCCGCAGGTAATCGCGGCCCTTTTGACTGTTCTGCACCACATACACTTTCTCTATCGCGGCCGGGTCGAGAACGTCACCCACTTTGCTGTTAAAGCCAATACCCTTGCCCATCACGATAGCTTCATTGTTATCGTCATCCGCCGATAGCACCAGGCTATTATTGAGTACCTTAATGACTTTCATCGTCGCGGCCACACCCTCTGTTTTTATTATCGTTGCCGGCCATTGGAGCCAATCAGCCGTTGGTACCAGTCAAAACTGCGCTTTTTGATCCGCCGCAGATCCTTCAGATCCTGCTCACCCCGGTTTACATAGATAAACCCGTAGCGCTTGGCATAGCCCTGATGGGTGCTGACCACGTCTATTGCCGCCCAGGGGCAATAGCCGATCAGTTCGACGCCGTCGTTGATGGCCAACTGCATCTGTTCGACGTGTTGTCGCATAAACTCGATGCGGTAATCGTCGTTGATTGTATCATCGGCCTGTAGCTGGTCCGGGGCGCCAATGCCGTTTTCAGTAATTAATATCGGTAAATGGTAACGCTCCGCGGTTTTACGTAGCGTCAGCCGCAATCCGACAGGATCGATCACCCAGCCGTAGCGGGTTTTACCGACGAACGGGTTCTCCGCAGCACGATACACGCCCGGTTCCCCCAGCATGATTTGCTGATCGCCGGCTCGCGCGCTGATGTCCGACGCATCGCCTCGGCTGGCGGCAATGGTGGCGGTCGAGTAATAATTTATCGCCACGAAGTCCGGTTTGCCCTGCAGCAACAGCGCCGCATCACCGGGTTCCATCCGTGGCGCCAATTGACGATCCAGCAGGTAACGC
Source organism: Serratia sp. Je.1.23.a (assembly GCF_051129805.1). Classification (NCBI taxonomy): domain Bacteria; kingdom Pseudomonadati; phylum Pseudomonadota; class Gammaproteobacteria; order Enterobacterales; family Yersiniaceae; genus Serratia; species Serratia sp. Je.1.23.a. Next base: position 1,538,827 of record NZ_JBCPSR010000001.1, on the reverse strand, counting down.
CAGGCCAGCGGGTTATAACGACCCTGCACGGCCACGTCGAGGAAGCTCCAGCAACGCAGCGTTTCCCAGTTATGGGCGGCGATGGCATCCAGCGGATTGCAGGTTTCCTGATACATCGAGGTGGTATTTATCGCCGGGCCAATCTTCCCGGCCGGGCAGCGCTGATGATACAGCGCCATCACCCTGGCCTGAGCCAGCAACATATGGTGGCTTTGCTGATACAGCACTCGCCTGGACGGCAGCTCACCGCCCTTCGGCGTGCCAATGGCGCCCGGATGCAGGATCATAGTGTTCTGCTCGTTGATGGTCAGCCAATACTTTACCCGGTCACCGAATGCGTCAAACAACACTTCGGCATAATCGACAAAGGCATCGATGGTGGCGCGATTCGACCAACCGCCCTGTTGCTCAAGTACATAAGGCAGATCGAAGTGATAGAGCGTTACCACAGGCTCTATGCCATGGCTCAGCAGTTCATCAATCAACTGGCGATAAAAATCCAGCCCTGCGGCGTTGACCTCACCGGTCCCCTGCGGCAGCACTCGCGTCCAGGCAATCGAGAAACGATAGGCCTTTAACCCCAGCTCGGCAAACAGCTGCACATCCTCTCGGAAGCGGTGATAGTGATCGCTGGCGACCTTAAAATCAGCGGTTTCTGCCGGGTGATCAAGCATATCCACAATCGATGGACTTTTGCCGTCTTCGTTCCAGGCCCCCTCCACCTGATAGGCAGAGGTGGAAGCCCCCCACAGAAAATCTGCGGGGAAATCGTTCAGTCGTTGGTAAATCATGCCTGCTCCTGCTGCGCATTATTAAGGGTGATGATGGGCTGCCCAAAATCCACTGCCCCCGGTTGGCGGCAATTCAGCTGAGGAAAAGCTTCGCTATTAACCACCAGCACCGGTGTGGTGATGTCGTAACCCAACCCGACGATCGCCGCCAGATCAAAGCGCACCAGTTCATCTCCCACCTGGACGCGGTCGCCCACTTTAAGCTCGGAAGCGAAATGCTGTCCCGCCAGATTGACCGTATCAATGCCGATATGCACCAGCAGCTCGACGCCGTTGTCACCTTTGATACCGACCGCATGCATGGATGGCAGGAACGTCACTACTTCCCCCGTCAGCGGCGCGCGCAACACGCCTTCCTGCGGCCGTATTGCGACACCCTGACCCAATAGCCCCTGTGAGAACACGTCGTCGTTAACCTGCGCCAATGCCACCAGTTGACCATTGAGCGGACTGACAATTTGCTGTTCGGAGCCACTGACGGCCTCCGAGACCCCGGATCCCGTTTCTTCAACCGGATCGTCGAACCCCAGCATCCAGGTCAGTGCAAAAGTCACCACAATGGCAATGGCGCAGGTGATCAGCGCATGGACAATGTTCATTGGGTTTTCGCCGATAAACGCCGGCAGCGCCGCTAATCCAGGAGAAACAAAGGCATAGCGCACCAGCCCACTCAGCCCGGCGTAAATACCGGCACAGCCGCCGCCGATCATTGCTGCAATCAGCGGTTTGCGCAGTTTGAGCGTCACGCCGTACAACGAAGGCTCGGTGATACCCAGCAGCGCGGTGAAACCCGCAGAGGACGCCAGCTGGCGCAGATTTTTGTTTTTGGTGCGAAAGGCCACGCACAGCGTCGCAGCCCCCTGTGCAATGTTGGAAGCCAACATGCCTGGGCCGTTAATCATTTCGAAACCATTTTTACTCAGTTGACCGGTAGCAATCGGCGTCATTGCCCAGGCCGTACCGGTGATCACCAGAAACGGCTGGAGGCCGCCCATCAGCATCGGGATCAGCCAACTGGCTTTACCGTCGACGATAGCGGCACCGGCGGCCACCAGATCGTTGAGGAAAATACCGAACGGCCCTACCACCACCAACGCCAACGGGGCGGTCACCAACAGAATAATCATAGGTTTGGTGAAGAACTTGATCATCGTCGGCGACACTTTCTCGGCAAACCGTTCGATATAGGACATTAACCAGACGGTGAAAATGATCGGCAACACCGAGCCGGCGTAATCCGCCAGGCGCACCGGTATGCCGACGAAATCAATCACCGTGCCCGCCGCCAGCATCTGTGCCAAATTGGGGTGCAGCAACGCGCCGGCAATGGTCATTGCCAGGATCGGGTTACATTCGAATTTGATTGCCGCACCGTAGGCCAGCAGCACCGGCAAGAAGAAAAAGGCCGCATCGGCGATGGTGTCCAGCAGATGGTAGGTCGGGCTGGCGGCATCTATCACTCCGGTCAGTTTGAGGATCGCCAGCAGCGCCTTAATCATCCCCGCACCGGTGATAGCCGGGATCACCGGTGTGAAAGTGGTTGAAATAACGCTGATAATCTGTGAAATCACCCCGCCCCGCGCCTGGGAATTTTTCTCACTCTGACGGCCACTGAGATCGCCGAATTCTTTTTGCATCGCGCGGAAGGTTTGCTGCACGTTGTTGCCGACCACGATCTGAAACTGGCCACCACGTTCCACCACGCTGATCACCCCAGGCAAGGACTCGATCGCTTTCGCTTGTACCTTGCTGTCATCGTTAAACTCCATCCGCAGTCGGGTGGCACAGTGCGTCAGTTTGCTGACGTTGTCCTTGCCCCCGACCTGCAGCAAAATTTCCAGGCCCAACTGTTTGTAATCCATCGAATATCCCCGGTAAAAAAGCAAAAAAAAAGACCAAAATCAAAATGCGCCTCATCACAAGGAGAGGTGCATTCCTATTTTGGTCTTGCCTGCCTGAGCAGTAACACGCCGTAATAAAAATGTCTGGCGATCGTTAAGATCGCGGCGAAAGTATCGTCATAGTTGCCATTTTTCGGCAATAGTCTTAGTTACGCTTTGTGATTCACATCACTCTTTACCGAAAACGCACTTCAACGTTGCCCGCCGTACCCTGCCATGCCTTTTTTACTGATGCCCATTTACTCAACCGCATAAAATAGCACCTGAAACACATTATCCACTTTAATTAAACTCACTTTGTTTATCCTTTATTTAATAATGAAATGCATTTATTTGATACCGGTAGATAACTATTTTAAAGTGGATTTAAAAATTACAGCCACACTCAATTAGTAACATAAATTAATATATTATTCGCGGCATCCTGTTTTTAATCCACTATGCTTTAACCGTTGCCGAATGCTTCCATTTCAGCAATAAGCCACCTGCGCACAATAAAACCAAAGAATAAACCCAGCCAGCCGTATTCGCTGTGGGCCACTTTTATTTGGAGAAAGTCCTATGTTATCGCGTCGAGATATATTGAAAGTTTCCGCAGTCAGCGCCGCAGCCGCCGGTGTTATGGGCGGCATGATTAAATCCGCCAGCGCCGATGAACATCGAAATATAGTTCCCCCCAGCAATTTCCAACCCGCTGCCGATGCGAAAAACCTGTATAAATACGTCTTTAGCCACAGTAAGAAACGCAGTTTACCCAACGGCTGGGCCAGGGAGGCTACCGTCGAACAATTCCCGATTTCCGAGGGTGTTGCCGGGGTGGATATGACGCTGGAGCCGGGTGGCGTACGTGAACTGCACTGGCACGCCATCGCTGCCGAATGGGCATTTATGCTGGAGGGGCATGCCCGCATTACCATCATTGATCCTGAAGGCAAATGTGAGGTGGCAGATTTCGGCCCCGGCGACGTCTGGTATTTCCCCAAGGGTTACGGCCACTCGATTCAGGCGTTGGCAGACGGCGCGCATTTTGTTCTGACCTTTGATAATGGTCACTTTTCCGAGTTCGGCACTTTCAGCATTACCGACTGGGTAGCCCACATGCCCAAAGAAGTGTTGGAAAAAAGCGTGAATATGCCGGCAGCGGTATTTTCCAAGGCAAAACAAGGTGAGGCTTATATTGTCGGCGGTGCCATTCCGCCCGCACTGCCCTTACCAGCCCACGACGGCGGTTTAAATAATGCACCTTTGGCTCATCGCTATGAATTAATGAAGCAAAAGCCTTTCTTCGAAAATGATGCCGGCAGCGTGCACTTGGTCTCTTCAAAAGAATTCCCTATTTCCACTACCATGACCGGCATTATAGAAATCGTTAAGCCTGGGGCGGTGCGGGAATTACACTGGCATCCCAATGCCAATGAGTGGCAATACTATATTTCCGGCAAGGGGCGCATGACGGTGTTCAGTTCGCACGGCCATGTGCAGACTGAAGAATATTCTCCTACCGACGTTGGCTATGTTCCACAGGGTTTTGGTCACTATATCGAAAATATGGGGGATGACGATCTTAAGGTATTAATCGTGTTGGATAATGGCATCTATCAGGACATTTCGCTGTCTGACTGGTTGGCGAAAACTCCAGCCTACCTGTTAGCGGATAACTTCAATAACGAGGTTGCCGATTGGCTGGATCGCCCCAAAGACAAACTGGTAATGTCCCGGCGCAGAAAATGACAGGTAGCGAGGGGGGCAGCCCCCCTCGCCGCCTCTTACTGTTTGCGTTGTTCAGCGACTTGTTTGGCCGTTACCTTGCCCTGTTTTTCGCCAAATTGGCCGACAACATAATTGGCAACCGCCGCCACTTCCTCGTCCGAGTATTGAGCACCGAAGTCCGGCATGAATTCATGCTGTTCGCCGATGCTGATGCGCGTCCCCTTCAGGATCGCCTGCACCACGCTGCGGCCCTGCGGATCGTTAACCGCCGTGCTGCCGACCAAGGAAGCATATTTGCTCTGGCGTCCCGTTCCGTTCCACTGGTGGCAACCGCTGCAGTCTCCAGCGAACAGTCGGCGTCCCAACGAGTCTTCCTGCCCACCCGGCAATATCGCGCTGGACGACGTTGCCCCCTTAGGCTGCAGATTGACCGCGCTGGCACTGTCCGTGGCGATAGGCTCGATATTGCGCAGGTATTTCACCAGCGCCTGATTATCCTCCGGCGTCAGGTACTGCAGGCTGTTTTCCACCGCCTCTGCCATCGGACCGGCTGCGCTGCTGCGCCCTTCCGCGTGGCCGGTCGCCAGATACTGCGACAGCTGTTGTTCGCTCCAGGCACCGATACCGGTCTGCGGATCGGGAGTAATGTTGGCCGCAAACCACCCCTGGATCACCTCACCGCTGAGGTTTTTACTCTGATTAATGCCAAAGCCCAAATTGCGCGGCGTGTGGCATTCGCTGCAGTGTCCCAGTGCGGTGGCCAGATATGCGCCTCGGTTCCATTGCTCATCCTGATTCAGGTTCGGCTCGAAGCGTTTTTCGTTGAAGAACGCCAGGTTCCAAAACTTCATGCCCCAGCGCTGGTTAAACGGGAACGACAGCCCATTTTCCGGATTGGCCTGCTTCACCGGCGGCAGGCTGAACAGATACTCTTTGATCGCCAACACGTCGTCACGGCTCATGGCCGTGTATGAGGTGTACGGCATTGCCGGGTAAAGATTACCCTGCGGCCCAACGCCTTCACGCACCGCACGCACAAACTGATCGTCACTCCAATTACCGATACCGGTGTCGGGATCGGCGGTTATATTGGTGCCGTAAATGGTGCCGAAGGGCAGTTTAAAGGCAAAACCGCCGGCGAAAGGTTTACCGCCGGGCGCAGTGTGGCAGGCCACGCAGTCCGCAGCCCGTGCCAGATATTCGCCACGCGCCAATTTATCGCTGATCCCGGCAGGGGCACCGGCGATCGGCGCAGCAGGTTCCGGGCCGACCGGCCGCAGCAGCGTATAGATCGCATAACCGCCGGCCAGCACCACGATTGCCACGATCAACCAAAATAGCCATCTCAGGGCGTTGCTCATGAGTTTCTCCCTTAATCCAACGCCTTGGCGGCCTGGTGGATGGCAGCGCGAATGCGCACATAGGTGGCGCAGCGACAGACGTTGCCGCTCATTGCCGCATCGATATCCGCATCGCTCGGATTTTTACTCTGGGCCAGCAGTGCGCTAGCACTCATGATCTGACCGGACTGGCAGTAGCCGCATTGCACTACGTCCAGATTGACCCAGGCCGCCTGCACCGCTTTGCCCGCCGGCGTTTCGCCGATCGCTTCAATGGTGGTGATTTTCTTGCCTTCGGCGGCAGAGACCGGCGTCATGCAAGAACGTACCGGCACCCCATCCAGGTGGACGGTACAGGCCCCGCACATCGCGATGCCGCAGCCGAATTTGGTGCCGGTCAATCCGGCCTCATCACGCAAGAACCACAGCAGCGGCATATGGGGATCGCCATCAAACGTCAGCGGTTGGTCGTTTACAGTTAAAGTTATCATGCTGTTCTCCTTGCTCAGACGCTGGCGTCACGGTTGGGACGGTGTAAAGGCAGGCTAAGTGAACTGCGAGGTCTCCCGAGCAGTGCCAGTGCATTGCCGACGGCCGGAGCGATGGTTGGCACCCCCAACTCGCCAACGCCGGTAGGCGCTTCGCTTGAAGGTACGATAATCACCTCTATCTCCGGCATTTCGTCGATGCGCAGCGGACGGAAATTATTGAAGTTGGACTGCTCAACCACCCCGTCTTTCAGCGTAATGTTGCCGTACAACGCAATACTCAGGCCATAACCTATGCCACCCTCAATCTGCGCGCGGATCACATCCGGATTGACCGCCACACCACAATCCACCGCGCACCACACCTTGTGCACGCGCGGAATGCCACCTTCGCCGATTGACACCTCGGCTATCTGCGCCACCCGAGTATTAAACGCCTTGGCGACGCCTACGCCGCGTGCTCGTCCATCCACCACCTTAGCGCCCTGCCAGTTGGCGGCTTTGGCCACCGCCCGCAGCACGCCGGCCTCACGCGGCGCATCACCCATCAATGCCAGACGCCCCTCGACCGGATCCTGCCCGGTCTCCTGCAACAGCTGGTCAATAAAACTTTCGACGGCGTGACCGGTATGAGTACTGGCGACCGATCTTAATGAGGTGGTCGGCACTTTACCCGCGACGATATGCGCGTCGCAGAGGAAGTTTTCGAAGGTGTACGGCACTTCGCTGGCACCTTCGACCATCATCTGGTCGAGACCGTTAACCACCAGCGCCGTCATCGCGCTGTTAAGCGTCCAGGAATGACCAACGACGGTATCGCTCCAGCCCACGACCTTACCGTCGCGGATCGCCCCTCTCATCCGGTGGAGGATCATCGGACGATACCAGCCGTTGCGAATATCATCCTCTCGCGTCCACACCACTTTGACCCCGTGACCGGGCCCAATAGCTTTGGCCGCCGCGGCCATGTCCGCCGCCAGGTCAGGCCCGAGCTTCGGGTTGCCCAGATCGATGCGGCGGCCAAAGCTGCCGCCGGCCAAAATGGTGTCGATTTGCACTTTTTCCGGCGGTAGCTGGAACAGATCGCACAGCTGTTTATGGTCTAGGGTTTGGATTTGGCAGCCGTAGCGTGCCTTGACGCTCTCGCCATCCCAAAACAGATAGCCATCCAGCGGCTCCATCGGCGCATGGGCCACATAGGGGAAGGTGTATTCCGCTTCGATCACCTTATCCGCCTTATCGAAAATCTCGCCCGGCTTGCCCTGGCTTTTCGCCACTACGCCGGGCTTTTGCGCCACCTGACGGAATTCGGCAAATATCTGCTCGGTGTCGCGCCGCTCTGCCTGCGAGTCGTCCCACTCCACCTGTAATTTTTCACGGCCCTGGATCGCCGCCCAGGTATTTTTGGCATATACCGCCACGCCGGTATCGGTCTGTTTCACATCCACCACGCCCGGCACCTTCAGCGCCCGGCTGGCGTCGAACGCGGCCACCTTGCCGCCAAAACGCGGCGGTTTTTTAATGGTAACGGTCAGCATATCCGGCTCATGAATATCCTGAGTGAACTGCGCCGAGCCGTTGGTCTTCGCCAACGAGTCTACGCGGTGCAAGCCACTGACCTTACCGATCAGGGTGAAATGGCTCGGATCCTTCAGGGTCAGGCTGGCGGGATCGGGCGGTGGCAGTTGGCTGGCCAGCGCCGCAAACTCACCGAACCCTGCTTCGCGACCGCTTGCGGCATGGCGGATCTTGCCCGCCTGCACGGTGATTTCTTCCGCTGAGGTTTTCCAACTTTGGGCAGCGGCCTGAACCAGCATGGCGCGCGCCATCGCGCCCATGCGACGCATCTGCTCGTAGGCGTTGGCCACCGAGCTGGAGCCGCCGGTGCCCTGAAAACCGAACGCCAGATTCTTATAGACGTTGGTATCCACTGGTGCGGCAACCACCCGCACCTGCGACCAGTCGGCATCCAGCTCTTCAGCGACCAGCGTTGCCATGCCGGTATAAACGCCCTGGCCCACTTCGGTGTGTTTACTGAGGACGGTGACAATGCCATTTTCGTCGATCCGCACGAAAGCATTGGCTTCATAAGCGGTGTTTTCTGGCGCCGTGGTCGTCGTTGTACGCGCCAGTGCGCCGGTTGACGGCAGATAGGCACCGATCACCAATGCACTGGCGCCAACGATAAACCGCCGCCGGGTAAGCGGGACTTGAGGTAGTTTCATTGCTCATCGCTCCAAAATGCCGATCAACCTTAATCAATGCGGCGACATCGTTCTTTTTATCTGCGCCGTCTGCCTGCACTGACGCGACGGGCTAATAGTTAGCGTAGTCTATTATTTTGTCTGTTTAACATTCAGTCGCCGTTTTCCGTTGCTGATTCGTGCTCTGCGAGATTTCAATGCTCCTCGAAACCCTGCTCCGTTATCGCTCATGGATTGCACCAAATTGCATCAGAAACGCCCCTGATGGTGCTACGGCCACGTTGACGGCAGCGGTATTGGTTGACTGGTACGGAAATTGCTTCTCCCCATCGTGGCTATGGAGGAGAAAAACATGAAAGCAATCATCATTGGCGGTGGTATTGGTGGGCTGTGTAGCGCCATCGCATTGCAGCGTTGCGGTATCGAGACCGAGGTTTTTGAAGCGGTCAAAGCGATCAAACCGGTTGGCGCAGCAATCTCGATCTGGCCTAACGGCGTCAAATGCCTCAACTATCTGGGGATGAAAGAACAACTGCGGGCGCTCGGGGGGCCGATGCATTTCATGGCCTATCAGGAATACCTGCACGGACAAACGCTGACGCGTTTTAGTCTGGATCCGTTAATCACCAGCGTCGGCGAACGCCCTTACCCGGTAGCGCGCGCCGAGCTGCAGGCCATGTTGCTGGACACCTACGGCCGCGACCAGGTGCGCTTCGGCAAACGGGTTAGCGGTATTGAAGAAACCCCACAGGGCGTTACCGCCTGGTTTGAAGACGGCAGCCAGGCCAGCGGAGATTTTCTGATCGCCGCCGACGGCACCCATTCTGCTATTCGCCCTTATGTGCTGGGCCATGGCGTGGATCGGCGCTATGCCGGATACGTCAACTGGAACGGGCTGGTCACCATTGATGAGTCCATCGCACCGGCCGACCAGTGGACCACCTTTGTCGGCGAAGGTAAGCGCGTGTCGATGATGCCGGTCTCCGGCAACCGCTTCTACTTTTTCTTCGACGTTCCCTTGCCAACCGGGCTGGCGGAAGACCGCAGCACCGCGCGAGCCGACCTGCAACGTTACTTTGCCGGCTGGGCCGAACCGGTGCAGAAACTGATTGCCGCAATCGATGCGGAAAGCGTCAACCGCATTGAGATCCACGATATCGAACCTTTCGAACAATTGGTGCGGGGCCGCGTAGCCTTACTGGGCGATGCCGGGCACAGCACCACTCCGGACATCGGTCAGGGCGGCTGCGCGGCAATGGAGGACGCGGTGGTGCTGGCGATCGCTTTGCAGACCAATTCACTGGGTATTGAAGATGCGCTGCTGCGCTATCAGGAAAAACGCAGCTATCGGGTGAAAGATTTGGTGCTGAAGGCACGTAAGCGCTGTGATGTCACACACGGCAAAGAGATGGACGTCACCCGCAGTTGGTACGAGGAGCTGAAAACCGAAACCGGTGAACGCATTCTTTCAGGCATGAAAGAAACGATTCTGGGTGGGCCGCTGGCCTGATCCGCACCCTCTTCGAGTCGAAGAGGGTTGATTCACCCTTTGCGCCGGTGAAGACGCCCGGCCGCCAGTTCGACGACCCGATCCGCCGAGGCGATGGTTTCCGGGCGATGGGCAATCAGTAAAATCGGCAGGCCAAGCTGGCGCAGGGTATGGCTAATCAACATTTCATTATTCACGTCCAAATGGCTGGTCGCCTCATCCAGGATCAACAGCCGTGGTTTTTTGTAAAGCGCCCGCGCCAACAACAAGCGCTGTTTTTGCCCGGCAGACAGGGTGCCTCCCATTTCACCGATTAACGTCTGGTAACCCATCGGCAGGTTATCGATATCCAGATCCAACTGTGCCAGCCGCGCGCATTCAACGAGCCTTTCCTGATCAACCCGTGACGTGAAAAATGACAGATTCTCGGCGATAGAACCGCGAAACAGCTGATCCTCCTGCAAGACTACGCCGATATGCTGACGTACCTGCGAATAATCCCCCTGTCGATGCTCGATGCCCAGCGTACGTATCACGCCGGCCGTGGGCGAATACAGCCCCAACACCAGTTTGGCCAATGTGGTTTTGCCGCTGCCGGACGCCCCTACCAGTGCCACTACCTCACCGGGCATAATGTCCAGCGAGACCTGCGACAGGATTTCAGATTCGGTGCCGGCATAGTGAAAACTGACCTGCTCCAAACTCAGCGCCGGCCGATCTTGGGGCCAGGCGCTGGCGGACAATAACAGCGTTGCGTTGCCCGCCGCCTGCGCCGCTGCGTCTTCACGTGCCGTCAACACGATATCCGCCAGCCGTTGGTTGTAGACATCCAGCATTTTGTAGGCAACGGCCTTGTCGATCAGGCCGCTGATACTGGCGGAAAACCGGCCCTGAAAAGACATGTAGGCCACCAGCATGCCGACTGAAAACTGCCCGGCCAACACCGCCCCGGCCCCCAGCCACAGCACCGCCGCCCCAACCAGGCTGCCAATGACGGTTTGCATAATGCCGTAAATCATCATCAGCTTGCTTTCGCGCAGTTCAGCATTGCGCCGTGCGACATTGAGGTTACGCCAAACCGTTTCCCGCGGCGTAAGCGCCCCGTTGACCCGCAGGCTCAGCACGCCGCGCAGGCTTTCAAGAAAATGACTGGATTCCTGGGTGCCGGCAACCCAGGAGTCATCCGCCGCTTTACGCAACGTACTGAACCAAAACAGGCGCAGCAGCCCATACACCATCGCGGCGGCCAAAGCGACCAGGGTTAACTTCACGCTGTAGAAAAACATCATGGTCAAGGTACCGAGGACCAAAAGCACATCCAAAAAGGCTTCAAGCAGCGTGGTGGTGAGGGTGTCCTGAATGGTGTCGACGGCATCAAATTTCGCGCTGATATCGCCCATGTTGCGCGATTCAAACCAGTTGATAGGGAGCCGCAACAGGTGGTGAAAAACATTCGCCGTCCACTGCATATTGAAGTTGACCGCCATGGTGAGCGTCGCCCACTGGCGGGCCAGCTCCAGCAGCGTCTGGGTGGCGGCCATCAGCAGCATGGCAATGACGATCAACGTCAATAAGCTGGCGTCCAACGCCACCAGCACCTCATCAATCACCAGTTGGTTGATTAATGGGCCGATCAACGCAAACACTTCCAGCGCCAGCGCGAAACAGAAGATCCGGGCCAAGGCCGCCTTCAGCCCCTGAGTTTTACCGATCAGCTCCCTCAGGCGGATCTTTTTTATCTGATCTTTGACGACAAACTGATGGGTTGGCGTCAATTCCATCGCCACGCCGGTAAAGTGACGATTTGCCTCCTGCAGACTCATTTTAACCAGGCCCCGCGCAGGATCATGCAACTCCAGAGTTTGCCCTCGCACCCGCTTGAGCACGGTAAAATGATTCATGTCCCAGTACAAAATGCAGGGCAGCGACAACAGGTGTAGCTCTTCAAGCTCCAGCTGTACCGCTCGGCCGCTCAGGTGCAGCCGTTCGGCGCAGGCAATCAGCTGCGAGAAGGTCATGCCGAGCTGAGAAACTTTAAACTGCGCACGCAGCGTAGGCAGATCTATGCGATGCCCATACCAACCGGCAATCATCGCCAGGCACGCCACGCCGCATTCTGCGGACTCCGTTTGGCGTATCAACGGCAGGCGCTTTCGCCAGCCCCAATTGAGCCCTTCTGTAACGTCCATGTTTATATCCTTCCCTGCAGACTCCATAACGGCTCCAGCAGCCACTCGTACAGGCGGCGGCGATCCAACTCCACGTCTGCGGAAACGGTCATCCCGACGCGCAATGGTTCCTGGCGACCATAGGCGGTAATGGTGGTTTTCTCCATCGCAACGATGACGCGGTAATGTCCTTCGTTTTCCTTCCAGGTCATCGGATTTTGCTGCATGACGTCGTTGGCGCTCAGGCTGGCATCGGTGATGGCGCGGGTGGCGCCATACTGCACGCCAAACTTTTCATAGGGGAAGGAGGCAAAGCGCAACCCGACCCGTTGGTGAGGTTTGATAAAGCCCACCGCTTTGCTGGGCGCAAAGAGTTCAACCTGCAGCTCGGCACCGTCAGCGACCATCATCAGCAAAGGATCGTTTTGCTTGACCGTCTGCCCCGCCCGGGCCAGCACTACTACGACATGCCCGTCTACCGGCGCAGTGAGCGTGTGGTCACGCTGGGCAACCAGTTCTATTTCCTGTTGCCTGATGCCCTGCAACTGGCGTTCGAGTTCGGCGTCACGCCCTTGTTGCTGTTGCGCCAGCGTCCGCAGTTCCGAGGCCGCCGCGGCAAGCTCACGCTTTAACCGCAACTGCGCCTGACGCTGCATTTCTACTTTTTCCCGCGCCGTCGACAACGTCATTTTCTGCTGCTGAAACTCAAGTTCGGAAACGTAACCTTTGCCGATCAGCTTGCGGTAGCGTGCCATCAGCGAATGCGATAATTCCGCCTGTTGCTTTACCTCCACCATTGCCGCCTCTGCGCTGGCCAGTTCATCCTGAAGTTGCGTCATGCGCTGGCGCACACCGGTTTGCTGTAAAATTCGAGTGGCCAGTTCTTGAGCGCGTTGGCGCTCCAGCATGAGATATTGCCGTTTTAACGAGTCGGAAACCGACGCCAGCGTCGCGATACCCTGACCATTGAAATATTCGCCGCTGAGCCGATAAAGTGCCTGGCCGGCTTTCACGGTCGCCCCCTCCGTCACTAAACGTTCGGTAACCTGTCCGGCGCTGCGGGCAACCACCTTGATCAAGCCGCTGGATGGCATCACCACACCGTCCAAACGCGCTTTACGGGTATATTCACCCAGAATCAGAAATAGCCCGATAGCCAACACCAGCAAGATGCTGGCCCAGGCATAGGCGGTCAGACTGAGGCTGGCAGGAATAATTACCTCACCCTCAGCTTTGTTGACCTGCGCAGCGAAATAACCCTCACGATAAATCTGGGGAGAACGTTCTGACATGGGGGTTACACCTTTATCGGGATCTTGGGTCGATAATTATCTTACTGACCGCGACGCTTCCATTTGCGGACTCATCCTCACGCTGAATTATATAATTTTTTCATCAATGCCATCACCCCTGGCGACAATGAAAAACAAATCATCCATTTAGCCATTGCATCAGGGTTACTGTTCCTCATCAGGCCGACATATTGGATAAGCCCCACAATAAAAACAGATTATGGGATAGCGCAATGACAAAGAGTACAATGATAAAAGCTGTCGAAATTGTTTTCGCTCTCCCTCTTTGAAGAGCGCAAGGAAGATATAGATATAAATACACGTCGCCGCCATGTCAATATATAAAACCATTTCCGCCGATAGAGTCAAGTTAACTAAATAGAATGAATTATGCGGAATACTTAATTCAACCTCTAATACAAACCAATTACTTCGCAACTGCGTGAAATATTATTTACTCGCATTTAATAAATGCCATTCCACACTATTTCAATTCCCAAAACTAACAGACCGATAAAAAAACAGCGACGAAATACCGCAGGGCGACAATGCCGGCGCAGCACACTCCCCAACCACATCCCCACCAGCGCAGGAAGCAATGCCAATAATGAGGTGCCTAGCAACGCGCCCGTCAATGCATGTTGCCACGCCAGGCCGGCGGCTAATGCCAACGTCGAAACGGTGAATGACAGCCCCAACGCCTGCACCAGATCGTCACGCGCCAATCCCAATGCATTTAAATAAGGAACCGCCGGGATCACGAATACCCCGGTAGCACCGGTAATCAGCCCGGTAAGTACACCGCATAGAGGGCCCAACCTACGCTCAGCCGTGGATGAAAGCCGCCACTGAAAACGGCTAAAACCCAACAGCGCGTAAACGACCAAACAGACCCCCAACGCTATCGGTGCCAACCGGTTTTGACCGGTGGTCAAGGTGCCCGTGGTCAGCATTGTGCCCATGGCGACACAGAGCATCATCGGCCACAACCTGCGGCAAAGTGCACGGACGTCCGGCCCGGTGAACAGCTGCCAGAAGTTGGTCACCAGCGACGGCATCAGCAACAGCGCCGCAGCCTGTGCCGGAGACATCAGCAGGCTGAGTAACCCCATAGACACCGTCGGCAGCCCCAGGCCAATCACTCCCTTTACCGTGCCCGCCAGCATAAAGATGCCCAGCAGGGCTAAAATTTCAGGTAGCGTCAACGTCATAGGTCTATCCTTCCTCATTATCCCTTGGTGTATGGATTGTCCGCAGCCCTTGCCTGCCGCACAATGCGGCAATCACTGAGCCAGCCTGAGGCAAATACGTAGGAGAAGCCGATGCATTTCGATTTTACCGACCTGCGGCTGTTTATCGCCGTGGCAGAGGCAGGCAGCATCACCGCCGGGGCCGATCGTGCCTGCCTGTCGCTGGCATCGGCCAGTGCCCGCATTCGCGGATTGGAGCAACAGGCTGGTATTCAGCTTTTGGCCCGGGGCGCGCGGGGAGTACAAACCACTCAGGCCGGTGAACGCCTGTTGGGCCATGCTCGTCTGTTGTTACAGCAAAGCGAACGGCTACGGGGGGATATGGCAGAGTTCTCCCCGGGCAACGCCTGCCATTTGCGTATTCTGGCCAATACCGTCGCCGCCAGCGCTTTTCTCCCGGAGCTGCTGGCCGACTATCTGCTGCTTAACCCACAGACGGACATTGCGTTGGAAGAGTTGCCCAGCACGGCGATCAGCCAGTCGATCCTCGATCAGACTGCGGATATCGGCATTGTCGCCAACCACGCCGACCTGCGCGGGCTGGAAAGCTACCCGTTCCGCCAGGATCGCCTGGTGCTGGCGCTACCGGTCGATCATCCGTTAGCCGGGCGCGCCAACGTCAGCTTTAGCGAAACGCTGGCATATGACTTTATTGGCTTAAGCGACGACAGCGCGCTGCAGCAACATTTGGCGCAACACGCCCTACGCAACGGCGGCCCAATGCGCTTACGCGCCCGGGCAGGAAGCTTTGAAGTGGTGTGTCGGATGGTGACGCGTGGTGCCGGTATCGCCGTGGTACCGGAGGAGATCGCCCGGCAATGGCCGGGCATGCAAGTCAGAATTCTTGTGCTGGACGATACCTGGGCCACACGCCAGCTGTCTATCGTAGTGCGTCAGTTGGCCCAGTTACCGCTACCGGCGCAGTGGCTTATTGCTTTCCTGCAACCGCAATAGCACCGTTTTTTAACGACAGTTAATGGCTGCCCGGATTGGCACGTAGCCTGGCAACCTGCGTTTCGACATCGCGCCATGCCGGTTTGTCCCCGGCATAATGCTGCCGTAGATAATTCACCAGATCAGCCACTTGACGATCGGAAAAACTGTCTTTGAATCCAGGCATAAAGCCCAAATCAGCGGTAGCCGGTTTGGAAATTCCCTGCAAAATCACGTTAATCAGGTTATCCGGCCGCTCGCTGAATATATTGGTGTTGTTCGCCAAGTCCGGGCTGACGCCAAACAGCTGCGGCCCGCCGCTGGCGGCGCTGTGACAGGCTTGGCAGGCGCCCTGAAACAGACGTTCTCCGCCCAATTGCCCTACGGCGGTCGAAAGAGTGGTAGCCGGTTTAGCCTGCGGTTCCAGGTTCAATCCGGTCGGGTTGCTCAATGAAATCAGGTAATTGGCCATCGCTCGAACGTCGGTTTCCGGCAGTGTGGCCAGTTCGCCGACCACCGGCCCCATCGGGCCGGCCGCGACGCCGTGCTCGGCAGAATGACCGCTACGCAAATACTGGAATAGCTGCTCTTCGGTCCAGGATTTGTCCGCATTGGCCAATTGGTTTAATGCCGGCGCTTCCCAGCCATCCACCATCGCCCCCGCCAAAAAGTTGCTGCCGCCCTTTTCAGCGCCCATTAGATTGCGCGGGGAATGGCAGGCGGCACAATGGCCCAACCCGTTAACCAGGTAAGCGCCACGGTTCCACTGCGCGCTTTGCGTCGGATTTGACTGAAATTCGCCCTGGCGGAGAAACAGCGCATTCCAGCCGGCCATTAACGGGCGCACATTGAACGGAAAACGCATCTGATTAGCCGGGGTACTTTGCACCACCGCCGGTTGCGACATCATATAGGCATACAGCGCTTGCATGTCACCCTCGGTCATCTTACTGAACGCCGTATAGGGAAATGCCGGATACAAATGCCTTCCATCGCGGCTGATGCCCTGACGCATCGCCCGGTCGAACGCGGTAAACGACCAGTTGCCGATACCGGTTTCCACATCTGGGGTGATATTGGTGCTGTACAGGGTTCCAAACGGAGTTTCCATCGCCCGCCCCCCGGCATTGGTTAGCCCTTCTGAGGCGGTATGGCATACCGCGCAATCCCCGGCGGCGGCCAACTGACGCCCCCTTTCCAGGGTCGCGGCAGACCAGGTACCTGAGCCAGGGGTAGCCACCGGCGCAATTTCGGCACGCCATGGCAGTGCCGTCGTCGCAACACCGAGCGCGGCGCCTAAAATCCCGGCCACGCCACCAAACCACCATTTACTGCGTTTGGTTTTGACTGGCTGCGTTGACGGCTGCCGCTGACTATCCGGACCGTTCAACGCCTCGCGCAGTCGATCAGAGGTGATCGGCAACTCGCGAAACCGAATACCGGTGGCATCAAACACCGCATTGGCGATGGCTGCCGCGCTGGGCACCGAGGCAGACTCACCGGCCCCCAATGGCGGATCGTAAGGGCGTGGCATCATCACGACATCCACCTCTGGCACCTCCGGGAAAGTCAGGATCGGGTAAGCCCCCCACTCTTTGCTGGAGATCGTGGATTCTTCGAAGGTCACTCGCTCTTTTAGCACCCGGCTGGTCGACTGGATAACGTTGCCGTGGATCTGGTGACGTACGCCGTCCGGATTGACCATCATGCCGGCGTCGTGTCCGACCACAATCCGCGTGACCGCCACTTCGCCGCTGACTTTGTCGATAGCAACGTCGGCGACCCAGGCGGCCCACGCGGCACCGAAACCGGGAAACTTACTGTGAATATAACGCGCATAGGCAAAGCCTCGTCCACGCAGTACGCCGTCTTCCGCCGGGGTTTGCATAGGTTCGGTATGCGGCGTCCAGCCGGCACGTTCGGCGGTACTGCGCATCAGTTCGGTGGCACGCTGATCCTTGATATAACGCAGCCGATATTCAAGCGGATCGACGCCGGCGGCGATAGCCAGTTCGTCAATATAGGACTCGTGCGCGAAGGTATTCGGCAGTGCCGATACGCCCCGCATCCAGGAAGCGCGGACAATCGGTGCCATATCCTCAATGCTGACGCGCAACGCCGGATATTCATAGGGCGGTACCGAAGTGCGATCCCCCATCTCATAAGCCACCGGCACAGGCTCCACCCTTCCGGTCAGCAACAGCGCCAGAGTGGGTGCACCGTTGGAAGGATAATAGGTGCGAAAATCATAGGCGACCGGATCACCGGCGGCGTCCAACCCACCGTCAACCTCCATCAGTTGCGCAGTGCCCTTCGGTTCCCACAGATGTTCCTGCTCACGGGTTAGCTGCACCCGTACCGGACGGCCTACCGCTCGCGACAGCAGCGCCGCATCCGCACAGACATCATCGGCGCAGTTACGACCATAACAGCCGGCGGCCTCCATGCGGATGATATCAATCTGATTTTCCGGGTATTCCAGCAGCCAGGCGAGATCGGCGCGCAACAAGTGCGGGTTCTGGCTGCCCGACCACACCCGCAGTTGCTGTGGTTGGTAATCTGCCAATGCGCAGGACGGGCCAATAGACGCATGCAGTTGATATGGCCAAAGATAACTGCGGGTAAAGCGTCGGTCGGCGGCAGCCAACGCTGTATCCACGTTGCCGGTATCATGCACCACCCGCGTCGAATGGGGATTATCGCGCAGCGCCTGAGCCACATCGGTCATCTGCGGCAGGTTACGCCGCCAGTCTTTCCAGCTCACCTGCAGCGCCTGTGCCGCCTTGATCGCCTGCTCCTCGCGCTCGGCAACAATGCCGATAAAGTCTTCTATCACCACCAGCTTGACGATGCCGGGAATATGAGCAATCGATCGTTCGTCCACTGCCAGCAGGCTGGTGCCGACAAACTCACCGCTGTCGTAGCCCGCATAGGGCGGTCGCACCACCCGCCCGTGTAACATGTTCGGCAGCCGCATATCATGCACATAGGTGGATTCGCCTGTGGCCTTGGCCGGGATATCGACACGTGCGGTGCTGGTACCCACCAAACGGTACTCGGCCTGCGGCTTAAGCGGTGCATCACCGCTTATCGTTAATGCAATATGTACACCAGCCACCAGTTCGCCATAGCTCAGCCTTTGCCCGTCAGGGCTAACAACGATGCCGTCGTCTAGCGTCAGTTGCTCTACTCTGAAGTCAAAACGTTGTGCCGCCTGCTGCAGCAACCAGCGGCGCGCTTCGGCGGCGGCATTACGCAGGGGCACCGCCGAAATCTGCAGGGTAGCACTGGCGATAGTCGCCCCCTGATTCGGCGTGCTTTCAGTGTCGCCCAGCACCATGCGCACCTGATCCATGCGCAGGTAGAGCTCTTCGGCGACAATCTGACCTAATGCGGTGCGCACGCCAGTGCCCAGATCGACATGGCCGTTGAAGGCATAAACCTCACCGCTGTCGCAAATGGCAATGAACAACCCTCGTTCTTTGGGTTTCAGGCTCGGCGTCTGACCTTTCGGTACCAGCCCTGGCGGCGGTTGGATCTGATCGACAATCAGCAACGTGCCCTGGCGCTGCAATAGCTCCGCCTGACTCGGCAATGAGGAATGGGTATCAGTCATGGGACGAGGTTTCCTCGTTGCGATACAGAATGATAGCGCGCTGAACCGCACGCAGGATTTCGATATGGGTGCCGCAACGACACAGATTGCCGGACAGTGCCTGACGGATTTCTCTGTCGCTGGGCGAGGGATTTCGATCCAACAGGGCTTTGGTGGTCATGATCATGCCGTTCAGGCAATAACCGCACTGCGCCGCCTGTTCTTCAATAAAAGCGCGCTGCACCGGATGCAGATGTTGGCGATCGCCCAGCCCTTCCAGCGTGGTGACCTCACGGCCGGTCACACCCAGAGCCGGGATCACGCAGGAGCGTGCGGCAATGCCGTCAACCAATACGGTGCATGCGCCGCACTCTCCGAGGCCGCAGCCGTACTTTGGGCCATTGAGCGCCAAATCGTTGCGTAACACCAATAACAGAGGCGTATCCGCCATCACCCAGGTATGAATATTTTCGCCATTTACCGACAGCATCAATGGATGCTCCGTCAGCGTTTTTACCGCGCCTTCCCTGGGCGATTGCACTTCAGATATCGCCATTCTCGCGTCTCCGCCTGCGCTCTGGTGATACCCGTCATCTTTCACGTCGCTGCGTCGTTGCCGCACTTGCCCATCCCAGTTACTGACTTGAGAGTGGGCAAGCTGCCAGCCTGGCTGCAATTTGAAAGCTATAGGGTATGAATTGTGGGCCGTGACCTCGCCGCCACCGCACTCACCAGACAACAGCAGTTGCGCGGGGCGAATCAGCCGGGTGGCTGGTCTTCCAGCATTTTATTGAGCAGGAACATCAGTGCTATACGTTCGGCCGGATTGAGCGTGCCGAAGGTTAATTCTGTGATCTTCGCCGCATGCGGCACCGTCTCCCTCAACAGATCGGCACCGGTATCAGTCAGCCCGACCACCACTTTGCGCCGGTCGACAGGATCCGGCATAACGGTGATCAGTTCACGCGCTTTGAGGCGCTCGACAATGCCGCGAATGGTGGCCTGATCGACCGCCGTCACCTGCACCAGCTCAGTTAGCGAACTCGGGCCCATGTCACGCACCGCGCACAGGGTAATAAACTGCACCGCGGTCAGTTGCGAATCGCCAACGTTCTGCTGAAAGATGGCCACATGGCGCTGGTAAACCTTACGAAGCAGGTGCCCGACTTGTTCAGTAAAATGATAATTTTCGGTCTTGCCGCTTTCTGCAGCCGGGTATTCGGGGGGCGTCATTGCGTTACTCTCACCATCTATGGAAACCACCGAGAATAGTACAAACCCCCGCGTTTAGCAGCAAGGTTAGCCCAGGCTTACTCGGGACGCCGCAGGAGCCACCACTTCGCCATCCGCCACTACCGTCGTGCCGTCCAGGCTAATGTCGCAATGGCGCAGCGCGATATCCATGTGGCACGGCGTTTTACGCGTACCACCGACTTCGGTATTCGGCCCGGTGGAAAAAAGGAAGTTGCCATAGAAGGCACGTGCATCCATACACATCCCGTCGTTTTTGTCGTGCAGCCCCATCGCCGTCCACTGTGCACGTGGCTGTAAGCCCCAGCCGATGTGCGAGATGCCGTACACTTCTGGGTCGTTGAAATATTTCATGTACTCCCGAAGATATTCCGCCTCAAATCCCCCGTGAATACGCGTCACAAAGCCCTTGTCTATCTCCAGCGTGATCCGTTCCCGTGCATAGCTCTTGAACGGCAGCAGGATATCGCCCACATCCAGCACCAGTACCCCTTCGGCCTGTTCCTCATTCGGCCAGGTGAACAGGAAGCCGCTTGGCCAGTGATCCCAACGTCCCGGTTCGTCGGCGTAACCGTATTCGGTTACCGTGGGGTATTGCCCCAGCGGGGCGCGAAAATCGCTGCCGGCGACAGATTTCACCTGCATTAATTTTGCCTGTTCCAGCACGGCAGCCGCCGCCAACACTCGCGCTTTGTCTTCCGCATTAGGCAACATCCGGGCCAATACCTCCGGCGGCTCGACCGCCAGCAAAATACGCGTGCCGGTCTTAAGGATTTGCTCCTGCTCCGGCGAGTGCAGCAACATCATGGTATCGACCACCAGATCGGCGGCCTCCAACGCGCGCTGCGCCGCATGGTTGCCGGTCAATGCCGTATCACCGCAATAAGCAGTCATGTCGTTGCCCATGGCGCGCGGATGGTTAAACGAGGGCAACTCCACCGCATAAACCTTAGCGCCCAATCGCAGTGCAGCATCGGTAGCTGCGCGTACCGTGCGCGCATCGGAATAGTGACTTTTCAGGATCGCCACGCTTTGCGAAGCATCAACCTTTGACAGCGTAAGCACCTGCTCGAACAGCTGAACCAACTGACTATCATTGACCGCCATGCGGTATCTCCTGTTTTGCCTAAAGGGGTCGACGCGCCCGGCGCCAACGAGGTTATTTTGTACAAATTACAGTGAATACACTCTTTTAATTATCTAAGACTAAAAACCCACCGGAAGCAAGAAGCCCGAGACACCTATAAGCAAATCCTATTTTAAGCCCTTACCATCCTGTGATTAACATAAGGTTAACAGAAACCGGCAACCAATTAGCGTGAGCCAAGTCAAAATTAACACTTGTGCAACTTTGCGTTATTTAGCGTATACACTATAAATCGATTATCCGTTATCGCAGCGGATAGCAGGTAAAAAAACCAACAGTCAGGGGAAAAATGATGAGCAAACAACAACGCATTGCCGTAGTCGGCGCCGGTTTGGGTGGCGCCGCCGCCGCCGGTCTGCTGCAAAAAGCGGGCTTTACCGTCGACCTGTACGAACAGAGTCCGGTGTTTTCACGATTGGGTGCCGGTATCCATATGGGGCCAAACGTATTGAAGATTTTCCGCCGTCTCGGCATTGAACAGCCCTTGGAGCAAATGGCGTCTCACCCGGACTTCTGGTTCAGCCGCGACGCCGAAACGGGTGATTATCTATCTCGCATCGAACTGGGGGCATTTGCCCGCAAAGAGTACGGTGCCGCTTACGTGACGGTACACCGCGGCGATCTGCAGGCCTTGCAGATGGCGGCACTGCAACCGGGCAGCGTGCATTTTGGCAAGCACCTGAGCAAGATTGAAGAGCGCGAAAACCATGTGGTGCTGAATTTTGCCGACGGTACTCAGGCCAGTGCAGACATCGTGATTGGCGCCGACGGCATCAATTCCCGCATTCGCGAACACCTGCTGGGCACTGAAGCCCCAACCTACAGTGGTTGGGTGGCGCACCGGGCGTTGATCCGCGGCGACAAACTGGCCAAATACAACCTGAGTTTTGAAGATTGCGTTAAATGGTGGTCGGCGGATCGTCACTTGATGGTCTATTACACCACCCAAAAGCGTGACGAATACTACTACGTCAGCGGCGTGCCGCACCCGGCATGGGATTTCCAGGGCAGCTTTATCGACAGCAGCCGCGAGGAAATGTACGAAACCTTCGCCGGTTATCACCCGATTGTGCAGGCATTGATCGAGTCCAGCGAACAGGTCACCAAATGGCCGTTGCTGAACCGTAAACCGCTGCCGTTGTGGAGCGAAGGCCGCATGGTACTGCTCGGCGATGCCTGCCACCCGATGAAACCGCACATGGCTCAGGGCGCAGCCATGGCAATCGAAGACGCCGCCATGCTGGCGCGTTGTCTGCAGGAAACCGGCCTGACCGACTACCGCACCGCTTTCCAACTGTATGAAGCCAACCGCAAAGAGCGCGCCTCTCGCGTGCAGGCGGTATCCAATGCCAATACCTTCCTGCGCACGCAGGAAGATCCCGCCTGGGTTTACGGCTATGACCTGTACGCGCAAGCGCTGAAATCGGAGAACGCCGCATGAGCCACTTTCTGTATGGCGCCAACGTGCAGGCCAACGGCATTCGCCAGCATTATCTGCGCTACGGCGGGCAAGGCCCGGTGGTGATCCTGATCCCCGGCATCACCAGCCCGGCGATCACCTGGGGCTTCGTCGCCGAACGACTGGCTGAAAAGTACGACACCTACGTGCTGGACGTGCGTGGGCGCGGTCTATCCGCCAGCGGGCCGGAGCTGGCTTATGACGCCGAAACCTGTGCCCAGGACATAACCTCTTTCGCTTGCGCTTTGCAATTGGAAAACTACGCCCTGCTCGGTCATTCAATGGGGGCGCGCTTTGCCTTACGCGCTGCCGCGCTCCATCCGGCAGGGGTGCGACGGCTGGTGCTGATCGACCCGCCAGTTTCCGGTCCCGGTCGTCGTGAATATCCGGGCAAGTGGCCCTGGTATGTCGATTCGATCCGTCAGTCACTGTTGGGTATGAACGCCGAACAGATGCGCACTTACTGCCCCAGTTGGAGCGAATCGCAGCGCCAACTGCGTGCCGAATGGCTGCACACCTGTTATGAACCGGCCATCCAACGCGCCTATGAAGATTTCCATCAGGTCGATAGTCATCGCGATTATCCCGCGCTGAGCATGCCGACATTACTGATGGTCGCGGGCCTTGGCGGCGTGATCCAGCAGGAAGACGAGGCAGAGATCCGCGCATTGCAGCCAGAGATAACTCTCGCGCACGTTGAAAATGCCGGACATATGATCCCGTGGGACGACTTTGACGGTTTCTTCCGTGCTCTGGGCAATTTTCTGGATTAATTAAGGAGTGGTGTCATGACTAAAAATTACCGTATCGGCCAAATCGTCCCCAGCTCCAACACCACGATGGAAACCGAAATTCCGGCGATGCTGAACGCTCGTCAGCTAATCCGCCCGGAGCGTTTCACCTTTCACTCCAGCCGCATGCGCATGAAACACGTCAGCAAGGCGGAGTTGGCGGCGATGGACGCCGAATCCGACCGTTGTGCTCTGGAACTTTCCGACGCACAAGTCGACGTGCTCGGTTATGCCTGCCTGGTGGCAATCATGTCGATGGGGCTGGGCTATCACCGTGAGTCACAGGCCCGACTGGCACAGGTGACGCAAGATAATAACGCCAGCGCTCCGGTCATCAGCAGCGCCGGAGCGCTGGTCAACGGTCTGAAAGTGCTGGGGGCCAAACGCATTGCGTTAGTCGCCCCCTACATGAAACCCCTGACCCAAATGGTGGTGGACTATATCGAGCACGAGGGTATTGAAGTCAAGGTATGGCGGGCACTGGAGATTGCCGACAATCTGGCCGTGGGACGCCATGACCCGGCCAAACTGCCGGGCATTGTCGCCGAGATGGATCTGAGCGACGTTGACGTCATCGTGCTGTCTGCCTGCGTGCAAATGCCGTCCTTACCGGCGGTGGCTACCGTTGAAGCACAAACCGGCAAACCGGTATTGACCGCCGCCATCGCAACCACTTACGCCATGCTGACCGCGCTGGAGCTGGAGCCGATCGTTCCCGGCGCAGGTGCCCTGCTGTCCGGTGCCTATTAAGGAGCAACTATGGCATCCGCAGCCGATAACTCACTCACCGAGAATTACAGCGGCGTCTGGGGCAACCGCATCGGCTTCGGCCGACATCCGGCCCTGCTGATGATCGACTTTATGCAGGGCTACACAACCGAGGGTGCACCGCTGTTCGCTCCCGGCGTGGTCAGCGCGGTCGACGAGAGCGTGGCGCTGTTGGCCACCGCTCGCCAAACGGGAATTCCGGTGATTCACACCAATATCCGCTATCATGCAGGGCATTTTGCCGATGGCGGCATTTGGGTGAAAAAAGCTCCGGTTATGAAGGACATGGTAGAAGGCAACCCGCTGGCGGCTTTTTGCACGCAGGTAACTCCTCTGGCCGCAGAAGTGGTATTAACCAAACAGTATGCCAGCGCCTTTTTCGGCACCTCTTTGGCCCCGATGTTGGTGGCGCTGGGCGTCGATACCCTGCTGTTGGCCGGTTGCTCCACTAGCGGCTGTATTCGTGCCAGCGCAGTGGACGCGGTACAGCACGGGTTCCGCACCATCGTCGTGCGGGAATGCGTAGGCGATCGTCACCCCGGGCCGCATGAGGCCAATCTGTTCGACATCGACAGTAAATACGGTGATGTCGTGACTAAAAAGGAGGCCCTCGATTATCTGAACCGGCTGTAACCCAGAGCTTCACCTGCACGGAGAGCTGAACAATAAAGAAGGCGCGGAAAGCGCCTCAAAAGCAAACACACAACGCTCCTCCTCCGGAGGCCACTATGCACCACCTGGAGACATCATCATGGCCATTGTTGAAACCCCGTTAACCGGGAAAGCGGGAGCAGAATCGCTTCTGTACCGCAAAATCACCTGGAAGCTGATCCCGTTCCTCTGTTTGTGCTATCTGGCCGCCTATCTCGACCGCATCAACGTCGGTTTGGCCAAGTTGCAGATGGCCGACCAATTGCAACTTAGCGAGGCCGCCTTCGGGCTGGGCGCCGGGCTGTTCTTTGTCGGCTATATCCTTTTTGAAGTGCCGAGTAACCTGATCCTGCAGCGCGTCGGCGCCAAGGTGTGGATTGCCCGCATCATGATCACCTGGGGCCTGCTTTCCGCCTGTACGATGTTTGTCACCACCCCCAACCAGTTTTACATCATCCGCTTTTTACTTGGCGTAGCGGAAGCCGGCTTCCTGCCAGGAGTACTGTATTATCTGACGCTGTGGTTCCCGACTTACCGTCGCGGCCGCATCATTGCGCTGTTCATGATCGGCCTGCCCCTGTCTAGCGTGCTTGGCGGCCCGCTGTCTGGCTGGATCATGGGACATTTTGATATGCGCCACGGGCTGCACGGGTGGCAATGGCTGTTTCTGCTGGAAGGCATTCCCAGCGTATTGTTGGGCGTACTCACGTTCTGGGTGCTGCCGAACAACTATCGACAGGCCAAATGGCTGTCCGAGGACGAAAAACAACGCATTGCAGAAGATCTGGCCCAGGACGACGCCGAAGCCAGCCACAGCAAGCACAGTTTTCGCGACGGTTTCTTTAACCTCAAAGTGTGGATGTTGGGTGGCATTGACTTCTCGATCCTGCTTAGCGCCTATGCCATGGGCTTTTGGATGCCAACCTTTATCAAGACTGCCGGCGTGACCAACATCACTACCATCGGCCTGCTGACTGCGTTACCGAGCGTTGCTGCCCTGCTGGGCATGTTGCTGATCGGTACCAGTTCCGACCGCATGCGTGAGCGTCGCTGGCACATCATTGTGCCCTTTATTGTCGGCGCGATGGCGATGGCCGGCAGCACGTTCTTCACCCATAACGTGATCGCCACGGTGTTGCTGTTCTCTGTTGCGCAGGCCGCAATCATCGGTGCGGTACCGGTGTTTTTCAGCCTGCCAGCCACCTTTTTGCGCGGCACAGCAGCGGCAACCGGCTTCGCGCTGGCCTGTTCGCTGGCAAACATTGCCGGGTTGGTGAGTAACTCGCTGATGGGGCTGGCATTGGACCTGACCGGTAAAAGCGGCGGCGCTCTGTGGGCATTCGCCGGGTGTCTGCTGATCAGTTCATTGCTGGTAGTTGCATTGCCTGCCAAGGTGGTTAACCGCTGAGGACGTTGGGCCCCGCTCGCGGGGCCTGACTTATTGGCAACCACAGGATCGGTCTGCCATTTTTGTGCTTGATTGCTCACGGGCCAAAATATCCGGCGCATGATAAATCCTCGTTTCGGCTATGTCCCGACGAAAAAAAGGACGCAAGAAACTTGCGCCCTTCTGGGAGTTTTGGGTTATGCCGCGAACTGTTATTCGTCTTTAAGACCGCGGTTGATCAACATCGGCTCGATACTCGGTTCTTTACCGCGCCACTCGACGTACAACTTCTCCAGATCCTGGCTGTTGCCGCGTGACAGCACCATATCGCGGAAACGCTGGCCGTTCTCCGCCGTCAGCCCACCGTGCTCGCTGAACCACTGGAAGGCGTCATCCGCCAGCATTTCAGTCCACAGATAGGCGTAATAACCGGCGGCGTAGCCGTTACCCCAGATGTGTTTGAAGTAGCTTGAGCGATAGCGTGGCGGCACGTAGCTGAGATCGATCTTGTCTTTCATCAGCGATTCGGCTTCGAATTTATCCACGTCCTGCTGCGGCTGATCGGCGCTCAGCATATGCCAGTGCATATCCAACAGTGCCGCAGACAGCAGCTCGGTCATGTCGTAGCCCTTGTTGAACTTGTCGGCTTTTTTGATTTTATCGACCAGTTCCTGCGGCATGGCTTCACCGGTTTTGTAGTGTTTGGCGTAATGCGCAAAGACTTTAGGATCGCTGGCCCAGTGCTCGTTGAACTGCGAGGGGAATTCGACAAAATCACGTGCGGTATTGGTACCTGAAAGGCTTGGGTATTCCTGATCGGCGAACATACCGTGCAACGCATGACCAAACTCGTGGAACATGGTGATCACGTCGTCGTAAGACAGCAGCGCAGGCTGACCTGCTGCCGGTTTGGTAAAGTTGGCAACGTTGTAAATCACCGGTTTGGTGCCTTTCAACTTCGACTGTTCGACGAAGTTGCTCATCCAGGCGCCGCCGCCTTTGTTGTCGCGTTTAAAGAAGTCGGTATAGAACAGCGCCATCGATTTGCCGTCTTTATCGAACACCTCATACACGCGCACGTCCGGCTGGTAAACCGGGATATCCTTACGTTCTTTGAAGCTGATGCCGTACAGCAGGTTGGCGGCATAGAACACGCCATTGTTCAGCACGTTATCCAATTCGAAGTAAGGTTTGATCTGCGATTCATCCAGATCGTACTTCGCCTTGCGCACCTGTTCGGCATAGAACTGCCAATCCCAGGCGGCAACCTTGAAATCGCCTTTCTGCTGGTCGATCACCGCCTGAATGTCTTTGGCTTCACGTTCGGCACGCGCAGTGGCTGCCGGGACGATATTACGCATGAAGCTCAGCGCCGCATCCGGCGTTTTGGCCATCTGGTTTTGCAGCTTCCAGGCCGCATAGTTCGGGAAGCCCAGCAGCTTGGCCTGCTCGGCGCGGACTTTGGCCAGGCGGGCAATCGTCTGGCGAGTGTCGTTGCCGTCACCCTTTTCTGCCCGATTCCACGAAGCGTCAAACAGCGCCTTGCGAGTGTCTCGATTTTTCAGGCTTTGCAAATCCGGCTGCTGGGTGGTGTTTTGCAATACCAGTAACCACTGCTTGTCCAGCTTACGCTCACCGGCGGCCTGAGCGGCAGCGACCAGTTCGCTCTCAGACAATCCGTCCAACTTACCCTTGTCGGCGATAGCCAGCGCACCATCTTTGGTCGCCGCCAGCAGCTTGTTGGAGAACTGGGTACTCAGCGTCGCCGCTTCCTGGTTCAGCGCCTTCAGCTTGGTTTTATCGGCGTCGGAGAGATTGGCCCCCGCCAGCTCGAAATTTTTGTAAGTCACTTCCACCAGGCGGCGAGATTCGGCATCCAGCTTCAGCGCATCACGCTGCTGATAAATCGTCTTGATACGCGCGAACAGTTTGCTGTTGAGCATGATGGCGTCGTCCAGCGCCGCCAGCTTCGGTGAGCTTTCTTCATCCAACTTTTGCAGCGCGTCGCTGGTGTTGGCCGAGGTCATGGCACCAAACACGTTCATCACGCGTGACAGCAACGCCCCAGACTGTTCCAGCGCCACGAAGGTATTTTTAAAATCAGGCTTGGCCGGGTTGTTGGCAATCTTCTCCACTTCCTCCAGCTTTTGCTTGATACCGGCATCAATTGCCGGGGCGTAGTCGCTCTCTTTAATCAAATTGAACGGCGGCGCCTGGAACGGCAGGCGACTTTGGTAGAAGAACGGGTTCTGGTTCTTTTTATTGTTGTGCTGGTTGGCTTCACCGGTCACGTTAGCCTCCTTCGCCTGACCACTCGGCAACGCGGTGTGGTCAGCGTGCGGGTTAGTTTCTGCTGCCTGTGCCTGCGAGCTCAGCGCCATGCCGATCGCCAACACCAATGTAGATAAACGCATCAAATCGAAACTCCTCCATGTTCACAGAATAAATTGCGCGGGAACCCCAGTTCCCAGGCCACATCCTAGCTTAGGCGCAGTTGGCAGTTTGAGCAAAAACAAGTGATTAGAATGTTGAGTTGGCCTAAGCATCAGGCTTTTGGCCTTCGGTTTAATGAAAACCTTTTCAGCGTAAACCTTGTCCGTAGCAGGCAATAACCTCTCCGGCCACCGCCACCGCGATCTCCGCCGGCAGTTTGCCCTTCACGTCCGGCAGGCCCAGGGGGCAGCGCATGGCGGCGATCGCCGCTTCGCTGATGCCGCGTTGGCCGAGCTTGTATTCGAAGCGTTTGCGTTTGGTCAGCGATCCGATCAGGCCGAAGTACCCTGCGTCGCCGCGACGTAAAATTCGCTCCGCCAGTGCCAGGTCCAGCGCGTGATCGTGGGTCATCACGATAAAATA
Source organism: Serratia sp. Je.1.23.a (assembly GCF_051129805.1). Lineage (NCBI taxonomy): Bacteria > Pseudomonadati > Pseudomonadota > Gammaproteobacteria > Enterobacterales > Yersiniaceae > Serratia > Serratia sp. Je.1.23.a. The sequence continues at coordinate 1,509,356 of NZ_JBCPSR010000001.1, read as the reverse complement.
ACTGCCCGGCGGCATGGCGTCGACGATCTCCAGCGGCTCATCGCTGATTTCTTGCTGCACCCCGGCGGGAATAACCCGCGGGAATTCCGCAGCGCGGCCGTCCACCCAGCGCACCCGGCACGGCAGCGTGGCGAGGATATTCACCAGCGCGCGCCCGACGTGGCCGGCACCAAACAGAGCGATCTGCGGGCGCGGCGATATCATCGGCTCAAACAGCACGCTGGTGGTACCACCGCAGCACTGGCCCAGTCGCGCCGCCAGCGGGAAACGTTCCAGCCGTAACTGGGGCGCAGCCTGTTGCAGCATTTCGCGGGCAATCGCCAATGACTGAAACTCCAGATGGCCGCCGCCAATGGTATTCACCGCACGTTCGACGGTTACCAGCATTTTGGTACCCCGGTTGCGCGGCGTGGAGCCCAGTTCGTCCACCAGCGTCACCAGCACGCAGGGCTCGCCGCGCCTGCGTGCCTCTGCCAGCGCCTCAATCCATTCGTCCATCGCCGTTCTCCCGCGTCAATTCAGTGACAATGTCACTTGCCAGCATCTGTTGCACGCCCCACAGCACCCGTTCCGGCGTGGCCGGTGCGTCAATGTTGGGTTGCAGGCGGTAATCCGCCAGGCTGGCGACCGCATCCTTGATTGCGCACCATACCGAAATGCCCAGCATAAACGGCGGCTCGCCCACCGCTTTGGAATGAAACACCGTATCTTCCGGGTTTTTGCGGTTTTCCAGCAGCCTGACGCGCAAATCGGCAGGCACATCGCCGATAGCAGGGATTTTGTAGCTGGCAGGCCCGTTCGTCAGCAACTTCCCTTGTTCGTCCCACACCAGCTCTTCGCTGGTCAGCCAGCCCATGCCCTGCACAAAGCCCCCCTCGACCTGACCGACGTCGATTGCCGGGTTCAGCGAGTCGCCCACGTCGTGCAGGATGTCGGCGCGCAGCAGTTTGTACTCGCCGGTCAGGGTGTCGATCACCACTTCCGCACAGGCCGCGCCGTAGGCGAAGTAATAGAACGGGTGACCGCGGGCCTGGTCGCGATCGTAGAAAATTTTCGGCGTGCGGTAATAGCCGGTGCTGGCGAGCGAAACCTGATTGAAATACGCCTGCTCAACCACCTGCTCGAAGCTGAAATAACGCTCGGCCACTTTGACCTGGCCGTTATTGAAAATAATCTGCTCCGCACTGACCTGATGCTGTTTGCTCAGCATCTCGATCAGCCGCTGTTTAATGATTAGCGCGGCATTCTCCGCCGCCTTGCCGTTGAGATCCGTGCCGGATGACGCCGCCGTCGGCGAGGTATTCGGCACCTTGCCGGTATCGGTAGCGGTGATTTGAATACGTTCGATGTCCACCTGGAACACTTCGGCGACAATCTGCGCCACCTTGGTGTTTAGCCCCTGGCCCATTTCGGTGCCGCCGTGGTTAAGTTGAATGCTGCCGTCGGTGTACACCAGCACCAACGCACCTGCCTGGTTAAGGAAGCCGGCGGTGAAGGAAATACCAAACTTCACCGGCGTCAGCGCCAGCCCTTTTTTCAGGATTGGATTTTGCGCGTTGAACTGCCGGATCGCCTGACGGCGGGCCTGATAATCGGCACTTTGCTCCAGCTCTGCGGTGATTTCCTGCAGCAGGTTCTGCTCCACCGGCTGGTGATAATGCGTAACGTTGCGTTGATCCTTGCCGTAATAGTTGGTTTTTCGCACCGCCAACGGATCGAGCGCCAGATAGCGTGCAATATGATCCATAACCTGCTCAATCGCCATCATGCCCTGCGGCCCGCCAAAGCCCCGGTAAGCAGTATTGGAAGCGGTATGCGTCTTACAGCGGTGGCCAGTAATCAGCACATCTTCCAGAAAATAGGCGTTATCAGCGTGAAACATGGCGCGATCGACAATAGAACCCGAAAGGTCGAGCGAATAGCCACAGTTGCCTGCCAGGCTGATTTTCACCCCGTGCAGCAGCCCGCTGTCGTCGAAACCTACGTCATATTGAATATAAAACGGGTGGCGCTTGCCGGTGATCAACATGTCATCGCGGCGGTTAAGGCGCATTTTGACCGGTCGCCCGGTGAGATGCGCCATCACGGCGCACAAACACGCAGGACCGGCAGCTTGCGTTTCCTTACCGCCAAAACCACCGCCCATGCGCCGCGTATCGATTGTCACTCTGTGCATTGGCAGGTTGAGCACCGAGGCCACCAGCTTTTGGATCTCTGTCGGGTTCTGAGTCGAGGAATACACCAGCATGCCGCCGTCCTCGGCCGGCATCACCGACGCAATCTGGGTTTCCAGATAAAAGTGTTCCTGACCGCCGACATGCAGCTCCCCCTGAATGCGGTGTTTCGCCTGCGCCAACGCGCGGTCGGCGTCGCCCCGTTGATGACGATGCGCCTCCTGCACCAGGAAACCTTCCCGTAAAGATTGAGTGACGTCCAACCGTGCCGGTAAATCCCGATAGGTCACTTTAATCGCCTGAGCGGCACGCCAGGCAATTTCCGGATCTTCCGCCGCCACAACCGCAATGACCTGTCCGACGTATTCCACCTTATCTTTCGCCAGCAGTGGATCGCCGTGCGTTAAAGGGGCGATATCCAGTTCGCCCGGTACGTCCTGCCAGGTGATCACCCTTACCACGCCGGAAAAGTCGTAACATGCCGACAGGTCCAGCTTTTCGATCTGCGCATGTGCCCGTTCGCTCAGCCTGGCCGCCAGATGCAATTGGTTCGGAAACTCAAGCCTGTCGTCGATGTATTGCGCTTCACCGCTGACGTGCTTGTCGGCACTCTCGTGCTTGCGGCTGCGGCCTACGCCGCTGGTTAACGACTGGCGGAAACGTTCTGCCAGGTGTTCCTGGGTGTGTTCGGTCCCTTTGCGATTACTCATGAGCGGTCACCTCTATTGCCAGCTGCGGCGCTGTCAGCGCAATGAAGTAGCGACGCAGCAGGTTTTGCGCCACCAGCAAACGGTAAGCGCTGCTGGCGCGGAAATCGCTCAGCGGCGTAAAGTCCTGCGCCAACGCCTGTGCCGCTTGCTCAAGGGTTTCTCGCCGCCAGGGCTGCCCAACCAGTTGCTGCTCACAGAGTTCGGCGCGTTTCGGGGTCGCCGCCATGCCGCCGAACGCCACGCGGGCGCTGCGGATAACGCCTTGATCAAAGGTCAAATTAAAAGCGCCGCACACGGCCGAAATGTCGTCTTCCAGGCGTTTGGAGACTTTCCAGGCACGAAAGTCCGCCGGTGCGCTGGCAGGCAGTACGATACTTTCAATAAATTCCCCCGGCTGCAGTGCGGTTTGGCGGTAGCCAAGGAAGAAGTCGTTCAACGGCAGTTCACGCTGGGTAGCACCACAGCGCAGGATCAGCAGCGCGTCCAGCGCCAGCAATAAGGGCGCACCGTCGCCAATCGGTGAAGCATTGGCAATATTGCCCCCCAACGTGCCCTGATTGCGGATCTGCTGGGAAGCAAAACGCGCCAGCAGTTCACCAAAGGCCGGATGATAGTTGGCCAACATCGGATACAAATCACTCAAGGCGGCGCCGGCGCCAATCACAAGACGATCGCCCTGCCAGCTTACCTGCCTGAGCGCCTCAATTTGGCCAATAGCGATGATCAGCGGGATATCCTGATGCCGCTGGGTGATTTCCAGCGCCAGATCGGTCCCGCCAGCCAGCAGCTTGGCCTGCGGGTGCTGTTGATAGAGCCGCGCCAGCTCATCGAGGCTCTGCGGCAGCAAACAGCGCTTGCCGTCAGCCTCCAGCGGCGTTGCGGCACGCATGGCCTGCAGCCGTTGCAGCGTTTGTGGCTGGTGGTGGTCGAAGCTGTCTGGCTGAGGGTTACCGCACGCCTGCTGCGCCGCCGCCAAAATCGGGCGATAGCCGGTACAGCGGCACAGGTTGCCGGCCAGTGCCTGCTGCGCCTGTTCGCGTTGATAGGACGCTGTGTTTTTTTGCAGGCAGAACAGCGACATCACGAAACCCGGTGTACAAAAACCGCACTGTGAACCGTGACAGTCGACCATAGCCTGCTGCACGCCGTGCAATTCCCCCTGCTGTTTCAGATCCTCTACGGTGATCAACTGTTTGCCGTGCAACGCGCTGACGAAGGTCAGACAGGCATTAACGCTGCGATAGCGCAGCCGATCGCCTTCCGGCTCGGCCAACACCACGGTACAAGCGCCGCAATCGCCGGAGGCACAGCCCTCTTTGGTGCCGCAGCGGCCAAGGTCACGCCGCAGGTAGTTCAGCACCGTGGTGTTGGGATCGAGTGCGGTTTCTGTTTTCAGGGTTTGATTAAGCAGAAACTGGATCATGCCGCCTCCTGGCACTTGGCCGCTTGGTACACCACTTTGCCGTCGACGTAAGTACGATAAACATTGCGATCGTCACCCAGAGTCATCAACACAAACAGTTGCTCCGCCAGTTCGCGGCTGTTTTCATGTCGTAACTTTTGCAGCGGTGACACGGCCGGATCCAGCACCACAAAATCCGCCTCTTTGCCCACGTCGAAGTTGCCGATTTTGTCGTCGAGCGACAGGGCTCGAGCTCCGCCCAGCGTCGCGTGGTAGAAGGCTTCACAGGCGGAAAGCTGATAGCGCTGCAGCTGAGCGACCTTGTAAGCCTCACCCAGCGTTTCCAGCATGTTAAAGGTGGTCCCGGCCCCGACGTCGGTGCCGATACCCAGCCTGACCTGCTTCTGCCAGGCCTTTTGCAGGTTGAACAAACCGCTGCCCAGAAACAGATTGGAGGTTGGGCAAAAGGCGATCGCCGAACGGGTTTGGCACAGGCAATCCCACTCTTGTTCTTCCAGATGCAAACAGTGGGCGAACACGCTTTTCTCTCCGGTCAGCCCGTACTGGTGGTACACGTCCAGATAGCTGCGGCTGTCGGGGAACAACTCTTTTACCCAGGCCACTTCATCAAGATTTTCGCTCAGATGGGTGTGCAGGTAGGCATCCGGAAATTCCTGGCGCAGGCGCTGCACCTGCTCAAGCAGCGCCGGGGTGCTGGTGGGCGCAAAGCGTGGCGTAATGGCGTAACTCAGCCGCTGTTTGCCGTGCCAGCGCTCAATCAGCGCTCGCGTTTGGCGGTAGCTCTGTTCCGGGCTTTCCAGCAAGGCTTCCGGCGCATGGCGATCCATCATCACCTTACCGGCAATCAAGCGCATGTTCAGCGCCGCCGCCTGGCGGAACAGCGCTTCAACCGACTGAGGATGCACGGTGCCAAATACCAGCGCCGTAGTGGTGCCGTTGCTTAACAGCTGCTGCAGAAAGAATGCCGACATTTTGTCAGAGTGCCGTTCGCAGCAAAATTGGCTTTCTGTCGGGAAGGTATAGTTTTTCAGCCAGGTCAGCAGTTGCTCGCCATAGGCGCCGATCATTTCGGTTTGCGGGTAGTGAATATGGGTGTCGATAAAACCCGGCACGATCAGTTTGTCCGGATAATGAGCGACCTCAAACCCCGGCGGCAACAGCGATTCGCCCTGCTGCCAGCTGCCGAACCAGGCAATCGCGCCTTCATGGAGCAGCATTAACCCGTCAGGAATATGTCGCAGTTGCTGACCTAATTGCTGCGGATGATCCACGCAGGCCGCGATGTCGAAAAAATTGCCACGGATCGCCGTGGTGAATGGCATGTTCATTTTGCTTTCCTTCTCTACCGACCAGCGCACAGCACCCGGCTGAGTCAATTCAGCCTGGAGAGCGATGGCGGTCTTTTTATCGATCGCAGATGTTGATTTAAGAATAGCAAGCCGCGTGCCAGTCGGTTTTTTATTGACTATTTATGTTTAAAAACAGAAGGATAAAATTCACCGAACAATATTCTGAGCCAACGAAAAATAAGCAGAATATAAGCAAACGGTTGCCCTTAAATAGCAACCGTTTGCTTATATTGGATTAATGATTAGCCTGCACCATTATTGGGCAAGAATATAAATCGGAGGATGGGTTTTATGACTTCAATAACACTTCATAACGGGGATTGAATTCATCAAACAGCGGCAGTGCCGCCGCCCCCAATGCGGCGGTATCCGCACCGGTGGTGCCCAGCCGCACCCGCAGGCCGTCGAGGTATTTGCTGCGCACCGAGCGATGCAGCGGCACCAACCGTTTAATCAGTTGCGCCACGAGGCTTTCCGGCATCAGGCCGCCGATAATCACGGCTTCAGCGTCAAACATGCATTCGACTATGTTGATCGCCTGACGTAACGCAGGCACCGCCGAATCCAGCCAGGTGTCAATCTGCGACTGCGGCAATGCCAGCAAGTCTTGTGGTCTGGCGCTCATCGGATCCAGCCCGCAGCTCTCGTAGGCCGCCTGCAGAGAGACATAACGCTCCAGGCAGCCCTGGTTACCGCAGTAGCAGGCGCGCCCGCCCGGTTGCACAATCATGTGGCCGACTTCACCAGCATTGTGCGCATGGCCGGTATAAATTCGGCCATCGGTGAAAATCCCCGCGCCAAGCCCGGTACCGAGATACAGATAAATAAACGAATTCAGCTGTCTGGCTACGCCGTGCAAACGCTCGCCGATGGCGGCGACGGTGGCATCGTTCTCCAGCGTCACCGGCAGGCCGCTTTGCGCGTTAAGTTCAGCCACCACATCGATATTTTCCCAACCGTTGAGCGTGGTCGGCCCGACCGACGAAATCCCTTCCACGCCAAACGGCCCCGGCATTACCACGCCGATCCCCAGCATTTTTCCCCAGGCCAGATCCGGCTGCTGGCGCATTTCTTGCAGTACATCACAAATCAGTTTCAAGGTCGCAGCAGGTTGCGGCTTTTGCACCATAATCAGCCGGTGGAAACGTACGCTGCCTGACAGATCAACCACGATCATCAGCAGGGACTGGTGATCCAGATGGATGCCGATGGAATACGCACTGTCTGGGTTAAGGGTCAACGGCGTGGCTGGCTGACCTCGCCCGCCGGCACGACGCGGCAGGTGCGAAGAGAGAATGCCGGCCTGTTCCAGCTCGGTTGCGATGTTTGAAACGGTTTGCGGCGTCAGTGAGGTCAGCCGGGCAATTTCGGCACGGGTCAGTTCTCCGTGCAGACGGATAGCCTCTATCACTACGCGCCGGTTGTGTGCGCGAGCATGTTCAAGGTTAGTGCCGGAAGTCGTCATAACTGCCTATGCAGAAAGGGAAATCGTCTTTGCAGTATGGTGCCCTCCAATAAAGCAATCAAATTGATTTAAAAATCTTTTTAACACCGGAGAACGCACAATGAAAAGCCATACCCTTGCCGCTACGGCAGTCTGTACTTTGTCTGCCCTGGCGCTCAGTCTCTCATCCGCCTATGCCGCCCCCACGCAAATTAGCGCGTTGTTTATGACCCAGGCGGCCTACAGTGAAAACGATATCCGCGCCATGACCGCGGACTTCAGCAAACAACACCCGGATATCACCGTTAATCTGGAGTTTGTCCCTTACGAGGCGCTGCACGATAAAATCGTCGCGGCACGTGGTGCCGGCAGCAATGGCTACGACGTGGTGCTGTTCGACGCCATCTGGCCGGCGGAATTCACCAAGTTCGGCCTGCTGCAAGACGTCACCGCGCGCATCAGCGCCGACGACAGCGCCAAAATCTTTGCCGGCGCCATGACCACCGTCACCTACAAAGACAAGCGCTGGGGCATGCCGTGGATCCTCGACACCAAATACCTGTATTACAACAAGGCCATGCTGGCCAAGGCCGGGATTGCCGCCCCGCCGAAAACCTGGCAGGAGCTGGAACAGCAGGCGGAAATTCTGAAGCAGAAAAACGTGGTCAAGTACCCGCTGGTATGGAGCTGGTCACAGGCCGAAGCGCTGGTTTGCGACTACACCACGCTGGTGTCGGCCTTCAAGGGCCAGTTCATCCAGCAGGGCAAAATCACCTTCTCCAGCCCGGGTTCGCTGCAGGCCGCCAGCTACATGAAAGCGTCACTGGATAAAGGGCTCACCAACCCGAATTCTCGCGAGTATCTTGAGGAGGACGTGCGCAAGGCCTTCTCCAACGGGGATGCAGCCTTCGCACTGAACTGGACCTATATGTACAACATGGCCAACGATCCGAAGCAAAGCAAGGTGGCCGGCGACGTCGGTATCGTGCCTGCACCGGGCTCCGAGGCCGGTCAGGTTTCTGCGGTGAATGGCTCCATGGGTCTCGGCATTGCCAAGGCCAGCGCCCACCCCGATCAGGCCTGGCAGTACATCAGTTACATGACCTCGCAGCCGGTGCAGGACAAGTACGCCAAGCTTAGTCTGCCGATCTGGAAATCCTCCTATGAGGATCCCGCGGTGCAGAAAGGTCAGGAACCGCTGATCGCCGCCGCCAAACAGTCGTTGAACGTGATGCTTTCGCGCCCCGAAACCGCGGATTACTCACGGCTGTCCAACGGATTGCAGCAGGACCTGCAGCAAATCCTGCAGGGTAAAGTCACGCCGCAGGCCGGGCTGGATGCCGCGACCCAAAGCGCAGCACGGTTGCGTTAAGCGATGACGATGCTCACTCTGCCCCAACGTGAGCGTCGTCAGGCATGGGTGCTGCTGGCACCCATGCTGCTGATGATGCTGCTGCTTACCGCCTGGCCGCTGGGTCGTACCCTGTGGCTGAGTTTTACCGATGCGGCGCTGGTCGGCGACGGCGTAGCGCCGGCCTGGGTCGGTGCGGATAACTTTCTTTATGCCCTGACCGACCCGGACTTTCAGGCGGCTCTGGGGCGGACGCTGTATTTCACCCTGGTTTCGGTGGCGTTTGAAGGGGTGATTGGCGTGCTGGTGGCGCTGTTGCTCAATCAAAAATTCCACGGTCGCAATCTGCTGCGGGTGTTGGTGATTTTACCCTGGGCGCTACCGACCATCGTCAACGCCACGATGTGGCGACTGAATTTCAACCCGGATTACGGCAGCATCAACGCGCTGCTGACTCAACTCGGCGTGATCGACCACTATCGCAGTTGGCTGGGAGACCCGGCTTCGGCACTCAACGCGGTAATGCTGGCGGACATTTGGAAGAACTATCCGCTGATCACCCTGCTGACGCTGGCGGCATTGCAAACCATCCCGGACGATTTGTACGAGGCGGCTCGGCTGGACGGCGCCTCTGCCTGGCGACGATTCCGCGCCATTACCCTCCCCGCCATTCTGGCGCCGCTGGCCGTGGCGTTGGTGCTGCGTACCATCGACGCGTTCAAAGTGTTCGACATCATTTACGTGATGACGCGCGGCGGGCCAATGGACAGCACCAAAACCCTGAGTTTCTTTGTCTATCAGGAATCGTTCAGCTATCTGCGCGCCGGCAGCGGTGCCGCCTACGCCGTGCTGATGACCTTGCTGTGCGGCGTGCTGATTGCGCTGTACATGCTGATGCTGTTCCGCCAGCGCAGAAGGAGCCTCGCCGATGAAGCCTAAGCTCCGCCTGCTCTTGCGCTACGGCGCCGCGCTGCTGCTGGCAGTGTCGATCCTCGCACCGATGCTATGGCTGTTTCTGATGAGCGTCAGCTCTTCGGCCGATCTGACCCGCGTGCCGCTGGAATGGCTGCCGCGTCACTGGGATTTTTCGCGTTACGTCAGCCTGCTGTCGTTGCAACCCGGCCAACCCGGTGCGTTGTTTCTGCATGCGTTGTTCAACAGTCTGCTGGTTGCCTGCGGCGCGACGCTGATTTCGTTATTGCTGGCCATTCCTGCGGCGTTCAGCTTTTCCCGCTACCCCGGCCGCGACGGCTGGCTGTTTGCCAGCCTGGCGATCTACATGGTGCCGCCGGTGGCTTTCGTGCTGCCGCTGTACTTTATCCTGCAACAGTTGGCGCTGTTGAACACCCATATCGGTCTGGTGCTGGTCTACTGCTCGCTGATCCTGCCGTTTCTCACCTGGATGCTGAAAAACCAGTTTGATGCCCTGCCGATCGACATCGAGCAGGCCGCCCGGCTGGACGGGTTACGCCAGTGGCAAGTGCTGTTGCGCATTACCCTGCCGCTGGCCAAACCGGCATTGGGTGCCTCGGCGCTGTTCGGCTGGTTGCTGGCCTGGGACGAATTTTTCTACGCGCTGCTGTTTACCAGCAATATTCAGGCGCAGACCTTGCCGGTGACCATAGCCGGTTTCACCGCCGGGCGGGCCACCGATGACGGGCTGATCGCCGCCGTCGGCATTCTGGCTGCCATTCCACCGCTGTTCATTGCCCTCTGGCTGCAAAAAACCCTGGTTAGCGGCTTAACCAGCGGCGGCAGCAAGGGCTAATTTATTCAGGGAAAATAGACATGATGAAGACCAACACCAAACCCACGCTGTACGTGGTGGGCAATATCAACGTCGATGTGATCATGAGCACCTTACAGCAATGGCCGCAGAAAGGAACTGAAGCGATGCTCGATCATAGTGAGCTGCGCCCCGGCGGTTCAGCAGGCAACTGCGCACTGGCGCTGGCAGCGCTGGAAACCCCTTACCGGCTGGTGGCCAATCAGGGCAATGACTATTTCAGTCCCTGGCTGGCGCAGCTGTTTCCGGACAGCTCGCCGTATTGGCCGATCTACAGCTGCGAAACTTCGCTGACTTTCGGCGTCACCCACCCCGACAATGAACGCACGTTTTTTAGCAATCAGGGGCATATTACCCGCCTCAGCCAGGACGATGTGCTGCATCAGATCCCGGTGTTGGCCGGCAGCGGCGACACCGTTTTGTTGTGCGGCACCTTCCTGTGCACCACCTTGTTGGCGGACTACCCGGCGTTGCTGAAGACCCTGCGCCAGCGCGGCTATCGCATTGCGGTTGATACCGGTTGGCCCCCACAGGGCTGGAGCGAACCATTACGCACACAAATCGCCGACTGGCTGCCGTTCTGCGATATTTTGCTGCTCAATGAAGTGGAAACCTGCGGCATGGCGGGCAGTGAGGATCTGTACACCGCCGCTCGCACCCTGAATCGTCAACAGCCTGCCGACGCCGCCTGCGTGGTGAAATGTGGTCCGGACGGTGCGCGCATGTGGTGCGGCGAACGGTTATTGCAGGCGGCGGCACATCCGATCAAGGTGGTCGACACCATTGGTGCCGGCGACAGTTTCAATGCCGGTTTCCTGACCGCCTGCCTGCATGGCCACTCGTCAGCAGTGGCGCTGCGCTGGGGTATTCGTGCTGCCAGCCACGCTATCAGCAGTTCACCGCGCCAATACCTGGACTGGAATACCCTGAAAACCTGCGCCGGAGAAATGGTCTGATGGCAAGTGTAGAACTGGTAAAAGTGGCCAAATACTATGGCAAACAGCGGGTATTGAACCCCCTGGATCTGGTGATCCCCGACGGCAGTTTTACCGTGCTGGTCGGCCCGTCAGGCTGCGGCAAGTCCACGCTGCTGCGCCTGTTGGCCGGGCTGGACAGCCTAACGGAGGGCACGATCCTGCTGGATAAAAAGAAGATCAACGATCTGGATCCTGCCGACCGCGACATCGCCATGGTGTTCCAGAGCTATGCGCTCTATCCGCACCTGACGGTGGCGGAAAACATGGCTTTTCACATGCGGGTGATGAAGGTAACCAAGGCTGAGCAGCAGGCCAAGGTTCAGCAAGCAGCGCGCATTTTGGCGATCGATCATCTTTTACAGCGCTATCCAAAAGAACTCTCCGGCGGCCAACGGCAGCGGGTAGCGATGGGCCGCGCCATGGTACGTAATCCCAAGGTATTTTTATTCGACGAACCGCTATCCAATCTCGATGCCCAACTGCGCATGGAGCTGCGTGCCGAGATCAAGGCCCTGCATCAGCAGTTCAAAACCACCACGGTGTATGTCACCCACGATCAGATTGAAGCCATGACGCTGGCGGACCAAATCGTGGTGATGAAAGATGGCAATATCGTGCAGCAAGGCAAACCGTTGGAGATCTACGACGCCCCCGCTGATACCTTTGTGGCGCGCTTTATCGGCTCACCGCCAATGAACCTGTTGGACGGCGTCGTCACGCCGCGCAACGACCGGCCTGGCGTCACCTGTGACGAACTCTGGCTGCCATTGCCCGCAAAATGGCAGCATGTTGTGGCAGGCAGCAAGGTGATCCTCGGGCTGCGTCCCCATGACTTCCACCTGGTCGACACCAGCGAGCAACCTGCCGCCCAACTGCGACTGATGGAGATCACCGGCGATGTCAGCCTGCTGCATATCAACTGGGGCGGTTATCGGCTGCACGTACAGTTCAACGGACGAATTAACGCACAAAGCGACCAGCCGCTGTGGTTAGCGCCCAACCGTGATGCGATCCACCTGTTCGATGCCGCGACGGGACTGCGCTTGAGTGAAAGTTGAAAGTTCGCGTGGCCAGGGATGGCGTCAAACTTGAAACGATAACCATTCTCAATTATCATCCGCGCATCTTTTTTGACCGGCAGCGCGGAACCCATGTCAGCCACAGCCCCTACTTCCTCAGATGCGCTTACACGCCTCTACGCAACCCATCACGGTTGGCTGCGGGGCTGGCTGCAACGTCGACTCGGTTGCGCTTTTGACGCCGACGACCTGGCACAGGACACCTTCATGCGGGTCCTGAAAAACGACTCCGCCGCCGCTATTCGCGAACCCAAAGATTTTTTGGTCACCCTCGCCAAGCGGGTGATGGTCGATTTCTTCCGCCGCAAAACGCTGGAGCGCGCTTATCTGGATATGCTGGCGCTGATGCCGGAGGCGCTGGCGCCCTCACCCGAACAGCGCCACAGCCTGCTTGAAAGTCTGCAACACATCGACAGCATGCTCGACGGGCTGGGGCCAAAGATCAAACAGGCCTTTTTGCTGTCGCAGCTCGAAGGACTGGGCTATGCCGAGATTGCACAACGCCTCGGCGTTTCGGTCAGTTCAGTAAAAAAATACATGGCCAAAGCCGCCGAGCACTGCCTGCTGTTCAGCCTGGAAACCGAATACCCGTAATGAGCCACACCCTCACCCCCGAGCAGCGCCAGGCGCTGAAAATGGCCGCCCAATGGTTTGCCCTGTTATGCGACGAAAACGTCACCGAGCACCAACGGCAACAGTGGCAGGCCTGGCACCAACAAAACGAAGATCACCGCTGGGCCTGGCAACGCGTTGAAGCACTGCAAAGTCAGTTGCAGGGCGTACCTGGAAAATTCAGCTATCGCACGCTCGACCAGGCCGGCCGCCAGTCCACGCTGGATCGCCGCACCCTGCTGAAAAGTCTGTTGCTGTTGCTGGGTGTCGGTTGGTTGGGCTTTCAGTCCCCGTTGGGCCGCGAGCTGCGCGCCGACTACCGTACCGCTACCGGTGAAATTAAACCCATCGTCCTCAGCGACGGCAGCCAGTTGGTACTCAATACCGCCAGCGCTGTCGATGTTCGCTACAGCGCTGAAAAACGGCTGATCCTGCTGCACAGCGGAGAAATCAGTTTGATTACCGGCCGCGACGACCGGCCGTTTTGGGTCGAAAGCCGGCAAGGTGCCATGCGCGCACTCGGCACCCATTTCCTGGTGCGAGAAAACGACGATCAAACGCAACTGACGGTGCTTGAACACGCCGTGGAAGCCCAACTGGCACAGTTCCCACAGGAAAAACGACGGGTTAACGCCGGGGAACAAATCAGCTTTAGCGCTGCGGCATTCGGCCAACAACAGGCAGCCGGCAACGGCGACAGCTGGACCCGCGGCGTGCTGAGCGTCAGTCAATGGCGGCTGGATCAGGTGCTTGCCGAACTGGCGCGTTACCGTCACGGCCGTTTGGATTGCGATCCTGCCATTGCCGGCCTACGCGTGAGCGGCAGTTTCCCCCTGAGGGAGCCCGATCGCGCACTCCTGCTGCTCAGCCAAACGCTGCCGATCCGGCTGCAAAGCTTTACCCGTTATTGGTTAAAAGTGGTCCCCGCCTGATTTATTTAAATGAAAATGATAAAAAATCTCATTCTTGATTGTCCCTTTTTCGTTTTCATCCGACTCCAGTTAAAACACTGCAGCAAAAAATAGAATAATCAGGAGAAGGTATGAACAATTTTTGGGGAAAACCGCTTCAACCACTGGCGGTCGCCGTGGGTCTGGCATTCGCTTCACCCTTGCTGGCAGCGCAGACAGCACCGGTTGCCGCTACCGCTTATCAGATCCCCGCAGGCGATCTGGATGGCGCGTTAAATGCCTTTGCCGCCCATGCCGGCATTGCGCTGTCCGTTGACGGAAGTTTGACCGCCGGCAAGCGTTCACCAGGGTTGAAAGGCAACTACGACGTTAATCAGGGGCTGAACGCACTGCTGGCAGGCAGCGGCTTGCAGGCCAAGGCGTTGGGGGCTAATGGCTTTACGCTGGTCAAACAGCCGACGGTGCAGCAAGAACAAGACATCACCGTGGTCGGTGACTGGCTGGCTGAAGGCCGTCAGATTGACGTATTCGAACACGCCGGCGCGCGTGACGTGGTGCGCCGAGAAGAGTTTGCCAAAACCGGCGCCACCACCTTGCGAGAAGCGCTGAATCGCGTGCCGGGCGTGGTTGCTCCGGAAAATAACGGCACCGGCAGCCACGATATGGCACTCAATTTCGGCATTCGTGGTTTGAACCCGCGCCTGGCCAGCCGTTCGACGGTGCTGATGGACGGCATTCCGGTGCCCTTTGCCCCTTATGGTCAACCACAGCTGTCGCTAGCACCGGTATCCCTTGGCAATATGGATGCAGTAGACGTGGTCCGCGGCGGCGGTGCCGTACGTTACGGGCCGCAAAGCGTCGGTGGCGTAGTGAACTTTGTCACCAAGGCCATCCCGAAAACCTTCGGCATGGAAGCCGGCATGCAGGGCCAACTTAGCCCGACCTCCCGTCAGGATCACCCCAAAGGCACCGGCAACCTGATGATCGGTGGTACCGCCGACAACGGCTTTGGCAGCGCGTTGCTTTATTCCGGCACCCGCGGCAGCGACTGGCGCGAACACAGTTCGACCAAAATCGACGACGTGATGTTGAAAAGCCGCTATGCGCCAAACGAGGTGCACACCTTTAATAGCTTATTGCAATATTACGAAGGCCAGGCCGATATGCCGGGTGGATTAAGCCGGGCGGATTACAACGCCAATCCATTCCAGTCTACGCGTCCTTATGACAAATTCTGGGGCCGTCGCCAGTTGGCCAACTTCGGCTATCAATATCAGCCGGATCAGCAACACAAATTCGACGTGCAGAGTTTCTATACCTATACCCTGCGCAGCGGCTATCTCGATCAGGGCAAGAACCTGACGCTTTCGCCACGCGAATATTGGGTACGCGGCGTGGAGCCACGCTACAGCCAAAGCTTCCGCTGGGGCCAGTCGGCGCATGAAGTCGGCGTAGGTTATCGCTACGTCAGCGAATCGACCCATGAGCTACGCTACTACAGCAAGGCCAGCAGCGGCGTATTACCTTCAACCAGCAGTCCTTACGATCGCGATACTCAGTCCGGCACTGACGCCCACGCCTTTTACATTGATGACCGCATAGATATCGGCGATTGGACCATCACGCCGGGCATGCGCTATGAGCATATCTCTTCCTATCAGAATAATTACATCAAGAATAATCGCCTCGACGTCAGCTACAACGCCCCGCTGCCTGCGCTGAATGTCATGTATCATCTGAACGAATATTGGAACCTGTACGCCAATACCGAAGGCTCGTTCGGCACGGTGCAATACAGCCAGATGGGTAAAGCGGTCGACAGCGGCAATATCGAACCGGAAAAAGCGCGAACCTGGGAACTGGGCACCCGCTATGAAGGCGATGCGCTGCAAAGTGAGATTGGCCTGTTCCTGATCAACTTCAATAATCAGTATGATTCGAACCAGGTCACCGACAGCGTCACCGCACGTGGCAAAACTCGACACGCCGGGCTGGAGGGCAACCTGCGTTACGATCTGTCGCAGTTGACTCCCAAACTGGACGACGTGACGGTTTACGCCAGCTATGCCTATGTCAACGCCACCATCCGTGAGGAAGGCGCCTACAAAGGCAACCAGGTGCCGTTCTCACCGAAGCATAAAGGTACGCTGGGGCTGGATTACACGCCGGGCAGTTGGACGTTCAACCTCAACAGTGAATTCCAGTCCAGCCAGTTCGCCGACAATGCAAACACCGTGGCGGAAAGTGCCGATGGCAGTACCGGCCGCATTCCTGGCTATATGCTGTGGGGCCTGCGCGCCGCCTATGATTTTGGACCGGAAATGGCCGGACTGAATCTGGGCCTCGGGGTTAAAAACCTGTTTGACCATGAATATTTCACCCGCGCTTACGACGATAACAACAAGGGGCTATACATCGGTCAGCCACGAACTCTGTATTTGCAAGGTTCGGTGAAGTTCTGATTTCCCTGTGCGGGCGCAAGCGCTGCGCCCGCTAATTATCACCCGCTCAACCTCTTTTTAACCTCGGCGCAATGCGTTATCCTCAAAAACTCTTCCGGCGTTAACATTTTTGAAACGGGGTTTCTGTCATGTCCGCATCCTGTCCGCGCTTCGTCCGGCGTGCTTTGCCATGAGTTTCTTTTCACGCGCCACTGCGCTGCCACTGCTGGTGGCGGGTGCTTTTTTTATGGAAAACCTCGACGGGACAGTGATCGTCACCGCCATGCCGCAGATGGCGGCGGCTTTCGGCGTGCGACCGGTGGACATGAACATCGGTATTTCGGCCTATATTCTGACGCTGACGGTATTTATTCCTGCCAGCGGCTGGATTGCCAACCGCTTTGGCGCGCGCAATATCTTCGCGGCGGCAGTGCTGATTTTTACCCTGGCATCGGTGCTCTGTGCCGCCAGCGTTAACCTGCCGACGTTTACTGCTGCCCGAATTCTGCAGGGCTTCGGCGGAGCGTTGATGGTGCCGGTCGGGCGCCTGGTGGTGCTGCGCAATACCGCCAAACCCGATTTAATCAAAGCCATCGCCACCATTACCTGGCCGGGCCTGGTGGCCCCGATCCTCGGTCCGCCGGTCGGGGGATTTATTACCACTTACGCCTCGTGGCACTGGATTTTTATTCTGAACGTGCCGCTGGGCATCGCCGCACTGTGGCTGGCCTGGCGACTGATTCCTCAGGAAGCGCCGCAGAAAGGCGTTCCCTTTGACGCACTCGGCTTCGTGCTGACCGGCATTGCCTGCTTCGGCCTGATGTTCGGTTTGGATCTGATCAACCATCCGCAATTGTCCTGGCTGGTACCCGCGTTGTGCATTTTTGGCAGCCTGGCACTGGGTGCACTGGCGGTTCGCCATGCCAAGCGTACGGCACATCCTTTAATCAACCTGTGGGCGATGCGGATAAAAAGTTACGCCGTCACGATTTGGGGCGGTACGCTGTTCCGTATCGCCATCGGTGCCGTGCCCTTCTTGCTGCCGCTATTGTTCCAGATTGGGTTTGGCCTTAACGCCTTCGATGCCGGGCTGTTGGTGCTGGCGGTGTTCGCCGGCAACCTGGTGATGAAGCCCTTTACCTCGGCGGTGCTGTACCGTTTTCGTTTCCGTACTACGCTGGTGGTGAACGGTTTGCTCAATGCCGCTACCATTTTCGCCTGCGCGTTGTTGACGCCGCAGACGCCGACCTGGCTGATTTTGGGGCTGCTGTTCGTCAGTGGACTGACGCGCTCCATGCAGTTCACTGCGCTCAACACGTTAGCGTTTTCCGAAGTGCCGCAGCCGCAAATGAACGGCGCCAATACGTTGTTTAATGTCTCGCAGCAAATGGGCAGCGGGCTGGGTATCGCCATCGGCGCGTTGGCACTGCGCCTGGCGGAAATGCTGATGCCGCAGTCCACAGCGCGCATTCCATTGGTCGATTTCCAACTGGCGTTTGTGGTCATCGGCGTTATCGCGCTGCTGGCGGTGATTGACAGCTTTACCCTGGATCCGAACGCCGGCAGTGAGGTACGCCAGCGAAAACCGGCGGCCGAACCTTTGCCGCTCTCGCCTCAGCGATTGCAGAAATAAGTCGCATCTGTCGCCAATCAACGTAATATCGATGATCCGCCCCGTTTCACCGGTGCGGATTTTTTGCCGTTTTGGCCTGAAAAGCGAGGTAATAATAATGATCCACAGTGACCTTTCTCAGTGCCGCGTGAACACCGACCGGTTGTTGATTGCCCCTTTTACCGCAGCAGATGCCGACGATGTTTACCAGGCGATTACCCCTACACTGACGCGCTTTATGAATTTTGAGCCTGAAGAGTCGCCGGAGGCCTTCGCCAACGTTTGGCAAACCTGGCTGCCGCTGATCCGTGAAGGTGAGGAGCTGATTTTCGTCGCTCGCCTGCGCGACAGCAAAGAGTTTGTCGGCATGGGCGGCCTGCATGACTTGCACAACACCACCCCGGAGCTGGGTATCTGGGTAAAAGAGAGCCTGCACGGTAACGGCTACGGCCGCGAAATCGTTCATGCCATGGCGGTGTGGGCCAGCGAGCGCTACCGGCCGCGTCACTTTATCTATCCGGTGGCAGAACAAAACACCCCCAGCCGACGCATCGCCGAATCTCTGGGCGGCGTAGTGGCAGGCCGACGCGAAAATACCAAATATGACTGCGTGGTGTACCACGTACCGCCTCAGCTGTAGCTGCATTGCAGAACGGGCACTTTCTGCCCGGCTTGTATAACCCTCTGACCAAAAAACCGCCCGTCTGGCAGCAGCGATGGCGGTTTTTTTATGTCGACGCCGATAACCACTGCCACTTAAACCG
Organism: Serratia sp. Je.1.23.a; assembly: GCF_051129805.1. Taxonomy (NCBI): domain Bacteria; kingdom Pseudomonadati; phylum Pseudomonadota; class Gammaproteobacteria; order Enterobacterales; family Yersiniaceae; genus Serratia; species Serratia sp. Je.1.23.a. Next base: position 1,490,723 of record NZ_JBCPSR010000001.1, on the reverse strand, counting down.
GGATTATGCTAATGCTATTAGCATGTGGTTAAAAACAGTTGAGGAACAGTAGCATGATCATTTTTGTCACGGGCGCCACCTCAGGGTTTGGTGAGTCCATCACACGACGTTTTATCCGCGAAGGCCATCAGGTAATCGCCTCCGGCCGCCGTATTGAACGTCTGGAAGAGTTGAAAGACGAATTGGGCGAGGCGCTGCATATCGTCCGTCTGGACGTACGTAATCGCGCGGCAATTCAGCAGGTGATTGATGAGCTGCCTGCGGCACTGCGCCAGATTGACGTGCTGGTGAACAACGCCGGTCTGGCGTTAGGTTTGGAGCCTGCGCACAAGGCCAACGCCGATGATTGGGAAACCATGATCGACACCAATGCCAAAGGCCTGGTGAACATGACCCGCGCCCTGCTGCCGGCAATGGTTGAACGCAACGTCGGCCATGTGATCAATATCGGCTCCGTTGCTGCCAACTGGCCCTATGCCGGCGGTAACGTCTACGGCGCGACCAAGGCCTTCGTCAAGCAATTCAGCCTCGGCCTGCGCGCCGACCTGCACGGCACCCGCATCCGCGTAACCGACATTGAGCCAGGCCTGGTGGGCGGAACGGAATTCTCTAACGTGCGCTTCAAAGGCGATGACGGCAAGGTGGATAAGGTCTACGACGGCGCCAATGCGTTGACGCCGGAAGATATTGCCGAGTCGGTGTTCTGGGTGGCGACTCTGCCGGCCCACGTTAACATCAACTCGCTGGAGATCATGCCGGTCAGCCAATCCTTTGCCGGATTGAATATCCACCGCGAAGCGTGATTTTATGCGGCAGGGCCAGCCCCTGCCGCCGCTTGTCAGGCCGCTCGCCAGCCCGAAAAAATAATCAGCATCCCCGCCAACGCCACCCCGGCGCCCAGCCAGTCCAACGCCGACAGTTTCACCCCATCAACCACCCGCAGCCACAACAGTGCCGTCGCAACGTAGACTCCGCCATACGCCGCATATACACGCCCGCTGGCTGCAGGATGCAGCGTCAATAACCAAACAAACAGCATCAGGCTGGCCGCCGCCGGCAGCAGCAGCCAGGCGCTGGCGCCCTTTTTCAACCACAGATAAGGTAAGAAACAGCCGACGATCTCTGCCAGCGCGGTGGCGAAAAATAACAGGGTGGTCTTTAACATGGGGAAAGCTTTCTCTCTGTAAAGTAAACGATGTGGCGCTTAATTGGTGCACTCCAAGAGCAGGATGGTATATTTATCAGCACGCCCGAGGGCGCGTTAAAGCCAGTGCTGCCGCTATCAGGCAACACTAACTCATAAGGATGAAACGATGAAAACACTTTCTACTCAACGACTGCTGCGCGGGATGCTGCCGGTCGCCATGCTGATGCTGATGGGCGCCTGGCAGGCACCGGCACTGGCCGCCAGTTGCACTCAGGGCAGCACCTGCGTGACCGTCGACGGCAGTAACAGCGGCGCCATGAGTACCGAAGCGGCTCGTCAGAGCAAAGAACAGTTCAACGACACCAAATCTCTGCGCCATAAGGTCAACACCCGCGTGGAGAAAGAGTTCGACAAGGTAGACAAGGCGATTGATAACGAAGACCGCTGCAACGACAGCCTGAACGTTAATGCATATTGGGAACCCAATACTCGCAAGTGTCTGGATCGTCAGACCGGTCGTCAGATTAATCCTTAATCTTGCGGCAGCACGCGGCGGCCGTTACTCTCCGCCGCCGTTGCTGCTATTCTGACTAAGGAAGCCCATTCTCAAAAAGGACGAATTGATGAAAAAAGCGCTTATCTTGGGTGCAGTGCTGATGGCCGCAGCCCCCCTGGCCGCCCTGGCCTCGTGCGAGAGCGTGAAGGCGGACATTTCGCAGAAAATTATCAACAACGGCGTGCCGGAATCCGGCTTCAAGCTGGATATCGTGCCTAACGATCAGGCCCAACAGGCCGGCGGGCTGGTGGTTGGCCACTGCGAGAACGACACCCAAAAGATTGTATATACTCGCCTGAGCAACGGCGACGACAGCGGTGATGCGGCCCAGACCGGCACCAGTCAAGATACCAAAACCGCACAGTAATTCTGATCCAGGGCGCTATCAGCGCCCTTTCCTTTAGGCTTGTTCCGCCTCTTCTCCCTCACCCTGCGGCCGATGCCGGGCGGGGATCAACATCGCAGCCGCCAATGCCAACAGTGAAATGATAGCGGAGACCAAAAATACCCAATGCAGTGAGGCGGCAACCTGCTGCGTCATCTCTGCCAGCATTTCCGACCCCATTGCGCCACGCGTAGCCGGCTCCATCAACTGTTGGACCGGATCGGTCGTTTGCGGCAGACGCACCTGAAGGTTAATGTTCAGTGTGGCCCCCAAAATCGCGGTACCGATCGCCGAGCCCATCATGCGGGTAAACACCGTGCAAGCAGTGGCGATGCCACGGATGCTGTGGTGCGCGGCGTTCTGCACCGAAACCAAAAACGTGGTGTTGCACAGCCCCATACCGGCACCGATCATAAAGGCGGCCACTCTGCCCCACAGCAAACCACCGCTCGGTTGCATCAGCAATAAGATCAGCCCACCGGCCACCAGCAACAGCGCGCCCAGCAGCGCCGTCGTACGGTAGGACGTCATCAGCATCAGCCGCCCGCTGAAGGTGCTGGCCAGCGGCCAACCAATCGACATCAGCGCCAGCGTGGTACCGGCTTCCAGCGGTGTCCCGCCCATCACGCCCTGAATAAAGGTCGGCAGGAAAGCGCTAATCCCCATCATCGCCGCACCAATCACCAGTCCGCCAATATTGCCGGCCACAATCACCCGGCTTTGCCACAGCGCCAGTGGGAACAATGGCTCCGGCGCACGGCGCTCCTGTCGAACCAACAACATCAGCGCAACGGCCGCCAAGCCCAACAGGGGCAGCACCCACCACCCGAGGTTTTCGGCCTGCAGCAGCGATAACAACAGCGCCGAAACAAACAGCGTCAGCCAGGCAGTGCCCGCCAGATCCAACGCATGCTTACGTAGCTGTTGGTGAGAAGGCAAATAGCGGCCAAGGAAAAACATCGCCAACAGGCCAATGGGTAAATTAACCCAGAACACCAACGCCCAAGGCAGATGCTGGACGATAAACGCGCCCAGTAGCGGGCCAACGATCGCCGAAACACCCCAGACGCTGGACAGATAGCCCATTACCTTCGGCCGTTCGGTGGCGCTGTAAACATCGCCGATGATGGTGGTGGCTATCGGCATAATCGCCCCGGCCCCCAGGCCCTGCAGCAGCCGAAAACCGATCAGCCAGTACATATTGGGTGAGAAGCCGCACAGTACCGAACCCAGCAAAAACAGCGTGGCGCCAAAGAAAAATACCCGTTTGCGCCCGAGGAAGTCCGCCAGCCGGCCATAAATCGGAATAGTAATGGCCTGCGCCAACAAATACACCGCAAACACCCAGCCCAGTAGAGAAAACCCGCCCAGATCGCCGATAATTGTGGGCATCGCCGTGGCGACAATCGTCGCCTCAATGGCTGACATAAACATCGCCAACATGCAGGCAATCAGGATCAACGGACGATGAGGGAGTGGCGCTGAGGCTTCGTTATTTGTCATAGCGTGATTACAAACCTTGGATTCTCATTTTCATCCCATTATATCAGCCCGACGAGTCGCTGCCGTTACCGCTGTCTAGTTAGCTGTTTTCGCTGGCGAAAAACGCACCATTTGAACTTCAAGTGACATCGTCACAAAAATCAGGGTAAATCCCTGCCATCCCGCTAAACCATGAACCCTCCGCCAATTCTGCAAAGATTCACTGGCCTTCGGCTGACACGCCAAGCACAATACTCCGCTGAACCTTTCATTTTTCTCCTGATTTTACTGACGCATGAAACGATGGGTCCACCTGCACCACTATCGCGCCCTGCTGCGCCGCCTGTTTATTGCCATCTTTCTTGGTATAGCCGCCGCGTTGGTGGTTTGGCTGTTTCACCGTGCGATGCTGGGCCTGGAATGGCTGTTGCTCGACCATGAGAGCGGCAGCCTTGTCGCTGCCGCCTCCGCGTTGCGGGCCTGGCGAAGGGCGCTGACCCCGGCGTTAGGCGGCCTGGCGGCGGGCACGCTGCTGTGGGTTTACCAGCGCTATCAACATCAACGACAGATAGCGCCAACCGATTATATGGAAGCGATCGAAACCGGCGACGGGCGGCTGGACGTCAGTGCCAGCCTGGTGAAATGCCTGGCTTCGCTGCTGGTGGTCTCCAGCGGCAGCGCCATCGGTCGCGAAGGTGCGATGATCCTGTTGGCCGCGCTGGTAGGTTCAGTGTTTGCTCAACGCTTCACCCACGAGAAAGAATGGAAACTGTGGGTCGCCTGCGCCGCGGCTGCCGGGATGGCCAGCGCCTACCACGCCCCGCTGGCAGGCAGCCTGTTTATTGCGGAAATCCTGTTTGGCACGCTGATGCTGGCCTCGCTGGGCCCGGTGGTGATTGCCGCCGTTTGCGCACTGCTGATGACCAACTTGCTTAACGGTGGCCAGGCGCCGTTGTATCTGGTTGAGCCTCTGCCCGCCCCCTGGCCGGTGCAATATCTGCTGATGGCGCTACTGGGCGTATTGGCCGGCATTTGCGGCCCGCTATTTTTATGGGCGATGCAGGCCACCGGCCATGCTTTCCGTTCGCTGCGCCTGAAGCCCCCTTTGCAATTGGCGCTCGGCGGCTTGATCGTGGGGTTGCTTTCGCTGCTGTTTCCTGAGGTGTGGGGCAATGGCTACAGCGTGGTGCAGTCACTGCTCAGTGCGCCGCCCGGCGTATTGCTGGTTGGCGCCATTCTGATTTGTAAACTGTTGGCGGTGCTCGCCAGCAGCGGTTCCGGAGCGCCCGGCGGCGTATTCACGCCAACGCTGTTTGTCGGGGCCGCCCTGGGTTCGGTGGTTGGGCAACTGTGCGCCACCTGGCCGGAACTGGGCAGCGCGGTGCCGCTGCTGATGGCGCTGACCGGTATGGCCACGCTGCTGGCCGCAACCACCCACGCGCCGATCATGGCTGCGTTGATGGTGTTCGAAATGACCGGTGAATACACCCTGCTGCCGGGCATTTTGCTGGCCTGCGTGATCGCCACTACCGTTTCACGCGGTTTGCGCTCGGTGTCGGTCTATCACAACGCCTAGCGGTTCAGCAGCGGTGAGATATCCAGGTAATGTGCCAATTCACGCTGCTCAGCCCGCGGCAGATAAGGAATTTCACCCAGCAACGGCGCAGGAATGCGCTGCTGCAACGCGTCGATGGTTTCGGCATAGTGCGCCAGCCCCGGGTTAATGCGGTTAGCCACCCAGCCCAGCAAAGGTAAGCCGTCATTAATGATCGACTGAGCCGTTAACAACGCATGGCTGACACAGCCCAATTTAATCCCCACCACTAAAACTACCGGCAACTGCTCCTGCACCACCCATTCGGCATAAGGCCGCATGTCGTTCATCAGCACGCGCCAACCGCCACTGCCCTCGACCACCACGGTATCGGCCTTGGCGGATAAATGCTGCAGTCCGCTGCTCATCACACCATAGTTGATATCGTCGGTAGGTTGCGCGTGAAACACTTCTTCCAGACAGGTGATGGGATTAATTTCCTGATATGACAGCGGCAGAGTTGAAGAGGCCTGCAGAACCAAAGCGTCTTTATTGCGAAGGCCTTCACTGGTTTCCTGACAGCGTGCAGCAACCGGCTTGTAGCCGGCCACTGAGCGGCCCTGTGCGGCAAAGGCCTGCAACAAAGCGCGAGAAACCACGGTTTTACCGACATCGGTATCCGTTCCTGTTACAAATAAACGCGTTAACATGACTTAATTGCCCCGAGATACACCGTTAACCAAAATATCGCCGGGTTTACGGCGAAAGAGTAGAACGGGGAAAAGTCTAGAGGATGCCGACAGGCACGGGCTTGAGGTAGCGCAACATTTTGGCGTTAAACGATAAGTATTCCTGATTGGTGTTAGCCTTGCAGTAACTGAACCAATAGCGAACCGTTGTATAACGCTTCTTTCACCAAAGCCGCACCGGGCATGGTGCCTTTGTTGAAGAACTGGGTGGACTCCACCTTAATATGCTCGCTGTAAGCCGGCAGAGATTGCTGACGAATGCAGGAGGCAATGGCCGGGTGCAGAATTTCCGCCGCGCGGTTTAGCGGGGAGCCGACCAGGATTTTTTCCGGATTGAACAGGTTGACCATGATAGCCAGGATACGGCCTACGCTATGGCCCACGCCAAGAATGATATCTTTGGCCAGTTGGTCGCCTGCCAGCGCCGCATCACACAGCGATTCGACCGTCAGCGGCATGCCGTGCAGGCTGGAACTCATCGAGGTCCCGAGCCGCGTGCGGGCGATTTCCAACATATTTTCAATACTGGCTACGGTTTCCAGGCAGCCGTGGTTACCGCAGTAACAGCGTTTGCCGTAAGGGTCGACCTGGGTATGACCAATCTCTACCACGCTGCGGCTACCGGCATGCAGCACCCGACCACCGGTGATGACGCCAGCGCCGACGTTATGATCGATCACCACCTGAATGACGTTTTGACTGCCGCGTGAAGCGCCGTATAAGGCTTCGGCCATGGTCCAGGCGCTGATGTCGTGCTGCAGATACACCGGCAGACCGGTGCGCGTTTCCAACGCCGGCCCCAAGGGCATATCTTCCACGTCGTAAAACGGCATGCGATGCACCACGCCGGAAATCGCATCCACCATCCCCGGTAAGGTAATGGCAATGGCCGTCAACCGCTCCAGTTTGCTTTGATGGCGGATAAAGAACTGATCGACTTCGGTCAGAATGCGTTTCAGCAGCGGATCGGGGTGTTTGGCGGCCAGGGGGAGGATTTCCTCAACTACCAGCTTGCTGCTGATATCACGCAGCGCCAGCGTGATGGTGCCACGGCTGATGCGGGCGGAAAGGTAATGCCAGGCTTCGGTGTCCAGCACCAGACCCACCGCCGGGCGGCCGCGGCTGCCCACTTCCTGATATTCGGTTTCTTTAACCAGATGGGCTTCCAACAGCTCCCGCACGATTTTGGTGATGCTGGCGGGCGCCAGCTGTGCTCGCTTTGACAGTTCGATGCGCGAAATTGGGCCCAGTTGATCGATTAACCGATAAACTGCCCCTGCATTTGTTTGCTTGATTTGATCAATATGCCCAGGCTGCCCAACAGCAATCACAAACCTGCTCCTACTATTTTTCGCGCTTCTAAATAAAGACTATCGGCTATGGTGGGGCTTTTGGAATACAGCGTCAACTATTTGATTCGTTATGTGATTTGCTGCACAAATTCACCCTGCTTTCGCTACGGATTGTGTTTTATTTACCCAGTTGCTCCGTCAGGGCAACAGTAACGCCATCAAGGATTTTGCCGCCGCCGTCAACGGCCGTTGACGATGGTGCACCAGCCACACTTCAGTCATCGCCTCCGGCTCCGCGAGCGGCAAATATTGTACTCCGTCGATTTTAACCCGGGCGAAAGACGCCGGAAGTATAGAGATACCCAGGCCAGAAGACACCAGGCCAATGATGGTCATCGCCTCGCCAACTTCCTGAGTGATATAGGGCGTGATCCCCGCCTTGGCCAGCAGCGACAAAATTTCGTCATGCAACGCGGTTCCCACCTCACGCGAGAAAAACACAAAGGGTTCTTCCGCCAGATGCTGGAAACGCAAGGTACCGGAAGCCACCTGGGTTAGCGGATGCCCTTCAGGCACCACTGCCACCAGGGGCTCGCACAGTAAAAGTTGATGTTTCAACACGTCCGGCAAGCGGGTGTTACGCATCACGCCCAGATCGAGCTCGCCATTGAGCAAGGGCTCGATCTGCTGCTTAGTGTTCACTTCTCGCATCTTGATGTGCACCTGCGGGTGTTGCTGACGGAAAGCCCGCAGGCTGCGCGACACTACGCTGATAAAGGGTGCCGAAGAGGTGAAACCAATGGTCAGTTCGCCAAGTTCGCCGCGTTCCAATCGCGCTGCCTTTTCCGCCGCACGACTGACCTGATCGAGCACCTGATAGGCTTCTTTCAGGAACATCTCCCCCGCCTGAGTCAGGCTGACATTGCGGTTATTCCGCGCCAAAAGGCGAGCGCCAACCATTTCCTCCAGCGCCTGGATTTGTTGGCTGAGCGGCGGTTGTGAAATACGCAGCCGCTCCGCTGCACGGCCAAAATGCAACTCTTCCGCCACGGCGATAAAATAACGCAGATGCCTCAACTCAATATTCATACTTTAAACGTCTTAATTTTAATTATTAATATATTAGACAAAAAACTGCCCTCTCCCTATCATTTTGTTAACTCATCAAGTGCTGTGTAAGGAAAGACTGTGACAACCCCTGTGCGTTCTGCGGCCGGTATGCCGTCGACGCTGGCCGCTAACGACGACGCGGCTGCTGCGCCAAAAACCCAACGTTCCACTCTTAACAAACTTCCCTACATCGAGCGCGGTACGCCACAGTTTATGCGCGTCACCCTGGCGCTGTTTTCCGCCGGGCTTGCTACCTTCGCCTTGCTGTATTGCGTGCAACCGATTCTGCCGGTTTTGTCGCAAGACTTTGGCATATCCCCGGCGGAAAGCAGCCTGTCGCTGTCGGTGTCTACCGGATTGCTGGCCCTGGGCCTGATGTTTACCGGCCCGCTGTCTGACGCCATCGGCCGTAAACCGGTGATGGTTGTGGCGCTGCTGCTGGCGGCAATTTGTACCCTGATTTGCGCCTTTATGACCAGTTGGCAAGGCATTCTGCTAATGCGTGCGCTGATCGGGCTTTCCCTGAGCGGAGTCGCCGCCGTTGGCATGACCTATTTGAGCGAAGAGATCCACCCCAGTTTTGTCGCTTTTTCCATGGGGCTGTATATCAGCGGGAATTCCATCGGCGGCATGAGCGGCCGATTGGTGACCGGGGTGCTGACCGACTTCTTCTCCTGGCGCGTGTCACTGGCGGTGATCGGGCTATTCGCTCTGGCCGCCGCCTGCATGTTCTGGCGTATTTTGCCCGCTTCAAAACATTTTCGCGCCAGTTCGTTGCGCCCACGTACCCTGCTGATCAACTTCCGTCTGCACTGGCACGATAAAGGCCTGCCGCTGCTGTTTGCCGAAGGTTTTCTTTTGATGGGCAGCTTTGTCACCATGTTCAACTATATTGGTTACCGCCTGCTGGCTGATCCTTACCACCTGAGCCAGGCGATTGTCGGCCTGTTGTCGGTGGTCTATCTGACCGGTTCATACAGTTCGCCGAAGGCCGGTGCCATGACGTCCCGCTTCGGCCGCGGGCCAGTGTTATTGGCTTCGACCCTGATTATGCTGATCGGGATACTGATTACTGCCCTGGCCCCGGTCGCGGTGATTTTTATCGGCATGATGCTGTTCACCGCCGGTTTCTTTGCCGCCCATTCGGTTGCCAGCAGTTGGATCGGACGTCGCGCCCGCCGCGCCAAAGGACAAGCATCCTCGCTTTATTTATTCTGCTATTACGTTGGCTCCAGCGTCGCCGGGGCCCTCGGCGGTGTTTTCTGGCACAGCTTCGGTTGGAATGGCGTCGTGGCATTTATCAGCGTGATGTTGCTACTCGCCCTGCTAGTCGTGCATTACCTGAAAAAACTGCCGGAAGCAGCTCGCGTTTAACCCCCCCTGTACCCACGGGTGCGGGGGGCCTTAACCCCTCTGGTTAGCCTGGACCACTCAGTGTCTCATTCCTCACCTTAGCCGATGCTGCCCTTCCGTTTGTTGTTCCCTTAATGTATGTTGTAACTAAAATGAGAGGTGCCAGATGGATAAATACGATTTAATTGGCAGGATGAATGGTTGTTTTAACCAACTGGAACAGGCGCTGACAGCCCTCCACCAGCAGGTATTACCGTTACGTTTGTTAGCCGGCAGGGTGTTCAGCCTGCCGGAAATCGAGAAAGGCAAAGAGCATGCGACGGTAGAACAGATTGCCGTCGAGCAGCATGTCGGCCAGGCCGCACGCGACCTGGCGCTGGAGCATTATCAGCGGTTATTTATCCATCACAATAAACACACCGTCAGCAGCAAAGCGGCGGTACGCCTGCCCGGCGTTATTTGCCTGGCGGTAGAGCAGCCGGAATACCTGCAGATCCAGACGCAAATTGGCCTGATAAACCGGCTGAAGGCCGAGCTGGAACAGATTATTACCGTCGATTCCGGCCTGGCGCCGGAGCAACGCTTTGACTTCGTTCATACTCATCTGCACGGCCTGATTACCCTTAGCGCCTACCGTAGTTTGACCGTTGTGACGGATCCGGACTCGGTGCGTTTCGGTTGGGCCAACAAGCATATTATCAAGAACGTAAAGCGCGACGATATTCTGGTGCAACTGGAAAAGAGCCTGAAAGCCGGCCGAGCGGTACCGCCACATAACCGTGAACAGTGGGCAGAACTGGTCAGCCGTGAAATCGATGATGTCAGTCGCCTGCCCCAGCATGCGGCGCTGAAAATCAAGCGGCCAGTGAAAGTACAACCCATTGCGCGGGTATGGTATCAGCCGCAGCAAAAACAGGTGCAGCACCCCTGCCCGTTGCCGCTGATTGCACTATGCCAGGTGGAACATGGCGCCCAGGTGCCGAAGATTGGCGAGTTGCTCAATTACGACGCGGCGACGGTCAAACATAAATATAAGCCGGACGCCAAGCCGTTGAGGTTGCTGATCAAACGGCTCCACCTGTATACCGACGCCCCTACTCGCTGAGGCTGTAAACCCGCAGACGGTGGCCGTCAGGATCGCTGGCGACGAAGCTATGACCGAAGTCCAGCGTCACCGGCGGCTGAATGATATTCAGCCCCCGATCGCGCCACTGCTGATAAAGCGCGTCCACCTGCTGCGGCAATTCGCACAGAAAACCGAGTTCCCCACCGCCACCGGTCACCGTCGTGCTCGGTTGCACGGTATGCTTCGACCACATCGCCAATTTGAGGCCGTTACTCAACACAAACAGCGCAAAAGTGGGCGAAAGCTCCACCGGCTCCAGCCCCAGTAACTGACGGTAGAAATCGGCACTTTTGCCCGGGTTATCAACATAAAGAAGAGTCATATTCGGGGTTGTCATCACATTAACCTTTGGGTGAGGGAACCGGCTGGCTCCCGAGACCTTAAGACTAAGCGCCCCTACTGACAGTTTTTGGCAGCAGTGTGGGATTACTGCGTAGGGATGCCCTGCGATTGATGCCACTCTTTCATCAGCAGGCGGCGTCCTCGTGGATAGCGTTGCGCCAGCGGCGTAGCCAACCGGATACGATCGAGACGAAAATGGCGGAATGACTGACGCAGTTCGCACCAGGCCACCAGCATCCTCGCCTGCTCAAAATAACCGAGGGCAAAAGGCCAGAGGATACGCTCGCTTTCATTGCCGTCGTTATCGCAGTAATGCACCTCGAGCTTGCGTTCCTGGCGAATGACTTCGCGGATCAACGCCAGGGTTTCGTCCGCCACCTTGATCAAATCCAAGGGGCCAATCAACAACGTGCTGGCCTCTAGCTCGTCGCGTAATGCTGCAGGCAGCACGTCGGCAATTTTTACCAGGGCATTATTGGCCGCTTCGGCTAACTGACTGTCACCCCGGCGGCCTACCCAGCGCATGCCCAACACCAGCGCTTCAATTTCCTGCTGTGAGAACATCATCGGCGGCAGCATAAACCCCGGCCGCAGTACATATCCCACGCCCGCCTCCCCAACAATCTCGGCTCCCTGCTGCTGCAAGGTGGCAATATCGCGATACAGCGTGCGCATGCTGATATTCATTTCCTGCGCCAATGCGTGGCCGGCAACCGGGTAGCGATGCCGTCGCAAGATTTGCATCAGCTCGAGTAGACGCTCGGTGCGTGACATGCATTTTCTCCATAAAAAAGGCTTACCTCAGTAAGCCTTTTACAAGCCGAGCAATCAATTACTTCTTCATACTGCCAACCATGTCTTCCGGACGTACCCACAGGTCGAACTGTTCTTCGGTCAGGTAGCCCAGCTTCAGCGCGGAGGCTTTAAGCGTCAGGCCTTCCTTATGCGCTTTCTTGGCAATTTCGGCCGCCTTGTCATAGCCGATATGCGTGTTCAGCGCGGTAACCAGCATCAGCGACTCATTCAGCAACTGGCTGATACGATCGCGATTAGGTTCAATGCCCACAGCACAATGCTCATTAAAGCCCTGCATGCCGTCAGCCAGCAGGCGGATCGACTGCAGATAGTTGTGGATCACCATAGGCCGGAACACGTTTAGCTCAAAGTTACCGGAGGCGCCACCAATATTGACCGCCACATCATTACCCAGCACCTGAGCACACAGCATGGTCATCGCTTCACACTGGGTTGGGTTGACCTTGCCCGGCATAATGGAACTGCCCGGCTCGTTTTCGGGGATCGCGATCTCGCCAATGCCGCAACGTGGGCCAGAAGATAGCCAGCGCACGTCATTGGCAATTTTCATCAGCGAAGCCGCCAGCCCTTTCAACGCGCCGTGGCCGTGCACCAGTGCATCGCAGGTAGCCAGCGCTTCAAATTTGTTAGGGGCGGTGACAAACGGCTGCCGGGTCAGATCAGCCAAAGCCTTGGCTACGCGAACCGCGTATTCCGGATGAGTATTCAAACCGGTGCCCACAGCGGTGCCGCCCAGCGCCAGTTCGCAAATATGTGGAATGCTGGCTTCAATATGCTGCAGGTTGTGCGCCAACATCGCCGCCCAGCCGGAAATCTCCTGCCCCAGCGTCAGCGGCGTGGCATCCTGTAAATGGGTGCGGCCAATTTTGACGATATCGCGATAGGCTTCCGCTTTGTCGCTCAGCGTTTTATACAGTACTTTCAGCTCGGGGATCAGGTGTTCGCGCACGGCGATCACCGCCGCCACGTGCATCGCAGTCGGAAACACGTCGTTGGAACTTTGGCTCTTGTTAACGTCGTCGTTCGGATGGACTCGCCGCTCTTCCCCACGCACGCCACCCAATAGCTCGCTGGCGCGGTTGGCCAGCACTTCATTCATATTCATGTTGGTCTGGGTACCGGAGCCGGTTTGCCAGATAGACAGCGGGAACTCGTTCGTATGCTGGTCCGCCAGCACTTCATCGGCGGCGCTGATAATGGCGTTGGCCCGCTCCGCAGGCAGCAGCCCCAGGTCCATGTTGACGCTGGCAGCGGCGCGTTTGGTCAATGCCAGCGCATGAATCAACGCGGTCGGCATCTTTTCGGAAGAAATGCGGAAGTGCTCCAGGGAACGCTGCGTTTGTGCGCCCCATAGCCGGTCGGCCGGCACTTCGATGGGTCCCATAGAGTCTTTTTCAATACGAACGGCTGCCATCACTATCTCCTTAGTACAATTCCTAAAAATGTACGATTACGCCAGCGCGCGCGAGGCCGCCGGCACACCCATCCAGTATAGTGACATAATAACTATTCGCATTAAGAGAGTTGCCTCACAGCATTTTTCCTCCATTGTCATGGTTATTGTGCGGGTTTTATTTTCTGGCAACACGTCCTTGCCTTTTTCATCGACCAATTGAATATTAACAATAGAAAAAGCGCCGTCTGGCGCTCTCTTTATTAATTTCTGACGAAGGAATTAATGGTGATGTTGATTATAAGCATTAATTCTTTGGTCCTGCAGATGGTTGATTTCATCGTAGGCATCCTGGCGTTCATTATGGCGGTAAATGCCCACCCCCAACGCACCGGCCGCGGCGGCAACCGGGTGGGCGACCGGTGCTGAAGTTACTACGGGCGCAGCGGTCACTACCACCGGCGCCGGCGCAACAACCACTGGGCGCGGTACGACTACCACCGGGCGTGGTGCGATCACCACCGGATGGACACCGTATCCATATGCATGAGTGACCACCACAGCCGCATGTGCACCGAAAGTACACATCATCAGAACCAGCAAGATTTTTTTCATTAGCGTCTCAACGTTAGGAATAATCAGAAGGTCGTTTTATTGACATGCACTGTATAGCGGCACTATTGCCTAATTTAAGCCATTTGTGTGGTTGGCGATAAAAACGGAATAATTATGATGATAGGGATATTCAGCAGGTAATAATTTACGTCAAAAAACACAGATTGAAATATAACGAATAAAAGGAACCCAAATTGGATTTATTTTTGAACTTATGACCGTTTTGAATTTAATATTTCTGCTATGTGCTCTCTCGCAAGCGAACGTGGCGTTTTTTTGAGCGACCATTGCCGGTATTCAACGACATCTGGAGGGTGACAGAGATTGTTATCTCGTTATACTTTACCCACCTTGAACTGCGGCTCGGCGTAACGCCTTTTCACCCCCACGACGACGCCACTTGTTTGATCGCGCACCACTTTTTCGCCCTCCTTCGGGTGTAGGATAAGACGCACCAAATTTGTTTGTTTTACAGTCAGCTACTTACCGTCACCTGGCGGCGAATGCAAAGGATGTTTATCAAAATGCAAAAAATGACCAACGCAGTGCAAAACTATGCATGGGGCAGCCACGACGCGTTAACCCAGCTGTATGGCATTGCCAACCCACAAGGGCTGCCGATGGCGGAACTGTGGATGGGGGCTCACCCGAAGAGCAGCTCTCGCGTAGCCGGTACCGACGGTAATTTGCGCTCGCTGCGCGATGTTATTGATGAAGATCAGCCTAAGCAGCTGGGTGCCGAAGTCGCACGTCGTTTCGGCGAGCTGCCGTTCTTGTTCAAAGTGCTGTGCGCCGATCAGCCGTTGTCGATTCAGGTGCATCCAAGCAAATCCGCCGCCGTAGCGGGCTTTGCCAAAGAGAACGCGGCCGGCATTCCGTTGGATGCTGCCGAGCGTAATTACAAGGATCCCAATCATAAGCCGGAACTTGTATTTGCCCTGACGCCTTTCCTGGCGATGAATGGCTTCCGCGAACTGTCCGACATTGTTTCCCTGCTGCAGCCGATCGCCGGTGCACACCACGATATCGCCGCCTTCCTGCAGCAACCTGATGTCAGCCATCTGTCCGCTCTGTTTGCCAGCCTGCTGGCGATGAGCGGCGAGCAGAAATCGCTGGCGCTGGGGGTGTTGAAAGCCGCGTTGAATAACCAACAGGGGGAAACCTGGGACACGGTGCGCTTCATTGCCGGTTTCTATCCGGATGACAGCGGCCTGTTCTCGCCGCTGCTGCTGAACGTGGTGCAGTTGCAACCTGGCGAAGCGATGTTCCTGTATGCCGAAACACCACACGCTTACCTGAAAGGGGTGGCGTTGGAAGTGATGGCCAACTCGGACAACGTGCTGCGCGCCGGTCTGACACCAAAATTCATCGACATCCCGGAACTGCTGGCCAACCTGCAGTTCCGCCCGCAACCAGCCTCAGGGCTGCTGACCCAGCCGCAAAAGCGCGGTGACGAACTGTTCTTCCCGATCCCGGTAGAGGATTTCGCCTTCTCGCTGCACGATCTTTCCGCCGCTCCACAGGCATTGGCGCAAGATAGCGCGGCAATTGTTTTCTGCGTTGAGGGTGAAGCGGTACTGAGTAAACAGGATCAGCAACTGGTGCTTAAGCCCGGTGAATCCTGCTTCATCGGCGCTTTCGAATCGCCGGTCAGCGTTAGCGGCACCGGTCGAATCGCGCGTGTTTATAATCTGTTGGCGTAAACACTCGGTAAATTTCCGCAAATTAGTTGCTGAAAGAGTAGCTTACCTTCACAATTAAACGCCTGCGGGCGTTTTTTTGTTGGCCCAAATTTGCCCATCCATCTGCGAGAGACAGATGGCTTAATAAGGATGAACAGAACTATGAAAAAATCGTTAGTCGCTGTTAGCGTCATTGTGGTTCTTGGCGCGGCATGGACCGGGGCTTCCTGGTACACCGGCAAACTGATCGAACAACGGATGGGTGAAGTGGTTGATAACGCCAACAGCCAGCTGAAAGCCTATCTGCCGAAAGCCGGCGTTAAACTGGGTTATGAAAATTACCAACGCGGTATTTTCAGCAGTAAAATTCGCTATGTTCTGCGCGCCGACGGCAGCGTCACTACCGACGACGCTCCGCTGAAGCCGGGTGACGAAGTGGCGTTCCAGGAAACCATCGACCATGGTCCGTTCCCGTTTGCTCAATTGAAAAAATTCAACCTGCTGCCAAGCATGGCGTCAGTGCATACCGAACTGGAAAACACCCCGGCGACCAAAGGCCTGTTTGATATCACCAAGGGCAAGTCGCTGTTCACCGCGGAGTCGCGTATTTCCTACAGTGGCGACACCTCCTCCGCCATTGACGTGATCCCGCTGGATTATCAAAAAGACAAGTCGGCGCTGAAATTCGGCGGTGCGACCATTAATGCCGATGTGTCACGCGACATGAAAGCCATCACTCTGGACGCCAACAGCGACAGCGCGGTGATCAGCGGCCCGAACCAGTTTGGTCAGACCGAACAGGTTCAGTTGCTGGGTGTATCACTGAAGAGCCAGACCCATGCCGGGCAGTTCGATCTCAGCCTGGGTAATCAGAACCTGGTGTTGAAACAGATTAAGGTTGCCGTTGACGGTAAAGACACCCTGTTGTTGGACGGCTTTAAGCTGGCGAGCCAATTTGGCGAAAAAGACAGTAACCTGAACGGTCAAATTGATTACACCATCGATTCGCTGAAGGTGCAGAACAGCGACTTCGGCTCCGGCAAGCTGTTGCTGAAAATCGACAAACTGGATGCCAAATCACTGAAAGAGTTCGCCGACCGTTACAACCAGCAGGCGATGGCCATGCTGCAACAGGCGCAAACTATGGATCCGGTGGCTTACCAACAGCAGACCACCGACATCTTGCTGCAGAACCTGCCGCTGCTGTTGAAGGGCAATCCGTCCATCAGCATCGCGCCACTGAGCTGGAAAAACAGCAAGGGTGAAAGCACCTTTACGTTGAATCTGGATCTGACCGATCCAGCGCAGGCCGGCTCCCCGGCAGAATCTCCGGACCAGTTGATTGCTCGCTCGGTGAAAAAGATCGACGCCAACCTGAGTATTCCGGTAGCGATGGCGACGGAAACCACTTCGCAAACGGCCTTACTGCAAGGCTACAGTGCCGAAGAGTCGCAAAAACTGGCGAAACAACAGGTGCAAGGGTTAGCAGCCATGGGCCAGATGTTCAAACTGACCACCCTGAAAGAGGGTGTGATCGGCAGTAGCTTCCACTACGCTGATAACCAGGTTGATCTGAACGGCAACAAAATGTCGCTGCAGGAATTCATCGGCATGTTTGGCCTGTTGGGCGCCCCTGCGGAAGACAGCGCACCGGCACAATAAACGCAAATTTACACCCAGGGGTTCGGCTTGCCGAGCCCCTTTTTATTTCCCCATGCTTACCTCGATTCATTACTTTTATTTTTCGCGCTGCGCTCGTCAAATATACTACCGCGGGCAATTGCAACCTTCGGTGCATGCTATTCAGCAATTAACCCACGTATTGACGGTTAAGCCGCACTGATTAAATCGCGGTTGTTTATCATCTGTTGATATTCCCCTCACTAGCCCCACGAAAATTGATTGCTGAAAGAATGGGCTACGCACACAATTAAACGGTTGCGGGCATTATTTGTTGGCCCCAACTTGCCTATTTATCTGTTTGGAACAGATGGCTCAATTTAATTTAAGGATGAATAAAACCATGAAAAAATCGCTAGTCGCGTTAAGTACTATTGTGGTTCTTGGCGCAGCATGGACCGGGGCCTCCTGGTACACCGGCAAACTGATCGAACAGCGGATGGGTGAAGTGGTTGATAACGCCAACAGCCAGCTGAAAACCTACCTGCCGAAAGCCGGTATTAAACTAGATTACGAAAATTACCAGCGCGGTATTTTCAGCAGTAAAATTCGTTATGTACTCCACCCCGATGACGCTCCGCTGAAAACGGGTGACGAAGTGGCATTCCAGGAAACTATCGACCATGGTCCCTTCCCGTTTACTCAGTTGAAGAAATTCAACCTGCTGCCAAGCATGGCGTCGGTGCATACCGAACTGGAAAACACCCCGGTGACCAATGACCTGTTTGATATCACCAAAGGCAAGTCGCTGTTCACCGCGGAGTCGCGTATTTCCTACAGTGGCGATATTTCTTCTACCATTGATGTGATCCCGCTGGATTACCAAAAAGACAAGTCGGCGTTGATTTTCGCTGGTGCGACCATCAACGCCGATGTATCCCGCGACATGAAGTCCATCACCCTGGACGCCAACAGTGGCAGCGTGATAATCCGTGGCCCGAACCAACTAGGTCAAGCCACTGAGACTCAATTCCTGGGCACTACGCTAAAAAGCCGGACCCATACCGGGCAGTTCGATATCAGCCTGGGCGATCAGAGCCTGGTGTTTAAACAGCTTAAGATTACCGTTGACGGTAAAAACACACTGTTGTTGGGCGGTTTTAAGCTGACGAGCCATTTAGATGAAAAAGACGGCAACCTGAAAGGTCAAATTGATTACGCCATGGATACGCTGAAGGTTAAGAACAGCGACTTTGGCTCCGGCAAACTGTCGGTGAAAATCGACAAACTGGATGCCAAATCACTGAAAAAGTTCGTCGACCGTTACAACCAGCAAGCGAAGGTCAGGTCGCAACAGATGAAAAATATGGATCCCGTTGCTTTCCATCAGCATTCCACCGACATCCTGCTGCAGAACCTGCCGCTGCTGTTGCAGGGCAACCCGTCGATTAGCATTGCACCGCTAAGCTGGAAAAACAGCAAGGGTGAAAGCACCTTTACGCTGAATATGGATCTGACCGATCAAGCGCAGGCCGTCTCCCCGACAGAATCGTCCATTCAGTTGGTTACCCGCTCAGTGAAAAACATCGACGCCAACCTGAATATTCCGGTGGCGATGGCGATGGAAACCGCGGCGCGGTTGACATTACTGCAAGGCTACAGTGCCGAAGAGTCACAGAAAGTGGCGGAACTACAGATAAATGGACTGGCGGAAATCGGCCAAATATTTAAACTGACCACCCTGAAAGAGGGTGTGATCGGCAGTCGCTTCCACTACGCCGATAACCAGGTTGAGTTGAACGGCAACAAAATGTCGCTGCAAGAATTCATCGGCTTGTTCGGCCGGTTTGGCGCTCCAGCGAAAGACGGTACATCTGCGCAATAAACCCAAATTTACACTCAGGGGTTCGGTTTACCGAGCCCTTTTTATTTCCCCATACTTACCTCGATTCACAGCTTTTATTTGTCGCGCTGCACTCGTCAAATACACCACCGTTGGCAATAGCAACCTTCAGTTCATGCTATTCAACAATTAATTCATTGTCAGTTAAGCAGTACTGGTTAAATACGGTTATTTTTCTTCTTTTGAAGTTTCCCTCACAAAATATGTGCATATTGATTGCTTAAAGAGTGAGTTACACACACAATTAAACGGTTGCGGCATTCTTTATTGGCCCCAACTTGCCTATTTATCTGTTTGGAACAGATGGCTCAATTTAATTTAAGGATGAATAAAACCATGAAAAAATCGCTAGTCGCGTTAAGTACTGTTGTGGTTCTTGGCGCTGCATGGACCGGCGCCTCCTGGTACACCGGCAAACTGATCGAACAGCAGATGGGTGCAGTGGTTGATAATGCCAACAGCTTATTAAAATCGAATCTACCGAAAGCCGGCGTTAAACTCGGTTATGAAAATTACCAGCGCGGTATTTTCAGCAGTAAACTCCGTTATGTTCTCCGCGCTGACGGCAGCGTCACCACCGACGATGCTCCGCTGAAAGCGGGTGACAAGGTGGCATTCCAGGAAACCATCGACCATGGTCCCTTCCCGTTTGCCCAGTTGAAGAAATTAAACCTGCTGCCAAGCATGGCATCGGTGCATACCGAACTGGAAAACACCCCGGCGACCAATGGCCTGTTTGATATCACCAAAGGCAAGTCGCTGTTCACCGCGGAGTCGTGTATTTCTTACAGTGGCGATATCTCCTCCACCATTGATGTGATCCCGCTGGATTACCAAAAAGACAAGTCGGCGTTGATTTTCGCTGGCGCGACCATCAACGCCGATGTATCCCGCGACATGAAAGCCATCACCCTGGACGCCAACAGTGGCAGCGTGATAATCCGTGGCCCGAACCAACTGGGTCAGGCCACTGAGACTCAATTCCTGGGCACTACGCTAAAAAGCCAGACCCATACCGGGCAGTTGAATATCAGCCTGGGCAACCTAAACCTGATGTTGAAACAGATTAAGGTTGCTGTTGACGGTAAAGACACCCTGTTGCTGGGCGGTTTTAAGTTGGCGAGCCAGTTAGATGAAAAGGACGGCAACCTGAAAGGTCAAATTGATTACAGCATGGATACGCTGAAGGTTAAGAACAGCGACTTTGGCTCCGGCAAACTGTCGGTGAAAATCGACAAACTGGATGCCAAATCACTGAAAGAGTTCGTCGACCGTTACAACCAGCAGGAGATGACCATGTTGCAACAGGCGCAAACTATGGATCCGACTGCTTATCAACAGCAGAGAACCGACATCCTGCTGCAAAACCTGCCGCTGCTGTGGAAGGGCAATCCGTCGATTAGCATTGCACCGCTAAGCTGGAAAAACAGCAAGGGTGAAAGCACCTTTACGCTGAATCTGGATCTGGATCTGACCGATCCGGCGCAGGCCGGTTCGCCGGCAACATCGATGGAGAAGTTGATTACCCGCACGGTAAAAAGATTCGACTTAAACCTAAGCATTCCGGTAGCAATGGCGACGGAAACCGCGGCGCAATTGACATTATCGCAAGGCTACAGTGCTGAAGAGTCCCAGAAACTGGCGCAACAACAGGTGCAAGGGTTGGCGACCATGGGCCAAATATTTAAACTGACCACCCTGAAAGAGGGTGTGATCGGCAGTCGCTTTCACTACGCCGATAACCAGGTTGATCTGAACGGCAACAAAATGTCGCTGCAGGAATTCATCGGTATGTTTGGCCTGTTGGGCGCACCAGTCGAAGATGGTGCACCGGCACAGGACGCAGTCCCCGCCCCTGCACAGTAAAAGCTAATTCACGCTAAAGGGGCCCGACGATCGGGCCTCTTTTTTATCCGCCGAACCCTATTTCCTGCTTTGCCTTTCTTTCCTGCCTGGCGTTAATCGTCATCATCGACAGTGGCGCATTGGTCAGGCAATATCGGTTTATACGCGGTCAGCCGCGCCGAAACCGCAGCCTTCCTTCATAGGGTTAAGCAGGAGATGCTTAGCGAGTAGGTTCGTTTGTCCCGTAAACAGCATCGCGGATTTGCAGTGGATAACATCCACTCATGCCTTCAAACGCCGTATTGGTCAATGCCACCACGCTGAGCGCCGCTTGCGGATCGTAAAACCAACTGTGGCCATAGACACCGCCCCACTGCAAAGTGCCATTATGCTGAGGTGTCGCCGCCAACTGCGCGTCCTCCAGTACCGCACCGCCGAAACCAAACCCCCAGCCGGGCCCCTGAGTCTCAGCGTGCGACCCGACATGTGGTTGACGCATCAGCGCTGCGGTGGCCGGCTGTAAAATGCCTTCCTTGCCAGTGCGCAAGGTTTCCACCAACTGCAACACGTCGTCTGCATCGCCAACCATGCCAGCGCCGCCAGAAGGATAGGCCTGAGCGTCCAGTGCGCGCGAGGGTGCCAGTTCAATCTCGAAGCCGAACCCTTCCGGCAGGGTCAGCAACATGCCATCTCGTATAGGTTCCGGCTCCGCGGCGGTGTCGTGATACGCCGTTGCCAGATTATCGACATCAGTGGTGTAAAAACCGGTATTACGCAACCCCAAAGGTTGGGCAACCCAATGGTTGAACACCTGCGGCAAGGGCTCGCCCGCCACCTGTTCCAGCACCGCCCCCAGCACATCGATTGCCAGTGAATATCGAAACTCGCTGCCCGGCTCGGCCAACAGATCCGCCTGCGCCAACAGGCGCAGATTCTGTTCCAGCGTTAACGACGACAGTTCCATACCGTCTTTAATACCGAGTCGATGATACGGTCCTTCCGCAGGTTGGCTCAAACGATAATCCAGGCCGGCAGTGTGGCTCAACAAGTGACGGATTTTAATTGGCGGCCGAACCCCATCGGCCAGCGCCGGGGTAAACCACGGCAACCAACGGCTGACGGTATCATCCAGCCCCAGCTTCTGCTGTTCGATCATACGCATGGCCGCCAGCGTAATATAAGGCTTGGACACCGACGACAGCCGAAATTGGGTCTCACGCACCATAGGCTTCTTCTGTTCACGATCGGCATAGCCGCTGGCATTGGCGTAAATCACGCGACCGTGCCGAGCGACCAGCACCACGCTGCCAACGATACGCCCTTCATCAATCGCCTGTTGGCTAACGCCCTGCACTCTTTTTGCTAATGACTGATCCGCTATCGACATGTTTTGTTGCTCTCTGAGGATGATGAAATCAGTCTAAAGCGATTATTATAAAATTAAATGCCACATTTCTTAACGGATCATTAAGCAGGAATTACTGATAGATGAGCTCACTGTTGCAGCTGCTGCCGTTTTTCGAGGCCGTCGCCCGATTGGGCAGTTTTACTCAGGCAGCCAATCAATTGGGCGTCACGCCTCCGGCTGTCTCGCAAAACATTCAGGCGTTGGAAACCCGCCTGGGCGTACGGTTGTTCAACCGCACCAGCCGCTCCGTGCGGCTAAGCGATGAAGGCCGCTTGTTTTATCAACGGGTGGCTCCGGCTATGGGTCAGATTGACGTGGCAGCCGAAGATCTGCGAACTTTGCGCGGCCGCCCTTCCGGGCTGTTACGCATCACTCTGCCACAGCTGGCGGCTTCGCTGCTGGTTATCCCGCATTTGGCCGAGTTTCAGGCGCGTTACCCCGAGATCCAGCTTGAGCTGTTTACCGACGACCATTTCTCCGATCTGGTGCTGGACAGCTTTGATGCCGGTATCCGCATGCACGCCATGCTGCAAAAAGACATGATTGCGGTCCCCATCGACAACGGTCAGAAACGGGTGGTGATCGCCGCCCCCGGCTATTTGGCGCAGCATGGCACGCCGCAAACACCGCAAGCGCTGAGCGATCACGACTGTCTGCGCTACCGTTTTCCCGGCAGCGGTAAATTCGAACCCTGGTACTTCAAGCAGGATGGCGCGCAGCTGACGCTGGAGGTCGGCGGCAGCCTGATATTTAACGAAGACAGATTGATTAAAGATGCCGCGCTGGCGGGATTAGGCATCACCCAGCGATTTATCGGCACGGTACACCGTGAACTGAGCAGTGGGCAACTGGTGGAAGTTCTGGCCGATTACGGCAGCGATGCTCCCGGATTTTTCCTCTATTTTCCCGCCAGTCGGCACATGCCGCTCAAGCTGCGCGTGTTTATTGATTTTATGCGCGAAAAACGAGCGCAACAGTCTCCTTTCGAAAAAAGCCTTAGCGCCCCCTGAGTCTTTTTTGGAAGCACCGTGACAGAAAATGACATAACAAACTGATAAATATATATATATCCTCTTAGGCTATTCGATAAATAACCGAGGGGAAATTATTTGACTGATCGTTCCACAATCAATACTATACGGCCTCAACTCATTTAAAGCCCCCCAACCCGCCATGAGTGCTGAAAAACCTATCTATCCAGGTCGTCCGAGACAGTTCGAAGATGAGGATGTCATTGATGCCGCCGTGGCCGTTTTTAGCGTCAATGGCTATGCAGGCACCTCTGCGCAAGATTTATGCAACGGTACCGGGTTGGGGAGAGGAAGCCTATATAATGCCTTTGGTAGCAAGCAAGCTCTGTACGAGCAAGCGTTGTTGCGCAGCCATGAACACACCATGTCGGCGCAATTAGCCATTCTCACACAGCCTGGCCTGGTGAAGGAGCGACTACGTACCCTGCTGCTGTGGGGAATTGCCGAAGATCTCTCGCAACCCGAGCAACATGACGCCATGGTCTTGTTCTCGGCACTGGAGCGAGGCAGCAAAGACCAGGCGGTCGCCAGTCTGAATCAGGAATATCGGCAACGTTTAGAACAAACCCTGGTCGCGGTGTTTACCGAAGGCCAACAAACAGGAGAACTCGGTAGCAAAGCATCCGCGATTGAAATGGCCAGAGGCTTTTTAGCCGGTTATTACGGTTTGCGCGTGCTGAATAAAAACATTTCAGATAGAAACACCCTCGAAGACGTCGTCGCAGGTCTGTTAATCAACTTATAAAACAAAGAAAAAATCTCACGCAGAGTATTAAATATTTTTGTAACGATCATTCAAAATCCAGGAGAGCAGTAAAGCTATGCCGTTAGCAGTGTATATATTGGGGTTGGCCATTTTTTCAATTGGCACAGCAGAATTAATGGTGGCGGGCATGATGTCTACTTTGTCCGAAGCCTTTAGCATCACCGTCGGGGAAGTTGGCCATTTGATTTCTTATTATGCCTTTGGCGTGATGTTGGGTGGCCCGGTATTAACCTATTTTTTCTTGAAATTTAAAGCCCCCTACCGAACCACCTTATTGTGGCTATTAGCTCTGTATGTGGTGGTACAAGGTTTGAGTGCCTTTATTTCCGACTATTCTATTCTGGTTGCTATCCGAATTGTGACGGGCATTTTGTGCGCTGGGTGTTTGAGCCTCTCGCTGGCGACCAGCATGGCGCTGGTTCCGATACAACACCGCCCGCGCGCCGCTTCAATAGTCATCGGCGGTTTCATGGTCTCTAACGTATTCGGCGTCCCTCTTGCGACTATCATCGATCAACACTGGGGCTGGCGCATCACCTTCGGTCTGGTCGCCGTGTTGGTCTTTATCTGTTTGCTTGCGCTGGTGCGCCTGTTACCTGCTATCGCCGCAGGCAGGACGCTCAAAATGGCAGAGGAAATCAAGGCTTTTAAAAACAAGGCCTATTGGAAAGCCTGCACCACCAGCTGCTTAATTCTGGGTGCCAGCTTCGCGGCCTTCAGCTATTTCGTTCCCGTTTTGGTCGACGTCAGCGGCTTTAGCATGCAGACCGTGCCCTTTATTTTGATGCTTTACGGCCTGGCCAATATTGTCGGTAACATGATCACCGGGCGCTTGGCCTATCGCCACAGCCTGGCGATTATGGTGGTGGGACTGTCTATTCTCAGCCTGTCGTTGTTCGGCATGGCGTTATTTGCCGAATACCCGTTAATCGCCATTTGCGCGGTAATACTGATTGGCCTATCCGGTGTGCCAATGAACCCTGCCATGATGGCGAGAATTGTTAGCGTGGCGCATCCAGGGCCTATGGTTAATGCGGTTCATACCTCAGTGATTAATATTGGTTTAGGCGGCGGTTCTTATTTGGGGGGAATGGCGATCGCCTCCGGTTATGGCTTGCGTTCGGCGTTGTGGATCGGGATGGTATTGGCAGTATTGGCTCTGTTGTCAATTTTACCCTATTTGCGTCGCGGTCAGCAGGGCTGGCGTTAATTTATAACGTGTGAAGTCAGGGGCGCCGCAGCGCCCCTATTGGTATCAGCGTTTGTCCAGCGCCTGAACAATACGGTAAGTGGCTGCAACCCGGTCATCGTTCGGGAACCATTTATTGGCCAGCATCACCACCGCAATTTTTTGCGAAGGGATAAATACCGCATAAGTGGAGAAGCCGCCGGTCGAACCGGTTTTGTTGTACCAGGCCGCGCCCTGATCCTGCTTCGGCGGCGTTATCGCCGTGGCCGGCGCCCCGTTCATGATCATCCCGGCATTGTTGCCTTCCGTCAGCGTCGCCAACTTCTCTGGATACGCATAGCTTTCCCACATCAGATCCTGAGTAAACACCCCGGTACGGTAATAACCGGTATGGGTGGCCGCCAGCGCCTTGCGCCACGGATCCCCGACCTTGACCACCTGCATGTTGGCGTCGAGGTAGCGGATCAGATCCTGGGCGTTGGACTTGATGCCGTAGGCTTCGGCATCCAATGGCCCCGGCGTGACGCGCACCGGTTGGTCTTTTTTATTGTAACCCTGGGCGTAATTCGCCATTTCTTCGGCTGGCACCTTAATATAAGTGTGATTCATCCCCAGAGCCGGCAGCAGCTGTTTTTCCATCGCCTGAGTAAAAGGCTGGTTCAGGCTCTTGGCGGTAATCATCCCCAGCATACCGATGCCCAGGTTGGAATAAACGCGGTAGCTGCCCACCGCATGCGGCGGCTGCCATTGTTGGTAATAGGCCATCAACTGCGCGTCGTTGGTCACGTCGTCCGGGACAAACAGCGGCAAACCGGAGGTGTGGGTCGCCAGATTCAACAAGGTGACATGGTCAAATGCGCTGCCGCGCAACGCCGGCAAATATCGACTGGCCGGATCGGCAAACGACATTTTGCCTTCACTGACCGCGTAGGTCGCCAAGGTCGCAGTGAAGGTTTTGCTCAATGAACCAATTTCAAACAGCGTCTGGTTGGTGATTGGTTTGCCGGTCTGCCTGGACGCCACGCCATAGTGATAAAACTGCTGTTTCCCCTCTACCGATACCGCAATTGCCATGCCTGGAACGGCATATTTCTGCATCAGCGGCTGAATAATGGCGTCAATGTCGGCTTTATCGGCGGCATGGCCTGCCGGCAGGATCAGTGCGGCGAACAACGCGGCCGCCAAGCGATTTATTTTCGTCATAATGAAGCTCTTGAGTTTTAGGGTATCGGCCGAGGCTAAAAGATTTTGTTGTCATTCGACACAAAGACATCCCTGGTTGATGAAGGTATTCCTTTTCTGACTGCGTGATATCCGCACCAGCTGCGCAAAATATCGGGGTTTAGACATAGATTGACAAGCGATAATAATTTCAGCCAGCATAAAGAAAAACTTATGGCTTAGCTTATGCGCAATCGACTTCCTCTGAATGCTCTGCGGGCGTTTGAATCCTCCGCCCGCCACCTGAATTTTACCCGCGCCGGATTGGAACTGAGCGTTACCCAGGCCGCCGTCAGCCAACAGGTGCGAACGCTCGAACAACAATTGGGTATTCAACTGTTCCGGCGGCTGCCGCGTGGTCTGGATCTTACCGAAGAAGGACAGGCGTTGCTGCCGATATTGACCGACGCCTTCGACCGCATTGAATCGGTGCTGCAGCAGTTCGAAGGCGGGCATTTCCATGAGGTGCTGACGGTGGCGGTGGTCGGTACCTTTGCCGTAGGGTGGCTAATGCCGCGTCTGGCGGCCTTCAAAGCATCGCATCCGTTTATCGATCTGCGTGTCTTGACCAACAATAACCTGGTTAACCTGTCCGCCGACGGAATGGATTTTGCTATCCGCTTCGGCGAAGGACGCTGGCCCGCTACCCACAACCTTAAATTGTTTGACGCCCCGCTGACGGTGCTGTGCCCGCCGGAAATCGCCCAACGCCTGCGCACACCGCAGGATCTGCAAAACGAACTTCTGATGCGCAGCTATCGCAAAGACGAATGGGAGCGTTGGTTCACCGCGGCACAGGTCACGCCATGGCGGATAAACGGCCCGGTATTCGACTCTTCGCGGCTGATGGTGGAAGGTGCCATTCACAGCGGCGGCGTCGCCCTGGCACCGGCCCGCATGTTTGCTCGCGAATTACGCGAGGGGGTATTGCTGCGCCCCTTTGCCGCCGAAGCCAATCTTGGTGCTTACTGGCTCACCCACCTGAAATCACGCGATATGACACCCGCGATGAAGGTGTTTGTCGGTTGGATACAGCAACAGGCCAATGAAGAGTCGGCGTAAATTCAGGCAGAACCGCGTTTAATCAACATCGGTGGCAGGATAACGTTTTGCGGCGGCAACCCGGTATCAGCAATCCGCTGTAGCAAGCGTGAGGCCGCGCTGCGGCCCACTTCACGCGCAGAACTGGAAACCAGCGTCAAGGGCGGCTCGGTCAGTTCGGCTTCCGGAACGTCGCCAAAACCGATCAGGGCCACCTGCTGACCGTAATAGGTATCCACACCTTCCGAGCCAATACTGCGCCCGCTACGTACGATGCCAAAATAAGCCCCCAGCGCCACCGACGCCTTGTGGCACACCAGTGCGCTGATGTTCGGATACTGGCGCAGCAGATTTTCTGCCGCTTCCGCCGCCGCCCGTTGCTGACAATCGCACTCGACAATCCATTCGGTGCGAAAAGGCAGGCCGTACTGTACCAACGTGGCGCAAAAGCCCCCCAGGCGCTCGGCGCGGGTCAACGAGCTGCTTTGCCCGCCGAGATAGGCGATTTGACTGTGGCCGCGTTTGATCAGAAATTCAGTGGCCAGTTTGGCGGCCTGCATATTGTCCGGCCGCACCACGTCTACCCCGTCCAAACCGTTGGAACGTGCCGCACAGACTAACGGAACCCCCTGCTCTGCGGCTTTTTCCTTCAGCCCCTCGGCCATACGCACGCCGCCCGCCAGCACCATGCCGTCAACGCCGTGCTCCAGCAGGGTATCAAAACAACGCATCAGCCCTTTGCCATCGCGACCGCTTTGGGTCAGGAACAGCACTTTGCCGTGTTCCTCCAGCACTTCGCTCAGCCCGGCGGTCATTTCCGCATAAAACGGTTCGCAAATATCACGCAGGATCAGCCCAATCACGCCCGACTCTCCGCCACGCAGCGTCGCCGCCTGACGGTTACGCACGTAGCCCAGGCTTTCAATCGCCTGATTCACCCGCGTTACGGTGGTCGATGAAATGCGCCCTTTGCCACTCAGCACCAGCGAAACCGTAGTGACGGAGACGCCAGCCTGCTGCGCAACATCAGTGATGGTGATCTTTTTGATGGTCATGACCTCGGCGAGCCCGATCCTGGGCATTCTGTCCCTGGCCACTCAAGGGTAGCAAGCCAGGGGGATGTCTCTTGGAGCAAATGGTATACCGAATCTGTTTGATCAGTAAAACGTTTTACTGGCTCATCCATTCTCACCGCAAAGCAGGCTTTGAAATTGTGATTAGCGGCGCATTTTTGCTAGGTAAAACGTTTTATCTTATTTTTACCTAACAGGGGTACACACCATTTTTGCATGCTTTTTCGCCAGGAGCCGCCGGTTATGCCAGCACCTAAAAAACAAAAAATTACGCTCTGGGAGTTTTTCCAGAGCCTGGGCAAAACATTCATGCTGCCCGTCGCCCTGCTGTCGTTCTGCGGCATCATGCTGGGGATCGGCAGTTCGCTAAGCAGCCGCGACGTCATCACCCTGATGCCGTTTATCGGCCACCCAGCCTTCCAGTTGTTGTTCACATGGATGAGCAAGATTGGCTCATTCGCCTTCAGCTTCCTGCCGGTGATGTTTGCCATCGCCATTCCGCTGGGCATGGCGCGTGAAAACAAGGGTGTCGCCGCGTTCTCGGGCTTTGTCGGTTTTGCGGTGCTGAACCTGGCCACCAACTTCTATCTGACCACCGCTGGCATTTTGCCCACCACCGATCCGCTGGTGCTGAAAGCCAATAACATCCAGAACATCCTCGGCATTCAGTCGATCGATACCGGCATTCTGGGTGCGGTGATCGTCGGCATTATCGTTTACCTGCTGCATGAGCGTTTTAATACCATTCGACTGCCGGATGCGCTGGCGTTCTTTGGCGGCACCCGCTTCGTGCCGATCGTCACTACCCTGGTACTGGGCCTGTGTGGGCTGGTGATTCCTCTGATCTGGCCGTGGTTTGCCGCCGGCATCAACGGCCTGGGCTGGGTGATTAATGGTGCCGGTGCCTTTGGGCCGATGATTTTCGGTACCGGCGAACGCCTGCTGTTGCCGTTCGGCCTGCACCATATTCTGGTGGCGCTAATTCGCTTTACCGAGGCGGGCGGCACGCTGGACGTATGCGGCCATAGCGTCAGCGGCGCACTGACCATCTTCCAGGCTCAACTCTCTTGCCCGACCACCACCGGCTTTGCCGAAAGCGCCACCCGCTTCCTGTCACAGGGTAAAATGCCGGCATTCCTCGGCGGTCTGCCGGGGGCGGCGTTGGCAATGTATCACTGCGCCAAACCGGAAAACCGCCATAAGATTAAGGGCCTGCTGATCTCCGGCGTAGTGGCCTGCGTGGTCGGCGGGACTACCGAACCGATCGAGTTCCTGTTCCTGTTCGTCGCGCCTTTCCTGTACTTTATTCACGCCATCCTGACCGGGCTGGGCTTCACCGTGATGGCGCTGCTGGGTGTAACCATCGGCAACACCGACGGCAACATCATCGACTTCGTGGTGTTCGGCATCCTGCACGGTACCGCCACCAAGTGGTATCTGGTGCCGATCGTTGCCGCCATCTGGTTCGCGGCCTACTACGCTATTTTCCGCTTCTCCATTCAGCGCTTTAATATCAAAACGCCGGGCCGTGAAAGCGAGACTGCCGGCAGCCAAAGCGCCCCTGTCGGTGCGGTAGGCAAATCCGGTTATAACGTGCCGGCAATCCTGGCGGCGCTGGGCGGTAGCGAGAACATCGTCTCTTTGGATAACTGCATCACCCGTTTACGCTTGTCCGTTGATGATATGAGCAAAGTGGACGATGCCGCGCTGAAAGCCAACCGCGCGATTGGCGTGGTGCACCTTAACGAGCATAACCTGCAGGTGGTGATCGGCCCGCAGGTGCAATCGGTGAAAGATGAATTAGACTCACTGATAGCCGCCGCGCAACCTGCTGCGGCCCTGCAGGGAGCGTCTCATGTTTGATTTTTCTACCCCGGTCGATCGGCACGGTACCTGGTGCACGCAGTGGGATTACATTGCCGATCGCTTTGGCCATGACGATTTATTGCCTTTTACCATCTCCGATATGGATTTCGCCACCGCACCCTGCATTATCGAGGCGCTGCAACAGCGCCTGCAGCATGGCGTGCTGGGGTATAGCCGCTGGCAGCATGAAGATTTTCTCGGTGCGGTACGCCACTGGTATCAACAGCGCTTTGCGACCCCCGTCGACACCAACATGGCCGTGTATGGCCCGTCGGTAATTTATATGGTGGCGCAACTGATTCGCCTGTGGTCGGCACCGGGTGAATACGTGGTTACCCATACCCCGGCCTATGACGCCTTTTATAAGGTGATCCTCGGTAATCAGCGCCAACTGTTGGCCTGCCCGCTGCATCAGCAGGGTAACGACTGGCTGTGCGATATGGCGCACCTGGAAGCCTTGCTGGCACGGCCACAGACCAAAATTCTGCTGCTGTGCAGCCCGCAGAACCCGACCGGCAAGGTATGGCGCGCGGAAGAATTGCAGCAGATGGCCGAGCTGTGCGAACGCCACGACGTACGGGTGATCAGCGATGAGATCCACATGGATATGGTCTGGGGGGAAAACCGCCACACGCCGTGGAGTCAGGTCGCCACCACGCCCTGGGCACTGCTGACTTCAGGTTCGAAAACCTTCAATATCCCGGCGTTGACCGGCGCCTACGGTTTTATCAGTGACGATGCCAGCCGCGAGGCTTATTTCCAGCAGTTGAAAGCGCGCGACGGCTTATCTTCCCCGGCGGTGCTGGCGGTGGCGGCGCATATTGCCGCTTATCGCCATGGCGAACCCTGGTTGGATGCGCTGCGTGATTACCTGCAGGACAACCTGACGTACGTCGCCGAGCGGCTGAATCAGGCCTTTCCTGCCCTGGCCTGGCAGCCGCCGCAGTCTACCTATCTGGCCTGGATCGATCTGCGCCCACTGGGCATAGACGATCGCCAGCTACAGCAGGTTCTGATCGAACGCGAAAAGGTAGCGATTATGCCCGGTTTCACCTACGGCGAAGAAGGCCGTGGCTTCCTGCGGCTGAACGTAGGTTGCCCGCGCAGCAAGCTCGAAGCAGGCATGGACAAGCTGATAAATGGGTTGAAGTTTGTGTTGGACGAGGTTTGAACTGAGGGGCTGGAAGGCAGGCGAAAGCCTGCCTGAAACCGTTGACGAAGTGCTCTGCTGTTTTACTGTAGGGCGCTGCATGCTGCGCCCATTAGAATAATCAATGAGTTAAATCGGGTCGAACATGTTCGACCCCTACCGGCTTAGCCTTTCGCGGGTATGTCCGCAGTCTGAGGCAGGCGAAAGCCTGCCTTTTTTCATTCTTATGGCGTCAACTGCGGGATATCATCCAGACGATAATACACCGGTATTCCCCACTCATTAGCCAGGCGCACGTCGTTATCCGCGCCGGCCGACGCCCCTTCGATGCGATAAATAGCCTGGCACTGGGCTATCAGTCGGTGGGCCACCGGATAGAGAAAGGCTTCACTCACCGCATCCCCCAACTGGGTCGAACCGGCCGCCGCTGCCAGGGGCAGCGCCAACCATTCGCCGATCACCGGCACATGCCCACGCTGATAGACCGCCAGCGCGGCCTGCTCCAACCGGTGCAAGTTGTCGGCAATGCGCTGTGTATCGCCATCGGTGCCGCTACGGTACGGGCCGGCAATCAGGATCAGTTGGGCGCTCATAAACGCTTCTCCAGAGTGTGGTTTAGGGCAACAAACTGCAGCAGCATGATGGTTTTGGCATCGACAATGGTGCCCTGGCTGACAGCGCGCAGTGCGTCTGCCAACGGCAGTTCGATCACTTCGAGATCTTCGCCTTCCGCCTCCACCCCGCCGCCATCGCTGACCCGCTCATCAGCCTGGTATTCGCCGACAAAAAAGTGCAGTTTCTCCGTCACCGAACCGGGGCTCATGTATGCTTCAAACACCTTTTGCACGTTTTGCACGATATAGCCGGTTTCTTCTTCCGCTTCAGCCCGGATGCGCTCTTCTGGCGACGCATTGTCCAGCAACCCGGCGGCAGCCTCTATCAGCATGCCGTCGTGCCCATTGACGAACGCCGGGAAGCGGAACTGACGCGTAAGCACTACCTTTTGCCTTTGCCGGTTAAACAGCAAAATGGTGGCTCCATCGCCGCGGTCGTAGGTTTCACGGCTTTGTCGCTGCCATACGCCATCGCGACGCAAAAAATCAAAGGTGGTTTTTTTCAGCAAATACCAGTCATCAGACAGTACCCGGGTTTCGACAATGCGAACCCGATCTTGGGTAGCGATCATGGTGCTCAACTCCACAAGCAGGAAAGGAAATTGATACTATCGTGCATTTTCGTGTATGATCAAGACATTTCGTGCAGCGCAAATTTAACGGGAAAACGCCATGCTCACCAGCCAACGTAAAAAAATCATTCTGGAAAAACTGGCTCAGGACGGACAGGTTCTGGCCAAACAGCTCAGCGAGATGTTCGGGTTGTCCGAAGATACCCTGCGGCGCGATCTGCGCGAATTGGACAGTGAAGGCCTATTGCAACGAGTGCACGGCGGAGCGCTGCCGGTCTCCCCGGCCATTGCCACCTTTGCCGAAAGAAACGGGCAGGAATCCGCCGCCAAACGTGCGATTGCCAAAGCCGCGGCGGCAATGATTACCCCTGGGCAAGTGGTGATTCTGGATGGCGGCACGACTTCTGCCGAATTGGTCAGGCAGCTCCCGCCCACGCTAGAAGCCACCGTCGTCACCCACAGCCCCAGCGT
This sequence comes from Serratia sp. Je.1.23.a, assembly GCF_051129805.1. Classification (NCBI taxonomy): domain Bacteria; kingdom Pseudomonadati; phylum Pseudomonadota; class Gammaproteobacteria; order Enterobacterales; family Yersiniaceae; genus Serratia; species Serratia sp. Je.1.23.a. Next base: position 1,457,371 of record NZ_JBCPSR010000001.1, on the reverse strand, counting down.
GGCCGTCGGTCTGGTAGACCACCCGAAGCTCGAAGTGATCCTGATCGGCGGGCGTTTATATAAACATTCGATCGTCAGCGTTGGCGCAGCCGCAGTGGAAGCCATGTCTCATATTCGCGCCGATATTTATTTTATGGGCGTGACTGGCGTGCACCCTACCGCCGGCCTAAGCACCGGCGATCTCGAAGAGGCTTACATCAAGCGGGCACTGGCAGCACGGGCGGCAGAAACCGTGGTATTGGCCTCGGCCGCCAAGCTCAATGCCGCCTCGCAATATGCCATTGGCGATATTTCCATGGCGCAGAGTATTATCGTCGAGCGTTCCACCGATGCTGCACTGACGGGCCCGCTGGAACAGGCCGGTTTGACCGTGGTTAGAGCCTGAATAACCTCAATCATTAAATAACTTAATAAATACGTGGCTATTTCTTTTATCCGCGTATTTATTAACGTCACACTCAGCGTATCGAATAAAAATGCGAGAGTTATCACACTTCATTAAACTTATTTCTTTGCTCCTCGCCATTGATGACGGTAAAGCCGGCCTTAACGCGACGTGAACGCAACTCGTTGATTATTAATAATCATCATCTAAAAATCTCGAAGCCGACAAAAATAAAATGAGATCTCCTTCGCAAAATTAATCCTGCCGGCAAGCCTGTCAAGGCCATCTATAAAAATATTTGTGATAGTTTTGTGATGTCGCCTGCAAATTTTACCGATGCCAAAAATGACAATGAGCTCCACGGAATTAGCTGGAGACAGGTATATGAAGATTGGCGTAGTAATAAGCGGCGGCGATGTCACCGGGATCAATAACTTTATTTTCCAGGTCGCCAGGTTGGCGCAGGCAGATATCATTCTGTTTAACGGCGGCATCCCCGGATTATTGGCTAATCAGCACCATCCTATTGCCCAACGCGATTTGGTTGATTTCTCCATTTCATCAATGCCGATAATCTCTTCCGGCCGCACGGCCAAGAAATTGACGGCTGGAGAATATGAAACCATCAGCAAACAGCTTAAGGCCTTGCACACAGACGTGCTTATTATGGCCGGCGGTGACGGGTCGCTGCAGTTTTTAAATACGCTCAGTGAATTCGGTATTAACTGTTTTGGCGTGGGGATGACTATCGACAATGACGTTTTCGGCAGTCATTACAGCATTGGCTTTTCCACCGCCTGCGAACAGGTGATAAAAGAAGTTTCAAAACTGAGAAACACCGGGCGCGCCCTGCCCGGACGCGTGTTCATGATTGAGCTGCTGGGCGGTTACTGCGGGGAGTTGACGCTGCAATCGGCCATCAAATCCAATGCGGATTTTGCCCTGATCCCGGAATGCCAATATGCCTTGAATCAGCTGGCAGAAAAAATAACTCAACGACTTGAGCAGCAAAATAGCGTGATTATTTTGTGCTCAGAGGGTTATACCAAAGAATACTCGCCCGGTTTTCAAGGCGCTATCGACACCATGATTAAACAATTGGAGCCCAAAATTGGCGTGCGTATTCGTAAAACGATTATGGGCTACGGTCTGCGCAATGGTGAACCGACCGGCGAAGAGATTTATCAGGGGACCATTATGGCCAGCGAAGTGGTTCGCTGTATTTATTCAGGAATGAAGAACAAGGCAATCATTATTAATGCCGGCAACCAACCTATTCCCATCGATTTAATCAGCATGCAGAAACGTTTGGTTGATACCGAAGGACACCATTACAAACTCGCCAGGCAATTAAATATAATCTGAGGAGATATCCATGCTTAAAATACTGTGCGTATGTGGCTGTGGCCTCGGCTCCAGCTTTGCCATCGAAATGAGCGCAAGAGCGGTGCTGAAGAAATTAGAGATTGAGGCAGATATTGATCACACTACTATCTCTGAGGCCAGCGCCTTTAAATCAGATATTATTCTTACCCAGAAAACCTTCGCCGATATTTTAAATGCCGACGCCAGCGAAGAGGAAAAGAAGCGGGTCATTATTCTGCATCGGCTTACCGATAAAGTGGAAATTGAGCAAAAGATCGTGGCCTTCCTGAAAGAACGTGACATGAAGGAAACCCGCCATGAATAGCCTGATTGACTTTATCGTCAAAGATCTGTTGGGCCAGGCTTCCATTCTGGTCGCTTTTATCGCCATGCTGGGGCTATTGCTGCAGAAGAAATCCATCGGCAAAGTGGCCGAAGGCACCTTCAAAACCCTGCTGGGTTTCCTGATCATGATGGCGGGCATCAACATTATTGTCGGTGCCTTGACCTATCTGAACAGTATATTCACCCAAGGGTTCGGCATGACCGGTTATATCACCGACGTCGCCGCCATCGCCGGCCTGGCCAACCGCGAGTTGGGTTCAGAAGTGGCGCTAACCCTGATGGTAATTTTCGCGGTGAATATCATCATTGCGCGCATTACTCCGTTCAAATACATCTTCCTGACCGGCCAGGCATTGCTGTGGATGGCCACCATAGGGGCAGTGATCGGCTACAAGGCCGGGCTGACCGGCATGCCGCTGATTCTGACCGGCGGCATATTCGGCGGCGTGATGGCGGTTTTGATGCCTGCGCTGGCCCAGCCGGTGGTGCGCAAAATCACCGGTTCGGACGATGTGGCCCTGGGGCACTTCTGCACCATCGGTTATCTGGTACAGGCTGCCGTCGCCAAGGTGGTCGGTAAGGGCTCCCGCTCTACCGAAGACCTGGAGCTGCCCGATAACTTCAAGTTCCTGCAGGACACCTACCTGTCGATGGCGGTGGTGATGATCCCGATGTATCTGATCCCGGCGCTGGCTGCCGGTCCGCAGTATATCGTCCAGTATGCCGGCGGCATGAACTACCTGATGTATTCCTTTATGCAGGCCATCCAGTTTGTCGCCGGCGTATTTATCCTCTATAGCGGCGTACGCCTGCTGCTCAATGAGCTGGTACCCGCCTTCCGCGGTATCGCCCTGCGCGTCGTGCCGGATGCCAAACCGGCGCTGGATTGTCCGGTGCTGTTCCCTTACGCCCCCAACGCGGTGATCGTCGGCTTCCTCGCCACCACCCTTGGCTCAATCATCGGCATGATCGTTTTCCCAATGTTCGGTCTGGCGATGATCCTGCCCGGTCTGCTGACCAACTTCTTCGCCGGCGGCACCGCAGGCATCTTCGGTAATGCGCTGGGTGGCCGTCGCGGCGCCATGATTGGCGGGGTTGTTCACGGCCTGTTTATCACCTTCCTGCCGGCCATTCTGGTACCGATGCTGGAAAGTTACGGCTTTGTCGGGGTGACCTTCAGCGACTCCGACGTCATCAGCAGTGGGCTGGTGATGGGACATGCTTTCCAGGGCAACTGGCTATTCATCGCCCTGTTCATCGCCTTCGTCACGCTGATTGCGTGGTTTGTTAACGGTAAATCAACCAAGCACCATGAGGAAAAAGTCCATGAAACTCTATAATTTCAACGAGCTGTTGTCAGTGGCCAAAGCCCGAGATTTCAAGGCGATAGGTTCATTCAATCTCCACTGTCTGGAAATGTTACCGGCCTTTTTCAAAGCGGCCAAAAGTATGCACAGCCCGTTGATGATCCAGATTTCGACCGGTACTGCCGAATATTTGGGTTACAGGCTGCTGGTTGATTCGGTGCGTTCTCTGGCCCAAAGCGAGGATGTTCCCACCTGCCTGCATTTGGATCACTGCTCTGACATTGCCTCCATCGAGACGGCGATTGACGCAGGCTTCAGTTCGGTAATGTATGACGGTTCGCACCTGGAAATGGATGAGAACATCGCCAATACCCGTCGAGTGATCGACATTGCTCGTCAACATAACGTGTCGGTAGAAGCCGAATTGGGTGCCATCGGCGGCTCCGAAGACGGTAAGGCGGTGGCGGAAGAGGATATCTGCTTTACCACGGTGGAAGATGCCAAGCGCTTTGTCGATGAAACCGGGGTCGATATGCTGGCGGTCTCGGTAGGCACCGTCCACGGGCTCTATACCGGCAAGGCGCATATCCAGCACCAGCGTCTGGCGGAAATCACCGCCGCCACAGGTACCCCGCTGGTGCTGCATGGCGGTACCGGCGTCAGCGATGAGGATATGCGGCTCGCGGTAGCCGGTGGCATCGAGAAAGTGAACGTGGGCACCGAGATGAACGTGCAATGGGTAGACCGATGCAAACAAACCTTTGAAAAGGGCAAGGTCAATGACAGCGTGCGCAAATTCCTGATCCCCGCCAACAATGCCGTTACCCAGGTATTAACGGAAAAGATCGGCCTGTTTAAATAATCACTGCCCTATTTTCTTTTTTATAAAACCCACAACCCTGGTGCCCCGGCGCCCGTCGGGGCTGGAAAGTTCACGCTTAATTTGTGGAGAAGGTCATGTTTAATTTTATGAAAAGTACGCGAAACAAAGAACTTGATCACGGCCTACAGAATGTCGAAGCCAATGAAATATCAGCCGAAATTAGTGTATTAGAACAGCAGTTGGCCACAGCGCCGGCGGATAGCGAAATTCATAAGGCTTTAATGCTGGCTTATAATCGCGCATTAAAGATTTATGCCAAAAATAAAAGCTATCGTCAGCAGATCGATGGAATTTTTATTAAAATGGATGAGCTGCGCAATATTATCAGGAAGTCTCTGTGAGGGAATATGATGACGATTAAACAACTGCTCATAGAAGCCGGTGCGATACAGGTCGGCGTGCAGGAAACCGACTGGAAGAAGGTAATTGAGCTGGCAGCCCGGCCCCTGGTCGAAAACGGTTATATTCACGCATCCTATTATCAGGCGGTGATCAGCAACACGTTGGCCCATGGGGCTTATTACGTCTTCGACGAAGGCATTGCCATTCCCCATGCGCGCCCGGAATGCGGCGTGATCAAAAACTGTTTCAGCATGGTGCTGCTGGAGCAGCCGATCGCCTTCGAAGACAGTGAAGAGGCCGACATCGTGATCCTGTTCGGGGCGACCGACAGTAACAGCCACATTGAGGAAGGCATCCGCGCGATTGTGGATTTGCTGGATAACAAGCCGCGGCTCGAACGGTTACGCGCCGCAAAACTCTGGCAAGAGGTGGTGGAAATATTATGACTTCGACAGATAGCGACGGTAAAACCGTTATTTTGGTCAATGGCGTTCCGGCTTCCGGTAAAAGCACCGTTGCCCGCGCGCTGGCGCACCATTTTGATCTGCCTTATCTCTCCCTCGACGGTATCAAAGAACCTTTTATGGCACGCCTGGATAACATAAACCGCGAACTGAACCGTCAGTTGGGTTATGCCGCATACCAGGCTATCTGGTCAATGGTGGCGCAGGCGCCCCTGCGCTGCATCTATGTCATCGACGCCTGGTTTGGCTTTCAGTCCAGAGAACAGCTACGCCAGTACCTGCGCGAGGCGGGCGTGACGCAAGTTTTGGAGGTGTGGAACCAAATATCCGGTGAACTGGCCGCAGAACGCTACGCCGCCCGTACCGGTCAGCGTCCCAAAGGCCACCCCGGCGCGGAGTACTTGCCCGAACTGCGGGCGCTGGCCGATCGCGCCATGCCGATGGCCCTGGGCCCGGTGTTGCGTATCGAGCAGGCACAACCGCTGGACATCGACAGGGTTAACCACTGGCTGGTGCAGCACGGCGTCGGCGATATCCAGGAAAAAAACATCGCAAAACTGAGGGTCGGATAAGCTCTGTTACCGACATCAATGCGGGAGTGGCGCGCTCCCGCTTTGGCGCATAAATGCAGCAACCAGCAACATTAATGTGATTGTCGTCACTTTTTTATGCAACACAATGGCAATTTTCATCATTTTGTTTTTATACTGATCTGCACTTTACCTACAACAAAATAACGAGTGCACATCATGATTGACCCACGCCTCCCCTTGACCGACATCCACCGCCATCTTGACGGCAATATCCGTGCGCAAACCATTCTTGACCTGGGCCGTCAGTTTAACCTTGCCCTGCCCGCCAACGAACTGGAGGCGCTGCGTCCGCACGTGCAAATCACTCACGCCGAACCGGATCTGGTCAGCTTTCTGCAGAAGCTGGACTGGGGCGTAGCGGTGCTGGGCGATCTGGACGCCTGCCGCCGGGTCGCCTACGAAAACGTCGAGGATGCGGCCAATGCCGGTCTGCACTATGCCGAACTGCGCTTCTCGCCGTATTACATGGCGATGAAACATCAGTTGCCGGTGGCTGGGGTGGTGGAAGCCGTGATTGACGGCGTTCGTTCCGGTTCGCGCGATTTGGGTATCGACGTACGCCTGATCGGCATCATGAGCCGTACCTTCGGCGAAGCGGCCTGTTTACAAGAGTTGGAAGGCCTGCTGGCGCACCGCGACGGTATTACCGCACTGGATCTGGCCGGCGACGAACTCGGCTTCCCTGGCAGCCTGTTCCTCAGCCACTTTAACCGCGCCCGCGACGCCGGCCTGCGCATCACCGTACACGCAGGTGAAGCCGCGGGTCCGGAAAGTATCTGGCAGGCGATCCGCGAACTGGGTGCCGAACGTATTGGCCATGGCGTGAAAGCGATTGAGGATCCGGCACTGATGGACTTCCTGGCCGAGCATGGCATCGGTATCGAATCTTGTCTGACGTCCAACATTCAGACCAGCACCGTGCCTTCTCTGGCGCAGCATCCGCTGGCGAAGTTCCTGCGCCACGGCGTTATGGCGTCGATCAATACCGATGACCCGGCCGTACAGGGTATTGAAATTGAACACGAATACCGCGTGGCGGCACCGCAAGCCGGCCTGACGCCAGCTGAAATCCGCACCGCCCAGGAAAACGGCCTGAAAATGGCGTTCCTCAGCGAACAGGAAAAACAGGCGCTGCGCGATAAAGTGCAGGGCTAAGTGAAAATGGGCGCGCCAAGCGCCCTTTTTATTTATTTCATTTCGCGGTCAACGCGCCTGCTTCTGCGCGCTGCTTGGCCGTTTTACGCGCGTAACGCTGCGCCAGTACGGCACACACCATTAACTGCACCTGATGGAAAATCATCAACGGCAGCACCATGGCACCCACCGCCGCCGCCGGGAACAGCACGTTGGCCATCGGGATGCCGTTCGCCAGGCTCTTTTTCGAACCACAGAACACGATGGTGATTTCGTCGGCAGTATTGAACCCCAGCCAGCGCGCGGCATAGGTGTTGATAATCAGCACCACCGTCAGCAACACCAGCGACATCACTAAAATGGTCAATAGCGACCAGCCGTCAATCTTGTGCCAAATCCCTTCCACCACCGCAGCGCTAAAAGCGGTATACACCACCAGCAGAATCGATGAACGGTCAGTGAGATTGATCAGCTTGCGATGACGATCGACCCATTTGCCGATTAACGGCCGGGCCAAATGCCCAACCACAAAGGGTACCATCAGTTTCAAAATGATCGAACCTATGGCGTGCAACACATCGGTATTACCGCCCTGAGTATGCATCAGCGCCCCGACCAGCAGCGGCGAGAGGAAAACACCGAGAATGCTGGATGCCGAAGCACTGCACACCGCGGCCGCCACGTTACCGCCCGCCGCCGAAGTAAAGGCAATCGCCGACTGAACTGTGGCCGGCAGTGCGCACAGGTACAGGAAGCCCAGATAAACCGTCGGTGTCATCAAACCCGGCACCATCAGGTTCATCGCCAGCCCCAGCAGCGGGAACAGCGCAAAGGTGCTGAGAAACACCACCAAGTGCAGCTTCCAGTGCCCCATGCCGGCGATAATCGCCTCACGAGACAGCTTGGCACCGTGCATAAAGAACAACAGCGCGATAGCCGCGGTGGTCAGATGATCAAAAAAGGTTGCCCATCTGCCTTCGCAGGGGAAAACCGAAGCGACAATCACCACCAGAATCAATACCAGCAAAAATTTATCAATGCGCAGACGCTGCAACCAGGACATGGGTCAGGATCCCTCGAGGAGTAAGACGGGTTCGGCACGCCGAACCCTGAGAATAAAACGCCGCGGTCAGACTACCGGCAACGCCTTTTGTTGTTTCGCAGATTCAATCCCCAGCTCGATCATTTCCATCACCTGGATGGCGTCAGCAGCCGTGACCGGATTTTCACCCTCACCGTTAATCGCATCGCGGACAGCCGCGTAATAGGCTGGGTAATTGCCTGGAATGCTGAGCAAAGGTTTTTCCGCCAGCACGCCATCACGTGACAATGTCACTACGCCATCACGCATGTCGTAACCCCAATCGGCCTGCGGCAGACGCTCGCCCGCTTTGAGGCGGTCTTCCTGCGGATCCAGCCCAAACTTGATAAAGCTACCCTGAGTCCCGTGCACGATATAACGTGCGGTTTCCGCCGCGGCCAGCACGGTACCATGCAGAACGACCCGGCGTTTGCCGTAGTTCAATATCGCGTGGAAATAGTCCACCGATTGTGCGCCCGGACGCAGTTCACCCAGATCGACATACAGCGTTTCCGGTTTGCCGAACAGTTGCAGTGCCTGATCGATCAGATGCGGCCCCAAATCATACCAGATGCCGCTACCGGCACCGCCCAGCTCTCGCCAGCGCTGACGCACTTCCGGGCGGAAACGATCGAAATGAGACTCGAAATAAACCACCTCACCAAGCGCGCCTTCTTTCAACAATGCCTTGAGCGTCAGAAAATCGCTGTCCCAGCGGCGATTGTGGAACACCGACAGCAGCTTGCCGCTCTGCTGCGCTTGCTGCTCCAGCTGCTGCGCCTGTGACAACGTCACGGTGAAAGGCTTGTCCACCACCACGTGCTTGCCGGCCGCCATTGCCTGCTGCGCCAGAGGGAAATGGGTATCGTTGGGTGTAGGAATGACGATCAGATCGATAGAGGGGTCGTTAAACAGCGCCTGCGGATCGCTGACTACCGTCATCGATGGCCAGTCTGCGTGCACTTTGCCGGCATCGCTGCTGGAAACCGCAGCCAGCTCTACGCCTGGGGTGCCGACAATCAGCGGCGCATGAAAGGTTTTACTGGCATAGCCGTAACCGACCAGCCCAACCCGAATTTTTTCTGCCATGGTGTTTCCTCTTACTGGCTCGCAATAGACCAGTCAGATTTGACACCATGACGCTGGCGGGAACAAGAAGTAAATGTAATGTTAATTTGTAGCCACAGCATAAGGCGTCTCACGCTGATTCCTGGCCGGATAGTTTATCTCCAGACTACGGCGGCGAAAATCGCTCGGGCTGACCCCGACCCGTTTGCGGAATACGCGGGAAAAATAGAGCTGATCGTCATAACCCACCACCCGGCCGATGGTGGCAATCGACTCCTGAGTGGTCTGCAGCAGCAGCTTGGCGCGGATCACCCGCTGATCTTCGCGCCAGCGCAGAATATTGATACCCACCTGCTCACGGAACAGATGCGCCAGCCGCGAAGGCGACAGGCAGACGTGGCGCGCCACTTCGTCGATGCGCAACTCACCGGCCAGATTACCGGTAATAAACTGGCAGGCCTCTATCACCCGGGGATCCATGATTTTCTGTGGGCTGAGGGGATCCTCTTCCATCGCGCGCAGCAGCAAACGCTCCAGCAGGTTCATCCCCAACTCTTCGGCGAAACGCCGGCCTGAACGCTGCGTTTGCTCGATATTGGCGAACAGCCGGTCGAACTCCAGCAGTAAATTATTGTTCGGTAAAGTTAAACGCCCGACCTCATGGGTTTTGCTGTGCCATTCCAGCCAGTCGGCCCAGTAGGCTCGCGGTCGGAAATACACCCAGCGGTGATACCAGCAGTCGCTGTCCGGCGAACGCCCATAGTAATGCGCCGCCTTGGGGGGAAACAGCAACAGATCGCCAGGATTGCAGTAAAGGGTGTCTTCGCCGTCGAACACCTTGCCCTGGCCCTTGATGGTCAGGTTGAGAATATAGCCCTTCATGCCGCCGGGGCGGTCGATAAAGAAATCCAGCGGGCCGTCCGCCATGATGGGCGTTAACCCCGCCACCAGATAGGCGTTAAAGGTGTAACCCGGCAACAGCGGGTTCGGCTGCGGTTCCTGTGCCATGCGATGGTACATCTGTCCTCCCGGAACGGCTGATAGAACTATCCTGAACAAGTGTATCGGCCCGGCAGAGAACTGCCTGAGCCGATAACAGAACTGTGAACGCGGTTGCCGATTTTCTAAATCCGACGTTTGGCCTGCTGCTTGTAACGGTCAAAAATCACCGCCGCCAGCAAGATCACGCCGCGCACCACATACTGCGAGAACGGTGAGATGTTCAGCAGGTTCATGGCGTTTTCCACCGTGCCGAGGATCAAGATACCGGCGATGACATAGGAGATTTTACCGATACCACCTTTCAACGAAACCCCACCCAGTACGCAGGCTGAGATCACGATCAGCTCATAGCCGATCGAGGTCATTGGCTGACCGCTGGTCATACGCGAAGCCAGAATGATGCCGGCAGCGGCGGAAACCAGCCCGGACAGCATAAAGATCACAATCTTGGTGCGTACCACCGGCACCCCGGCCAATCTGGCCGCCTCCTCGTTACCGCCAATCGCCAGCGTATTGCGGCCAAAGGTGGTTTTATTGAGCAGGAAGCCGAACAGGATCAGACAGGCTACGGTGATCCAAATGGGCGCAGGCAACCCCAGCCAATTGGCATAACCCAACGTAAAGAAGCGCTCGTCTTCAATGCCTACCGCTTTCCCGTCGGAAATGATGTATGCCAACCCGCGGAATATCTGCATAGTGGCCAGGGTGGTGATCAGCGCGTTGATTTTCAGCCGGGCGATAACAAAACCGTTGATCAACCCGGAGACCATTCCCAGCAGCAAACCGGCGCCCACGCCGATCCACAGGCTTTCGGTCATATTGATCACCACCGCGGTAGTGACCCCGGCGCAGGCGATCACCGACGCGACTGACAGATCAAAGTCGCCGGAGGCCAGACAAAACAGCATGCCGCAGGCCACCATGCCGGACATGGATATCGCCAACCCCAGCCCTTTCATATTGATAAATGAGCCGAAATTAGGCACAAACAGCACGCAGGCGATAAACAGTACCGCGAACACCACCAGCATGCCGTAGCTGTCCCAAATCCGCGCCAGCCCCTGGCCGCTGCGGTTTTTCACGGAATCGGTCGTTATGGTCGACATCTCTTTCTCCTTCACTTTCAGGCCACCGCCGCAGCGGTATCGGGGGCAATCTCGGGGGTGCGCAGCATCGCCAGACTGAGGGCTTTTTCCTCGCTGGCGTCATCATGGAGTAACTCACCGGACAGGGCCCCTTCCCGCATCACCAGGATACGGTCCGCCAGCCCCAGGACTTCGGGCAGATCGCTGGAAGCGAACAGCACCGCGATGCCGCGCTGCGCCAGTTGGTAAATCACGTTATAAATCTCGTGTTTAGCGCCAACGTCGATGCCGCGTGTCGGTTCATCCAGCAGGATCACCTTCATGTCTTCCGACAGCCAACGCCCCAGAATCGCCTTCTGCTGGTTACCGCCGGACAGATTCATAATTAGCTGCTCGGCGCTTGGGGTTTTGATATTCAACGCACGTATATGATGCTCGGCGTTGCTGGCCTCCCAACCGTTGTTGATCAGACAACCCGCGCGGACACTGTTCCGCCGCGCGCTGATGTTGATATTGTCGCGTACCGAATGCACCGGGATAATACCGTCCGCCTTGCGGTCTTCCGGACACAGCATGATGCCGGCACGAATAGCGTCTATTGGCGAGCGAATGGCGAGCACCTGCCCATCCAGCATCAGTTGCCCGGCACTGACCCGCGTGGCGCCAAAGATCCCCTTCATCAGCTCGCTGCGGCCGGCGCCGACCAGGCCGAACAACCCGACGATCTCCCCGGCACGCACGCTCAGATCGATCGGCGTTTTCACGCCGGGCGCTTGCAACCCCTGGAGCGCCAAACGCACCGGCCCCAGTTCACGCGGTTGATAGCCGTAGACGTCACCGAGATCGCGCCCCACCATCGCCTGCACCAACTGGGCATTATCAACCTGACGCATATCGTCAAAGGTGCGCACATAGCGGCCATCTTTGAACACCGTGATGGCGTCGCTGAGGGCAAAAATCTCCTCCATGCGGTGTGAGACATACAGGATCACACGCCCTTCAGCGCGCAATTCGCGGATCACCCGGAACAGCTGTTCGATCTCACGGGCGGACAGCGAACTGGTGGGCTCGTCAAACGCGATTACCTTGGCGTTGCGCGCCAGCGCTTTGGCGATTTCCACCATTTGCCACTGGCCGATCGACAGGTATTTCAATGGCGTATCCGGATCGATATCCAGCCCGAGATGCTCCAGTTGAAGCCGGGACTCGTAACGCAGCAGTTTGCGATCCACCAGCCCGCGCCTGGTCGGCAGTTGACCGAGATAAATGTTCTCCGCCACGGTCATTTCCGGCACCAGATGCAGCTCCTGGTAGATGATTGCCACCCCGGCATCCAGCGCGTCGGTAGTGTTGGCGAAGGTGACCGAACGCCCCTGCAGCTGAATTTCTCCCTGAGTAGGCGAATAGTTGCCGCTGAGGATTTTCAGCAGCGTGGATTTTCCGGCGCCGTTTTCCCCCATCAGCGCGTGGATCTGCCCGGCCTGACAGCTGAAACTGATGTCATCCAGCGCCTTCACCCCTGGGAAAGTTTTACCTATGCCTTTAAACGCCAGATACGGCAGCGCGGTAGTCATAGTGTTTTCCTCCTGCAGTTAAAAATGCCGCCCGGCAGCATGCTGTGGGCGGCCCGGTAATTACATCAGGCCTTTCTTCTGCAGTTCGGTTTTAAAGTTGTCGCGCGTGATCAGCACCACGTCGGTCACTTCGGTGAATTTTTGCGGTTCTACCCCCTTTTCGACCCAGTCATGCAACATCTGGATGCTCTTGTAACCGTGAATGTCCGGGCTCGGCAGCAGCGAACCGTAGAAGCCGGTGGCCTGCGCCTTGGACAGCTCACTGACCGCATCCACCCCGTTGATCCCGATGCCAATCACGTTCGGCGTCTTAAACCCCTGGCCTTCGGTAGCGCGCACGCCGCCGAGCACGGTGTTGTCGTTCATGCCGACAATCAGCCAGTTTTTCACTTCAGGATGCTGCACCAGCATTGAGTTGGCGGCGTCGAACGCTCCTGGGATATCGTTGGATTTGGTCGGTACCCGGTAAATCTGCTTTTCCGGGAAACCGGCGGCTTTCAACGCGGCAATAGAACCGCCGGTGCGGCGACGGGCCGTGTCCAGTTCATCGGCGGTAATGGCCATCACCGCGGTATCCGGCAGCTTCCAGCCGCGCTTGTTCAGCTCTTTCCACAGCTCTTCCCCCTGGCGTTCGCCGATTTTGGTGGCGGCCATCATCACCAGCGGCACGCTGTCCATAGGCTTGCCTTTGGCGGTAACGAACTGGTCGTCCACCGCGATCACTTTCAGATTGTAACTGCGCGCCTTGGCGACGATCGCCGAGCCCAATTTCGGATCCGGCGTGCAGATGACAAACCCTTTGGCTCCGCTGGCCGCCAGGCTGTCGATGGCGTTCAGGGTCTTCTCGCCGTCCGGCACCGCGATTTTAATCACCTCAAAGCCGAGATCCTTACCGGCCTTATCGGCAAATTTCCATTCGGTCTGGAACCAGGGTTCTTCCGGCTGCTTGACCAAGAAACCCAGCTTCATGGTCTCGGCGATAGCCGAATGTGACATAACGGCCGCCAGCCCCAGTGTCGCCAGCGCCTTAGTGAATTTATGCATGATGCTCTCCGCTATTTTGTTCTCTGTGGCGACGAAACCCGCTCGCGGTGAAAACGTTATCATTAGAGTAATGGCTGTAGGTGTAGCGCTTATCTCGCGGCATTGCCTTACAGCCGGGGTAAGACGGCTTAAGTTTTAGCGGGTATTTGTTGCTGAAATGTAGAGCGCTATCACATCCGTGGAATACAGCAGATATGTGCATATATTTAGCGAATTTCGCCAAGCGTTAACTTATGACAGCCGTCACAAAACCACTGTGGGAAGCAGAAAAGTGCATACTTCCAGCCAATGGCTCCTCACCTGCCCAGCGCTTCGGCTCCTATGGTTGTCACAGCGTATTAACACATCAGGAGTCAACATCATGACGGCAGGTGCTATTGCCCTGGGATTGGACTTCGGCAGCGACTCGGTGCGGGCGTTGGCGGTCGACTGCCAAAACGGTGCGGAGCTGGATACCGAAGTGGTTTATTACCCTCGCTGGCAGCGCGGTGAGTTTTGCAATGCGTCGGAGAATCGCTTTCGTCATCATCCGCTCGACTATATTGAAGCCATGGAACAGGCGATGGTCAGTCTGGTGCAGCGCATGACCCCGGCGCAACGGCTGCAGGTCGTGGGTATCGGCGTCGACTCAACCGGCTCCACCCCTGCGCCGATCGACCAGCAGGGCCAGGTGTTGGCGCTGCGGCCAGAATTTGCCGACAACCCGAACGCCATGTTTGTGCTGTGGAAAGATCACACGGCTCTTGAAGAAGCGGATGCCATCAATCGGCTCTGCCGCAGCGGCGAATTCCCCGATTATTCCCGCTACATCGGCGGCGTGTACTCTTCCGAATGGTTCTGGGCCAAAATTCTGCACGTCACGCGACGGGACGCCGAGGTACGTCAGGCGGCGGCTTCCTGGATAGAGCTGTGCGATTGGGTGCCGGCGTTACTGTCCGGGACCACCGCCCCACAGCGGTTGAAACGCGGGCGTTGTAGCGTAGGCCACAAAACCTTGTGGCACCCCGACTGGGGCGGCCTGCCGCCAAAACCCTTTTTTGCCGCACTCGATCCATTACTGGTTGAGCATTTGCCCTACCCGCTGTTTGACGACTGCCACACCGCCGAGCTGCCGGTCGGCACACTGAGTGCCGAATGGGCCGCACGCCTCGGATTGCCAACCACGGTGGTGCTGTCAGGTGGCGCCTTCGACTGCCATATGGGCGCAGTGGGGGCCGGAGCCCAGCCTTATACCCTGGTGAAGGTGATTGGCACCTCTACCTGCGACATCCTGATCGCCGATCGCCAGCGGGTGGACGGGCGTGCCATCGAGGGCATTTGCGGCCAGGTTGACGGCAGCGTGGTGCCGGGGTTAATCGGTATGGAAGCAGGACAGTCCGCCTTTGGCGATATGTACGCCTGGTTCGGTCGCCTGCTGAGCTGGCCGCTGCGCGAAGCGGCAAAAAGCCAACCGCAGCTGCAGCCCCAATTGCAACAGATAGAAGCCGGCATGCTGGCCGCGCTGACCGAGGCCTGGGCCGATAAACCGTCACTGGATCATCTGCCGGTGGTGCTGGACTGGTTTAACGGCCGCCGCACGCCCTATGCCAATCAACGTCTGAAAGGCGTGATCGCCGATCTGAACCTCGGCACCGATGCGCCGACGCTGTTCGGTGGCTTTATCGCCGCTACCGCCTTCGGTGCCCGCGCCATCATGGAGTGTTTTGAGCAGCAGTCTATTCCGGTGGACAACGTACTGGCGCTGGGGGGGATTGCGCGTAAATCACCGGCGATCATGCAGGTCTGCGCCGACGTGATGAATCGACCGCTGCAGATCGTGGCTTCAGACCAATGTTGCGCGCTGGGGGCGGCTATCTTCGCCGCGGTGGCGGCCGATCATTTCCGCAGCGTGCCCGAAGCACAACGCCACATGGCCTGCGGCATCGAACGCACTCTCCAGCCGGATCCGCAGCGCGTCGCCCGCTACCAACAGCTTTATCAACGCTATCAGCAATGGTGCCAGGCCGCCGAGCCGCGCTATGCCCCTAACGCCGGTTCAGCCTGCTGAACCCCCATTTCGACATGACAATTCAGGAGTCTCCATGGACGCATTCAAGCAGCGCGAAGTCTGGTTCGCCATCGGCAGCCAGCACCTGTACGGCCCGCACACCCTGCAACAGGTCAAGGCACACGCCGAGCAGGTGGTGGAAAATCTCAACCGTGAGGCCGGATTGCCGGTAAAACTGGTGCTGAAACCGCTGGTGACCACGCCGGATGAAATCACCGCCCTGTGCCGCGACGCCAACTATCAGCCACAGTGCATCGGCATCATGGCCTGGCTGCACACCTTTTCGCCGGCCAAAATGTGGATCGCCGGACTGTCGATCCTCCACAAGCCGCTGTTGCAATTCCATACCCAGTTCAACGCTCAGATCCCGTGGGACAGCATGGACATGGACTTTATGAACCTCAATCAGACCGCACACGGTGGCCGCGAATTTGGCTTTATTGGTGCCCGTATGCGCCAGCAGCACAGCGTGATAGCCGGCCATTGGCAAGACACGGAAGCGCACCGGCGCATTGCGCAGTGGATGCGTGCAGCCAACGCCAAACAGGCCAGCCAGCAGTTGAAGGTGGCCCGCTTCGGCGACAACATGCGTGAGGTCGCCGTGACCGAAGGTGACAAAGTCGGGGCGCAGATCCAATTCGGCTATTCGGTGAATGCCTATGGCATCGGTGATTTAGTCAGCGTGATCAATGAGGTCAGCCGTGGCGATGTGGATACGCTGATTGAAGAATACGAAACCCGCTACGTCTTGAGCGATGCGGCGCAAATCAACGGGGAAAAGCGTGAAAACCTGCTCGACGCGGCGCGAATCGAATTAGGCATGAAGCGCTTCCTCGAACAGGGTAACTTCCAGGCCTTCACTACCAATTTTGAAGACTTGCATGGCATGAAGCAGTTACCGGGGCTGGCGGTACAACGCCTGATGCAGCAGGGTTACGGCTTCGGCGGCGAAGGCGACTGGAAAACCGCCGCGCTGTTGCGCATCCTGAAAGTGATGGCGCAGGGACTGGAAGGCGGTACCTCATTCATGGAGGATTACACCTACCATTTCCAATCGGGCAACGATTTGGTGGTCGGTTCGCACATGCTGGAGGTTTGCCCATCGATCGCCAAAGAACAGAAGCCACTGTTGGATATACAACCGCTGGGTATCGGCGGCAAGGCGGATCCAGCACGGCTGATTTTCTCCACGCCGGCCGGTGCGGCGATCAATGCCAGCCTGATCGACCTGGGCGACCGATTCCGCCTGCTGGTCAATCAGGTGGACACCGTGGAACAACCGCATCCGTTGCCCAAACTGCCGGTGGCGCGCGCCATCTGGCGGGCTCAGCCAACGCTTGCCACCGCCGCCGAAGCCTGGATCCTGGCGGGTGGTGCACACCATACCGTGTTCTCACAGGCGTTGGATGCCGACCTGCTGCGACTTTACGCCGAGATGCATAACATCGAGTTTGTGACGATCGACCACAGCACCAGCCTGCCGGCGTTCAAAAATGAGCTGCGCTGGAACGAAGCCTACTATCAGCTTAATCGCCGTTAATCGGCCTGCTACCGGCGGCTTATCATGCCGTCGGTAGCCAAACGTGCTGCACCGGCCTCCTGGCGCCGACCATCCGCTTGATATTGATGACGAAGCCCGCATTACCCGCTAAGCTATGCGGCTGTCACATTGAATCATGTCTTACCCAGGAAGCCGTTTATGTCTCAAGCTGATTACAACCGTATTGGCGGTTGGTTGCTGGCCCCGATGTCCTATCTGATCGTCACCCTGCTTAGCGCCAGCCTGATGCTGCTTCTGTATGCCATGGCGATTTTCATGCCGGAATCGCGCGAATACCTGCTGACCAACGCTCAGGCGTTTAGCCTACAGTGGTATTTTTCAGTGCTGACCACGATGGCAATGTGGTGCTTTACGCTGTGGCTGCTGTGGCTGTTCTGCCATCGTTCGCAACGCTTCCCCAAGTTTTTCCTGCTGTGGTTGCTGATTACCGTGCTGCTGGCGGTGAAAGCCTTTGCCTTTGCGCCGGTGCCGGATGAGTTGGCCGTACGCAGCCTGGGTTGGCCCCTGCTGATGGCGGCATTGTTAGTGCCTTATATGAAACGTTCCAAGCGGGTCAAAGGGACCTTTACCGAACGCTAGGCGCGTTGTGGCACGTTTTGTGCGTATGATTGTGTAAATTTTCGCCAAAAAAGGGCGAAAATAGCAATAACCTTGCTATCACTGTGTTGTGGTCAGGCCGCCAATTCCCGATAATAGGCGGCTTTTATTTTTTTAGGCATCGCAATGACCGAATACCTGCTCCTGTTTGTCGGCACCGTACTGGTGAACAACTTCGTCCTGGTGAAGTTCCTCGGCCTGTGCCCGTTCCTCGGCGTTTCCAAGAAACTGGAAAGCGCCATCGGCATGGGCATGGCTACTACCTTTGTCATGACGCTGGCCTCCGTCAGCGCCTGGGTGATCAACACCTTTATCCTGGTTCCGTTGGATCTGGTGTATCTGCGCACCCTGTCATTTATTTTGGTGATCGCCGTCGTGGTGCAATTTACCGAGATGGTGGTACGCAAAACCAGCCCGGCACTGTATCGCTTGCTGGGCATCTTCCTGCCGCTGATCACCACCAACTGCGCGGTGCTTGGCGTTGCGTTGCTTAACGTTAACCTCGGCTACAACTTCCTGCAGTCTGCGGTTTATGGCTTCAGCGCCGCCGCCGGCTTCTCGCTGGTGATGGTGCTGTTCGCCGCGATCCGTGAGCGTCTGGCGGTTGCCGACGTGCCTGCGCCATTTCGTGGTTCTTCCATCGCGTTGATCACTGCCGGGTTGATGTCTCTGGCCTTTATGGGCTTTACCGGGCTGGTGAAATTCTAATGACCGCGTTATGGATTGCGATTGCTGCGCTCAGCGCCCTCGGCCTGTTGTTCGGGCTGGTGCTGGGCTTCGCCGCGCGCCGCTTTGAAGTGGAAGAAGATCCGGTGGCCGAGCAGGTCGACGAGATCCTGCCGCAGAGCCAATGCGGCCAGTGCGGTTACCCCGGTTGCCGTCCTTACGCCGAGGCGGTGGCCAACGGTGAGATGATCAACAAATGCGCCCCCGGCGGCGAGCAAGTGATGCTGAAATTGGCCGAACTGCTCAACGTCGAGCCGCAGCCCCTGGGCAGCGAAGCCGCCGCCGAGCCGGTGCGTCAGGTCGCTTATATCGATGAAGCCAACTGCATCGGCTGCACCAAGTGCATTCAGGCCTGTCCGGTGGACGCAATAGTGGGTGCCACGCGCGCCATGCACACCGTGATTACCGATCTTTGTACCGGCTGCGACCTGTGCGTCGCGCCGTGCCCTACCGATTGTATTGAAATGAAACCGGTCGCCACCACTACCGCCAACTGGAAGTGGGATATGAAGACGATCCCGGTGCAAGTGATCCACGTGGAGCAACATGCTTAATTTGTTCGCCGCCTTCAAAAAAGACCGGATTTGGGATTTCGACGGCGGGATCCATCCCCCGGAAATGAAAACCCAGTCCAGCGGCGTACCGCTGCGTACCGCCCCGCTGCCCGACACCTTCGTCATCCCCTTGCAACAGCATTTGGGACCGGAAGGCGAATTGTGCGTCAACGTCGGCGAGCACGTGCTGAAAGGCCAGCCGCTGACCGTCGGCCGTGGCCGTACCGTGCCGGTGCATGCGCCGACCTCCGGCACCATCAGCGCCATCAAACCGCATATCACCGCTCACCCTTCAGGGCTGGCAGAGCTGTGCGTTATTATTCAGCCGGATGGCGAAGACCGTTGGTGCGAACGCGCACCGGTGGCGGATTACCGTCAACTGCCTACCGGCGAACTGATCCAGCGGATTCATCAGGCCGGCATCGCCGGGTTGGGTGGCGCAGGTTTCCCTACCGCCAGCAAGCTGCAGGGTGGCATGAACGGGGTAGAAACCCTGATCCTCAATGCCGCGGAATGCGAGCCTTATATCACCGCCGATGACCGTTTGATGCAGGAGCATGCCGACCAAGTGATCGAAGGCACGCAGATCCTGCGCCACCTGCTGCAGCCGAAAGTGACGCTGATCGGCATCGAGGACAATAAGCCCGAAGCGATCGAAGCGTTAAAACTGGCGTTGCGCGATCAACCGGGCATCTCGCTGCGGGTGATCCCAACCAAATATCCTTCCGGCGGCGCCAAGCAGCTCACCAAGATCCTGATCGGCAAGGAAGTGCCGCACGGCAAACACTCCTCCGCTATCGGCGTGCTGATGCAAAACGTCGGGACTGCCTTTGCCATTAAGCGCGCCATTGTCGACGGCGAACCCTTGATCGAACGCGTGGTCACCCTTACCGGTGAAGCGCTCAGCCAACCGGGTAATCTGTGGGCGCGCATCGGCACCCCGGTGCAGCACCTGCTGAACTTTGCCGGTTTCCAGCCGCAGGCCCAACAAATGGTGGTCATGGGCGGCCCGCTGATGGGCTTCACTCTGCCCGCGCTGAACGTGCCGATCGTTAAGATCAGCAACTGCATTCTGGCCCCTTCCGTCAGTGAAATGGCGCCGCAAGAACCTGAACAGTCCTGTATTCGCTGCGGTTTATGCGTTGATGCCTGCCCGGCGGGCCTGTTGCCACAGCAGCTTTACTGGTTCAGCCGTGGCGAAGAACACGAAAAAGCCCGCAAGCATAACCTGTTCGACTGCATTGAGTGCGGTGCCTGCGCCTTTGTATGCCCCAGCAATATTCCGCTGGTGCAGTACTACCGCCAGGAAAAGGCCGAAATCAAAGCCATCGATCAGGAAGCCGCGCGCACCGCCGAAGCCAAGGCCCGTTACGAAGCCAAATTGGCCCGTCTGGAACGTGAAAAACTGGCGCGCGAAGAACGTCACAAGAAAGCGGCCGTCAAAATGACCGACGGCGATCAGGATGCGGTACAAGCCGCCCTGGCCCGCGTGCGCAGTAAAAATGCCGCGCCGGCAACCGGAACCATCAGCGGCGAGGCACCGGACAATAGCGAGATGATCGCCGCCCGCGAAGCCCGCAAAGCGCAGGCGCGTGAACGTCGTGCTCAGCAAGATGCGGCTGCCACCCCAGCGACGCCTCCTGCTGTCGAGGGCGAAGATCCGCGTAAGGCTGCAGTTGCTACTGCGTTAGCCCGGGTTAAAGCCAAGAAAGAAGCTCAGCAAGCCGACGCAGTTGGAACGCCTGCTGAGCCGGTAGTTGTGGTGCAGGAAGAAGATCCGCGCAAGGCAGCTGTGGCCGCTGCATTGGCACGGGTCAAAGCCAAGAAAGCCGCGCAGCAGGCCGAAACCGTTCAATCGTCGACGGAACCAGCAGCTGCCGTGCAGGAAGAAGATCCACGCAAGGCAGCGGTTGCGGCGGCCATTGCACGCGCTAAAGCCAAGAAAGCCGCGCAGCAGGCCGAAACGGTTGAATCGCCGACGGAACCAGTAGCTGCCGCGCAGGAAGAAGATCCACGTAAGGCGGCGGTTGCTGCGGCCATCGCTCGCGCTAAAGCCAAGAAAGCCGCGCAGCAGGCCGAAACCGTTGAATCGCCGACGGAACCAGCAACTGCCGTACCGGAAGAAGATCCTCGCAAGGCGGCGGTTGCGGCGGCCATCGCACGCGTCAAAGCTAAAAAGGCCGAGCAAAACCTGGCGACGGCGGAAAACGATAAAGAGTAGCGGAAGCGGCGCCTTGCAAAACGCAAGGCGGCCCTGGCTGTTTCACTCAATAATGCGTGAGCGCCGCTGGCGACCACTTGAGCACGCAGCAAGGCGTGAGATGTGAAGGTTGGTGGACCAAACAGGCGGTTCGTAATACAGGGCGCGTTCCAATAGTCTCAGCCCTTGGAGTCACGCCCTAATCAATAGAGATCAGATAGGTATAATCAACGTCAATCTGGCGCATCTTCGAATCCTGATTCCTCTCCTTGGTTTGAATTATTTCCATCTCCACGCTCCCTTTCACTTCATTACGCAGCCCCGGCATCACGTGGGTGATCAGATAGGCAAAGAACTGCGAACATTCTTTCGCCGAGCCCAGATGGTTAATAGAAATATATTCACGCCCGGCGATCGGGATAGTGTCGATCTGGTAGCCCGACAAAATATCCTGTTTGTTCTCAGGATCCACTGCCATGATGTGGGTGGCCGAATACGCGTCATCATCTCGATTTCGCACGGAATGAATGCTGTAGACCCGATGACAATCCACACTCAGCCCACGGAAGAAATCGGTGAAGATTTCGTCCTTCATCGCCATACAAGACGAATGTTCGATCTCCGCTTCCGAGGCAAAATCCAACTGGCGCGAAAAACCCACCAGCTGCATATCCGGCAACGTCAGGCGTTTCACTTCTGGGTAATAATCGGCTGCGAAATTGGCATCGAAACTAAAGCGCGGCATCAGGTTTTTCACATCCCAGGTGTCCATCGAACGATAACGATTGGGCGTGGTGTCGAAACGCTGTTTGAACATGCGGGTAAAGGTTTGTTGGGAATCAAAGCCCAGTTCGTCTGAAATATCGATGATAGAACGGTGGGTGATACGTAACGCCACCGCTGCACGCGTCAGAATACGTGAACGGATATAGGTGGCGAGCTGAATGCCGGTGATGCGTTTAAACTTGCGTTGCAGATGCCACTTGGAATAGCCGGAAATACGCGCGACTTCGTCCAGATTAGGCCGTTTCTCCAGATGTATCTCAACCCACTCAATCAGTTCTTCAATAAAAAATACATCTTCATTTGTCATTAATGTACATTCACTAACTTAATAATACACGGGATAATAACCCACATAGATTATGCAAAAGTTGTTATTTTGTGCGAAAAAAAGGCCCTAAAATACCCTGCAAATCCAGTGGTTATCGCCTGTTGTCGGCCAGTGATGCCGACGATTTTTGTTTTGACTGACCAAACTACCCCGCTTTTCTCGGCAAAAAAAATCTAATCGCGCCATTAGAAATTTCCCCCTCGCGTACACCCCGTGCTAAAAGCCGAATACCCGCAAAATTAAGACGTATTACCCTCGCAGTGATTCAGGTAGAATGCAGCGCTATAATTTTTCCTGCGGCTCCTCTGAGAGGCGCGTTGAACCTGCCGATGCACGGCAAAGATAGGTGTAGTTATTCTATGAAGTTCAGGCCGGTACAACAAACAGCCGCCAAAGGCTTGCACATCGCCAGTTCTCCTTTCACCCATAACCAGCAAAGCACCAGCCGTATTATGCTGTGGGTCATGCTGGCTTGTATTCCCGGTGTCGCGGCGCAGGTGTGGTTCTTTGGCTACGGTACTCTGATTCAAACCGCCCTGGCGATGCTGGTCGCCCTGCTGGCGGAAGGCGCTATCCTCGCCTTGCGCAAGCTGCCGGTTCGCACGCGTCTGGCAGATAATTCTGCCCTGCTGACCGCCTTGCTGTTGGGCATCAGCCTACCGCCACTGGCCCCCTGGTGGATGATTGTCATCGGCACTTTCTTTGCCATCGTCATCGCCAAGCAGCTGTACGGCGGCCTCGGGCAAAACCCGTTCAACCCGGCGATGGTCGGCTATGTGGTGCTGCTGATCGCCTTCCCGGTACAAATGACCAGTTGGCTGCCGCCGGATGAACTGCGAGCCACCGCGCTTTCATTCCAGGATACCCTGTTGGCGATCTTCAGCGGCCATACCGCGCAGGGCGCCACCATTCACGAATTGCAGATGGGGATTGACGGTATCAGCCAGGCCACCCCGCTGGACGGTTTCAAAACCGGGTTGCGCAGTGGCCATAGCGTCGAACAAGTGTTGCAACAGCCGCTGTTTGGTGGCGCTCTGGCCGGTATCGGTTGGCAATGGGTCAACCTCGGTTTCCTGGCCGGCGGGCTGTTTATGCTGGCTCGCCGCCTGATCCACTGGCAGATCCCGTTCAGCATGCTGGCAGCTATCGCCGTGTGCTCCGGGCTGGCCTTGTGGCTTGACCCGCTGCAGCAGGCATCGCCGCTGATCCACCTGTTCTCCGGGGCCAGCATGCTGGGGGCGTTCTTTATTGCTACCGACCCGGTCAGCGCTTCCACCACGCCAAAAGGCCGCCTGATTTATGGCGCATTGATTGGCGTGCTGGTGTGGCTTATCCGTGTTTATGGCGGTTACCCCGACGGCGTTGCCTTCGCCGTTCTGCTGGCCAACATTACCGTACCGCTCATCGACCACTACACGCAGCCTCGCGTGTACGGCCATCGCTAAGGAGCCATGATGCTGAATTCAATGAGAAAGCATGGCACCACGCTGGCGGTGTTTGCCGCAGTGACTACCGGCCTGACCGCGGTGGTGCATAGCCTGACGCAAAAAACCATCGCCCACCAGGCGGCATTGCAGCAAAAAGCCCTGCTTGACCAAGTGGTGCCCCCGGAACACTACGACAACGACATGCAGACCGAGTGTTTCCTGGTAAGCGATCCGGCGCTGGGCAACGGTGCCCCTCACCGCCTGTATCTGGCGCGTAAAAACGGTCAACCTACGGCAGCCGCGGTAGAAACCACCGCGCCGGACGGCTATTCCGGCGCCATTCAGCTGCTGGTCGGCGCTGATTTCAGCGGCACCGTGCTGGGTACCCGCGTGGTCGAACACCATGAAACGCCTGGATTGGGCGATAAAATTGAGCTGCGTATCTCGAACTGGATTTCGTTCTTCAGCGGCAAGAAAATTGAAGGCCCGGACGATAAACGCTGGGCGGTGAAGAAAGACGGCGGTATGTTCGATCAATTCACCGGCGCCACCATCACACCGCGCGCGGTGGTCAACGCCGTTCGGCGCACGGCATTGTATATGGAAACGCTGCCGCCTAAACTTGATAGCTTACCTGTGTGTGGAGCCAGCGAATGAGTGAAGCCAAAGATCTGATTGTCCAGGGGTTGTGGAAGAACAACTCCGCACTGGTACAGCTGCTGGGGATGTGCCCGCTGCTGGCAGTGACGTCCACCGTGACCAACGCCCTCGGGCTTGGGTTGGCGACCACCCTGGTATTGACGCTGACCAACGGCTCCATTTCCGCGGTGCGCCGCTGGGTGCCGAATGAAGTGCGTATTCCCATTTACGTCATGATCATCGCGGCGGCGGTCAGCATCGTGCAAATGTTGATCAATGCCTATGCCTTTGGCCTGTATCAATCGCTGGGGATCTTTATTCCCCTGATCGTTACCAACTGTATCGTGGTGGGCCGCGCCGAAGCGGTAGCCTCTAAAAAACCCATCGGTTTGTCAGCGCTGGACGGCCTGGCAATCGGCCTGGGCGCTACCGGCGTAATGGTAACGCTTGGCGCGATGCGTGAGTTGCTGGGCAACGGCACCCTGTTCGACGGCGCCGATATGCTGCTGGGCAGCTGGGCCAAAGTATTGCGCATCGAAGTGGTTCACTTTGACAGCCCGTTCCTGCTGGCCATGCTGCCACCGGGGGCCTTTATCGGCCTGGGCCTGCTTTTGGCGTTGAAATACCTGATTGATGAACGGATGAAAGCGCGTACGGCCAAAGCCTTGCTGGCTGAACCGACGCTGGGACAAGGACAGACAGAGAAAGCCTGATGAATAAGCAAAAACGGCTGGAAATTCTTACCCGGCTGCGCGACAACAACCCGCAGCCGACCACGGAACTGGTGTACAGCACGCCGTTTGAACTGCTGATCTCCGTACTGCTCTCCGCGCAGGCGACCGACGTCAGCGTCAATAAGGCCACCGCCAAGCTTTATCCGGTGGCCAACACCCCGGCCGCCCTGCTGGCCCTGGGCGTCGACGGCGTCAAAGACTACATCAAGACTATCGGTCTGTTTAACAGCAAAGCCGAGAACGTGATCAAAACCTGTCGCATGCTGTTAGAACTGCACGGCGGCGAGGTACCGGAAGATCGTGCCGCGCTGGAGGCCCTGCCTGGCGTCGGTCGCAAGACCGCCAACGTGGTGCTCAATACCGCCTTTGGCTGGCCGACCATTGCCGTAGATACCCACATCTTCCGCGTTTGCAATCGTACCCGTTTCGCTCCGGGCAAAAATGTCGATCTGGTTGAAGAGAAGCTGCTCAAGGTGGTGCCGGCCGAGTTCAAGGTCGATTGCCACCACTGGTTTATCCTGCACGGCCGTTATACCTGCATCGCGCGTAAACCGCGCTGCGGTTCCTGCATCATTGAAGATCTTTGCGAGTTTAACGAGAAGGTTTATCCCGACGCCTGATCGCTGCCACCGGGCGCAACGCGCGCCCGTCTCTTCCTCATATCCCATTGAGCTATTTTTTATCGGAAATGTGATATCAAGCAGCAGTAACCTTGGTGTTCTCGCGGATTTCAGTAGAAAACCCAATTCCCGCTTATTTTCAAGCGAAAAATTAGTTAAAAATTGCGGTAAACCTCACGTTTTAAAGATCACATTACCGTCACAAGCGCCAGTCCCGTTTTCTTAAATTTCTATAATTTTACAAAATGCGTCATATGCACAACAATCCAATGGATTAATCACCCCACCTATTGATATGGACTAATAAAACTCCATTCAGCAGAATATATCACTGTTTAAATTCCGTATAGCTTTTAATCAAAACAAAAACTCGGCAAAGCAAATAAAGACGAACGTTAATGCTGCATAACATTTGCAACATGGTTGTTTCACTCCGCGAGCGTTATATGTAACAGGATATGACAAACGCCTTGCCTCGTTGACAAAGATAGTGAACATTAACCGCCGTCATCCCATCCTATAACAACGCAGAAGGATGCAGTCCTGCATCACCTTTTGCAATTTCTCGTCTCTCTGGGACGGGGCAGTGAAAAATCAGAGGTACCAGTGTCAACAGCAAACAACAACAGCGAACAACCTGAAAGCGTGAGTCTTAACGCCTTCAAACAACCCAAGGCGTTTTACCTGATCTTCTCTATCGAGCTGTGGGAACGTTTTGGCTATTACGGCCTGCAAGGCATCATGGCGGTTTATCTGGTCAAAATGCTTGGCCTGAGCGAAGCCGACTCGATTACCCTGTTCTCTTCCTTCAGCGCACTGGTGTACGGCTTTGTCGCCATCGGTGGCTGGCTCGGAGATAAAGTGCTGGGCTCCAAGCGCGTGATCGTGCTGGGCGCGCTGGTGCTGGCCGTCGGATACGCCATGGTGGCCTACTCCGGCCATGAAATCTTCTGGGTGTACCTGGGTATGGCGACCATCGCCGTGGGTAGCGGCCTGTTCAAGGCTAACCCATCTTCCCTGCTGTCAACCTGCTATGAGAAAGACGATCCGCGTTTGGACGGTGCATTCACCATGTACTATATGTCCGTCAATATCGGTTCTTTCCTTTCCATGTTGGCCACACCGTGGCTGGCGGCGAAATACGGTTGGAGCGTCGCGTTCTCACTGAGCGTGGTGGGCATGCTGATCACCCTGGTCAACTTTATGGTGTGCCACAAGTGGGTTAAACAGCACGGTTCCAAGCCTGACTTCAAACCCCTGCAGGTGAAAAAGCTGCTGATGGTCCTGGTGGGCGTAGTCGCTCTGGTAGCCATTTCCAGCTGGTTGCTGCACAACCAGGTGATTGCCCGCTGGGCACTGGCGATTATCTCCATCGGTATCGTGATTGTGTTCGCCAAAGAAACCTTTGCGCTGCACGGTGCTGCGCGCCGCAAGATGATCGTCGCCTTCCTGTTGATGCTGGAAGCGGTCGTCTTCTTTGTGCTCTACAGCCAGATGCCGACCTCGCTGAACTTCTTCGCTATCCACAACGTGGAACACAGCATCCTCGGTATTGGTTTCGAACCCGAGCAATATCAGGCGCTGAACCCGTTCTGGATCATGCTGGCCAGCCCTATTCTGGCGGCGCTGTATAACAAGATGGGTGACCGTCTGCCGATGCCGCACAAGTTCGCTTTCGGTATGATCCTGTGTTCAGGTGCCTTCCTGGTGCTGCCGTGGGGTGCCAGCTTTGCCAACGAACAAGGTATCGTTTCGGTTAACTGGCTGATCCTGAGCTACGCGTTGCAGAGTATCGGCGAGCTGATGATCTCCGGTCTGGGCCTGGCTATGGTGGCGCAACTGGTACCACAACGCCTGATGGGCTTTATCATGGGTTCCTGGTTCCTGACCACCGCCGCTGCCGCGCTGATTGCCGGTAAGGTCGCCGGTCTGACCGCCGTGCCTAGCAATGTTAACGACGCGCACGCTTCGCTGGCTATCTACAGCCACGTGTTTATGCAAATCGGTATCGCTACTGCCGTGATCGCCATCCTGATGATGCTGACCGCGCCGAAGCTGTACCGCATGACGCTGGACACCGCTGAAGATACCAACAAGAAAGCACAGGCGGCCGCTGCGGCCAACTGATCGCCGGCGAGGTTTTCATCGCAATAAAAAGCCGGGGCAATCATTTGCCCCGGCTTTTTTATCTCTCGTCCTGCGAGATTCAGACCTTCGGTTTAGCGCTCAGGTTAGTCCACATGAACTCGCTGACCAACGCACCGTGGAACGCGGCCTGTTGTTTGTCTGCCGCCGCACTGTGCCCACCCTCGGTATTCTCATAGAAATAGGCCTGCTGGTACCCCATCTGCTGCATCCGCGCCGCCATTTTACGCGCGTGCGACGGGTTGACCCGGTCATCACTGGTGGCGGTGTAAAACAGCACCGGCGGATAAGGTACATCGGCTTTGATGTTGTGATACGGCGAGAAAGTCTTGATGTACGCCCACTCTTCCGCTTTGCTCGGGTCGCCGTATTCAGCAATCCATGAAGCCCCGGCGGAAAGCTGGGTATAACGTTGCATATCCAGCAACGGCACTTCACAGACGATGCAACCGAACAGCTGCGGGTACAGCGTCAGCATGTTGCCTACCAGTAAGCCACCGTTGCTGCCGCCGCGGGCCCCCAGATGTTGTGACGATGTCACTTTTCGCGCAATCAGATCCTCCGCCACTGCGGCAAAGTCCTCATAGGCACGATGACGGTTTTGCTTAAGCGCCGCCTGGTGCCAGGCTGGACCATACTCACCACCGCCGCGAATATTGGCCACGACGTACACCCCGCCACGCTCCAGCCAGGCCGGCGCCTTGGCTCCCATGTAACCCGGCGTGAGCGACACCTCAAACCCGCCATAACCGTACAGCAGCGTAGGGTTGCTGCCGTCCAGCTTGATGTCCTTGGCCGATATTTGGAAATACGGCACCCGCGTACCGTCTTTTGACGTAGCGAAATGCTGGCTGACCTGATAACCACTGGCGTCAAAATCCTGCGGCCCTTGCTTAAGCAGTTCCGGCTCCCCGCCGTCCAGATTGCCCATGTACAAAGAGGTCGGCTGCAGGAAGCCGCTGAGAGTCAGGAAGTAATCGTTGGTCTCTTCATCAATGCCGCCGGCGGACAGGGTGCCGATGGCCCCCGGTTTGCCCAGCGGCTTGCGCTGCCAGCCATTCTCTTGCGGCGTCAGCACTTCCAACCGGTTTACCACGTTGTCCATGATGCTGAGGATCAGGTGATCGCGCGTGGCGCTGTAGCCACTTAACGCCACCTGCGCGGTCGGGGTGAATAACACCGTAAATTCACGCTTGCCGGCCAGATAATCGTCAAAATGGGTCGCCAATAATGCACCGGAAGGATAACGCGTCTCCCCCACCTGCCAGTCGCTGCTCGGCTTAACCAATAGCCACTCGCGGTGGGTGCTGAACTCGGCGTCGGCGGGAATATCAATTTTGATTTTCTGATCTTGTGCGGTCAGCAGATAGGTTTCGCGGCGATAGAAATCCAGGCTGCGGCCCACGTAGTTTCGCTCAAAGCCTGGCGTATGGTCATGATAGGCATATACCACCATATCCTGCGGTTGCGCTTCATACAGCGTTTGAGCCGCACTCAACGGCGTGCCGCGCCGCCAGCGTTTGGCAATGCGCGCATAACCTGATTGAGTCATGGATCCCGCGCCAAAATCCGTGGCGACAAACAGCGTATCCTTATCAATCCACGAGGCCTGACTTTTCGCCACCGGCAGCACAAAGCCGTCTTTAACAAACTGCTTGGTCACCAGATCGAATTCACGGATTTCGGTGGCGTCACCGCCGTCCGGCGACAGCTCCAGCAGGCAATAGCGGTATTCGGGAGCCAGCGACTGCGAGCCATGGAACACCCAATCTTTGCCTTCGGCCTTGCCCAACGCGTCAATATCCAGCACCGTTTCCCAGTTCGGTTGATCCTTGCGATATTCCTGCAAGGTGGTCCGTCGCCACAGGCCGCGTGGATTGGCTTGATCCTGCCAAAAGTTGTAATAGTACTCATCCCGCTTGGTGACCCACGGAATTTGGCTCTCTTTATTCAGAATGGCCAGCACCTGCTTTTCCACCTGACGAAAACCTTCGCCCTGGGCAAAACGCGCGGTGGTGCGTTGGTTTTCCTGCTTGATCCATGCCTGTGCGGCTTTGCCCTGCAGCTCTTCCAGCCACAAGAATTGGTCGGCGGCGCTGGTGCCCCCTTCTGCCGCCATCGCCAGGCGGATACTGTTGGGTAATGAAGTCATCGCGAATACGGCTCCTGCGGTTTGTGCGCTGAGTTTAATAAACTGGCGTCGGTTGGTGACTGGCAAGTTCAATCTCCCTTTGAAAGTTAATAAGACTCATTTTCAACAAGGTAGGCGTTTGGCGGCGCAGAGTCAAAGCCTGCGCCCACGCCGTTGAATCAAAATTTAGGGTAATGGATCAGATCGTGAATGCGTACCGTCTGTTGGCTGGCATTGCGGTAAGCATGTGGCCGATCGGCCTGAAAGCGCATCGCCTCGCCGCTGCTCAGGTGATACCACTGCCCGTCGACGGCCAGCTCCAGCTCGCCGCTGATGACAATCACATGCTCGATCACCCCCGGCTCATGTGCAGAAGACTCGCTGAGCGCCCCTGGAGCCAGATCGATGACAAACATGTCGAACCCCAGTTGGCGATCGAAGGGAAACAACGGGACGACACGCATATCGGCGTTGTATTGATTAAACACTGGCGCATCGCCATAGCGGTGCAGCGTGGCCTGCTGTTGCAGCGGTGAGATCTCGAGAAACGCAGAGAACGCCACGTTAAACCCGGTCGCAATTTTCCACAGCGTTGCCACCGTTGGGCTGGATTCTCCGCGTTCGATCTGCCCCAGCATGGCCTTGCTGACGCCGGTATTTTCCGCCGCCTGATTCAGGCTCCAACCGCGCTGCACGCGCAAAGAACGAAGCGTTTGTGCCAGATGACCGGACAATTCCTGCATGTTTTTCTCCCTTGCTTTTCGGCTGATTATAGCCCCTTGTGCGCTATAACGCACGGTGCTATGCTGCCGTTTCACTGTGCGTTATAACGCACGACCGTTACCGGAGTCAGGCATGCGCCCAGCCCTCTCTTTGCGTCATCTGTCCCTGCCCGCCGTGATGGCCGGGTTCGTTGCGGTATTGGTCGGTTACACCAGTTCTGCCGCCATTATCTTTCAGGCGGCCGCGGCCGCCGGTGCGACGCCAATGCAGATTGGCGGCTGGCTGACCATGTTGGGGCTGGGGATGGGCATCACCTCCCTCGGACTGTCGCTGTATTACCGCACGCCGATCCTGACCGCCTGGTCGACGCCCGGCGCCGCGCTGCTGGTCACCAGTCTGCCAGGAACCCCACTCAACGAAGCGATTGGCGTTTTCATCTTTGCCTCCGGGCTGATCCTGCTGTGCGGCGTGACCGGGCTGTTTGCCCGGTTGATGGATTACATCCCGCAGGCAATTTCGGCGGCGATGCTGGCGGGGATCCTGCTGCGCTTTGGCCTGGATGCCTTCGCTTCGCTACAGGTGAATTTCGTGCTGAGCGCGGGAATGGGGCTGGTGTACTTGATAACTCGCCGTTATCTGGCCCGCTACGCGATTGTCCTGACCTTGTTGACCGGCCTGGCGATTGCGGCGCTGCAGGGTAACATCCATCTTGCGCAGCAACCGTTGGCGTTCGCCATGCCGGAGTTTATTGCGCCACACTTTAGTGCGTCTACGCTGTTAGGGATTGGTGTGCCTTTCTTCGTGGTCACTATGGCGTCACAAAATGCCCCCGGCATCGCCACCCTCAAGGCCGCCGGCTACAGCGTCCCCACCTCGCCGTTGATTAGCTGGACGGCGCTGACCGCACTTTTGCTGGCGCCGTTCGGCGGGTTTTCGGTTTGTATCGCCGCTATTACCGCCGCGATCTGCATGGGGCCTGACGTGCATCCGCATCCGCAGCGCCGCTATATGGCCGCCGCTGCCGCCGGGGTATTTTACCTGCTGGCCGGTGCCTTCGGCGGCGTTATCGGCATGTTGTTCAGCGCATTGCCCGCCGCCTTGATCCACACCATTGCCGGGCTGGCGCTGCTGGGCACCATTGCCGGGAGTCTGCAACGCGCATTGCAAGATGAAAAGCAACGTGATGCCGCGCTGATC
This sequence comes from Serratia sp. Je.1.23.a, assembly GCF_051129805.1. NCBI lineage: Bacteria > Pseudomonadati > Pseudomonadota > Gammaproteobacteria > Enterobacterales > Yersiniaceae > Serratia > Serratia sp. Je.1.23.a. Next base: position 1,425,284 of record NZ_JBCPSR010000001.1, on the reverse strand, counting down.
GCTTTCCTGATCACCGCGTCCGGCGTGACGCTGCTCGGCGTCGGCTCGGCATTTTGGGGGATTATTGGGGGGGCCATCGCTCATATCATCCTTTCACTGCCACACCGCGCGAACCGCAGCGAGAATTAAGTCCGCAGGTTGAAAGATGCTTTAGTCCCTCCGTCAATGTTCACCCTTTAGCGATCTTCTGCTTAACTGATGGGGAACCATGGACGGTTTTACTATTGCCATCGTCAATCACTAAGTGACATTGTCACGAGGATGTTTATGAATGAGCATGCCACGCTGTTAGCCCAGCGTCTGATCCGTAATTTCGACCAGGTTGATAAATCACACGACAACCGTCCACCGCTGTATGACAGCATCGGCGCCCGTTTGGGCACCGGTACCGCAGCCAAAAAACTGGGGGCTTCTATCGACGTGGTAGCCCCGGGCATGCGTTCATGCCCTTATCACTTCCACTATGCGCAGGAGGAGATGTTCATCGTGCTGGAGGGGATCGGCACCTTACGGGTTGCCGGGGAGCGGCTGCCGATCAAAAGCGGGGACGTTATTTTCATTCCGCCGGGCCCGGAATACCCGCATCAGATCATCAACACGTCGGATGCGCCGCTAAAATATCTGTCTGTCAGCACCCGCGAGCAGCCCGAACTGGTGGAATATCCTGACTCAGGCAAATTTCAGGCGATGGCCGTGGACCAAAATGGTGAAATGGTACGCTATTTACAGCGGCCTTCAGCGTCGCTCGATTATTGGCAGGATGAACCCTGAATCCCCTTCCGGTAACGACAGGCCCAGTGCGAGCGCCGCCTGCTCGGCGACACGGAAATCGATATCCGCCGCTTCGCCGTCCTCCATAAACCAGGCGGCGGACAGCCCTGCCCAGGCAAGGATCCACTGCAGCAGACGCTGGCGTTCCAGCCCAGCCAGTTGGCAGATCTGCACGACTCGCCGCTGAAAAATGTCTGGGTCAGTAGCAATACCGTAGTTGGGGTTGCAGAAGATGTTGGCGTAGTCGAACGCGCGTTCGCCATAAAGGCGTTTAGGGTCGATCACCAGCCAGCCACGCTCACCGAAATCCAGCACGTTGTCATGGTGTATATCTCCGTGCAACACGGTCTGTTCACGCGGGCTGGTCAGCAATTCTGCGGCCACCCTGGCGCTGAGGCGCAGCATGCCACCGTGCGCCTGCGCCGCCGGCCACAGTGAGTTAAACCATTGGTGCAAAGGAATGAGTTCCGGTAAGGGTTCGGCACGTGGTGCATGCAGGCGGGCAACAACCTGGCAAAGAATTTCCGTCGCCTGACGATCGTCGCCATCGCGCACCATTTGCGGCAACGAGCGGCTGCCTTGCGCACGCTCCAGCAAGATCCCATCCTCATGCCAGGCCAGCACCCGCGCAGCACCTTCGCCCTGCCACCAGCACATCAATAAACCGCCGAACTTTTCTTCCTGTTCGCGGGCTATTTTCAACATGGCGGCGGCCCCCTGATAGCGAACGGGCATCAGCAGGCTGCTGTGAGTTTCAAACGCCTGGCCGTCGGGCTGTAGCTGCCAGCGTTGCATGTAAGGAATTAAGGCCGAATTCATTACCCTGAAACGTCCTTCACAGTTATAAATGAATGGTAGTGATATTATTTAAAATCAATATATCGCAGCGTACTTCCGATGTTCATCGCACTATCCTAACCAAGTTTGTTTACTTTTTTAATTTATCTCTCGGGGTTTTTACCATGACATCATTAAAGCGCATTAATTATCCGCATCTGCCTACGCCGGGGGGGCCCTATGTCCATGCCGTACGCCACGGGGATACGCTGTATGTTTCCGGCCTGACGGCATTTGCCACCGAGGCTCAGGGGCAAACGACCCAGCAACAGACGCAGGCGGTTCTGGAGCAACTGGCAACCATCGCCGCCACAGAGGGCACGAACCTCAAAGCGCTGATTAAAATAACCGTGTTTCTGACAGATATCGGCGATTTGCCGGCCATCCGGCCGATACTGTTTGACTATTGCGACGGCGCGCTTCCGGCCTGCTCACTGGTCGCGGTCAGCGCCTTGTTCTCGCCACAGGTCAGCGTTGAGATCGAAGCCGTTCTGGCGCTGTGAACGTAAGGTGCCCGTAGGCATCGCGTGCGTTACCCTTTGCCGCCATTGGGACTATTCTGCTAATTTACAGCTAGGAACTTTATTACCGCCGAGACGTTAATGCAGCAAAAGCCGGTTATGCACGAAGCCAGACAGTTAAAGCGCCTCAACGCCGCCACGCGTCGGCAATCCCATATGTATAAGTGGATTGCCTTTATCGCGGCGCTGGACGCCATACTGGTATTTTTTTATGACCGGGATATGCGCAACATTACCTTTTCAGGCGCCGTTGCGCTGGTGTGCGGATATTTGTGGATCCGCGATCGCAACAAAGCGCGCGGTTATCGGCGGGAGTACGATCGCAAATTTGGCAAGCACAGCGGCCTTTAGTCCTGCATTGCTTCCAGCACTTTTGCGCTGTCGACGATTTGCACGAACTTAACAATTTTTCCCGCGCGCAGCTGGTAAATATGCGCAAAGGATGCGGTGAAGGACTTTCCGGTGGCCGCGTAGGTGCCATGGTAGAAACCCTGCGCAATCACGGTTTCGCCGGCATCATAAAAGTGGTCGACATCGGCGCGATAGCCCTGCCATTCCGTCCCCAAACGCTGGTGAACATTTTTGAATATCGCCTGCGGGCCGATATAGGTGCCGGCATAAGGAAACCCCGCCGCTTCGGTCCACTCGGCATCTGGCGCCAGCGCTGCCAGCAGGTTGCGGCCATTCTCTTCGGCACTACCGCCCTCATAGGTGGCGCGTACAATTTCAAGATTCGTAGGCATGATCTTTCTCCGGTGGCGTCTGCAGGATATTCCGGCCATACCCCGCAGACACAGGTTTACACCAAGCGGAGATGACCGGAATGGCGTCATTGTAAGTTGCTTATTCCGGTATAAAAACCGCGATTGCGGCAATAGTCTGTTGCATTGTAGTAAACAATTAGAACATTGCGCTGTCATCACCGCCGCATCAAAGGGGGTTATGATTGAGGTTTTCCGCCCACAAGGAACAAAACACGTGCATTCTTCACCACTGACGCAAGCCTTACTACAGCCTTTCGCCCCCCATCAGGAACTGGCTCAGGCGTTGTTGCCGCTGACGCTCGATTCCGATGATGGCTCTCATGACGTGGCACATCTGCATCGCGTGTGGAAAAACACCCGCAAAATCAGCCAACAAGAAGGCGGCAACCGTCGCATCCTGTGTGCGGCCGTGCTGTTGCATGACTGTGTGGCAGTGGAAAAAAACTCGCCACAGCGCCATCTGGCCTCGCGCATGGCGGCAGAGAAAGGCGCCCTGGTGCTCAAACAGCTGGGCTGGGAGCCGCAGGACATTGCCGAAACCGCCCATGCCATCGAGGCCCACAGCTTCTCCGCAGCCATTACCCCGGAGAGCCTGGAGGCAAAAATCATTCAGGACGCAGACCGTCTGGACGCTATCGGCATGATTGGCGTAGCGCGTTGTTTCTATATTGGTGGACGCATGCGCAGCGCGCTGTACGATGCCGCCGATCCGCTGGCGGAACAGCGCCAATATGACGACAAGCGTTTTTCCCTGGATCACTTCGAAACCAAGTTATTCAAACTGCAGGAAGGTTTCCAAACCGCCACCGGCAAGAAAATGGCGCTGGAACGTACCGAACGCATGCGGCGTTTCCTCAGCGAACTGCTGGAAGAGATGTAACGCGCCAGCGCCCTGCAAACTGGCATTTCCGTTACGGCAGCAGCATCTTCACACCGCTAATTGCTGTACACTGGATGCCAACTTCACTGACCAGGCTGCAAAAATGAAAAAACTGACGCTGAAAGACATGACGGAAAGCGAGCAACGTGAAGTAAAAACCGAGTTGGACAAGGCACGTAAAAGCCTCGGGCGCGCCTTGACCAATGGCGAGAATAACAAGATCAAGGATGAGGTGGTGGCTCGCATCACTGCCGCCCGCGAGAAAATTGAAAAAGCCACCCGGGCCGAACGCAAAGCCAATCGCGTTCAACCCACCGGGGAAACGTTCAGTTGGTCGGCTTCGATCAACGGCGCACGCCGTCCCCGCTAATCAATTTCGCCCCGCCAAGGCGGGGTTTTCCTTTTCCCGGCTTATTAGCCAAACTCATCAGCGCGGTTTCATCATGAATAACCGTGTTATCAACCTGTTGCAAATTGACAGCATCATGCAGAATATTCATTATCATCGCATTACCCCTTTTCAAGAGACCGCCATGACTCACCTCAACCACAATGACGCTGCGCAAATATCGGCATTGCCGCTTGAAGGTTTGGTGGCAGTTTACTCGAAGAAACAGACGCTCATTTGATCGGGGCGCGCTGTCCCGTCAGATGAGCTGACTGGGCGGTGTACGACTCGTTTCCCCTCTTGTTATCTCATCTGGCTTCTTATTGTTCGCATTGAAGGAAATTACTATGGCCTCATTTTCCGGTATCTGGGTTGCGCTGGTGACCCCATTTAATCACAACGCCGTTGACCTGCCCGCCACCCAACGGCTGGCCCAACACCTGATCGCCTCTGGCGTCGATGGGTTGGTGGTTTGCGGTACCACCGGTGAGGCTGCCGCGTTAAGCAAGGAAGAACAGCTGGCGGTGCTCGATGCCGTGCTGGCCGTGACGCCTGCCCATCAGGTGGTGATGGGGCTGGCCGGCAATAACCTGATCGACACATTGCAAATGCAACAGGCGATCCAGCTGCGCGACGTCGCCGGCGTGCTGATCCCCGCCCCCTACTACATTCGCCCGTCGCAATGCGGTCTGGTGGACTATTTCACCCAGTTGGCCGACGCCTCAAGCGTGCCGGTGATCCTGTACAACATTCCGCAACGCACCGGCGTGGTGATGGAGCTGACAACCCTGCGCCAGATTGCACGCCATCCGCAGGTGAAAGCCATCAAGGACTGCGGTGGTAATCCAGACACCACCATGGCGCTGATTAACGACGGTGAAATCGACGTACTGACCGGGGAAGATAACCTGATCCTGACGACGCTGTGCCTGGGCGGCACCGGGGCGATTTCTGCTTCCGCGCATATTCAGCCGCAGCGTTTTGTGCAATTGGTGCAGCAGGTCGCCGACGGCGATTTGGTTGCCGCCCGCGCTAACTTCTATGGCCTGCTGCCGATGATCCAGCAAATGTTCAGCTTCCCGAACCCAGCCCCGGTCAAAGCCGCATTGGCGCAGCAGGGTCTGATCCGTAACGAGTTGCGTTCGCCCATGCAAATCGCGCCGCAGGCATTGCAACAGCAAATTGCCGTCACCCTGGCGCAGTTGCAGCCCGAAGCCGCGTTGATAAGTTAAATTTGTCGTTTAACCCGCTGTAATTTTGGCGTTATAGAGCTAGGATCAGAAGTTAAGCATGCCTGTCACTCATCATTATCAAGGAGCTTTCGATGAAACTGTTCTATAAAGCCGGTGCCTGTTCTCTGTCTCCACACATTGTACTGCGTGAGGCGGGCCTGGATTTCACGGCGGAAAAGGTCGATCTGGCGCTGAAGAAAACGGAAAGCGGTGCCGACTATCTGACCATCAACCCGAAAGGACAAGTGCCTGCGCTGCTGTTGGATGACGGCAGTCTGCTGACCGAAGGCGTCGCGATTGTGCAATACCTGGCCGATCGCGTGCCGGATCGCGGTCTGATCCCCGCAGCGGGCACGCTGTCGCGCTACCATGCAATTGAGTGGCTTAACTATATTGCTACCGAACTGCACAAGGGTTTCAGCCCGCTGTTTAACCCGAAAACGCCTGAAGAATACAAAGCCTTCACGCGGGAAAAACTGGAGAAGCAGTTCAGCTATCTGGATTCAGTGCTGGCGAAGCAACATTTCTTGCTGGGGAACCGGTTTAGTGTGGCAGATGCCTATTTGTTTACCATTCTGCGCTGGGCTATCGCCATGCAGTTTGATCTCAAAAAGCACGCCAACCTATCGGCCTATTTTGATCGCGTGGCCGCACGGCCGGCAGTAGATGCCACCTTGAACGCGGAAGGATTGAAATAATTTCCTGGCCCCGGCGCGATAATCCGCCGGGGCACAGCGTCAGCTTAATTACAGCTTTACCGCTTTAAAATCACAGTCTGGCTGCACGATACGATCCTGAGCCGCCACCACCTGTAGTTCGTACTGTCCCATTGCCTGAGTTGTCAGCATCACTTCATAAACCGCCGCCGTCACGTGCTCCAGCGCCTGATCAAGCGCCTCGCCCTTAAGCAGATTAACCAGCAACAGGCCGCTGGTCAGATCGCCCACGCCTACCGGTTGGCGGCTGCCAAAATCCACCAGCGGACGACTGATGTGCCAGGCTTCATCCGCCGTAACCAACAGCATTTCGAAACAGTCCGGATGGTAACCGGCGCGGCTCAGGTGCTTGACCAGCACCACTTTCGGTCCCTTGGCAATTAGCTCACGCGCAGCGCTTACCGCTTGATCAACATTCGCGACGGTGCGCTGACTCAACAACTCCAGCTCCAGCAGGTTTGGCGCGATCATGTCGCTGCACGGTAATGCCTGCTGACAATGAAACTCCGCCACGCCCGGTGCCACGATGCAGCCTTTTTCAGGGTGACCCATGACCGGATCGCAAAAATACCAGGCGTGCGGATTGGCCTGTTTGACCTGACGCACGATTTCCAGAATATGGCTACCCTGCTCCGGCGAACCGATATAACCGCTCAGCACGGCATCGCAATGCTTGAGTTGATCGATATCCGCAATACCCTGGGCAATTTCCGTCAGGTGGCTGGCTGGCATCACGCAACCGGTCCACTTGCCGTACTGGGTGTGATTGGAGAACTGGACGGTGTTCAACGACCAGACGTTAACGCCCATGCGGCGCATCGGAAATTCTGCCGCACTGTTGCCCGCGTGGCCAAACACCACATGAGACTGAATAGAAAGAATGTTTTTCATCAAAAATTTGCTCTGATGCCTTAAAAATAAAGGGGCCGCTGAGGGCCCCTTTGCTGCAATTTCGTTTACTGCCAATCTACCAGGCAGTAATGTTTTTTGCCGCGACGCAGCAGCGTATAACGACCGAACAGGCGATCGGCGTCGCTGAAGGTGTATTCGGCGTTAGACTGCTTCTCACCGTTGATGGTGACTGCATTGGAGCCAATCATGGTGCGAGCCTGGCCGCGTGAAGGTACCAGCTCGGCATTCACCAGCGCCTGTTGCAGATCGGCGTCGCCATCGAGCTTGATGGTCGGCATACCGTCCTGCGCCAACTGAGCGAAGTCAGCTTCAGTCATGTCGTGCAGTGCACCGGAGAACAGGCTCTGGGTGATACGTTTGGCCGCAGCCAAGCCTTCCGCACCATGCACCATGCCGGTCACTTCTTCTGCCAACACATACTGGGCACGCGGTGCCTTGCCGCTGTTCTTGTCTTCTTCTTCCAGCGCGTTGATTTCGGCCAGATCCATAAAGGTGAAGAACTTCAGGAAGCGGTACACGTCGGCGTCGGCGGTGTTGATCCAGAACTGGTAGAACTTGTACGGGCTGGTTTTTTCAGGTGCCAACCAGACTGCGCCACCTTCGGTTTTGCCGAATTTGGTGCCGTCGGCTTTGGTGATCAAAGGCACGGTCAGGCCGAACACCTGCTGCTGATGCATGCGGCGGGTCAGATCGATACCTGAGGTGATGTTGCCCCACTGGTCGGATCCGCCGATCTGCAGCTCAACCTGATGACGGTTGTAGAGCTCGGCGAAGTCGAAGCCCTGCAGCAGATTGTAGGAGAACTCGGTGAACGAGATACCGGAATCGTCACGGTTCAAACGCTGCTTCACCGCTTCCTTGTTGATCATCTGGTTGACGGAGAAGTGTTTGCCGATATCACGCAGGAAGGTCAGCACGTTCATGCCGCCGAACCAGTCGTAGTTGTTGGCTGCTACCGCGCTGTTGTTGCCACAGTCGAAATCCAGGAACGGAGAAACCTGTTTGCGGATTTTTTCTACCCACTCGTTCACGGTATCGGTGGTGTTCAGCTTACGTTCAGCCGCTTTGAAGCTCGGATCGCCGATAAGCCCCGTGGCGCCCCCCACCAGCGCGACCGGTTTGTGGCCGGCAAGCTGGAAACGCTTCAGGCACAACAGAGGAACCAGATGGCCCAAATGCAAGCTGTCAGCGGTCGGATCGAAACCGCAATACAGTGCAATTGGCCCTTGCGCCAGTCGCTCTGCTAACGCTTCCTCATCCGTAACCTGGGCAACGAGGCCCCGCTCTTGCAGTTGTTTAATCAAGTTGCTGCTTGCCATCAATGACTCCATGTATAAACGAATGCACCTTTGTCGGTACACGACCTTTCGCCCACTGGCGAAATATAAAATTCAGAATACCGCATAGAATAAAGCGCCGGCGACATCAGTGCCAGCGCTTAAGGGGGATTTTCGGTCTTCAGGGCGCCAGTCGGTCAATTTTCCAGTCATTCCCGTCCCGTTGGTACAGGAAACGGTCGTGCAGGCGGTTGGCACCGCCCTGCCAGAACTCGACGGAGTCGAAATTGACCCGGAATCCGCCCCAGAAACTCGGCAGCGGGACTTCGCCCTGTTGGAATTTTTGCTTCAGCTCGAGGAATTTGCTTTCCAGCACCCCGCGCGCGGAAATGCGCGATGACTGCTGCGACACCCAAGCGCCGATCTGGCTGTCTTTCGGGCGACTGGCGAAGTACTTCATTACTTCTAAAGTGGAAAGCCGCTCCGCCTTACCGAGGAAAATCACCTGGCGGTCAAGCATGTGCCACGGGAACAGCAGGCTGATATGCGGGTTATTCGCCAATTGCTGTGCTTTGCGGCTGCCCAGGTTGGTGTAGAACACCAACCCTTTTTCATCCACATGCTTAAGCAAAACAATACGCTGATAGGGTTGACCATTTTCATCCACGGTTGCCACACACATGGCAGTCGGATCGGCCAAACGAGCGTCGCAGGCCTGTTTAAGCCACTTTTCGAACAGCTCCAGCGGATTGGCGGTCAGATCGTTGCGACGCAGGCCACCCCGGGTGTATTCACGGCGCAGGTCCGCAACATCAAATTCATTATTTTCAATCATTGGGTTATCAACCAACTGAAAAATCGTGATTCTATTCTGCGCCAGCGGCGTCAGGATCTCAATCGATCTGACGCCGCAACCGCCGGATCAATTCGCCAGCGTGCAGTCGCTCATGATCACTTTGCCATTACGCTCAAGGTAGGCGTTTTGGCCCTTGGACCAGAAGGTGTATTTACCGTCACTGTATTTTGCGCCGGTCATGGCCAGCACCTGCTTCAGCGTCAGTTGCTCGCCATCCATCAACATGCTGACGGTGCTCTCCTTGCCATCCAGCGCCACCGTCAGTGGCGTGGTACCACACTGATAATGCAGAGTCTGGCTGCTTTGCGGCAGAACGTAGCTGCAACCGGCCAACGCCAGTACACCGGCGGCAATAATGATTTTTTTCATGCTGTTGCTCCTTAGGGAAATCTGTCGATTTCTATCCTAACAGAGCTAACGGCCCCCTAAAGGCAAAACCGGATAAATCCCACCCAGCAGGGTTTCACGGCTGGCACCGGTAACCGAAGGCAGATTGCCGGGCTGGCCAGACAAGGTACGAAACGCCAGCCAGGCGAAGGCCAGCGCTTCCATATCATCGCCGCTGATGCCGAAATCGTCAGTCAGGCACACTTCGGTGCCGGGCAGTAGCGCCGACATCCGCGCCATCAGCAATGGGTTACGCGCCCCACCACCGCAGACCAACAGGCGTTCGCACCCGCCAGCCAACTGGACCTGCTCGCAGATAGTGATCGCCGTCAGTTCCGCCAACGTAGTTTGTACGTCAACCGGCTTGACCGCCGGCAGTCCCGTAAGCTGACGTTCCAGCCAGGCCGCATTGAAATACTCACGGCCGGTACTTTTCGGTGCCGGCAGCGCAAAGTAAGGATCGGCCAGCATCTGCTGCAACAGAGGCAGGCAGACACGGCCTTCCATCGCCCAGGCGCCGTCTTTATCGTAAGGCTGCGAGCGATGGCGCCATACCCAAGCGTCCATCAGCATATTGCCCGGCCCGGTATCGAAACCGCGCACCGGCGCCCCCGGCAACAACATCGAAAGATTGGCAATGCCGCCGATGTTCAGCACCATGCGGCGTTCCACCGGGTGCGCCAACAACGCCTGATGGAAGGCCGGCACAAGTGGGGCGCCCTGGCCCCCATAGGCCATATCGCGCCGACGGAAATCCCCCACGGTGGTGATGTTGGTCAGCGCGGCAATGCGATTGTTATCGCCCAATTGCATAGAAAAACGGGCGTCGCCTTCGGGCTCGTGCCATACCGTCTGGCCATGGCAACCGATGGCGGTGATGTCCTGAGCCGACACGCCGGTTTGCTTTAGCAGGCCAAGCACCGCCTCACCAAACAAGGTGCCGAGCTGCGCATCCAGTCGCCCCACTGCAGCAAGCGTGGTCTGTTGCCCCTGGCACATACCGAGAATATCCTGCTTGAGCTGAATCGGCATCGGATGGCTGTAACTGGCCTGCTGCGCCACCATTCGTCCGTCGATCGCAGCAAGCACCACGTCGACGCCATCCAGACTGGTGCCGGACATAACACCTATATAGCGGCCTGACTTCATAGCAACATCCTTTACCCTGTGCGGGGAAACAAAATTTTGACCTGATAAATAAACCAGAATTAAAACATTAACGCCATGAATTCTGTTGTCTTTTTTCACCTCTGTGAGCAATGCGCCTGTTTTTCTGCTCACTTCCCCGGTTGATAACCAGCGCTAAACGATGGCTCAACGCGCAACGGAATTTCCTGCGGCGCTGTTATAAAGCTAAACCACCGTTTATTATTGGTTGAACAGCGCAACGTTAAGCTGCATGCAGTAGCGGGTCATGGTGATGTGCGTGCGTTTGAGCCATACTTTGTCTATCATTTTCATTGAATCTGGCCTGGAAAGGTTCCCCAGGTTATGGACTACTACCAACAGGAGTTTTATATGATCAAGCGTCTTCTCGTCGTTGCTATCGCCGCAGTTACGCTGGCAGGGTGCGCCAATGAATCCATGTCCGGCGACGTTTATTCCGCTTCGCAGGCCAAACAGGTTCAAACCGTGACTTATGGCACGCTGGTTTCGGTGCGCCCAGTCAAGATCCAGGGTGGTGAAACGTCGAATACCATTGGCGCAATCGGTGGTGCCGTATTGGGTGGCTTCCTCGGTAACACCGTCGGTGGCGGTACCGGTCGCAGCCTGGCAACCGCAGCCGGCGCAGTAGCCGGTGGCGTGGCGGGTAACAGCATCGGCGAAGCCGCCGGCCGTACCTCAGGCTACGAGCTGGAAATCAAGACCGACCAGAAAGAGAATATCGTGGTGGTTCAGAAGGCGGGCGCAACCAAGTTCAGCCCAGGCCAGCGTGTTCGTATGGCTCGTACTGGCGACACCATTACCGTATCTCCGCTGTAAGCGATACAGATGGGTAAAACCGGAGGCTTTAGGCCTCCGGTTTCATTTCCGATGCTGTGAAATCTAATCGAATAAAAAGAAATTCTTATTGTTTATTTTGTAGTTCAGTGATGTTTTGCTCAAGCTTGCCAATTAAACTAACCAACAGTTGTACTTCATCAGTAGTAATGCCGCTCAGAATCTCGCCCCGCGTAGAGCTGATGACGCTGTCCACTTCCCGGATGATGGGATCGGCCGCTTCAGTCAGTTTGATACGCTTTGCACGCCGATCGTTGGCGCAGGTGTGGCGAGTAATCAACCCCTTCTCTTCCAGTTGGTCCAGAGTACGAACCAATGACGGTTGCTCAATGCCGATCGCTTTAGCCAGCTGGATCTGTGACTGCTCCGGCGGCAAACGATTGATACTGTGCAAAGTAACCCAATGCGTTTGCGTGAGCGCCAGCGGCTTGAGCCGATGATCGATGAGCGCGCGCCATACACGAACTAATCGTGCTAAATCTGAACCTAATGTTGACTCCACTTACCCCTCCTTATAATTAGCATGCTAACATACCCTCCCAGAGCTTAGACTATTTTGAGTAACTCACATTAAAAACACAAATGTATATAATGTATATTGTGGAAATAGCCACCATTTTGATCAGTTATTGTTTATTCTCTATGCAACCGCTCAACATATTCACTCACTGGGATTGTTAATGTGAATACTTCATGGCTTCATGCCTCGTCCCCGCTACCCGATTTGGTGCTGGGCGCCTCGCTTTATTTTCCGCCCCTATTTAAGGCTGTTTTGCTCGGCCTGATTTTATGGCTACTGGTACACCACCTGTTGCGAGACTGGATTTATTCCGGCGAAATTTGGCACCCTATGCTGATGGATTTGTCTATTTTCGTCATCGCCGTCAGCGGCTCCCTGTGGCTTTTAGCGAGTTGGTAACTCATGACGTATAAAACATTAAAATATTTTTCTACGGTAATCGTCTGTGCCATTGCCATCTGTGCCGGTTGGTGGTTATGGAATTACTATATGCAATCCCCCTGGACCCGCGATGGAAAGGTGCGCGCCGAACTCGTCAATATCACACCAGAAGTTTCTGGAAGATTAGAGAAAATAACCGTTCATGACAATCAGTTCATACCTGCGGGAAGTCTGATTTTTACGATCGACCCCGTGCCTTACCAGATTGCGCTGGACAATGCTGAGGCCGCGCTGGCAAAAGCGCAGTCTGATTTGGCTAAGGCCGATCATGAGGCGGCTCGCCGCCGCGGCCTGCCGAAAAATGTTATTTCAGCGGAAGATATGGATGAGTCAAATTTAGCGGCGCAGGCAATGAAAGCCGCGTATAAAGCCGCACAGGCTAATCTGGAACAGGCAAAATGGAATTTAAGTAAAACTAAAATTTATGCCCCTACCGATGGCTATATCACCAATTTACAAACCCGCGTGGGTAACTACGCCAGCGCCGGTTCTCCTCTGGTTGCGCTGGTCGACATGCACTCGTTTTATGTGCTCGGTTATTTTGAAGAAACCAAGTTAAAACATATAAAAGAGGGCAATAAAGCCGACATCGTTTTATATAATGGCAACATTCCGCTCCAGGGGCAGGTGGAGAGTATTGGCCGCGCCATTTACGATCAAAGCGTCGAAAGCAGCGCAGATTTATTAATGGATGTTAAACCCAATGTACCTTGGGTGCGCTTGGCTCAGCGTGTGCCAGTCCGGATAAAATTGCTGAATGTCCCGACTGATTTGCCCCTGGTAGCCGGCACCACCTGCACCATCTCGATTCATCAGTAAGGCTAACGTGTGAACCTGCCTTTTTTGGAATGGAACCGTACCCCTTGGGGAAAAGCCACCGGCGGACAATGGCGTTATGCACTGCGCAATTCACTGGCGATGTGCCTGTCACTGTGGGTCGCTTTTGTTCTCAATCTTGACGAACCTTACTGGGCGCTGACATCGGCCGCGGTAGTCAGCTTCCCCACCGTCGGCGGCGTAATCAGTAAAAGCATCGGCCGGGTTTTCGGCAGCCTGGTCGGCGCTGCCGCATCGGTGGCCATCGCCGGGCACTGCCTGAATGACCCCTGGCTGTTCACGCTGTTTATCGCCGCCTGGATCGGCCTGTGCACTTACATTTCAAACCACTATCAGAACAACGTTTCCTACGCCTTCGCGCTGGCGGGCTACACCGCCGCCATCATCGCCTTCAGCACCGTCAACGTGACGGACACTCAGCAGATCTTTGATATTGCCCAAGCGCGCGTTTGTGAGGTCATCACCGGTATTCTGTGCGGCGGTCTGATGATGATGATCCTGCCCAGCACCTCTGACGGCGAAGCCTTGTTAACCTCGTTGCGGCGCATGCATCTGCGATTATTGGAACATGCCGCGATGCTGTGGCAGCCGGAAATCACCGTGCAGATGCGTACCTCGCACGAAGGGGTTATCGGCCAAATCCTGACCATGAACTTGCTGCGTATTCAGGCTTTCTGGAGCCACTACCGGCTACGCCGACAGAATAATCTGCTCAACTATATGCTGCACCAGCAGTTACGTATTACCAGCGTGATCTCCAGCCTGCGCCGTATGCTGCTGAACTGGCCGGATCGCCCGGACAACCTGGCCAGCGTGCTGGAGCAACTGCTGACCGAGCTGCGTAACCCCGAGACTGACAAGTACCGTTTGGCGCGCATACTGCAACAGATTGCGCCGCAAGATCCCGCCAACTATCGTCATCGCGCCTTCTGGCTGCGTCTGCGCCATTTCTGCTGGCTGTATCTGGGCGCCAGCCGCTGGTTGCAGCGTCTGGAGAGCGCCACGCCGGTCAGCGATATTCAGCCACCGCGCGTCACCTCTTTGGCCCGTCACACCGACAGCTACGAAGCGGCGTATAACGGCCTGCGCACCTTTTTGTGCATTGTCATCGGTTGCGCTTACTGGATTAACACCCAATGGGACGCGGGCAGCTCGGCCCTGACGCTGATAGCTATCAGCTGCGTGCTCTACTCTTCCACGCCGTCCCCCATCAACAGCATCACTACCCTGCTAAAGGCGGTGCTGCTGCTGTCAATTGCCTGCTTTGTGGTGAAATTTGGCCTGATGATTCAGATTGATGATTTTTGGCTGTTCTGTGCCTTTCTGTTCCCGGTGCTGGTAACGATGCAGATGATCAAGCTGCAGCACCCCTCCTACGCCGCACTCTGGGGCCAACTGATCGTATTCATGGGCTCTTTTCTTTCCGTCACCAATCCACCAAGCTACGACTATCAGTCGTTTATCAATGACAGCATCGGGAAGATTGTCGGGGTATTGCTGGCCGGTTTAGCCTTCCAAATATTGCGACCCAGCTCGGACAAACGCAAAAGTCGGCGCATTATCCGCGCCCTGCGGCGGGACTTTATCGATCAGTTAAGCAAAAAACCGCAGCAAAGCGAAAGCCAGTTTGAATCGCGAATCTATCATCGCATCAGCCAACTGAATCAAAGTCAGGATCAAGAAGCGCGCAGTTGGTTATTGCGCTGGGGCGTGGTGCTGCTCAACTGCAGCCATATCGTCTGGCAACTGCGTGACTGGCAAACCCGTTCCGATCCGCTCTCGGCGGTTCGCGACGTCTGTATTCATTGCCTGCGGGGAATCATGACGGAGAAAGGCGTGCAGCACAGTTCGCTGGACGCCAGCTTGCAAGAACTGCAGCGCATGAGTACTGCGCTGGCGCACCACCCTGAACAGGCGGCGCGCGATCTGGCAGGCTTGATTTGGCGGCTTTATTGTTCGTTGCAGCAGCTACAACAGGCGATTGTCCCTGTTGATAGCGCAGCGACGACATCCACCGCCCGCTAACCGTTGTTATGACTTAATCACGCCGCAGGCGAAGCGTTCGCCTCCGCCACCCAGCGGTTTGGGATGATCGGAGTGATTATCACCACCGGCGTGCACCATCAGTGCCTTGCCGCTGATTTCACTGATTTTTTTCAGCCGAGGCGCCAGCACCGGGTAGCTGGCCATGCCGTCGTCGGTCACGTAAATAGCCGGCAAATCCCCCAAATGACCGTCGGCGTACGGCCCAAGGTGCTTACCGGTTTTTTGTGGATCAAGATGTCCGCCGGCCGCCAACGCCGCGACGGCCTTGCCGTCCTTCATTCCCGGTTCGCAACTGCCCTTCTCATGAACGTGAAAACCGTGCACGCCGGCAGGCAAGGCTTTGAGCTGTGGCGTAAACAACAAACCATAAGGCGTTTCGCTGATCGTCACCTTGCCAATATCCTGACCAATTCCCTGTCCGGTCACCAGATTCATGTCAACATCCACCGTCGCCGCCTGAGCAACGCCGCAGGCCATCAAACCAAAGGCCGCATACCAATAGTGTTTCATCAATCAATCTCCTTGAAGTCTCTGTGAGTGTTCAGTATAGGGGAAGCTGCCGCGTCACCGCACAAAACACGCACAATTTTGGCGATCAAATTCGCATTCTTAATAATTACTACTAATAATAATTCTACCGATGTCGGTCCTCCGACCAGACGCCGTGCGGCATACTCATTTCATTGCGACTCGCTGCAATAGCTATTCAAAGATTAACCCGGCAACGCAGCTAATTCATAAGGAACTGATATGGGAATCTTTAATTATCAAGGCCTCGATGAGGCGAAGTCCAAAGCGTTATTTACCGATGCTATGGCAATTTCCACCTACGCCTATCACAATATCGATAATGGTTTTGATGAAGGCTATCATAATACCGGCTTCGGGCTGGGCCTGCCCTTTACCCTGGTCACCGCGTTGATAGGCAGCTCTCAATCACAGGGCGGATTACCCGGTATTCCCTGGAACCCTGACTCGGAAAAGGCGGCGCTGGCGGCGGTAAATAACGCAGGCTGGTCATTGATTAGCGCAGATCAATTAGGCTATCAGGGCAAAACGGATGCTCGTGGCACCTATTACGGTGAAACTCTGGGCTATACCACTGCACAGGCCGAAGTACTGGGAAAATACGACGGCGAGGGTAATCTCACCGGCATCGGCATTGCTTTTCGCGGCACCAGCGGCCCGCGTGAATCGTTAATCACCGATACCATCGGCGATCTGGTCAATGACCTGCTGGCCGGTTTCGGCCCCAGTGGTTATGCCGATAATTACAGCCTGAAAGCCTTCGGCACCCTGCTGGAGGATGTGGCCAAGTTCGCCCAGTCTCACGGACTGAGTGGGGATGACATTACCATCAGTGGTCACAGCCTCGGCGGCTTGGCCGTGAACAGCATGGCGGCGCTCAGCGACGGCAATTGGGGTGGCTTCTATGCGCAGTCCAACTATGTCGCCTTCGCTTCTCCTACCCAATACGAAACCGGCGATAAAGTCATTAATATCGGCTACGAAAACGATCCGGTATTCCGCGCGTTGGATGGCACGACGCGCACTTCGGCAACGCTGGGCGTGCATGACGCACCACAAGAGTCCGCTACCAATAACATCGTTAATTTCAACGACCACTATGCCTCCACCGCCTGGAATATTCTGCCCTTCTCTATCCTCAATGTGCCAACCTGGTTATCTCACCTGCCGTTCTTTTATCAGGACGGATTGATGCGGGTATTGAATTCAGAGTTCTACTCGCTGACCAGCAAAGATTCGACGGTGATTGTCTCCAATCTTTCTGACGTTACCCGCGGCAATACCTGGGTGGAAGACCTCAACCGTAACGCCGAACAACACAGCGGCCCAACCTTTATTGTCGGCAGTGACGGCAATGACCTTATCAAGGGCGGCGCGGGAAATGATTATCTCGAGGGCCGCGCCGGCAATGACACCTTCCGTGACGATGGCGGTTTTAATATTATTTCCGGCGGTGAAGGCCATAACACCCTGGATTTGCAACATGCATTGAAAAATACCGAGGTCGCGTACGACGGCAATACGCTCTATTTGCGCGATGCTGACGGTGGCATCACTCTGGCTAACTCGATTGGCACGCTGAAAAGCAAAGAGTCGTCACTGCTGATTTTCACCAAAGAGGTTGATCATCAGGTGACCGACAACGGATTACTTTCCACCAAGGGGTTGACCGCCTACGCCAGTTCGGCGAACGGCACCGCGGCCGATGACGTTCTGACCGCCAAGGATTCCGGCTCCTGGCTATTCGGTCTGGAGGGAAATGACCAGCTGTTTGGCGGCAAAGGCAATGACGTGTTCGTCGGAGGCGCGGGTAACGACGTTATGCACAGCCAGGGCGGCAGCAATACCTTCCTGTTCAGCGGCGACTTCGGTCAGGATCTGATTTACGGCTATCAGGCCCGAGACAAGCTGGTATTTATCGGTACCGACGGCAGCAGTACGGGCGGTGATTTCCGTGATTTTGCTTCCGAGGTGAACGACAATCTGGTGTTTAATTTTGGCGGCAATACGGTCACTTTAGTCGGGGTCGGGTTCGATAGCCTGTCGGACGGCCAGGTGGTACTGGCCTGAACTCCGGGACATTAACGTTAAAAACGGGCGGCCGAGGCTGCCCGTTTTATTGTGCCGCTTAAGGTACGTCGTAACCCAGCGCCGCTTTGCGGATGCGGAACCACTGTTGACGATCCAGCGTCAATTGCTGCGCCTTCAATGCAGAACGCACGCGTTCAATCTTGCCTGAGCCGATAATCGGCAACGGTGCCGACGGCAGACGCATCACCCAGGCGTACACCACCTGCTCGATAGTCTCGGCCCCGATTTCCTGCGCCACCGCCTGCAACTCATCACGCAGCGGCTGGAACTCGGCGTCGCTGAACAGGCGGCCGCCCCCCAGACAAGACCAGGCCATCGGCTTGATGCGTAATTGCTGGCACTGATCCAGCGATCCATCCAGGATACTCGGCTGATGAATCGGTGAAATCTCCAGTTGATTGGTCACCAGCGAGAATGGCAGCCGCGATTGCAGCAACGTAAATTGCGCCGGTGTGAAGTTGGAAACGCCGAAGTGACGCACTTTGCCACTTTGGTGCAGAGACACAAAGGCCTCGGCGACCTCATCGGCATCCATCAGCGGATCCGGACGGTGGATCAGCAACAGGTCAAGATAGTCGGTATGCAGATGCGCCAACGAACGTTCCGCGCTATAAACGATATGCTCGCGGTCGGTGATGTAATGGCCGATGGCGTTGCCCGGTTTGGCTGTAGTGGCGATACCGCATTTGGACACCAACTCCATCGACTGGCGCAATGACGGCTTCAGCCGCATCGCTTCGCCAAAAGCCTGTTCGCAGGCATAGCCGCCGTAAATATCCGCGTGATCGGCAGTGGTCACGCCCAGCTCGATATGCTGTTCAATGAACGCCAACAGCTGTTGCGGCGACATGCCCCACTCCATCAAACGCCAGTATCCGCAAATCATGCGGGAAAATTCAGGCCCCTGCGGCGCGAGTTGAATACGGTTTTCCATTATTGAAACCTCATGACAGTGTTTGATGCCAGCATACACAAGCGGGTAACGACGTGGAAAGGGGAAAGCCGCGCTAACGTGCGGCGGATCGGGTACCGGTCAAAATAGCGACGGCTGTTCGGGATGCGGCTCATCAGGCTGTTTATTGGCTCGCTGAAGGCGCAGGAAGCGTTGGTGACACAGGCGCAGCACATCCCTTTTTTGCGCATCGCTCATTTGCATCCAGCCAAAGCGCTCTTCGCGGCTGCGCAGGCAGCCACGGCAAAAGCCTCGGTCATCGGCCTGGCAGATACCTCGGCACGGGCTGGGGATGTCAAAAAACTCAAGCTGCTGCGGCACGCGTCCTCCTGTTATCTCTTGCTAATTGAAGACGCCATCGGCGCCGCTGGCAAGTGACTTTTCGGTGTGGCGGCGAAAATAGTCGCGCAAGTAACGCAGCGCCTGGCGATTTTTCTCCGGCATCGCCCGCTCGAGCGTCATCGCATGCAGCCGTAACGGTGTCGGCCGCCATTCAGGCATCAGTTGGATTAACTCACCGCGTTGCAGCTCATCTTCTATTTCATACAGGGGTTGAGTCGAGATCCCCAAACCATTGCGGGTGAAGGCGCGCATGACGGTCATGCTGTCGCTGACAATCTGCCCTTCCGCCAGACGCAATTTAAGCTGCTGGCCGCTCTGGTGATGCAAATCGAGATGCGCACCGCTGAAAGCCCCGGTGATCCATCGGTGTTGCACCAGGTCTTGTGGCGTCTCCGGCACGCCATGCTGGCTGAGATAGCGAGGAGCGGCACACAGCACCATCGGCCATTCGGCCAACGGATGGGCAATCATATTGGCGTCCGCCAGTTGACGATTAACTCGCAGCGCAATATCGATACGTTGATCAATCATATCGACAATCCGGTCGTCAGCCAGCACCTTCAGTGTCAGCTTGGGATGCGCCTGCAACAACGGCGCCATCGCCTCCGCTAACGGGCGACCACCGATACCGATGGTCGTCGCGATGCGCAATTCTCCCACCAGGGTATCGCGCAGTTCCGCCAGACGCTGTTCGGCCTGCTGTGCCTGAAACAACATCGCCTCACAACCGGGATAGAACGCCGCCCCCGCTTCGGTGAGCGCCAGGCGGCGTGTAGAACGGTGCAACAAGGGCACACCAAGCGTTTTTTCCAGTGAGCGCAGGTGCTGGCTGACCGCTGACGGCGTCATTCCCAGTCGCCGGGCGGCTCCGGCTAGCGATCCTTCGGCCACCACGGTGGCGAATACCGCCATTCGATTCAGTTTATCCATGATTATGAAGTTTTACTTAATCAAGAAAGCATGAATATGGCACTAATCAACATCATTGTTAAGTACTACATTATCTATACCCGCTCGGGTCAATCTGAGCAGAAAGTTAATACTGACCCCTTTACTGACAGGAGCATAAAGATGAAAGTAGCCATTATTGGAGCAACAGGTTTTGTAGGCCGCCGCGTGCTGGATGAAGCTCTGGCACGTGGACTGCAAGTCACGGCGATTGCCCGTCAGCAAAAAGACCTGCCGGAAAACGCCAACCTGAGCATAGCGCTGGGCGACGTCGCCGACACCGAATGGCTGGCGAAACAGCTGGCCGGTCAGGATGCGGTGATCAGCGCCTATAACCCAGGCTGGGCGGAAGACAACCTTTACGAAAAAACCAGCCGCGGCGCACAGCAGATCCTGGACGCGGTTAAAAAAGCCGGCGTTAAACGCCTGCTGGTGGTGGGCGGTGCCGGCAGTCTGGAAGTCGCGCCGGGCGTTGAATTGGTGGACACGCCGGAATTCCCGGAAAATATCCGTCCAGGCGCACAAGCGGTACGCGATTTACGCAACAAACTGCGTAACGAGACTTCGCTCGACTGGACCTATTTGTCGCCAGCTGCCCTGTTGGAACCTGGCAAGCGCACCGGCCAGTTCCGCCTTGGCACCACCAAACTGTTGATGAATGGCCAGGCGCCAGCCGGTATCTCGGTGGAAGATCTGTCGGTCGCCATCATCGACGAAATTGAAAAACCGCAGTTTATCAAAGCGCAATTTACCGCCGCTTACTGATCGCATCGCCAGACCGTCCCCCGGTCTGGCGACCTTTTTTCTAAACCAAAACTAAACGACTTCGCCACCATTCTGAATCTCTAAGGTTTTCTTAAGTTTCATCCTGTAAATTTCAGCGCATTACTTAATAGCAGGACTTAGATTTGGCAATGTGGTTACGTCAACGCTTACAGTGCAACAGCCTGGGTTTTATCCTCGCCAGCGCCTTGTTCTTCACTCTGTTCCAGAATGCGTTATTCCTTCATAAGGCCTGGTCGTATATCAGCTTCGATAACGTCCACAGCGTTATTTTCGCCGCCACCATGCCGGTAGTGATTTTTTGCGCGTTGAATATCATCTTCAGCGTGCTGACCGTGCCCTTCCTGCGTAAACCGCTGATGATTTTCTTCCTGCTCGGCAGCGCGGCCGCCAACTACTTTATGTTCAGCTATGGCGTGGTCATCGACGGCAATATGATGCAGAACGCCTTCGAGACCAACCCGCAGGAGGCCACGGCCCTGCTGACACCCCGCATGGGGCTGTGGCTGGTGTTGCTCGGTATTCTTCCGGCGGTGGCGGTCTGCTTTACCGATATCCGCAAAACTCGCCCCTGGTGGTACATGGCCGGGCTGCGTGCCGCCAACGTGATGCTTTCCGTGGTGGTGATCCTGATTATCGCCGCGCTGTTTTATAAGGACTACGCTTCGCTGATCCGCAATAACAAAAGCGTAGTGAAAATGCTGACGCCTTCCAACTTCGTCGCCGGCACCATCAAGTTTACCCAGCAACGCTACTTCACCCGTAACCTGCCGCTGGTGAAAATTGGTGAAGATGCGCGCAAAGGGCCGCTGATAGCCACACAGCAAAAGAAAACCCTGGTGATCCTGGTGGTGGGCGAAACGGCGCGCGCCGAGAATTTCTCGCTCGGGGGCTACGGCCGCGAAACCAACCCGCGCCTGAAACAAGACAATGTGACCTATTTTAAAAACGCCAGCTCGTGTGGCACTGAAACCGCCATATCCGTCCCCTGCATGTTCTCCAACATGCCGCGCAAGGATTACGATGCGACTCTGGCTACGCATCAGGAAGGTGTACTAGACGTACTGGCTCATGCCGGTGTTAACGTGCTGTGGCGTGAAAATGACGGCGGCTGCAAAGGTGCATGCGATCGCGTACCGCACGTAGACATGACCAAGCTGAAACTGCCGCAGGATTGCGACGGCGATGTGTGCATGGATAATGTATTGCTGTACAAGCTGAACGACTACATCAACAGCCTGAAAGACGACGGTGTGATCGTACTGCATCAGATGGGCAGCCACGGGCCGGCCTATTACCGCCGCAGTACGCCAGAGTTCCAGAAGTTCTCGCCGACCTGCGACAGCAATCAGATCCAGGATTGCACCCACGAGCAGTTGGTCAATACCTATGACAATTCGCTGCTTTATACCGACGCCATGCTGGACGACACCATCAAACTGCTGCAGCAGTACAGCGGGAAATTCAACACGGCGCTGGTGTACCTTTCCGACCACGGTGAATCATTGGGTGAAAACGGCATGTACCTGCACGGTACGCCCTACGTCTTCGCTCCAAGCCAGCAGACCCACGTTCCCTTCCTGATGTGGATGTCTGCAGACTATGAGCGCAACTTCAAGATCGATCGCCAGTGTCTGAACAATATGGCGGAAAAGGACGAAGTCTCGCAAGACAACCTGTTCCATACCCTGCTCGGCATGATGAACGTGCAAACTCGCGAGTATCAATCGCAGTTGGATATTCTGCAACGCTGCCGCAGCGGTTCATAACCGCTTAACATCTTCACCCCGCTCGGGCAAAATACCGTTCATCGCAACCGGCGTTCTTACGCCGGTTTTTTTATTGCTATTGACCTAGACCGATTGGTCTATTATGCTGACAGCCATTATGACTAAACATGCGCATTGCCCGACAGACACCCGTGAACATTTGCTCGCTACCGGCGAGACGCTAAGCCTGCGCCTTGGTTTTACCGGCATGGGGCTGAGTGAACTGCTGAATACGGCCGGGGTGCCGAAAGGCTCGTTCTACCACTACTTCCGTTCGAAAGAAGCCTTTGGTGAAGCGATGCTGCAACGTTATTTCGAGCATTATGATGGGCAAATGAAACAGCTGTTTGCCGACGATAAAAGCGATGCGCGCCACCAGTTGCTGAGCTATTACGCCCAGGCAATCAGCTATCACTGCCGCAGCGAATGCCACAATGCCTGTCTGGCGGTGAAGCTTTCCGCCGAGGTGAGTGATCTGTCAGAACCGATGCGTCATGCATTGGAAACGGGAACCGCCCGGGTGATTGCTCACCTGCAGGACGCGATTGAACGCGGTATCCGCGAAGGCGCCTTGTCGATTGCCATGAGCCCGGCAGCAACGGCAGAAACACTGTATTCACTGTGGCTTGGCGCTTCGCTGCGTGCCAAAATCCGCCGCTCGGTCGCACCGTTGACCAGCGCGCTGGAAAGTATTGAATTGCTGTTGCGTCCGCCGCAACCTTAAACGAAACACCCTGGTTTTATCGAAACTTGCCCTGTGGGGCAGTTTTATTACATTACTAGTCGACCGGTCTATTAATATAGGATGCACTATGAAGATTGAAAAGTTGTTCTCCCCGTTGAAGGTTGGCGCTATCACCCTGCCAAACCGCGTGTTTATGGCCCCACTGACGCGGCTGCGCAGCATTGAGCCCGGCGATATCCCTACTCCGTTAATGGGCGAATATTATGCTCAGCGCGCCAGTGCCGGCCTGATCGTCACTGAAGCCACTCAGATTTCTTTCCAGGCGAAAGGCTATGCCGGCGCTCCGGGGCTGCACACTCCAGAGCAGATCGCCGCGTGGAAAAAAATCACCCAGGCTGTACACGATAAGAATGGCCATATCGCCGTTCAACTGTGGCACGTGGGCCGTATTTCCCACAACAGCCTGCAACCGGGCCAGCAGGCACCGGTGGCCCCTTCTGCGATCAATGCCGACACTCGCACCACCGTGCGTGACGAAACCGGCGCCTGGGTACGAGTGCCGACCTCTACCCCACGAGCGCTGGAAACCGACGAGATCCCGGGGATCATCAACGATTTCCGTCAGGCCACCGCCAACGCACGTGAAGCCGGCTTTGATTTTATCGAGCTGCATGCGGCGCACGGCTATCTGCTACACCAATTTATGTCGCCAGCGTCTAACCAACGTACCGACCAATACGGCGGCAGCATCGAAAACCGCACTCGCCTGACGTTGGAAGTGGTTGACGCGAGCATCGCCGAATGGGGTTCAGAACACATTGGCATCCGTATTTCACCGCTGGGTCCGTTCAACGGCCTGGATAACGGGGAAGATCAGGAAGAAGCGGCGCTGTATCTGGTGGAAGAGCTGAACAAGCGCAATATCGCTTATCTGCACATTTCCGAACCCGACTGGGCCGGCGGCAAGCCTTATTCCGACGCCTTCCGTGACTCGGTACGCGCCCACTTTAAAGGCGTCATCGTCGGTGCCGGCGCTTATACCGCCGAGAAAGCAGAAGAGCTGATCAATAAAGGCTTTATCGATGCGGTGGCCTTCGGCCGCAGCTATATCGCCAACCCGGATCTGGTAGAGCGCTTCAAGCAGAATGCTGCGTTGAACGAGCCGCAGCCTGCCACCTTCTATGGCGGCGGTGCAGAAGGTTATACTGACTACCCGACGCTGTAATAACGCGGAATACCAGATAAGAAAGCCCGCCGGTATGCGAATGCCGGCGGGCTTTTGTCGTGTTTTGGTTCAGGGGCAATTTAACGGGGAACCAACTTTCCCCAACGTTCGATCTCAGCGGCGTCGATATTGTTCATTATGGTGCGGAACCAAATGGTAAATTTATCAGGATCGTTTTTTATCTCCTGGGCTAATTGCCGAATATCGACCCACAACCAGCTGTGGGCCTCTTCGGGATCCTCTTGCGGTTCACCGTCAAACAAGCCCACGTAAATATAATCGAATTCGTGCTCAATTAAATCGCCTGGCACTTCCGCGCGGTAGGTAAAACTCGATACCTGCAGTAGCTCAGTGCAAAAGCCCATCTCTTCCTGCAACCGCCGCTGTGCGGCTGCCTGCGTCGCCTCTCCCCAGCGCGGGTGACCACAGCACGTGTTGGTCCACAACCCGGCAGAATGGTATTTACCGTAAGCCCGCTGTTGCAGCAGCAGTCTGCCCTGGCTATTAAATATAAAAATTGAAAACGCCCGGTGCAGTAATCCCTGCTGGTGCACCAGCGTTTTGGTTTGCGACCCCACGGAATTATCTTCGGCGTCCACCAGAATCAGCATTTCATCCATTAATGATCTCCTTCGGCAGTAGCCATCATTCCACACGGGTAAAAACAAAAAAGCATATTAACCAGATCCAAATGTATAAATTGAGGCCATTCACCCTGAGTCTGGATCGCTATCCGACCCTGCTGTTCCTTGCGAGGGGTATAGTACCTATTTCCATCAACCATAGGGCACATACTGTGCGATTGCTATTGATAAGGTGACAATGTCACTGAAACTCTGCCACTCCCGCCCCGGCATACATTGAAATCCCTTATGCGGCAACGCTATACTGAATTTCGCTTCAATCCATCCGCCATTGGCAACGGCACATCCAATCAGAGGAATTATGCGCTTACTCCATACCATGATCCGCGTCGGTGACCTGCAACGTTCCATCGACTTTTATACCAAGGTATTAGGCATGCGCTTGCTGCGTACCAGCGAGAACCCGGAATACAAATACTCGCTGGCGTTTGTAGGCTATACCGATGAAAGCGAAGGTGCGGTGATTGAACTGACCTATAACTGGGGCACCGACAGCTACGAAATGGGCAGCGCGTTTGGCCATTTGGCGCTGGGCGTCGACGATGTCGCCGCAACCTGTGACAGCATCCGTAATGCCGGCGGCAAGGTTACTCGCGAAGCCGGCCCGGTAAAAGGTGGCACCACGGTGATCGCCTTCGTTGAAGACCCGGACGGTTACAAGATCGAACTGATCGAGAACAAACATGCTGGGCATGGTCTGGGCCACTGAGGTCGATTAAGGGCGCTTCCTGCGCCCTTATTTTTATCTGCGTGATAACCGCCTGCAACTGGGCGCAAAATTTGCCATAATGCGCGCTGCATTCGATGAAGATAAGAAACTGATGGCCGAAAAAAGTGATCTTAACGCCCTGAGTGGCCGTTTTCGTGGGTTTTACCCCGTAGTCATAGACATAGAAACTGCCGGATTTAATGCCAAAACCGACGCGCTGCTGGAAATTGCCGCCGTTACGTTAAAAATGGATGAAAACGGCTGGTTGCAGCAGGACGAGACCCTGCACTTCCACGTGGAGCCTTTTGAAGGTGCCAACCTGCAGCCGGAAGCGCTGGCCTTTAACGGCATAGACCCAAGTAACCCATTGCGCGGTGCGGTCAGTGAGCACGATGCGTTGCACGCTATTTTTAAAGCCGTGCGCAAGGGCATTAAGGATCGTGGCTGCAACCGGGCAATCATTGTGGCGCACAATGCCAATTTTGATCACAGCTTCCTGATGGCCGCCGCAGAGCGCGCCAGCCTGAAACGTAACCCCTTCCATCCATTCGCCACCTTTGATACTGCGGCGCTGAGTGGGCTGGTACTGGGGCAGACGGTGTTGGCCAAAGCCTGCATCGCCGCCAATATCCCGTTCGACAGTTCCCAGGCACATTCTGCCCTGTATGACACCGAGCAAACCGCGTTGCTGTTCTGTGAACTGGTCAACCGTTGGAAACGCTTGGGTGGCTGGCCACTGGCGGTCGAAAACACCGACTAAGACAAAAAAATCGGGCGGCCCAGTCTTCACTGGTGCCGCCCGATGGATCCCAACAATAAAACCGAGCCGATTATGGCTGCTGGTCTTCCTGCTGTTTGTACTTCTCTGCCGTTTCTTTGATCAGCTGCTGCAGTTCGCCGCGCTGATACATTTCGATGATGATATCGCAGCCGCCTACCAGCTCACCGTCGACCCACAGCTGTGGGAAGGTCGGCCAGTTGGCGTATTTCGGCAACTCGGCACGGATGTCCGGGTTCTGCAGAATATCAACGTAGGCAAAGCGTTCGCCACAGGCAGACAGCGCCTGCACGGCTTGCGCAGAGAAACCGCAGTTTGGCAATTTCGGTGAACCTTTCATGTACAGCAGAATCGGGTTCTCAGCGATCTGGTGCTGAATTTTTTCAATCGTCGTCGTCATTGTATTGCTTCCTCAAGCCAAGTCTTATGGCTACAACATGCATCACACCGGCCATTGTAGCGGCTGGAACAGTCGCAAGAAAACGCCATCTTTTGCAAGGGCATTTCCCCGTAGTCAGTCGCGTCTTACCGGCAAAGCCTTTCCGGTCAAAACATATGCGCAGAATAACATTTTTAATCTGGCCATTTCACTAATATATTTTGCCATCAAAATGCGCCGTTAAATAATCCTGCTGACGGTGATTGTCGCTTTTTTATACATCAACGGATTGATTTTTCAGCAAAAAAAATGCCATTAACGTTTTCTCACAATATGGATTATCATTTATGAGTTCTTCGCTGTTTTATATGGCGAAATTCGGGAATACTGTCCTTCTTTCGATATCTGTTCCGGGGCCAAGGTTGGTAACGTCGACATGCGTTTAATTCTTACGCTTTTTGTGCTGTTGTTTACACAGCTATTCTTCAATCTGGCGCATGCTGCGCCACAGGCGCGTATTGCCGCCGAGCAACGCAAAAGCCATGTCAACGAAGCCCGGCCAGATGACCGCAAGAAAAAGAAAGCGGTAAAAGCCAGCAAAAAAGCAAAAACCACCACCCCGCAGAAAACCGCCAAGGTTTCCAAAGCCAAAACGGGAAAAACCGCTAAAAAGATCGTCAGCGCCAAATCGAAAGGCAAAACTCAGAAAATAGCCAAAATCAAAGTTACCCCGCCGAAAAAGGGTTACAAAAAAGGCTATGGTCGCCACCGCGAAGCCGGGATGGCCACCGCAAAACTGGTGCGTGATGATAAACCGTTGAAGCTGACTCCAGCGCACAAAAAACGCTATCAGCACGCCAAGCAAACCGCGATGGCCAAGCTGATGGACCAAATGGGCAAGCCTTACCGCTGGGGCGGTACTTCACCAAGAACCGGTTTCGACTGCAGCGGCCTGATTTACTATGCGTATAAAGACGTGGTGAAAATCAAAATGCCGCGCACCGCCAACGAAATGTATCACCTGCGAGACGCCGCGCCGATCAAGAGAAGCGAACTGGAAAGCGGTGACCTGGTGTTCTTCCGCATTAATAACCGCGGCGTGGCAGACCATGTTGGCGTTTATCTGGGCAACGGCAAATTTATTCAGTCACCGCGTACCGGTGAAGAAATTCGGATCAGCCAACTCGACAATGACTACTGGCAAAACCATTACATCGGCGCCCGCCGTGTAGTAACACCGAAAACCATTCGATAATTTCTTTGGCGGCTGGCTTACCCAGCCGCTCTCCCCTGACTGATTTTCCTGCTGTCCCTAAAGCACCCAATCCTTTAGCCCGCCCCCACTGTATTTCATCGCGAAAATTGCTAAGCTAAATACCCACAATAAAAACAGGTCAATTTAAGGTCCGTTGCTTTAGCGGCGAGTTGACACTGTACAAGGAGGAAGCAATGTCGTTTGAACTGCCCGCACTACCTTATGAAAAAAATGCCCTCGAACCGCACATTTCGGCAGAAACCCTGGAATACCACTATGGCAAGCATCACAACGCCTATGTGGTCAACCTGAACAATTTGCTGAAAGGCAGCGAGTTTGAAGGATTATCCCTTGAAGCAATCATCAAGGCTTCCAGCGGCGGCATCTTCAACAATGCGGCTCAGGTATGGAATCACACCTTCTATTGGCACTGCCTGTCACCTCAGGGCGGTGGAGAGCCTCAGGGCAAATTGGCTGCCGCGATCAACCAGGCTTTTGGTTCTTTTACCGCCTTCCGGGAACAATTCAGCGACGCCGCGGTGAAAAACTTTGGCGCAGGCTGGACCTGGTTAGTGAAAAAGCCGGATGGCTCGCTGGCGATTGTTAATACGTCGAATGCGGCCACGCCGTTGACTGGTGAAGACAAACCGTTGCTGACCGTGGACGTTTGGGAACACGCCTACTACATCGATTATCGCAACGCACGACCGGCCTACCTGGAAAACTTCTGGGCGCTGGTTAACTGGGCATTTGTGGAGGAAAATCTGGCGTAACGCGGGGAAAATACAACCAGGCGTAGCGAACTGCGCCTGGTTGACTGAAGAGTATCAGTTCAATGCTGCGGTGAAGCTAAAAGCGATAATCACAGCCAGCGCACCCAGGGTGGTGAACAGTGACATTTTCAAATCGGTATCCATTACAACTCCTTTTCAGATTGGGTTTCCCAAGGGTAAAAGGCACACAATTAATGTGTTAAACCATTTTCCCACAGTTGGCCGATAAAATCTTGTTATCATTTCCCAGTTTATAATACCGATTACCTCTTCCCCTTTTGCTCAATATGGGACAAAATTCGCAGTTCACAACTGTGTACCGGCAAAATGCCCCTCCTGACCAAGCGCTGACGACTTCAACACACTAAAAACTCAGTTTTCGCTTCTTTGGAGAAGGATCTACGCAGGCAAACGATTAACATCACACTTACATACTGCAACATGTGAGTTCAGGAGTCATTCTTTACATGGCAACGATTAAAGATGTGGCCAAACGCGCTGGCGTTTCCACCACCACCGTTTCGCACGTCATCAATAAGACTCGTTTCGTCGCCGAAGAAACAAAAGCGGCCGTTGGCGCCGCGATCAAAGAGCTGCACTATTCACCCAGCGCCGTGGCGCGCAGCCTCAAGGTCAATCACACCAAATCTATTGGTCTGCTGGCCACATCGAGCGAAGCACCCTACTTTGCCGAAGTGATCGAGGCGGTGGAGAACAGCTGCTACAGCAAAGGCTATACGCTGATCCTGTGCAACTCACATAACAATCTGGACAAACAACGCGCCTATCTGGCGATGTTGGCGCAAAAGCGCGTCGATGGCCTGTTAGTCATGTGTTCGGAATACCCGGACCAACTGCTCGGCATGCTGGAAGATTATCGCAATATCCCGATGGTCGTCATGGATTGGGGCGCCGCACGCGGTGACTTTACCGACACCATTATCGATAACGCCTTTGAAGGCGGCTATCTGGCCGGGCGTTACCTGATTGAACGCGGCCACCGCGATATCGGGGCCATTCCGGGTCAACTGGCGCGTAATACCGGTGGCGGACGCCATCAGGGCTTTTTAAAAGCCATGGAAGAAGCCAATATCGACGTGCGTGAAGAGTGGATTGTTCAGGGCGACTTTGAGCCGGAGTCCGGTTACAAGGCCATGCATCAGATACTGTCGCAGAAGCAACGCCCTACCGCAGTCTTCTGCGGTGGCGATATCATGGCCATGGGGGCGATCTGCGCCGCCGATGAACTTGGCCTGCGCGTACCACAAGACATATCGGTGATTGGCTACGATAACGTGCGAAACGCTCGCTACTTTACCCCGGCACTGACCACCATTCATCAGCCCAAAGAGCGTTTGGGCGAGATGGCCTTCACCATGCTGTTGGATCGCATTATCAGCAAGCGTGAAGAGTCGCAGGTGATTGAGGTTCATCCCAAGCTGGTTGAGCGCCGTTCGGTCGCTGACGGTCCGTTCATCGATTATCGCCGCTAATTATCTGCGCCGGAAACTCTCACGGTTTCCGGCGTTATTCTTCGCTTAGCCACTCCTGATTCAAGGTTTCACTGTCTCCCAGATAATCCAGCAACCAGGCCATAGCCGGAGACGGCGTATTTTGCTGCCAGGTCAGGCAACAAGGACTGGCGGGAAATGGCTGTTGCAACTGTAGCGCCACCAGCTCCCCGCGCTGCACCAAAGGCAATACCTGATGCGCGGGCATCATGCCAACGCACAACCCGGCACACAGGCAGTCCACCGCAGAAGCCCAGTCCGGTACCACCAGGCGGCGCTGGTTGTCCAACGTCCAGGTCACGCGCTTGGGCAGGTTGCGCGAGGTATCTTCCAGGCACAGCGACGGAAAGGGCCGAAGTTGATCGTCGTTCAACAGCCCCTCTATTGCGGCCAGCGGGTGATGCGGACTGGCCACGCACAACCAACGCATATCTCCCATATCGCGAAAGGCGAAACCGCCGCCCACCGGCACCGCCCTTGTGGCGCCGATCGCCATATCTGCACGACCGTCCACCAGCGCATCCCATACGCCATTAAACACCTCCGGCTGAACCAGCAATTCGACGTCGGGGAAATGGCGGTAAAAATCCAGCACCAATTGGCGACTGCGTTGGGGTTTAACGATGATATCCACCGCTATTTTCAATTGGCCCCGCCAGCCGTTAGCGACCTGTTGGCACTGTCGGCGCGTGTCGAGCATTTTTTTGATGACACCACGCGCTTCCTGAATAAACAGCACGCCAGCCGGTGTCAGTTCCACGTCGCGATGACGGCGCTCAAACAGCGTTACCGCCAGCCATTGCTCCAACTGCCTCACCGTATAACTTACCGCCGACGGTACCCGATGCAGCTCGTGCGCCGCGGCGCTGAAACTGCCGGTGCGGGCCACCGCATCGACGACATCCAGGGAATATTCAGACCACATAGCTTTGCCTTCAATTTTTTTAACAGCACCTCGCAAATATTACCGTTTCACAAGCAGAGATCCAGCCGGATACACTTGCCGGCGCTAAAAACCTGCGACAATAAAATATTAACGAGAAATACCATGCGAAATTCCTTTGGTTTTATGTTCTACCTTGCCGGCCTGAGCATGCTGGGATACCTGGCCACCGATATGTACCTGCCCGCCTTCGGCATGATGCAGCAAGATCTGCAGATTTCCGCCGGGGCAATCAGCGCCAGCCTGAGCATCTTCCTGGCCGGGTTTGCCTTTGCACAACTGCTGTGGGGCCCGCTTTCCGATCGCCTCGGCCGTAAACCGGTGTTGCTGATCGGTCTGGCGCTGTTTGCCCTCGGCTGCCTTGGCATGCTGTGGGTGCAAAATGCCGTGCAACTTTGGTCGCTGCGCTTTATCCAGGCGATTGGGGTTTGCTCCGCTGCCGTTACCTGGCAGGCCTTGGTGATTGACCGCTATCGCGAAGGCAAGGCTAACCGCGTGTTCGCCACCATTATGCCGCTGGTAGCCCTTTCACCGGCGCTGGCGCCGTTGGTAGGTGCCTGGTTGCTGAATCACATGGGCTGGCGCGCCATTTTCGCCGTGTTGCTGGGCATTACCGTGCTTCTGCTATTGCCGACGCTGCTGCTGAAAGAAAGCGCCAAAACCGTGCCTTCCGACGACAATAAGAAAAGCGCGCTCAGTTTCTTCCAACTATTAAAGTCACGCATCTTCAGTGGCAACGTTATGATTTTTGCCGCCTGTTCTGCCGGCTTCTTCGCCTGGCTGACCGGTTCACCGTTTATTCTTGGTGATATGGGGTATAGCCCGAACGACATCGGTCTGAGCTATGTGCCGCAGACGCTGGCGTTCTTATTAGGGGGCTATGGCTGTCGTACCGCATTGAACCGCATGAATGGCAACACCTTGTTGCCTTGGCTGCTGGTAGTTTATGGAGTCAGTATGG
Organism: Serratia sp. Je.1.23.a; assembly: GCF_051129805.1. Taxonomy (NCBI): domain Bacteria; kingdom Pseudomonadati; phylum Pseudomonadota; class Gammaproteobacteria; order Enterobacterales; family Yersiniaceae; genus Serratia; species Serratia sp. Je.1.23.a. Next base: position 1,392,622 of record NZ_JBCPSR010000001.1, on the reverse strand, counting down.
TTGCATTATATCTGGTTGCCACCCTGACTCAGCCCACGCTCACTACGTTGTTAATTCCGTTCTGCGTGATGGCGTTGGTCAACGGAGCCATTTACCCTATCGTGGTAGCCAATGCGTTGACCCCGTTCCCGGAAGGAACCGGTAAAGCTGCCGCCTTGCAAAACACCCTGCAATTAGGCCTGTGTTTTGTCGCCAGCATGCTGGTTTCGGCCTTTATCGCCCAGCCTCTGTTGGCAACGGTCACGGTAATGGTGTCGACGGTGGTATTGGCCGCGTTGGGCTATCTGATGCAACGGAGAAAGGTAATGGACGATCAACAGGCGACACGTCAGGAACATGCTAACTCCGCGTCATAATTGCCAGTATTAATAATCACTTAAAGAATATTTTTGCCGAGTGCGATTTACAGTTGAGTAAGCGCCTCGGCAAGCCTATACTCAAAAACGACCTTTAAAAATAACACTTTTATAATTTCTTTATCACTAGCAACTGTTGTGTACGCGTATGGCGTCACAGTTTTTTAAGGATTGTCTTTCCCGCGTTTCTTGCGCTGGAACCTTCTTAAAATTTTCCTCTGTTCATAGTCGGATATCAGACGCCACGGGATTCTTACCGTAGGTAAACGTATGCACCCGCAGAATTTGTCTAAGCTATTTTTTGACGGGTCATAAGTCAGAAGAAGGTGATGGAGAAGCTATGAGTTCATCGTGTATAGAAGATGTGAGCATCCAGGACAACCAATGGTACCGTATCGCTCATGAAATGCTCAGCATGGCCGGTATTGAAATAAACGGCTCGCGCCCTTTCGATATTCAGGTTAAAAATCCTAATTTTTTTAAACGCGTGCTGCAGGAGGGTTCTCTCGGCCTGGGCGAAAGCTATATGGACGGCTGGTGGGAATGCGAACGGCTGGATATATTCTTTCATCACGTGGTCCGCGCCGGTCTGGAAAAGAAACTGCCCCGCCACCTCAAAGATACCCTGCGAATTGCCGCCGCGCGATTAACCAATCTGCAATCGAAGAAACGCGCCTGGATAGTCGGCAAAGAACATTACGATCTGGGGAACGATCTCTTTACCCTGATGCTGGACCCTTATATGCAATATTCCTGCGCCTACTGGAAAGAGGCGACCACGCTGGAAGAAGCGCAGGAAGCCAAATTACGGATGATTTGCGAAAAGCTGCAGCTGCAGCCGGGTATGAATTTGCTGGATATTGGCTGTGGCTGGGGCGGGCTTTCTGCCTATGCGGCGAAAAACTATGGCGTTTCGGTGGTGGGCGTGACCATTTCTGCCGAGCAGCAAAAGCTGGCACAGGAGCGCTGTGCCGGGCTGGATGTCGAGATCCTGCTGCAGGATTACCGTGATTTGCATCTGCAATTTGACCGTATTGTTTCCGTCGGTATGTTTGAGCACGTCGGTCCGAAAAATTACCGCACCTACTTCAACGTGGTGGAACGTAATTTAAAACCGGACGGCCTATTCCTGCTGCATACCATTGGTTCGAATCGGACAGATATGAATGTTGACCCGTGGATCAACAAATATATCTTCCCGAATGGCTGCCTGCCGTCGGTTACCCATATTGCCCAGGCCAGCGAAGGGCATTTTGTGATGGAAGATTGGCACAATATTGGCGCTGACTACGATCGCACCTTGATGGCGTGGTACGAAAGATTCAAACAGGCATGGCCGCAGTTGGCCCAACGTTATTCGGATCGTTTCGAACGCATGTTCAGTTATTACCTGAACGCCTGCGCTGGAGCATTTCGCGCCCGTGACATTCAACTCTGGCAGGTGGTATTCAGCCCGAAAGGCGTAGAAGGCGGTATCCGCGTGACGCGCTAAAGACGCCCAATAAAAAACCCCGGCCAATTAACCGGGGTTATTCTTATACATGACCTGCAAAAGCATCAGCCGCAATAAACACGGATGATTTTATCCTCGCTGTCGCCCAGGAAATTCAGGCGGCGCAGGTTGAAGTCCATCGTGACCGCTGAGTTATACGGAATCGCACGTACCTGCGACTCAATTCGTACGCCTTCCAGCGAAGACATCGGTTTACCGACATAATTCTGGTATTGCGCCGCACCACAGGTGTCGCTATCGGCATCCACTGTCGGGTTGGCCGCGCCCTGGTCCGGCGAACTGCTACAAGCACTCAGCGCCAGCAGCGCCGTTAACATCAACGTTTTCCCATAAAACTTCACGCGATTGCTCCTCTCTGGTGGGTCGTTTGTCAGATCTTCTGCGCCAGCGCGCTCGCCGCCGCCATTGCCGCCTCGCGGCTTGCCAACACCCGTTCAACGGTGTCTACCACCGCCTGCGTTTGCGGGTCGATCTCAATATTCACCTTATCACCCAGGCGTTTTTTGCCCAGCGTGGTACGTTCCAGCGTTTCCGGGATCAGATGCACGCAAAAACGGTTATTCACCACTTCACCGATAGTCAGGCTAATTCCGTCAATACCAATAAAACCTTTGTGCAGAACATATTTCATCAGTTCCGCATTCGGCATACGTAACCATACCTGACGATTATTCTCGGAGGTATAAATCTTGGCAACTTCCGCCGTGCAGATAATATGGCCGGACATCAGGTGACCGCCAATCTCATCATTAAACTTGGCCGCCCTTTCGATGTTAACCACATCGCCCAACGCCAGTTCACCAAGGTTGGTCAGGCGCAGCGTTTCTTTGATCAAATCAAAACTGACGCGGTTACCTTCTACCGCCGTGACGGTCAGGCAGCAGCCGTTATGCGCCACAGACGCACCAAGCTCCAATCCAGGCAGCAGCTCGGTAGGCATTTCTATGACGTGGGTACGGAAGTTGGATTTTTCATCAATGGCGACCAGCGGCGCGGTGCCTTGTACGATACCGGTGAACATGTGAGCCTCTTCTTTCTGAAAATGTTTAAAGCGCTTGGGGCAGTTTGCCCCAGTTGGCGAGGAAAACCAAACCCGTGGCGACAAAAAGTCTGTACCTGCGCATTTAATAACTATTTCATCACAGCATTTGCTTAACCTCGCCGAGCGGGTACAATCTTTTTGACAAAATTCCGCTATTTTTAATTGTTGTCCTTTCGCGACGACCCTCCCCTCCATCATAAATAAATAGAAAAGGTGTATGCGTGCAGAAGTACTTCATTGAAGCGCGTAGTTTATTGGCCCTCGCAATCCCGGTAATCATCGCGCAAATATCACAAACCGCAATGGGTGTGGTAGACACCATTATGGCCGGTGCGTACAGCGCCACAGATATGGCGGCGGTTGCCGTCGGTACCTCTATTTGGCTGCCAGCCATTTTGTTCGGGCACGGCCTGTTGTTGGCGTTGACACCGGTTATCGCCCAGCTTAACGGCGCGGGCCGACGAGATCGTATTGCTCATCAGGTGCGTCAGGGCTTCTGGCTGGCGGGGGCGGTCTCGTTGCTGGTGATTATCGTGCTGTATAACAGCAAGTTCGTCATCGACTTGATGCACAATATCGACCCGCAATTGGCGGATAAAGCCGTGGGCTATCTGCACGCCATCATGTGGGGCGCGCCGGGCTATCTGTTCTTCCAGGTACTGCGCGGCCAATGCGAAGGGCTGTCGAAAACCAAGCCGGGCATGGTGATTGGCTTCCTCGGCCTGCTGGTGAATATCCCGATCAACTACATCTTTATCTACGGTAAATTCGGCATGCCGGAATTGGGTGGCGTCGGTTGCGGCGTGGCGACCGGCAGCGTTTACTGGTTTATGTTCCTGGCGATGCGTTGGTACGTGAAGCGCGCCCCGTCGCAGCGCGATATTTTGCCGCACGAAGGCAGCAGCCCGCGGCCCGACTGGCCGGCAATAAAACGCCTGTTCGGCATCGGTCTGCCGGTCGCGCTGGCGCTGTTCTTCGAGGTCACGCTGTTCGCCGTCGTCGCTCTGCTGGTCTCTCCATTGGGCATCGTTTCAGTGGCCGGGCATCAGATTGCCCTTAACTTCAGCGCGCTGATGTTTGTGTTGCCTATGTCGTTGGGCGTCAGCGCGACTATTCGCGTTGGCTACCGGTTGGGTGAAGGCTCGGTCGAAGGCGCGCGGATTGCCGCTTATTCGGCTATCGGGGTCGGTATTCTGATGGCCTGCTGCACCGCGCTGTTTACCGCCACCTTCCGCGAACAAATCGCCCTGCTGTACAACGACAGCCCGGCGGTAGTGGCCATGGCGTCACAGCTGATGCTGTTGGCAGCTATTTACCAGATCTCCGATTCTATTCAGGTAATTGGCAGCGGCGTTTTGCGTGGCTATAAAGATACCCGCTCGATCTTCTTCATCACCTTTATCGCCTATTGGGTGCTGGGTCTGCCGAGCGGGTATCTGTTGGCGTTGACCGACATTGTCGTCCCGGCGATGGGGCCTAGCGGCTTCTGGATTGGGTTTATTATCGGGCTGACCTTCGCCGCCATCATGATGGCCTTGCGTATGCGTTGGCTGCAAAAACAGCCTGCCGCACTGATCCTGCAGCGCTCTACCCGCTAACTATCACCACCGGTCGGTTACGCCGACCGGTGGCTTCAGCAGCATGGATTGCAGAAAAAACCGCCGCACTGCACACAAGCGCAGCAATCGCGTGAAATACCGGATAAAATTACGTTTTTCCCCTTGCCAGCGCGCGGGTAGCTCGTTAATATTCGTCCCCGCTGTCAGCCATGACAGACAGGAAAAGATGCGTCCGTAGCTCAGTTGGTTAGAGCACCACCTTGACATGGTGGGGGTCGGTGGTTCGAGTCCACTCGGACGCACCAAATTCCTAAAGCAGTACAGTGCGTCCGTAGCTCAGTTGGTTAGAGCACCACCTTGACATGGTGGGGGTCGGTGGTTCGAGTCCACTCGGACGCACCAAAATTCTAAAGCAGTGCAGTGCGTCCGTAGCTCAGTTGGTTAGAGCACCACCTTGACATGGTGGGGGTCGGTGGTTCGAGTCCACTCGGACGCACCAAATCATAATATCCGCAGCTCCACCCTTTCGGCCCGACAGTTCCTCAAGCTTTAAAAACTTTGCTCCTGCTCCCGCAAACCACATCAGGTATCATCAAGGCCAATACCCTATCAGGACAGATCCCATGCTGAAATTTACCGCAGAGACTGCGTTTGAAAAACTGGACACCGGCCTTACCCGCAGGCAAGGGGTAATGAGCGACGGCACCAGCGCCACGGAAGTGAAGTTCGACGCAGGAACCTTCGGCCAACTGCAAAAGCGGGCTTACGCTCTGCAGACGCGGGTGGTTTCCGGTGAGTTTGAATTCACCGTCGGCAATGATACTCAGGTGATCGTGGCCGGTGAAACTATCGCCATCCCCGCTAACATTGCCAGCGGCTGCTTCTGCCTGTCGGCCGGTACGCTGCTGGAAATTATCGTATCCGGCTAAAATCGGCCAATGGCATGTTTACACTAAGGTTATTTGCGCAACAAACCGCAGCTGTCAGTTTGCATTTGCGCCACATTTGCTGCTGATTTGCCGGATCCGAGCGTTAGCACCGGTTTTTTATTTTGTTTCCCGCCGCTTAGCCTTTATAATGCGCAACGTCTTTCAGTTGAATGGTTTCAGCCCTTGATCTGCGAAAACGCAATAACAACACATTTTCATCTCATCACGTTGCGCAGCATCCCCGCATCCCGGCGCGGGCTGAATTTTTCCGCCCCATTTCGACTCCGGTCACCTATCCTTAACTATGTTTTGCACCACCAGGCACGACTCAAATCCCTTATCAGTGGCCTGACCGCTGGTTTTATTCGTTTTATTATCCATCACAACTTGTAGAAAACTCCGTCATGAAAAAGACCAAAATTGTTTGTACCATCGGTCCAAAAACCGAATCGGAAGAAATGCTGACCAACCTGCTGAACGCCGGCATGAACGTAATGCGCCTTAACTTCTCCCACGGCGATTACGAAGAGCACGGCAACCGCATCAAGAACATGCGCGCCGTGATGGCGAAAACCGGTCAGAACGCCGGTATCCTGTTGGATACCAAAGGCCCGGAAATCCGCACCATGAAACTGGAAGGCGGCAAAGATGCCTCTCTGGTTGCCGGCCAGACCTTTACTTTCACCACCGATCAGAGCGTTATCGGCAACAACGAACGCGTTGCAGTAACCTACGCCGGTTTTAGCGCAGATCTGAAAATCGGCAACACCGTACTGGTGGACGACGGCCTGATCGGCATGGAAGTCACTAACGTGACCGAAAACGAAGTGGTCTGTAAGGTGCTTAACAGCGGTGACCTGGGCGAAAACAAAGGCGTTAACCTGCCGGGCGTTTCCATCCAGTTGCCGGCATTGGCTGAAAAAGACAAGCGCGACCTGATCTTCGGCTGCGAACAGGGTGTGGACTTTGTTGCCGCTTCCTTTATCCGTAAGCGTTCCGACGTGCTGGAAATTCGTGAGCACCTGAAAGCCCACGGCGGCGAGCAGATCCAGATCATCTCCAAAATCGAAAACCAGGAAGGCCTGAACAACTTCGACGAAATCCTCGAAGCTTCTGACGGCATCATGGTCGCTCGTGGCGATCTGGGCGTAGAAATCCCGGTAGAAGAAGTGATCTTCGCGCAGAAGATGATGATCGAAAAATGTAACCGCGCACGTAAAGTGGTGATCACCGCCACCCAAATGCTCGATTCCATGATCAAGAACCCACGCCCTACCCGCGCAGAAGCCGGCGACGTTGCCAACGCCATTCTGGACGGTACCGACGCAGTGATGCTGTCAGGCGAAAGCGCCAAGGGTAAGTACCCGCTTGAAGCCGTGACCATCATGGCGACCATCTGTGAGCGCACTGACCGCGTGATGCCAAGCCGTATCGACAGCCTGAATGACAACCGTAAGCTGCGTATCACTGAAGCCGTATGCCGTGGCGCCGTTGAAACCGCAGAGAAACTGGATGCGCCACTGATCGTGGTTGCCACCAGCGGCGGCAAATCAGCCAAATCCGTGCGTAAATATTTCCCTAACGCCGTGATCCTGGCGCTGACCACCAATGAAGTCACCGCGCATCAGCTGATTCTGAGCAAAGGCGTGATCCCACAGATGGTCAAGGAAATCGCCTCTACCGACGACTTCTATCGCATCGGTAAAGAAGCGGCGCTGGCCAGTGGTCTGGCACAAAAAGGCGACGTTGTGGTGATGGTTTCCGGTGCTCTGGTTCCGAGCGGCACAACCAATACTGCCTCGGTTCACGTGCTTTAATATAAAACGTGACATAATTATTTTGATGAAAACGCCGCTTAGCGGCGTTTTTTTTAGCACTGGTAAACTGTTTTCTCAAAAACGCAACCGTGGATTGCTCATAATTTAGCTAATTATAAATCGGAGTTGTCCCATGGAATCCAGCTGTTTTCCCTACATTTTTTAACTATTTTTCAAAAGAAGCTGTAAGTTTGAGCGAACGATCAAAATAAAGCACTCCAATACAAAAAAATTATTCTCTTTCGAAAAAAGTTTGTGTAATACTTGTAACGCTACATGGAGATTAACTCAATCTAGAGGGTGTTATAATGAATCGTACTAAACTGGTACTGGGCGCGGTAATCCTGGGTTCCACTCTGCTGGCAGGCTGCTCTAGCAATGCTAAAATCGATCAACTGTCTTCTGACGTTCAGACTCTGAACGCTAAAGTTGACCAGCTGAGCAACGACGTGAACGCAATCCGTTCTGACGTTCAAGCAGCTAAAGACGACGCAGCACGTGCTAACCAGCGCCTGGACAACCAAGCTCACGCTTACAAAAAGTAAGATAGCTTCGGTTATTGAAAACGGCGCACATTGTGCGCCGTTTTTTTTGCCTGTTATTTCCGCATTTCCCCCCCTTCCGTCTTTAGGCGAAAAAAAAGGGCTCAGCACGCTGAACCCATCGGTATTGACCGCTACGGCTACTTTTTAATTCACCGAACTGATAGGTGCACCCTTGAAAGGGCCCTTATTCGCTTCCTGCGAGGCTACAGGCGTTAAACTGACGTCAGAGGGGTTCTGCCCCACGTTAACCAGCACCGGCATGCCAGAGCGGCGTACAACCGCGCTATCGAACACGGCCTTATCGGTCTGTGCATCGCCGACAAAAGCCTTCTCGGCTTTGGACAACGTAATCGGCATGGTCTGCGGATCGTCGCTTTCAACTCTCGACAGCGGTTGATGCACTTCTACGTAACGTTTGCCGTCCGGTTCAACCGAGATTTTCACCGGATCGTTAATGACCTGAACACGGGTACCGCGCGGTACCATGTTGAACAACGCCTCGATATCCGTTGGGCGCAGACGGATACAGCCAGAGCTGACGCGCATGCCGATACCGAAGTTGGCGTTGGTGCCGTGGATCAGATACTCACCGTGCCCCATAGCCAGACGCATAGCGAACAGGCCCATTGGGTTTTCAGGACCGGCCGGCACCACGCCCGGCAGCTTCACGCCTTTCTCCAGATAGCGCTTGCGGATATTGGCGGTCGGCGTCCAGGTCGGGTTCGGGATTTTTTGGCTTACGGAGGTCACCTGCAGCGGAGTGTGCATCCCGGTCTGGCCGATACCGATAGGATAAACGATGACCTTGTTCTCGCCTTTCGGGTAGTAATACAGACGCAATTCGGCCAGGTTGACGACAATCCCCTCACGCTTGGTGTCCGGCAACAGCATTTGGGTCGGGATGGTCAACACCGAACCCGGCTTGGGCAGGAAGGGATCGGTACCCGGGTTGGCCTCAAGCATGCCCAGCAGACCAATTTTATAGTCGGCAGCAATCGCCTCCAGCGGACGCCCATCGTTCGGTACGGTATAGGTGGTGTTCTCGCCAATCAGACGGCTGTCCGGCGGCGGCAGCGGGTATTCGCTCGCGCTGGCGGCTTGCGTGCCGGTCAGTACGGTGGCAAATAGCATGCCCATTAAACTCAACGCACGTTTCATTATCATCCCTATATGCTTATTACGGTTCGGCCACAAGGCTATCTGGCACTTGGTGACCGGTAAATCAGACAAGACCTGATTAATACTAGCAATGCTGACGTCAAAGGCAATAAGTCCTCTAAAAATCAACATGTTATAACGTAATCGCTTTCTCCATTTGTCAGTATAACGTCAAGGGATAAGCTGCTGATATGTCACTGATTTGCGGGGTGAATGGCAGGGTTGGGCGGGTTTTGTAAAGACTCATTGACATAGCAAATATAAGCGCCTTATCAATGAGCCTTAGGAATATCAGAGTTTGGCGGCCTGACTGCGGATTGCGCGGATCATGGCTTCCAGCCCCTGAGAACGGGAAGGCGTCAGGTGCTGACTCAACGCCAGTTCGGCGAAAAACGGCCGCACGTCCAGCTCGACAATCTGCTGCGGCGTCATTTGGTGATAAAGAATAAACACCACCGCCAGCAGCCCTTTGACGATAGCCGCGTCGCTATCCCCGTGAAACTCGACCTGCCCTTGTTCATCGAGCCGCATCACAATCCACACCTGGCTCTGACAACCGGAAATCAGATTGCCCGCCTGACGTTCGCTATCGTCAAGCGCCGGCAGCTTCGCGCCCAGTTCGATGACATACAGGTACTTGTCTTCCCAGTTCAGGCAACGGGAAAAATTACGCACCAACTTTTCTTTATCCGGCAAGTTCGCCATGAGGTTCCTTTCAATAATTCAGGGGCCGGCATGCCGACCCCATGTCACTGGCCACCGGCGCTCAGCCAATAGCGCCAAGCCCGACAGTCTACCCTATCCCAGCAGTTTTTGAATTCGCTGCAACCCGGCCACCAGCCGGTCAACTTCTTCGCGGGTGTTGTACAACGCCAACGAGGCGCGGCACATGCTCGGCACATTATAGAACGCCATCAGCGGCATCGCGCAATGATGTCCGGTGCGAATAGCGATGCCGTACTGATCCAGGAAGCTGCCGACGTCATAGGCATGGTGTTCGCCCAGATTAAAGGCGATCACCCCAGCGCGATCCGCCGGACCATAGATCTTCAGCGTCGGTACCTGCTGCAGCGCTTCGAGCGCATAATGCATCAGCGAATGCTCATAATCTGCAATCGCCTCCAGCCCCAGCGCGTTCACGTAGTCAATCGCCGCCCCCAGTCCCATCATGCCTGCAGTATTGGGGGAACCGGCTTCAAAACGCCACGGTGGCTCGGCATAGGTGGTGCCGAGAGTCAGGCTCACCTGCTGAATCATTGAGCCGCCGCCTTCCCACGGTGGCATTTGCTGCAACAGCGCCTGACGACCGTAGAGAACGCCGATACCGGAAGGCCCATACAGCTTGTGGCCTGAGAACACGTAGAAATCACAATCCAGCGCTTGCACATCAACCCGTTGGTGCATGACCGCCTGCGCACCGTCAATCAGCACTTTCAGACCGGCAGCTTTGGCCTGCGCCGTAATTTCCTGCACCGGATTGACCGTGCCCAACACGTTGGAAACCTGAGTCAACGCCAGCAGTTTGGTGGTGGCATCGATCAATCCAGGCAGCTGCGCCACATCCAACGTACCATCTTGCTGTAGTGGCCAGACGCGCAGATTCAGCCCACGCTCTTGCGCCAGCATCTGCCAGGGCACGATGTTGGCATGGTGCTCCATCTCGGTGATGGTGATGCTGTCACCGGGCTGCAGGAAGTGGCGACCAAAGCTGTTGGCCACCAGATTGATGCCTTCGGTAGTGCCTTTAACAAATACGATCTCTTCCGCCGAGCCGGCATTGATAAACGCCGCCACCTTTTCACGCACCGCTTCCATTTCCTGAGTCGCCTCGGCGCTCATGGTGTGGATGCCGCGATGCACCGCCGCATAACCGTGACGATAAAAATCCAGCTCGCGATCGATTACCGCCTGCGGCTTTTGCGCACTGGCCGCGCTGTCGAGGTAAGCCAGAGGCTGGCCGTTGACCTCACGCGACAGGATCGGGAAATCGCCGCGCACCCGTTCGATGGGAAAACTCATGCGGCCTCCCCCGGCTCCGGCAAGCGCCGTGCAATGCGCGCCAGCACCGATTCACGAATGGTTTCGTTACCGATCCCCTCAGTCAGCTCAGCGGCAAAGGCAAAAATAATCATCTGCTGCGCAGCGTGCTTGTCGATGCCCCGTGATTGCAGATAGAACAGCTGCTCTTCATCGATACGCCCGACGGTGGCGCCATGGCTACACTTCACGTCATCGGCATAGATTTCCAGCTGCGGTTTGGTATCGACCTCAGCCACTTTGCCCAACAGCAGATTGTGGTTGGTCATCTGCCCATCGGTTTTTATCGCGTGCTTGGCCACTTTGATCATGCCATTGAACACGGCCTTGGCGCGGTCGCTAACCACCACTTTGTGCAATTGGCGGCTTTCGCAGTAACCCTTGTTGTGTTCCAGGTAAGTTCGGGTATCGCACACCTCTTTGCCGACCGGCAGCACCAGGCTGTTGATCACCAAATTAGATCCTTCACCGTTAAGCTGCGCGCTGGTGTTGTGGCGCGTCAGGCCCGCACCGAGCAGGAAGCTGTCACTCTTCACCTGCGCGTCGCGGCCAATCACCAAATCGTTATGGGCAAAGTGGTAACTTGGCTGGCTTTCAAACGCCAGTTTGCAGTGATGCAGTTGGGCATTGTCAGCCACATTGGCGGTCAGGCGTGCGCCGGTGAAATGCGCGGCATCATTCAAACTGACGTAGTGCTCAATCACTTCGGCCTGGGCGCTACGCCCAATCTCAAGATGATGACGGTGATGCACGGTGTTCACTTCGCCTGCAGCACCGCGTCCGCTGCTGATATGCAACAGGTACAAAGGGCGTGAAGCGCTTTTACCGGCCGCCACGCGGATAATGCTGTTTTCCTGCGCCAGGCTTTCGGTCAGGTGCAGAAAAATTTCAGGCTGAATGGGCTCAGGCAGCGCCTGTGGCGTGCCGTAGGAGGCAACATCAAACTGATAATCGCCCAGTTCGCCATCGCTCAGCGCCGCACTGAAACGACCGTCGATAAACACTAACCGATATGCATCGATAGCCAACGCCAGTGCATCCACCTGAGCCGTGGTCACCTGCTCTACAGGCGGCTCCAGGAACTGCTGCTCCAGCAGGCCTTCCAGCGGCGTGTATTTCCAGTTCTCATGCTTGCGGGTCGGCCAGCCCAGGCGTAAAGCCTGCTGCCAGTGCGCCAGCGCATGCGCGGAATGCTCGCCGCCGCGCTCTTCGAACAGGCTATAAAGCTGCTGCAGCGCGCGTGAGTTATTGTTCGTCGGTAAGCCAGCCATAGCCCTGCTCCTCCAACTGTTTCACCAGGGAGAAGTCGCCGGATTTGACGATGCGCCCCTGGGAAAGAACATGAACGTAATCCGGTTTGATGTAATCCAGAATACGCTGGTAGTGCGTGACGATAATGAACGATCGCTTGCCGTCGCGCAGCGAGTTAACGCCGTTGGCGACGATCTTCAGCGCATCGATATCCAAACCGGAGTCGGTTTCATCCAGAATGCATAGATCCGGCTCCAACGCCGCCATCTGCAGAATATCATTACGCTTTTTCTCCCCACCGGAGAAACCGACGTTGACCGAACGGGTCAGCAGATCGGGCGGCATGTTCAGCAGTTCAATCTTCTCTTCGATAAAATCAGCGAAATCGAAGCGATCGAGCGCCTCCTGCTGGCGGTATTTTCGCACCGCATTCACGGACGTCTGCAGGAAGAAATGGTTGCTGACGCCGGGAATTTCCACCGGATACTGGAACGCCAGAAACACGCCTTCGCCGGCACGGTCTTCCGGATCCAACTCGAGCAGGTCCTTACCTTTAAAGGTCACTTCGCCCTCAGTGACTTCATACTCTTCGCGCCCTGCGAGGGTCGCCGAAAGCGTGCTTTTGCCCGAGCCGTTCGGCCCCATGATGGCATGCACTTCACCGGGTTTGATCTCCAGGTCCAGACCCTTGAGGATCTCGTTGCCTTCCGCGCTGACTTTTAAATTCTTGATACTTAACATGCAGTGTCCTTAGGTCGCGCTTTCGCGCTGTAAATCCGGCGATTAGCCCACGCTGTGTTCCAGGCTGATGGCCAATAACTTCTGCGCCTCGACGGCGAACTCCAGCGGCAGCTCAGAGAACACGTCCTTACAGAATCCGTTGACGATCATCGAAATGGCATTGTCTTCACTGATGCCACGTTGCAGGCAGTAGAACAGTTGGTCATCGCCAATTTTTGAGGTGGTGGCTTCATGCTCCAGCTGCGCGCTGTTGTTACGCGCCTCAACATAAGGGAACGTATGGGCGCCACTGTCCGGCCCGATCAGCATCGAGTCGCACTGGGTAAAGTTACGGGCGTTTTCCGCCCCCGGCAGGATCTTCACCAGGCCGCGATAGGTGTTCTCGCTGTGCCCGGCAGAGATGCCTTTAGCAATGATGGTCGAACGGGTGTTCTTGCCGATGTGGATCATCTTGGTGCCGGTGTCCGCCTGCTGATGGCCGCTGGTCAGCGCCACAGAGAAGAATTCACCGATAGAGTTGTCGCCCTGCAGGATCACGCTCGGGTATTTCCAGGTGATGGCCGAGCCGGTTTCCGACTGGGTCCAGGACATTTTCGACCCGGCGCCTTCGCACAGTGCGCGCTTGGTGACAAAGTTCAGGATCCCGCCCTTGCTGTCACCGCCGGAGAACCAGTTCTGTACGGTCGAGTATTTCACTTCGGCGTCTTTATGCAGGATCACTTCCACCACCGCCGCATGCAGCTGATAGCTGTCGCGTACCGGAGCCGAGCAGCCTTCGATGTAGCTGACATAGCTGCCTTCGTCGGCGATCAGGATGGTGCGTTCGAACTGCCCGGTTTTGGCGGCGTTAATACGGAAATAGGTCGACAGTTCCATGGGGCAACGTACGCCCTTCGGCACATAGACGAAGGTACCGTCAGAGGCCACCGCGGCGTTCAGGGCGGCGAAGAAGTTGTCGTTTGAGGGTACGACGCGGCCGAGGTATTTGCGTACCAGATCCGGGTATTCGTGGATCGCCTCGCCGAAAGAACAGAAAATCACCCCGCTCTCGGCCAACTTCTCGCGATAGGTGGTGGAGACCGAGACGGAGTCAAAGATCGCGTCCACCGCCACTTCACTGCCTTCTCGCACCGGCACGCCGAGCTGGTTAAACGCCAGTTCAACCTCGCTGGTCAGGTAATTGTTGTCCGTGACCGCGCCGGGCTGCTGTTCTGCGCCGGGCTGCGAGCCACAGGCGTCATCACAACTGCCGCAGGATGGCGCCGAATAATAGCTGTAGTCCTGGTAATTCAGCCGGTCATAGTTGGCTTTCAGCCAGTGTGGCTCTTCCATTTGCAGCCAGGCACGGTAAGCCTCCAGGCGGAACTCCAGCATCCACTCAGGTTCGTTACGCTTGGCCGAGATGGCGCGCACCACGTCTTCGTTGATGCCTTTCGCTAACTCGTCGGTAGCCAGTTGGGTAAAAAAGCCTTCTTTATAGCGACCTTCGCTGACCCAAGCCTGCACTTCATTAGGCATTTCTACATTGCTTCGTGTCATGTTGATTGCATCGCTCAAACGCCAAAACTCTCGCCGCACCCGCAGGCATGCTGAGCTTTAGGGTTATTAAATTTGAATATCTGATTCAGCCCTTCACGGACAAAATCCACCGTGGTGCCATCGATAAACGGCATGGCTTTTAACGGCACATACAGTTTGGCGCCATCGCGCTCAAACAGCAGGTCGTCGTCAGCGGGTTCACGGGTGAGATCCAGCACATAGGCAAACCCGGCGCAGCCTGACTGCTTCACTCCGAGCTGTAGCCCCTTCACCTGCGGATCCTGCTGCATTAATTTAGTAATTTGTTGTACGGCATTATCACTGAGCAAAATGCCTTGCCAGACATTTTCGTCCAGAGAAAAGGTGCCGACATTTTCCGTTTGCATATGGCCTACCTCACACTCGTGTTTTTCCACAGCCAATCTGGGTTGCTACTATGTTAGTGATAACAATTATCACTTCAACCGTTTGTTTTGCGGGGGTATCCGCCAAAAACCCGGATTTTCGTTTCGGCATGCGGCAAGCGCGCGGGACAGTCAGCGACACAATCGCTGCAGGTCGGCAAGGGGATCAATTTATCCCTATGAATTTACAGCACATCCTGTACTACCTTCGCGCTTGCCTATTGGCTCGAACGCTTTACAGATCCGGATTTTTATTTTGCTTTAAACATTCATAGAAAATACCTATTTCTGAATTTTGTCTGTCTTAAAAATGCGTTTATCGACAATAAGGGACTTTTCCCACTCTTTCGCGCTTCACTGCAGGCAGACAATTCGCACGCTCTATGACTAAAGTTTAGTCGTTACTGACCATATTGGGTCGCCACGCGCTCAATGCACCCCCCTGCCGCGATAAAAATTTCAACAGAATGATTGATCGTAAACGCTCCTGTAAATATGATAATGATTATCATTCAATTACAAATTGAGCGCGGGCAAATGAATATCTCGATGAATGCGTGGCTGCTGGGCAAAATTGATGACTATAAGTTCAGCGTGCGTGACGCTACGGTAGATTTCTACATGGCAGAAGCGTCGCTCAAGCGGCCGGAATGCAATATCAACCACCTGAAACGCTACAACAACGTCAGCCTCAACATGGCCAATCTGTGCCTGGAAAACGGCGATGATGAAAGCTATCTGCACGCGTTGAGCAAGCTGCATAATCGGCTGATCGTGGAAATCAACAATCCGCAGCGCTGCCAGCTGTTTCGGGTTCAGAGCTACCATTTTGCCCGCCATACCCTGACCCTGATCTGCCAGAAATACGCGATGGAAGGCACCTGGGAGAAAGCCAACGCCTTCCAGAAGGACTTCGTCAAGCGGGTGCCGTTTCAGCTGTAACCCCGCCGACTGACAAGAAACCCGCAAGCCGGAATGCCTGCGGGGGAAAGAAACTTAATCGATCACTGCGGTGGTTAAACGCGAAGTGCAGCAAAGGCGGTCGCGCGAATCGAAGATTTCAATCTGCCACACCTGATGCCGACGGCCAACATGCAGTGCGCGACAAACCCCGCGTACCTGGCCTTCAAACACCGCTCGCAGGTGGTTGGCATTGATCTCCAGCCCTACTACTTTCTGATCGCCCTCGCTGCACAGGTAACCAGCCATCGATCCCATTGACTCCGCCAGCACCACCGAGGCCCCACCGTGCAACAAACCAAACGGCTGCCGCGTACGGTGATCCACAGGCATGGTAGCCTCAAGGTAATCCTCTTCCATTCGGGTAAACTGGATCCCCACATAGCTGACCATACAGCCTTCACCGGCCTGGTTTAATTGTTCCAGCGTCGTTTCTCGTTTCCACAGTTTCACTCAATCATCTCCAGAAGTGCCTGTAATGGGTGCCGTACACCGTTACCCTCAATGCGTTTGACCTGGCTGCGACAGGAGTAACCGGTCGCCAGACAACGTTGCCGCGGCAAACGTTGCAATGCCTGGTGCCATGATAGCTCATAAATGCCGAGCGAATTCTGCAGGTTCTTCACTTCATGCCCGTAAGTACCCGCCATGCCGCAGCAGCCTACGCTGACATTTTCCAGCCTGGCGCCGAAGCGAGCAAAGATCGACGTCCAGTGCTGACCGCTGGCCGGTAAGGCGGTGGTTTCAGTACAGTGACCGAACAGATACCAGGCCTCACCGGTAGCAGGCTGTTCAGCCCGCTCGGCCAGCAGTTGCTGCAACCATTCGTGTACCAGTTGCACCTGGAAGTCCCCGCGGGTTTCCCCCAGGATCTCGTTATATTCATCGCGATAACACAGCACCAGCGCCGGATCGACCCCCACCAGCGGCATGCCGAGTTTTGCCACCCGATTGAGGAAGTCGGCGGTTTTGCGCGCAGTACGAGCAAAGCGCGTCAGGAATCCTTTGATATGTTGGGCCTTGCCATTCGGAGAAAACGGCAGCAGCACCGGCCGGTAGCCGAGCTTTTCCACCAGCCGTACAAAGTCCGCCACCACTTTGGCATCGTAATAGCTGGTGAAGGGATCCTGCACGATCAAAACGTGCTGCTCACGCTGTTCGGCATTCAGCGCTTCCAGCTGTTCCAGCGTCATGGTCGTGGCACCATGGCCGGAAAGCTGTTGACGCAGCGTAGGGCTGGAGAGCATCGGCAAATCAACCATGCCGACAGTATTGCGGCTTAGCTCACGCACCCAGGGCTGACGGAAGAAGAAGTTGAACACCTTGGGCGCTTTCGCCATCAGCGGCGTATAGCTCTCTACCCCGGCTACCATATAGTCACGCGCCGGCCGCAGATAACGCGTGTGGTAAAGCTGCAGGAAACGCGAACGGAAGCCCGGCACGTCAATCTTGATCGGGCATTGGGTAGAACAGGCTTTGCAGGCCAGACAGCCGGACATCGCCTCTTTCACCTCGTGCGAGAAATCATATTCGCCTTTGCCGGCGTACCAGCTGTTACGGGTTTTCTCGATCAGCGTTCGGAAACTGAGCCGCTGCTGTGGCAGCTGTTTTTCCAACGCCACGGGATCGACGCCCTGCTCGGACAACAGACGCAGCCATTCACGCACCAGCGCGGCCCGGCCTTTTGGCGAATGGATACGATTGCCGGTGATTTTCATCGACGGGCACATCGGGCTACGCACGTCAAAGTTGAAGCACAGACCATTGCCGTTACACTCCATCGCCCCCCGGAATGAAGTACGTACCTCGACAGGAATGCGGCGATCGAGGGTACCGCGCTTGACGGCGTCCACTTTCATCATTGGTGCTTCGACGCCCAACGGCGAGCAAATTTTGCCGGGGTTGAGGCGGTTGTTCGGATCGAATGCGGCTTTGATGCGACGCAGTTCCAGATACAGCTGCTCGCCGAAAAACTCCGGGCTGTATTCGGCGCGGAAACCTTTACCGTGTTCACCCCACAGCAAGCCGCCGTATTTGGCGGTCAGTGCCACCACCTGATCGGAGAGCTGTTTCATCAGCACTTCCTGCTGGGGATCGCACATGTCTAACGCGGGACGCACATGCAGCACGCCGGCATCGACGTGACCGAACATGCCGTAGCTGAGGTTGTGGCTATCCAGCAACTGACGGAATTCGACGATGTAATCGGCCAGATGCTGAGGCGGCACGCAGGTGTCTTCGGCAAAGGGAATCGGTTTGGCCCGCCCTTTGGCGTTACCCAATAACCCGACCGCCTTTTTGCGCATGTTATAAATGCGCTCGATGCCCACCAAATCACCACAGATCTGATAGCCAATCACGCCGCCCTGCCTCTCGGAGATCAGTTCGTCCAATCGCAGGCACAGACTCTCCATCTGCTGGTCGATCAGGGCCTGGTCGTCACCGGCAAATTCGACGATGTTCAGGCCCAGCATCTCTTTATCCGGCACGTTGGTGATCAGTTCGCTCACCGAATGCCAGACGATATCCTCACGCGCCAGGTTCAACACCTTGGAATCGATGGTTTCTACCGACAACGCCTTGGCTTCAACCATAAAGGGCGCATTACGCAGCGCGGAATCAAAGGAGTCGTATTTAACGTTCACCAGGCGGCGCACCTTCGGCAGCGGCGTAATGTCCAACCGCGCTTCGGTAATAAAGGCCAGAGTTCCTTCGGCGCCGGTCAGGATACGCGTCAAATCGAAGGTTTGCAGATCGTCGCTAAACACGTGCCGCAGATCGTAGCCGGTCAGGAAGCGGTTTAGCTTGGGGAATTTCTCCAGGATCAGCGCGCGTTGGTCACGGCAACTGTTGAGTACCGTTCGGTAAATCTGCCCCTCAAGGGTTTCCTCACAGGCAATCGTTTCCGCCAGTGGCGTCGGCATGGCGCGAGTGTCGATCATGTCGCCGCCCAGCAAAACCGCCCGCAGGCCCAGTACGTGATCGGAGGTTTTACCGTACACCAGCGACCCCTGGCCGGAAGCGTCGGTATTGATCATGCCGCCCAGCGTGGCACGGTTACTGGTGGAAAGCTCCGGCGAGAAAAAATAACCCAAGGGCCGCAAGTACTGGTTAAGCTGGTCTTTGATCACCCCAGCCTCCACCTTGACCCACCCCTGCTCGACGTTGATGTCCAGAATACGGTTCATGTGGCGCGACATGTCCACCACGATGCCGCTGTTAAGCGACTGTCCGTTGGTGCCGGTTCCGCCGCCGCGGGGGCTAAAGGTCAGCGCGTTGAAACGCTCTTCAGCCGCCAGGCGTGCAATCAGCGCCACGTCTGCGGTGGAGCGGGGAAACACTACCGCGTCGGGCAGCAACTGATAGATACTGTTGTCGGTCGCCATCGTCAGCCGGTCGGCGTAACTGGTGGCAATATCGCCATTGAATCCGTTTTGCTTTAAGGCTTCCAAAAAGTCGAGCACCCGTTGAACGAGGCCGGGTGCCTGAGAAATCTGTGGGATCATTCGCTTTTTGACCCTGTCTGTCTATTTTTTATGCGCTTATGCACGCTGAATCAGGCCTTTATTCAGACCCACCCTACTTTTTATTAGGCATAAAAACTAACATACTCGTTTAGTGAAGGCATGCACATTATTAGGTCGTCAGACGACGCGCAATAAAAGGTGCGGCGCATGATGAAAAGTGACGAAAATGCACCATGCTTAATCTAAACAAAGGAATTAACTTACCAGGATGAGAACCCATTCATGACAATCCCCCAGTCCCGATACGATTTGCCACGGATTATTTTTGGCGTGCTGTTTATCGCCATTATGATCGTCGCCTGTTTTTGGGTCATTCAACCGTTCATTCTCGGCTTCGCCTGGGCCGGCATGGTGGTTATCGCCACCTGGCCGCTGCTGATCAAGCTGCAAAAAATACTTTGGGGCCGCCGCTCGCTGGCCGTGTTGGTCATGACGTTGCTGTTGATCCTGCTGTTCATCCTGCCGATTTCTCTGCTGGTCAGCAGCGTGGTAGACAACAGCGCGCCCGTGGTTGCCTGGGCCAGTACCCCCGGCAAGCTGCATATTCCCGATCTGGCGTGGCTGCAATCGATCCCGATGATCGGCGATAAGATTTATAACAGCTACCATACGCTGGTAAGTGCCGGCGGCACCGCCCTGGTGGCGAAAGTGCAACCCTACTTCGGCCAAACCGCCACCTGGTTTGTGGCGCAGGCGGCGCATATTGGTCGCCTGTTGTTACATTGCACGCTGATGCTTTTGTTTAGCGTATTGCTCTATGCCCGTGGTGAGCAGGTTGCCCTGGGCATTCGCCACTTCGCAACGCGTCTTGGCGCCGAACGAGGCGATGCTGCCGTCGTGCTGGGTGGTCAGGCAATCCGTGCGGTGGCTTTGGGCGTGGTGGTGACGGCGCTGGTACAATCGGTATTGGGCGGTATTGGCCTGGCGGTGACTGGCATTCCAGCCGCCACCCTGCTGACGGTGCTGATCTTTATCTGCTGTGTCGCGCAATTGGGGCCGCTGTTGGTGCTGGTGCCGGCTATTATCTGGCTGTACTGGAGCGGTGATACCACCTGGGGCACCGTGCTGCTGGTCTGGAGCTGCGTGGTGGCTACGCTGGATAACGTATTGAGGCCTGTGCTGATCCGCATGGGTGCCGATCTGCCGATGCTGCTGATCTTGTCCGGTGTTATCGGCGGCCTATTGGCTTTCGGCATGATTGGCCTGTTTATCGGCCCTGTGGTACTGGCGGTGTCTTATCGCTTGCTCACCGCCTGGATGAACGAAGCGCCGGAACCGACGACCGATCTGGAAGAAGTCGCCAAAGACCTGGAACAGATGTAATCCGGATCTCTGCCCGGCTCCCCGGGCAGAATCCTTTCTTTATCCATATCCATTCTCATTGACTTCAATCCGTCGCGGCGATAATTAATAAAGTCCCTCTGAATGCCGGGCTAACGTGCATTAATTAAACATACCGAATGAATACATCTTTTTAGCCTGAAGATAAAATTGAGCAAGGTTTAAAATAAATGGGAACCTGGATCTTGATTAGGATGATTCTTAATGACTAATTTCGTTTAAATATCTAGTATTATTGCCATCTATTGCTTCAAACATCTGATTTAAAGCAAGATTTCCAAACAATGTAATGCCATACATGTGAATTGCTGTGTGTAGTCTTTGCCCGTCTCCTATGATGGGCTTTTTTTTATTCTTTTTTTGGCCAGGGTTAATGCCGAAATCCATTCTATTTACATTCGGAAATAATAAAGCCGTAACCTGAGCTACGGCTTTAGAGTTAATGCGGAATCTTATGTCGAAGAATTACTTTTTCTTCGACAGATTGACCCAGGTTTGCACCACGGTATCCGGGTTGAGCGACAGGCTGTCAATGCCCTGCTCCATCAACCACTCGGCGAAGTCCTCATGATCGGAAGGGCCCTGCCCGCAAATACCGACGTATTTGCCATGGCGTTTAGCCGCTTGAATCGCCATCGACAGCAGCGCTTTAACCGCCTCGTTACGCTCGTCAAACAGTTCAGACACCACGCCCGAATCGCGATCCAGGCCCAGCGTCAGCTGGGTCATGTCGTTGGAGCCGATAGAGAAGCCATCGAAGTGTTCCAGGAACTGATCGGCCAGCAGGGCATTGGACGGAATTTCGCACATCATGATCACTTTCAGGCCGTTTTCGCCACGCTTCAGACCCTGGCGCGCCAATTCGGCGACCACCGCTTCCGCCTGCGCTACGGTACGCACGAAAGGCACCATGATTTCGACGTTGGTCAGGCCCATTTCATTACGCACGCGTTTTACCGCGTCGCATTCCATCGCGAAGCAATCGCGGAAGCTGTCGGCGACGTAACGGCCAGCGCCACGGAAGCCCAACATCGGGTTCTCTTCATGCGGCTCGTATTTCTCACCGCCCACCAGGTTGGCATATTCATTGGATTTGAAGTCAGACAGGCGCACAATCACTCGCTTCGGCCAGAATGCCGCCCCCAGCGTGGCAATCCCTTCCGTCAGGCGGCCCACATAGAACTCGACCGGATGGTCGTAGCCTTGCATCAGCGCCTTGATTTCCTGCTGCAGTTCTGGAGTCTGTTGATCAAACTCCAGCAACGCCCTCGGATGCACGCCAATCATGCGGTTGATGATAAATTCCAGCCGGGCCAGGCCCACGCCTTCGTTCGGCAAGCGCGCAAAGTCAAAGGCGCGGTCGGGGTTACCGACGTTCATCATGATTTTCAGCGGCAGCGACGGCAGCTCGGTCACTTCGGAACTTTGCACGCTGAAGTCGAGCATATCGCTGTACACAAAGCCGGTATCGCCTTCCGCACAAGAGACGGTGACCTTCTGGCCGGCCTTCAGCAGATCGGTAGCGTTACCGCAGCCGACCACGGCAGGAATGCCGAGCTCGCGCGCGATGATCGCCGCGTGGCAGGTACGGCCGCCACGGTTGGTGACGATTGCCGCGGCCTTTTTCATGATCGGTTCCCAGTCCGGGTCGGTCATGTCCGTCACCAGCACGTCGCCTGGCTCGATCAGGTCCATTTCGCTGATATTATGGATGACTTTTACCGGGCCTGCGCCAATGCGGTGGCCGATGGCGCGCCCTTCCACCAGCACCGGGCTGCTGCCGTTAAGCTGGTAACGCTCCATCGTCTGTTCGTTGGAACGCACGGTTTCCGGACGGGCCTGAACAATCAGCAGCTTGCCGGTATGGCCGTCTTTGGCCCACTCGATATCCATCGGACGACCGTAGTGTTTTTCGATCAGCAGTGCCTGATGCGCCAGGCCCTGTACTTCTTCGTCGGTCAGAGAGAAACGATTGCGTTGCTGCTCTGGCACGTCTTCAATTTGTACCTGCTTGCCGTGATCCTGCGAAGGTGCGTACACCATGCGGATTTTCTTCGACCCGAGGTTACGACGCACGATAGCCGGCTTGCCTTTCAGCAGCGTCGGTTTATGCACGTAGAATTCGTCAGGGTTTACCGCGCCCTGCACCACCATTTCACCCAAGCCGAAGGCGGAAGTGATAAACACCACCTGGTCAAAACCGGATTCGGTATCGATGGTGAACATCACGCCTGAAGACGCCAGGTCAGAGCGAACCATGCGCTGCACGCCGGCCGACAAAGCCACGCCGCGGTGATCGTAACCCTGATGCACGCGGTAAGAGATGGCACGGTCGTTAAACAATGAGGCATATACGTGCTTGATCGCCACCATTACGGCGTCGATGCCCTGCACGTTGAGGAAGGTTTCCTGCTGGCCGGCAAAGGAAGCGTCCGGCATGTCTTCTGCGGTGGCGGAAGAACGCACGGCAAAAGAGGCTTCCGGCTCGCCGTCGGCCAGTTGCTGGTAAGCCAGGTTTATTTCGCGCTCGAACTCTGCATGGAACGGCGTGTCGATGATCCATTGACGGATTTGCGCGCCGGCCTTGGTCAGTTGGGCAATGTCGTCAACGTCAGTTTGATCCAGTAACTGATAGATGCGCTGGTTAACACCGCTTTGCTCGAGGAAATCGTTAAACGCCTGCGCGGTGGTGGCAAAACCGTTTGGCACGGCTACGCCCAAATCGGAAAGATTGGTGATCATTTCACCGAGGGAGGCATTTTTGCCGCCGACACGGTCAACGTCGTGCATGCCGAGCTGGTTGTACCAAAGCACATTACGCAAGTCTGGGCCATTGTTGGACATCGAGACAATCCTTATTGCTATCAGTAGGGTATAGACGGATTTAATTCGCTTGCTTTCTCAGCGCCGCTAAAACGGTGCCGAATCAGACTAGCACAATGATCCATAGGAAATGGAAAGGTGAATCGATCAACCCGGCGAAGAAAATGGATTTTAGGAAAACTTCCTGAAATGAAAAATGAGGATGGAATCGTTCCCTGTCGCACTAATAGCTTAAATCTCAACAAATTAAGTAATTTTTAAACTTGATTTTTAAAAACCATATTATTACTAATGACTTTGGCGAAAATAACATCGTTCTGTAGAACCATTCTTCAAGAAAAAGAAATCCCTGCTTTTCATAAAATTTAAAATAGCGTTTCAATCAATAACGCTTCGACGAAAGCTTATTCCCTTCTGGCGAAATTAATCGACGACTCTGCCCTCACTATCACATTTTTTTTGCCCGCCCCTTTACCGCTCGATCATCTCAAGCCCATGATAAGAGCAAGCAGATGCGATAACTGCATCACCGTTTCAGGTAAGGAGCCTCGGGTGGAAAGAAGCGTTTTTTATATTTCGGATGGCACGGCGATCACCGCCGAGGTTTTGGGCCACGCCGTGCTGTCTCAATTTCCGGTGAAGGCCACAACCTTTACGCTGCCCTTTGTCGAAACCGAGGCGCGCGCCCGTGGAGTCTGCCAGCAGATTAACGATATCTATCGAGATACCGGCGTGCGGCCCCTGGTGTTTTACTCGATCATTTCGCCGGAAGTGCGCAAAGTCATCACCCAGAGCGAAGGGTTTTGTCAGGATATTGTGCAAGCACTGGTCGGCCCGCTGCAGGGCGAGTTAGAGGTGGAGCCCACCCCGGTCCCTAATCGTACCCACGGCCTGACGGCCAGCAACCTCGGTAAATATGATGCGCGTATCGCGGCTATTGACTACACGTTAGCCCATGATGACGGCATTTCGCTGCGCAATCTCGACCAGGCCCAGGTCATTTTGCTCGGGGTTTCACGCTGTGGCAAAACCCCCACCAGCCTGTACCTGGCGATGCAGTTCGGTATCCGCGCCGCCAACTATCCGTTTACCGCCGATGATATGGACAATTTACACCTTCCCGCCGCGCTGAAGCCGTTTCAGCACAAGCTTTTCGGCCTGACTATCGATCCGGAGCGTTTGGCCGCCATCCGTGAAGAACGGCGCGAAAACAGCCGTTATGCCTCTATTCGCCAGTGTCGAATGGAGCTTGCCGAGGTGGAAGCGCTGTTCCGTAAAAATCAGATCCGTTATCTCAATACCACCAATTATTCGGTAGAGGAGATCTCGACCAAAATTCTGGACATTCTGGGCATGAGCCGCCGCATGTTCTAGTTTTCACGCGGTGGGCCGGTCCCCTGCCGCGTGCTGCTTATTTCTTCATTGGCGACGTTTTTTGTGCTTTTTTTAGCGATTCTGATCAACAGAACACAGTTTCTCCGGTTGAATTCATCGGTTTTTACGTTATTGTGATCGCCATCACTTCCCGGCACTCCTGCCGCAGCGAAGAAAAGTCTTTAGAGAAAATCATGCACAAAACAGATGAACTGCGGACCGCGCGCATCGACAGCCTTGTCACGCCGCAAGAACTGGCGGAGAAGTTGCCGATCTCGGCGGAAATCGCGGATAACGTGACGGCCTCCCGGCAACGCATTGAAAAAATCCTGACCGGTGAAGATCGCCGCCTGCTGGTGGTTATCGGCCCATGCTCGATACACGATCTCGACGCCGCCGTAGACTATGCCGGCCGCCTGAACCAACTGCGCATACGTTACCAGGATCGCCTGGAAATCGTGATGCGCACCTATTTTGAAAAACCGCGTACCGTGGTGGGCTGGAAAGGCCTGATCTCCGATCCGGCGCTGGATGGCAGCTTCCAGGTGAATCGTGGTATCGAAATGGCGCGTCGGCTGCTGCTGGAAGTGAACCAGCTCGGCCTGCCTACCGCTACCGAATTCCTCGATATGGTGGTCGGTCAATACATCGCCGACCTGATCAGTTGGGGCGCGATTGGCGCACGGACCACCGAAAGCCAGATCCACCGTGAGATGGCCTCGGCGCTCTCCTGCCCGGTGGGCTTCAAAAACGGTACCGACGGCAATACTCGCATCGCCATTGACGCCATCCGTGCGGCGCGCGCCGGGCACATGTTCCTGTCCCCGGACAAACACGGCCAGATGACTATCTATCAGACCAGCGGCAATCCTTACGGTCATATCATCATGCGCGGTGGCAAAACCCCGAACTACCATGCTACCGATATCGTTGCCGCTTGCGACAGCCTGCGTGAATTCGACCTGCCGGAACACCTGGTGATCGACTTCAGCCACGGCAACTGCCAGAAACTGCATCGCCGCCAGTTGGAAGTAGCAGAAAATGTTTGCCAGCAAATCCGTGCAGGTTCTGCTGCCGTGACCGGCGTGATGGCGGAAAGCTTCCTGGTAGAAGGCACCCAGAAAATCGTGGCCGGTCAACCGCTCACCTACGGTCAGTCAATTACCGATCCTTGCCTGAGCTGGGCCGACAGCGAACAGCTGCTGGCCATGCTGGCCGATGCGGTAGATACCCGCTTCTGATGCCAAAGCCGGGGCGCCCGTCCCGGCTTTTTCCCCTGTCATCCGCTCATCTATACTGTTAGCAATTCTCGCAGTCTCCCTGGAAAGGATTTGGAACCTCGACATGATCCACTCACTGTTATCCATCCCCTGCGTCACCCTGCAAGGGGAACACAAAACGCTGGGGGATTTCCCCGCCCGAGCCTATCTGGTGGTTAACACCGCCAGTAAATGCGGTTTTACGCCGCAATACCGTGGGCTGGAAAACCTGTGGCAGTATTACCGCGAACGGGGGCTGATGGTGCTGGGCTTTCCCTGCAATCAGTTCGGTTCGCAAGAGCCCGGTAATCCCCTGGAGATCGCCAACTTCTGCACTCTGAACTACGGCGTCAGCTTCCCGCTGTTCAGCAAGGTTGAGGTCAATGGCCCTGGGGCGCATCCACTGTTCAATGAATTGAAACGCCTTGCTCCGGGCGTATTGGGCAGCCAGCGAATCAAATGGAACTTCACCAAATTCCTGCTGACCGCCGACGGTCAACGGGTGAAACGCTTCGCACCGATCACCAAACCCGAGCGCCTGTTCGACCGCATTGAAACCCTGCTGAAATAACCTTGTTTTAGACGGGCTGAGCCTCTTCAGCCCCTGTCACCTTCCCTTCCTACAAAAAGGTTCCATCGGTAAGAAAATTTTCCTTGATGTAACCTTTCGTTCACATGATAATGATTCTCACTTTGATATTAATTACTATTTAACGGTCTGTTTTATAAACACATGACGATGGATAATCACAATCACGACTTACCTGCCAAAACCGTAAGCCCCGCGGTGAGTGGCCTGACCTCGCCTCCCTGCTACGACAGCGCACAGCTGCTTGATGCAGACGGCGTGGCGATCATCATCCATCAGGGCCAGCGCTACCAGCTGCGGCAGACCAAAGCCGGGAAATTGATCCTGACCAAATAACACCCATCCCTCAACGCCAGCCACCCCGATCGATATTGATCCAGGCAGCCAGCAAATCTATTGATATGTTAAAAACATACGGAGAGTTGCGACATGCCTCTGATCCCTTACACCCGGCTGCGTTTATCCGCATTGAGTCTGGCGATTGCCTGCGCTCTGCCGACGGTGACTTTTGCACAAACCAACCACACGGCTTCTTCTTCCAGTGATGTGTCGGCTAAAACGGACAAAGCTAACGACGAAACCCTGACCGTTGCCGCCACCGGCAATGCACGCAGCAGTTTTGAAGCGCCGATGATGGTCACCGTGATCGAAGGCAATAGCCCTGAAAGCCAGACCGCCACCAGCGCCGCCGACATGCTGCGCCGCGTGCCGGGCATAACCGTCAATGGCACCGGCCGTACCAATGGCCAAGATGTTTTCATGCGCGGCTACGGTAAAAACGGCGTACTGACGCTGGTAGACGGTATCCGTCAAGGTACCGATACCGGTCATCTTGGCGCCACCTTCTTGGATCCGGCACTGGTAAAACGCATTGAAGTGGTACGCGGCCCTTCGGCCCTGCTTTACGGCAGTGGCGCACTGGGCGGCGTAATTGCTTATGAAACCGTGGATGCCGCCGATCTGCTGCTGCCAGGTCATGACACCGGGTTCCGGGTTTACGGCACAGCGGGCAGTGGCGATCACAGCCTGGGTATGGGCGCCAGCGCCTATGGCAAGACCGACAACCTCGACGGCCTGCTGTCATTCGGCACTCGCGACGTTGGCGATTTGCGTCAGGGCAACGGTTTTGACGCGCCCAACGACGAGACCATCAGCAATGTGCTGGCCAAAGGCACCTGGAAGATTGATGATGCCCAGTCGTTGAGCGGCGATTTGCGCTATTACAATAACAGCGCCCGTGAACCGAAAAATCCCCAGGATCCTGATTACTCCAGCAGAAATCCGATGACCAACCGCTCCACCATCCAGCGCGATGCGGCATTGAGCTATAAATTAAAACCCCTGGATCAGGAGTGGCTGGACGCCGACGTCAAGCTGTATACCTCTGAGGTCAAAATCAACGCTCACAATGCGGCTTCCACGGACGAATTCCGCAAACAAACCACTCACGGTGCCAAGCTGGAAAACCGCACCCGCCTGTTTGCCGACAGCTTTGCTTCGCATCTGTTGACCTACGGCTCGGAAAGCTACCAGCAAAAACAACATCCTGGCGGCGCTACCACCAGCTTCCCACAGGCGAAAATCAACTTCGCTTCCGGCTGGATGCAGGACGAAATCACGCTGCGTGATATTCCTGTCACCCTGCTGGCCGGCACTCGCTACGACAACTACAAAGGTAGCAGCCAGGGCCACAACGACGTCGATGCCGACAAGTGGTCATCTCGTGGTGCACTGACTTATTCACCAACCGACTGGCTGATGCTGTTCGGTTCTTACTCGCAGGCATTTCGTGCGCCGACCATGGGTGAAATGTACAATGATTCTCGCCACTTCCCCGGCAACTATTGGGTACCCAACCCGAATCTAAGACCGGAAACCACCAGCACCGCCGAGTACGGTTTCGGCCTGCGCTTTGACGATCTGTTGATGGCCGGCGATAACCTGCAGTTTAAAGCCAGCTACTTCGATACCGACGCCAAGGACTACATTAGCCTGTACGTCACACGGACCCAGACTTCGTCGCAAAATATCTCACGCGCTAAAATTTGGGGCTGGGATACGTCACTGGGCTATCAAACCCAGTGGTTTAATTGGGATTTAGCTTACAACCGCACGCGCGGCAAGGATAAGTCACGCAGCGGGGAATTGAACGGCAACAGCGGTGAATGGCTGAGCGATATCAACCCGGATACCGTCACCAGTTCGTTGGACGTTCCGCTGGGTGAAACCGGCCTGTCTACCGGCTGGGTCGCTACCTTCGCCGAGCGCTCCACACATGTGAAAACCGGCACCGCCGAGCAAGGCGGCTACGGCGTCAATGATTTCTACCTGAGCTATAAAGGCCGCGATCGTCTGCAGGGCGTTACCACCACCGTGGTGCTGGGCAACGCCTTCGACAAAGAATACTACTCGCCGCAGGGCATTCCGCAGGATGGCCGCAACGCCAAACTGTTGGTCAGCTACCAGTGGTAACGTTTTGAATCCGGCGGGCAACCCGAATGCCCGCCGATTGCACCTCTCACAGGAGAACTATCAATGAGCAATACCCTCTACCAACGCTACCAGCAGGCAAAAATTGATAACCCAGGCAAATACGCGCGCGATCTGGCCGAGCTGCTTGGCGTTAGCGAAGCAGAACTGACCCATGCTCGCGTCGGTCAGGATACTCGTCGTCTGCAGGCCGATGCCCGCACCCTGCTGACCGAGCTGGAGCAGGTTGGCGTCACCAAATCCATCACCCGTAACAGCTACGCGGTGCACGAGCAGATGGGGCGCTACCTCAACCAGCATCTGAACGGCCACGCGGGGCTGATCCTCAACCCACGCGAATTGGATTTGCGGCTGTTCCTCAACCAGTGGGCCAGCGCCTTCGCCATGAGCGAAACCAACAAGCGCGGTGTGCGTCACAGCATTCAGTTCTTCGATCATCAGGGTGATGCGTTGCATAAGGTGTACACCACCGACGAAACCGACCTGGCCGCCTGGATGGCGCTGGTGGAACGCCACCTGAGTGCAGAAAACCCGGCGTTGGCACTGAAAGCCCCGGACGCCACCGTCAGTAACGCCGCACCGGACAACGAAAAGATCGACCGCGAATGGCGTGAAATGACCGACGTTCACCAGTTCTTCCAGTTGTTAAGTCGCAATAAGCTGACGCGTCAGCAGGCCTTCAAGGCCGTCGGCAACGATTTGGCCTACCGGGTGGATAACAGCGCCCTGTCCCAGTTGCTCAACGCAGCACTGGGCCTGCAAAACGAAATCATGATTTTTGTCGGCAACCGTGGCTGCGTGCAGATCTTCACCGGTCAGATCGAGCGTCTGATGCCGCAGGAAGGCTGGATTAACGTGTTTAACCGTCGTTTCACCCTGCACCTGATAGAAGACGCAATTGCCGAAAGCTGGATCACCCGCAAGCCAACCAAAGACGGCTTTGTCACCAGCCTGGAGCTGTTTGCCGCGGACGGCACGCAAATCGCCCAGCTTTACGGCCAGCGTACCGAAGGCCAGCCGGAACAAACCCAGTGGCGTGAGCAGGTTGCCGCGCTTGAACCCAAGGACATTGCCGCATGAAACCCTCATTGACCCGTCGCCTGGCGTTGTGCATTGCGCTGGCGTTACCCTTCTCCGCTGCGGCGGCGGAACGTATTGTCTCGATAGGCGGTGACGTCACCGAAATTGCCTTCGCACTCGGCGCGGGCGATGAGGTGATTGCGCGCGACAGTACCAGTCTGCAACCGGAAGCCGTCAAAAAGCTGCCGGATGTCGGCTACATGCGTCAGCTTAATGCCGAAGGTATTCTGGCGTTGAAACCTTCGCTGGTGCTGACGACCGAACTGGCCGAACCGGCGCTGGTGCTCAAACAGCTGGAAGAAAGCGGCGTTAAGATCGTACGCATTCCGGGCGATACCACGTTGCAAAGCGTGCCGGAGAAAATCGAGGTGATCGCCAATGCGTTGCAGCGTACCGAGCAAGGCAAAAAGCTGAGCCAACGGTATCAGCAACAGCTGGCGGCGGTGAAAACCGATGCTCTGCCGGTCAAGGTCCTGTTCGTCATGAGCCACGGGGGGATTACGCCGATGGCCGCCGGGCAAGACACCGCCGCCGACGCGGTCATCACGGCAGCAGGTTTGAAGAATGCGATGCAGGGATTCAGTCGCTATCGTCCCCTGTCGCAGGAAGGCGTGATCGCCAGCGCGCCCGACCTGCTGTTGGTCACCACTGACGGCATAAAAACGCTCGGTGGCCAACAACAATTGTGGAACTTGCCGGGCGTCGCACTCACGCTAGCGGGGAAAAACCACCGCGTGCTGGTGGTTGACGATATGGCGCTGCTGGGCTTTGGGCTGGAAACGCCGGCGGCGTTGGCCAAACTACGCCACGCGGCGGAGCAAAAGTAATGCGCAGTCGCACTTCCCCACGCGTGGCGATTGCCGGCCTGCTGGTGTTACTGGCGCTGCTGGCGCTGGGTGCCGCCAATATGGGGGCATTGCCCCTGTCGTTTCGCACTCTGTGGCAACAGCCGTTCAGCGACACCGCCTGGCATATCTGGTTAAATATCCGTCTGCCGCGCGTACTGCTGGCGGTGGTGATCGGCTGTGCATTAGCGGTATCTGGTGCCGTCATGCAAGGGTTGTTTCGCAACCCGCTGGCTGACCCGAGCCTGCTGGGCATCAGCAGCGGCGGCGCGCTGTTTGTCGCGCTGATTATCGTGATGCCTCTGGCGTTGCCTCCGGTGATTGCCCTGTATGGCCATATGCTGGCGGCGTTCCTCGGCAGCATGCTGGTGTCGCTGTTGATCTACGGTATCAGCCGCAGCGGCCACGGCAGCCTGTCGCGCCTGCTGCTGGCGGGGATTGCCATCAACGCCCTGTGCATGGCGGCGATTGGCGTGCTGTCTTACCTCAGCAACGACCAACAGCTGCGTCAGTTCTCGCTGTGGATGATGGGCAGCCTTAGCCAGTCGCAATGGCCGACGCTGGTGGTGTGCGCTTCCCTGATCCTGCCGACCACCTTACTGACTCTGTTACAGGCGCGTCGCCTGAATCTGTTGCAACTGGGGGATGAAGAAGCGCATTACCTCGGGGTCAACGTCCAGCGTGCCAAGCTGCAACTGCTGTTGCTTAGCGCCTTGTTGATTGGCGCTTCGGTGGCGATGAGCGGCGTGATTGGCTTTATCGGTCTGGTGGTGCCGCACCTGGTACGCATGCGCCTCGGCGGCGACCACCGCTGGCTGTTGCCCTGCTCCGCGTTGGGCGGTGCCTGCCTGCTGTTGGTCAGCGATACGCTGGCACGCACCCTGGTAGCACCGGCGGAAATGCCGGTCGGGTTGATGACCAGCCTGATCGGCGGGCCTTACTTCTTATGGCTGGTGATGCGCCAGCGGGAGCGTGTGGGTGGATAACTCCTCAAGCCTGACGGCGCAGCAATTGCGTTACAGCCTGGGTTCACGTCGGCTGATAAACGACGTTTCGCTCAGTATCGCCAGCGGCGAAATGGTGGCAATAATCGGGCCAAACGGCGCAGGTAAGTCTACGTTGTTGCGTTTGTTAACTGGCTATCTGGCTCCGGGTTGCGGCGAATGTCAGCTACTGGGACGACCGTTAGAGCAGTGGCAACCGCAGCAGTTGGCGAAGGTACGCGCGGTGATGCGCCAACACAGTGATTTGGCCTTTCCTTTTACCGTGGAGGAAGTGGTCAGCATGGGACGGGCACCGCACGGCAAACGCGATGCACGGCATGCGGTGCAACAGGTGATGGCGCAAACCGACTGCCTTGAACTGGCCCAACGCGATTATCGCCAGCTTTCCGGCGGCGAGCAGCAACGGGTACAGCTGGCCCGCGTGCTGGCGCAACTTTGGCAGCCACAGCCCACCCCGTCCTGGCTGTTCCTTGACGAACCGACTTCGGCACTGGATCTCTACCACCAGCAACATACGCTGAGGTTGCTGCGCACGCTTACGCGCCAACAGCCGATCGCGGTGTGCTGCGTGCTGCATGACCTCAATCTGGCCGCGCTGTATGCCGACCGCATTTTATTGCTGCATCAGGGGCAATTGGTCGCCTCGGGCACGCCGCAGGAGGTGTTGCAGGCGGAAATACTCACCCGCTGGTATCAGGCAGATTTGGGGGTAGTACATCACCCGGAAGTGGCGTTACCGCAGGTGTATTTGCGCCAGTAGTGGCAGTACCGGGCGCGGTACCCGCCGCGCCCGTCATCCTTTCATGTCATTGCAGTTAACTCGAGCAGGATATCTCCAGATGCTTGCCCCAATCCGGCGGCAATGCGGCGAGATCGTCATATTCCGGCGCGTCAGCAAACGGCGTCAACAAGGCCTGATGCAGGCGCGCCAGTTTGCTGACATCATCCCGTTCGGCACTTTCAATCGCCTGCTGCGCCAGATAGTTGCGCAGGATCAGCTTCGGATTCACCGCCTTCATCGCCTGTTGACGCTCAGCGTCGCTCACCTGTTCTTGCTGCAAGCGCTGGCGGTATTGTTGGTACCAACCGTCGAACGCAGCGCGATCGATAAATTCATCACGCAGCGGCGACTGCGCCTGTTGCTGTTCGGTATGACTTAATAAGCGGAAAGTTCGGCTATAGTCCCGGCCTTCTTGCGCCATCAGGCTCAGCAACCCGGTGAGCAAATCGTTATCCTGCTGCGATTGGGTGAAGAAGCCGAGCTTGGCGCGCATCTGTTCCCCGTAAGCGCGCATCAGGGCCGGTTCATAGGCCGCCAGCGCCTGCTGCAGCTGTTCGGTACTCATCAGCCCGGACAGGGTCTGTGCCAGCCGATGGAGGTTCCACAGCGCCACCGCGGGTTGATTATCGAAGGCATAGCGCCCCTGATGATCAGAGTGGTTGCAAATATAGTCGGGCTTGTAGTCGTCGAGGAAGCCATAAGGGCCATAGTCGATGGTAAGCCCCAGAATCGACATGTTATCGG
Source organism: Serratia sp. Je.1.23.a (assembly GCF_051129805.1). NCBI lineage: Bacteria > Pseudomonadati > Pseudomonadota > Gammaproteobacteria > Enterobacterales > Yersiniaceae > Serratia > Serratia sp. Je.1.23.a. The sequence continues at coordinate 1,358,914 of NZ_JBCPSR010000001.1, read as the reverse complement.
TGTTCATTACGCCGTGAGCGAAACCGACGGTCTGCCAATGGGCGATGAGCCGTGCAGTGCGTTCGACAACGTCGGTAAACCACAGTAAGTAGCCCTCCGCCTGATCTTGCAACTGCGGCCAGTGACGGGCAATGACAAAATCGGCCAATTGCTGCACCTGTTCCGGCTGCTTACGGTAATAAAAATGCTCAAAGTGGCCGAAACGCACGTGGCTTTCCGCCACGCGTAGCAACATCGCTCCACGCTCAGGTTGCTCACGGTAAACCGGCTCTTCACTGGTCACAATGGTCAGCGCACGGGTGGTTGGAATGCCCAGATGGTGCAGTGCCTCGGAGGCGAGGAACTCACGGATCGCCGAACGCAGTACCGCACGGCCGTCGCCCATACGTGAATAAGGCGTCAACCCCGCCCCTTTCAGGTGCCAGTCCATGCTACGGCCGTCCGCCAGGCGTTGTTCACCCAGCAAAATTCCCCGGCCATCCCCCAACTGCCCAGCCCAAACGCCGAACTGATGGCCACTGTAAACCTGCGCCAACGGTCGCATGCCCGGCAGCAGTTTCTCACCCGCCCAAATCGGGGTTTTGTCCTGGGTAAACCAGCTTTCGTCCAGCCCCAGTTCGCGTGCCAGCGGTTCACTGTGATACAGCAAACGAGCGCCTTTCAGCGGAGTGGGATTCAATTCGGTATAAAAACCGGCTAACTGATGTTGGTAAGCGTTTTCAAACTGCGGCATAGGCCCTCCGTTGCACCTAGTGTAGAGCTTGAACGGGGCGATTAACACAGAGGAAATGCAGGGAGAACGCATCTGCCTGATACCTGGGCAGATGCGGGGATCAGCGTTTATGCCGATACGGTTTGAATGCCTTTTTACGCTGAGCGGGAAAATACCCGATCGGCGAGAAAATCATAATGAATAACAGCGCCGGAATCACATCTGACATCATCCAGTCCATTATTGGCTCCGTTGTGTGTTGTACTCTCAATTATTGTTATTGAACTCATCGGGTGTTACCCGTAACGCTGTCAGATTATCCACACCAACGCTAGGCCATAAAAAACCTTGTAGGCCAAAAACACCGGCGTGTCTGAGCTTATTAAAATATTCCCTCTTCTCAATTCCTCCGACGATTACCCCCTTACACAGTAGATTGATATTCTTTAATAACGAGTCAATGACCACGTCATATCCCTGATGGGTAAACAACTGCCAGTAAAAACGTTTGTCGATCTTCACGTAGTCGAATAACCCATCATACAAGGCGGTCAGGGTCGCCTGACCGGAACCGAAATCATCCAACCACAGCGAAAACAACTCGCTAAGCCGGAGGATTTTCTCATTGTTTTTGCCGGCCGAAAGATTCGGAAAGCCCTCACTGATTTCAAAGGCAATAAATGACCACTGCCTGATACGATCACAGAGTTGACCGTCAGCGAGTATCAAATCGACCAGGGTTTCTTCAATATTTAACGTCAACAAAACGTCGTTTTCGACAAACCAGGATGCATTCTGTTCTGCCAATTTCAATTGCTCATTAAATAACTCAATCTTTTGCTCAGCGGTCAGTAAATTAATCCCAATGTCAGCAGGCATAGCCAAATCACCGTCCAGACTATTAAAGCGGTTCAGAATTTCCACCGCTAACAGCCTGCCCTCCATTGAGTAAACAGGTTGAAAAACATAGCTACTAATAAAGTCAGCTTCGAATTGTATTTTCATTTCAATGCCACAGGCTGAATGGCGAGCATCTCATCGTATATCAATATATTTTATCGATCAATCCCTCTGAGATTAATCGGAAATATCAATGCAATTAGTGATAACTTATCATTTAATTGATAGATTAAAGCTATGTTGCGTCCACTGGGCGCAGAGTCAGAACCAATTTGGCTTATGGCAAAATTGCCATCACTTCGCTGAATTTAAGGTGTATTTAGGTTAAGTGGTATATTCACTCTAAAAATTTAACTTATTGTCATTGTTTTCATTAAAGAAATTCTTAAAAACATCTAAATATCAATTAAGCATGAAATCTGCACAAGCGCAAGCCTATCGCCAACTGATTAAATTTAATAACGCATCAATTCCGTACGTTATTCTTTGCATTGAAAATGCGAAAAAATGCCCACCTTGATTTTTAGAAAATTCATGCTACCTGGGATTTAGGTGGATTCCAGCCCCTAAGAATGGATAACAACAATAAAGCGCAGCCAACTTGAGATGTAAAAAAAGGATGAACACTGTCATCCTTTGATATTCAAAATTTGATTACTATTTGATCGTTTCTGCCAGCCATTGCCGCAGCTCGGCTAACTCGGTAGCCTGCTCCGGGAACTGAGCAATCAGCTTGTCGCAGCACTCAGCCAAGGCTTCACTGCGGTAAGCGCAACCCACCAGCATCTCTGCCAAACGCTGCAGCGGTGCCGGACTCAGGCTGTCGGTGAAAATCTGCGCCCGGCAGATCAACCCCTTTTCTACGTCAAAGAAGATATCCACCCCGCCCCAGACAAAGCGTTCATTCAGCAAATGGCTAAATGCCGGCGCCTTGCCGAAATTCCATTCCCAACTGCTCTGTTTGGCAAACTGCGCGGCGAAATCCGGCAGGTCGGGATAGACATCCGGTGAGATGATTTCCGCCGTAGCGGTCTCGCCATAGTAGTCAAAGAATGCCTGAGTCACCGCATCGCAGACCTGCTGGTGGCTGATGTCAGGTTTAAACTCCACCAGGTTAGCCACCCGGGAGCGTACCGAGGTGATGCCCTTGGCCTGCAGCTTTTTGGGATCCGGATTAAGATAATCCGCCAGACGGTTAAGATCGGCATTCAGTAGCAAGGTGCCATGATGGAATCCGCGATCCTGGGTTTCCCGATAGGCCGAGCCGGAGATTTTACGCACACCTTCCGGCGTTTCGATCACCAGATCATTGCGGCCCGATGCCGTGGCAGAAATACCCAACTGGGCCAACGCCTGCAGAATGATGCCGGTGGAAAGAGTTTTGTCATAACCCGGTTTGCCCGCCATAAAGGTAAAACAGGTGTTGCCCAGATCGTGGAATACCGCTCCACCGCCGCTGCTACGACGCGCCAGGCGAATGCCGTCCTGCTCCATTCGCCGGGTGTTGCACTCTTTCCATGGGTTTTGTGACTGGCCTATAACCACCGTTTCGGCATTGCGCCATAAGAACAGGATTTTCTGCGTGGTCATTTCGCGGAAGATGCACTCTTCCACGGCCAGATTGAACCAGGGGTCGTAAGAATCGGAAATCAGTAAGCGTAAGTTATTCATGGCGGTCCCCGCTAAGCACGTGATGCCGCCATGATACACCAAATCAACAGCTTAAGATTAAATGCGCCGCGCCTGCCAGTAGGCTTTTTTCCAATACACATTGTCCAGCGAGGATCGCATCACGCCACGGCTGGTGGAGGCATGAATAAACTGATCGTTGGTATCATAAATGCCAACGTGCAAACCGTTCTCACCGCCGCCGGTTTTGAAAAACACCAGATCGCCCGGCATCAGCTCATCACGCGAGACTTTGGTTCCCAGCGAGGTTTGTTCCACAGTCGAACGAGGTAGTTGCATATCGAAACGGTCGCGGAAGGTGCGATAAACGAAACCGGAACAGTCAACGCCGCCGCGATCGACCCCACCGTAACGATAAGGTGCGCCGTACCATTGACGCAGTTGCTCATTCAACTGAGCCACCACCACGATAGAGTCCGCCAGCCGACCGCTGGGCGGCGGTGCATGACTGCTACAACCGGCAAGAATTAAACTGGCTAATAAAAACCAAATACGCATCCGCATAATATCCCTTCATTGAACACGTTGCCGCATCATGCCGTCCGGTAAAAGCATACCGCCTGCGAGGCAAAGCCGGCACCACGTAAGGAAAGCGCTATTTGGGGCTAATTTATCCCCCAGCAGGGGAAAAAGGCAAGCACGGTGAAGGAGATAATCGCATTGGCGCCACTTTTTGCGCTATTAAGGCGTTTTTACCTTGGCCTGGCTGTTAATCAGCCACACGCCAAACAGGATAAACAGCGTTCCCAACGTTTTCAACAGGGTGGCGGATTCGTTAAACCACGGCAGGATCACCGCGGCCAGGTACACCAGCGCATAGCTCACGCTCAGCAGTGGGTAAGCGCGGTTTAGTGGCAGATGGTGCAGCGCGAAGAACCAGCATAGCATGGACAACGCATAACCGAAGATACCACCGCTGACCGCCAGTAGCGGCACCCAATACTGAGCAAACAGGTCTAACGTCACGTCGGCAAACGACATCAATGGGATCTGGGCCATACCCCACTTCATCAGTAGCTGCGCCAGCGTGACCAAGAGTACGCTGGCCGCGCCCCAGGCGTAGCCCCTCATGGATTGATACTCATCAGCAGGATCCCCAGCATGATCGACGCCACGCCGTACCAATGACGTGCGGTGGTGGGTTCGTTAAACAGCCACCGGGCAGCTAATGTCACCAACACAAAATTCAGGCTGAGCGTCGGATAAGCCAGGCTGAGCGGCAAACGCTGCAGCACGTTGAGCCAGACCGCCATGCCCAACCCCAGCAACAACACCGCCAGAAGCAGCCAGCGCAACGTCACCCCCCGTCTGACGTCGGGGGGCAATTGCCAACTCTGGGCCGCTTGTTTCTGGCACAGCTGCCCACCACAGGTGAGCAGGCTGACCACCAGCACCAGCAAGTAGCCGACTATCATGGCTGCTGTTGATACCAAAGCAGCGCTAAGCGGTTCATCTCAACCACTTTGTCCGCTGCAGGTAAGGTTTCCGGAACGTGATCCCCTCTCGACAGTTGCAATACCAATGAGACGTCACCCTGTTTACGCGCTTGAGCCAACCACTGCGGGAAGTCGGCATCGCTGATGAAATGGCTGCGGGAATCCGGGTAGGCCAGGCCATAAGCCACCTCACCTTTCTCGCTGAACATCAGCACATCGCTGCGCTTCAACTCCCAGGCCAGCCCTGCCGCTACCCCTGCGCTGTCGGTCAATACGTAACGGCTATGGCCCAACTGCGCCATATTTACGCTGATAAAGTTTTGCGGCAGCTTGGAGTCAGTGACCTGCTGCGGAATGGCGTAACCCACCAGCAAGCACAGCAGTAGCGGACAAGCCGCCGCCCAGCGCCAGCGTTGCGCATTATTACGCGCCGACACTATGGCAAATAAAAGCCAACCGCCGAACATAATAATGCCGATGACGATCTTCGGCCACTCTTGTGCCCCAAACAGCTTCACCTTCGGCAGCAATCCTGAACCCAGCACCAGCAGCGCCACCACGCAAATCAGACCAAACAAACCGTTCAGCAATGCGTTGATCTTAAACGTTTTGCTGCGCAAGCTTGCCGCATAATCCTCAGCGTAAGCGGCCATCAACAGCGCCAACGGCGCCATGCACGGCAAAATATAGGTCGGCAGTTTGCCTTTGGCGATGCTGAAAAAGATCAGCGGCATCATCACCCAACTCAGCAGGAAGAACAGCTCCGGCCGTTGGACGCGTTCACGCCAACCCTTAAGCAAAGATCCCGGCAACAACGCCAACCACGGCAATACCGCCGCCATCAAAATCGGGATGTAATACCAGAACGGCGCTTTGTGCTGGGCGTTATCCTCGGCAAAACGCTGAATATGCTCCACCCAGAAGAAGTAGTTCCAGAAGTCCGGCTCACGTTGAGCAATAGCCAGCGCCCAAGGCAGGCTAAGCAATACCGCGGTCAGGATCGCCAACGGGCCGTAGATCAAGAGATCCTTGATCCGCCGCTGCTGAATGACTATCGGGATCACCGCAATCACCGGCACCGCCAGCGCCAGGAACCCCTTGGTCATAAAGCCCATGCCGCAGGCCAGCCCCAGCAACACGTAACCGCCGACTTTACCCTTGACCGTGGTGGCTTTCAGCGTCAGGTAATAACTGACCATGGCCGCCACCAGCCACAGGGAAATCATCGGATCCAGCACGCTGTACGTGCCGATGCTGAACACCAGCACCATCGACAGGAAAATCAACGTCGCCAGGCTGGCGCGGCGCGCGTTGCGCCACATCAGCATTGCCAGCGCGAACACCAGCACGGCGGTCATGCCGGTGCTGAATACCGAGCCAAAACGCACCGCGAAGTTGGTATCGCCAAACAGCCACTGGCTGATGTTGTTGAACCAATATCCGGCAACCGGTTTTTCAAAATAACGCAGCCCAAGCAGATGCGGCACTACCCAGTCGCCGCGTTGCAGCATTTCACGGCTGATCTCGGCGTAACGAGTTTCATCCGGTTGCCACAGCAGGCGACCATTGAGGGGGATCAGGTAAACCAGAGCAAAAAAAATGGCCAACACAATGGCCCAGGATCCTTTTAGCGCCTTCATGAATCGTCCTTCACATCGGTTTGACAACCCAGCCAACCTTCGCGGCCAGGGAAAGGAGCACGCTCGACGCGGCCCAATGGCAATGACGCCAAATCTTGTGGCAACAAGGTGCTTAACGGGCAGAATTCTATGCCCTGCCGTTGCGCCCGTTGCAGTAACTGCTCAAACATTGCGGCCTGAGACATACCCTCAACTTCGGTATGAATGGTATAAACCGGCACGCCGCGATCGTTTTCAATCGCTCGTAAAATGTAATCGTTGAAGTCAGCCATATTGACTTCACTGCCAATCACCTCATCAAAGGTCGGTAACGTCACCGGGATCTGCACGGTTCCCACACGGCCATCGCTTAACAGCGGACGGAACGGATGGGTGCCACGACAATCGCTGTTGTAGTGAAAACCGAAGCGCTGCTTCACTTCCAGCACCCGTGTGTCCGCGCGCCAACCGGCAACGGCCGAGCATTTGACCGGCAGCCCGGTACTGGCAGTCAGCGCATCAACACCCCGCTGCACCTGTTGCGTCAACTGCGCCTCAGACCAACGGCCGACCTTAGCCTGCCAGCCCTGATGATCCCAGGCGTGCAGGCCCACTTCATGTCCGGCCTGGGCGGTGAGTTTCATCAATGGCCCCAAGGCACGGGCGATATTACGCCCCGGCCAGGCGGTGCCGGCCAGCAGAATATCCCAGCCGTACAGCGACGCGGCGTTCGAGCGCAGCATTTTCCACAGGAATTTCGGACGTAAAAGGCGCCACAGATGGCGCCCCATATTGTCCGGCCCTACGCTGAAGAAGAAACTGGCCTGAATGTTGTACTTGTCGAACAACTCCAGCAACTGCGGTACCCCTTCACGAGTACCGCTGAAGGTATCTACATCAACTCGCAGACCGACTTTCTTCATGCACCGTCACCTTCGTGAACGGTGGTGCGCAAGAAGTAGTCCAAGGTATCGGCAACGGTTTGCTGCATCGCGATGGTCGGCTGCCAATCCAGCAGGCGACGGGCATTTTTGATGCTTGGCGTACGGTGCTCAACGTCCTGATAACCCTTGCCGTAATAGCTGCTGCTTTCGACATCCTTAAAGCCGGCAAACGGCGGGAAGCGGTCGCGCAACGGGTGATTATTGAAGCTTTCGAGCAGCATTTCCGCCAGTTCGCGGATGCTGGCCTCGTTGGTCGGATTACCAATGTTGACGATTTGGCCATCGCACAGGCCGTCGCGGTTTTCGATGATGCGGAACAGCGCTTCAATACCGTCGTTGATATCGGTAAAGCAGCGTTTTTGCGCCCCGCCGTCCATCAGTTTGATCGGCGACCCTTCCACCAGATTGAGGATCAACTGGGTGATGGCACGGGAAGAACCGATGCGCGCTGCATCCAGGTTATCCAGGCGCGGCCCCATCCAGTTAAACGGACGGAACAGCGTAAACTTCAGCCCTTCTTTGGCACCATAGGCCCAGATGACTCGGTCCAACAGTTGCTTGGACACTGAGTAAATCCAGCGTTGTTTGTTGATTGGCCCGACGATCAGGCGGGAATGATCTTCGTCGAACTCTTTGTCGTCGCACATACCGTACACTTCGGAGGTGGACGGGAAGATGATGCGCTTGTTGTATTTCACGCAGTCACGAACGATTTTCAGGTTTTCTTCAAAATCCAACTCAAACACGCGCAGTGGATTGCGGGTGTACTCGATCGGCGTGGCGATGGCCACCAGCGGCAGAACGACATCACATTTTTTGATGTGATATTCGATCCACTCGGAATGGATACTGATATCCCCTTCCACAAAGTGGAAGCGCGGGTTATCCAGAAAACGGCTGATGGCATCAGAACCGATATCCAAACCGTAAATGTCGTAACGATCGTCACGCAGCAGACGTTCGGTCAGGTGGTTACCGATAAAGCCGTTAACACCGAGGATCAGTACGCGGGTTCTGCGCTTCATCACTGCGTTTGGCTTGGCGGCCAGACGTACGTCGGTGACGATGCCCATTTCCTGCGCCAGACGGCTACCCTGTACGTACAGGCCGGCATCGTTTTGACCGGCAACGATTTCCAGTGCGCCTTCGCCGCAGGCAATGACCAGCGGAGAAGTACTGAGCACGGTGCCAGGCTGCTTGTCATGCTGCGCATCCAGCACGCGTGCACGCCAGACAATCAATTTACGCTGGCCGAGATAGCTGAAGGCGCCAGGATAAGGTTCGGTCACGGCGCGGATCAGGTTGTTGATTTCCTGCGCCGATTTATGCCACAGGATCTCACCGTCTGCCGCAGTCCGGCGGCCAAAGTAGCTGGCTTCGGCTTCGTTTTGCGTACTGAATGTCGCCGTGCCGTTTTTCAGCTTCGGCAGTTCGTCCTTCAGCAATGACTGTGCGGCTTCCAGCACTTTTTTGTGCAGCGTCAGCGCCGTGTCGTCAGCGGTGATTGCCACTTTGCGCTGACAAACGATATCGCCAGCATCCGGACGCTTGACCATTTTATGCAGCGTAGCGCCGGTTTCTGTTTCGCCGTTCACCAGCGCCCAGTTCACCGGTGCGCGGCCACGGTAGCGAGGCAGCAGTGAACCATGGAGGTTGAAACCGCCAAGCGGCGCCAGCGACAGCAGCTCGTCGCTCAGCAGATTACGGTAATAGAAGGAGAAAATAATGTCCGGCTGCATCTGGCGAATGCGCTCGATCCACAGCGGGTGGTTAACGTCCTCCGGCGCATAGACCGGTAACTCCAATTCTGCACCCACACGGGCAACGGAGGAGAAGAAGTTGTTCTCACCAGGATCGTCGGTATGCGTGAATACTGCTTGAACGTCATAGCCTGCGTCAGTCAGCGCTTTCAGACCTGCGCAGCCAATATCATGGTAAGCAAATACAATAGCTTTCATCATTCTTCTTCCTGAGTATTGTGGTTCGGCTGTTCACCGACCACTTTCTGAACAAAATAACGAGGACGAGCACGCACGTCGGTATAAATACGACCGATGTACTCTCCCAACAGACCCATGCCGACAAATTGGGCGCCAATAAAGGAAAACAGCACGGCAAACAGGGTGAACACCCCGCCGCCCGCCCATTCAGGGCCCATGATCAAACGCAGGGCGATCAGCAATACCGCCAGCACGAAACCCGAAAGCGCAATCACGCTGCCCACTACGCTCAGCAAACGCAGCGGCGTGGTGGTCAAACAGGTGATCAAGTCGTACATCAGATTAATCAGCTTCATCAGGCTGTATTTAGAGTCGCCAAACTCGCGTTCAGCGTGCAGCACGTCAATTTCAGTAGTACGACGGGCGAAGGTATTCGCCAGGATCGGGATAAAGGTGCTGCGCTCGTGGCAGTTCAGCATCGCTTCGATAATGTGGCGGCGATAGGCACGTAACATGCAGCCATAGTCGCCCATCGATTTACCGGTAGCGCGCTGGATCATCATATTGATGATGCGGGAGGCGCTTTTACGGAACCAGGAGTCCTGACGGTTGGCGCGCACAGTGCCGACCACGTCGTAACCCTCTTCCGCCACCCGCACCAACCGCGGGATCTCTTCCGGCGGGTTTTGCAGGTCAGCATCCAGCGTGATCACCAGATCGCCGCTCACCTGATTGAAACCGGCCATGATTGCCGAATGCTGGCCATAGTTGCGGTTCAGCAATACGGCAATGACGCAACTGCCGGGCTGTTCGGCGGCAGCGGTCAGCATATCGGCAGAATTGTCGCTGCTGCCGTCATCGACCAGGATAATTTCATAGGGCTGGGCCAGCTGTTTACAGGCGGCGGAGGTACGTTCAAGCAAGGCAGGTAAACTTTCCTGCTCGTTGTACACCGGGATCACCACCGAAACTTTTTTAATCGGTTCAACGCGAGACACGTAACGACTCCACAACAGAAGACAAGGCTTTGACCACGCGATCAACATCAGCGTCGGTCATATCAGGGAATAGCGGCAAGGTGCACAAACGCGCCGAGTTCCATTCGGTATTAGGTAAGGACAATTGCGGATAGCGGTCGCGATAAAACTTCTGGGTATGCGCGGCACGGAAATGCAGACCGGTACCAATGCCCACCTCTTTCAGGCGTTCCATCAGTTGGTCGCGATCGATACCGCAACGCTCGGCGTCAACGCGCACCATAAACAGGTGCCAGGCGTGGTCATGCGGATAATCAGGCAACCCCAGCGGCAGGAAAGGTGAACCTTCCAGCGCGGTGAGATAACGCTGTGCCAGCTCTTTACGGCGGGCGTTCAACTGCGGCAGGCGCGCCAGCTGTACGACGGCGATGGCCGCGTGGATATCCGAAAGGTTGTATTTGTAGCCCGGCTCCACCACTTCGGCCTGCGGCTTGCGCCCCAGTTGCTGACGGTCGAAAGCGTCAACGGCCAGACCGTGAAACTTCAGACAGCGCAGACGATCCGCCAGTGCATCGTCGTCGGTGGCAATCAGGCCACCTTCGGCACAGGTCAGGTTTTTAATCGCGTGGAACGAGAAGATGGCCGTTCCTTGTGCGCCAACCCATTCACCGTTGTAACGGGAACCCACCGCATGAGCGGCGTCTTCAATCAGCGGCAGATTATGGCGTTTGGCCACGTCTCGCAATGCATCCATTTGCAGTGGCGCACCAGCGTAATGCACCGGGACAATGGCTTTGGTTTTGGTCGTAATGGCGGCTTCAACATCTCTGGCATTGACCATCAACGTATCGTGGTCAACGTCGATCATTACCGGCGTGGCGCCGAGCAACTCAATCATGTTGAGGGTTGAAACCCAAGTTTGTGAGGGAGTGATGACTTCATCGCCGGGACCAATGCCCAGAGCCATCAGGGTGATATGCATGCCTGCAGTAGCGGAACAAACGGCAATCGCATGTTTGCAGCCGAAGGTGGCGCAAAACTCACTTTCCAACTGCTGATTTTGCGGTCCGGTGGTGATCCACCCTGAGCGCAATACCTTTTCTACCGCCGCGATTTCTTCATCGCCGATCGCCGGGCGTGAGAAAGGTAAAAATTGATCCATAGTTAACCCCAAACGTATCAAATTTCTTTTAATGACACTGTAGATCTCTTTTATTTAACGAATATTAAACGCCAGAGAGAATCGTTCCCGGTGGATTAACTGCCAATGTACGGCCGCAAGCTTAACTAAACCTTAAGGCGAGATTAATTATCAGCGGACTATCTGATTTGCGAGGGCCATCATCATCATTTTATATTGATTTAAAAATCAATTAGTTATATTTATTAATAATTATTTACTTATTTTATTCGAACTAAATCAGCGTAGCACGTCAGCGACGGTTTTCAAGATTTATGAGGTGATTTTGAGCGAGGAGTGAAATAAAGCCGATGCTTACTCGGCTATTTATATCGAGTCCGTTTAATTTTCGTTTAGGCCGCATTTTCAATACGCTAACGCACTAGGCGGTTTTGGTCATAATCCAGCGTTGATCGCCCACTGCCTGCAAATGAAAATCGACGTCATAAATTTGTGACAGCAGAACCGGCTCCATCACCTCCCGCGTGCTGCCCTGAGCAACTAAGCGCCCCGCATGCAGCAGCCAGACCCGATCGGCCTGCTGTAAGGTGTGGTTGAGATCGTGCGCGCAAACCAAGGCACTGCGCCCGCTCTGGCAAAACTCTCTTAATAGTCGGTCCAATGCCACCTTCTGCGCCACGTCCAGGCTGTTGGTCGGTTCATCCAACAACAGCAGTTGGCTATACGGGTTAACCGTCGGCCAGACCTGCAGCAACACCGCGGCCAGACGTACTCGCTGCCATTCCCCGCCGGATAGCTGAGTCAGCATACGCGGCAGCTTGTCCATCAGCTTTAAACGCTGACACAGATAAAGAACGGTGCTTTCCAGCGCCTCTTCCGAAGCTCCCGCCGGTTGATGCAATGCCAGATACTGGAATACCGGCATCAACGCCACCGGGGGCTGCTGTTGGCTTAAATAACCACGACGCAGTGCCAGCTCATTGCCCTGAAAACTTTTCAGCGGATGACCGTCCAGCAGGATCTCCCCGATACCGGGCAAGATACCCGCCAGGCAGGCCAACAGCGTGCTTTTACCGGCGCCGTTCGGGCCAATAAGGTGAAACTGCAACCCAGCATCAACCTGTGCTGAAAACGGGGCCAAACGCCCTTCTACCCCAACCTGCCTGAGTTGCAGCATGATGTATTACCGCTCCTTCTTTAGTCGGCCAGCGCCTGTTTGACGGCGGCCAGCAACGCAGGATCTTCCGGCGTCGTATCCGGGGAAAAGCGCTCGAGGACCTTGCCATCGCGGCCAATCAGGAATTTCTCGAAGTTCCACAGGATATCGCCAGTTTGCTTTGGTGCCCGCCCCTTGCTGCTCATACGCGCCAGGAACTCACTGCCCTGTGGCGCAACGGCGTGCGGTTTGGCGGCGGTCAACGCCTGATACAATGGATGGCGGTTTTCGCCGTTCACTTCCAGTTTGGCAAACATCGGGAACTGAACGCCAAAGGTACCCCGGCAAAACGCCAGGATCTCTTCGTTGCTGCCCGGCTCCTGCCCCAGAAATTCGTTGGAGGGGAATCCCAGCACCTCAAAACCTTGATCCCGGTAGGTTTCGTACAGGGCTTCCAGCCCTTCATATTGCTTGGTCAGGCCGCATTCCGACGCCACATTCACCACCAGCAACACACGGCCTTTATATTGTGCCAGCGTGGTAGATTGATTTTCGATGGTGTTCAGCGGAATGTCATAAATAGCTTGAGTCATGGAGCCTATCCTCTTGTTTTACTTGCAGGTGAACAGAGAAACTACCTTACGCTTTTTACCCGAGTGAGCAACCAGATAAACAGAGGTGCCCCCAGGGTGGCTGTCACCACCCCGATGGGCAATTCAGCCGACAGCAGCGTAATACGCGCCACCACGTCGGCCGCCAGCAAGACGCCGGCACCGGCCAGTGCGCAACCCGGCAGTAAATAACGTTGATTGGTCAAACCGCTAAGGCGCAGCATATGCGGTATCACCAGCCCGACAAATCCGATCACCCCCGCCAACGCCACACTAACGCCTACCAGCCAGCCGATTGCCAGCACCAGCAGATTGCGCCACAAATGCAGTGAAAGCCCGAGCTGGCGGGCCTGTACCTCGCCCAGCGCCATAAAGTTCAGCGCCTTGCCCTGGCAACACAGCCACAGCACCACCGGCACCAGGGCCAGCACCAGCCATTTTTGGCGCCAGTCTACGCCGCCAAAGCCGCCCATCATCCAGTACATTAACTGGCGCAGATCCAGGCTGGAACTGAAGTACACTGCCCAGGTCATCACTGCGCTGCACACAATGCCCAAGGCAACGCCGACCAACAATAATCGCGCGTTGGTCAGACGCTTGCGACGAGCAAAGCTCAGCAGCATAAAGGTCATGATTAACGCACCCGCAATGGCGCTCAGACTCATCAACGCTACCGGCAGCAGGCCGTTGCCCAGTAATACCATTAGCACCAGTGCAACCCCGGCACCGTTAGCCACTCCCAATAAGCCAGGCTCTGCCAACGGGTTCTCAAACAAGGCCTGCATTACCGCACCGGCAATGGCCAGGCTGGCTCCGACCAACATCACCGCTAGCGCACGCGGCAGGCGTAATTGCCAGACAAACAGCTGCGCCGCATCACTTGACCACTGTGAGGGCCAAAGCCAGACATCACCCGCGCTGAGGCTAAAAACAAAAGCCACGGCAACGCCCAGCGCCAACAGCCATAAATGGCGTTTATCGCGATGACGCTGTTTGTGCAGTAATAAAGTAAAGGTCTGGCTGGTTGGCATAGGTGTGGCGATTCCCTGCGGGCCGCGAGCGGCGGTCGAATAATTGACGTCTGGGTCAAATATTAGGGGGTTAGCGCCAGAAGGGAAAGCCTTGCTTAAGGATTATGGCAGGAAAACAACGGCTGATGCTGCCCCCCTCCACTGAGGGGCAACACCAGACGTCGTACACTCAATTAGCGTCGCGGATCATTTCCGTTTTGTGGGTAGGGTTTACCGTGGTCATTGTCATTGCCGCGGCCCTTACCGTGGTCATTATCATGACGGTTGCCATCGTTACGGTTATCGCGTTCACCGTGGAACGGATTGCCGCCCCGCTCTGGACTCCGGTGATCGTTGCCGCGCGGCGGTGAGGGTTGCCAGCGACCACCGTCCCAGTACAAACCACGGCTATTACGCTCACCCACGCCGCGTCCCTGATGAGCATGCCACCACTGTGGCGGACGCCAGTCATAACCGTCCCAGTAGTAACCTCGCCGATCCTGATCCCCCAGATGGACCGAGACGCCCGGCACGTTGATATCAATGGAGACATCTGCCTGGGCCACGAGCGGCAGCAGCAGCGGTAAACACACCAGCAACAGGATCTTTTTCATTTTGGCACTCTCACTTTATTTTTTGCTGAGCTGGTTATATCAGCGCGATTATTTTACGCCTATCGCCTCAATGCCTATTTTCAGATCGTTTTCACCTCGCTTACATAATCCATACACTCTCATTTTTCAGATTAAATAAAACAGCTGCTAACAACGTTTAACGAATAGCTGACATACCGGATGCCATGCCGCTATTTATAATGACGCTGACACTTATCAAAGAGATATTATTATGATTAAACGCATTGGAATGTTGTTCACGATTGCCGTCCTGACCACCGCGCTCAGCGCCTGCTGCTTCGGCCCCCACGGTGGCGGTCATCGTGGCGGTGGTGGCCCGGGCCACTATTACAACCATTATTAAAAACCAGGATCCGAGGCTCCTGGTTTTATTTTAGGCAAAGCGATAATATTAATATCCATAAGAAAAATCCGCAAAAAGTTTATATCTTAATATTAAACACCAACCTACTTTATTTAATCGCATAGGTTCTTACGGCCATAATTTAGGAATAACCCGAATTTTTCTTCAAAAAAAGAAAAAGGCCGCAAAAGCGGCCTTTTTTGGTTTCACGCAACTTACTCTTTCGGGCTTGCGTTCTCTACCCGACTTTTCAGTTTTTGCCCTGGACGGAAAGTGACCACGCGGCGCGCCGTAATCGGAATGTCCTCGCCGGTCTTCGGGTTACGCCCCGGACGTTGGTTCTTGTCACGCAAATCAAAATTGCCAAAACCTGACAGTTTCACCTGCTCACCGTTCTCAAGAGCACGACGTACCTCTTCGAAAAACAGTTCTACCAGGTCTTTGGCATCCCGTTTGCTAAGCCCAAGCTTTTCAAACAGGTGTTCTGACATTTCAGCTTTAGTAAGCGCCATAGGTTCAATCCCTCAAGGATGCTTGGAATCGCTGTTTTAGAGCCTCTACACATTTTGCAACGGTAACGGCTATCTCCTCTTCTTCCAGTGTACGAGCGGTATCCTGCAATACCAGACTGATAGCCAGGCTCTTATAACCCTCTGCCACGCCCTTGCCACGGTACACATCAAACAAGTTTACGCCAACTACCTGATTTGCGCCAACTTTCTTACACTCTGCCAAAATATCTTCTGCGGGGACGTTTTCAGCCACCACAACGGCGATATCTCGACGGTTTGCCGGGAAGCGAGAAATCTCCCGCGCCTGAGGCACGGCGCGGCTTGCGACCTTGTTCCACTCCAGTTCAAACACCACCGTACGGCCGTTAAGATCCAGTTTACGTTCAAGTTCCGGATGAACCACACCGATGAAACCGACACGTTCGCCCTGGAAATAAATAGCGGCGCTTTGCCCTGGATGCAGGGCTGGATTGGTCTCTGCCTTGAACTGAATTTCGGATAATTTACCGGTCAGCTCCAGGACAGACTCCAGATCCCCTTTCAAATCATAGAAGTCGACCGGCTTACGCGCCAGATCCCAATGTTCTTCATGCGTATGACCGGCAATCACCCCTGCCAGCATGACATCCTGACGGATACCCAGATTTGCCGCAGTATCAGGCACAAAGCGCAGGCCGCTTTCAAACAGGCGCAGACGAGTCTGCTGACGATTCTGGTTATATACCACCGCAGACAGCAAGCCGGTCCACAGCGACAGGCGCATAGCGGACATCTCTACCGAGATTGGGCTTGGCAGGATCAGCATTTCTTCGCCCGGGTGCAGCAAGGCCTGAACCTTAGGATCGACGAAGCTGTAAGTGATCGCTTCCTGGAAGCCGTGATCGACCAGCATGGTTTTCACACGCTTGAGCGTCAGATCCGCTTCGCGATGCTTGGTCATGATCAGGTCAGCACGTACCGGCACGTCAGGAATATTGTTGTAGCCGTAAACGCGTGCGACTTCTTCTACCAGGTCCTCTTCGATTTCCATATCGAAACGCCAGCTCGGCGCGACCGCCAGCCAGTTGTCGCCTTGCTCGGTCACCTGGCAACCCAAACGACGCAGAATATCGCTCACCTGCTCGCTCGGTACCACGTGGCCGATCAGACGGTCCAGCTTTTCGCGACGCAGGGTGATGGTGGCACGCTTCGGCAATTCGGCTTCAGCTGTCACATCGATGACCGGGCCAGCCTGGCCGCCACAGATATCAATCAGCAGGCGGGTCGCACGCTCCATCGCTTTGTACTGCAATGCAGGATCAACGCCACGCTCGTAGCGATGTGAAGCGTCAGTGTGCAAACCATTACGGCGTGCACGACCGGTAATGGACAGCGGGCTGAAGAATGCGCATTCCAGCAGCACGTCCTGAGTAGTTTCATTCACGCCGGAGTGTTCACCACCGAAGATGCCGCCCATGGCCAGCGCCTTCTGGTGATCGGCGATCACTAAGGTATCAGCATTCAGTTTGGCTTCGTTGCCGTCCAGCAGCGTCAGGGTTTCGCCTTCGCTCGCCATACGCACCACGATACCGCCTTCAATACGGCTCAGATCGAAGGCGTGCATTGGCTGGCCCAGTTCCAACAGTACGTAGTTGGTCACGTCAACCACTGCGTCAATGGAGCGGATGCCGCAACGACGCAGCTTCTCGCGCATCCACAGCGGGCTTGCCGCTTTGACATCGATGCCTTTTACTACGCGGCCCAGGTAACGCGGGCACGCCTGTGGCGCGTCAACGCGAATTGGCAGCGTATCCGCAATAGTGGCCGCTACCGGGCTCATATCCGGCTCGGTCAGGGCAACCTGGTTCAGCACCCCAACGTCACGCGCCACACCGATAATGCCCAGGCAGTCGGCACGGTTTGGCGTTACGCTGATTTCGATGGTGTTGTCGTCAAGCGAGAGGTATTCACGGATATCGGTGCCAATCGGCGCGTCTTCCGGCAGCTCAATGATACCGTCGTGATCGTCGGTAATGCCCAGCTCGGAGAACGAGCACAGCATGCCTTCGGAAGGCTCGCCGCGCAGTTTGGCAGCTTTGATCTTGAAGTCACCCGGCAGTACTGCGCCTACGGTGGCAACCGCCACCTTCAGGCCGGTACGGCAATTTGGTGCGCCACAGACGATGTCCAGCAGGCGATCGCCGCCCACGTTGACCTTGGTCACGCGCAATTTGTCTGCGTTTGGGTGCTGACCGCACTCAACCACATGGCCTACCACCACGCCGTTAAAGGCGCCGGCAACCGGCTCCACGCCGTCTACTTCCAGACCGGCCATGGTAATTTGATCGGATAATGCTTCGCTGCTGATGGCCGGGTTTACCCACTCGCGCAACCAGAGTTCACTGAATTTCATGTGATATTCCCGCCTTACTTAAACTGTTTGAGGAAACGCAGATCGTTTTCGAAGAACGCACGCAGGTCGGTGACGCCGTAACGCAGCATCGTCAGACGCTCCATACCCATACCGAAAGCGAAGCCGGAATAGATTTCCGGATCGATGCCCACATTGCGCAGAACGTTCGGGTGCACCATGCCGCAACCCAGAACTTCCAGCCACTTGCCGTTTTTACCCATCACATCCACCTCAGCGGAAGGTTCGGTAAACGGGAAGTAAGACGGACGGAAACGAACCTGCAAATCTTCTTCAAAGAAGTTGTTCAGGAAATCATGCAGTGTGCCCTTCAGATTGGTGAAGCTGATGTCTTTATCGACAATCAGCCCTTCCATCTGATGGAACATCGGGGTGTGCGTTTGGTCGTAGTCATTACGATAAACGCGGCCCGGCGCAATAATGCGGATTGGCGGCTGCTGGTTCTTCATGGTGCGGATTTGCACGCCGGAAGTCTGGGTGCGCAGCAAGCGCGTTGCGTCGAACCAGAAGGTATCGTGATCGGCACGCGCCGGGTGGTGACCCGGAATGTTCAACGCGTCGAAGTTATGATAGTCGTCTTCAATCTCAGGCCCGGTCTCAACGGAGAAACCCAGTTCGCCGAAGAAAGCTTCGATACGGTCGATGGTACGGGTGACCGGATGCAGCCCACCGTTTTCCATACGACGGCCCGGCAGGGAAACGTCGATGGTTTCTGCTGCCAGTCGCTCGTTCAGCGCAGCCGATTCCAGCGTATTTTTACGCGCGTTCAGCGCATCCTGCACTGCCTGTTTTGCCTGGTTGATTACCGCGCCTGCTGCCGGGCGATCTTCTGCCGGCACGTCACGCAGCGATTGCATCTGCAAGGTAAAATGGCCTTTCTTGCCTAAATATTCGACGCGCACCAAATCCAACGCGGCAACATCCTGGGCATCTTCTACGGCTGCCTTGGCATTGGCAACCAGCTCTGCGAGATGTGGCATTGCTTTCCTCTTCCTCTGGCCGATATGGCTCTAAGTAATTGTTATCTATTATTCGAACACGCCTTTAGCACATCTTCAAAGCATTTAACGCTTTAACCCGGCTCAGAAGACGGCCAAAAACAAAAAAGCCTCCACAGGGGAGGCTTAGGCGCTACTTTTCGTTTCTTTTCTTACGCGCAAAGCCTCCTGAGATCAGGCGCTAAAGTAAAAGAAGAAACGAAAAATAGCAGCGTGCATGATTACGTTACCTTGTCGATGATTGTCCACCAGTGATAAAGCGGCGGGCAATAAAAGTCAATATTGTCTCTGAAAGCTAAAGATTAAAAGAGGGAGCAAGCTCCCTCTTCAACTGACTTACGCCAGTGCTGCTTTCGCTTTCTCAACCAGTGCAGAGAATGCCACTTTGTCGAAGACCGCGATGTCAGCCAAGATCTTACGGTCAATTTCAATAGAAGCTTTTTTCAAGCCGTTAATGAATTTGCTGTAAGACATGTCGTTCTGACGTGCAGCTGCGTTGATACGTGCAATCCACAGCTGACGGAACTGACGCTTACGTTGACGACGGTCACGGTAAGCGTACTGACCTGCTTTGATTACTGCCTGGAAGGCAACACGATAAACGCGCGAACGGGCACCGTAGTAACCTTTCGCTTGTTTTAAAATTTTCTTGTGACGTGCGCGTGCAATTACACCACGTTTTACGCGAGCCATATGCTCTCTCCTAAAGTCTTATTCTAGATTCAAAAAAAATGGCTTAAGCGTACGGCAGGCACGCGGTAACCAGGACCAGATCGTTTTTAGACACCATGCCTTTCGGACGCAGGTGACGTTTACGCTTGGTTGCTTTTTTGGTCAGAATATGACGCAGGTTAGCATGTTTACGCTTAAAACCACCGCTGCCGGTTTTTTTGAAGCGTTTGGCTGCACCACGTACAGTTTTAATCTTTGGCATTTTAATTAAATCCACTTCGCATTGTTAAACAACGAATCAGTGAGGCGAATAAAACCCACACAACGCAAGCGCTGCGCGGGTTCGATTACTTGGAAGCCTTACTGTCTCTTCTTCGGTGCGAGCACCATGATCATCTGACGGCCTTCGATCCTCGTAGGGAAGGATTCGACAATGGCCAAATCAGAATCTTCACACAGGTCTTTACGGACGCGGTTAAGCACTTCCATACCGATCTGTTGGTGCGCCATCTCACGCCCACGGAAACGCAGGGTGATTTTGGCTTTATCGCCATCTTCCAGAAAGCGAATCAGGTTGCGTAGTTTGACCTGATAGTCGCCATCATCGGTACCAGGACGGAATTTGATTTCCTTGACCTGAATAACTTTTTGCTTCTTCTTCTGTTCTTTTGTCGACTTGCTCTTCTCGTAGAGGAATTTGCCGTAATCCATGATTCGGCAAACTGGCGGTTCGGCATTTGGGCTGATTTCTACTAAATCAACGCCCGCTTCCTCAGCTTTTTCAAGAGCTTCATTCAGACTGACAATACCAATCTGCTCGCCATCGACGCCGGTTAGGCGAACTTCTTGCGCGCGAATTTCTCTGTTAATGCGATTAGGACGCGCCGGTTGAACTCGTTTTCCGCCTTTAATACTTTATTCCTCCAGTTGATGAAGACTACGGCTGCGAATCTCTTTTTGCAGCTTGTCTACGACTTCGTTTACGTCCAGGCTTCCCAGGTCTTTGCCACGGCGGGTACGAACGGCAACTTTGCCTGATTCGACCTCTTTATCACCGCAGACCAACATGTAAGGAACCCGTCGTAAAGTATGTTCGCGAATTTTAAAGCCAATCTTCTCATTTCTCAAGTCCGCTTTAACGCGAATCCCTGCGTCCTGCAGTTTTTTGGTCAATTGCTGGACATAATCAGACTGGCTGTCGGTGATATTCATCACCACCACCTGCACCGGAGCAATCCAGGTTGGGTAGAACCCTGCGTACTCTTCGGTAAGAATACCGATGAAACGCTCCATGGAGCCCAAAATAGCGCGGTGAATCATTACCGGGACCACGCGATCGTTGTTTTCGCCAACATACGATGCGCCTAAACGGCCAGGTAAGAAGAAATCGAGCTGCACGGTACCACATTGCCATGCACGATCCAAACAATCATGCAGAGTAAATTCAATTTTTGGTCCGTAGAAGGCACCCTCACCCGGCTGATATTCAAACGGAATCCCGTTTTCAGTCAGCGCCGCAGCCAGATCCTCTTCCGCACGGGTCCACATATCGTCAGTCCCGATACGCTTTTCAGGGCGAGTAGAAAGTTTGACCGCAATCTTGTCGAAGCCAAAGGTACCGTAGACATCATAGACCATACGGATACATTCGTTCACCTCGGCACGCACCTGCTCTTCTGTACAGAAGATATGGGCGTCATCCTGGGTGAACCCGCGTACGCGCATCAGGCCATGCAGAGAACCCGAAGGCTCGTTACGATGGCAGCTGCCGAACTCACCCATACGCAGCGGCAAATCACGGTAGGATTTCAGGCCCTGGTTGAAGATCTGCACGTGACCCGGGCAGTTCATCGGCTTGATGCAATACTCGCGGTTTTCCGACGAGGTGGTGAACATGGCGTCTTTATAGTTTTCCCAGTGGCCGGTTTTTTCCCACAGCACACGGTCCATCATAAATGGCCCTTTCACTTCCTGGTACTGGTACTCTTTGAGCTTCATGCGCACAAAGGCTTCCAGCTCGCGGAAAATTGTCCAGCCATCGTTGTGCCAGAACACCATACCCGGCGCTTCTTCCTGCATATGGTACAGGTCAAGCTGCTTGCCGATCTTGCGATGGTCACGCTTGGCGGCTTCTTCCAGACGCTGCAGATAGGCATTCAGCTGTTTCTTGTCTGCCCATGCGGTGCCGTAGATACGCTGCAGCATTTTATTTTTGCTGTCGCCACGCCAGTAGGCGCCAGACGTTTTCTGCAGTTTGAAGTGATGGCAGAAACGCATGTTCGGCACGTGCGGACCGCGGCACATGTCGACATATTCTTCGTGGTGATACAGGCCAGGACGGTCGTCATGGCTGATGTTCTCATCCAGAATCGCCACTTTGTAGTTTTCACCACGCGCGGCAAAGGTGTCACGGGCTTCTTGCCAGCTAACCTTCTTCTTGATGACGTCATAATCTTTGTCGGCCAACTCATGCATCCGCTTTTCCAGCAGATCCAGGTCTTCCTGCGTCAGGGTACGGTCGATATCAACGTCATAATAGAAACCGTTGTCGATCACTGGGCCGATAGCCATTTTGGTGTCTGGCCACAGCTGCTTGATGGCATGACCCAACAGGTGCGCACAGGAGTGGCGCATGATTTCCAGGCCTTCGGCATCCTTGATGGTGATGATAGCCAACTGCGCGTCTGATTCGATCAGATCGCCGGCATCAACCAGTTCACCGTTCACACGGCCGGCAATACAGGCTTTCGCCAGGCCAGGGCCGATATCGCGGGCAACATCCAAAGGGGAAACAGGGTGATCGAAATGACGCTGACTTCCGTCAGGAAGAGTAATAACAGGCATTAATAATTCCTTATCTACAGTGGTGACCCACACGACAGATCACATGCAGTACGAAAATTGAGTTTGGGTTTAGTCAGCCAGGTTTCAGATCTCGCCCACAATTGCCAGATTGAAACCTAACTTGGTACACAGAATGGAAAGCATACCTTCACAGCCATATTGGCTAAGCGGATAGTATCACTAAAATTGTTCCGGATAAATAAACTGCGGCACAGGCCCGGCTTTAGCGGGAAGCTGGGCGGTCCTTCAGGTAACCCAACGCGGCAATCAGGCAGAAGGCGTAACCCAACAGCTCGCAGCCCTCTTCCACCATGTTCTTCACCACTCGGTTGTAACCATCCAGCATCAGCATTTGCCACAGAGAATTCATGCCGAACAAGCGTGAAAATACCAGAATGCACAGCAGGCCTGCGCACATCATGCCGTAGCTCGGATGCGTCACGAAATGCGCCAATCCCTGCACCGAGGCCTCAATGTGGCGTGACGCATACCACAGGCATCCAAGCGTCACCGCCAAGGCGAACCACAGCCAGGAACCGTGCCACAGCATATCGAAGGCAAAATCCATCTCGCGGATCAGCATGCAAAGGAAGAACCCCCCCGCCAACACCCACGCGGGCCGATAGGCAACTTGCCGGCGTGCAGCCACAAAGAACAAGCCGGAGATGGCGGCCAGCATCACTTCCTGCGCCGATTCAGTTAAGGAGGTTTCGTAGACAAAATTATGCAGCCAGTGCACATCAATGGACATTAAGCCCATCAGCGCAGCCAAAAATGCGCTGTAAAGCAGAAAGGAGCCTATTTTTCCCAGTAAAATTTGCAGATCATGTTTCATAGTCATACTCGTTATTATTTAAAGCGCGACTATGGTATTCACCTGCGCAAGGGGATCGTAGCAATTGATGCGGAATAGGCTTACTTCGTGGCTGATTTGCCACTAAAGGGCCATAAAAAACAAAAATCCCCGGCAAATTGCCAGGGAGGATGCCAGTCTTTCCTGGCTGTCACCTCACCGTCGTGAAGATCCGGGCCTCTCATCCCGATACTGAGACGCGCAAGTAAGACCCGGCTTACTCCTTGTCGTCGTTATTCTCTCACCACCACGACACGGCTGTTGGTCTTAACGCCCCACAGGCCGGCCAACGCGCTGATGACTGCGCCAATCAGCAATGCGAAGAATGACCACAGGGCCGCATGAGACAAGGCCTTAGCCGCTTCCGCTGCCTGCTCGCGCGCTTTTTGCTTCAGCTCTGTATATTCCTGCTTAGCCTGATTAATTTTTACTTCCACGTCGTTCAAGCGCTGATTAACCAGCTGCGCCGTTTTGTTTTTCGCATCCACCAGATTTTTGACGGTCTGGTCAACTTCCTGCGGTGTCATATCGGTATTCTCCGACAGCGCTTTCTTGAGCGAATCCTCATCGACGTCCTGCGAAATGACCTCACCGTGTTTTTTCAATTTGGCAACCAGATCCTGAATAATTGCATCGCTATTGTCAGGCTGCAGCGCCAACGCTTTTACCGCGTCCCCCACTTCACTCTTGGCCGCGTCCAACTGTTGCTGCATAAACTCCGGCTGCAATGAAGGGATATCGCTTTTTTTCAGTGCCGCCACGACATTGTCTTGTAACTTTTCGGGTTCCAACTTGGTGTCGATACCCAACTTATCAAACACTTTGCCGCCGGCATCCGCGAGACCCGAAGCGCCTTTACCAATGGCTGACCCGGCACCGGAAAGCAGGCTACCGGAAGTTGAGGCAATAGCCCCCAGCGCGTTCCCGGTGGCTTTGACTGCAGAACCCACCAACAAAGCGCCCAACACCGCCGCTACAATCAGCGAGGTGGCCCAAACCAGGAAACCGTGGATTAACCCATCATTCGCTGCCAGACGACCGGCAATAAAGGCACCGGCAGCCAGGCTCAGGATGATCGAAATTGCAGACCAAACCACCACAGTAGTGCCGGCCCCGTTGACCGGATCGTCAGAGGTCGGATCGACGATGGAAAACCCCAGACTGGTCCCCAGAGTAGACAGCAGCAGCGACACCGCCAAAACGGTGATAACCCCGCCAATTACGCTGCCCCACGATATTTTTTTAACCGTTGCCAATTCGTTTGCCACTTGCATAGTAAAACTCCTTTTAAGCTTTTCGATTAAGTGAAACTGCCCGAAAGCCCTATCAGTATAGAATCCAATAAAAAAAGGGGTGGCTTAATGATCAAAAATATAAAATTAACTAATGATACATGTACTCTTTGTCCGTGTTTAGCCGACGTTTTGCTCACTGCACATTGCGCAAATCAGCGATGGCGAACATCTCTGGCTCCCGCTATCCTGATGCCATTAACGGCAGAGTTGAGAAGCACCCCGCATCATGAACCGGTTATTGAAATTACTCGTTGGCGCCTGCCTGGTGCTGACGGCTCTTTTTGTCCTGCTCCATCTGGGAGCAGACCGACATCCACGGGCCATCGCGGTGAATGAGCCGCCGATGGAATGTGAGGATACGCCGGAGATTGCCAATGATTGCGTGAACGACGATGACGCTAATACCGACGCCGTTCTTGAATTGCTCCCCCCTGGCAGTCCAGGTTAACGGTGTGAGAACATTTTATTAATTCATTGTATTTTAAGTAACTTATTGCGGAAGCAATTCGCATTTCATGGCAGGCGATCAGGTTGCGCTGTCGTGTTTTAACTGAAAACAGGGAGTTCGCTTTATGACAAGTATTCTGCAGTTATTCCAGGCCATCGGACTGGGTTTGGTGCTGCTGTTGCCACTGGCCAACCCGCTGACTACCGTCGCGCTGTTGCTTGGCCTGTCGGGCAATATGACGCGCGAAGAACGCAATCAGCAGTCGCTGATGGCATCCATTTATGTGTTCTTTATCATGACGGTGGCGTTCTACGCCGGCCAAGTAGTGATGAACACCTTCGGCATTTCCATTCCCGGTCTGCGTATTGCCGGTGGGTTGATTGTGGCATTTATCGGTTTCCGCATGTTGTTCCCGCAGCAAAGCGCAGAAGACGCGCCAGAAGTGGAAACCAAGTCAAACGAACTACGTAAGAAAACCTCGGCCAATATCGCCTTTGTCCCCCTGGCAATGCCAAGCACCGCTGGCCCCGGGACTATCGCCATGATCATCAGCTCCGCATCGAGCATTCACGAAAATACGCTGGGTTTCGCCCATTGGGTGCTGCTAGTGGCCCCGGTGGCGATTTTCTTCTCGGTTGCCTTTATCCTGTGGGTTTGCCTGCGCAGTTCCGGCGCCATTATGCGCCTGGTGGGCAAAAGCGGCATCGAAGCCATTTCGCGTCTGATGGGGTTCTTGCTGGTGTGTATGGGCGTGCAGTTTATTATCAACGGCGTGCTGGAAATCATCTCCACCTACGTGCCTGCGGCCTGACAATAAGGGCGCGGTATCAGCCGCGCCCTTCACGATGTTTACTTTCCTGCCGGTGCCTGCGCACCCAATATCCCCTTACCTTCCGGCACTTCGGTAAAGCGGCTGAGGATTTCGCTGTAGGTTTTCGCCGGATCCAATTCCTTGAACTGATTCGGATAGATAAACTTCGCCAGATATTCCAGCCCGACGATGTTGTACGGGTGGTTATAGAAGTTATGGTAAATGCCGTAGAAGCGCCCCTCCTTCACCGCCGTAACCTGAGCGAAACCCGGGCGTTGCTTCATCCGGTTAAAAGCGTCATCAACCTGCTGCTGCGTCACACCGTAACCAAAGGGCACGGCGGCATTGGTTTTGGTCGCCCATTGAGAGCCGGACACGATATAGGCGTCAGGTTTCATGCTGATCACTTTTTCCAGGGAGACGTCGCCGGTTGCGCCAGGCAACAATGCGGAGCCCAGGTTACGTGCCCCCACCGCCTCGATCATCCCACCCCAACCGACGTGAGAATGAGTGAAACAACAGGACTCAAGCCCGTTAAGACCGGCTTTTGCCTCGATAAATACCAACGGCTTTGGCTCGACGGCTTTGGTTTTATCCAGGATGTTCTGATAATGCTGCTGATAGAAGTCGGTGTACTGTTTCGCTTCGCTTTCGCGGTTGAGGGTCTCACCCAGCAGCGTGATGCTTTTCGGGGTGTTTTCCACCGGTTTGAGCATGGTGTCGATAAACAGCACCGGAATGTTGAGCGCTTTCAGCTTATCCAACACGCCAGTCTGGCTCAGTGAAGGCTTGGAACGCAGTTGAGCCACCATCAGATCAGGCTGTTTGGCGATCACGCTTTCCAGGTTGACCTCGCCCTTATCACTAAAGCCCATATCGATAATGCCGTTGGCTTCCGGCCACTTGCTACGCAGGATCTTCCAGGTTTCACCGTCGCTTTTCTTGAGCAGGTTATTCCAGGCCACCAGCCGGGCGAAAGGATCGGCGCGGTCGAGCAAGGCCAGCGTCAGAATATCGCGCCCGTCCTGCACCACAATGCGTTTCGGCTCTTGCTTGATGGTCAGGCTCTGGCCAGAGGTATCTGTCAGGGTTAACGGATAAGTAGTCGCCATCGCCTGAGCGGACAAACCGCAGGCACAGGCCAAAGCCAACAGGGTGATTCGACGGTGCACGTAAAACTCCTTAGCGTAGGAAATCAGTGCGGAAATAATAATGAGAACCGCTCCCATTATCAAAGAGAACCCCGGGTGCGTTTTCGCTTAATTGAAAAGGGATGTGAACAGGGAAAAAGTAGCGCACCGGATCCGATGCGCTACTGAGGTCAAATCAGGCCGTAAATCAGCGCCGACAGCGCTATCAGGCCCATCACCAGGACAAAGACGTTACTCAGCGCACGATAGCGGCGCATCGCGGGCACTGCACGCACAGCGTACATCGGCAGAATAAACAGGATCGCTGCAATCAGCGGACCGCTGATGGTTTCGATAATGTGCAGCGCACTTGGGTTCCACACCGTCGCCGCCCAGGTCAGCAGGAACAGCGATATCGCAGAAATCCGGTGCGTAATTCGCGAGCTCAAGGGTTTGCCAACCGCTCGCGTCAGGCCGTCGATCAGGCTGGTTGCCCCTTCAGTCACGCCCAGGGAAGTGCCGAGATAAGACTTGGCCATCGCCAGCATCGCCATCATTGGGCCAAGGTAGGCGATCAGCGGGTTGGAGAATTTGTTCGCCAGCGTGGTCAGCACGGTGATGTTTTGATCTTTCGCCTGCTGCATATCCTCATGAGACAGGCTCAGTACGCAGCTAAAGACAAAGAACAAGACGGTGACGCAGATCAGCACATAGCTGTAGCGCATGATACGCGCGCAGCGGCGTTCGGCCTTCTCACCGTACAGGCTCTTTTGCGTGGAGGCGAAGGACGAAATAATCGGCGCATGGCTGAAAGAAAACACCATCACCGGCACCGCCAGCCACAGTGAATGCCACAGGTCCGGGCTGCTGAACTGGGTGTTGGCCAGGCCGCTGACAAAGTTTGCCGTTTGCCAGGTGGGTACCAGATACAGCGAGATACCCATCAAAAACACCAGCAGCGGGAACACCAACATGCCCATCGCCGAAACGATAGCGTCTTTGCCGCGCAGCAACACCAGGTTCAGAACCACCACTACCGCCAGGCTCAGCCAGACACGCGGTAGCGGCGCCAGGTGAAACTGATGGATCAGGAAGCTGTCCAGCGCATTGGTGATCGAGATGCTGTACACAAGCACGATCGGGAAGAACGCCATCAGATACAGCACCATGATGATTTTGCCGGCCAGCACGCCAAAGTGCTCCACCACCACATCATGGATATTGCCGTCACGGCTGGAGCCTGACAGCACAAAGCGGCTCAATGCGCGGTGCGGTAAATAAGTCAGCGGGAAAGCGAACAACGCCATCAACAACAGGACCAGCGGGCCATTCAGACCTGCATTGATCGGCAGGAACAGGGTTCCTGCGCCGACAGCGGTGGCATAGAGCCCAAACATCCACACGGTATCGGTTTTATTCCATTTGGCAGCCTGGGTGGTTGCCAGCGTGCCTGAATCGGGAGAAATAGTACTCATAAGAAAGCTTACCTTACTCTTCAGCGACAACGATTGCGCTCAACGGGATATCCTTCTCCGCGAATTTTTAATATTAATCAGTGGATTAACGCAGTATTTCACTCTTGTTCCTGCTAAAAGGACGGCAAAGGATAATGAAAAATGCGGCTCTGGTCTATGTTTTATCGGCTGACAGAGTGATTTACGAGCAGAAAATGCTGCCAAAATCAGCACGCCCGGCCAAAAGAAAAGGGCCTCGAACGAGGCCCTTTCAGATTTACTTGTTGGCGTCCGGATGTTCCGGCACGGCGGCACTGCCCATCTCCTTCTCATCGCGGATCATCGAGCGGTCTTTACGCACGCTGGCCACGTCTGAGGCGTCGATTGGCTTGGCGCTGTTGCCCCAGCTTGAACGGATGAAGTTGACCACATCCGCTACCTGCTGGTCGTTCAGACGCCAGCCGAACGGCGGCATGGTGATGTTGGAAACCGCCCCTTTCACCGCCGGCGTGGTGTTACCTGTCAGCACGATATGAATCAGCGAAGTCGCGTCTTCGGTCTGTACCACCGGATTGCCCTTCAGCGCCGGGAAGGCGCGTTTATAGCCGACGCCATCGGTGCGGTGGCAGGCCGCGCAGTTATCGACGTACAGCGCCGCTCCGGGCTTGCTGTCGTTACCGCGCCACAGATCCTTGGCGACGCTGTCTTCGACCGGTGCCGCCTGCTGCTTGCCGTCTTTCGGCGGTAGCGTTTTCAGATAGCGCGAGATCGCCGTCAGATCCTCATCGCTGAGATACTGCAGGCTGTGCTCCACCACGTCGCTCATGCCACCAAACACGATAGACTTATCGTTGCGTCCGGTTTTCAGGAACTCCGTCAGTTCGGCTTCGCTCCAGGTCCCCAACCCATCCTTGTTGTCACCGCGCAGGCTGGAAGCCACCCAACCGTCGATCGGCGCATTGCTGCCGGACAGATAGGTGTCGCCGTCGTTATTGCTCAGCGCTTTTTCCTGCATGGTAAGGCTACGTGGCGTATGGCAGGCGCCACAGTGACCCAGCCCTTCCACCAGATAGCGACCGCGTTCAATCACCGGATCCGCCTTGGTGTCAGCCACAAAGTCGGCCGGTGAAGGCGCAAACATGCCGCGCCAGATGCTCAACGGCCAACGCATCGACAGCGGCCAAGGAATGTCGGAATCCTTGTTGGCCTGCTCCACCGGTTGCACACCGTGCATGAAATAGGCGTACATGGCGCGCATGTCATCCTCTTTCACCAAGGCAAACGACGGATACGGCATCGCCGGGTACAGGGTGCTGCCGTTTTTGGCGACGCCTTTGCGTACCGCATTGTCGAAGTCTTCGAAGCTGTAATCACCGATACCGGTTTTCTTGTCCGGCGAAATATTGGTGGAGTAGATGGTGCCGATCGGCGTTTCCATCGCCAGACCGCCTGCAAACTCTTTACCGCTTTTGCCGTTAGTGTGGCAGGCCACGCAGTCACCGGCGCGCGCCAAATACTCGCCGCGTTTGATCAGCTCGCTGCTGACCGTGGCGTCCTGCGCCCATACGGAAAAACTCAGTGCACTGAGAACCAGTGCGGGAACAAATGCTTTCATCAGTCGCCGTCCTTATGCCTGCACCAAAGGGCCTGGGTTTTTCAGATACTGCTCGCGAATGGCGCGGGCAGACCAGTAAGCCAACGCGGCCACGGTGCCGGTCGGGTTGTAACCCAGCCCCTGAGGGAAGGCCGACGCGCCGATCGAGAATACGTTATGCACGTCCCAGCTTTGCAGATAGCGGTTCACCGCGCTGGTTTTCGGATCTTCCCCCATCACCGCCCCGCCGTTCATATGGGTGGTCTGGTAGCTGGTGGTATCAAAGTGGCTATTGGCGTTTTTCGGGCTGCCGGCGATCAGTTTAGGGTTCATGGCCTTGGCGATAGGTGCCATTTTGTCGTACATGAACTGCGACATCTTGACGTCATTTTCCTGCCAGTCGAACGTCATGCGCAGCAAGGGCTGGCCGAAGACGTTCTTGTAGTTGGGATCGAGGTCCAGATAGTTGCTGCGGTACGACTGATGCGCACCGTGCGCATCCATCGATACATGGTGGGTATAAGCATCGGCCACTGCCGCTTTCCACTTGCTACCCCAGGCTGGCGTTCCTGGCGGCGTTGGCAAGCCGGAAATAGGCTTGGTCCCCGCCTGGTTGACCCAGAACGGCGAACCGCCGACGAAGCCTACTTTAGCATGATCAAAGTTATCGGCGTTGAAGTCGTCAACACCGACACCGTTACCGCCGGCGCCGATGAACGGGTTGGTGTATACGTCCTTGTCGAAGAACGCCTTGATGGTGGTCATGTTCTGATAGGCGAAGTTACGCCCTACCACACCTTCGCCGGTCACCGGATCGTAAGGTTTACCGATGCCGGACAGCAGCATCAGATGCACGTTGTGGAACTGGAACGCCCCCAGGATCACCAACTCCGCCGGCTGCTCGACTTCACGACCCTGCGCGTCAATGTAATTCACCCCGGTCGCACGGGATTTATCGGCGGTCAGATTCACTTTCAACACGTTAGCGTTGGTGCGCAGCTCAAAGCGTTTTTCCATACGCAGCGCCGGCAGAATGTTGACGTTCGGCGAAGCCTTGGAATACATGTAGCAGGCATAACCGCTGCAGAAACCGCAGAAGTTGCACGGCCCCATCTGCGCACCGTACGGGTTGGTATAGGAATCGGAGGTGTTGGCGGAAGGCAGGTTATACGGGTGATAACCTACTTCCAGCGCTGCCTTCTCGAACAGCTGGGCAGAGAAGGTATTTTTCTGCGCCGGCAGCGGGAAGTCGTCCGAACGGTCACCCGCGAACGGGTTGCCGCCCTTTTGACCCACTTTCTGGCCTTTGATGGTCCAGGCGGTACCGGAAGTACCGAATACTTTTTCGGCCTTATCGAAGAATGGCTCCAGCTCGGCGTAGCTCACGCCGAAATCCTGGATGGTCATGTCTTTCGGGATAAAGCTCTTGCCGTAGCGCTCTTCGTAATGGCTGCGCATACGCAATTCAATAGGATCGACCCGGAAATGGACGCCGGACCAGTGCAGGCCCGCGCCGCCCACGCCGGTACCCGGCAGGAACGCCGCCAACTGGCGGTAAGGCACCGCAGTCTGGCTGGTATTGTGACGAATGGTCACGGTGCTTTTCGACAGATCCTGGAACAGCTTGCGGCGGATGTTATAGGTCAGTTCGTCGATCACCTGCGGATAGGAACCGTCCGGATAGGTATCGCGCATCGGGCCACGCTCCAGCGCCACCACGTTCAGGCCCGCTTCGGTCAGCTCTTTGGCCATAATCGCACCCACCCAACCGAAACCGACGATCACCGCGTCTACTTTTTTCATTACCGTTGCCATTGTTACCCCCTATCCCCACGAATCGAGACCGGAGGTAAGGGATAACGTTCCCCTCGCTCAACCCAGTCCATAAAGTCGGCGCGCGCGCCCGGAAAATTAATCAGCTTCCAGCCGACCATGTCTTTATTGCCGCCATGGATCGGGTCGCTGAAGAAACCTTCGCGGGTGTTTTGCAGCAGGTAGGAGAAGAACAATTTTGCCGGCAACTGCGAGAATTCCGCCTCTCCGGACTCGAACTTCTGCAACAGCGCATCCTGCTGTGCAGCGTCAAGTTCAGCAAAGGGTTTACCGGCGGTTTTCTTGCAGTAGGCATCAGCATCTGCGATGCCAAGGTTATAGATCTGTTTTGGCACCAACGGCAGTTGATAACCCATTTCTTTCGGTGCATCCGGGTTAAACGGTCCCTGCATGTACCAAATAGAACCGGTGGCGTACGGGGTATTCATTTGACGATCGATAAACTCCGGCACGCCAGCCTCCAGCGCACCGGGGCCGCGATCATCCGCCGGGATCAGTCGCGCCGAAGCGGCTTTAACGAAGGCCCACTCTTCCGGCGTAAAGAAAGTCGGTTGGTAATCTGGCTGTTTTGAGGTGTCTGTTGCCGCAACCGCCGGGATTGGAGCTGTCAGCGCACTCACGCCACTGCCGCCAATCACTGCTGCGGGAATTAAAGTCATCGATTTCAACAGGAAATCGCGCCGTGAATTGTTAGTTTTATCGTCCGACATATCACATTCCATCCAAAGATAATCACAACTATTTAACCTCAACCTTGCGGTCGATGCGGGTTTTAAACACAAATTGTTACTTATTTGTATATTTATTGAAGACCAAAATGTGAACAAAAGCCAAAATGTTACCGGTAACTTATTGAATAAACGTAAAGATTTGATGGGTAATGTAAAGTTAACGATTCGTGCGGTTTTTTAGGTAACAGGATGGGAAATAACGAAAAATGAGAGATGTGTCGCGAATTTAGCGTAAGCCAATAAAAAACCGGCTGCTGACGCGGCCGGTTTTACGAAAAAATCTTGGCTAGGGTGACATCGCTTGGTAGGCGGTGGTCACTTTCCAGAGATAGCGTGGCGCCTGCGGGGCAGGATGCTTTTTCTGGATGTGTTGATAAAACTCATCCGGGCTCATTTGGTTGATGCGGTTCACCGCCACACGCTTGTCCGATGAGAAAGTGCGTAGCATAGCGCCCGCCCCATTCACGTAGGAAACGATGGTGGCGTAACGCAACGTCTGTGGGTTGTTGATCCCGGCTAGCTGCTGGCTTTGAAGAATATTGATATAGGCCGTTCCCAGATCAATATTGACCGCCGGATCCTTCAACTCACGCGAGCTTGGTTGCCCGCTTCTTCCTTTTAAACGATAGGCATCACGCCCGGCGGTTGAAGGCTTCAGCTGCATTAATCCCACTGCGTTCGAGGTGCTGACTGCGTTCGGGTTAAACCCGGACTCCACCTGAATAATCGCTTTAATCAGCGTTTCGTCAACGCCATAGCTGCTGGCTGCCTGACGAATGTAATCGTTGTAGGCTATCGGTGTCCCCGTGCGGTTAACCGGTGCCTGCGGGGGGGTCTTTAACCAACCGCCACGCGATGTGCCACTGCCTGAATTATTAGTTGCTGTTTGCGGGTCTTTGGCGCACCCCGACAAAAGCAAAATTGCCGTCAGGCAACCTATTTTTGTTTTCACAGAATCCCTCACTCCTTTCAATGAGTTGCGTAGCATATACAACTTGTAAGGACGCCTGTACGGTTTTTTTGGTCTATTCTCAAGCTACTCGTATACCAAGAGGTGATTTATGAGTCAATCTGCAACGACGTGTTTTGTGGTCACTTTTCGCTATCAGGAAGAAGGATTAGCTGATTTAGCCAAGCTGACAGGACAATTAACCCTGCAGGGATTTGTCACGTCAGTGGCCGACGAAAATGGCGTTCCGCACGAGCTGGGCAGCAACAGTTTTGCGTTAATAACCCCACTGGATCAAGAGGATGTACGGCAATTGGCCCAGAAGCTTGGTCAGGTGGCCTTGAGCAAGGCGCCGGAGGTCGACATCGTCACCTATGAGGACTACGTAAAGCGGTTACATACTGATACATAAAATGCTATAACTCACTGCTGGGTATTATTTCGCTTCGCTGTGGAAATAACCGGCAGTTTGCCTGCAGGTGACGCTTGACTTTGCTCTAATTGATATTGATAATCATTTTCATTTGAGCCAGGAGATGTCACCATGTTTTTGAAACAACGCGCTTTTCCCCGCCTATCCCTCGTTAAGAACAGGGCCTACTTCCGCCCTTTCGCCCTGCTGTGTCTGTTGTTGACCGCCAGCCTTGCCAGCCATGCCGAGTTGGCGGAAAAGAAGCTGCGCGTGGTGACCACTTTCACCATTATTCAGGACATTGCCCAGAACGTAGCCGGTGACGCCGCCGTAGTGGAGTCGATCACCAAACCGGGTGCAGAGATCCATGATTACCAGCCTACACCACGCGACATCGTCAAAGCGCAGCACGCCGACCTGATCCTGTGGAACGGTATGAATCTGGAACGCTGGTTCCAACGCTTCTTCGAGAACATTAAACAGGTGCCTGCGGCCGTGGTCACCGAGGGCATCACCCCGCTGCCGATCCGCGAAGGGCCTTATAACGGCAACCCGAATCCACATGCCTGGATGTCTGCCAGCAATGCGCAGGTGTACATCGAAAATATCCGCAAAGCGCTGGTGCAGTACGACCCGGCCAATGCAGAAACTTACAATCGCAATGCTAAAACCTACGCTGCCAAAATTGCCGCGCTGGATGCCCCGCTGCGCGAACGCCTGTCTCGCATTCCGGAAGCCCAGCGTTGGCTGGTGACCAGCGAGGGCGCCTTCATCTATCTGGCCAAAGACTATCAGTTGAAAGAAGTTTATCTGTGGCCGATCAACGCCGATGAACAAGGTTCACCGCAGCAGGTTCGCCGGGTGATTGACGCCGTGCGTGCCAACCACATCCCGGTGGTGTTCAGCGAAAGCACTATTTCAGACAAACCGGCCAAGCAGGTCGCGAAAGAAACCGGCGCAAAATACGGCGGCGTGCTCTATGTCGACTCTCTGTCCACCCAGGATGGCCCGGTACCGACCTATATCGACCTGCTCAACGTCACCGTACAAACCATTGCCAAAGGATTTGATCAATGACAAGTGAGGTTTTTGTCCGCCCTGAGTTGAGCGTGGACGACGTTACCGTGACCTACAACAACGGCCATACCGCGATCCACAACGCCAGCTTTACCCTGAGCGGCGGTGCCATCTGCGCCCTGGTTGGCGTCAACGGCAGCGGTAAATCGACCTTGTTCAAAAGCATTATGGGCCTGGTGCGGCCCACCACGGGCCGCGTACAGCTCAACGAGCAGCCAGTCGCGCAGGCATTGAAGAAAAACGTTATTGCTTACGTGCCGCAAACCGAGGACGTTGACTGGAATTTCCCAGTGCTGGTGGAAGATGTCGTCATGATGGGCCGTTACGGCAAGATGAACTTCCTGCGTATTCCTTCAAAAGAAGACCGGCTGCGAGTGGACAAGGCGCTGGAGCGCGTTGGGCTGAGTGAGCTGCGTACTCGCCAGATCGGCGAGCTTTCCGGCGGGCAGAAAAAACGCGTCTTTCTGGCGCGGGCACTGGCGCAACAAGGCAGCGTTCTGCTGCTGGACGAGCCTTTCACCGGGGTCGACGTCAAAACCGAGAACGCCATTATCGATCTGCTGCGCGCACTGCGTGATGAAGGCCACCTGATCCTGGTTTCAACCCATAACCTGGGGAGCGTACCGGAATTTTGCGATCGGGTGATCCTGATTAACCGCACGGTGCTGGCTGCCGGCCCAACAGAAACCACCTTTACCCAAAGCAACCTGGAACAGGCGTTTGGCGGCGTACTGCGCCATATCAATCTGTCAGGCCCGGATCTGCACGACGACAACGATCCGCGCACGGTCACGGTATTGACCGATGACGAGCGGCCAGCGGTGTTCTACGGCCATACCAAGAGCGATCCGCCGGCGCAAAGCCAGCCGAAGGAGAAACAACCCTGATGCTGGAACTTCTGCTGCAACCCTTCAGTTACAACTACATGGTCAAAGCCATTTGGGTCAGCGCCATCGTCGGCGCCGCCTGCGCGTTCCTTTCGGCCTACCTGATGCTAAAGGGCTGGTCGCTGATGGGGGACGCACTGTCGCACTCGGTGGTACCCGGCGTTGCCGGGGCCTATGCGCTAGGCCTGCCCTACGCCGCCGGAGCCTTCTTCACCGGCATGCTGGCCGCGCTGGCAATGACGTTGGTGCGCCACGTGACTCGCCTGCGTGAAGACGCCATTATCGGCTTTATCTTTTCCACCTTTTTCGCCGTAGGCCTGTTGATTGTGTCGCTAAACCCGACGTCGGTTAACGTCCAGTCGATTATCTTCGGCAATATCCTCGGCATCGCCGATGAAGACGTATTGCAGGTCGAGATTATCATCGGCGTTTCGCTACTGATCTTGTGTCTGGTGTGGAAAGACTTACTGGCAGTGTTCTTTGACGAAAACCACGCAGTTTCTATCGGCCTGTCGCCGCTGCGGTTAAAGATCCTGTTCTTCACCTTGCTCAGCGCCTGCACCGTAGCGGCATTGCAAACCGTTGGCGCCATTTTGGTGATCGCCATGGTGATCACGCCGGGGGCTACCGCCTACCTGCTGACAGACCGCTTCAGCCGGTTGGTGATTATCGCCATCGTGATTGGCGCACTAACCAGCGGCCTTGGCGCTTACCTCAGCTTCTTCCTCGACGGGGCTACCGGCGGGGTGATCGTGACTCTGCAAACGCTGGTATTCCTGGCAGCCTTTTTCTTCGCCCCCAAACATGGGCTACTGGCGTCCAAACGCCGCGTGGCACGTGAACAGACCGGAGGCCACTGATGGAAACCCTGTATCAACTGCTCAGCGAGCCCTTCGCCTATCCCTTTATGCAGCGGGCAATCCTGGCCGCCATCGTGACCGGCGTGGTGTGTGCGGTGCTCTCTTGCTATCTGGTGCTCAAAGGCTGGTCGCTGATGGGTGACGCCATCTCGCATGCGGTGCTGCCCGGTATCGTGGTGGCGTTCGTGCTCGGCATTCCGGTGGTGATAGGTGCCTTCTTCTCCGGTATTTTCTGTGCGGTGGCCACCGGTTACCTGAAAGAAAACAGCCGGGTGAAAGAGGACACGGTAATGGGGATCGTTTTCTCCGGCATGTTTGCCTTTGGCCTGGTGCTGTTTTCCCGTATCGATACCGATCAGCACCTCAGCCACATTCTGTTCGGCAATATGCTGGGCATTACCGATGCAGAGCTGAAGCAGACGTTGCTGATGGCTGGCATTACGCTGCTGGTGGTGTTGCTGAAACGCAAAGATTTGATGCTCTACTGTTTTGATCCCAACCATGCCAGGGTGATTGGCCTGCCGGTGAAACTGTTGCACTACGGGCTGCTGTGCCTGCTGGCGCTGACGATTGTCGCCTCATTGCAGGCCGTCGGGGTCATTCTGGTGATTGCGATGTTGATTGCTCCAGGCATCATTGCCTTCATGCTGTGCCGCAGCTTCGACCGCATGCTGATAGTCGCCACGGTGGTGTCTGTGTTCTCCTGCGTACTCGGCACCTTGATCAGCTTCCACATTGACGGTGCCACCGGCCCCTGCATTGTGATAGTCCAGGCCATTCTGTTCGTGTTCGCCCTGCTCTACAGTAAATTTAAACCGTTACAACGTCACGAAAATGGAATGCTCGACGCAAAACCTTGAAACAGGCGGCGGTGCCTAATGGCCCCGCCGCTGCTCATTACGCCTGCTGATAGATATCAGGTCGGACAATATGCCAGACAAAATCCTCGCGGTTTATCGCTTCATAACCCACCTTTTGATACAACCACGGCGCAGTACCGGTCACCAGCATAATCCGCCGCAGCCGCTGCAACACCGGGTGCTCCAGCGTGCAGTCCATCAACCAACGCGCTAACCCTTGTCCCTGGTAGTCCGGGGAGACAAACACATCGCACAGATAGCCAAAAGTGGCGTAATCCGTCACCAGACGCGCAAAACCAATCTGCTGGTGTTGATGGTACAGGCCAAAGCACAGGCTATTGTCGATAGACAACTGCACCGTCGGCAACGAAATGCCGCTCGCCCAGCTTGAAGTGGTCAAAAATGCGTGAGTAAAGGAGAGGTTCAGTTCACTTGTATCGCAGTTGATCCGGTATTCCCCTCGGTGCCACTGCCGGTTTTGCTCCATTGTTGTTCATCTCATTGATAATGATAGTTATCTGAATCCTGCCCCTGCCGTAATAGCTGACGACCTTATAAACATCGCTCTCACGCCGCCAAGTTGCAACAGACGTCGTACTTAAATTAATCAATAGCGTATATACTTTGAGCAAATGCGATGGCGATAAAATCGCCGGTTGTTGGTGCCAGCTGTGCGCCAGGTCGTGTTTTCACAGGGCTAAAGACGCTAACCTAATGAATTCGCAGGCAACACAGAGGGGGTGTACCATGTGGCAAGCCGTTAGCCGTCTGTTAAGTGAACATCTTGGCAGCGCAGAAATCCGCGAAAGGACCGAACTGCCCGGGGGAGAAATCCATCCGGCGTGGCGCGTGAGTTATGGTGACAATCAGGTGTTTGTCAAATGCGACGTTCGCGAACTGTTGCCCATCTTCACCGCCGAAGCCGACCAGTTGGCCTTGCTGGCGCGCAGTAAAACCGTGCGGGTTCCGCAGGTGTACGGCGTAGGCAGCGATCGCGATTACAGCTTCTTGCTGCTGGAATACCAAACCCTGAAACCTTTAGACGCCCATGGCGCTCACTGTCTTGGACAACAGCTGGCCCATTTACACAAGTGGAGCGAACAGCCGCAGTTTGGCCTCGACTTCGACAACGACCTGTCCACCACCCCACAGCCCAACGCCTGGCAGCGCCGCTGGTCAGAGTTTTTTGCCGAACAGCGCATTGGCTGGCAACTGCAGATGGCGGCAGAGAAAGGCATGACCTTTGGGGATATCGATGAGATTGTCGACATCGTGTATGTGCGTTTGCAGCATCATCAGCCGCAACCTTCTCTTCTGCACGGGGATTTGTGGCCGGCCAACTGCGCAATGACCGCCGACGGCCCACTGCTGTTCGATCCGGCCTGCTATTGGGGCGACAGAGAGTGTGATTTGGCCATGCTGCCGCTGTATCCGGAACTGCCGCCGCAGATTTACGACGGCTACCAGAGCGTCTGGCCGTTAGAGAGCGGCTTTATCGAACGTCAGCCGCTGTATCAACTGTATTACCTGCTCAACCGCAGTAACCTGTTCGGCGGGCAGCATCTGGTTCGGGCCCAACGCGCGGTGGAAGCGTTGCTGCATCCAGAGTCCCGATAAAATAAAGGCGCTGAAATCAGCGCCTTTTTAATGAGCAGCCGTTATCAGGCCGCCCCGGCCAGTTGGCCGAGCAGCTTGATCACAAACCAGCCAATCACCGCAATCACCACCGGCAAAATGTACAGCGGGAAGTATTGCAGCAAGATGGTATGGTGCGGCAGCGTAATGCGCTCTTCCAACTGCGCTCGCGTATGCCCTTCGCTGCCTTTAGCCTGTTCGAGGATCATCTGGTCTTCCAGGCCTTCACGGATAAACTTCACCTGACGTGACATACGTGCGCCAGAGGCCTGCAGCGCCAGCCCGACAAAAATCAGAATATAAATGATGATAAACATCAGGTTCGCGCCGCTGAACAGGCTTTTTTCTACGTCCGGTACCGGCGAGTTATACCAGAAGATATTCAGGAACGGGGTGTTAAAGCGCACCATATCTACCATTACGTGAACGAAATCCAGCATTACTGCGTTGATGCCTTTGGTCTTTTCGCTGTGTTGATACACAAACATCAGCAGCGAGATCAGCGTTGACAGTAACGCAGGGATGAAAACCACCCAGCCAAGAATACGTTTTAAAATGGCAATGCGCCCAGCCTGTTGATACGTCATGTGTTCCCCTTGTAAGCGACGTAACCGTAATGGGCTAAGTCTACCTGTAGTTATTGAAACTCGCCCACCGTTTTCTTCAGCACTGCTGTGCTACAAGCGTAGCCGGGATTATCCTAAATCAACAGCTTAACAGCGAGCGCGCGTTGCCGGTAAATAGTTATATAGTTAAATCAAACCGTTTAAACAGGGGCCTTCATGATTCGGCTGATTATCTTATTGCTGGGTGCGCAAGCGCTGCGGGGGCAACGCCGCCTGCTAATGCTGTTCGGCTGGGCGTGGATCGCCGTAGGCGCGCTGATGCTGTTCGATGTACTTCAGGACGGGCGTTCGGTGCTGGCGTTGGATGCGCTGGCGGTACTGCTGGCGCTGGAGGGATTAGTGGCGATTTCCGCCGCACTGGTGATCGGCTCATCCGCCAGTCGCCCGGTGTTACTGAAGGGATTGGGCTTTTTGTTTCTGGCCTTTTTAGTATGGGACGTGCCCGCCGACGACAACATCGTCGCCACGCTGGTGTTTGGCAGTGCGCTACTGCTTGACGGTGCGGTTCGCATTGCTTCTTCTACGGTGATCCAGCACAGCCGCTGGAAACCGGTCGCGCTGGCGGGCAGCGGCGAAATACTGCTTTCGCTGATGATTTTTATTGGCTGGCCGGTGCCGCATCGGATGACGGTTCCTTTTTGTATCGGCGTGATGATCCTGCTTTCCGGCTGGGCACTGCTACGCATTGCCCGCAGGCTGGAAAGCTTCTCGCTAAATCAGAACCCGCAGTTAGCCACTCAGCCGCAAACCAATGACGCTAATCCGCTCAGGGTGTATGTCTGGACACCGACAGGATCGGCAAAAGATGCCCGCAGGCGTTACATCGTCGATCGCTATATCGCGGCGGTGGACGGCAGCGGCAATATATCCACTGGCCATGCCGCCCTGGCGTTGGCACCGGACGTGTATATCAGCCACTATCCGCTTAACGAAATCAGCCAGTCTGCACAAGATTTCCGCCGGCTATTGCACTCCGGCGAACAAAACAACGTCGACGGACGCTTTCTGCCCGATTTGCAACAGGAAGTGGCAGCCTGGTGCCCCCCTGACAAAAGAATACAGTTTCGCCGTTACAACCCGACGGCATTACGCGCCTTCTGGCAGCGTTATCGTCAGGATGCCACTTACAATCTGACTCGTCGCAACTGCTCCACCACGGTTATTCAGGCGCTCGATAGCGCGCTGGAAGGCGTACTGGGCGATAAACATCTGTGGCGGCGTTTCCTGTTGCTGATACTCGATCCCAACCTGTGGATGTTGGCGGTGCTGCGTAGCCGTGGCGAAAGCATGACCTGGACACCGGGGTTGGTGCTTGATTATGCCCGCATGCTGCAACAGGTCACCGAACGCCAGCATCAGCGCTGGTGGCTAAAAGTGCAGGAGATGTGGCGCATCTTGCGTTTCGGCAAG
Source organism: Serratia sp. Je.1.23.a (assembly GCF_051129805.1). Taxonomy (NCBI): domain Bacteria; kingdom Pseudomonadati; phylum Pseudomonadota; class Gammaproteobacteria; order Enterobacterales; family Yersiniaceae; genus Serratia; species Serratia sp. Je.1.23.a. The sequence continues at coordinate 1,317,500 of NZ_JBCPSR010000001.1, read as the reverse complement.
GCTCAGCCACGCAGGCAAAAATTTTAGTCTCAACGCCGGCGATGTTAAAGTGTCGGGCACATTCACCGGCAGGAGTTAACCGATAATGGCCTATTCGCAACGCATTGAAACCGCTATTTTTGATATGGACGGTTTATTGATCGATTCAGAACCGCTGTGGCTACAGGCAGAGCTGGATATCTTTGGCGCACTGGGGCTGGATTTGTCAGACCGCCACAAACTGCCGGATACCCTGGGTCTGCGCATCGATCTGGTGGTGAAGATGTGGTACCAGGCCATGCCGTGGCAAGGGGTGTCGCAAGAAGAAGTCTCTGTACGTATTATCGAGCGCGCCATCGAGCTGGTGCGTGAAAAACGCCCCCTGCTGCCTGGCGTCCAACAGGCGCTTGAGCTGTGCCGCAGCCTGGATCTGAATATTGGCCTGGCCTCCGCCTCACCGCTGCACATGCAACAACAGGTGCTGCAGATGTTTGACCTCGAAGGCTACTTTGATCAACTTGTCTCCGCCGAATACTTGCCTTACAGCAAGCCGCACCCGGAAGTGTACCTGATCGCCGCCGAGCGCCTGGGCAGCGATCCCCTGCGCTGTATAACGCTGGAAGACTCGTTCAACGGCATGATTGCCACCAAGGCCGCGAGGATGCGTTCTATCGTGATCCCTGCGCACGAGTATCGCCATGATGGCCGTTGGGCGCTGGCCGACCACAAGCTCGATTCCCTTGAGCAACTGACCTCCGATCATCTGGCCTGATTTTCACGGCATCGGCTTACTGCCGGTGCCGCCAACCTGACTTCTCCCGTCATTTCGTTGCTTAAGTTCAAAATCTGGCTGCACGTCATAAAATAAATAAAACATTATTTCATTTTTATTGAGTTACTGTAGCGGCCTCATTATGCTGCAGTTCAAGAAAGTCGCCGGACGTTAGGCACAGGCTGTCACTGCCACGCAGCCTTACCCTGTCGTCCGGCGCTTTCCCCCACGCCCATCCCCTTACCGCAGCAAAAGCGTACAGCACTTGACCATTTAAGTAACAAGCCGTTGTAAAACCGGGAAAAATAAACAATTGGTTACAGGGTAACTGCTTCCACTACTGGGAATTTTCCCATATACTGGATAAATTAACAGTTTATCAGCCGGAACAGCAGTATGACCGCGGAAGGACATCTTATTTTTTCTGTCGCTTGCGCGATTTTCGCCAAGAAGGCCGAGGTGACCCCAGAGCTGGCAACGGGCGACTGGTGGCACATCATCCCTGCCGCGCTGTTGACCTCACTGCTGCCCGATATCGATCACCCCAAGTCGGTACTGGGCCAACGTTTGCGCTGGATTGCCATTCCGATATCGCGCGCCTTCGGCCACCGCGGTTTTACCCATAGCCTGCTGGCGATCGCCGGCGGTATGGCGTTGTTTCAGCTTGACGTGCCGCGCAGTTGGCCGATTCCGGCCGACGTCTTGCATGCCATGATCATCGGTTACTTCAGCCATCTGCTGGCGGATATGCTCACTCCCGCCGGCGTCCCCTTACTCTGGCCATGCCGCTGGCGTTTTCGTCTGCCGCTGCTAAATTCTCAGAAAGGCAATCAGCTTGAGCGCGCCCTGTGCCTGTGCCTGGTAGCTTTCGCTATCTATTGGCAGGGCGGATGCACCATCCCAGTGCAGTCTTATTTTGAGCAAATAAAAAATATCAGACTGTGATCACATAAAAGCGGACATTTAATAACCAAAGAGTGCATAAATTAAACAAATTTACGCAATGAGTTATATAAAATTCCATTTGGATATAAGTGAGCCGTTAAGCAAACTGTTACGATATTTAGTATCGCTACGCCATGGTGCATAGCCATTTTCATATAAGAAAAAATTTTGGAGACATTGGGGATGAATTTTCCGCTGGTTATTAACGTGGTGATTTTTGTCGCCCTCCTTTTTCTGTTGGCGCAAAGCCGCCATAAGCAATGGAGCCTGGCGAAAAAGGTACTGGTCGGCCTGGTCATGGGTGTGGTGTTCGGTTTGGCACTGCAGCTGGTGTACGGTTCGGACAATCCGGTACTGAAAGAATCCATCAGCTGGTTCAACATCGTCGGTAACGGCTATGTGCAACTGCTGCAAATGATTGTCATGCCGCTGGTCTTCGCCTCGATTCTGAGCGCGGTCGCCAAGCTGCATAACGCCTCTTCCCTGGGGAAAATCAGCTTCCTGACTATCGGCACCCTGTTGTTCACCACGCTGATTTCGGCGCTGGTGGGCGTGCTGGTAACTAACCTGTTCGGTCTGACCGCTGAAGGCTTGGTGCAGGGGGCGCAGGAAAGTGCGCGTCTGTCCGCAATCCAAAGCAACTATGTGGGCAAACTGGCCGACCTGACCGTACCGCAGATGGTGCTGTCCTTCATTCCTAAAAACCCGTTCGCCGATTTGACCGGTGCCAGCCCTACCTCGATCATCAGCGTGGTAATCTTCGCGACCTTCCTGGGTGTGGCGTCGCTGCAGCTGCTGAAAGACGACAAGCCAAAAGGTGAGCGCGTGCTGGTCGCCATCGACACCCTGCAGGCCTGGGTGATGAAGCTGGTGCGTCTGGTGATGAAACTGACTCCGTATGGCGTTCTGGCGCTGATGACCAAAGTGGTTGCCGGCTCTAACGTTCACGACATCATCAAACTGGGTAGCTTCGTCGTGGCTTCATATCTGGGTCTGGCGATCATGTTTGCGGTGCACGCTGCCCTGCTGGCCTTCACAGGCGTTAATCCGCTGAAGTTCTTCCGCAAGGTATGGCCGGTCATCACTTTCGCCTTTACCAGCCGCTCCAGCGCCGCCAGCATTCCGCTGAACGTTGAAGCGCAGACCCGTCGTCTGGGCATACCGGAATCCATTGCCAGCTTCTCGGCCTCGTTCGGCGCCACCATTGGCCAGAACGGCTGTGCAGGCTTGTACCCAGCGATGCTGGCGGTGATGGTGGCCCCAACCGTCGGGATTAACCCGCTGGACCCGGTGTGGATCGCGACCCTGGTCGGTATCGTCACCATCAGCTCCGCCGGTGTAGCCGGCGTGGGTGGCGGCGCGACTTTCGCTGCGCTGATCGTGCTGCCGGCAATGGGTCTGCCAGTGACGCTGGTTGCCCTGCTGATCTCCGTTGAACCGCTGATCGACATGGGCCGTACCGCACTGAACGTCAACGGCTCTATGGCTGCGGGTACCATCACCAGCCAACTGATGAAGCAAACAGACAAGTCCATTATGGACAGTGAAGACGAAGTGGAACTGGCTCACCAGTAAATCTCGTCGGCAATAAAAAACCGGGGCTTGTTCGCAGCCCCGGTTTTTTTTATATCTGCAATCCACTCAGGGCCGTTCGCCCGCCGCCAGTCGCTGATTGATTTCAGCAATCACATCCGGCAGTTGTGCCAATGTATCAACCACGTAGTGCGCACCGGCGGAATACAGTTTATCGGTTGCCAAAGCGCGCCGCTTGTTAACTTCCGACTCACTCATTTGTTGGTATTCCTGCCAGGTAGCCCCAAACTCGTTACCCGACAGCGCCAGCCCGATGCTCCACATGCCTGCATTCAATCCTTCGCTGATGCCCGGCACTGCATCATCCACTTTCACACAGTGCGCCACCGAATCGATAGCCAGCGTAATCACGTTTTGCAGCGCCATCCACGGGCCTGGACGCCCACCAGCAGCCAAATCGTCAGTCGCAACCCAGTGATCCGGCGCGTAACCTCGCAGCGCCGCTACTGGCGCCAGCACCTCCATCACCGCCCGCGGATAGCCCGAACAGGAACCTATCTTGATGCCCTGCTCACGCAATGCAGCAATCACCTGTGGCACACCCTCAATCGGATCGGCAAAGTCGACCACCTTGGCGATTTGCAACGGCATAAAAGCCTGATACAGCGCGTCAATGTCCTGATGACTCATGGAGCGGCCCAACTGCTGGCGCCAACGCGCATCCACCTCGGGCAATTTGCCCAAAGCCTCAATGTGCTGCCATTTGCCCAACCCCATCGGAATGCGCGCCTCCGCCAGGCTGATGTCGATATCAAAGGTCTGCTTAAAGGCTTCAACAAAAATCTGCGTTGGCGCAAAGGAGCCGAAATCTACCGTGGTGCCGGCCCAGTCGAGTATCACTGCGTTAATCTGACTCATGCTCATCCTCATTGCTTCCAGTACATTGCCTGCCCGACCGCGGCCAGCAAACGTTCGATATCCTGCGGGTAAACTTCGCCGATATTGCCAATGCGGAAGCAGTCGCTCTGCGATACCTTGCCCGGATAGATGACAAAGCCCTGCTGTTTCAGGCGCTGATAGAACTCGGTAAAACGGTAAGTGTCGGCCTTCGGGGAATAGAACGCGGTGATGATCGGCGAGTGCAAATCATCCTCCAACAAGGTTTCGAACCCCAGCGCGCGCATCCCAGCCACCAGCCGCTGCTGGTTTGCCCGGTAACGAGCGTGGCGGGCATCGATCCCCCCTTCTTGCTCCAGCTCGCGCAGCGCCTGAGCAAACGCCAGCACCGTATGCGTCGGCGAGGTAAAGCGCCATTTGCCGGCGTTATCTTCCATACAGCGCCACTGGGCATACAGATCCAACGACAGCGAACGCGAGCGCCCAGCGCACTTATTCAGCTCATTGCGGCGGGCAATAACAAAGGCGAAACCCGGCACGCCCTGAATGCATTTATTTGCCGAGCTGATCAGATAATCAATGCCCAGCGCATCGACATCCAGCGGGATACCGCCGAAACTGCTCATCGCATCCACGATCAGGGTTTTGCCATTTCGCGCCGCCAGACCTGAGACGCGCTGCAGCGGATTCAGCATTCCCGTGGTGGTTTCACAATGCACCATGGCGATATGGCTGATGCCTGCATCGCCTTTCAATACCGCCTCCATCGCCTCAACATCCGGCTCATTCACTTCACCACAGTTGAACGCATAGTGATTGATGTCCATCAACCGGGCCATTTCGATCATCCGCGCACCATAAGCGCCGTTATTGACGATCAGCAATTTGTCCTGCGGCCCCATTACCGTGCCCAATACCGCTTCGACCGCAAAACTGCCGCTGCCTTGCAATAACACCGAGGTGTAGCCCGTTGACCGAGTCGCCAGCGCCTCGAGCTTCTGACGAATGCTCTGCACCACGCCCAGGTTGTAATCTTCATCCCAGGTACAGCTATCGAACAGCATCGCTTCCTTCACCGTTTTTGAGGTGGTCAACGGGCCAGGGGTTAACAGCAAATAATCGTGCTCAGACATTTCATTCACCTAATTGGTCTATACCAGATGAGTATTATACTGACCGCAACCCGGCCTTCGGGTCAAACGCCAACCGCAGGTGAAACAAAAAATTCATCTGCGCATGTATAATGAGCGCGTGCCGTAATGCCATAGCGAGATGAAATGAAAGAACATCTGGGTGAGTTGCCCCACTACCTGCAAATCAAGGAACAGCTACAGGCGCGTATCACTCGCGGCGCGCTGCAGGCGGGCGATAAGCTGCCTTCCGAACGTGAGCTGTGCGCCATTTTCTCTACTACTCGTGTCACCGTACGGGAAAGCCTGGCGCAGTTGGAAGCCACCGGTGCCATCTACCGCGCCGACCGCAGGGGTTGGTTCGTTACGCCGGAAAGGTTGTGGTTGGATCCGACGCAGAACACCAACTTCCACCGGTTATGCCAGGAGCAGGGGCGCACGCCGCGCACTGAGCTGTTGTCCGCCGAAAAAACCGCGGTGCCACTCGACGTAATGCGACCATTAGCGCTGGAGCCAAATGACCCAATTTATCTGCTGCGCCGCGTACGCTATGCCGACGGCCGGGCTATTTGCTATTGCGAGAACCACTGCCTGCCGCAGCGGGTGCCTGAATTGCTCAACCAGGATCTTAACGGCAGCCTGACCGAGATTTATCAGCAACGGTACAATTTGATTTACCACCGGATGCACCTGTCGTTTTACCCTACCGCCCTGCCATACGCCGCCGCCACTGCGTTGGGCGCGATGGTTGGCCTGCCCGCACTGCTGCTACGCCGGTTAAACTACGACCAGCACGGGCGAATTCTCGATTTTGATATCGAATACTGGCGACATGACAGCCTGCGCATTGAGGTCGATACGCTATGATCTCTGCACTGTGCCAAACAAAAAAGGGCGCCGCCGGTGAATGGCTGCGCCCTTGATTTGCTCAACTGGCGGGATCAGTACGGGTAGTCGTGATAGCCCATTTGCTCGGAAATGTTGCGCGCGGCGGTGTGCAGACGTTTGACGTAATCTGCCCTGGCATCTTCAGAGTAACGAATCGACGGGAACGAAATGCTCAGGCCGGCGGTCACTACGCCAAAGCGGTCAAATACCGGCACCGCAATACAGCGCAGCCCTTCTTCTTGCTCTTCGATGTCCTCACCCACACCTTGCTCATGCACTTGATCCAACAGCGACAGCAGCGCCCCGGCATCGGTCAGGGTATTCGGTGTGCTGCGGGTAAATTCAATCTGCGACAGAATTTGCGCCACTTCCGCCCTATCGCGCCACGCCAACAACACTTTACCGATCGCGGTACTGTGCAACGGGTTACGCCGACCGATGCGTGAATACATGCGCAGGTTATATTGCGCGTCGATTTTATGGATATATACAATGCTGTCTTCGTCCAGCGCCCCAAGGTGAATGGCTTCCCGGGTGTGATTCGACAGTTCACGCATTTGAGCATCTGCAATACGAATCAGATCGACGTTCTGCAACGACTTGGCACCCAGTTCAAACAGCTTGAGCGTCAGGGCATATTTTTCCGTTTCCCCTTCCTGCGACACATAGCCCAACGACTTCATGGTCTGAAGAAAACGGTATACGGTACTTTTGGACATCATCACCCGCTGGGAAAGCTCAGTAATGCCAATCTCACGCTCTTCGCCCAGCGCCTGCAAGATACCGAATACCTTCAGCACGGAGGAAACCGCATCCGGTTGTTTATCTGGATCTGCGTTCACCATAGTCAAAATCCTACCCAGCTTTTGTGTTTTAAGAAATTTGAACAAGGGTTTCAGTATACGCGGTACCGCAGAAGCCACGCAATCGGCTGGGCTGAATGCACGCAGGGATCTCATCGGTTATTACAATTGAACGGAAAACTGTGGATGCAATCGCAGACGAACATGATTAGCATGGTAATACTCCCCCGGATTAATACCTTCGAGATCAACATGCGTTCTTGTACCGACGGCCTCCCCGTCCCGCAGCGCTATGGGGCAATCCTCGCCATTGCCCTCGGCATTACCGTTTCCGTGCTCGACGGCGCAATCGCCAACGTGGCCCTGCCGACTATCGCCCGCGATCTGAACGCCAGCCCGGCCAGCTCCATCTGGGTGGTGAACGCCTATCAGTTAGCCATCACCATTTCCCTGTTGTCACTGGCCTCGCTCGGCGATCTGATTGGCTATCGCCGCATCTATCAGGCCGGTTTGCTGGTCTTCAGCGTGACCTCACTGTTTTGTGCGCTGTCCGACTCGCTGACGACACTGACTATTGCTCGCGTGCTTCAGGGGTTTGGCGCCGCCGCCATCATGAGCGTCAACACCGCACTGATCCGCATTATCTATCCGCAACGTTTTCTCGGACGCGGTATGGGCATCAACTCGCTGATTGTCGCCTTTTCTTCGGCCGCCGGGCCCACGGTGGCAGCGGCAATCCTCTCGGTGGCCTCGTGGCAATGGTTGTTTGCCATCAACTTGCCGATCGGCATTGTGGCGTTGCTGCTGGGGATGAAATATCTTCCCGCCAATAGTCAGAAGAGCACCAATCAGCGTTTCGACCCAACCAGTGCGGTGATGAACGCCCTGACTTTCGGGCTGCTGATCACCGCCATCAGTGGCTTTGCCCAGGGCCAGAGCCTGACGTTGATTTTCAGTGAAATCGCCGCGCTGCTGGTCATTGGCTTCTTCTTTGTCCGCCGCCAGCTGCGCCAGGAATTTCCGCTGCTGCCGGTAGACCTGCTGCGTATCCCGATTTTCGCCCTGTCGATGGGCACCTCAATTTGTTCCTTTACCGCACAAATGCTGGCGATGGTCTCGTTACCTTTCTTTCTGCAAGGGACGCTGGGCCGCGATGAGGTCGCCACCGGGCTGTTGCTGACCCCCTGGCCGCTGGCGATTATCGTCATGGCACCATTGGCCGGGCGGCTGGTGGAGCGGATCCACGCCGGATTATTGGGTTGTATCGGCCTGGCGGTGTTTGCATTGGGGTTATTCTTGCTGGCATTGCTGCCGCATAACCCTTCCGATCTGGATATCATTTGGCGCATGGTGCTGTGCGGCGCCGGCTTCGGGCTGTTTCAATCGCCCAATAACCACACCATTATTTCCGCCGCCCCGCGCAACCGCAGCGGCGGCGCCAGCGGCATGTTGGGTACCGCCCGCTTATTGGGGCAGACTTCCGGTGCCGCACTGGTGGCACTGATGTTCAATTTGTTCCCCACTTCCGGTACCCACGCTTCGTTGATTCTGGCCGGTACCTTTGCCACGCTGGCGGCGGCAGTCAGCAGCCTGCGCATTACCCAACCGCGTGCGCAAGCGGTAGAAAACCGTGAGCAAGCCAAATAGCAGGCATAAAAAAACCCCGGCAAGCCGGGGTTTTTTACGTTCTTTGGGTTACTTCAGGTACTGGCCTGAACGCAGCGCTTCGATACGTTTATCGAGCGGCGGGTGAGACATGAAGAGTTCGCTGAACGACTTGGATTTGCCGTTAATGCAAAACGCCATCATGCTGCCTGCTTCCTGCGGTTCATAGCTGGTTTTCAGCCGTTGCAGCGCCGCGATCATCTTCTCGCGGCCCACCAGTTTGGCTGAGCCTGCGTCGGCGTAGAACTCACGGTGACGCGAGAACCACATGGTGATGATGCTGGCCAGGATACCGAACACCAGTTCCAACACCATCGACACGGCAAAATAGATCATCGGATTGCCGTTACCTTCCCCTTCACCGTCACGGTTACCCAGGAAGCCGGCGGCCACCTGCGCAATCAGGCGCGAGATAAAGATCACGAAGGTGTTCACGATACCCTGAATCAGCGTCATGGTGACCATGTCACCGTTAGCGACGTGACTGATTTCATGGGCGATAACCGCCTCCGCTTCGTCACGGCTCATGCTTTGCAGCAGACCGGTACTGACGGCGACCAACGAAGCGTTGCGACGCGCGCCGGTGGCGAAGGCGTTAATGTCCGGTGCGTGATAAATAGCGACCTGCGGCATGGCAATGCCCGCCTGCTGCGACTGACGACGTACCGTTTCCAGCAGCCAGTTTTCGGTTTCGTTACGCGGCTGTTCAATCACTTCCCCGCCAACGGAGCGCAGCGCCATCCATTTGGACATCAGCAGTGAGACAAAAGAACCGCCGAAGCCGAACAGACCGGCCATGATCATCAGGCCCTGAACGCTACTGGATTGGATTCCTGTCAGGCTGAGCACCAGCCCGAAAACCAACATCACCGCCAGGTTGGTGAGCAGGAACAGAGCTATACGCATCATAAAATGTTTACTTCCTCATAAATGTTAACAAAACGCTGCCTTGGATACCCTAGATCGTATGGGCATTCATCACAGTTTCAAGAGTTGCACGCCATTAACCTACTAAAAATACGAAACTTTACAAAAACGGCGCTTCAGCAATACTCCCCAAATTGTAAACGATTGTTGCGTAAAGCGGCGAGTTTTTATGGGAATTTTATCTGCGACCCAATCGGATCAACCGAACAAAATTCCGTCCCCTGCACAGGAAGCAAAGTGTCCGCCAGCCCCAGCCGGTAAGATTTACGTCACAAAGCGCTACCCTTACCGTCGCTCCCTGATCTATTTCCTCGCCGGCGGCGACTGGGCTTACGTAATCGCAAGAAAGCGGACTGCACACCGGCCTCACACTCCGAGGGGGCGGTATTTTAACGCTGTGGTTTACGTCCCAGCCCGCCCAGATGGGTATCTGCAAAGCCGCTAGCGTATTTCAGCCCATAACCCAAGGCTCGATCAAAACCGATATGCGCGCCCCAAATCAACGCCGCCATCAACCAGTGTGGCTGTTGGGTTCCCGCAAATACCAGGCCGCACAACGCGGGTCCAATATAAGAGTGGGCAAGGTTATAGCCGATGGCCCCCGCTTTTTTACCCAATACATAGGCCAGAAAAGAGATGTCGGGGATCAGGAAACAGGCGGCAAACAATCCCCAACTGTAGTGTTGTCCGTGGTATATCACCACGGACAGTATCAACACCAGCACGGCCTCAAAACGTAGTACAGCGCGCATTGGCGGGCTTAAGTCGCTCATCGTGACCTCACAAAACGTTTAATTTCGAGTCGGGGCCCTGAGTGCGCCCATTAAAAAACGCACCCGAAGGTGCGTTTTTCTTTTTGGTGCTTGGCTGCGTTACTTCGCTGCCGCTGGCTGCGCCTGTTCAAGGTGCGCCAGATCCAGAGCGATATGCACGGTTTCATCCAGGTATGGGTCGGGCTCCTGGTAATCCTTCGGCAGATCCTCCAGTTTCTTCAACGGCTTTTTACCGGCGCGCTGCAGGCGGTCATTAATGCGCTGCAAACGGGTAGCGTCATCATCGTGGTTCTCTTTCTCACGCTGGGCAAGATTGAGGGAAACGATGTTGCGCTTGTCCTTCAGTGCCTTGTAATGGGCGATATCTTGCGCGATGTACTGGAACTCAGGATCCTTGGCGATACGCTGCTCGTGATCTTTCAGCAATTCAGGATCGAAAGGCTTCAGATCGCCGGTTTTGGTGTAGGTCGCCGCATTAATACTGTCCCACGGCATCGCATTGTCTTCAAAGGCTTCACCGGTTTCCGCCGGATCAATGCCGCTCGGCATCAGGATATCCGGGGTTACGCCTTTACGCTGGGTACTGCCGCCATTCACGCGGTAGAACTTCTGAATGGTGTATTGCACCGAGCCTAACGCCGGCCATTCCGGACGCAGCATCTGGTCGTAAATGCGGTTCAGCGAACGGTACTGCTGGACGGTGCCCTTACCGAAGGTCGGTTCGCCGACGATCAGCGCACGGCCGTAGTCCTGCATCGCCGCAGCAAAGATCTCGGAAGCAGAGGCGCTGAAGCGGTCAACCAGCACCACCAGCGGCCCTTTGTAGTAGGTCACGCCGTCGGTGTCCGCGTCTTCACGCACCTTACCGTTGTTGTCACGCACCTGCACCACCGGACCGCTCGGAATGAACAGACCGGACAGTGATACCGCTTCGGTCAGCGCGCCGCCGCCGTTGGTGCGCAGATCGATGATCAGGCTCTTGACGTTCTGCTTGGCCATCTTCTGCAACTGAACTTTCACATCATCGGTCAGGCCAACGTAGAAGCCTGGGATGTCCATCACCGCGACTTTCTCTTTGCCGACGGTCTTGATGGTCATCTTCACCGCGCGATCTTCCAGACGAATACGCTCGCGGGTCAGTGTGACCACGCGGGTTTTGGTACCTTTGCCCGCAGGCAGGATATCCAGGCGTACTTTGCTGCCCTTCGGCCCTTTGATCAGCGAAACCACATCGTCCAGACGCCAGCCGATAACATCAACCATAGGTTTACCCGCCTGGCCAACGCCGACAATACGGTCACCTACGGTGATCGCCTTGCTCTTCGCCGCCGGGCCACCCGGTACCATAGAATTGATCAGGGTGTAGTCGTCATCCATCTGCAGCACTGCACCGATGCCTTCCAATGACAGGCTCATCTCAGTGTTGAACTGTTCGGTATTGCGCGGGGACAGATAATTGGTATGCGGGTCGATTTCATGCGCGAAGGCATTCATCGCCAGTTGGAATACGTCTTCGCTGTTGCTTTGCGTCAGGCGCTTAATAGCGAACTGATAGCGTTTGGTCAGCGTTTCGCGAATTTCCTTGTCGGTCTTGCCGGTCAGTTTGAGGTTCAGCTCGTCATATTTGACTTTGGCATCCCACAGGCTGTCCAGTTCGGCCTTGTCTTTCGGCCACGGCGCTTTGCTGCGGTCGAGATCGATAGTGTCGTTGCCGGTGAAGCTCATTGGCTTTTCCAGCAGCGACAAGGCATAGGTGTAACGCTCAAAACGGCGTTTTTGGGCCAGATTGTACAGCGCGTATGGCGTATCCAGCTTACCGCTTTTCAGCTCTTCGCCAAGCTGGTTGCGCTTGTCGGCGAATTGCGCCACGTCGGAGGCCAGCAACACGTTATGGTTGTAGTCCAGCATATTCAGGTAACGATCGAAGATCTTGCCTGAAAAGTCCGCATCGAGGGCAAACTGGCGGTAATGAGAGCGAGTGAAGCGCGAAGTTACGCGCTCACTCACCGTTGCATGTTGCGGTTCCTGCTTAAGCTGGGGCAGTTGATCGATGCGGATGTTGGCTGTGTCCGCTCCGTAACTGACGCCCGCCCACAACAGACCCGCGACTGCTGTTAATCTGACAAATTTGTTCATGCCTTGGTTGGCCTCCGTATCAGAACTGCAAGTGTTCTGCGCGCACAATCATCGCCAGACCGGAAGAGAGCTGCACACGTACGCCATCTTTAGCGATTTCGAGTACGGTAGCATCCATCGCGCTCTTGCCTGCTCTGACTTTGATTTCTTGGCCAATTTGCAGTTTAGAGATATCCGTGACTGGCACATGGCGCTGCTGGCTTTCCTCTTTGACTTCACGAGGTTGACGAGCGGGCTGTGGGCGAGTTTGTGGGCGTGGCTTGCGGTTCTCCGGTGCGGCTCCGCCTTCGCGACGTGCAGCAGGTTTTTTACCGGCTGGACGTGGACGACGCGGTTGCGCATCGGCTGATTCGCCGGCAGCTTCACGTTTTTTGGCGTTTTGTTCGGCACGCTGTGCCTGAACGCGCGCTTTCGCTTCTTCAAGCTGTTGGCGGGCATGATCGACATGCTGCTGTTCGAGTTCACCGCACGGGTTGCCGTCTAAATCGACGCGCTGCGCGCCAACTTTGACGCCGTACAGGTAACGCCAGCTAGAGGTGTACAGGCGCAGGGCAGAACGCAATTGCGTTTTGCTGAGGTTCTCTTCCCCTTGAACACGCTCGACCAGATCCTGAAAAATACCGATTTTCAACGGGCGAGCTTCGCCCTCGGCGCTAAAGCAGAGCGGAAAACGCTCGGCAAGAAAAGCAATGACTTCTTTACTAGAGTTCAACTTAGGTTGATTTTCCATGAAATTTCCTGATTACAACGGGTTTGCCAACCAGCGCAGGCATGAACAGGCGTCATTATAATGACGCCATCGGTAAATGCCACGTTAACCGTAGATCAACTTGCTGTCACAGTGACATATTTCGCACTATCACACTGTTCCAGCTGCGCACAAAGCCCCGCCACCACTGCTTCCAGGCCCCTTTCGTCCTGTTCGTCGAAACGTTGATAAACTGTGCTGTCGATATCAAGAACGCCGATAATCTGACCGCTAACATTCAGCGGCAGCACAATTTCTGCATTACTGGCTGCGTCACAGGCGATATGGCCTGGGAAAGCATGGACATCACCAACACGTTGCACGCGGTTTTCCGCCACGGCAGTCCCGCACACGCCCTTACCTACCGGAATACGTACGCAGGCGATTTTCCCCTGGAACGGACCGAGCACCAATTGCGCACCGTCCATCAGATAAAAACCTGCCCAATTGACGTCATCAAGGCGCTCGTTGATCAACGCACTGGCGTTGGACAACGCGGCGATAAAGTTGGTTTCCCCGTCAAGCAGCGCGCACAAATCACGTTTTAATTCCGCGTAGAATTGTTCTTTTGTCATGTGTTAACCATTAATACCGTGAAGATGGCCAGAAGCCCAAGTCTTAAGCCCTATAAAATAAGCATTAAATGCCTATAGCCACAAGGTTAATCATCTGTTGCTTCACAAAACCCTACCGGGCAAGGTATGTTTGCCGGTCTGAAACCCTGTTTTGCCGCCCGGCGCTTGAACCGATGAGCACGGACAGATTTATTTTTCAGCTACGCTAACTGTTGCGGCGAGCTATAGGGCAGCTTTTCTCATGATGAAAATACACGCTATCACCGGCCCACTTTCCAAAGCACGCCACCAGCGCTGTTGCGAATGCGACCTGCTGTTTGTGTTGCCGCCGCTGAGCGGTAAACAGGCAGCCTACTGCCCGCGTTGTGATGCGAAGGTGGTCAGCGGACGCGACTGGTCGATGACTCGACTGACCGCCATGGCGGTCACCATGTTGCTGCTGATGCCCTTCGCCTTCAGCGAACCGCTGATCAGCATCCGCTTGCTGGGCGTACGTATCGACGCCAGCCTGCTGGAAGGCATCTGGCAGATGAGCCGCCAGGGTGATCCTATCACCGCCAGCATGGTGGCGTTCTGCACCATAGGTGCTCCACTGACGTTGGCGCTGTCACTTCTGTACCTGCGTTTCGGCCATGCGCTGGGCATGAACCTGCGCCCGGTGCTGCTGATGCTGGAACGGTTAAAAGAGTGGGTGATGCTCGATATTTATTTGATTGGTATGGCCGTGGCAACCATCAAGGTCAAAGAGTATGCCGATATCCAGGCCGGCAGCGCCCTGATCGCCTACCTGTCACTCACCCTGCTCAGTATTCTGACGCTGATCCACGTCAATCTGGAACAGCTGTGGGAACGCTACTACCCGCAAGAGCAACCAGAGGGCCCGCCGACGGCACTGCATATTTGTCTGTCGTGCCATTTCACCGGTTATCCCGATGAGCGCGGACGCTGCCCGCGCTGCCATGTGCCCATGTGTCACCGTCAGCCCTACAGCCTGCAAAAAACCTGGGCGGCGCTGATTGCGGCAATGATTTTACTGATCCCGGCCAACCTGTTGCCGATATCGATCATTTACGCCAATGGCGCCCGGATGGAAGACACTATATTCTCCGGGGTGGTGTCACTGGCAAGCTCCGGCAATGTGCCGATCGCCGCCATCGTCTTCATCGCCAGCGTGCTGGTGCCCTTTACCAAGGTCATTGTGCTGATCACGATATTGTTCAGTATCCATTTCAAAACCTCGCACAGCCTGAAAACGCGCATTCGCTTGCTGCGGCTGGTGACCTGGATCGGCCGCTGGTCAATGCTCGATTTATTCGTTATTGCACTGATGATGTCGCTGGTGAACCGCGACCAGTTGTTATCTTTTACTATGGGACCGGCAGCCTTTTACTTTGGGTCTGCGGTTATTTTAACTATTCTTGCCGTAGAGTGGCTGGATAGCCGATTGATTTGGGATGCACATGCAACAGGAAACGCCGAATACACCGACTGAAGCGCGGGTCAAAAACAAGCGCCGCATTTCGCCATTCTGGTTACTGCCGTTTATTGCCCTGCTGATTGCGGGGTGGCTGGTCTACAGCAATTTCCAGGAACGCGGCACCACGGTGACCATTGATTTTCAGTCTGCGGCAGGCATCGTCGCTGGCCGCACCCCGGTGCGCTATCAAGGGGTAGAAGTCGGCACCGTGCAGAGCATCAGCCTAAGCAAGGATCTGCGCAGCATCGTGGTTGAAGCCAGCATCAAGAGCGATCTGGAAGACTCATTGCGCGACGGCACCCAATTTTGGCTGGTTACGCCAAAAGCCTCATTGGCGGGCGTGTCAGGCCTGGATGCGCTGGTCGGCGGCAACTATATTGGCATGATGCCGGGCAGCGGGCAGCCGCAAACCCACTTCACCGCCCTCGATACTCAGCCCAAATACCGGCTGAACACCGGCGAGCTGATGATTCACCTGCATGCCGACGATCTGGGGTCGCTCAATACCGGCTCGCTAGTCTATTACCGCAAAATTCCGGTCGGCAAGGTGTATGACTACACCATCTCCGAAGGGAATAAAGGCGTCACTATCGATGTGCTGATCGATCGCCGCTTTGCCAATCTGGTGAAGGGCAACAGCCGTTTTTGGAACGTTTCCGGCTTTAAGGGCGATTTCAGCCTGTCGGGCGCCTCGGTGCAGATGGAAAGCCTGGCCGCGCTGGTTAACGGCGCCATCGCTTTTGATTCACCGCTCGACGGTCAACAGGCCAAGGCCGATCAAAGTTACACCCTCTATCCGGATCTGGCGCACAGCCAGCGTGGCGTTAACATTACGCTTGATTTGCCCAGCGGTAACAGCCTGAGTGAAAATCACACGCCGCTGATTTATCAGGGGCTGCAGGTAGGTACTTTGACCAAACTGACGCTGGAACAAGACAGTAAGGTCACCGGCGAACTGACCATCGATCCGTCGGTGGTGGATTTAATGCGCAGCGGTACGCGGATCGTCATGCGCAGCCCGCGCTTGAGCCTTAACGACGCTAAACTCAGCCAGCTGCTGACCGGCAATACGCTGGAGCTGGTGCCGGGCGAAGGCGAGCCGCAGCAGCACTTCAACGTGCTGGACAGCAGCGAAACCCTACTGCAACAGCCGGGCGTGCTGACCGTAACGCTCAACGCGCCGCAAAGTTACGGCATCGACGTTGGCCAGCCGCTAGTGGTTCATGGTGTTAAGGTCGGGCAGATAATGAGCCGCGCATTGACCGACAGCGGCGTGGTGTTCACCGCCGCCGTGGAAGCCCAATATCGCCGCCTGCTGCATAAAGACAGCAAGTTCGTGGTCAACAGCCGCGTCGACGTCAAGCTGGGGCTCGATGGCATGGAAGTGCTGGGTGCCAGCGCGCAGGAATGGCTGGACGGCGGCGTGCGCATCATCCCCGGCAGCAAAGGCGATCCAGTCGGCCAGTATCCACTGTACGGCAACAGCGAAAAGGCCGAAGCCGGCATCGTCGGTAACAGCCCAACGCCGACCCTGACGCTGAACGCCGTGAGCCTGCCTGACGTTCAGGCCGGTTCGGTGGTGCTGTACCGCAAATTCCAGGTGGGCGAAATTGTTAACGTGCGCCCCAAAGCCAACGAGTTTGAAGTCGATGTTTATATCAGCCCGGAATACCGCAAGCTGTTGACCAGTGAAAGCATCTTCTGGGCCGAAGGTGGCGCCAAGGTGCAGTTGAACGGCAACGGTCTGACGGTACAGGCATCCCCGCTTAACCGCGCGTTGAAAGGCGCCATAAGTTTCGACAACCTGCAGGGCGTGACGCTGGACAAAGGCGCCAAACGCGTACTGTACGCCACGGAAACCGCCGCCCGCGCGGTGGGTAGCCAGATCATCCTGAAAACCTACGACGCCAGCAAACTGTCGCCGGGTATGCCGCTGCGCTATCTCGGCATCGATATCGGCCAGGTGGATTCGTTGAAGCTGGCACCAGAGCGAAATGAAGTGTTGGCCAAGGCGGTGCTGTATCCGGAATACGTCCAGACCTTCGCGCGCCTGGGCAGCCGATTCTCGATTGTCTCGCCGGAGATTTCCGCCGCCGGAGTCAGCAACCTCGATACTCTGCTGCAACCTTATATCAACGTGGAACCGGGTCGCGGGCGCGAGCTGCGCAGCTTTGAGCTGCAGGAAGCCAGCATCACCGACTCGCGCTATCTGGACGGTCTGAGCGTGATCCTTGACGCGGCCGAAACCGGCTCGCTGCAGATTGGTACTCCGGTGCTGTTCCGCGGCGTGGAAGTGGGCACCGTCACCGGTTTCTATCTGGGGGCCATGTCCGATCGCATCCACGTGGCGCTGCGCATCAGCAAGAAATACCAATATCTGGTTCGCAACAACAGCGTGTTCTGGCAAGCCTCCGGCTATAACCTGCAGTTTGGCCTGACCGGCGGCGTGATCAAGAGCGGCACCTTCCAGCAGTTCATTCGCGGCGGCATTGCTTTCGCCACCCCGCCGAGTATTCCGCTGGCGCCTAAGGCCACGCCGCACAAGCACTTTATGCTGAATGCGGAGGAACCTAAGGACTGGAGAGACTGGGGCACCGCCATCCCTAAAGAGTAAATAAGTCACCTTCTCAGGGGCTCAGCAATGCTGGGCCCCTACTGTTTCCAGCTTTGTGGTAAACTTCCGCCCTTATTTTGACAGCTGCCAGAGAGCTCACCCCGTGGCCAAACCTGCCTCCGTTTATTTGCCGCCCGCCTTTCTCGACGCGACGCGTGCCATCATGCCCGCCGACCTGTCGATGGACGATTTTATTGCCGCCTGCCAACGCCCGCTGCGCCGCAGCCTGCGAGTGAATACGCTGAAAATCAGCGTTGCCGACTTTTTGACGCTGGTGCAGGATTACGACTGGCAGTTGGAGCCAATCCCCTGGTGTACGGAAGGCTTTTGGATCGAACGCAAAGACGAGGAACTGCGGCTGGGTAGCGCGGCGGAACACTTGAGCGGCCTGTTTTACATTCAGGAAGCCAGCTCGATGCTGCCGGTCAGCGCACTGTTCGCCGCAGGGGAAACGCCACGTCGGGTGCTGGACGTCGCCGCCGCGCCGGGTTCCAAAACCACTCAGATTGCGGCCTTGATGAACAACCAGGGTGGCATTGTGGCGAACGAATATTCCGCCAGCCGGGTCAAGGTGCTGCATGCCAACATCAGCCGCTGCGGGGTTAAAAACACGGCGCTCACCCACTTTGACGGGCGGGTATTCGGCGCCGCACTACCGGAAAGCTTCGACGCCATTCTGCTGGATGCACCCTGCTCCGGTGAAGGCGTAGTACGCAAAGATCCGGACGCCATGAGCAACTGGTCGCCGGAGAGCGTTGCCTCCATCGCCGAGACTCAGCGCGAGCTGATCGACAGCGCCTTCCATGCCCTGGCACCGGGTGGCGTCATGGTCTACTCCACCTGCACGCTCAACGCGCAGGAAAACCAGCAGATCGTCAACGGGTTGCTGGCGACCTATGGCGACGCGGTCAGCGTCGAGCCATTGGGCGAACTGTTCCCAGGCGCCAAACAGGCCCTGACCGCCGAAGGCTTCCTGCACGTGTTCCCACAGATCTACGACAGCGAAGGCTTTTTCGTGGCCCGCCTGCGCAAAAATCACTCCGTGCCCGCGTTGGCGAAACCAAGCTATAAGCTGGGCAAATTCCCGTTCGCGCCGCTTTCCGCTAAGGACTCTGCTGAAATCGCCCAGGCCGCCGCTGCTTCCGGGTTGGTCTGGGATGAAACCAGCCGCCTGTGGGCGCGCGATAAAGAGATTTGGCTGTTCCCCGCCGAGCTAGAAACGTTCGTCAACAAAGTACGTTTTTCCCGCATTGGGCTGAAACTGGCCGAACGCTTCACCAAGGGCTATCGCTGGCAGCACGAAGCGGTGATCGCGCTGGTGGCGGCTGACGGTAAGCAGCGCTTTGAGCTGGATGCCACACTGGCGCAGGAGTGGTATCACGGCCGCGACCTATACCCGGACTCACCGCCGCTGACCGATGAATGTATTGTGACCTATCAGCAACAGCCACTGGGGATCGCCAAACGCATCGGCAGCCGGATAAAAAATAATCTGCCCCGCGAACTGGTTCGCGACGGCGCGTTGGATTTTCATCAGTAGATGCGCTGAAACTGGCCGGGAAATGCCGGCCAGTTAATGGCGCTAATAATATTCCGATAGGGGAATATTATTATTCTAATCATTTACCCTTTTCGGCATTATCCTCCCGACTTGCCAAATATACCGACACCTTTCAAAAATAAAGATAATTTTTGGCTCCTGACCAAGACAATTCAGCATTCTTATTCTATTAATTAAACTGTAAATAAATTAATGCGTTTAACCCGGTTCCGGGCGGCGCTTTTGTGGGGTTCTCCCTTACACAGCAAGGAAACTAATATGAAAAAAACTCTGATGGCATTGACCTCGGTAGCCACCCTGCTGTGCGCAAACGGCGCAGCTAACGCAGCAGGCACTATTCAGGGCAACCTGGGCGTAACCTTAACCATCGGCGCGGGTTGCGTAGTCGGCGGTGGAAACAGCGCGGGTAGCGCCAACGACTTTGGCGCCATTAGCTTCGGGACTTACTCTTCCCTGTCCAACATTATTGACGCCAGCGCAACCGGTTCCGGCGGTGCAGGTACCCTGTCGCTGACCTGTACCACAGGCACCGCCTATACCGTGGCGTTGAATAACGGTCTGCACGTGGGTGCCGGTAACCAACGCCAAATGGCCAGTACGGCGGGCGCGTTGATCAAATACAACCTCTATCAGGATTCGGCCCGCGCTACCGCCTGGTCTAGCGGCGCCAATGCCCTGACCGGCACCGGTACCGGCGCAGCGGTTCCATTAATTGTCTATGGCCGTGTCCCGGCGGCGGCCACTACGCCAGATCCTGATACCTACAACGATACCGTGACGATGACGGTAACCTGGTAACAGTGCGGCAAGCCCTTTTTGTTTTTGGGTTGCTGACGCTGAGCCTGGCGGTGAACGCGGATAGCAAAACCGCCACCATCGGCGTCAGTGCCACCTTGTTGAACGCCTGTGAAGCAGGCAGCAACTCGGGCGGCAATGTCAGCTTTGGTTCGCTGGACTTTGGTACGGTCTATTTCCTCACTACCAACGTCAGTATTGCCGGGCAACAAAACGCGGGCGCCATTCGTGTCAAATGCAACAACGGCACCAGTTACAACGTCCTGCTGGGCGGCGGGCAAAGCGGTAACACCGCGGCCCGTTACCTGAAAAGTACCGCTGGCCAACAGGTGAACTACAACCTGTATACCACCAGCGCCCACAGCACCATTTGGGATAATTTGACCGGAGTATCGCAAACCGCCAACGGTCAGGATAACTGGTTACCGGTGTATGGCATGATCCCGGTGCAATCCACTCCTCCGATCGGCAACTACACCGACACCGTGCAGGTCACCATCAATTGGTAAGGGTAATGCGTATTTTAAGCGGTGGTTTACTGCTCTGGATGATAACGCCGCCGGTACTGGGCGACACGGGGGTCAACGATCAGCAAAAAACCCAGGCGCTTACCGTCAACGCGACGGTAGTGAAAGGCTGTATTTTGGGCAGCGGCAGCAGCGATGTCACCACCTTCGGCAACCTCAACTTTGGACAGATCTCCTCGTTAGCCAGCAATATCAGCATAGTTTCCAGTTCGGGGGCCGGTTCCGTGCTGTTTCGCTGCAACCCAGGTCTGAGCGTCACGCTGGCGCTTGGCATCGGCAACAATGTCACCGGTTCTATCTCCGCCGGACGCAAATTGAAAAATACCCTGACCCCCGAGACCCTGATTTATCAGCTTTACCAGGACAGTAATTATTCCACCATTTGGGGCGATGGCAGTAACGGCGGCACCACAGAGGTCGTCGCCGCGACCGGTAGCACCCAGGAAATAAAAGTTTATGCCCGTTTGTTCTCGACCAGTACCCTGCCCACCAGTGGCACATACAGCGATACGGTCTTACTGACGGTCACTTATTAGTATTTTGAATAAGGATTTAGCCATGCGCATACCCTTCCGACTGCCACTGACGGCAGCGCTGCTGATTGTCGGCCAACAACAGGCTCTGGCCGCCGCGTCAATCCTGATTTGGCCCATCGATCCAGTGATTGAAGATCAACAACCCGCGACGGCGCTATGGTTGGAAAATCGGGACAGCAAGCCGGTCTATATGCAAGTGCGGGTGCTCGGCTGGAAACAGACCGCCGGCAAAGACGACTACAGCAACCAAAGCGAAGTCATCGCCAGCCCGCCGGTTGCCTCAATTGCACCAGGAAAACGCCAACTGATCCGGCTGGTTAAACAAACCCCGCCGCCCGCCGGGCAGGAGCGCGCCTACCGTATTCTGATTGATGAAGTCCCGGTAAAAGATTCAGGCAGTCAATCCGCGCCAGAAGGGGCGCAGATGGGGCTGAAATTTCAGATGCGCTATTCAGTCCCGTTGTTTGTCAGCGGTAAAGGGGTCTGGACCAAGCAAGACTCAGAAAAACCGCGCGATTACGCCACCGCCAACCAGCCGCAGCTCAGCTACCGTCTGTTGCAACAGAGTAGCCAACGTTGGCTGGAGGTGCGCAACCAGGGCATCGTACATGCGCGTATCTCCAAAGTGACGATGCAGGGAAAAACGCTTAATGCCGGTCTGATGGGGTATGTGTTGCCCGGCTCGCAGATGCGCTTTGCCCTGCCGGCATCGGGCAGTTTCAGCAGCGGTCAGTTGCAAGCCACGGTCAACGATAACAAACAGCCGATAACCTTAACCGCTTATTGAGCTTGATGTGCCGTTAACCAGGATACCGTCCCCCAGGCGTAACGGGTTCGGGCTGAAGCCGTTAGCATTCGCCGTACTGTGCGCAGTGGCCACGCCGTGGCTACCGTACGCTTGCGCCGACGATTTGCCGCCGCCGCCCAGCGCCATCAGCATGCCGGATACCACCCTGTATCTGGAGCCGGTGGTCAATGGTCGTCAGACCGGGAAAGTGGTGCCAGTGATCTATCGCGGCGGCCACTATTACCTCACACCGCAGCAGTTGCTCGACGCAGGCCTGCCGGTAGCGGATAAACAGGCGAAAGAAATCGCCGTCGACCAATTAGAGAAAGTGGACGTCACCTACAGCGGTGAAACCCAACAGTTGATGATCAACGTCCCCAACGACTGGCTACCCAATCAAAAATTCAACGCTCAGAACCCACTGGATCGCCTGCCGGCGCAGAGCAGCCTCGGCCTGCTGTTCAATTACGATTTGTACGCCAGCCAAAGCAGCGCCAACGGCCAGCCGGGCTCTCTTTCTGCCTGGACAGAACAACGGCTGTTCGATGGCTTTGGCGTGGTGTCGAACACCGGTATTTTCCGCGGCAGCTTTAACACCTCCGCCAACAGTGAGCAGGACAACCGTTATATCCGCTACGATAGTCAGTGGCGCTACAATGATGATGACCGCCTGCTTAGCTATACCGCCGGCGATCTCACCACCGGCGCCCTGACCTGGAGCAGTTCGGTGCGTATCGGCGGCGTCCAGCTGGCGCGTAATTTTGCTTCCCGGCCAGACCTGATCACCTATCCGCTACCGCAGTTCTCGGGCCAGGCGGCACTGCCCAGCAGCGTCGATCTGTATATCAACAGCTATAAAAACAGCAGCACCAGCGTTAACCCCGGTCCTTTCACCCTGGATACCGTGCCCTACATTAACGGCGCGGGCCAAGCCACCGTGGTCACCACCGATGCACTGGGCCGACAAGTCAGTACCGTGGTGCCGTTTTATGTCGCCAGTAACCTGTTGCAGACCGGCATGAGCGATTTCAGCCTGTCCGCCGGTGCCCTGCGACGCAATTATGGCATGAGCTCTGCCGATTATGGCCAGTGGGTGACCAGCGGCAGTGGACGTTACGGCGTCACTGACTGGTTGACTCTGGAAGGCCGCGCCGAAGGCGCAGCGGAATTGGCGGTGGGTGGCGCAGGTGCGAATATTCGCCTTGGTCAATGGGGCGTTTTCAATGCCTCGTACAGCTACAGCCAGGCCAGCGATAATGCCTTTAACGATTATCAACCTTCGCAACAACCCAACTACTACGATCCCCTGACCGGTCAACCTATCCCGCAGCCCGATCCGCAGCCGGTCTATCAATACAGCTCCAATCATGGCGATCAAAGCAGCATCGGCTATACCTACAGCAACCTCTATTACAGTCTGAATGCTCAGCGCATCCTGCGCAGTGCCGGCTTCGGTGATATTTCGGTGTATAAAAGTGACTATCGTCTGAGCCGTCGTACCGATCAACTGACCGGCAGTATCGGTCTGAACCGATTCGGTAGCATTGGCGCCGGCTATTTCGACGTCCGTGACGCCATTGGCCAACGCACTCGTCTGGTCAACTTTTCCTACAGCATCTCGCTGTGGCGCAATACCAGTCTGTATGCGTCAGTGAACCGTGAAATCGGCAGCAGCGGCTACAGCGCCCAACTGCAACTGTCCATTCCCTTCGACAGTTGGGGTACCGCCAGCGTCAGCGCCTCTCGTGACAACAACAATCGCTGGAACCAACGCGTCAGCTACAGCCGTGCCGCGCCGACCGACGGTGGTTTGGGCTGGAACCTGGCCTATGCGGACGGACAGAGCAGCGACAGCTATAGCCAGGCCGATATCACCTGGCGTACCCGCCTGCTCGAAGCCCGCGGCGGGATGTACGGCAACAGCAATGATTATACCCGCTGGGGCGAAGTGAGCGGCTCGCTGGTGGCGATGAAAGGCGACCTGTATGCCACTAACACCATCAATGACGCCTTCGCCCTGATCTCTACCGAGGGCTACCCGGACATCCCGGTCCGCTATGAAAATCAGTTAATCGGGGTGACCAACGCCAAAGGCTATTTGCTGGTGCCAACCGTCACTTCCTACTACCACGCCAAATTCCAAATCGATCCGCTCAACCTGCCTGCAGACGTGGCGGTTCCCACCGTAGAGAAAACCGTGGCAATCCGCGATCACAGCGGTTTTCTGGTCGATTTTCCCATCCAGCACATTTCCGCCGCCGACGTCAAACTGGTCGACGCCCAGGGCAAACCACTGGCTAATGGCAGTGAAGTGGCCGTTATCGGCAGCAAACAGCAAAGCTACGTCGGTTGGGATGGCATGGTCTATGTGGATCCGGTGCAATTGCA
Source organism: Serratia sp. Je.1.23.a (assembly GCF_051129805.1). Taxonomy (NCBI): domain Bacteria; kingdom Pseudomonadati; phylum Pseudomonadota; class Gammaproteobacteria; order Enterobacterales; family Yersiniaceae; genus Serratia; species Serratia sp. Je.1.23.a. The sequence continues at coordinate 1,293,044 of NZ_JBCPSR010000001.1, read as the reverse complement.
AAACCGGCTGAGCGTTATCCCGGCAGACGGCAGTGCCCCTTGCCAGGCGCAATTCAACCTGACCAAAACCCAGGGTATCCAAAGTATCGGGCCGATCGTGTGCCAGTAACTCATTATGGAGACAAATATGATCCGTGGAACCAAGGCGTTATTGCTGGCGCTGCTCTTGCTCACAGCCCGCCAGGCGCTCGCCGACTGTACCACCACCAACGGTGCCGTGACGCTGCCCGGCAGCAGCTCTTTTGCCGTCTACAACGGTTCGCTCAGCGCTCAAGGTACCGCCGGGCTCAACTGCAGCGGCCTTGGCCTGTCGCTGCTGACGCAAAACACCGTGACGGTTAAAATCAACTCGACCACCCACAATATGGCGCTGGCTAATACCGACGGTTCCGGCGATCAGATTCCTTATTTGATTTACCCCGATGCGAATTACCAATATCCCTACAGCGTCGGACAAACCATTGATTACAGTTCATTGAACCTGTTAACGCTGATCCTGATCTCGCCCAACGTCAATTTCCCGCTGTATATCAAAACTACCGCCGGGGCTAACGTGCGCGCAGGTACCTATACCGATACCGTCAACCTGGTGTGGAATTACCATATCTGCGGCCTGGGTCTGATTGGGCTTTGCATCTGGTGGGACGGCACCAATAAGCCCAGCACCGTTAACATCAGCCTGACGATCACTAAAGATTGTTTGCTGGGTACCGCGCAAAACGTCAATTTCGGCAGCATGGCATTGGTCGGTCAGTTTAATCCGGTGAACCAAAGCATCACCCTCACCTGCACTAAAACCGAGGGGTACAATACCTACTTTACCGATGGTAATAACCCCGTCACCGGATGGCGGCGAATGAAAAGTGGCACCAGCAACTATCTGCAGTATCAAATTTACCTGCCCAACACCACCACGGTGTGGAACAGCGCTAACAAGCAAGCAGGCTCTGGCACAGGGCTGGCGCAAAGCATTCCCTACCTGGCGCAAATCAACCAGGCGCAAACCGAAGTGCCGGTGGGCACCTACCAGGACAACCTGAGTTTTGTCGTGGAGTATTAAGCCCCTGCGCTAGCCGCTGAATGCTCATGTTGCCAGTTTGTATTTTTTATGTGGCATTTTTTGCTCATTTAGCTATGCTGATTAAGATGACTCAACTGGTCACACCTCATACCAGCACAGCAAGCAAGGAGTTCCAATGGGCAAAACCGTGGTGAAAATAGGCAGTTTCGAGGTTGATGACGCACATTTGTCCTCCTCGGCCGAGCAGGTCAGTACACTGGCGATCCCTTGCAAGTCGGATCCCGATTTGTGCATGCAGTTAGACGGTTGGGATGAGCACACCAGCATCCCGGCAATACTCGATGGCAAGCAATCGCTGCTGTATAAGCAGCATTACGATCGCCAGACCGATGCCTGGGTAATGCGGTTGGATTGAATGATGGAATATCTAAGAACGCGCGCTGTTTCGCTGGGAACAACGCGCGTTTTTTTATGCTATTGCGATACCGCGCCCGGCGAAAAAGCGGGCAAAGCTGCCCAACGGTAAAGTGACCTGTTTGCGCGATTGCGGCCGATCGCCAGACGGATTGTGGAATGTCACGCTCTGTGCCTCAGCGGCGGTAATCAACACCAGATGTCCGCCCCGCTGTGGCGGTGTCTGCTCGGGCCAGCGGATGCCAGGGTGCACCGAGGCCATAAAATAGCGTCGCTGCGCCAACAGCTGTGGCAGCGCTTGCGCCTCAATACCCACCTGAACCTCCGCCTCCAGGGCGAACTGCTCACGCACAAAGTCGACAAAGGGCGCATAAATCAGCCCCTTGATGCGATCCCCCTCACGCACGTAAGCCCCATAGGGCAAACTGCGGCGCGCCAGCTCCAACAGCGGCGGTGCATCGCCATCGCGGTGGCTCAACACCATTTTCAGGCAGGCCATACCGCAAACGTGATTCGCCCATTCGATATATTCAGCCCGGTCGTGCGCGCCGCTGAGCGCCCAGTTGGCGTCATCCGCCAGCGTCACGCGCCCGGCAATCAGGTCGGCCGCCAGCTCAGGCGTCGCCCATTGGCAGACGTAAGGAACGGGGGACGTCAAATCAGAAAGTCTCTGTGACTTTGAAATTCATCAGCACCAGCGTCATGTCCGGTGAGAACAGCTCATATTCTTCAAAGAAGCTCTGCAGCTCTTTACGCCAATAGGCCAGCGAACGGTCACCTTCCCCTTCGGCAAAAGCATGGGCCTCATCAACCTGATCGTAGGTTTTCATCTCTACCGACGTCAGTTCCACCGCGCAAACCGGCTGACCTTTACCATCCACCACCACAAATACATCACCAGCCAGCGGGATGCCTTCGCCGTCCAGATTGGAGCAGGTTGCCGTCTTGGTGCCGTCCAGGATCAGCTTAGCCACGTCGTCGGCCTGCTGCTCGGTCTTGCCGAACGCCCAACGCTCGGTGTTTTCATATTTCTTCGGAATTTCGCTCGCCATTGCCATACCTTTTTAAATAAATCATTGTGCAGACAGAATAGTACAACGTATCCGGCGCTGCCTGCACTGCCGAATTCAGCCCGTAGCCGCCTTATTGGGCTCTTTTAACGGCTGTTTGCGGTAAACCCCTGTGCCTATGCCGGGACAACAGGCATACTGTGAACGCAATTCACTCAATGGCTAACGGCCAGGCGGTAAAATGAAGAATGACGACAAAGACCCCGATGACACCTTCAGCGACCTGTTAAAAGTTCTGGCGGTGGTGATGATTGTAATCTTTGCTATCGGCGGCTGGTATTTCAGCTGATCACTAAAACAGGAGGTCACATTGGCCACCAAACGCATGCGCAGCAAGCACTGGAAGATGTTTTTAATATTATTGCTGATCTGTCTCGCCCTACTGTTATTGCGCTGGGCGGCAATAGTTTTCGGCTAACGGCAAGGAACAGGCCCCATGGCAAAACGAAATGGCAACGGCGTACAAATCGCCTTACTGCTGCTGGCGCTGGTTATTTTGGTCTGCGGTATTTTGATGATCACCACCGAGCTAGGTCACCAGGTGCTTGAAGAGATCGAAGATATTCTCGAGTAACGCCAGTCCGGCCGGATACTGACACGCCTTCTTTCAGTGTTCCCGCTTCGCGGGTTGCTTAGCCTCAGGCTCCAACAACTCGCGTAAATAGGTAATTCTCGCCTCCCCTTGCGGCAGCCATAAACGGTACAGCCAATGTTGCGCTTCAGCCCGCCGGCTCCGGCGATGGTACTCAGCCAGTTTATCGACCAGTCTCATCATTCACCCTCCAGATATTCGACACTGTTAGTATTGGACGAAAAAACCAGAAGAAATACTGATGGCTTGTTTTTTATGCATCCGGTTTTGGCATTGTGCGATCGGTACGGTGGCGCCCCCTGACCTCAACTGCTACATTGACCAAAAATCACCCAGCCGAGGTAACCCATGATGTTCTCGGAGCAGGAGATAAAAACCGTGTGGGATGAAGTGGCGCGTTTGATCGGCGACAGCGTGATGCAGTTGCGTCATCGCGGCGAGGTTTTATCGGTCGAAACGCTGGCAAAACACCTGGCGCAGCAACTGGCCGAAAGCAACGACATTGAACGCCGGATCCTGATAAGCGCGGCGATCAACATGCTGAAAGATGGAAAATGAATCGCCAACCGGATTGGTTGGCGATTCGGCAGAAGCCCGAGGTATGCAAGCCCGGCCTTCTGTGCGCTACTATGTCAGGCTAACGTGACGAAATTAATAGGAATTGTCGTGTTTTTCCCAATAAAGCACTATTTTTGTTGCCTGCAACCGTCAAACCAGCACGAAATCGCTCTCCACCAGCGGCTGGCCAATCACTTTCACCAGGAAGTCACTGCTGTCGAACCCACCTCCCAGATTGATTGCCACATCGTTGACGTGATTGAGCTCATCGTAAGTTAACAAGGCTTCACCGGCCTTACCGCTGAACTGACTAACGAACTCGATGCCATTGCTGCTGCCGGTGTTGAAAAGCGTCAGATCGATTTTGTCTTCACCGCTGACAAAATCCACGATCCAATCCGGCGCATCAGCACGTGATTCGTTGGCGGCGAAATAAACGAAGGTGTCCTTACCCTCATTACCAAACAGATGATCCGATTCACCGCCGCCGTACAGAATGTCGTCCCCCGCGCCGCCGATTAAAATGTTATTGGTGGCGTTGCCGATGATCACATCGTTGCCGGATCCCCCAAACGCATTTTCGATGGTCACGCCGGCGGCAATAGACACGTTACCTTCCAGGCCGCCCACGTCGGAGAAGGACTTCTCGTTGAGGTTAATACGTTGATTCTGGCTAAAACCTGAGAAATCAAAGGTGTCCGTACCGCCTGCATCCCAGGCGCTGAACACGATTTTATCCTGCGCGTGGGTGGCGGTGAGAAAATCACGATCGGTATTGGAATTAAAACCGTAAACCGTGTCGCCGCTGCGGGTAGACATATTGGCGCCATAGAACTGCTGGATCGCTGTAATGTCATTTAACAGCGGAGCCGAAGAGTAAGCGCCTTTGAAATCTTGGCCGGTGCTGCTTTCACCAAAGTAGCTCATCACGCTGTGGGCGCGGCTGTCTTCAAAATAGGTCGCGTCATTGTTGTAAGTGATGCTCACACCCGGGGCAGCGTTGTAATCCCCTGGGTGCTGGAGCCCCAGCGCATGGCCAATTTCGTGCGTCAACGTCTGACGGCCATATTCGTTTTCATGGATCAGGTTATTGGCGAACACATTGCTTGTGGCGTTGTACCAGGTTTGCCCAGCCACCGATGGGGAGGTGTCGGGGTTATAGGCGAAGGCATAGGAGCCGCGTGAACTGACATCGAACAGGCCAAATTTGATATTGGCACTTTGGGTATCGCTGGTTTCGGTAAACGTGATATTGGCCACATCCGACCAGGATTGCAGCGAAAGTTTCGCCTGTTCGCGCTGCTGTTCATTGAAACTGCTGAAGCCGCCGATCCCCATGCTAGACATGTTGCCTGGCGCCTGTTCCCAGAAGCTGTAACTCAGGTTAACCGCGGTATCGGTCACACCTTTGTCGTGCCAACTGCGGTCGCCGCGGATCAATTCCAACCCGGCATCTTCAAAACTTTTCGAAGGGTGAATGACGTTCAATTCATGATCGCTATCAGCCTTATAGGCTCCTTGAAGGGCCAATACGCTTGTAGCTTCTGCCGATGGGTTAACGCGTTGATTGCTTGATGACATTAGAGTATCTCCATATTCGTCATTTCAGTGAGTCGCTACGATCACTGTCGGATGGCCTTAATGGCCGTGTTCCGGTGCTGAATAAATACGGGGATCTCGCTAATGCGGTTGGCACCCTCCATGAGCACTCTTAATGAGAACGATAATCCCTTAAATAACAGGATAGACACTTTTCATTAAAATACAGAACTATCTGATTAAAATATTACCTTCAATTCCGACTCCGTTTGATTGCTTATTATTAGCGGCAGGCGAAAATAAAAAAACCGGGGCAATCCACCCCGGCAATCCTTAATTTAGCCCGGATTCAAATTAACCAACCCAATAACAGCGTGGCGCCGATAACGGTGGAAGCACCGCCGATGCGCGTGGCGATTTGTGCAAATGGCATCAGGCCCATCCGGTTGGATGCGGAGAGAATGGCGACATCGCCGGTACCGCCTAAGCCACTGTGGCAGCAGGTAACAATCGCCGCTTCAACCGGGAACATTTTCAGGTAAGGCGCAATCAGGAAACTCACCAGCCCCATCGACAACACCACCGAACCGCATACCACCACATAACCGACCGAGAACACCGCCACGACGCTTTCCAACGGAACATACAGCATACCGAGGCCAATCATCAGCGGCCACACCAGCGCGGTGGAGACGAACTTATAAAAACTGTGCGCACCGGTTTCCATTGAGGTTGGGATCACCCGGCAATATTTGCACAGCACCGCAAACAGAATCATCAGCACTGGACCGGGAATATGCACGATATGTTCGAACAGGCCACCGACGATAAAGAAGGCACAAATCACCAGCAGTCCACCGCCCATCAGCTGGAAATCGACGTTGCCACTGGTTTCCTTGATATCGAATACCGCGTTTTCCTCCGCTGAACGGATCAGCATGCCGTCACCGCTCAACGCCTTGCGTTTCATGCCCAGTCGCGCCAGCACTCCGGCCGCGACAATGGCAAAGATATTGCCCAGCACCGCCGCCGGCGCCAGTTGTGCAACGTACACGTCGGGTGTCGAACCCAGAATGGCGGAATACGCCAGCGACAGCGGCAAAATGCCCTCGCCGATACCGCCACCGATGATCGGCACGATGATAAAGAAAAAGGTGTGATAGAAGGTAAAACCAAACAGCTTACCCACCAGCAATCCGGTTGCCACCGCCGTTACCGTGCCCACCACCAGCGGGACGAACATACGGATCATGCCCTGGATCAGAATCACCCGGTTCATGCCAAGAATACTGCCGACCACCAGGCTGGCGATCACAAAGTACAGCAGATTGGCGTCTTTCATCAGCAGATGGACGGTGCCCATCACGTTCGGCTGGAAAAAATTAAAGTACACCAGCACCGAAGGTACCATCAGGCACAGAATGGCCGGGCCGCCAATATCACGCAGTACCGGAATGCTTTTACCTAAATGCGCCAGCGCAAAGCCCAGCGTCATGATCACCGCCAGGCCGCCGATCATATTCTTTGGCAGGAAGTTGGCGTAGGCCGATACGGCGACAATCGCGCAAATGGTGATAAACAGCGCAACCGGCACGGCACCGATATCCATTTTCCGCAGGTGGTTAATCAATCCTGATGAATCAGGTTGCGGTATCTCTTTCTCACAGGTCATTTCTGCATTTATCTGTTTCATTATTCACCCTGCTGACAAGCGTTCAGTGTGGAGCGGATCGACTAATGGCATATAAAATAATTTATAAGCTTTAAAAGGTACGTTTCGGAATGGGCTTGTTTATAATAAATAAAATAGTGGACAGCACTGACAATATGATAAAAAATAAAAATACAAAACCAAATTACCTTTTATTAATTCAATATTGTGAGCCCCCACCAATGTTGGTTTTAATTAATTATCGTCAGCGTTTTGTAATTAAATTAATCAGGCGCTAATTCACTGCTATGCTATAGATGGAAGTAAAAATCCGTGCGTTTATTAATGAGAACCGGAGCGGTAAATAGCTGAATCCGGTCAGCTTGTACCCGAGCCTTGCTCTGCACGCGGCACCGTGCGGAAAGCAGGCACATAATATATGCCCTATCACTTTCAAAGGCCGTGGTCAGAAAGGCGAAGGGCATAGAACTAATAAGGAAGTAGGATATGTCTTCAATCGCGATTACCCCACAAACGCTGGCCCGCTACGGTATCCACCAGGCTACCGAGATCGTCCATAATCCCAGCTATGAACAACTGTTTATCGAGGAAACCCGCGCCGACCTGCCGGCGCTGGAGCGCGGTACGTTAACGACGTTGGGCGCGGTCAACGTCGATACCGGCGAATTCACCGGCCGTTCTCCGAAAGACAAATACATCGTGCGTGACGACACCACGCGCGATACCGTTTGGTGGTCCGATAGCGGCACAGGCAAAAACGACAACCAGCCGCTGTCGCCGGAAGTGTGGCAACATCTAAAAACGCTGGTGGGTAACCAACTTTCCGGCAAGCGTCTGTTTGTGGTGGATGCCTTCTGTGGCGCCAACGCAGACACCCGCCTGAAAGTGCGTTTCATCACCGAGGTGGCCTGGCAGGCGCACTTTGTCAAAAACATGTTTATCCGCCCGTCGGATGAAGAGCTGCAGAATTTCGAGCCGGACTTTGTGGTGATGAACGGTGCCAAATGCACCAATCCTGACTGGAAACAGCAGGGGCTGCATTCGGAAAACTTCGTCGCCTTTAACCTGACCGAACGCATACAGTTGATCGGCGGGACCTGGTACGGCGGCGAAATGAAAAAGGGCCTGTTCTCGATCATGAACTACCTGCTGCCGCTGCAGGGTATTGCCTCGATGCACTGTTCAGCCAACGTGGGCGAACAGGGTGACGTGGCGGTCTTCTTCGGCCTGTCCGGCACCGGCAAAACTACCCTCTCCACCGATCCTAAACGCCAACTGATCGGCGATGACGAGCACGGCTGGGACGACGACGGCGTATTCAACTTCGAAGGCGGCTGTTACGCCAAGACCATCAAGTTGTCGCCTCAGGCTGAGCCGGAGATTTATCAGGCTATCCGCCGGGACGCGCTGTTGGAAAACGTGCAGGTGCTGGCCGATGGCAGCATCGATTTCGATGATGCCGGCAAGACCGAAAATACCCGAGTCTCTTACCCGATCAACCACATCGAAAACATCGTCAAACCCGTGTCCAAGGCGGGACATGCCAAGAAAATAATCTTCCTGACGGCGGATGCCTTCGGCGTATTGCCGCCGGTATCACGCCTGACACCGGAACAAACCCAATATCACTTCCTGTCCGGCTTCACTGCCAAGCTGGCCGGCACCGAGCGCGGCATTACCACCCCAACCCCGACCTTCTCCGCTTGTTTCGGCGCGGCGTTCCTGACGCTGCACCCGACGCAGTACGCAGAAGTGCTGGTCAAACGCATGGAAGCGGCCGGTGCACAGGCCTATCTGGTGAATACCGGCTGGAACGGCAGCGGCAAGCGTATTTCCATTAAGGACACCCGCGGCATCATCGACGCCATTTTAAACGGGGAGATCGAGCACGCCGACACCTTCAACCTGCCAATCTTTGGCTTGGCGGTACCGAAGGCATTGCCGGGGGTAGATCCTTCGATCCTCGATCCACGTAAAACCTACGCCGACGAATCGCTGTGGCAGGAAAAAGCCCAGGATCTGGCCCAGCGCTTTATCGATAACTTTGCCAAATACACCGTCACCCCCGCAGGGGAAAAACTGGTGAGCGCCGGGCCTAAACTTTAAGCCACAGCGCGCTTTATCATCCTTACAGGGGCCTGCTGGCCCCTTTTTACATCAGCGGCTTGGCCCCGACGCTAACCCCCGGGCAAATTCTGCCATTCTTATGCGGCGGACAAGGGTGACCTAAGTAAAGCTGGGAGCACTAAAGCCAACGCCGCCGCTATGCGAGTGTCGATATCGCTGCCCGGCGGCAACAGACCAAGCGCCATCTGGCGTAAGGGTTCTGCTATCACCATCGCCAGCAGCAGATCGCTGGTTTGCGCGCAATCCAGTTCACGCAGCCAACCACGCCCTTGCTGGCGCTGCAGCCAGTCAGCCACAATCGTCCTGCCCCGTTCAATGCCGTTGCGCTGATAAGCCGCCAGCAAATCTTCACGCCCCGGAAATTCACTCTGCAGCAGGCGAAACATCCCCACCGCCTGCTCGCTCAGCACCTGTCGCGCAATGGCCTGCAAGCCCTGCGACAACAGCGTCGGCAACTCTGTCGCCCGCTGGGCGTCCTGTTCAAACACCGGCGCAAAAGCGTCGGTCCAGCTAGCGATCGCCTGCGTCACCAGCGCATCGCGGTTCTCGGCAAAGCGATACAGGGTTTTCTTCGCCATGCCCGCCCGCTTCGCCACCGCGTCCACGGTGGTAGCGGTATAGCCCTGCGTCAGCAACAACGCCAGAGTGGCCTCCACTGCCGCCGCGCGTAACTCCCCTTCCGGAGCCGAAGGCCTTCCACGCGAACGGGGTTCGGCTTCCACTTTATTTACCATCACAGTTCCTCGAAATCGTTGACAGAGTCAGCATAGCGGCATAGCCTTATTTAGGAAACAAATATCGTTTCCAAATAAAAAAGGATGAGCGTGATGACACATCAATCACTGATGCTGCCCTGGGGCGTAAATGATATCAACGAGTTGCTCAAACCTGAACCGCTGCGGCTGGAGATGGGGCTGACGCGCAATAGCGACGGCTGGTTGACCGTGGCAATCCGTACCGATCTGCACGGCTGCAAGGGCCGCATGCTGGATTGGTGGTTTACCTTTTTCGAAACCACCCAGCACATCCGTTGGTGGCATCCGCACGATCATGTCGAACACCGCGGCTGGGACCAGCACTGGAGAAAAGGCCAAAGCTACGTGGGTGCCAGCATCAACGCGGTGGAATGGTTAGCCGAATTGCCACCGGTTCCGGCCCGCCTCAAATTCCACGCGGCAGAAGACTTTTTTGCCCCACAACCTTTGCAACAGGCGCGGGACGGTCAGGCGTTATCCGCCGCCGTATGCGCACGGATCGGCTTTGGTGAACAGGTGGCGCTGGACGATAACGGCGATCCGCTGGACGGTGAAATGCTGCATCTGGCACGCGACACCTCCTATGGTTGCGTGCTACGCAGCCGTTTTCTGTTGGGGAAATCCTGTGTCAACGCACATGAAGAACTGCCGGACGAGGTTGGCTTTAATCTGATGCGCCATTGCTACAATGAATTCAGCTATCTGGCGCAATTCCTGCCTTCGCTGTACTACGCCGAAAACGGCCATGAGGCTGCCCCCTTACCCTGGTAATCATTCACCCCGGCGTTTTATTTTTCGCCGGGGCCTTTATAGTAAGCTCAACCTACAGGCTACAAAGATAAACGACAGGTGAAGCGATGGAAAAACGGCGGTATTCAGGTGGCTGTCTTTGCGGGCATATCCGTTTTCAGGCCGTTGGGCAGCCCGGTAATCCTCACAGTTGCTCATGCGAGTTCTGTCAGCGCCACTCCGGCGCGCCAACGTTGTGCTGGGTTGAGTTTCCGCGTGAAGCCGTCAGTTGGATCGGTACCGGCGGCGTGCCTGCCCTGTACCGTTCTTCCGACTATTCCAGCCGCGCCTTTTGCCCACGTTGCGGCAGTACTCTGGGCGCTGTCGATGACGCACCGACCGTCGCGCTGGTCACCGGCAGTTTTGATCGCGGCGACCTGACGGCGCTGCGCCCCACTGCGCATTCCTTTTCCGATGGCTGCCCCGACTGGTGGAAAATCGACGACATCGTCTGAGGCCTTCACACTTCCCGCTTAAAATAATTGATTGTTTTGTCATAAGAATTTAGAACTGAATGACAATAATTCAAACGCACGGGAATGGGGATGGACACACAAACCACGGTTATCGACGCACGCCAGTCGCGTCAGGCCTTGCTGGCCGGATCGGTCGGCAACTTTATCGAATGGTACGAATTCGGCGTTTACGGTTTTCTCGCTACCGTGATCGCCGCCAATTTTTTCACCCTGCAGGGTGAAAGTGAAATTACCAGCCTGATCCTCACCTATGCCGCCTTTGCGCTGGCCTTTTTCTGTCGCCCGATAGGCGCCGTGATTTTCGGCCGCATCGGCGATCGCATTGGCCGTCGACCGACGCTGATCGCAGTCTTGTTGCTGATGACGGTGGCTACCGCCCTGATCGGCGTGATGCCGACCTATGCCTCCATCGGCGTTGCCGCCCCGCTGTTGCTGACCCTGTTGCGCATGTTCCAGGGGCTGTTCGCCGGCGGCGAGTTCGGCGGTGCGGTTTCGCTGATGACCGAGTTCGCACCGAAGGGAAAACGTGGCCTGTTCGGGGCCTGGCAGTCGCTGACCGTGGCCTTCGGGCTGTTGGCCGGGGCCGGACTGGTAGCGCTGTTGGCTGCGCTTTTAACCCCTGAGCAGTTACATGACTGGGGCTGGCGCATCCCCTTTCTGCTGGCGTTGCCAATGGGCGCGGTAGCACTGTGGCTACGCTTAAAACTGCAAGAGACGCCGACCTTTACCCAGGCGCAACAAAACCTCGGCACCAAGGTGCAAGCCCCCGAGCTGAAGTTAAGCGGCGTGGTGAAAACTATCGCGATTGGCATTGGGCGCATGATGGGCTGGTCCGCTGCCGGTTACACCTTTCTGGTGGTGATGCCGTCCTACCTGCAAACCTCGCTGCACGCCACCTTCCAGCAGGCGCTGGTGGCGACGGTACTGGCTAACGTCGGTTTCGCCCTGACCATTCTGCCCGCCGGCATCCTCAGCGATAAGCTGGGGCGCAAAACGGTGATGCTGACGGCGGTAGTGGCGGTGATCCTGTTCACCTTCCCACTGCTGCACCTGCTGCAGGATCCTCAAAGTTCGCTGCTGGCCAAAGGCATCGCGGTGATGATCGCCGGTGCTGTCGTCGGTTTGCTGGCCGGCCCCGGTCCGGCAATGTTGGCGGAGATGTTCCCGACGCAGGTGCGTTATACCGGCCTGGGACTGGCCTATTCGCTTTCCAACGCGGTGTTTTCCGGCTCTGCCGGGCTAATCATCACCGGCCTGATCAAACAGACCGGCAACCTCGATATCCCGGCTTACTATGTGGTCGCCACCTCGGTAGTCAGCCTGTTCGCGCTGATGACCCTGCGGCGCGACGACCATCTCCGTTCACTCAACGAACGTTAACCCTGCGGGGCGCACTGCGCCCCTGTTTTATTGACAGGTGATTTGGATCACACCAGCAAAATGTTAACGTTAACTTTTGTGATTAACATCGCAATCCCTGGCTTTGGCGGCTTTATTTGATCTAAAGTTAACGTTAACAATAGAGCCAATTTCATCCATCAGGGCATTCCCCATGAACCGCGAAACAAAAAAATATTATGTGCTTCTCAGCGGCCTGTTGTTTTTCTTCTTCTTCACCTGGTCATCCAGTTTTTCTCTGATCTCCATCTGGCTGAACCAAAAGATCGGCCTGAAAGGCACGGAAACCGGCCTGATCTTCTCGGCGATGTCAATCATGGCGCTGTGCGCACAGCCCCTGTACGGTTTTATTCAGGACAAGCTCGGGCTGCGTAAGCATCTGCTGCTGTTTGTCGGCGTGCTTCTGCTGCTGACCGGCCCGTTCTTTATCTACGTCTACGCCCCGCTGCTGCAAACCAACCTGGTGGCCGGTGCGCTGGTGGGCGGCGTGTTCGTCAGCCTGGCGTTCAATGCCGGCATTGGTGCGCTGGAGTCCTATACCGAAAGGGTCAGCCGGATCGTCGGTTTTGAATTTGGCCGGGCCCGCATGTGGGGTTCACTGGGCTGGGCCAGCGCGACCTTCTTTGCCGGCTTCATCTACAACATCAATCCGAATATCAACTTCTGGATCGCCTCGGCCTCGGCGGCGGTATTTCTGCTGTTGCTGTGGCAGGTGCGCGAACTGAAACCCAACGCCATGGCCGGTCTGGAATACGGCAAACCGGAAAATCTGAAGCTGCAGGACGCGCTGGCGCTGCTGCGCCTGCCGGGTTTCTGGGCACTGGTGGTGTTCGTACTCGGTACCAGCATCTACGGCGTATTTGACCAGCAATTCCCGGTGTATTTTGCCTCGCAGTTCGCAACGCACGAAGAAGGCAACCGCATGTACGGTTTCCTCAATTCGCTGCAGGTGTTTCTGGAGGCTGGCGGCATGTTCCTGGCCCCCCTGCTGGTCAATCGCATCGGCATCAAACAGAGCTTGCTGCTGGCCAGCAGCGTGATGGCACTGCGCATGTTCGGTTCCGGCTTTGCCAGCGGCGCATTGATGATTTCCGCCATGAAACTGCTGCACGCCGTGGAGTTGCCTATCCTGCTGGTGGCAATGTTCAAATACATCACCACCCGCTTTGACAGCCGCCTGTCCTCGACGCTGTATCTGGTGGGCTTCCAGTTTATCAGCCAGATCGTCGCCGGCATCCTGGCGCCGCTCGCCGGTTACGGCTACGACCGTATCGGCTTTGCCGACACCTATTTGCTGATGGGCTGCGCAGTAGCCGGTACCACGCTGATTTCCTGCTTCCTGCTGCGCGGCGAAACCGTCGCCCGCACGCCCCAATTTCAATCAACGATAAAATCAAGTGAGCCAACCCAATGAAAAATGCTTTAGCTCAGGCCGATCACGCGGTCGAAGCGCTGCGCGCGCAACGTCAGGACGATTACTATCCGCAATTTCATCTGGCGGCGGCCGCCGGTTGGATCAACGACCCCAACGGTCTGGTGTACATTAACGGCGTCTACCATGCGTTCTATCAACATCATCCCTATGACCAAAACTGGGGCCCCATGCATTGGGGCCACGCCACCAGCCGGGATCTGGCGCACTGGCAGCATCAGCCGATCGCCCTGGCTCCCGGCGAAAGCTACGACAAAGACGGCTGTTTTTCCGGCTGTGCGGTGGATGACAACGGCGTATTGACGCTGCTCTACACCGGCCACGTCTGGCTGGGCAAAGAAGGCGATGACGACCAGGTACGCGAAGTGCAGTGCCTGGCCACCAGCGAAGATGGCGTAAATTTCGTCAAACACGGGCCGGTGTTGCTGCCGCCGGAAGGCATTCAGCACTTTCGCGATCCGAAAGTCTGGCGTGCAGCTGACTGCTGGTGGATGGTGGTCGGCGCCAAAGAAAACGGGTTAGGCCAGGCTCGACTTTACCGTTCGAATGACCTGCGCGACTGGCAGTTCGATCGCGTCCTGGCGGGGGCACAATCGCCGCACCAGGGCTATATGTGGGAATGTCCGGATTTCTTCCCGCTCGGTGAAAAGCAGGTTCTGCTGTTCTCGCCGCAGGGACTGACAGCGCAGGGTTATCGCAATCGTAACCGCTTCCAGAGCGGCTATCTGCTCGGCCACTGGCGGCCCGATGAGGATTTCAGCGTCACCCAGTCATTCTGTGAGCTGGATGGTGGGCACGATTTCTACGCACCGCAAACCTTTACTGCCGCCGACGGTCGCCGCCTGCTGTTCGCCTGGATGGACATGTGGGAATCGCCTATGCCGAGCAAACCCCACGGTTGGGCCGGTGCACTCACCCTGCCCCGTGAATTGACGCTGTCATGTGAAGGCAACGTACTGATGAATCCAGCGCGTGAGCTGACAGCGTTGCGCGGCGAGCAACAGTCATTTGACGCCGTGTCTGTACGTAACCAGCGGCAGGTGTTGACTGACGGGGTGCAAGAACTGGCATTGACGCTAAACGTCGCCGCCAGCGATGCAGAGCGCTACGGCATCGTTATAGGCACCGCCGCACGGCTGTACGTCGATAATCAAACGCATCGACTGGTATTGGAACGTTTCAGTGAAGATCCGGGCCTGTGCGGCTGCCGCAGCGTGCCGTTGCCTGAGGCGGACATTTTGTCGCTGCGCGTCTTTATCGACCGCTCATCGCTGGAAGTGTTCGTTAATCAGGGCGAGGCCTGCCTGACCAGCCGTATCTACCCAACCGACGGGCAACGCAGCGTCACCCTGTTCGCCGAAGGCGGACTGGCGCAGTTTGGCGCGGCACAGGCCTGGGAACTGGAAAGCACCTGGGAGTGATCTGAGAACAACTCAATGTGCAGGGCGCGGCGGTGAATGAACTGCGCCCTGTTGGGTTACAGCGATCCACGCAGTAATAACGGGCAGGCCACCTTCACCCTGTCGCTATGATCCAATTGATTAATCAGATGCAGTGCCGCATGTCGGCCCAGCTCATAATGCGGTAACTGCACCGTGGTCAGCGGCGGAAGGAACAGCTGGCCAATACCAACCATATTGTCGTAGCCCAGCACCCCGACCTGTTGCGGGATTTCCCAGCCCTGCGCCAGCAACACCTGATACACCAAAAACGCCACCCGATCGTTGCCGCACACCACCACATCGCAGTCGCGCCGCCCCGGCGAGAAGTGCCGTTCCAGCAATGCCACGCTGTCGCGGTAATGCTCGTCGCCTTCGGTCAGATCGAGATGATATTGCCGTAATTGATCGACGTCTCCACCCGCTTCACGCCAGGCGCGCTCCAGCCCGCGGCGGCGCAACCCGGCCGCCAGGGTCGTTTCCGGCAGATGAATACACAGCGGTGCGCGATAGCCTTTGGCGATCAACGCGCGCATGGCGTCATACTGGCCCTGCTCGTCATCGGGAATGTAACTGGCTACCGGGTGTTCCGGGCTGATGCAGTTGGCCAGCACCAGTTTTTTATCCAGCAACTTGGCCGGTATATCTACCTGGCGTAGCCCCATGGTAGTGAAAATCACCCCGTCCGGTCGGTGTGCCAGCAGCAGGTCTATGGTGTGCTCCGCGCTGTCGTCGGCAAACAGGTTGACCACGAAGCTGTTCCAACCGTGTTCACGCGCCGTTTTTTCAATCGACAGGATCATCTCTACCGAGAAGGGGGTTGTCGCGGTATCCAGCGCCAGCACGCCGAGGGTCTGAACCCGACTGCTGTCGCCGCGAATGCGTCGCGCCGCAAGATCGGGCACGTATTCCAGTTGGTCGATCGCCAGTTTGACGCGTTGGTAGGTATCCGGCCGCAGCTTATCGGGCTCGTTGATGGCGCGGGATACCGTCATCAGGGATACCCCGGCAAGTTTTGCAACGTCTTTCAGCGAGGCCATGCGCCCTTCTCAATCTGGGATAAGTGTGGGATAGAAGTGCAGATCATCCCACAACTTAGCGCTGGACTCTAGCCCGGTTTAGCAGGCTGTGATGTCGGCCCACAGAATGACGCTATCTTCCTCCAGAGGGGCCAGCGTCCCGCTAAACACGCCCGCCGGCCACCAACCGCCCTGGCGTGTAGTCAGGGTAACGTCATCCGCCAGCAACCAGCGTCCCTGCAGCACGTACAGCACACCGGCATGCGGTACCGGCAGCTCGATTGCCTTCGTCACTCGCTGCACGTCGGCTGCCCAGCGGCCGCGACGGGTCATGATATTGAAGTCCTGGCTACTGCCGCCCAACAAGGTCGCGCCCAACGCCACATCGCCGGAGAAGGCGAACGGTTCGCCAACCTGCGATAAATGATGATCAACGTGCCCGGCGCTGAACAAATGCACGCCATCGCCTTCCAACAGCGTGATCGAACGATCTATGCCGTTGAAGGCCGAG
This sequence comes from Serratia sp. Je.1.23.a, assembly GCF_051129805.1. Taxonomy (NCBI): domain Bacteria; kingdom Pseudomonadati; phylum Pseudomonadota; class Gammaproteobacteria; order Enterobacterales; family Yersiniaceae; genus Serratia; species Serratia sp. Je.1.23.a. The sequence goes on along the minus strand of NZ_JBCPSR010000001.1, from coordinate 1,276,232 downwards.
AACGGGCCGTCTTGCGCGATGGTGGCGATACTGGCACGCCAGTCGAAATCCTGGGTGCCCACAGGCCAACTGGCGATCTCTCGGGTTTCCCCACCACCGTTGCGCCACGGCGTGACCGGCAGAGAAGCAAAATCAAAACGCATCAGGCTCATCACGCCTCCTGCTGGAAGGTTTTCAATACCTGCAAGAACTCGGCACTGCTGCGTTGCTGCAGTGCATGACGACCTTGCTCGATCACCTGTCGTCCACCGACGAACACATCGCGGATCTGCTCTTTACCCCCGGCGAATAGCCAGCGGTTGAGGATGGAGGCGTCCGGCGCCGCTGCCAGGTACGGATCGTCGCCGTCCAGCACCAGCCAGTCGGCACGGTAGCCGCTTTGCAGCCGACCGATCGGTGCACCGCAGGCCTGTGCCCCACCCTGCAACGCCTGTTGGTAGAGGACGTCAGCCACGGCCGGTTGCTCCGGCGTGGTCAGCCGGTTACGGCGCTGATCGCGCAGGCGTTGACCGTATTCGAACCAGCGCAACTCCTCCACCACATTGAGCGATACGTGGCTGTCAGAACCAATGCCCCAACGCCCCTGATGTTGCAGATAGGCGTCGCCGGGGAAGATGCCGTCGCCCAGGTTGGCCTCGGTAGTCAGGCACAGGCCGGCTACCGCTTGGCTGCGCGCCAGCTGCTCTAGCTCGTCACGAGCGAGGTGGGTGGCGTGTACCAGACACCAGCGCTGATCCACCGGCAGATGCTCGTACAGCCAGGCGACCGGGCGACGTCCGCTCCAGGCCAGACAGTCGTTGACCTCTTTCTGCTGCTCGGCAATATGAATATGCACCGGCAGCGAACTGTCCGACGCCGCCAGGATCTGCTGCATTTGGCCCAGTTCCACTGCACGCAACGAGTGGAAGCACAGGCCCTGATTCTGCAACGGTTGCTCTGCCAACTGACGCGCGATCGTCTGCTGTTGCTCCAGATAGCTGTCCGCATTTTGAATAAAACGCTTTTGCCCCGGCTGAGCGGGCTGGCCGCCAAATCCCGCATAGCTGTACAGCACCGGCAGCAGGGTCATACCGATCCCCGCCTGGGCCGCCGCCTGACTGAGTCGGCCGGTCATTTCGCCGCGATCGGCATAAGGGAGACCGTCGGCGCCGTGATGCAGATAGTGGAACTCGGCGACCTGGGTATAGCCCCCTTTCAGCATTTCGATATAGAGTTTACGGGCGATCACTTCCACCTGCTCCGGCGTTAAGCGCTGCACCAGGCGGTACATCAGATCGCGCCAGGTCCAGAAACTGTCCTGCGGATTGCCCGCCACCTCCGCCAGCCCGGCCATCGCACGCTGGAAGGCGTGGGAATGAAGGTTTGGCATGCCCGGCACCGCATCGCCGTGCAGACGGGTGCAACCTTCGGGATCGGCGTCGGCAGTCACCTGAGTCAGGTAACCTTGCGCATCCACGTCCAACCGGACGTTATGCGCCCAACCTTCAGGAAGCAGAGCGCGTGAGGCAAAATATGCAGGCATGGCAGTATTCCACTGTTAGTGTAACGGCTAATAACGCGCGATAATCGCGCATCCGAAAATATACGGGCCCAGCGCATTGCTGTGGCGGACCGGCCCTTAGTTGTATATACATATACATACGCCGACATCAACAGTAAACTGATGTTATTATTTTTTTATTTGACGAGGTTAACGTCGTGGTTGATCAACAGACCGTGCTGCAACTGGCTGCTGCAATGAGCGATACCCCCGCCCCAATATATCAACGGGTCAAGCAGGCGATCGTGAACCAAATCCGTGCAGGTCATTGGTTGCCGCACCAACGCGTCCCCTCGGAAAGTGAGCTGGTCGCCGAATTGGGCGTCAGCCGGATGACCATTAATCGCGCCTTGCGCGAACTGACCACCGAAGGTTATTTGATCCGCATGCAAGGCGTGGGTACTTTCGTCGCCGAAGCCAAGGCGCACACCGCGCTGCTGGAAGTGCATAACATCGCTGACGAAATCGCCGCCCGGGGTCATCGCCACAGCAGCAAAATCCTGCAGTTGAAAGCGCGACCGGCCAGCGAGGAAGAAGCGTTGGCGCTGGGCATTCAACCTGGCCAGCAGCTTTTCTATTCGCAGATTGTGCATTACGAAAACGATCTGCCGGTACAGGTGGAAGACCGCTGCGTGAATCCCCTGATCGCCCCCGACTACATGAAACAGGATTTCGACCGCGTTACGCCCTATATCTATTTAACGCAGGCCGCGCCGCTGACCGCAGGCGAACACATCGTCGAAGCGGTAGTGCCGACCCGCCAGGAGCGCGAACTGCTGCAGTTGGAAGACCACGAACCCGGATTACTGATCCACCGCCGCACCTGGTCCGGTAAAACCGTGGTCACGTCGGCACGCCTGCTGTACCCGGGCAGCCGTTATCAACTGTTCGGCCGTTTCACCAGCGAAGTCTGATCCCCTGCGGGTGCCGTTTTGGTACCCGCTCTTCCACAACGATCACATCCCGATAACAAATTTTTATCCCGCCCCTTGTGACAACCCGATGAATGCGCTAGGTTGTTTTTAATTGTATATACAACCATGTGGGAGCCACGGCTCCGGCGGAGAAAAGCCATGACCTCTGAGATTCACTGCGACAGCCTGTGGCACGGGGCCGACGTCGTCACCATGCGCGACGGTAAATATCACACCATCACCAACGGCGCGATCGCCGTGCGTGACAGCAAGATTGTCTGGCTGGGTGAACATGCGGCGTTACCGGCAAACTTGATAGCGGATGAAACCGTGAAATTCGACGGCGGTATCATCACGCCGGGCTTTGTCGACTGCCATACCCATCTGGTGTTCGGTGGCAACCGCAGCGGCGAATTCGAGCAGCGCCTGAATGGCGTAAGCTACGCCGATATCGCCGCCCAGGGCGGTGGCATCATTTCCACCGTCAAGGCTACCCGTGACGCCGACGAAGAACTGCTGCTGGAGCAAGCGCTGTTCCGGCTGCGACCGCTGCTGGCGGAAGGCGTGACCTGCGTGGAGATTAAATCTGGTTACGGGCTGACGCCGGAGAGCGAGCTGAAAATGCTGCGCGTGGCGCGCAAGCTGGGCGAACTGTTGCCGGTTGAAGTGAAAACCACCTGTCTGGCGGCGCACGCGCTGCCACCGGAATATGCCCATCGCGCCGACGACTATATCGATCTGGTGTGCAACACCATTATTCCTCAGGCTGCCGCTGCCGGATTGGCCGATGCGGTTGACGCCTTCTGCGAGCATCTGGCGTTCTCACCGGCGCAGGTGGCGCGCGTGTTCACCGCAGCGGAAAAAGCCGGTCTGCCCGTTAAGCTGCACGCGGAACAACTTTCTGCCCTGGGCGGGAGTGAATTGGCAGCGCAGCACCATGCCCTTTCCGCCGACCATCTTGAATATGCTACCGAACAGGATGCGCGCGCAATGGGCGATGCAGGCACCGTTGCGGTGCTGCTGCCGGGCGCTTATTACCTGCTGCGTGAAACCCAATGCCCACCGGTAGAGCTGTTCCGCAAACACGGCGTCGCCATGGCGATCGCCAGCGATGCGAACCCGGGCACCTCACCGGCGTTGTCCTTGCGTTTGATGATCAACATGGCCTGCACGCTGTTCCGCTTGACGCCGGAAGAGGCGTTGGCGGGCGTCACGGTGCATGCGGCCAAGGCGCTGGGCCTGCAGGCAAGCCAGGGGACGCTGGAAACCGGCAAGCTGGCGGATTTTGTGCACTGGCCGCTGTCCCGTCCGGCTGAACTGGCTTACTGGTTGGGCGGTCAACTGCCCTGTACGGTGATTTTCCGAGGAGAAGTACGTCAATGACCATTCGCGATGCTTTAGATTTCCACCCCGGCAGCCTGCCGCTGCTGATCAGTATTCCCCATGCCGGTACCCGATTGACACCGGCCGTCGAAGCCGGCTTGACCGACGATGCACGGCCACTGCCCGACACTGACTGGCATATCCCACAGCTGTACGATTTCGCTCGTGCCATGGGTGCCAGCATATTGGTCGGCAATTATTCGCGCTTTGTTATCGACTTGAACCGTCCAGCCGACGACAAACCGCTTTATACTACCGCCACCACCGGTCTGTATCCTGACGTATTGTTTGATGGGCGACCGAGCTTCCTGCCGGGGAAAGCCCCTTCTGACCAGGAGCGCACCGGCTATCTGGAACAGATCTGGCAACCTTACCACCAACAGTTGCAAGACGAACTGACGCGCCTGAAAGCCAAGCACGGTTACGCGCTGCTGTTCGACGCCCATTCCATTGCCTCCGTTATCCCACGACTGTTCGACGGTAAGCTGCCAGACCTCAACCTGGGCACCAACGGGGGCGAAAGCTGCGCCCCGGCGCTGAGCGATCGTCTGGTCGCCTGCTGCGAACAACAACAACAGTTCACGCATGTGCTTAACGGCCGTTTCAAAGGCGGTTATATCACTCGGGCTTATGGCCGTCCGCAAGAGCAGCAGCATGCCATTCAACTGGAGCTGGCGCAGGTGAACTACATGTCCGAACAGTATCCCTATGCGTTTGAGCCCGAGCGTGCCGCCTCTCTGCAACGCCTGCTAAAACAGATGATCGACAGCCTGCTTTCCGGTGGCGGTCAACTGCGTTGATCCTTTTCTCCTCCTGTCGCAGGGCAACGCTAATTGCCCTGCGACAATCAAGCCTTCAAGCAAGCACCCTCCCGCTTTAGTGCCCTGACGTTGCGGCACACAATTTGCCTCCTTGTTGCTTCCGTTTCAATTTGCGTACTGCATCGCAATTTTGACTGAAAATCAGTGAATCTGGTCGGAACAGCGCACAAAACAGCGGCCCGCCGTTTGCGCGGTACGCCACAATCTGGCGAAAAGCCCATCAAGGCACAAATAAATAAAAAATACTCTGGAGGCCCTCTATGTCCGAAATCCCGCTGAACTGGCGTGCCGCGCAGGCCGTCGCCAATAGACTGCTGGCTGATTGGCAGTTCGACAACCAACCCGGTGGCGCTATTACCCTGTTCGATGCCGCACAAGTACGCGCAACTGCCTATGCCGGGCGAGCCGATATGGCGCAAAATACCCCTTTTAACGCAGACACCGTGGTGCGCTACGCTTCCGTCACCAAACATATTTTCGCCACACTGGCGCTCAACGCTACGGATCAGGCCCTGAGCCTGAATGACCGCCTGGGTGACTTGCTGCCTGAGCTGCGAAAGCCGCTGGCAAATGTAACCGTCGGCCAGGCGCTGGATATGACCAGCGGGCTGCCTGACGTACGTGAAACACTGGGGCTGCTGGGCATTTCGGTGCATACCCGCAGCGAAGCGCAACCGGTCATGCAGTTCCTGCAGGGACTAGAGGGTCTGAACTACCCGGCCGGCAGCGAAATCACCTATACCAACACTGGCTACCGGTTGGTTGAAGCGGCCCTACAGGCCAAAGGCTATGACTTCGACCAACTGGTTCAGCAGCACATTGCCCAGCCGCTGCAGGTGCAACTGCGGGCACCGGAAAGCTGGTATGACGTGGTACCAGGGCTTGCCCCCGGTTACTGGCGTTCCGAGCAGGGCTGGCAGTTGGCCTGCGCCGGTCTGCACCTTTCCGCCTCCGGCAGCCTGACCGGCAGCGCCAATGCCCTCACTCGCTGGCTGCAAACGCTGCTGGCCAATCAAGGCCCTGGCCGTGGCGTACTGGCGCAACTGAGTGCCCCACGCCATCTTAACCAAGGGCAGGTCAGCGCTTACGGGCTGGGGCTGGCGCAAACGCCGCTCGGCGAACACCGTCTGCTGGGCCACGGCGGTTCGCATGCCGGCTACAAAACTTATTTCCTGCTGTCACCCGACCGGCAATCCGGTGTCGTTGTGGTGGCTAACCGGGAGGACTGCGACAGTTTCGACATGGCACTGCAGGTGATGGCCGCCTTGCTGGGTGAAGCCCTGCCTAAGCGCAGCACCGCCATTCCTGATGGCATTTACACCACGGTGGCAGATCCTTACTGGCTGGAAGTGAAAGACGGCAACGTCGCTTATCTGGGCAGTGAAGAGGCGCTGTATCAGGCCGATGACGGCTATGCGGTGTCGCTTTCCGCTCATATGCCGATGCGGCTGAAATGGACCGGTGAAGCGGTAGAAGGTGAAGTGTGCCACGTGCCGCGCAGCTTTCTGCCCGTCACGCCAAACCGCGATTGTCTGAAGCACGTGCAGGGCTTGTGGTACCACCCGCAGTACCGCACCGCCTTCGAGATCTGCGGCGATCGGGTGCACATTGGCGTGGGCCCATCATCGCAAACCGGGAAGATCAGTTCGCTGGGCCAGGGCCGCATGCTGGTAGAAAGCAGCGACGGCCCGTGGTTGAAACGCTTTTGCCTCTATTTCCGCGGCTACAGCGTAGATTTGATTGCCAATCGCAGCCGGGTGCTGACCTTCCAGCGCAGCAGCGTCGACCGCGATTAGCGGACGCCGGGATCATCCCGCCTTGGCGGCCCTGACGGCCAATAAGGCGGTGAACAGCCGCTGCTTGTCGGCCTCACTGAGGTTGTTCTGATCAATAGCCTGAATAAAATGACTGCGCGCACTCTCCGTCAGCGCCCCGGTTTTTAATTCCTGAGCCAGTCGCTGCAAAATTCGGCTGCTGAGCTCGGCAATTTGCGGCCGCACCTGTTCCAACGGCCGTGGCTGCCAGCCGCTTTCCGGCTGCGCCAGCCAGTCCGCGCGGTAACGGTATTGAATCGCCTTGGCGGCGTCCATTTGCGCGATGATAAACGGTCGAACCGAAAGCGGATCCAGCCCTAAGCGCCCCGCCTCTGCCTGCGTGCTTGCCAGTACCTTTGCCTCCTGCGCCAAATCCTCGATCGGCAAATGCTGCTGCGCCTTATAGCCAGCAACGTCTTTCATATAACCCAGACGCTGATTGACCAGTTCACCCAGTGCCGTCCCTCCGTTGGCCAAAGCGGAAAAACTGACCAGGCAGCAGGCAATCAATAACATCCTGAACATCACAATTTCCTTATGCACCAAAATTACAGGAAAAGAGTTCACCACGATCCCCCGTTGCAGGCAAATAAAAAGCCCCACCGAAGCGGGGCCTTAAAGCAGAGTCAGCGGGAATCAATCAAACACGCCGTTGATCACCGAGGCAACCAGTGCGGTACTCAACGCCACCAGCACCAGATCGTTACCGGCAATGCGCCACTCATAGCCTGGATAATAAGGCAGATCGTGCAGCATGGAGGATGGCACCATTTTTTTGGCGATGCCCGGAGGTAGAGGCTTGCCGCGCGCCAGATTTTTGGCGATCCCCGGTGGCAAAGAACGGTAGCCGGTCAGACCGTAGTTCAAGGCCAGAGAACGTGCACGCTCATGAGAAATACTGACGGAAACCAAGCCGCGGTCGCCATCGTTATCTTTGGCTTTATTGCCATGCTTGCCATTGTTGCCGTTATTACCATGATTGCCGCTGTTACCATGGCCGTTACCCCCGCCGTTACCGTTGCCGCCTTTATCGGCCAGCGCCGGTGCGGATGACAGCCCCAGAGAAACAATCAGCGCCAATACGGTGAAAGTAGTACGATGTTTGCTCATTTTGTTACTTCCTGCATGGGTTATTACCTTCACTATAGGCGCAATTCTCCGCACAAAGCATGAGGAAAACTCTGAGAGTTAGATGCCATACAGAGATCGGCATCAGGCCAAATGACAAAATATTATCCCAGCGCAAAACTATTCGAAAAAACCGAATTTCGGCCTAAGATTTTTCTTGCAGCGAAATAAGCCATGCAGTAGTTTGGCTAAGTCACAAAAAGAGTTAGCCCGCTCTTTTTCGTCGCACCTCAAATCATCTTTTTATCATCCAAAGTGATAATACTGAACCCTTCCCGCCTCTCCGTGCGGGATTCTTTTTTGCAGCTGAATCGACATTGCATGCACCACGACAGTGCTTTTTGTTGAGATTTGGTTGCCAATACTTTAAATTCGGCGTCTGAGAAACCTTTACCTCCCACGGTGGCCAGTTGGCAACGGGTGGGCGTTCAGGAGCAAAAGACATGCAAATGACCCTCATGGAATACATCACGCAGCACTTTAATGGCGATCTTCACCGCTACGCGCAATCCGAAGGCGTTAGCCGTGAACAAATCATCAATTGGATCGATAATGAATGCCACGTAATCAAAGGACGATTATTTATGCCGGTGCGGCATCTGCCCGGTGAACAAGCGCAGTGATGACGAAAAAAAACCCCGCCAAAGCGGGGTTTTCTGTTTCTGATACCACGGAAAATCAGAAGTTATAACCGGCCACGATGTAGTAACCCCAGCCAGTAGATTTGATTGGCCCCTGAGGAGTGCCGATATCCACGCCGTCCTGCCACTGGCCGCCGTTATGGAAGTAACGGGCTACGAACGAGTAGTGCCAGTGATCGTAGTTCAACGCCAGAATATGGCTGGAAGCGATAGAGTTGCTGGTACGCGCCTGACGACCGTTCACGGTGAAGTCGTCTTTGCCCAGATCGGAACCAAAGTCAAAGTTGGTGAAACCGATGTAGCTCAGATTGCCGCCCCACACCTGGGTCAACGGCACAAAGTATTTCACTTTGAAGCGGTAACCGTCCCAGCTGTTTTCGTTGGCAGCCTGGTAGTTTTCCCACTGGTATTTGGCATAGATGTTCATCGACAGGCTCATTGGCAAGCCGGTGTCGATGTCGGTACCCAGACCCATATACCAGGTGTTCTGACGGCCGTCGGCGTTGTGGCCCAGGTCATAGATGTAGTTGTTGGCGAAGTACCACTCTTTGAACGGGCCAAAGCTCAGATCGGTGCCGGTCAGTTTGTCGATGGAGAAGCGAGGCTCGATTTCCATAAACATCGGAGAACCTTTGTCCCAGATACCACGGTCAGGGGTGTTGCCCACGCCGAAGAATTTAGGCACGTCGATGTAGCCATAGAAGTCGAACCAATCTTTTTTGGCGAAGGCTTCATATTCCAGGTACAGATCGTTGTTCAACTGAGGTCCGAAACGGGTGTGGTAACTGCCCACCACGTTAACGCTTTGGTGCCACCAATCCGAGACGTATTGGCTGTCTTTGCTATCAGCCATTGAAGATGCACTGTAAGACGCTGCGAGCAGTACACCTGCTGCGAGAGCTATTTTTTTCATTTTATTACCACATGCTTAAAGGGCCATTTCCTGCCCGTTAGAAAAGATGACAATGAGTCTGACGACACCTGGCGTTGCCTCTGCTTACAAACTCTCGGGCGACGCGCGCATTATAGAAATCACTGGGTGTAAGAATCTGTGATCCAGTTATGCATTTCGCGAATAGGTAATCGATTGCGTTCACATTTGTCAAATTATGTTTCATGCAAATTCACGATCGCTGTGATTTTTGTCATGCCCGGTGATTTTTAAAGCATTTTTTGTGCCAATTGTAACCAGTTGATTACCGTTCTCATGACTGTGGCAAAACGCAAGATATCGGGATGTTACCTAAGCGGATGCAGAAAATAGATTTCCCAGCGGTCGGCTGGCTGCAGCAGGGGTTTGTCCGCCGGATTGTCATCCCACCAGCGGACTATCGAAAATTCAGGTTAATTAAGGGATGGCAATAAGGCAGGCGGGACTAGTCTAGAAGACTTCTCAATACGCGCTGTAGGAATGGCTTTTTCTTACGAGTGATCGGATTGCCATCATATTTTTCCTGAGACTGTTTATTGAAGCGGCCGTACGGCAACACATTGCGATACTGCTCCAGCGTATAACCGGCTTGCAAGGCTTCATGATAGTACTGCTCGAACAGTTCCCGTAGATCGTCGCGGTAGTGACGATAAATTTTTCCATCAAACCAGTGCTGGCGATTTTCAGCTTTTAGCCGCGGCAATGAGTAGTGGTGAGAGAACTGGCTTCCCATATCTGAATAATGTATCGCTTTCAGCGATTCCACAGGCAGATCATCGCCATCTAAGTTGCTGTACTCCGGTTTCAGCGGTGCAACAAACTCCGGGTGTTGCTCAAAAAATTGTTGCATTTTTTTATGGCCCAGGCGATCGCCTCGCAACTGTTCGAGTGAAGGCAAGAAACGTGCAGCCGCTTCACAATCCCACAGCATTTCACCCAGACGTAAATCCTTGCCAGTACCCGCAGCCAGTATGGCGGTACCCTCTTCCATCGGATGATGCCAAATTTCAGCGATATCACTGAGATAAAGCACGTCAGCATCAGAATAGAAAGCACGCCCCTGAAAATTACAATAAGCGGGAATTCCCCAACGAAAAGCGGAAAAAGGCGTTGCCCAGCATTCGGTCGTCCAGCCTTCGCCCTCACCATTCGAGAACCAAAAGCTGGCAGGATCCCGTGATAGCTGCATCCATACGATTTGAACGGGTATCGAAGCATGTTTACGCAGGCTGTACTCCAGAACCATCATCTGTTCCAGATCGCAATCATTGGGGTCGCAGCCGATAAAAACGCGCGCGATATCCGCAGGGTGAGTCATAACAATAATATCCCTATTTGGAGCTTCATCATTTCCATGATGTTACCAACAACTTTCGGAGCATTCTAATGGCAAATGAGATTTTTATCATTTGCCGGAATAAGAAATAACCAACATCCATATTTATCAGTCGATTATAGTGAATAATAAAAAAATTCTCAGAAAAAGCCCTGTGTGAGGGCAATTATACAGAGTTCGTGGAAAGCACTTAGTTTACCGAAGGCAGTGCTTTGGCAATATTTTCCTGGCGGAAAACCACCTCCTGCCCCGGAGCTATCTCCCACTCTTTGGGCGGGATATCCACTTTAGGTGCGGCGGCGATGACCGAGCCAAAAATCAGTTTGCCTTCCCGGCGTAAAATACTGACATCAAGCTGGTATTCGTGACGTAAATTGGCGGTGGTCAGGCGCACGGTATCACCGCGCATAAAACGTTCGTCGTCAATCACTGGCTGCTGAATGAATTGAATATCGTCTCTCATTTTTTATGTTCCTTCAGGCAGAATCGCTAGTTAAATTCTAGTTCAACATTGGGCGACAGGCAGATAATTTCCGTTAATTTCCTCGGGTTGCCCGCCAACAGATCAACGAACCTGCCGTGACCATCACCACACCCTGCCAAAAATTGGCGGTCAGTGCAGTATTCAGCACCAGCGCGGCAAACACCGCCGACAGCACCGGAGTAAAGTAAGACGCCGTCGCCAACAGCGTCATATTGCCGCGCAATATACCCACGTTCCACGCCGCATAGCCTGCTCCCATTGCCATGCCCGCGCATAGCAACGTCAGGGTTACCGGCAACGTGAATTGCATACCGCTTTCGCTGCTGAATGCATATTTCAACCACAGTGCCACGGCGGTCAGCGTAATGAACAACACCACGCCGTTATGGCCCTGGGCAATTTTCTTGGTCAGATTGCAATACAGCGCCCAAATAACCGCGCCGCCAAAAGCCAACGAATAACTCAGCGGATTGCTGCGCACGTTTTCCAGCATTTGCGCCGGCGACCAGCCGCCCTCGCCGCTCATGACCCAGCCAATGCCGAACAAGGACAGCAACAGCCCCGGCAGCAGCCACCACTTGGCTTTTTGCCCATTAAACACCAGGGCCATCAGAACGGTGAAACAGGGCCACAAGTAGTTGATCATTCCCACTTCAATCGCTTGCAGACGGGTATTGGCATAGCCCAAAGACAACGACAGGCAGATTTCATAGCTGACAAACAGCAGGCTGCCGAGGAGCAGGTAGGGGCGTGGGAACAGGCGTAAATTCGGCATGCGCAGCGCCAACAGCAAAAATACCGCGCTGACGCTGTAGATCATTGCGGCCCCGCCAATCGGCCCCAGCCCTTCGCTGACGCTGCGTATCAGGCCAACCACGCTGCTCCACAGCAGGATCGCCAACAGACCGAGCAAGGTGGCTTTATATTGGGCGGGCAGAGAAGACATGAAAGCGTTCCAATCAGTTATTTTTTATCAGGATTTTCACTCTACTGCCCGGTGATAAAAAAAGAAAGGCGGGAAAGCCCGCCTCGGAGTACCTATCGTTTCCTGGTGGGCGCGCTGCATGCTGCGCCCTATTGCATAATCAATGAGTTGAATCGGGGCGAAGATGGCCGCCCCCCTACCGATTTACCCCTGGATGGGTTCATCAACCGCCTTGGCCTTATTGCTGCGGCTGCCGTTCAAACTGCGGCGGCGGCTGACGGAAACGCCGGGTGAGATATACCAGGTAGGCAAAACCCAGCCCGGCCCAGATCAGCCCCATGGTCAGCGAGCTTTTTTCCAGGTTAAGCCACAGCACGCCAACCGTTAACGCCCCCACCAACGGCAGGAACAGGTAGTTAAATCGGTCCTTCCAGCTTTTGTTGCGCCCCTCGCGAATGTAGAAATGGCTGATCACCGACAGGTTAACGAAGGTGAAGGCCACCAGCGCACCGAAGTTGATCAGCGCGGTCGCGGTGACCAGATCGAAAGACAGCGCCGACAGCGCCACCAGCCCAACCAACAACACGTTCAATGAGGGGGTGCGCCATTTCGGGTGGATATAGCCGAAATACTTTTCCGGAAACACGTTGTCGCGCCCCATCACGTACAGCAGTCGCGAAACGCTGGCGTGCGAGGCCAGCCCCGATGCCAGGGTATTGATAAAGGTAATACAGAGGAAAATTGACTGGAACAGCTTGCCGCCCACGTACAGCGCGATTTCCGGTAGCGCCGCGTCCGGTTGATGGAAGCGCTGAATAGACGGGAAGAACAGCTGAATAAAGAAGGAAACGCTGATGAAGATTACCCCACCGTACAGCGCAGTCAGGAAGATGGCCTTCGGGATCACCTTGGCGGCATCGGGCGTTTCCTCACACAGGGTGGTGACCGCGTCGAAGCCGAGAAACGAAAAGCACAAAATAGTGGCGCCGGTGATAATCGGCAGCAAATGCGCATTCTCATTGATGAAGGGTTGCAGACTCCACACCGTCCCCAGTCCTTCACCGTTATGCAAGCCGCGCACGACCAGGAAGATAAACACCACGATGATCGCTATCTGGGCCAAAACAAACAGGGTGTTAAAGTTAGCCACCAAATTGACGCTTTTCAGGTTGATGGCGGTAATGATGATCACAAAGCCTACCACCCACACCCACGGCGGCACCTCGGGGAACAGCGCGGTCAGATAAATCTTTGCCAACAGGGTGTTGATCATCGGCAGGAACAGGTAGTCGAGCAACGAGGACCACCCCACCAAAAAACCGACGTGCGGGTTAATGGCCTTTTGCGCATAGGTATAGGCGGAACCGGCGGTCGGAAACTTGCGAACCAACTTGCCGTAGCTGATGGCGGTAAACAACACGCCGGCCAGCGCCAACAGATAAGCGGCCGGGACGTGGCCGTCGGTCAGGCCGGAGACAATGCCGAAGGTGTCAAACACCGTCATGGGCGTCAGGTAAGCCAACCCCATCATCACCACTTGCCACAGCTTCAGGCTTTTACGCAGTTGCGGCTTGGCCGCCTCATTAACCTCGATCGCATTAATCGCCATGGCGTTTCCCCCCTTTGTCCTCTGCTGGTAACCGTTTAACGTCATTCAGAGAGGCCGCGGGGAAACTGCTGCTCAGGCGGCGGAAGGGACGATGCAAAGACAAAAAAACGCGGCCAGCTGAAGGCCCATATTTACTGCGGCACAGGCAACCGCCCGCGCAGGTTGATGGAACAGTTATGGCTGTCATGGTTCTTTCCTCGCCGGCGTCCTGTACGCCAAGTAGAAGAAATGCTTTACCGCTGCGCGCAGCTTCGCAGGCCACAGGATAGCCGGCGGAATGCGCCAGACGCGCGCGGTATCATCGAGGATGAGCGGGTTCAGGCGTTTTTCAGCATCCACTCGATTTCGGTATCGGTGATCAGGCGCTCAAACTGCACCAGCTCATCCGTTTTACAGGCCAGATAAACATGGCTGAACCTTTCACCCAGCAGCGCATTCAACACCGGCTGATGCTCGAATTCATACAGTGCATCGCTCTGGCGGATAGGGAATGGCAGTCCGTCCTGCTCCAGCCCGTTGCCGGTTACCGGCTCTTGCAGCGGCAGCGGTGTTTCCAGCCCGTAGACGATGCCCGCCAGGATGGTCGCCATCACCAGATAAGGGTTGGCATCGGCACCGGCCACACGGTATTCCACGCGGTGGCTATCGCGGTCGCCGCAAGGGATACGCAGTGCCACTGTGCGGTTGTTATGGCCCCAGGATGCCTGAGTCGGCACGTACATGCCCGGTTGGAAGCGGCGGTAGGCGTTAACGTTCGGCGCCAACAGCGCAATAGAAGAAGGCATCAGGGCGATCATTCCCGCCAGAGCCTGTTTCAACAATGCAGAGTCTTCGCCGTCATCATCGGCGAGGACATTGTTGCCCTGGCGGTCCAGCATGCTGATATGCACGTGCATGCCACTGCCGGCGTGCTCTTCATACGGCTTGGCCATGAAGGTAGCCTGCATGTTGTGTTTTTCTGCCACCATGCGGATCAGGCGTTTCAACGCCAGCGCATGGTCGCAGGCCTGCAGCACGTTGTCGGTATGGTGCAGATTGACTTCAAACTGACCGGGCGAGGCTTCGGCCACCGCACCGTCTGCCGGCAGCCCCTGCAGGCGTGCCAGTTCGTCTATCTCACTTAGCACGTCGGCAAAGTTGTTAAGGTTGTCTACCGAATAGACCTGGCTTTGGGTGTTACGCTCCTGCGTACCCGGCGCACACGGCGGCTGCAGATACCCTTCCGAATCACGCTGACGATCGATGAGATAGAACTCCAACTCTACCGCTACTACGGGGGATAGCCCGCGCTGACGCAAACGCTGCCACACTCGGTTCAGCACATTGCGCGGTTCAACGTCAAAGGGAGTACCATCTTCATCCAGCATGGTGAGCAGTACCTGGCCGATATATTGTGGATCCGCCGCCGACGGCGTTAGCGTGCCCAACACCGGTACACAGATGTGGTCCGGCTCACCGAGCTCTTGCCCCAATCCGGCCTCTTCAACCACGTTGCCAAGAATATCCATCGCAAACACCGACGCCGGGAAGTAACAGCCCTTCTCCAGTTTGCTCAGCCCGCCAACCGGTATCCGTTTGCCGCGGAAGCTGCCGTTAAGGTCGGTCAACAGAACGTCAACGTGCTGAGTTAATGGATAACGTTCCAGATACTTCTTCACTTCACGTTGGAACGCGCTACTTCGCTTTTCTTCGTGGTGCTGAACAAAGTTTTCCACTTCTACTATGTTGGTCTGCATGATTCACCCGCCATGTATGTTTTTGTCTGTGGTTCTCACACTTATTGCCGTCGATGTTTTTTGACCATCTTGCTCAATATAATGTCCACCAATGAAACATAGATGCAACAAAATTGTTTTGCAAGTGTTACTTTTAGTTTGAATATTGCCCATCTCACTGCTAGATTTATAAAATATTGAACGGAAACGGCAGTGGAGAAGCTTATCGTTCATAATTTCGAACATACCAAGGGGACAGTATGGGCAATATATTTAACAGACCAGTGGTCGGCGTAGTGATGTGCAGGTATAGGTTAAACGGGCACCTCACTCAGACCTTGCAAGAAAAGTACCTAAATGCCGTTATCGCTGCGGGCGGGTTGCCGATAGCCCTGCCACACGCGCTGGCAGAACCGAAACTGCTCGAAGAGTTACTG
This sequence comes from Serratia sp. Je.1.23.a, assembly GCF_051129805.1. Lineage (NCBI taxonomy): Bacteria > Pseudomonadati > Pseudomonadota > Gammaproteobacteria > Enterobacterales > Yersiniaceae > Serratia > Serratia sp. Je.1.23.a. The sequence goes on along the minus strand of NZ_JBCPSR010000001.1, from coordinate 1,260,554 downwards.
CCACAACTCGATGGCATTCTGTTGCCAGGCAGCCCCAGTAATGTGCAGCCGCACCTTTATGGTGAAAACGGCGATGAGCCTGACGCCGATCCCGGGCGAGACGAATTGAGCCTGGCGCTGATCCGCCACTCGCTCGACAGGCGCATTCCCCTTTTCGCCATTTGCCGTGGCATGCAGGAAATGGTGGTCGCCACCCAGGGTACCCTGCACCGCCGGCTGTATGAACTGCCCGAACTGCTGGAACACCGTGAAGATCACGACCTGCCGCTCGAACAGCAATATGCCCCTGCCCACGAAGTCATCGTTCAGGAAGGGGGCCTACTCTCGCAACTGATACCGGATTGCAACAGATTCTGGGTGAACTCACTGCATGGCCAGGGCGCGAAGACGCTGGGATCCAGCGTACGTATCGAAGCTCACGCCGCCGACGGGTTGGTAGAAGCCATCAGCCTGCGCGATCAGCCCTTTGCGCTGGGCGTGCAATGGCACCCGGAATGGAACAGCGAGGAATATGCCCTGTCACGCCTGCTGTTTGAAGGTTTCATTAGCGCCTGCCGGAACTATCAAAAGGAAAAACGCCCATGAGCGATGTCAGCTTGGCACCGGGCAAACGTCTGTCGCAAATCCGCCAGCAATTGGGATTATCGCAGCGCCGCGCGGCCGAACTGTCTGGGTTAACTCACAGCGCCATCAGCACCATCGAACAGGACAAGGTCAGTCCGGCCATCAGCACCTTACAAAAGCTGCTGACGGTGTACGGGCTGTCCCTGTCGGCATTTTTCGCCGAACCGGAGAAGCCGGCCGAGCCACGGATTGTTATCGACTACCAGGATCTGATCGAGATTGGCAGCCAGGGGGTTTCTATGAAACTGATCCACAACGGCGATCCTAATCGCACCCTGGCGATGATGATCGAAACCTATGAGCCGGGTACCACCACCGGTGAACGCATCAAGCATCAGGGGGAAGAGATCGGCACCCTGCTGGAAGGCGAAGTCGTGCTGCAGGTCAACGGGCAGGCTTATCCCCTGCTGGCCGGCCAGAGCTACGCTATCAACACCGGCATTCCCCACAGTTTCAGCAACACGTCGGCGCGGATTTGCCGGATTATCAGCGCCCATACGCCGACGACATTCTGATCAACGGAGCAAGGTATGGACTTCCACCACCTGCAGTATTGGCAACACCGGGCGCAAGCCCTGAATATTGAGAACCGACTGTTTATCAATGGCCGCTATCAGCAGGCGGCCGAAGGCGAAACCTTTGCCGTGGAGGATCCTGCCGGTCAGCGAGAGCTGACTCAGGTGGCCCGGGGAAGCAGCGTAGATATTGACCTGGCGGTCAGCGCCGCCCGCGAGGTGTTTGAGCGGGGCGACTGGTCGCGCGCGGCCCCGTCGCAACGCAAGGCGACGCTGCTCAAGCTGGCGACATTGATGGAACAACACCACGAAGAGCTGGCGCTGCTGGAAACGCTGGACACCGGCAAACCGATTCGACACAGCCTGCGTGATGATGTGCCCGGTGCTATTCGTTGCCTGCGTTGGTATGCCGAAGCGATCGATAAGGTTTATGGCGAAATCGCCCCTACCGGCAGCGATGCGCTGGCGTTAATCGAACGCGAACCCATTGGCGTGGTCGGCGCCATAGTGCCGTGGAATTTCCCGTTATTGCTCGCCTGCTGGAAGCTCGGCCCGGCGTTGGCCACCGGCAACAGCGTGATCCTCAAACCTTCAGAGAAATCGCCACTGAGCGCGGTCTATCTGGGGCAACTGGCGCAGCAGGCCGGGCTGCCGGACGGCGTGCTGAATATCGTTCCCGGTTATGGTCACGATGCCGGTAAAGCGCTGGCGCTGCATAACGACGTCGACGCACTGACCTTCACCGGTTCAACCCAGGTTGCCAAACAACTGATGATCTATGCCGGCCAATCCAATATGAAACGGGTCTGGCTGGAAGCCGGCGGCAAAAGCGCCAATATCATCTTTGCCGACTGCCCGGATCTGGATAAGGCCGCACAAAGCGCCACCGCCGGGATTTTTTATAACCAGGGACAAGTGTGCATCGCCGGTACTCGGCTGTTGGTGGAAGAGAGCATACAGCAAGAATTTTTACAGGCGTTGCGCCGCCATGCAGCAGCCTTTGCACCAGGCAATCCGCTCGATCCGGCGACGGTGATGGGCACGCTGATTGATCAGGGCCACTGCGAGAAAGTGGCCGACTATATCGAACAGGGTTTGACTCAGGGCGCTGCGCTGTTCCTCGACGGTCGCGATCATCCGCAAGGTGAACACGGCGGTTATCTCGGCCCAACCATTCTCACCCAGGTAGACAACGCCATGAGCGTGGCGCGCGACGAAATCTTCGGCCCGGTATTGGCGGTCACTTCGTTTAGCGGCGAGCAGCAGGCCATGCAGTTGGCTAACGACAGCGACTACGGCCTGGGGGCTGCAATCTGGACCCGCGACCTGTCCCGTGCCCATCGTTTGGCGCGTCAGCTAAAAGCCGGCACGGTGTTCGTCAATAACTACAACGACGGGGACATGACCGTTCCTTTCGGTGGCTACAAGCAAAGCGGTAACGGCCGCGACAAGTCACTGCACGCACTGGACAAATTCACCGAGCTGAAAACCACCTGGATTTCATTGGAATAAGGGCAGAGATCATGACTGAACACGTAAAAAGCTATTATGCGGCTTCGGCCAACAACCACGCGCCCTACCCGCAGCTGAATGAATCCATTGAATGCGACGTCTGTATCGTCGGCGGCGGCTACACCGGTTTGTCATCGGCGCTGTTTCTGGTAGAGGCGGGGTACAACGTGGTGGTGTTGGAGTCTGCCCGCATCGGTTTCGGTGCCAGCGGACGTAACGGCGGGCAATTGGTGAACTCCTACAGCCGCGATATCGACGTCATTGAACAGCGTTATGGCGCCGAAAGCGCCCGCCTGCTCGGCAGCATGATGTTTGAAGGCGCAGAGATCATTCGCAGCCGTATCCAACGGTACGCCATCGAATGTGACTATCGCTCTGGCGGCATCTTCGCCGCGCTGAACAACCGGCAATATCACGCGTTGATCGAACAAAAACAGCACTGGGAGCGCTACGGCAATACCCAGCTTGAATTGCTGGACGCCGAGCGTATCCGCCAGGAGGTCGATAGCGAGCGCTACGTCGGCGCCCTGCTGGATCACAGCGGCGGCCATATTCACCCACTGAATCTGGCGCTCGGTGAAGCCGAAGCCATTCGCCTGCAGGGTGGACGGATCTTCGAACAGTCTGCGGTCACTCACATCCGTCATGGCGAACCGGCCATCGTCAGCACCGCCAACGGCCAGGTGACAGCGCGTTATGTGATTGTCGCCGGTAACGCTTATCTGGGCGATAAGCTGGAACCGCGGCTGGCGAAACGTAGCATGCCGTGTGGCACCCAGGTGGTGGCTACCGAACCGCTGGCGCCGGAAGTGGCGCGATCGCTGATCCCACAGAATTACTGCGTCGAAGACTGTAACTACCTGCTGGATTATTACCGTATCACCGGCGATAACCGCCTGTTGTACGGCGGCGGCGTAGTGTATGGCGCCCGCGATCCGGACGATATCGACAATCTGATCCGGCCAAAGCTGCTGAAAACTTTCCCGCAGCTCAAAGGCGTGCGTCTCGACTATCGCTGGACCGGTAATTTCCTGCTGACGCTGTCGCGCATGCCGCAGTTTGGTCGGCTGGAAAATAACGTGTATTACATGCAGGGCTACAGCGGCCACGGGGTGACCTGTACTCATTTGGCGGGCAAACTGATTGCCGAGCTGATGCGCGGCGATGCGGAAAGATTCGATGCGTTTGCCAAGCTGCCGCACCTGCCGTTCTTCGGCGGTCGCAACCTGCAAATTCCTTTCACCGCGATTGGTGCAGCTTACTACCAGCTGCGGGATCGGATTGGGGTGTAACGCTATCGGGCCCGGTATACCACCGGGCCCGAAATTACCGCTTAAACAATCTTCGGCTGGCCGTCAGAGGCGGTCGCCCCGCCGTCTACCGGGATGTTGGCACCATTGATAAAACTGGCGTCGTCACTGGCCAGGAACGCCATTACTGCCGCCACCTCTTCCGGCTCCGCCGCTCGGCCTAACGCAATACGCTCGTTAAACTTGTCGCGGATCTCCTGTGGCCAGCCGTTGGTCATATTGGTTTTCACCAGGCTCGGACATACCGAGTTGACCCGCACACCGTCACCGCCATGATCCAACGCCATGGCACGCGTCAGGTTAACCACCGCCCCTTTCGCCGCGCAGTAGTACGCCGCGCCCCAGTCACCACCCAGCCCGGAAACCGACGCGGTGTTAACGATGCAGCCTTTGGTTTTCAGCAGATACGGCATGGCGAATTTGGAACAGAACACCACGCCATCGATATCCACCCCGGCAATGCGTCGCCAGTCGGCAACGCTGGTTTCCAATACGCTGCCGGCCACGTGCACGCCTGCGTTATTGAGCAGCACGTCGATGCGGCCTAATTTTTCGGCCACCTCATTCATCATTTTTTCAACCGCAACGTGGTCGGAAACGTCAATATGTACCGCCAGAGCCTTGCCTTTTGGCAGCGAAGCGGCAACTTTGTCCACCGCCTCTTTCGCCCAGTCAGCCAATACTACGGTAGCCCCTTCGGCAGAAAAACGACGCGCTGCCGCCTCTCCCATCCCATTGCCTGCACCGGTGATCACTACCACTTTATTGTCAAAACGCATGAGACCTCCTCCATGTGAATGTATTTCTATAAATCATACAAATCCTAATGGTTCGAGGATAAAACTCATGGACGACGAGTGACAGTCAAAATGTGCGGTTTATTAATCACAAAGAGGTATTCAGTGCGAATTCAATGCGCTAGGTCAGGCATTATCGGAATTAAGCCAACCATTTGATAGGGTTAATAAAATTCATGTCAGTGACTATTGCCAACGCGCATTATCACCTATCAATAAGTCCCGTGCCGTCGCGTTAGTGCAGTTGGCGAGGTTCATTACTTCGCAATGGGGATCACCAACAGGTCAACGTTAAGGTTATTGATCGCCTGCCGGGCCGAAGATATCCATCTGCTCCAGATATCGTGATGATGGCCAAAGATAATCAGATCAATGCCTTTCTCTTTCGCCGCCCGGTTCAATTCTTCCGTCAGTTCGCCGCGGCTGATAATCACCTCTTCAACCGGGTAAGACGACTGATCCTTGATCGCATTCAGCATGTTTTTGACACGCTCCGAAAAAGTTCGGTCGGTGTAGTTGTATTCACCCACGCCCAGCTCAGCGTAATAGCCGCCACGGTGGATATCGATATAAATCAGGGATAGCCTGGCATTCAGTGCGCTTGCTAACTTGGCGCCTTTGCCGAGCAAAAATTCAGCGTCTTCGCTGAGATCGGTTGCCACAACGATATGATGATAAGCCATGATTACAGCCCTCCGCATTGCGCTGGTGAACAAAGTGGCGCTCCCTGCCAGGGCCTTTCCGCATGTTTGTTATGCTGTTTAAGTTTAGTTCAGCGCTGAAATAATCGCCTGCCCCTGGCCTTATTGTTCTTTTTATAGAACGATGCATCCTGAGTTAGCCCTCTAGTGGAATTTTCCTCTGGCCCTACACTGTTAACAAGCACTGAGATTAACCCTTGGTTAAACAAAGTTAATTGTTGTCTACGTCCCGATCACAGAGGAAAGAAAGATGAGCTCTCCAGCAAACTTTAATGGCCAGCGTCCTGTTATTGATGCCAATGACGCGGTGATGTTGTTGATTGACCACCAGAGCGGCCTGTTCCAAACCGTCGGCGATATGCCGATGACTGAACTGCGCGCTCGCGCTGGCGCACTGGCCAGTATCGCTACGCTAAGCAAATTGCCGGTCATTACCACGGCTTCCGTTCCACAGGGTCCTAACGGCCCCTTGATCCCCGAAATCCACCAAAATGCACCGCATGCGCAATATGTGGCGCGCAAAGGCGAAATCAACGCCTGGGATAATCCAGATTTTGTTGCGGCCGTAAAAGCAACCGGGCGTAAAACCCTGATTATCGCCGGAACCATCACCAGCGTTTGCATGGCCTTCCCGTCGATCAGCGCCGTGGCAGAGGGTTATAAGGTCTTTGCCGTTATCGACGCCTCCGGCACCTACTCTAAAATGGCGCAGGAGATTACTATGGCGCGAGTGGTGCAGGCCGGAGTGGTACCGATCGATACCGCCGGCGTGGCCTCTGAACTGCAGGGCAGTTGGAACCGCGAGGATGCACAGCAATGGGCTGAGGTTTACACCAAAATCTTCCCGGCATATCAGTTGCTGATTGAAAGCTATGTTAAAGCTCAGGACGTGGTGAAGAATAACGAAGTGCTGGATTCCCAGCGCGGCTAACGGTCACGCCAGGCTGGCCTGCTTCATTCTGGTCCAGCCTGTTTACCGGAGCAGCAGGCATAAAAAAACCCCGGCTTTCGGCCAGGGTCATCAATGTTTGTCGGTTACTTTCCCGACCGTCATGTTATGGCGTAAGCGTCCATCGAACACTCCAACCTTACGCAGCCTAAGCACAACTTTTTCACAACAGAAAAATAGACTGGATCGGACTTATAACTTTATGGGCCAATCTTCTTTTCTGTTGCCAATAACTTCAGTTATTGAAAATGGTGAAGCTAATTATTTTAGATAAACTCCGGGTAATCCCGGAGTTTATTCAGGCAATTATTTTATTTCTCATCTGCTCCGGCTTAAACCATCATCGCTATCGCAAGAAATAAAGCACTACCTTGAAATTATAAAACGACTACGTTGCCTGCAGACGGGCCTTTCATACCGTTTTCGACAGTGAACTCAACGCGCTGACCTTCATCAAGCGTTTTGAAATCATTGCTTTGGATAGCGGAGAAGTGTACGAACACGTCTTTGCTGCCATCTTCCGGAGAGATAAAACCAAAACCTTTACCTGCATCAAACCATTTTACCAAACCAGTCATTTTATTAGACATAGATATTTCCTTTATATTTTTGAGACGCCATAAGGCGATTGAGGTCTGTTTTTATTGGAAACTTATTGGGCACTAGAGAAGGAAATTCGCGGGAGAAGAGCTATCTATGGGATATCACTAATACTGAGAACTGCTTTACTAAAACTGCTTTCATAAGGTCTGTACTACAAACCGATGACGCTATTTACACATAGCTAGATTATTTAAGCAAGGAATATTTAACATTATATTTATACGCCCTGCTTATTATTTCCCAGATTCTGCAGCCCCACCCCCGCCCAGCAAGGCCTGATTGCCCTTTGCGGGATCGTCGCCTTAGCCGATAATGGCAATGCCCAGGCGTTCCATTAGCTGGAACACCTGGTAACTGTCCAACTTCACGCCCTGCAGATCGGTTCCGCGCAGATCCAACTCACCCAGTTCAGAGTTGGTCAGATCACAATGGGTAAAGTTGGCAGCACGCCAGTCGAAGGAGGAAAACTCGCCGCCGGACAGATCTGAGCCGCTAAAGGTCGCGCCGAGAATTTGCGCGCTGTTCCAGCGATTTTCCCACAGCTCACACTTTTCCAGCACCACTTTGGAAAAATTGGCGTAACTCAGGTTGCTTTTGGTGATGTAGGCACTGCAAAACCAGGTGCGCGAGGTAATCATGTTCATAAAGCTGGCACCGCGGAAGTCTGCGCCCTGAGCCCGGCACTCACGAATTTCGATGCCTAAAGCGTTGGCATTTCTAAAATCTGCCATCGACAGATCGCAATTCTTGAAGCTGGCGTCCTTGAGCACGGCGCGGCTGAAGTTACCGCCCTGCTGGCTCTCGCGGTCGTAAAACTGGCAGTCGATAAATTCGGTGCCGGTCAGGTCGGCGCCCGAGAAATCGCAGTTAATAAAGCTGCCATTTTCGACTTTCTCACCGGTAAACCGGTTACGAGCAATCTTTTCACCCTTCAGAGCCAGCACCATTCCATTCACCTGTTTATTTGTACAGTCAATGGCGCAGTATAATCCTATTTACATGACAGATTAAACCGCTTTAACGGGGTTTATCTGCCTCTGAGCACAAAAAAATAACCCGTGGGATAGGTGAGTTTTAAGCCTGTTTGACCTGGATCCGGTTCATATTCAAGCTGGCGTTCTGCGCCTGCACCACTCCTTGTTCAATCAGGGCATACAATCGGAAATTCAAAAAAGTATCCCCCACCGGATAAGGTGAATTTACCATCGCATCACCGACCACCCGGGAACCCTGGGTATAGTCATTCGGGCAAGCATCTAACAGTGGACGGTCATGGAAATCGAGCGCTTGCCCCTGCACGCGGTTTTCCGCAAAAATCCGTACCAGTGAGTTTTCCGCCAACAGGCGATGCCAATCGGCAATCAGCCTGGCTTTCTCTTCCGGAGAAAGCTCGCGCCGCAAGATCCACAGTGGTTCCAGCATTTCTGCCGGGCACCAGTTGGTGGCAACCCGCCCGGTGTGTTCGGTTACGTTAACCACGAAAACGCGACGTTCCCCCAGCAACGGCAATAGTGCGCGCAGCATCAGTTGCTCGTCGGGATTGGCACCCGCCCACAACGTCACCTGCCCGGTTACAGCAGCGAGTTGCGTTTTTAACGTGGTCATCGCCAGCGGCAGCGCTTCAGAGGTATCCCACTCGGGAGCATGAACAGATTGGTGCAGATCGCGCAACCAGCGGCATCGGGCTTGCAGGGCCTGATCATCATCCAGCCCATACAGCGGCCCAAACGATAGGCTATCGGCAAAATCCAGTACGTTTTCTCCCGGGTAGGCCAACCGCACGCAGCCACCCGACAGTGCGATATGCACATCCTTCATCAATGCTTCTCCTTCGCTATTGCTTAAGTCAATCCTGAGCTGAATTTTGCCCCCTTTCCCCCTGCATCACCAGGCAAATAATCTGATTTTTTGCGTTTAAGCGACATAAAAAAACCGCCCTTGGGCGGTTGATGATAAGCATGAAGATTTACTTCAGCGCTTCCTGAATGGCATCGGCCAGTGGACCAACGTGCTTTTCAGCGGCCTTAAGCTGGAAGTCTACGCCGTTGCCGTCATTGGTGTCAGACAGCGTCGCCTTGATCAACTCCAGTGCCGCTTGCACTGCCACCAGCCTTTTATGCTGTTCGTCCGTGATAGGTTTGGAACTCATGGTGGCCGGGTAATATTGCTCTAACATCGTTCTCTCCTTGTGATTACGCTAATAAGTAACTTAACAGAATTTAAAGTTTTATCTAATGAAGCGAACCACAGAACCCCCCATTACCGCTGAGGATAAGTTGCCGGTACATCGATATGGCAGAAAATACATCAGTCGAAATGATTAGCGGAACGCCACCCAACTGGCATCGGCATCGGCGGAGCGCACGCAGTTTTCCACCCAGCGTACCCCCATCGCGCCGGCATGCACGTCGGGGTACCAAAAACCAGCCAGAAACGCCTCGTCTCGCCGGTCGGTGGCGTCCATCGCCAACGCAAAGCGCCGGTAAAGATTCGACCAGGCTTCGAACAGCCCTTCGGAATGACCGCCGCCGATGCGATCCTCCGCCAATGCCATAGGATCGAGGTAGGACATACCACGCTCCAGAATACGCACCGGCTCGCCCTGCACTTCAAAGCGCAGTTGGTTAGGCTGTTCGTCCCACCATTCCAGGCTGGCCTTTTCCCCCACAATACGCACCTTTTGGCCATGCATAGAACCGCTGTTAACTGCCGAACACCACATTGAACCGACAGCGCCATTATCGTACTCCATCAGTACATAGGCATTGTCTTCCAGCGGCGCACGAGTTTTGACAAAGCTCTGGCGGCTGCACATCAACCGTTTGATCTTCAACTGCGGCACCATGGTTTCCGCCAGGAATAACGGGTGGGTGGCTAAATCACCCAATACATAGCTGGGGCCGACAAAACGCGGGTCCACCCGCCAACGCGTGCTGGGATTGTCCAGTTCCACCGGCGCGGCATGGAACCCGTGAGAGAACTGCATGTTGATGATACGGATCTCACCCAGTTGGCCATCGGCAATCATCTGACGCGCCTGAAGGATCAACTGATGCCCGGCATAGCCGTAGGTAACACCGATAATTTTATGCTGCCTTTGGCTCAGTTCCACCAGTGCTTGCGCCTCCTGCGTGGTGAAACACAGGGGTTTTTCGCACACCACGTGCAGGCCTGCTTCCAGCGCCGCCTGGCAAATAGCGAAATGGGTATTGTTTGGCGTAGCAATGGAAACCGCCTCTATGCCGTCCGCCCTGGCGGCTTCTTCACGGAATAACGTGGCGTAATCCGGATAACAGCGCTCCGCTGCCACGCCCAGGCTTTGCCCAAAGCTGCGCCCGCGCGATGCGTCAATGTCAAACGCGCCGGCCAGTAAGGTGAAAGTGCCGTCGCGCAATGCCGCAGAACGATGGATATAACCGATCTGACTGGTACCCCCGCCGCCCACCATGCCCCACCGCAGAGATCTTTCCAGAGGTTTAATACCGTTAATCATCTCGTTGCTCCTGATTAAAAACCGACACTGCGTAAATAAGTAAGGCTATCCGTTACGTCGCGCAGGCTGCCTTGCGCCTGACGCGGATCCCGTTCCTGCTCAATGGTGATCCACCCCTGATAGCCGCGCGCAGCCAATAAGTCGCGCACGGCAGGGTAATCAATCGCTCCCTTCCCCAGCGGGCACATAACCCCTTGCGCGCAGGCGGTAAAGAAATCCAAACCACGCTCCAACACATTGCGGAACACCTGCGGGTTAACGTCTTTGAAATGCAGATAATCAATCCGGGAGAAGTAGCGCTCGAGCCAGGTGAGCGGATCCATGCCGGAGTAGTACAGATGTCCGGTATCCAGACACAACCCCGCAGTGTGGTGCGGGATCTGCGCGGCCAGCAGTTCGATTTCATCAGCGAACTCAATACAGCCTCCGGCGTGCGGGTGTACCACCGGTCGTACCCCATATTCCCGCCAGGCAATCTCGCTAACGGCAATAATATGGCCGATCATGCGGTTCCAATCGGCTGTATCCAGCCGCGGTGCCTGCATTGATTGCCCGGCAAACCTGGCCCGCTGCGGATTGCCGAAGTCGATAATCACCAGATACGGCGGTGAAAAATGGCCTTCGCAAATGGGTTGCGCCTGGGGCGCCTGCGAGAGGTTGCGGCATATGTTGTGGGTCAGTGCCAGTATGTGCTCGAAGTTATGCTCGCTGACCAAATCATCAAAAATGGTGCCCCCCACCAGCGACAACGAATGCCGTTGCAACTCAGTGGTCAGAGTTGCGGCATCGGTAGGCAGGTAGCTCCAGGGCCCCAGTTCAATGCTGTGATAACCCGCTGCGCTCGCTTCCTGCAGCACTTTGCTATAAGGCGGTAGGTCAGGATTTTTAGGATCATCCACTCCCCAGCTGCAGGGAGCGTTGGCAATAGGCAAAGTCATTTTTCAGTCCGTCTCTTGGTGTTGTGTAGCGCCAGTATCAAACGAAAATTTCGAAACCAACAATGATGGAATTTTCATTTCTTGATGGCGATCGCGTTATTTCTGATAGATAAAATGATGCTTTTCTATCAAACATAGACAGGCCGTGACTTCACGGGAGCACGGTATTTTTAGCGAGGGAATTGGCTCCCAGGGCGGGAGCCGGTAATCAGATATTTTCTTTGGTGATCAGATCAAAACGGTTGATGCAGTGGGTAAACCCGGAAGCGTCGCCGCTGGCGGCAGAAATAAAGGTGTTGACGATCGAGGCGGCGAATTCCTGGATCCTGTGCCTCAACATCAGATCCAAAGTGCCGTCAATCAACGCCATCTCGCCCCCCTCAACCGGGCCATGGCAAATCAGCATGACCTCATGCTGCCTGCCGCTCTCGCGCAATGCGGCAATGATTCCCTCCACGCCGCCGCAGGGTGCATACAGAGCGACCAGGTTCGGATACTGCTCCAGCAGAGTATGAGTCACTTGCCTGGCACTTTCGGCCTGTTCATGACTGCGGACCGGCTCAAGCACCCGCTGCGTACTTAAATGCTCACGCAGATAAGAACGGAAGCTGCTTTCACAGGTTTCCTGACACTGAAAGCGGTTGTCACCGATGATCACCCCCACTTCGCCCTGCCGCCGGCACAGGCGCTCGACTGCCCAGGCGGCCGTACGGCCGGCCTGTTGATTGTCCAAGCCGATATAACCGGCGCGGCAGTGTACCGACAGATCGGACAGCAGCGTGAACACCTTCACGCCCTGGCGAGTGGCTTCTTCAACCGCATAGCGGATCATCGGATTATCCAGCGCAAGCACCCCGATAACATCCACGCTCTGGCTTAACTGCGTAATGGCGGCGGCGGTGTCGCTGACCGCGCTAATATCATGAAAAATAAATTGCGGCGGACTCTCGCGATCGTGATAAGGCATAGCTTGCTCCAGCAAGCTTTCCGCCAGCTGCGAGTAGAATGAATGCTCCTTTTTCAGCAGGATAAAACCCATTTTGAGGCGCACGGCAGGCTGTCTGGCGGCTTCAAACAGTCGGTGGGATTTCTCCAGCGCAAACCCCAGCTTTTGTGCCGCGGCTATGACTTTACGCTCCGTTTCCGGCCGCACCGGCGCGCGTTGGTTGATCACTCGATCGACCGTCGCGACACCGACGTGTGCCTCTCTGGCGATAGCCGCCAGCGTCGTTTTTTTGCCCGCCATAATCATTCCCATCACTGTTTTGATAGAAACTATCATGGCAGGCAGGTTGAAAGAAGGCCGATGCGGAGTTTGTGTGATCGGGCGCGTTAATCACCCAACGCGGAGGGAAGCCTCAACGATAAACGGAAAATTTCTTCGTCAGCGGCTTAAGTTGTTCGCTATCCCCGTACAGCGCCACCCCAACGAACTCCAGCTTGTCATACTCGGTATTGGCGGTATCGGCAATTTGCTGTTCAGCGGAGTGTGACAGCATGGTGGTGGTAAAGAAGTTGGCTAACACCCCTTCCTCCTTGCATTTGAGCATGAGATTGCTGAGCTGGCTGCTGTTTTTCGCCTGCAGGATCACGATCGGATAATGACTCATATTGGCGCTTACGCCTTCAATAGCGCTGGGATAATGGTCGAATTCACGCTGTTCGATCAGATCGGTAATGCCGGCGGTTAAATGGCAGGAAGCGTTAAATAAGGTGGCCGGTTCGTGGTTGCGGTTCAGGATGATATAGAACTTTTTCTCGTTGTCGCTGTACATCTTTTTCTCCTTGAATAGGGGCTCCAGTGTTATTCAGACGCGCAATCGCCTTCAATGATATTGATCATTGGCAAGCTACTTCCCGAGCGGCCAAGTCGTAGCCAGGCAGATTGCAGACATTGTTGCGAATGAATATCATATGCATCTTAGCAACAGGAGGTTGCCATGAAAATATATTGGTCGCGACGCCAAATCCCAGAGCTGCAGTCACTACCCCGCAGGATACGCAACCGTAATTACCGCGATGCCTATTTTAGAACTTTTCGCCATTGGGAGGGCTGGTTTGATGATCTACATCGCGTTGATTTGGCTATTTCTTCACGTATCCCATTTTATTTACCCACATGTCGAGGGCGAAATGGGGCGTTTGCTGCAGATCCTGGTCACAGTCACGATTCCCGTCTTTATATGGAGCCAGATATCAATCCATCTGATGCGGAAATACTATCGGCATCTTCTTATACGCAGTACCTAAGCCAAGGCCATTCCCCGGCTTAAAGACGTGCCCCGATAAACAGCGGCTCTGCGATGGTGTACCAACGTTTCCAGTACGATTGCGCAATTAAGCTCGAAATATGCGGTTGCGCCAAAAAACAGAGCAATAATTGAACTGCCGCTAGTCGCGCCCAGGCGCATAGTCTGGTCTTTGTCGTCGCTGGAGACCGCCATGTCCGCCATCAAACCTGAAACGCTGAACGCAACCCTCGATACCCCGACCACTCACTGGCCGGCTATCGCCAATGTGGTGCTCGCCGGTATTGCCGTTGCCCTGCACGTGGGTAAAGCGACTATTGCCTTACCGGAGCTGCAACGCGAATTCGGCCGTTCACTGGAGTCGCTGAGCTGGATCATTTCGGCCTTTCCTTTTATCGGCGTGTTCGGTGGCATCGCCGCCGGCCTGCTGGTGCGCCGCTGGGGCGACCGGCGTTTGTTGGGGCTGGGATTGGTGATCGTCAGCGCCGCCAGCTTCGTTGGCGCGGCTCAACACAACTTCATCGGTTTGATCGTCACCCGCGCGATTGAAGGGATAGGGTTCGTTATCGTCGTGGTCTCAGCGCCAACCGTGCTCACACGCGTGGTTTCAGCGCAAAAACGTAATCTGGTCTTCAGTATTTGGAGCACCTTTATGCCGGCGGGCATGGCCATTTCGCTGTTTTTCGGCCCGCATTTTAGCAACTGGCAACAAAGCTGGATCGCCGGCGGTATCCTCACCCTGCTGGCCGCGCTACTGCTGCCATTCACCACTCCGCGAGCCGCTGTCACCACGTCTTCCACTGTTGCCTTTAAACTGCGTCAGGCGTTGGTCAGCATCCTGCGCGCACGGCAGCCCCTGCTGCTGGCCTTGATATTTACTACCTATAACCTGCAGTTCTTCGCCGTGATGGCCTTTCTGCCGATTTTCCTGATGCAGCGCATCGGGCTGACGCTGGCTACCGCCGGTGGGATCAGCGCGGCGGTGATAGCCGTAAATATCCTCGGCAATCTTGCAGCTGGGGTACTGCTTTCACGCGGTCTGCGGGCTCGAACTCTGCTCGCTGTTGTCAGCCTGCTGATGGGGCTTGCCGGTACCGGCGTTTTCCTGTCCGTTACACCAAACGCTTTACTGATCCCGCTGTGCTTAGTATTTAGCGCCATTGGCGGCATGATCCCCGCCACCATTCTGGCCGCCACTCCGGCGGCGGCGCCAGAGCCGGGTTTGATCCCGTTGAGCCTGGGGCTGGTGATGCAAGGCATTTATCTCGGTCAGGTGATCGGCCCCATCGTACTGAGTGCGCTTGTTGCCTATGCCGGTTGGTCTGCGCCCGCGGGTATGGTGCTGGCCGCCGCGCTGTTGGGCAGTATCCTGGCACTGGCGCTCGCATCGAAAACCAGAGCCTAGGCAATGCATGCCCTGCCACCGTTTCATCAGCTTAATATCCTCATAACATAAGGCACTATTAGTAAATTCTATTAACTGTTCACCGATAAAATCCGCTACCTGTTAACCGTTTGTGATGATAGGGTTTATTCTTCAAGAAGTGTCAATGCCGGTGAATACCGAGATCCACCGGCAAAATCTATCATCTGAGGGACGGGTATGATGTCTAAAGGTATTTCAAAGGGATTCTTTCTTCTGATCCTTTTTATCGTTACCGCTGCTTTTATGGACGTCTTGGGTCCCTACTACTCATCTGTGCTGTGGGCTATCATCCTGGCGGTGATTTTCCACCCTGTGAAACAAAAACTTAAACAGTATCTGGGAGACCGAAACGGCCTGGTTTCATTGATAACGCTCGCGGTGATCTGTTTGATCGTCTTTACGCCATTGGCGATCATCGCTTCTTCATTGGCGATTGAACTGAATGTCGTTTACACCAAGCTGCAGACCAATAATACGCAGTTCCCGGTTATTGTTGCCGACACCCTGAAATTGCTCCCCGGATGGGCACGGCATTTTCTGGCGGAACATAATCTGGACAGCGCCGCGGAAATACAGAAACAACTTTCCGAAGTGGCACTCAAGGGCGGCCAATACCTGGCCGGCAGCGTCTTTTTGATTGGTAAAGGCACCTTCAACTTCGCCGTGGGTTTTGGCGTCATGCTGTATCTGCTGTTCTTCCTGCTCAAAGACGGCCCTTATCTGGTCAATCTGACGCTGGAAGCCCTGCCGTTATCCCAGCACGTTAAACACCATTTGTTTGTGAAATTCGCTGCCGTGTCACGCGCGACGGTGAAAGGCACGGTGGTCGTGGCCGTGGTGCAAGGTGCGCTTGGCGGTCTGGCATTTTACTTCACCGGGATCGACGGCAGCCTGCTGTGGGGCGCGTTGATGGCATTCCTGTCTATCATCCCTGCGGTGGGTTCCGCCATTATCTGGGTACCGGCAGCCATCTATTTCTTCGCCACCGGCATGCTGTGGAAAGGCCTGTTCCTGGTCGGTTTCTTCGTGGTGATCATCGGGTTGGTCGACAATATTCTTCGCCCGCTGTTGGTCGGCAAAGACACCAAAATGCCGGACTACCTGATCCTGATTTCCACCTTGGGTGGCATGGAGATTTACGGTATTAACGGCTTCGTTATCGGCCCATTGATCGCCGCCCTGTTCATCGCCTGCTGGAATATTCTTTCCGGCCGCGACAGTGCAGAAACCACCGATGAGATCGACGAAGATTTTATCGAGGAAGGCAAGAATCACCCAGACGCCACCAAGGCGGAGTGAATAATAAAAAGTCGTTTTTTGATTGAGCATTACGACTTAATGTAAAAAATACCCCGCATACTGCGGGGTATTTTACGATGGCATCATACCGGTGTAATCAGCCGTGTATAATTTGCCTGAACCGTTGGCCCCCATACACCATCACGTTGCCGCACAGAACCACCAACGATATTCTGGAACCCGACGCACTCACCATGAACGCAGATGGTCGCACTGAGCAAGGTTCGTTCATTTAACCCATGAGACTGCATATAAATATCGGTTGGTAATGGCTTGCCCGCTGCATCGATGGGAATTTCCAACATGCTCACGCTATAGTTACCAAACGATTCCCCCTCGTTGAATTTATATAGTTCAACGTAATTTTTCCAAACTTCCACACCATCAACTTTATAATGACTTTGTAATTCGCTCAGAGATGCTCCCGTATCATCTTCCATTGCAATAGTATCGAATCCAAACTCAACTTTTTGATTGTCCATTATTAATCTCTCTCTGACTTCCCATTTTAATTATCAGGCTACAAACCCGAACCATTGCCGGTACCGACACAGTCAGTTTATGTAATCTATAGAACATAACGTACTGAATGCCGTTGTTTGGCCTATCAGTAAACATTGGCTTATCTTTGAATGTCCGGATTATCTTGACGCAGGCCAGGCCCGAGAAATACAGGCTCACAACCAAAACGTCTAAATGAGGCTGGTAATATGGCTAAATTTTTTACGAAAACACTCGCGATAATATATAGGCAGGGCTGGATTGGGTCGTTATTGCCATTTAAATAGGAGAGGTTTGTGGGGGATGATAAGGATTGCAGTTTGAATAATAAAAAACGGGAACCATCAGGCTCCCGTTATCATTTGACGCTAAAACACCATTACATGTGCTTAACGATAGCGTCGCCAAACTCTGAACATTTCAGCAGCTTAGCGCCTTCCATCAGGCGTTCGAAGTCATAGGTCACGGTCTTGGCAGCGATGGCGCCTTCCATGCCCTTAACAATCAGGTCAGCCGCTTCGAACCAACCCATGTGACGCAGCATCATTTCTGCAGACAGGATGATGGAACCTGGGTTCACTTTGTCCTGGCCGGCATACTTAGGTGCGGTACCGTGGGTGGCTTCGAACAGCGCGCAATCGGAACCGATGTTGGCGCCAGGTGCGATACCGATACCGCCAACCTGCGCGGCCAGGGCGTCGGAGATGTAGTCACCGTTCAGGTTCATACAGGCGATCACGTCGTATTCAGCCGGACGCAGCAGGATTTGCTGCAGGAAGGCGTCGGCGATCACGTCTTTAACCACGATCTCTTTACCGGTGTTCGGGTTCTTGATTTTCAGCCATGGGCCGCCGTCGATCAGTTCGCCACCAAACTCTTCGCGCGCCAGTTCGTAGCCCCAATCCTTGAAGGCACCTTCGGTGAACTTCATGATGTTGCCTTTGTGAACCAGGGTCACAGAGTCGCGGTCGTTGGTGATCGCGTATTCGATCGCCGCACGTACCAGACGTTTTGTCCCTTCTTCAGAACATGGCTTCACGCCGATACCACATTGCTCTGGGAAGCGGATTTTTTTCACGCCCATTTCGTCGCGCAGGAACTTGATCACTTTGTCTGCTTCTGCAGAACCGGCTTTCCACTCGATACCTGCGTAGATGTCTTCGGCGTTTTCGCGGAAGATCACCATGTCGGTCAGCTCTGGCTGTTTAACCGGGCTTGGAGTGCCCTGGTAGTAACGCACCGGACGCAGACACACGTACAGGTCCAGTTGCTGGCGCAGGGCCACGTTCAGGGAGCGAATACCGCCACCGACTGGGGTAGTCAGCGGGCCTTTGATGGCAACGCGGTAGTCACGGATCAGATCCAGGGTTTCTTCCGGCAGCCACACGTCTTTCCCGTAAACGTGAGTGGATTTTTCGCCGGTGTAGATTTCCATCCAGGAGATTTTACGTTCGCCGTGGTAGGCTTTTTTCACTGCTGCATCAACCACGTGAATCATAGCAGGGGTAACGTCAACGCCAATGCCGTCGCCTTCGATAAACGGAATGATCGGGTTATTCGGAACAACCAGTTTACCCTGGGCATCGACCGTAATCTTTTTACCTTCTGCCGGAACAACTACTTTGCTTTCCATCAACCTCTCCTTCAAGCGCAATTTTTGTTAATGCTTTGTAAGATGCGTGTAGATACTACTGGAATTTTCAGTCCGCGCCAATCCGAAACGGATTCGGTTATAATGCGCCTATCATCCGTAATCTCAACTGTTATGAAAAAATTCTCTGTTAAAAATCACAAAGTTAAACGATTCAGCAAGCCTGCCCCCGCCAAACCCGCAGTCGCACAGGGGCCGCGTCGCGTGGTGTTATTCAATAAGCCGTTCGATGTGCTGCCGCAATTTACCGATGAAGCCGGCCGCACCACCCTGAAAGAATTCATTCCATTTCCCGATGTTTACGCCGCCGGACGTTTGGATCGTGACAGCGAAGGTTTATTGGTGCTAACCAATGACGGCAAGCTGCAGGCGCAACTCACCCAGCCGGGCAAACGTACCGGAAAAGTCTATTACGTGCAGGTCGAAGGCGCCCCGCAGGAGAGCGATCTGGCCCCCTTGCGCAACGGCGTCACGCTCAAAGACGGCCCGACGTTGCCGGCAGGCGTTGAGTTGGTCGCAGAACCGCAATGGCTGTGGCCGCGCAATCCGCCCATTCGCGAACGCAAATCAATCCCCACCGCCTGGCTGAAAGTCACCCTTTATGAAGGCCGAAACCGCCAGGTGCGTCGCATGACTGCACACATCGGCTTTCCTACCCTGCGGCTGATTCGCTACAGTATGGGTAATCTTTCATTGGGCGAATTGCAGCCCGGTGAATGGAAAACCCTGGACTCACTGTAACCAGCCCGAGGAGCAGCAACGATGAAAACATTAACCGCGCTACTGTTCACCGCCCTGCTTTCGGTTCCTGCCGTTCAGGCCGCCAGTTTTGACTGCGCCAAAGCCGTCAGTGCCGACGAAAAGGCCATCTGCGCCAGCCGTACGCTGAGTGACAAAGACGTGGAAATGGCGACTAAGTACCAGTTTTTACATGGTCTGTTCGCCATGGGAGTGCGCGGTGAGATGCAAGATCAGCAACAGCGCTGGCTGGCACAGCGGAAATTGTGCGGGAGCGACGTCAGTTGTCTTTCAGGCAGCTATCAGGCCCGTATTACCGAACTGGATGACATCTATCAGCATATCAATAAGCCGCTGTAAGGGACCTTTATGTTTAAACCGCACGTCACCGTTGCCTGCGTGGTTCACGCCGCCGGCAAGTTTTTGATCGTCGAAGAGACGATTAATAACAAGGCGCTTTGGAATCAGCCGGCAGGGCACCTTGAAGCCGACGAAACGCTGGTGCAGGCCGCCGAGCGCGAGCTGTGGGAAGAAACCGGCATTCGCGCCACGCCACAGTCATTCCTCAAGCTGCACCAGTGGATCGCACCGGACAATACGCCGTTTCTGCGCTTCTGCTTTGTCATCGAGCTCGAACAGCAGTTGCCGACCGAACCGCACGACAGCGATATCGACCGCTGTCTGTGGCTGAGCGCCGACGAGATTTTGCAGGCCCCTAACCTGCGATCCGCACTGGTCGCGGAAAGCCTTCGTTGTTACCAACAGCCGGAACGTTACCCGCTATCGCTGGTCAGCAGCTATAACTGGCCGTTCTGAGATGAATAAGTGCCGTGCGCCGGCGCAGGCAACGTGGTAAAATCCTGCGCTTGTTTTTTATCAGCACGGTTCGTGTTCAAGTTCGTGAGATCCCCATGTCAGACAACAGCCAGAAAAAAGTAATCGTCGGTATGTCCGGCGGCGTCGACTCTTCCGTTACTGCCTATCTGTTACAGCAACAGGGCTATCAGGTCGCTGGGCTGTTTATGAAGAACTGGGAAGAAGACGATGATGAAGAGTACTGCTCCGCAGCGACCGATTTGGCCGATGCACAGGCGGTATGCGACAAACTCGGCATCGAACTGCACACGGTGAACTTCGCGGCAGAGTACTGGGACAACGTCTTTGAACTGTTCCTGGAAGAGTACAAGGCCGGCCGTACGCCGAACCCGGACATCCTGTGCAATAAAGAAATCAAATTCAAAGCCTTCCTGGAATTCGCCGCCGAAGATCTGGGGGCCGATTTTATCGCCACAGGCCACTACGTGCGCCGCCAGGACGTTGACGGCAAAAGCCGCCTGCTGCGCGGCGTCGACGGCAATAAAGACCAAAGCTATTTCCTCTACACCCTGAGCCACGAGCAGGTTGCGCAAAGCCTGTTCCCGGTCGGTGAGCTGGAAAAACCGGAGGTGCGCCGCATCGCCGAACAGCTGGATCTGGTCACCGCCAAGAAAAAAGACTCCACTGGCATCTGCTTTATCGGCGAACGCAAGTTCCGCGACTTCCTTGGCCGCTACCTGCCTGCACAGCCGGGCACGATTGTCAGCGTTGACGGCCAGACCGTCGGTGAACATCAGGGCCTGATGTACCACACCCTGGGCCAGCGTAAAGGGCTCGGCATCGGTGGTATGAAGGACAGCAGTGAAGATCCGTGGTACGTTGTGGACAAAGACGTCGCCAACAACGTGCTGGTGGTTGCCCAGGGGCATGAGCATCCGCGCCTGATGTCCGTCGGTCTGGTAGCGCAGCAGCTGCATTGGGTCGATCGCCTGCCGCTGAGCGGCCCCTTCCGCTGTACGGTGAAAACCCGTTATCGCCAGCAGGACATTCCGTGTACCGTTACCCCACTTGACGAAGAGCGTATTGAAGTGCGTTTCGACGAGCCGGTCGCTGCAGTGACACCAGGCCAGTCTGCCGTGTTCTATCAGGATGAAATCTGCCTCGGTGGCGGCATTATCGAACAGCGTTTACAGGAGTAATCGTGGCGAAGAATTATTATGACATTACGCTGGCCATGGCTGGAATCAGCCAGGCGGCGCTTATGGTTCAGCAGTTGGCGCACGAAGGTCAATGCGATCGTGAAGCTTTCCATACTTCGCTGAACAGCCTGCTGCAGATGGACCCCTCTTCCACGCTGGCGGTGTTCGGCGGGGAAGAGCGCAATTTGAAAGTTGGCCTCGAGACGCTGATGAGCGTGCTCAACGCCAACAATAAAGGGTTAGGTGCCGAACTGACCCGGTACACCATCAGCCTGATGGTGCTGGAGCGCAAGCTCAACGCCAATAAGCAGGCGATGAACCAGCTTGGCGAACGTCTCGGCCAGCTTGGCGAACGTCTCGGCCAGCTTGAGCGCCAACTGGCGCATTTTGATCTGGAGTCAGACACTATTATCAGCGCGCTGGCCGGCATTTATGTCGACGTGGTCAGCCCGCTCGGGCCGCGCATCCAGGTGACCGGCTCGCCGGCCATTCTGCAGAATCCGCAGGTGCAGGCCAAGGTTCGTGCCACGCTGCTGGCCGGCATCCGTGCCGCCGTACTGTGGCAACAGGTTGGCGGCAGCCGCCTGCAGTTAATGTTTTCCCGTAATCGTCTGTTTAAACAGGCGCAAAATATCGTTGCTCATTGTTAATTGATCCCAGGAGTTGCTACCGATGGAATTATCCTCACTGACCGCCGTCTCACCCGTTGATGGACGCTACGGTGATAAAGTCAGCGCACTGCGCGCCATTTTCAGCGAATACGGTCTGCTGAAATTCCGCGTGCAGGTTGAAGTACGTTGGCTGCAAAAACTGGCCACCTGTGCAGAAATCAAAGAAGTTCCGGCTTTTGACGCCGACGCAAACGCTTTCCTCGACAAGATCGTCGCGGAATTCAGCGAAGAAGACGCACAGCGCATCAAGACCATCGAACGCACCACCAACCACGACGTCAAAGCGGTTGAGTATTTCCTGAAAGAAAAAGTGGACGCGATCCCTGCTCTGCAGGCGGTGTCCGAGTTTATCCACTTTGCCTGTACCTCAGAAGACATCAACAACCTGTCACATGCGCTGATGCTGCAAACTGCGCGTCAGGACGTGGTGCTGCCGTACTGGCGCAAAATCATCGATTCAATCAAGGGCCTGGCGCTGGAATACCGCGATATTCCGCTGCTGTCCCGTACCCACGGTCAGCCGGCAACCCCGTCAACCGTCGGTAAAGAATTCGCCAACGTGGCCTACCGTATGGAACGTCAGTTCCGTCAGCTGGAGCGCGTGGAGATCATGGGTAAAATCAACGGTGCGGTCGGCAACTATAACGCCCACATCGTGGCTTACCCGGAAGTGGACTGGCATGCATTCAGCGAAGACTTCGTGACTTCACTGGGCATTACCTGGAACCCGTACACCACCCAAATCGAACCGCACGACTACATTGCCGAGCTGTTCGACTGCGTGGCGCGTTTCAACACCATTCTGATCGACTTCGACCGTGATATCTGGGGTTATATCGCCCTGAATCACTTTAAGCAGAAGACCATCGCCGGTGAAATCGGCTCTTCCACCATGCCGCACAAGGTCAACCCGATCGACTTCGAGAACTCCGAAGGCAACCTGGGCCTGTCTAACGCGGTGCTGGGCCACCTGGCCAGCAAACTGCCGGTGTCTCGCTGGCAGCGCGACCTGACCGACTCCACCGTGCTGCGTAACCTGGGCGTGGGTCTGGGCTATGCGTTGATCGCCTATCAGGCGACCATGAAAGGCATCAGCAAGCTGGAAGTCAATCAGACACATCTGCTGGACGAGCTGGATCACAACTGGGAAGTATTGGCCGAGCCGATCCAGACCGTGATGCGTCGTTACGGCATCGAAAAGCCGTATGAAAAGCTGAAAGAGCTGACCCGCGGCAAACGCGTGGATGCCGCCGGTATGCAGGCATTTATCGATGGTCTGGCGCTGCCGGAAGAAGAAAAAACCCGCCTGAAAGCCATGACCCCGGCAAACTATATTGGCCGCGCGGCGACCATGGTCGATGAGCTGAAGTAAGCGTTTTGTTCCGATAGTAAAGAGGCGGCCTTTTGGCCGCCTCTTTTATTTCTGTGGCATAAAATCCTGCAGGCGTTTTATCTGCTGCCCTTGCGCATTGAAATTATCGGGACTCAACCACTGCTCGAATCCCGCCTTGATTGCCGGCCAACGGTCAGCGGTTATGGCAAACCAGTCGGTATCCCGAGTGCGGCCCTTGGTGACCACCGCATAGCGGAAAGTGCCCTCATGCAGAAAACCAAATCTCGCCGCCGCCTGTTTGGAGGGCGCGTTGTGACTGTCGCACTTCCATTCGCAACGGCGATAGCCCAAATCCTCAAACAGATGCCGCAGCATCAAATAAATTGCCTCGGTGGCGCTTGAGCGCTGTTTCATCGCCGGTGACCAGCTGACATGTCCAATTTCAGCCACGCCATTACCTTCGTCGATGCGCATATAAGCTACCGTCCCGACCGGTGCCTGGCTGACAGCGTCGAACACCGTCAGATTCACCAACGTAGTGTTCGCTTGCAAGGTGGTCAGGTGTTGCAACATCGCCGCAGAGCTTTCTGGTCGTTCTATCGATAAATAAGTCCAGTCCCGGCCATCAACCGCCTGCTGGAAAGCGCTGAACAACGCCGCATAATCCCGCTGCGGATCGAGTTGCTTCAGACAGCAAAAACGTCCGTTAAGCGTCTCGCCCGCGGGGCGCTTCGCCGCCCGCCAATCGGATAATGGCTCGCCCACCGGCTGCCCAAACTGATTGATCACCATACACTTCCTCGCGGCCTGTCGTTAACGGGTATAGACGATAAACGAACTTCTCTTGCCTATCTTGTCGTACAGCGACCGCGCCGGGGCGTTATATTCCTGCGTCATCCAATAAACTCTGTCGCAGCCCTTCTCATCCGCCAACTGATAGGCCTGTTCGAAGAGTTTTTCGGACACTTTCTTGCCGCGGCCCGCCGGTGAAACGTAAAGATCTTCAATATAACAATAGCCGGCCGAGCTCCAGGTTGAAGGATGGAAAATAAGATGCATGAACCCCAGCAGGTTGCCGTTTCTATCTTCCGCCACCAGGCCGTAGACCTGTTGATCTTCGCATAAACGCTCGAAGGTATGATCGGTAACCTGCGCCGAGATGTCCGCACGGTAAAAATGGAGGTACCCCTGCCACAGTTCCAACCACTGCGGCTTATCGGCGTTTTGTATTTTACGTACTGCTGCTTCATGAGTTATTGGGAGCATGGTGCCTCTCTGGTATTAAGTAAGTGATCCCGCAACCTTTAAGCCACCCTAAGGGTGATGGTGATCAAAGCGTCATCGGGGCTTTTCTGAGAAAAAATAACGTAATACCAGTAGGATACCCGCACCATTGCGAACTGAATACAGACCAATTAATAACAGTGAACAGACCAATTTTGATGTGCAACCGCAGTCACATCTCAGCCGGCCGCTCGCTGAAAATAGCAGCTAACTTTTTGATGAATCTTACAATCTCGTCTGGGGAATAAGCGGCAAAACCCAATACCAGCGCCCCCTCCGTGGGCTGCCCGGTATAAAAATCTATCAGGCCATAGACCTTTATCCCCTGCGCGGCGGCGGCCTGAATCAGGCGCCGTTCAGTTGCCGCGTCCGCCAACGGACAAACCAGTTGCAACCCGCCCTGCGGCAAACGTGGCTGAGTCCAGGTGCCAAGATGCTGATGAACCGCTGCATGCAAAATCTCCAGCCTGGCCTGATAGGTTTTGCGCATGTTCCTCAAATGTTCGGTATGGAAATCTTCATGGATAAATTTGAACAACGTCATTTGCGGCAATGCGGAAGTATAACCATCCTGGAATTGCTTGGCGGCGACCATAGGTTTAATCAGCTGCGGCGGAACGATAATAAAACCGATGCGCAACCCCGGGAATAACGTCTTGCTAAAGGTGCCGATATACAAGGTTCGCTGGTACTGATCCAGCCCCTGCAGCGATGCCCTGGTCAGGCCGTCGTAATTGAACTCGGAATCGTAATCGTCTTCAATAATCCAGGCTTTTTCACGTTGCGCCCAGGCCAACAGCTTTAACCTCCGGTCGATGCTGAGCGAATGCCCCAACGGATAATGATGTGAGGGCGTGATGTAAACGCCCCGCCCGCCCCCGTCTGCCCGTATCAATGCATCAATATCCAAACCGGATTGATCTACCCCAATCGGTTGGGCGAGTATCCCTGCCGACTGAACCAATTTTTTGGCCCCCTGGTAGCCCGGCTCTTCCACGAACACCCGGTCGCCAGGATTAAACAACACCTGCGTACACAGCGATAGCGCCTGCTGTGAACTGGTTACCACGATCACCTGCTCCGCGCTGGCCTTCACGCCCCTTTCGCGCCGCAAATAGTCAATGATCTCCTCCCGCAGTTCCACCAGCCCCTGAGGATCGGCATACCCCAGCAGGCGCTCGGCTCCCTGTCGCACCGCCAGCCTTTCCAGCTGCAACCAGCTATCGATGGGAAACAACCGCAAATCGGGCACGGAAGGGGTCAGCGAGTCGCTTCGACTGGTGTGCGGAGTGTGGGCTGCCAGCAGCAAGGAGCGGCCATGCACACTCAGTTCCGACTCCGCCAGTTGAGCGCTTTCGGCAGAGTTGTCAGTCAGCAGCTCGCGGCCAATCAGGGTATTTTGCTGGTAGCTGACAAAACTGCCGCGCCCCACCGCGCGAGCAATATAGCCTTCGGCCTCCAGTTGGGCATAAGTCAGTTCAACCGTATCGCGCGAAACCACCAGCCGGGCAGCCAGTACGCGGCTGGGCGGCAGTTTTGCCAGATAGTCCAGCTCCCCCGCCGTCACCAGTTGCTTGATGGTCAGATGCAGCGCGGCTTTGCGCGTCATGCCTTGACGTAGATGCCGACTAAAGGTGGCCTGGATGATATCCGGCCGGCTGTCACTACTGTGCTTCATGCTGCTCCGGGTCGAAGGTCTGCCGAAGACAAACCTGCGGTATGTATGTTGATAAGTTGATCTACATCAACTTAGTTGTGAACAAAATGTTTTGAAACAGATCATCGATTGTTTCATTCAGTTCGCCAGTCCTACACTAAAACAACCATACCAGTAGCTTGCTATTTATATGGTTGTTTACTATCCGTTTACCCATCCCCGCCTGTTTACCGCTGCTGGAGAGCCGCGGCGTAGGCCGCTATTGCCTGCGCAGGCATTAATTGTGAAGCATGTTCAAGGTGGAATTATGTCACAACAGCACGACGCTACGCCGCCCAGGCGTAACTTTCTAAAAAAGACACTGGCGTTAATCCCGCTCGCCGCCGCAGGCAGCAGCATTATGGCACTGGAAGCCAAGGCGGCACCCGCCCCCGGCGTATCGAACCACTATGTCCCGGTCTATTTCAACGGTGACGAATGGCGTTTTCTGCTGGCCGCCTGCGACCGGCTGATCCCGACGGACGCTAACGGCCCCGGCGCGGTGGATCAGGGCGTACCGGTATTTATCGACCGACAAATGGAAACGCCTTACGGCCACGGCGGACTGTGGTACATGCATCCGCCCTTCGTTCCCTCTCCGCCGGAACTGGGCTATCAGTCCAAGCTGACGCCGCGCGAGACTTACCGTATCGGTATCCGTGAAGTGAATGCGCACTGCCGTCGGCAGTTTCAAAAGGTGTTTGCCGAACTGGGCCACGCTGAGCAGGAACAGCTGCTGACGGCGCTGGAACATGGCCAATTGGACTCGGAAGCCCTGCCCGGCAAGGCGTTTTTCGACCAGTTGCTGACCAATACCAAAGAAGGCTATCTGGCCGATCCGCTGCATGGCGGTAACCAGACGTTAGCGTCCTGGAAACTGATTGGTTTCCCCGGCGCGCGCGCGGATTACACCGATTGGGTCAATCGCCCCAATCAGCCTTACCCCCTCGGCCCGGTCAGTATTTCAAGCAAAAGGAATGCCTAAATGAGCACAATTAAAAAACCACCGGTAGACGTGGTTATCGTCGGGTTTGGCTGGACCGGCGCCATAATGGGGATGGAATTGACCGAAAGCGGCCTGAGCGTACTGGCACTGGAACGCGGTGAGCAGCGTGAAACCTACCCGGACTTTGCCTATCCGCGCATTGCCGACGAACTGACCTACGGCATTCGCCTGAAACTGGCACAGGAAATGGCGCATGAGACGGTCACGGTGCGCCACACCCCGGCAGATTTTGCCGTGCCCTACCGCCAGCTCGGGTCTTTTCTGCCCGGTAACGGCGTCGGCGGTGCAGGCGTGCACTGGAACGGCATGCACTGGCGTGCCTTGCCATCCGACTTAAAGCTGCACACCACCCTCAATGAAAAGTACGGGGCCAAATGGATCCCGGAGGGCATGACGCTGCAGGATTATCCGCTGAGTTATCAGGAACTGGAGCCTTACTTCGATAAATTCGAAAAAGTGTGCGGCACTTCCGGCCGAGCCGGCAATCTGCAGGGAAATATCATCAAGGGAGGCAATCCGTTTGAAGGGCCACGAGCCAGCGAATACCCGACGCCGGCGCTGAAACAGCTCTATTCCGGCTCGCTGTTCGGCAAGGCCGCGGAATCGCTGGGCTATCACCCGTTCGCCATCCCCGCCGCCAACTGCTCCGAACCCTATACCAATCCTTACGGCGTGCAGCTGGGTCCCTGTAATTTTTGCGGCTACTGCGAGCGCTTCGGCTGCTTTATGTACTCCAAGGCTTCGCCGCAAACCACCATTTTGCCGGTACTGACCCAGCGCAAAAACTTTGAGCTGCGCACCCAGTCGCAGGTAATCAAAGTGAATCTGGACAGCACCGGCAAGAAAGCCACCGGCGTCACCTACATCAACGCCCAGGGGCAAGAGGTGGAACAACCGGCCGATCTGGTGATCCTCAGTGCTTTCCAACTGCATAACGTTCGCCTGCTGCTGTTGTCCGGCATTGGCAAACCTTACGATCCGGTGACCGGTGAAGGCGTGGTCGGCAAGAACTACGCCTATCAGATGAACAGCGGTGTATCGCTGTTTTACGACCAGAATACCCACTTCAATCCGTTTATCGGCGCAGGCGCGGCCGGCACGGTGATCGACGATCTTAACGGCGAGAACTTCGATCATGCCGATTTGGGTTTTATCGGCGGTGCCTACATCTCTGCCACCCGCACCGGCGGCCGACCTATCCAGCAAATGATGCTGCCGCCGGGTACGCCTGCCTGGGGCGGCGGCTGGAAACAGGGCATCAAGGATAACTACCCGCACTCAATGAGCATCGGCTCCGAAGGCTCGGTGATGCCGTACCGCGACTGCTATCTGGATCTCGACCCAACCTATAAGGACGGCTACGGCCTGCCGCTGTTACGCATGACGTTTGACTGGAAAGACAATGAAATCAAAATGACACAGCACATCACCAGCAAAATGGTGAATATCGCCAATGCCATGAAGCCCAAACAGATAGCGGTTTCGGTGAAAAAAACCGGCGATCATTACGATGTGCGCCCCTACCAGTCGACTCACACCACCGGCGGAGCCATTACCGGTGACAACCCTGCCACCAGCGTGGTGAATAAATACCTGCAGTGTTGGGATGTACCTAATGTGTTCGTCACCGGCGCCTGCGCCTTTCCGCAGAATCTGGCCTACAACCCCACCGGCATCGTCGGGGCGCTGGCCTATTATTCGGCCGAGGCGATCCGCACGCAGTATTTAAAAAACCCCGGTCCGCTGGTTCAGGCCTGAAAGCATAAGGAGCTTCATATGAAAGGATTTACTCCCTCGCTGCTGGCGCTGTTGATGCTGGGCACCGCGACGGTACAGGCGGCCGATGACCCGCAATTGGCCGCCCGGCTCCTGCACGGCGAATATCTGGCGCGTGCCGGTGACTGCGCCGCCTGCCATACTCCCCCTGGCGGTGCACCCTTTGCCGGCGGCCTGAAAATGACCACGCCGGTGGGGGCCATCTACTCCACTAACATCACCCCGGACAAACAGACTGGTATCGGCGAATACAGCCTGCAGGAGTTCAGCGACGCATTGCGCAAAGGTGTCACCCGCGACGGCACCCGACTCTACCCGGCGATGCCCTATCCCTCTTTTGCCAAAATCAGCGATGAGGATGTGCGCGATCTGTACCTGTATTTCACCCATCAGGTTCACCCCGTGGCGCAACAGAATAAAGACAGCGATATTTCCTGGCCACTGAATATGCGCTGGCCGCTGGCAATGTGGGATCTGGTGTTCCGAGAGGACGGAACTTATCAGCCGGATGCCACCCAAAGCGCCGAATGGAATCGTGGAGCCTATCTGGTGCAGGGGCTGGGCCACTGCGGAAGTTGTCATACGCCACGCGGTATTGGCTTCCAGGAGAAAGCGCTCAATCAAAGCGACAGCGCCTATCTGAGCGGCGGTACGCTTGAAGGCTGGCATGCCGCCAACCTGCGGGCGGATGCGGTAAGCGGTTTGGGCGGTTGGAATGCGGAAGATATCACCCGCTTTCTGAAAACCGGCCACAACAACCGATTTGCCGCTTTTGGCTCGATGGTTGACGTGGTTCAGGACAGCACGCAATACCTGAGTGATGAGGACTTACGCGCTATCGCCAGCTATCTGCAATCATTACAGGCAGATAATCAGGAGAAGCCATTGCCGCAAGACGGCAGCACGGCTGCTCTGCTGGCAAAAGGGGATGTCAGTCGCCCGGGCGCTCAAGCCTATCTGGATAATTGCGCCGCCTGCCACCGCAGCGACGGGCAGGGCTACCGTGATACCTTCCCGCAGTTGGCACACAATCCGGCGCTGTTAAGCGATGATCCTTCCTCACTGATCAGCATTGTTATCAATGGTTCCCGTACCCCCATAACCGTTGGTGCCCCTACAGGGTTGACCATGCCGGACTTTGGTTGGCGGTTGAACGACCAGCAAATTGCCGAACTCGCGACCTTTGTACGCAGCAGTTGGGGCAACCATGCGCCGCGAGTTACCGCCGCCGAAGTGCAGGAGATCCGTAAAAACAGCGTCAGCAAACCGACCCATCCTTAACATTTGCGGGCCCGGCATCCGGGTCCGGTTCTCTCATCGCAGCCTCTTCCGTTTAAGTTTGGTTTAACTTTCCCTCGCCATTGTTTATCCAACGTTTATTTGACCTTGTCGATAATGACAGCGAACTAAATATCGATAGCGCTTATTTCCTGCCAAGGTTCTGCGTCCCTTGCGGTAAGAGCCGGTTATACCTACCATAACGTCAAGATCACGATCGGATGGCTTAGGTTGTCGCACGCTATCCCTCACACGCTGCTGAGCGTGTTACCTTTACTGCGTGGGTGACAGGATGTTCACCCGCCGATCCACAGGAGTTCGCCATGCGAGTACTGGTTGTTGAAGATAACGGTTTATTACGCCACCACCTCTCCGTCCAGATGCGTGAAATGGGCCATCAGGTTGATGCGGCAGAGGATGCCAAAGAAGCCGATTATTTCCTGCAAGAGCATGCGCCTGACATCGCCATTGTCGATCTCGGCCTGCCGGGTGAAGACGGCCTGAGCCTGATCCGCCGCTGGCGCGCCCACCAGATGAAGCTGCCAATCCTGGTGCTGACCGCGCGTGAAAGCTGGCAGGACAAAGTGGCGGTGCTGGAAGCCGGTGCCGACGACTATGTGACCAAGCCGTTCCATCTGGAAGAAGTGATTGCCCGTATGCAGGCGCTGATGCGCCGTAACAGCGGTTTGGCCTCTCAGGTGATCGTATTGCCTCCGTTCCAAATCGACCTTTCCCGCCGTGAGCTGAGCGTCAACGAACAGCAGATCAAACTGACTGCGTTCGAATACACCATCATCGAAACCTTAATCCGCAACGCCGGCAAGGTGGTCAGCAAAGACTCGCTGATGCTGCAGCTTTACCCGGATGCCGAACTGCGCGAAAGCCATACCATCGACGTACTGATGGGCCGTTTACGCAAAAAATTGCAGGCAGAATACCCTCAGGAAGTGATCACCACGGTTCGTGGTCAGGGCTATCGTTTTGATGCGAAATGATCGCCATGTTCAACAAGGGTAAAAAACCTTTCTCACTGCGCGCCCGCTTTTTGATGGCCACCGCTGGGGTGATCCTGGCGCTCTCGCTGTCCTATGGTCTGGTGGCGGTAGTCGGTTACATTGTCAGCTTCGACAAAACTGCCTTCCGCCTACTGCGCGGTGAAAGTAATCTGTTTTTCAGCCTGGCCCAGTGGAAAGATAACAAACTCACCATTGCCATTCCGCCCGATATCGATCTCAACTTCCCAACCCTGGTGTTTATTTACGACGATAAAGGCAATCTGCTGTGGAGCCAGCGCCAGGTACCTGAGCTGGAAAAACGCATCAATAAAGAGTGGCTGGAAGAGTCCGGCTTCTACGAAATCGATACCGATACCCGTATCAGTAGTGAAGTGTTGGGCAACAACCCCAAGGCGCAGGATCAGCTTAAAGACTATGACGACAACGACCAGAACGCCCTGACCCACTCAGTGGCGGTCAACACCTACGCGGCCACCGCGCGGCTGCCGGCTTTGAGTATCGTGGTGGTCGATACCATTCCGCAGGAATTACAGCGCTCCGACGTGGTATGGGAATGGTTCAGCTACGTGTTGCTGGCCAACCTGCTGTTGGTAGTCCCCTTGCTGTGGCTGGCGGCCTACTGGAGCTTGCGCCCCATCAAGGCGCTGGTGAATCAGGTTGGTGAGTTGGAAAACGGCGAGCGAGAACAACTCGACGAAAATCCCCCCAGCGAGCTGCGTGGGCTGGTACGTAACCTGAATATTCTGGTGCGCAACGAGCGCCAGCGTTACACCAAATACCGCACCACGCTTTCCGATCTGACCCACAGCCTGAAGACGCCGTTGGCGGTGTTGCAAACGACGCTACGTTCATTACGTACCGGTAAGCAGACCACCATCGAGGAAGTCGAGCCGATCATGTTGGACCAGATCAGCCGTATTTCTCAGCAAATCGGTTACTACCTGCACCGGGCCAGCATCAATTCGGGGCAAACGGTGCTGACGCGCGAGATCCACTCGGTCCCGGCGCTGCTCGACAGCCTGAACGTGGCACTGAACAAGGTGTATCAGCGCAAAGGTGTGGTGATCACGCTGGATATTTCGCCGGAAGTGACCTTTATGGGGGAGAAAAACGACTTTATGGAAGTGATGGGCAATGTACTGGAAAATGCCTGTAAATACTGCCTGGAGTTCGTTGAAATCACCTCCCTGCACTCCGACAAATACCTTACTATCGTCATTGATGACGACGGCCCCGGTATCCCGGAAAGCAAGCGTGAACTGATCTTCCAGCGCGGCCAGCGGGTAGATACGCTGCGCCCTGGACAAGGATTGGGATTGTCGGTCGCGGCGGAGATTATCGAACAGTACGACGGTTCCATTACCATCAGCGACAGCCCGCTTGGCGGCGCTCGCATGCAGGTCACTTTCGCCCGTCAGCACGACTCCCATCATCACGAGTAAATTCTGTCGCTCTGGCCCCGATCCACGGGGCCAAACTTCCGTTATAATCGCACTCAGGCTCACTCCTCTATCCTGGAATAGAACATGGATTATCAATTAGATCTGGACTGGAACGACTTTTTGCAGCGCTATTGGCAAAAGCGTCCGGTTATTCTGAAGCGCGGCTTCAAAAACTTTATCGATCCGATCTCCCCGGATGAGCTGGCCGGGCTGGCGATGGAGAACGAAGTGGACAGCCGTCTGGTCAGCCACCAGGACGGTCGCTGGCAGGTTGCGCACGGCCCTTTCGAGAGCTTTGATCACCTGAGCGAAAACAACTGGTCGCTGCTGGTGCAGGCTGTGGATCACTGGCATGAACCTTCCAGTGCGCTGATGCTCCCGTTCCGTAAGCTGCCAGACTGGCGGATGGACGATCTGATGATCTCGTTCTCAGTCCCCGGTGGCGGCGTTGGCCCGCACCTCGATCAGTATGACGTCTTTATCATTCAGGGTACCGGCCGCCGTCGCTGGCGCGTGGGTGAAAAAGTGCCGATGAAACAGCACTGCCCGCACCCGGACCTGCTGCAGGTTGAGCCTTTCGACGCCATCATCGATGAAGAAATGGAACCGGGCGATATTCTGTATATCCCACCGGGCTTCCCGCATGAAGGCTACGCGCTGGAAAATGCGCTGAATTACTCGGTAGGTTTCCGCGCCCCGAACGGCCGCGAGTTGGTCAGTGGCTTTGCCGACTACGTGCTGGCCCGCGAACTGGGCAGTAAGCGCTACAGCGATCCGGATATTCAGTTGCGTGAGCATCCGGCAGAAGTGCTGCCGCAGGAAGTCGATGCGCTGCGCCAGATGATGGTGGATTTGGTTCAGCAACCTGAACACTTCCAGCAGTGGTTCGGCGAGTTTATCTCCCAGACCCGTCATGAGCTGGATGCTGCGCCGCCAGAGCCGCCTTATCAGGCCGGTGAAATCTACGAACTGCTGCAACAGGGCGAGCCTTTGCAGCGCCTGGGTGGCCTGCGCGTACTGCGCATTGGCGACCAGTGCTTTGCTAACGGTGAACTGATGGATACCGAGCATCAGCAGGCTGCCGATGCGATGTGCCAGAATTTCAGCGTGGATGCCGCCATGCTGGGCGACGCAATCGAAGATCCTTCGTTCCTGGCACTGCTGACCTCGTTGGTCAACAGCGGTTACTGGTACTTCAAAGACTGAGGCATGACCTTTAGCGACCAGAGCCACCCGCGTTTCGGCGGGTGGCTTTTTTTATGCCCGCAACGCCCTGGTCTGATAACCGTCCAATTCGGCGTCCGGCATGCCCGCCTGGGTTGCCGCAGCACAGATCTGCCGCCAGGTGTTGTCGTCTATCGGGATCCCCTGCCGCAACCGCGCTTCACGGTTGGCGTCTTCCCACTCACCCGGCACTTCAATCGGTTGGCCGTCACTTGGCGGTGAAGCCTTCACCCAATCGATAAAGGCCTCGGCCTCGGTTTGCATCTCTGGCGCGTCGAAGGCTTCCGGATTGAGGATGATGGTGGTCATGCAGTTGAAAATAGCATCGCTGTTGGATTTCACCGTCGCCGCATGAGTAGTGCGGCCACCGGACAGCGCACCGCCGAGGATTTCGCATAACGTGGCTAACGCATAGCCTTTATGGGCACCGAAAGGCAGCAACGAGCCAAACGGCTGTTCGTGCATCACCTTGGGTTCCGTCGTTGGCTGGCCGTGTTGGTCAATCAGATAACCCGGCGCGACGCTCAAACCTTTGTTGTAGGCCACGCGGGTTTTACCAAACGCGATGCCGCTGGTAGCAAAATCCAGCAGTAACGGTTTTTTATCTTTACGGGGAAAAATAACGCAGAAGGGGTTGGTGCCGAAACGACGGTCACTGCCGCCGAACGGTGCCACCATAGGATCGCCCACCACATTGACGAAATGAATAGAGATAAAACCGGCTCGCGCACACTGCTCGGCCCAGTGGCCAATGCGGCCAATGTGATGTGAGTTGTGCAACGCCACCGCAGCCAGCCCCAACTGCCGGGCGCGCTCTATGCCTTTTTCCATCGCCTCACAGGCGACGACCTGGCCAA
The DNA here is from genome assembly GCF_051129805.1 of Serratia sp. Je.1.23.a. Taxonomy (NCBI): domain Bacteria; kingdom Pseudomonadati; phylum Pseudomonadota; class Gammaproteobacteria; order Enterobacterales; family Yersiniaceae; genus Serratia; species Serratia sp. Je.1.23.a. Next base: position 1,225,650 of record NZ_JBCPSR010000001.1, on the reverse strand, counting down.
AACCCTGTCCGCCGTCCACCGTCAGCACCGCTCCGGCATCGCGTACCACTTTGGCATGAACGTTAAGCTGCAAATGCCCCTGAGCCAATGACGACATATAGCTGGGGATCATGCCTACGCCGTGGGAATCGTGCCCGGCCAGATTCGCCTGAACCAGATGATCCGCCACCCGCGCGGCCTCCTGCTCGGTACTGCCGGCGTGGCGCCAAATAGCCTGCACAAACTGCTCAAGACACTGGCGATCGATACGGTGCTCGGTACTGCTCATGATACGGCTCCTTGTGCTGGAAATATATCCTACACTAGGAGCAAATCATTGTTACGGCAAGCAATTATACTCAATCTCATCGAGGTTATTTGGCGCGTTCGGCGGTCAGCGCGGCGATGCGCATAATAACCGAAACCGCCTGTTCCATCCCTTCCAGCGACACAAACTCATGCTTGCAGTGGTAGTTATAACCCCCGGTGAACAGATTTGGGCAAGGCAAGCCGCGAAACGACAGCTGAGCGCCGTCGGTACCGCCGCGAATCGGTTTCATGATCGGTTCGATATCACAATCACGCATTGCCTGCTGTGCCAATGCAATCACATGTGGATGCTCTGCCACCTGTTCCCGCATGTTGTAATAGCTGTCTTCAATCGTGACTTCAATATAACAATCGCGCGGCAGACCTTTGCCCACCTGTTGAGCGACCTCTATCATCCGGCGTTTACGTGCCTCAAAACCCTCACGCTCAAAATCACGCAGGATGTACTGCATCTCGGCGCGCTCAACGCTCCCCTTAAAGCTGCTGAGGTGGTAGAACCCCTGATAGCCGCTGGTGGTTTCCGGGGTTTCATCCACCGGTAACGCCTGCTGAATACGCGTCGCCAACGATAAGGCATTCACCATCACTCCTTTGGCGCTGCCCGGGTGGACATTGTTACCGACAATTTTCACCGTCACCGATGCTGCGTTGAAGTTTTCGCACTCCAACTCACCCACGCCGCCACCGTCCACGGTATAGGCCCATTCGGCATCGAACTGCGCCACGTCAAACAACCGCGCCCCTTTGCCCACCTCTTCATCCGGTGTAAAGGCTACGCGGATATCGCCGTGTGGAATGTTGCGCTGCTGCAGTCGCACCATGGCGGTCAGGATTTCGGCGATGCCCGCCTTGTCATCGGCACCGAGCAGCGTTTTACCGTCGGTGGTGATCAGCGTCTGCCCCAACATTTGGTGCAGGATCGGGAACATCACTGGCGACAGCACTTCATCACCAATGCCCAAGGCAATATCGCCGCCGCGGTAATTTTCGACAATCTGCGGGTTGACGTGCTTACCGGTAAAATCCGGTGAAGTATCCAGGTGGGCAATAAAGCCTATCGCCGGCACGAGCCAGGTAACGTTCCCCGGCAAAGTGCCCATCACGCAGCCATGCTCACTGAGCGACACCCGTTCAAAACCCAGTTCAATCATTTCCTGCTGCAATGCACGCGCCAGCTTCAATTGCCCGTCGGTGCTCGGCACATGTTTGACGTTCGCTTTAGATTGCGTGTCGAATGAGACGTAGTTAAAAAAGCGATCAAGTAGTTTATCCATGGTATCCGCCCTCAGAATTTCGCGTTTCATTATGCGGAACCGATCGAGATCAAATATTGAGACAGGTCATTTTTAACCAGATTTAACGGAAATCATTAATTCTTGTGGTGTTTGATATTTCGCCTCCTCCCTTGGTGTCTGTCCATCTTACCTTTCACTCCCCCCCTTATGTGATCCTCTTCACGCCTGGTACCGGTTGTCAGTCATTGACCACCGGTACCTTTTTCCGGCGGCTGATTGCATCGCTAAATAATTCGACCTATAACTGGTTTAAGGCAGGGGTTGCCGCATTCAAAATCATTTTTATTTCGCCATACCAGGGAGTATTACCAGCAACGTCATTATCCACTAAAATATAAAAAAGGAACTGCTATGAAAGATATTATTGATAATATCTTAAGCAAGCTGCAGATTTTCTCCAAAGCCATGATGGGGCCAATATTCTTTCTGCCGGTAATTGGTCTGATTCTGGCATTAAGCTCTATTCTCACCAATGCCACGCTGGTGAATGAAAACTCCGGCGTATTTCATATCGGCAAAATGATCGGTGATACCTTTTGGCCGCTGTTTGGTAATCTCGGGCTGATTTTTTGCATCGGTATTACCTACGGCCTGGCGAAGGATAAAAAAAGCGAAGCGGCGCTGGTTGCCGTGATGTGCTTTATTATGTTCCTGGGCGCCAACTCATCCTATCTGCAATTAAGCGGTCACATAGCGCAGAAAATCAATGGGGAATATTACGGCACCGGGCAAACCGAACTGCTGGGCTTTACCGTGGTGGATATGGGTATTTTCCTCGGCCTGATCCTCGGTGTCACTATCGCCTGGGTGCACAACAGATTGTGTAACGTGGAGCTGAACGGCGTACTTTCCGTCTATGGCGGTTCCAAGCTGGTGCTAATCGCCATGACGCCGGTGATCATGCTGTATGCCGTCGGTTTCAGCTACCTTTGGCCGGCCATTTCACACGGGCTGATTTCCCTGACCGGCTTTATGAAAAGCTCAGGTTCGCTCGGGGTCTTCGTCTATGGCTTTTTCGAAAAATTCCTGATCCCCACCGGTCTGCATCATTTTATCTGGTCGCCATTTCAGTTGACCAGCATCGGCGGTTCAATTGTACAAGACGGCCATACGGTGTCGGGCTCGCAGGCCATTTTCCTCGCTTATATGCGCGACCCGAGCATCTCCCCGCTGATGAACGAGGCACTGCGCTTTTCGCAACAGGGCATGGTGACCATTTTCGGTCTGTCAGGCGCTGCGTTGGCGTTCTATCACACCGCCAAACCGGAGAAAAAAGTGCTGGCCAAGGCGATATTGATCCCGGCCATCACCACTTCCATTCTGGTAGGCATAACCGAACCGATAGAGTTCACCTTCCTGTTTATCTCACCGTTACTGTGGGTGATACACGCCGTGCTGACCGCACTTTCGCAAGTTGCGTGTAACCTGTTCGACGTTCGCCCCTGGGGGGCCAGCGGCCTGATCGAATTCCTGGTTTACAACCTGCCGTTACCGGTCGCCCTCACCCGCTGGCCGCTGTACGTGGTGATTGGTCTGGTGCAGTTTGCGGTGTATTACCTGGTATTCAAAACCCTGGTGCTGAAGCTTAATTTAAAAACGCCGGGCCGTGAGGATGACGACGGGGTCAAGCTCTATTCCAAACAGGAGTATCAGAACAGCAAAAATACACCCAATGAGTTAAGCGGGGTTATTATTCGTGCCCTGGGTGGCAAAGAAAACATTATTTCCGTCGACAACTGCTTCACCCGATTGCGCGTCGAACTAAAAGACATGCAATTAATTGATGAGGCCGCATTAAAAAGTACCGGAGCAAAAGGCGTGGTGAAAAGCCGGCGTGAAGTCCAGGTGATTTATGGTGTCACCGTCGGAAAAGTGAAAAGTCAGGTCGAAAAATATTTAGCAGCATTATAACTTTATTTATTGGGAGAAAATTCATGAAATTAACCGTTCTGGGCGGCGGTGGCGTACGCTCACCGTTCCTGGCCAAGTCCATTGCCTATAACGCCCACCGCATCGGCGTCACCGAAGTGGTGTTTATGGATACCGATCGGGAGAAATTGGCGGTCTACGGCGCCATCGCACAGGGTGTCTTCGAGCGTATCCGCAGCGACATCAGGTTCAGCCTGAGCAGCGACGCCCATCAGGCGCTGAGCGGAGCCGATTATATCATCACCACCCTGCGTATCGGCGGTGAAGAAGGCCGCATTCATGACGAACGTATCGCACTCAATCATCAGGTCCTGGGGCAAGAAACCACCGGTGCCGGCGGTTTTGCCATGGCGATGCGTTCTATTCCGGCCATAGTGGAATATTGTCGGCTCATAGAGCAGGTGTCATCACCGGACGCGGTACTGTTCAACTTTACCAACCCTTCCGGCATGGTGACCGAAGCCATCATCAAATCCGGCTTCAAACGCAAGGTGTACGGCATATGCGACGCCCCCAGCGAGTTTATCCGTGAGTTGGCGGAACTGCTGGGCTGTCGTGAGTCCGAGCTTAGCGTCGACTGCTTTGGGCTAAATCACCTGTCATGGTTCCGCAATGTGCGGGTCAACGGTCTGGAGGTGAGCGAGCAACTGCTGGCCGATCCACGCCTGTACCGTGATACCTGCATGAAATATTTCTCACCAGAGCTGGTCGCGCTGTCCGATAACCTGATGCTCAATGAGTATCTGTATTACTACTATTACCGGGAACAGGCGATCGCCGCCATCGTCGATGCCGGAGAAACCCGTGGCGAACAGATTGCGCTGATAAACCAGCAAATGCTGGCCGACCTTGCCAGGCTGGATATCGCCACGCAGCTGGATCAGGCTTTCAGCGTCTATTTCGCTCACTATCTGACGCGGGAAAACTCCTACATGCAGCGAGAATCCAGCCAGGGTAAAGTCAAAGAGCGTGAGATGCTGACGCTGCAGCAGTTTATCGAACAGCCTGACAGCGGCGGTTATGCCGGGGTGGCGATAGACATTTTGGAGGCGGTAAATAACGGCCAGCAAAAACGAGTGGTGGTGTCGATGCAGAACAACAGGACGCTCGACTTCCTGCACCCGGAAGACGTGATTGAAATCAGCTGCGAACTCAGCAACGCGGGCATTCACCCGGTAAAAATGAATGATATTCCCGACACCCAGAAAAACCTGATCTCCCAGGTCAAAGAGTACGAACGCCTGGCGGTTGCCGCCATTCTGGAAGGGGACCGTCAGAAGGCCATCAAGGCACTGATGGTGCACCCGCTGGTCAACTCTTACTCACTGGCAAAAACGCTGGTTGAAGAGTACCTGCAGGCTCATCACCAGTATGCCAAGCATTGGCATTAAGCAGGGCTGAAACGGCGCAGGCCTCAACGGCTGCGCCGTTCAAACCAGGCTTTGATCAGGTTCTCAAACCCCAGCAGGCAGTGGCCGAAAAACGGGTTGGGATAGTAAATATCGTGGTCGTACTTTTGCCGATCCTCGTAAATAAAGGACATATCGGCCTGCTGCGCCAGCGGGCTGTTTCCGTCGCCACAAAACGCCGCCAGCCGGATATTATTGCGTTTCACCGCGTCGCTCCAACTCAGCGCCGAGCTGCTGTTGCCCGATTTTGAAATCACAATCACCATATCAAACCGGAAACGCATCTCTCGATCGAGGATCTCGAAATCCGGCCACAGCGACAGGTAGCTGTCGATGCCCAGCGTCATAAATTTGTTGTACATATACTGCGCCACCAGCTGCGAGAAACCGCTGCCGTGGATCAGGATTTTGCCGCTGTCGAGCAGATCAAGGAATTGGGTCTGTTGTTTTAAGCTGGCCGCTGCCGTCGGCTGCGGCTGCTCCTGAAAAGCCGGTGCCATCACCAGGTTGAACTTGATGAAATACACCAGTTCCAGATAGCCGCGAAAGCCCAGCTTTTTCGCCAACCGCACCAGGGTCGAGGGTGAACTGTGGCAACGAACGGAAACCGCACGGATACCCTCGTCAATGCAGGCGTCCGGGTTGTCGAAGATAGCGTTGAGGATGGTGAGATCCGTTTTGCTCAGATCCGCCTGGCTGAATACCTGCTTGAAATTCACCGTCGCCCCTGCTCATTTAACCAAAGAAAGGCCGGCGTCAAACGGCCGGCCAGTTACCCGAGTCAGACAGCGCATTGACCTGGGGTTAAGGCCTATCAGCCCTTTCAACTTTCCCTACCAGGAATTTGTGCACAAAACGTGGTACCACCGCGCTGGCCTGGCCGTAGTGTTTTTCATCAAACTGACTTTCCACCTGGCTGGGCTCCAGGTTGAGCTCCATGGTATGCGCCCCCCCCAGCCGCGCTTCATGCACAAAGCCCGCCGCCGGATAAACGTGGCCCGAGGTGCCGATAGCGACAAAGAAGTCGGCCTTGGCCAGCGCCTGATAAATTTCATCCATGCCCAGCGGCATTTCGCCGAACCACACCACGTGTGGGCGCAACGGGGCCGGGAACTGGCAACAATGGCAGCGGTCGTCCACGCTAAGGTCTTCCGGCCAGTCAAAGACCTGCCCGGAGCTGGTGCAGCGTACTTTCAACAGTTCACCGTGCATATGCAACACCCGCGAGCTGCCTGCGCGCTCATGCAGGTTATCGATATTTTGCGTTACCAGCAGGAAGTTATCTCCCAACCAGGCTTCCAGATCCGCCAGGGCACGATGCGCAGCGTTAGGTGCAATGTCCGGCGATTGCAGCTGACGACGGCGTTCATTGTAAAACGCCTGTACCAGCTGTGGATCGCGCTGATAACCTTCCGGCGTAGCGACATCCTCCACGCTATGCTCTTCCCACAACCCGTCCGCCGCCCGGAAGGTACGAATACCCGACTCAGCCGAGATCCCGGCGCCGGTCAACACCACGACAAACGGCTTTTTCAGCTCGGCCGCCGCCATGGTATCGCGATGAAAAATACGCGAACGAAAGCGCTGATGCAGCACATGCTTACTCTTGCGAAACTGACACAGCCGATGACGAGTGTGCATTAACTCTCTCCTTACTTTTCCCTGTTAACCAAATTGAGGAACGCCGCCCCGCGTACGCCACCGGCGTCCCCGTAACGGGCTTTTTCAATTCGTGGCAGCTTGGCCACGCGCAACACATGCGCCGGCAAACGCTGCGGTAACGCCTGGTAAATAGCGTCAAAATTCGACAAGCCACCGCCAATCACCACCAGATGCGGATCGATGATAGTCAGCAGATTGCCCAGGCATATCGCCAGGACGTCCATGAAACGTTCGACATGAGCCACCGCCTGCGGCTCACCTGCCTGATAATGCGCAATGATCTGCTGCGCAGGCAAGTGCTGCTGGTAAAAGTGGCCGTACATCCACTCAAAACCGCGGCCAGAAATGTAATTTTCGATGCAACCCTGATGACCGCACCCGCAAGGAACGCGAGGTATATCACGTCCCAACACCTCCAGCGCATCCACCGGCAGACGGAAATGACCAAATTCACCGGCGATATAGTTACGCCCGGAGAGCACCTTACCGTCGACGATTAGCCCGCCGCCTACCCCGGTTCCGAGGATAATGCCCAGCACCGTCGGATAGCGACGAAACTCCTCGTCCCAGGCCTCCGACAGCGCAAAGCAGTTGGCGTCGTTATCGATGCGTACGTCACGGCCAATCAACTCGGCCAGGTCATGCGGCAAGCGCTGCCCCATCGCCGCCGGGACGTTGGCGGTGAAAACCGTGCCGTCATCGTCGTTGGGCAGGCCGGGAATACCGATACCTACCATGCCTTTCTGGCCACAAAACGCATCCGCTTCAAAGGTCAGATCGCGCAGCGTCGTCAGCAGTTGTCGATAATCCTCACGTGGCGTCGGCACCCTTTTTTGCCAGATACGCTGCAGATCTGCATCGAACACGCCCAGCTCAATCTTGGTGCCGCCCATATCGAAACCGTAGTACATAACCCACCCTCAGGCTAAAAAAAGGGGCGGCATCTCTGCCTCCCCTGATTTTCATTATTGTCCGCTCAACACTCGCGCCGGATCGATACGGCTGGCGCGCCTGGCCGGGTACCAGCTGGCCAACAGGCTGAGCACCAGCGCGGTCACCAGTACAATCACCACGTCCAGCCAGTGCAGCTCGGAAGGCAGGAAGTCGATGAAGTAGATATCTCCCGACAGGAATGAATGCCCCATCAGCTTTTCCAATCCTTTGATGATGTTGGTCAGCTGCAGTGAGGCGATAACCCCGACCACCACGCCGCTGAGGCTACCCACAAGCCCGGCCAGCAGGCCGTACCAGATAAATATGGCGCGGATAAAACCGTCTTTGGCCCCCAAGGTGCGCAGTACGGCGATATCACCACTCTTGTCCTTCACCGCCATCACCAGCGTGGAGACAATGTTAAAACAGGCCACGCCGATCACCAGCACCATCGCCAAATACATAATCGCGCGGATCATCTGGATATCGCGGTACATATAGCCGTAGGTGCCGATCCAACTCTTGATATACACGTAGGAATTGGTGACTTCACCGGCGTCGCGCACCAGCTTGTTGGCGGCAAACACGTCGTTAACCTTGATGGCAATACCGGTGACACTGTCACCCATATCCAGATACTGTTGGGCATCGGCCAATGGCACCATAGCCAGACTGTGATCGAGCTGACCGCTGAGCTGCAAAATCCCGGTGACGTGTAAACGAATGCGCTTCGGTTGCAACAGCTTCATCTGCGGGTCGCTGTTGGGGATCATCACCGTCACATAGCTGCCCTGCTTGACGCCCAAAGCGTCGGCGACGCCCTTGCCGAGGATCACCTGTTGCTCACCGCTTTTGAAATTGGCCCAGGCGTCGCCCTGCACATATTTCGGCAGCGCGCTAAGCTGGTTTTCCTGCTGAGGATCCACCCCTTTCACCCCGACCGCCCGCAGCTGCGCGCCGTTTTCCATCAGGCCGGTAAAGTTGATATAGGGAGCGGCGGCCAAAATGCCGGGTACTTTCTCCACCCGTTGCAAAATTGACGACCAGTCTTTGAACGGCTGCTTCACCGGCTCTATTTCACCGTGCGGCACCACCGCCAAAATACGATTTTTCAGCTCGCGCTCAAAACCGTTCATGGCGCTCAGGCCGACGATCAGCACCGCCACGCCCAGCGCGATACCTATGGTGGAAATCACCGAGATCAGCGACACCATGCCGCCGCGCTTGCGCCCACGGCTGAAGCGTAGGGCCGTCAGAAACGAAAGTGACGCTCCCGCCATTACTCAGCCCCCAACAGCGTCAACTGGGCCTGCAGATGGCCATCGGCCATTTCCAGCTGGCGGCTGAGGCGCTTGGCCAACTGCAAGTCATGAGTGACCACCAGAAACGCAGTGCCCTGGCGCACGTTCAATTCGCCGAGCAGATCGAAAATGCTGTCGGCAGTGCGTTTATCGAGGTTACCGGTAGGTTCGTCCGCCAATACCAGCGACGGGTTATTGACCAGCGCACGGGCAATCGCCACGCGCTGACGCTCACCGCCGGAGAGTTCTGACGGCCGGTGCTTGCTGCGTTTTGCCAGCCCGACCGCCGTCAGCATTTCCAGCGCCTTTTCCTGCGCCTGCGCCGGTTTCATCCCGCCGATCAGCAAAGGCATCGCGGCGTTTTCCAGCGCGGTAAAGTCAGGCAACAGATGATGGAACTGGTAGATAAAGCCCAACTGGCGGTTACGCAGCTCCGCCTTGGCGGCCGATGACAGGGTATTCAGAGACTGCCCTTTGTAAATCACCTCGCCGGAGGTTGGTGAGTCCAGCCCACCCAGCAGATGCAGCAAGGTACTTTTACCGGAACCCGAGCTGCCGACAATCGCCATCATCTCGCCCGGCTGCATGGCAAAGCTGACATTGCGCAGTACGTCGGTATGCAGGTTGCCTTCCTGATAGGTCTTGCACAGGTTGTCGCACTGCAACAAAAAATGGTTACTCATAACGTAAAGCCTCAGCGGGTTGTACGGCGGCAGCGCGCCATGAAGGGTAAAGCGTGGACAACAGAGACACCGCCATCGCCGCTACGGCGATAATCGTCACCTGCAGCGGATCCACCGCCACCGGCAGCGATGCGCCGTCAATCAAAGCGCCGAGGATCGGCATCAGGTTATTCAGGTTGCTGGCCAGCAACACGCCCAGCAGCGTACCGAGCAGCGAGCCGATAATGCCGGCGCTGGCGCCTTGCACCATAAATACCGACATGATCTGTCGACGCGTCAGGCCCTGGGTCTGCAGAATGGCAACTTCGCCCTGCTTCTCCATCACCAGCAGGCCGAGTGAAGTGATGATGTTAAAGGCCGCGACGGCCACGATCAGGCTAAGCAACAGCCCCATCATGTTTTTCTCCATACGCACTGCCTGGAACAGCTCGCCCTTGCGCTCGCGCCAGTCTTTCCACTCGGTGCCCTGCGGCAATTTCTGTTGGCTGAGAGTATCGACCGTCAGCGGCTGCTGCAGGAACAGGCGCCATCCGGTGATATTGCCCGCCGGGTAGCGTAACAGACGTGAGGCATCCTGCTGATTGACCAGCATCTGGGTGCCATCCACTTCGCTGTTGGCATGGAAAGTGCCGACCACGGTAAACAGGCGTTGAATAGGGATGCGGCCCATCGGCGTGAACTGGCTGGCGCTGGGCACCATCACCCGCAGCGGATCGCCGCGTTTAACGCCAAGTTGCCCGGCCAACTGCTCGCCGATAATGATGTTGTACTGGCCCGGCTGCAACAGCTGCTGCTTGACGTTGACCAGGAACGGCGTCAAAGGATCGGCTTCGTCCGGATTGACCCCCAACATCACGCCGACCGCCACGCTGCGAGCGCTTTGCAGCACTACGTCACCGGTGGTCAGTGGCGCTACGCGGCTAACGCCCTGCAGGCTTTGTACCGCCGATGCCGGGATCTGCTGAGGGTTGATCGAGCCCTGTGGGCTGGTGATCAACGCCTGCGGCATCAGACCGAGTATGTTGTTTTCCAGATCCTTTTCAAAACCGTTCATCACCGACAAGACGGTGACCAACGCCATCACCCCCAGCGTAATGCCGATGGTGGAAAGCCAGGAAACAAACCGTCCGAAGCGGTCTGATGCCCGCCCGCGCATGTAGCGCAGGCCAATGAATAACGCGACAGGTTGATACATGAAATCCGTTTTGTTGCCGTAGCTTAAGCAAAGTGATCAAGGATAATAAAGGCTATACCCCGTTTAGGGAACCACCCTGACGCCTTTTATTCCGTCGATCGCGCCAGCGGCAGCACGTCACCCGGCATCGCGCTTTAACAGGTTGTAAACCGACACCCGGGAAATCCCCAGCGCCTCCGCCGCCATGGTGGCTGCCCCGCGCAGTTGCAGATAGCCCTGCTGCTTTAGTTGCTGGATCACCTGAACACGCTGCTCAGACGTGAGCGCGCGCGGTGCAGTGGCATGCGAAGCGGCAAAGTTGTTGATCACTGAAGCAATGTCGGACAGTGAGCGAGCCCCTTCATCCGCCGCCTGCGGCGTGCTCTGTACCACCGCGGTCAGTTGTTGCAGGATGGCGTTGACGCTGTTGAAGATTGAAACGTCCAGGTTAAGGCAGATCGCCGCCACGTAGACCCCCTGGCTGTTGCGCAGACCAATGGAGGTGCTCTTGGCCGGACGCCCATCCGGGAACGCATTGGCATAGTTTTGCACCACGTCCGGAAAATCCGGCGAGGCGATACGCTCAAGCCCCATTTCGCTGGCGGCATCGCCGATACTGCGGTTCGACAGGTTATTGGCGATGCTGACGATGGCATGATTCGGTTGCGTCAGATCGTGCAACACCACTTCACAGCTGGGCGCAAACATCGCGCCCAGTGCCTGAACAATTTTTTCCGCTTCGCGCAACAGCAGCGCATTTTCCTGCCTGAGATCGCTCATAAACTTAACCATTTGACAATAACTTTACAAAGAGTAAATTAAAATAATCGGGTAATCAATCAACCTTTCACCAGACGAGGTCGCCATGAGTTCAACGCCCCACTGCATCACCGCCGCCGATATCTCTACCGCCGCCGAAATTCTGGCAGGACATGCCCTGCGCACACCGGTCATGACCTCGCAGCAGGCCGACAACATCGCCGGGGCGCAGCTGTTCTTCAAGTGCGAAAACTTCCAGCGTGTAGGCGCCTTCAAGTTTCGTGGCGCGTACAATTCTATTGCTCAATTGAGCCCGGCGCAGCGCCAGGCTGGTGTAATTGCCTTCTCCTCCGGCAACCATGCGCAGGCAATGGCATTGGCGGCACGGGAACTGGGGGTCAAGGTGACCATAGTGATGCCGCACGACGCACCGGCAACCAAGCTGGCAGCAACGCGCGGCTACGGCGCCAACGTCGTGATTTATCAGCGGCACAGCGAAGACCGTGCTGCCATAACCCAGCGGTTGGCAGCCGAACAGGGCCTGACGATAGTGCCGCCTTATGATTACCCACAGGTGATCGCCGGCCAAGGCACCGCTACCAAAGAGTTGATTGAGGAAGTCGGGCCGCTGGATGTTTTGTTGGTGTGCACCGGCGGCGGTGGTTTGCTGGCGGGCAGCGCGGTGGCGGCACACCACTGGTCGCCCGGGTGCCGCGTTTTCGGCGTTGAACCACAGGCAGGTAACGACGTTCAGCTGGCGTTCCGTAGCGGCCAGCCGGTACAGATCCCAGTGCCAAAAACCATCGCCGACGGTGCGCAAACGCAGCAGGTGGGCACGCTGACGTTCCCGATCATTCAACAGTATGTAGAAGATATTTTAACGGTCAGCGACCAGCAGCTGTGCCGACAGATGCGTTTCTTTATGGAACGGATGAAAATGGTGGTCGAGCCCACAGGCTGCCTGGCCGCGGCGGCGGCGATGAATTCACTGCTCGACCTGCGGGGTAAAAAGGTCGGGGTGATCGTCAGCGGCGGCAACGTCGACGTTGATAAAATCGCCGACTATCTTGCCATGGGCGCGCAGGAATAACTCTGCATTACGGGCAATACAACCTTCAATCTCTGGCCTATGGCTGAGTCATCGGGGCGAATTTATTCGCCCGCTAACGTTACTGGAGCGACGAATCTGCCTGCAGTACATTTGAAAGTCGCCGCTTGAAAGACGACGGGTTTCGCGCTTTTACCTATGTCAGTTTATGGCTCAGTGGGCTAGTATTACCGGGTAAAGGCGCGTTGTAATCTGTGCCGGGCGAAATTTAACACATTGATTAAAGATACCTTAATGAGCACCTCCGATAACCCTAACCGTTCTTCATCGTCATCCTCCCGTTATTCCCTGCCTGAACGCGCGGGCGATTTGCGCCAGTTGGGGCAGCTGACCGGCTCGGCCTGCGCCGTGGAGTGCGCCGAGATCGTCGAACGTCATAACGGGCCGGTGATGCTGATCGCCCCGGACATGCAAAATGCCCTGCGGTTGCGCGACGAAATTCAGCAGTTTACCGACCAGATGGTAACCACCCTGTCCGACTGGGAAACCCTGCCTTACGACAGCTTCTCGCCGCATCAGGAAATCATCTCTACCCGCCTGTCGAGCCTGTACCATCTGCCGACCATGGCCCGTGGCGTAATTATTCTGCCGGTCAATACCTTAATGCAGCGCGTTTGTCCGCACGAGTTTCTGCACGGCCACGCGCTGGTGATGAAAAAAGGCCAGCGTCTGTCACGCGACAAACTGCGCGCCCAACTGGAACAGGCCGGCTACCGCAGCGTCGATCAGGTAATGGAGCACGGTGAGTTTGCCACCCGCGGCGCGCTGCTCGACCTGTTCCCCATGGGCAGCGAAGAACCTTACCGCATCGATTTCTTCGACGATGAAATCGACAGCCTGCGCACCTTTGATGTCGACAACCAGCGTACGCTGAACGAAGTCGAGGCCATCAATCTGCTGCCGGCCCATGAATTCCCTACCGACAAAAACGCCATCGAACTGTTCCGCAGCCAATGGCGCGAGCAGTTTGAGGTGCGCCGCGACGCCGAACATATTTATCAGCAGGTCAGCAAAGGCACCTGGCCGGCCGGTATCGAATACTGGCAACCGCTGTTCTTCAGCCAACCGCTGCCGTCACTGTTCAGCTACCTGCCGGAGAACACGCTGATCGTCAATACCGGCAATCTGGAGAACGCAGCCGATCGTTTCTGGCTGGACGTTAACCAACGCTACGAGAGCCGCCGGGTCGATCCTATGCGCCCACTGCTGGCGCCGCCAAGCCTGTGGCTGCGGGTTGACGAGCTGTTTAGCGAATTGAAAGCCTGGCCGCGTATGGCGCTGAAAACCGAAGAGCTGCCCGCCAAAGCCGGCAACACCAATCTGGATTATCGCACCCTGCCTGATCTGGCGGTGCAAGCCCAACAGAAAGCGCCGCTGGACAACCTGCGTCGTTTTACCGAAAGCTTCGACGGCAGCATCATTTTCTCGGTGGAAAGTGAAGGCCGCCGTGAAACGCTGCAGGATTTGCTCGGCCGCATCAAGCTCAGCACCGCCTTGATCCAGCATCTCGATCAGGCCGAGCCGGCTGGTCGCTACATGATGGTCGGCGCCTCCGAACGCGGCTTCCTCGACGGCATGCGCAACCGGGCGCTGATCTGCGAAAGCGATCTGCTCGGCGAGCGCGTTAGCCGCCGTCGCCAGGACAACCGGCGCACCATTAATACCGATGTGCTGATCCGCAACCTGGCGGAGCTGCACCCTGGCCAGCCGGTGGTGCACCTGGAGCACGGCGTCGGGCGTTACGTTGGCCTGACCACGCTGGAAGCCGGCGGCATCAAGGCCGAATACCTGATCCTGGCCTACGCCGGCGAAGACAAACTCTACGTGCCGGTTTCTTCATTGCATCTGATCAGCCGCTACGCCGGCGGTGCGGACGAAAACGCCCCGCTGCACAAGTTGGGTGGAGACGCCTGGACGCGCGCACGGCAAAAAGCCGCCGAACGGGTGCGAGACGTTGCGGCGGAACTGCTGGATATTTACGCACAGCGCGCGGCCAAAACCGGCTTCGCCTTTAAACATAACCGTGAGCAGTATCAGCTGTTCTGCCAAAGTTTCCCGTTTGAAACCACGCCAGATCAGGAGCAGGCAATCAACGCCGTGCTGAGCGACATGTGCCAACCCCTGGCCATGGATCGTCTGGTCTGTGGCGACGTCGGCTTCGGCAAAACCGAAGTGGCGATGCGTGCCGCCTTCCTGGCGGTAGAAAACGGCAAGCAGGTGGCGGTGTTGGTACCAACCACCCTGCTGGCGCAGCAGCATTTTGACAACTTCCGCGACCGCTTCGCCACCTGGCCGATCCGCATCGAGATGATGTCGCGTTTCCGTAGCGCCAAAGAGCAGCAACAGGTGATGGACGATGCCGTCGACGGTAAGGTAGACATCATCATCGGTACCCACAAACTGCTGCAGAGCGATCTGCGCTGGAAAGATTTGGGGCTGCTGATCGTCGATGAAGAACACCGCTTCGGCGTTCGCCACAAAGAACGCATCAAGGCGATGCGTGCCGATGTGGATATTCTGACGCTCACCGCGACGCCAATCCCGCGTACGTTGAATATGGCGATGAGCGGCATGCGTGACCTGTCGATTATCGCTACCCCCCCGGCGCGTCGTTTGGCGGTGAAAACCTTCGTGCGCGAATACGACAGCCTGGTGGTGCGCGAGGCTATCCTGCGTGAAGTGCTGCGCGGCGGTCAGGTTTATTATCTGTATAACGACGTGGAAAATATCGAGAAGGCGGCGGAAAAACTGGCTGAGCTGGTGCCAGAAGCGCGTATCGCCATTGGCCACGGCCAGATGCGCGAACGTGATTTGGAACGGGTGATGAACGATTTCCACCACCAGCGCTTTAACGTACTGGTCTGTACCACCATTATCGAAACCGGTATCGATATTCCCAGCGCCAATACCATTATCATCGAACGCGCCGATCGTTTCGGGCTGGCGCAACTGCATCAGTTGCGCGGTCGCGTCGGACGTTCTCACCATCAGGCCTATGCTTATTTGCTGACGCCAAATCCGAAAGCCATGAGCACCGACGCGCATAAGCGGCTGGAGGCCATCGCTTCACTGGAAGATCTGGGCGCCGGTTTTGCCCTGGCTACCCACGATCTGGAGATCCGCGGCGCGGGCGAACTGCTGGGCGAAGACCAGAGCGGCCAGATGACCACAGTCGGCTTTTCGCTGTACATGGAACTGTTGGAAAGCGCGGTGGATGCACTCAAACACGGGCGCGAACCTTCGCTGGAAGATCTTACCAGCAACCAGACCGAGGTGGAGCTGCGCATGCCGGCCCTGCTACCAGATGACTATATCCCAGACGTCAACACGCGCCTGTCGTTCTACAAACGCATCGCCAGCGCGAAAAACGACGCCGAGCTGGAAGAGTTGAAAGTGGAGTTGATCGACCGTTTCGGCCTGCTGCCTGATGCGGCGCGCAACCTGCTGCAAAGTGCGGCGCTGCGTCAACATGCACAGAAGCTGGGGATCAAGCGCATCGAAGGTAATGAGCGCGGTGGTTTTATCGAGTTTGGTGAGAAGAATCGGGTCGATCCTGGCTATTTGATTGGCCTGTTGCAAAGCAACCCGCAGATCTATCGCCTGGATGGGCCGACCAAGTTGAAGTTTATGCTGGATCTGACCGACCGTCAGAAACGCCTTAAGTTTACCGAGGAACTGCTGACCGCATTCCGCGAACATACTCTGGCGGCCTGACCTATCCCCCTCCTGAACCTTCAGGAGGGGTTATTCCTGCCGAAAACCGGCACCCAGCGGGGCAAGCTGCATCAGCCTGCTGCAGACCACCCGATTTTTCCCCTGCCGCTTGGCGTCATACAGCGCCTCATCCGTGACCTCTATTGCCTTGTCCAACGCCATGCCGGGCAGGTATAACGACGCACCGATAGAAACCGTGATACGTGCCTCGACGTCTTCATCCAGCAAAAATAACGTCGTTTCCACGCTGCGTCGTATGCGCTCCGCCACACCG
Source organism: Serratia sp. Je.1.23.a (assembly GCF_051129805.1). NCBI lineage: Bacteria > Pseudomonadati > Pseudomonadota > Gammaproteobacteria > Enterobacterales > Yersiniaceae > Serratia > Serratia sp. Je.1.23.a. The sequence continues at coordinate 1,209,100 of NZ_JBCPSR010000001.1, read as the reverse complement.
CCAATCACCGTCGGATCATAACTGGCGGTGATCACGATAAATTCCTCACCGCCATAACGACCGACGAAATCCTCACTGCGCACGCTGCTTTGCAACAGTTGTCCGACGCGAGCCAGCAGCAGGTCTCCGGCCAAATGGCCGTAGGTGTCGTTGATTCGTTTGAAATTATCCAGATCGAGGATCATCAACCCGCAGGGGCTGCGCTCCGCCTGCTGCAGCATGAGTCGATAGTCTACGCTGGCGCGATTATTGATATGGGTGAGGCTGTCGGTGGTGGCTTTATCACGCATAGAGAAATAAGCGTGGATATGGCGCTCTTTGAAATTCAGCCCGTGGAAGCATATAGCCAGACACAGGGCCGAGACCGCCTGATACAACAACACATCACCCCATAGCGCGCGTATATCTGCCAATAACCAGACCACTCCGATACGGTACAGCGCAATGATGCCAATGGTGAGATAAAACACCCGATTCGACTTTATCAACCACACACGCGACAACAGCAATGGAATGATGATCGAACCGATAAACAGATTATCGACGGTCAAGCCTCCCGTAAATGCCAGCGACATCAGGTAGCAGACCAGTCCACTGACCGCCCCGCCATAAAAGGTCACCAGTATCATCGGGATCATGGCAAAGCTGAAATGCAGGTTACCGCTCAACTCCAGCCGGTCCTGATTGAGAAACAGCACCGCCAGCCCGGCAAGCAGGCCAAAGACTATACGCTTCCATCCTTCGGACTGATAAGAAAAAGGCGCATTTTTACTGAGGGCAAAATAGCTGACGGACAGCGTGGCATAGGTAATGCAGGCGTCACTATACAGGGTGGGAATTGACGCGACGTAAGTCATAAATATTCGATAGGCTCCACGGAATCGACAGGGGGATTTAGCGACGAATTTTGAGCATTCCCTGTCTCATCCATTTCGGCATCGTACATATTATTACTCAGGTTAATAATAGATTAGCAGTTCTATGTTATTTCCAAGGTATCTATCCCATAAATTCTGTTCAGGATAATCTGTTGGCAACCAATAAAGGGGGCGACCATGAATATCGATGATGATTTGCACGCGCTTAGCGAACAAGAAACCACGTTGACCTTCAGCCATTTTGACCATAACACCGCCTGGGAGCTGGGCTCTGCATTGAAATCAGCGGCCGAACAGCGCCGCCTGTCGATCGCTATTGAGATCCAGCTCGCGGGGCAAACGCTGTTTTATTACGCCATGCCCGGCACTACCCCCGATATCGCCGATTGGGTACGGCGCAAACGCAATGTGGTGAAGCACTTCCACAAGAGCTCTTACGCGATTGGCCTGCGCCTGCAGCAACGACAATCGACCCTGGAAGAACGCTATGGCCTGAGCGTCAGCGATTACTCGGCACACGGTGGCGCCTTCCCGATCAATCTTGGTGGCGTGGGCTGCATTGGCACCATCAGCATTTCTGGCTCACCCCAGTTGGAAGATCACAATCTGTTGGTCGGCACCCTGGCGCATTTTCTCGGATTATCCCTACCGGCGGTCCACTAAGCGGTATAACCTGGCCTATTCTTTCTGCGCAGGCCGCCTAAACCGCGGCCTGCCTGTAACTTGTCATTTATCCCGTTCCTGAAAGAGTATAAGTCTGATTTTCCGAAGTGCATTGATGTATATCTAGGAATCGCCGGCACAACAGGCGTATGGTGTCTATCAGCTATTCGAGACGGACCGCATCCGGCCCGCCATTCCGTTCTCTTTTATAGACTTGGTTTACACCTCAGATGAAAACGCATGAAATTAACGGCATTAGGCCGTTCAGCGCGCTGATTGATGCCTGTTGGCGAGATCCCTATTCCCTGCAACGCCTGCTAAAAGATGCCATCGCCGGCGTCACCGTCGGCATTATCGCGATCCCGCTGGCGATGGCGTTGGCGATTGCCAGTGGCGTTCCCCCCCAATATGGACTGTACACCTCAGCGGTTGCCGGGATTGTCATCGCCATCAGCGGTGGTTCCCGCTACAGCGTTTCCGGGCCTACCGCCGCGTTTGTGGTGATCCTCTATCCGGTGTCGCAGCAGTTCGGCCTCTCGGGCCTTCTGATCGCCACCCTGCTTTCCGGACTGTTTCTGGTCATCATGGGACTGGCGCGTTTCGGTCGCCTGATTGAGTACATTCCCCTGTCGGTGACGTTAGGCTTTACCTCCGGTATCGCCATCACCATTGCTACCATGCAGGTGAAGGATTTCTTTGGCCTGCAAATGGCGGTGGTGCCAGAACACTATGTGGGCAAGGTTTACGCCCTGCTGCAGGCGCTGCCGACGCTGGACGTCGGCGACACCCTGATCGGCGCAGTGACCCTATTGATCCTTATCTTCTGGCCCAAGCTCGGCCTGCGGGTACCGGGCCATTTACCCGCACTGCTGGCGGGTACCGCGGTTATGGGTATTCTGGCGCTGTTTGACCACCCGGTTGCGACCATCGGCTCGCGCTTCAGCTATCTGCTGGCCGACGGCACCCACGGCCAGGGCATACCGCCCATTCTGCCGCAGCTGATGCTGCCGTGGGATTTACCGGCCGGTGACGGTAAGCCGATGGCGTTAAGCTGGCAAACGCTTTCCGCCCTGCTGCCGGCTGCTTTCTCCATGGCGATGCTCGGGGCCATAGAATCCCTGCTGTGCGCGGTGGTGCTGGACGGGATGACCGGCAAGAAGCACAACTCCAATACCGAACTTATCGGCCAGGGTGCGGGCAACATCATTGCGCCTTTCTTCGGCGGCATTACCGCCACCGCGGCCATTGCACGCTCTGCCGCCAACGTACGCGCCGGTGCCACCTCCCCGGTCTCGGCCATCATCCATGCGTTGTTGGTACTGCTGGCGTTACTGGTGCTGGCACCGTGGTTGTCCTGGCTGCCGCTGGCTGCAATGGCGTCGCTGTTGCTGATGGTGGCCTGGAATATGAGCGAGGCGCACAAGGTGGTTTATCTGCTGCGGCGAGCGCCGAAAGACGACATTCTGGTGATGCTGCTGTGCATGTCGCTGACGGTGCTGTTCGATATGGTGATCGCCATTACCGTAGGCATTGTGCTGGCCTCGCTGCTGTTTATGCGCCGCATTGCGCGCATGACGCGCCTGAGCGAACTGAGTGCCGACAACGGCCGATTGGTGCTGCGGGTGAATGGCCCGCTGTTCTTCGCCGCCGCCGAGCGTATTTTTAACGAGCTACTGGTGCGCAGCGAAAATTATGACGTGATCGTCTTGCAGTGGGATGCGGTGCCGGTGCTGGATGCCGGGGGACTGGATGCCTTGCAACGCTTTATCGAAGCCCTGCCGGCCGGCAAACAGTTGGCAATCACCGACATGCCTTTCCAGCCGTTGAAAACGCTGGCAAGGGCACGGATACAGCCGATTGAGGGGAAACTGCATTTCTACGCGACGCTGCCTGAAGCGCTTGCAGCGCTCGATGCCTGAAAAACAAAAAGCCCGACGAATCGGGCTTTAAACCATAGCGGGCGCAGTATGCTGCGCCCCTACAAATAACAGCTGTGAAAATGTTTAGTTGCTGGTGTCCAGCTCTGGGAAGCTCTTCACCAGGTCGTCGATGGCTTTCATCTGCACCAGGAACGGCTCCAGCTTGTCCAGCGGCAACGCGGACGGGCCGTCACATTTGGCGCTGTTTGGCTCTGGGTGCGCTTCGATGAACAGACCTGCCAGGCCAACCGCCATACCGGCACGCGCCAGTTCGGCAACCTGCGCCCGACGGCCGCCAGAAGCTGCGCCGAAGGGATCGCGAGTCTGCAGAGCATGGGTCACGTCAAAGATCACCGGATGGCCGCCCGTCACGTTTTTCATAACGTTGATGCCAAGCATATCGACCACCAGGTTATCGTAACCAAAGTTACTGCCGCGATCGCACAGGATCACCTGATCGTTACCGCCTTCCTTGAATTTGTCGACGATATTGCCCATTTGGCCCGGGCTGACGAACTGTGGCTTCTTGACGTTGATCACCGCACCGGTTTTCGCCATCGCTTCCACCAGATCGGTCTGACGCGCCAGGAATGCCGGCAGTTGGATCACGTCAACCACTTCGGACACCGGCTGAGCCTGTGACGCTTCGTGAACGTCGGTGATGATTTTCACGCCGAAGGTTTTTTTGATTTCTTCGAAGATCTTCATCCCCTCTTCCAGACCCGGCCCCCGGTAGGAGTGGATAGAAGAACGGTTGGCTTTGTCAAAGGAGGCTTTGAAAACGTAAGGGATGCCCAGTTTTTGCGTCACGGTGACGTAGTGTTCACAGATGCGCATCGCCAGATCGCGCGATTCCAGCACGTTCATACCGCCAAACAGCACAAACGGCAGATCGTTCGCTACGTCGATGTCACCAATGCTAACCACTTTCTGTTTCATGCTTTCGCCTTTATTGAAGTTACCCGTCGTGCCGCAAGCCTTGGCCTGTCGCGTTCAGGGCATAGTAAATGAATTAATGCAGCGTAACCTGTTTCGGTTCAATCGAGTGGATCTGTACCTTGATCACTTCGCTGACCGGGTCTTCAGGACACTGTTCGACAAAATAGTTAAGATCGGAAATCGCGATATGGTTGCATTCCAACTGGGCGTAAATCAGCCCGCGGTCACGGATTTCGTAAGGGTCTTCCGGATCGAAGCACAACACCGTTTCGCTGGCGCGCAGCGCCATTTCCATCTGTTTTTCTTCCATCAGGGCGGCTTTGAGCGTATCCAACATCTTACGCACCACCATGACGTTTTCTGACTCATCGAGATCGTCGTCTTCCAGTTCGGCGCCCAGACCCAGGTTGCCCTTGATCCACACTTCCAACTGGTGTTCGTTCAGCGTCTCGCCGTTCAATGGATTGATCAACCACATCTCTTCATCCAGCCAGTCTGCCCGCAGGATCAGTTGAGTGGGGAAAATAACCGGCAGCAGCGGTAAATCCAGATGAGCGGCGATATGAAGGAAAATGGTGCCGAGCGAAACCGGCGTGCCCTGACGACCTTCCAGCACCTTGTCGAGCCAAATAGCGTCGGACAGGCGATACACGCCGCTGGCGCCGCCAAAACCCCAGGTTTTGAAGAACAATTCAATGAGTGCGTCCAGTTGCTGTTCCTGGCTGAGATCCTGCGGCACGGCCGCACGCGCTTCGTCGACCAGCTGTTGCAGCTTGCGTTCGACCTCGGCGGCGGGGAAATCACGCCGCACGGACTGCGATACCAGGATCACGCCCTCGCTCAGCAGCGAGGTGTTAAATTCAAAATCAGCAATACTACTCATAAGTATCCCATCAGAAAGGGTATTTTCGTCGTGGCAAGTTTAATTATCAGGTACAAACAGCCCAATGCCAGCACAAACGCCAGTGTGCGCAGGTTCTGGTTTTTGGTCTTCTTGCCCAATGCGACGTAGCCAAGCAGGATATAGATAATAACGCCAAACAGCTTCTCGGTCAGCCATGAGTCCATACCCAACAGCGGATATAACTTGAACATCACCACCAGTGCGATGCCGCTGACGAACAACACCGTATCATTTATATGCGGGGTTATCTTCACCCAACGTTTGTTCATCATAGCCGAATTGCGCCATTTCCAGAAGAAACGCAATACAAACAAGACAATACTGATGGTGACCGTCAACAAATGCAGATGTTTTAACGCCGAGTAGACTGCCATATCGCTTCCTTATTTAATCGCTGTGTGCTTCGTTATTTTTGGTTTTCAGTGATTGCTGCGGCCATTGGCCAAAGGTGACGCGATCGTTACCGCCATAATCGCGTCGGGTATCGATCGAAATAAAACCGGCGGCCTGCAGCAGTGCGCGTACGCTTTCTCCCTGCTGCCAGCCATGTTCAAGCAGCAGCCAACCCTGTGATTGCAGGTGATACGGCGCCTGCTGCACGATAGCGGACAAATCCGCCAGCCCCTGCTGTGGCGCCACCAGAGCGCTACTTGGCTCAAAACGTACGTCGCCCTGTGCCAAATGCGGGTCGGCGGCGTCGATATAAGGAGGGTTGCTGGCGATCAGAGCAAAAGTTTCTCCGACCAGTGGGGCATACCAACTGCCCTGAAGGAACTGCGCGTTGCCGATCGACAGCTTCTGCGCATTGTGCTTGGCCAACGCCACCGCTTCCGGCTGTAAATCGACGCCGGTCACTTTGCAGTCTGGGCGTTCGCTGGCTAACGCCAGGGCGATGGCGCCGGTACCGGTACCGAGATCGAGAATGGCGCAAGGGGATGAGGGCAAAAGCTCCAGCGCCAACTCCACCAGGCATTCGGTGTCCGGACGCGGGATCAGGGTGGCGGGCGATACCGACAGCGGCAACGACCAAAATTCGCGCTCGCCAATCAGATAAGCTACCGGCTCACCGCGTTCACGGCGTGCCAACAATCTCTCCAACTGCTCTTGCTCTTGCGGCGTCAGCACGGTTTCGCCAAACGCCATCAGGAAAGTTCTGGCCCGGCCGGTCACGAACCCCAGCAGGATTTCCGCATCGCGTCGGGCGCTTTCACTCTGCGTCAGGCGGGCAACCGCCGCCTTCAGCCAGGATTGATAGTCCATTACTCCTGCTCGGCGGACAGCGCAGCAAGCTGGTCAGCCTGGTATTCCTGCACAATCGGCTGGATCAGCATGTCGAGCTTGCCTTCCATCACCTCGTCCAGACGGTACAGCGTCAGGTTGATACGGTGGTCAGTGACACGCCCCTGCGGGAAGTTATAGGTACGGTTGCGGTCTGAACGATCGCCACTGCCCAGCAGGTTACGACGGGTTGAAGCTTCTGCCTGCTGGCGCTTGGCCATTTCTGCTGCACGGATACGCGCACCCAACACCGCCATCGCTTTGGCTTTGTTCTTGTGCTGTGAGCGCTCGTCCTGACACTCCACCACAATGCCGGTCGGCAAGTGGGTAATACGGATCGCCGAGTCGGTGGTGTTAACGTGCTGACCACCTGCGCCTGAGGAACGGAAGGTGTCAATTTTCAGATCGCCCGCGTTGATCTCCGGCAGTTCAGCCTCCGGTATTTCCGGCATCACCGCCACGGTGCACGCGGAGGTATGAATACGCCCCTGCGACTCGGTTTCCGGCACGCGCTGTACGCGATGACCGCCGGATTCAAATTTGAGCTGGCCGTAAACACCGTCGCCAGAAACCTTGGCAATCACTTCTTTATAACCGCCATGCTCGCCTTCGTTGGCGCTCATGATCTCGACGCGCCAGCGGCGCATTTCGGCATAGCGGCTGTACATGCGGAACAGGTCGCCGGCGAAAATCGCCGCTTCGTCGCCGCCGGTCCCGGCGCGTACTTCCAGGAAACAACCGCGCTCGTCATCCGGATCTTTCGGTAACAGCAGCAGTTGCAGCTGCTGTTCCAGCTCTTCCGTCGCGGCCTTGGCCTGTTTCAACTCTTCCTGCGCCATTTCACGCATTTCCGGATCGTCCAGCATCATTTCCGCCGTAGCCAGATCGTCCTGCACCTGACGCCATTCCAGGAAACAGCGGCTGACATCGGTCAACTGTGCATATTCGCGCGACAGCGCACGGAACCGATCCTGCTCGGCAATAACGCCGGCATCGCCGAGCAGCGCCTGCACTTCTTCATGGCGCTCTTGTAACGCTTCCAGTTTGGCAACAATAGAAGGCTTCATGCGTGGTATTAAACCCTGTTAAAAGAGAAAACTAATGCTGATCCAGCCCGAGGCTGTCGCGTAATAATTGCAACCGCTCCACGTCGCCATCGCCGGCGGCCTGCTGGAGGGATTTGGTAGGGGCATGAATAAGACGATTGGTCAGCCGATGGGCCAGCTCGTGGATAACCTGCTCCACGTCGGCGCCCTGCGCAATCGCGGCCAGGGCTTTGGCTTCCATTTCCGCACGGATCTGATCGGCCTGCGAGCGGTAGTCGCGGATGGTTTCCACTGCGCCCTGTGAGCGCAGCCAGGCCATAAAGTTGGTGCTTTCCTGCTGAACGATCGATTCCGCCTGCACCGCCGCGGCTTTGCGCTGCGCCAGGTTGCTTTGAATGATGGCGTGCAGATCGTCCACGCTATACAGATAGGCGTTGGCCAGCTTGCCTACTTCCGGTTCAATATCACGCGGTACGGCGATATCCACCAGCAGCATCGGCTGGTTGCGACGCGCTTTCAGCGCGCGCTCCACCATCCCTTTACCGATGATCGGCAGCGGGCTGGCGGTAGAACTGATGATGATATCGGCGTCCGCCAGGCGTTCGTCGATTTCCGGTAATGTGATCACTTCCGCGCCAACTTCGTCCGCCAGCAATTGCGCACGTTCGCGGGTACGGTTGGCAATAATCATATGCCGAACTTTGTGCTCGCGCAGATGGCGCGCCACCAGTTCAATGGTTTCACCGGCGCCCACTAGCAGCACGTTCAATTCGGCAAGTGATTCGAAGATTTGACGCGCCAACGTACAGGCTGCAAAGGCCACAGAGACCGCACTGGCACCGATTTCTGTTTCGGTACGTACGCGTTTTGCGACAGAGAAGGATTTTTGGAACAGCCGTTCAAGCTCACCGGAAAGCGACTGGCCGCGTTGCGATTCGGCAAAGGCTTTTTTCACTTGGCCGAGGATCTGCGGTTCACCCAACACCAGCGAATCCAGACCGCTGGCTACGCGCATCAGATGGCTGACGGCGTCGTTGCCGTGGTGCCAATACAGGCTTTTGCTCACTTCTTCCGGGCGCAGATGGTGGTATTCACACAGCCAGGCAACCAGCTGTTCGTGAATATGTTCCTGTTGCTCCACGCTAAGATAAAGTTCGGTGCGGTTGCAGGTAGACAACACGACACCGCCCTGCACCAACGGTTGTTGGAGCAAGCTGGTTAGCGCCTGTTCGATCGACTCTGGGGAGAAGGTCACCCTTTCACGCAGAGAAACCGGAGCGGTTTTGTGATTTATACCTAACGCCAGCAGGGTCATTGCTTCGAGTAATACTTCTTTTGGTACGGGTTCTCGTTGAACGGCATTCTACTTGATGCGCGGGCTCAATAAAAGTAACAACCGCATCTTCCGTTCAATCGCTGAAATAGTCAGCATCAATCGATAAATTGCTAATAAATACAGCGGGATGACAATTAATTCGACGACATAACATACTGAATTTTAGTGCAGTATGCGATATTCCGCACAGTATTCAGCAATAACGATAACCCCTAAGCCGCCAGGCGGCGATCAAATATCCGGCGTTTACCAACCTAAAGTGCCGCAACGAAAGGTGGGATCCAAAAGAAAAGAGACCTGCTGACAAAAAACATGCTTTGCCTGAAGATAAAAAAATGCCGCACCCGCGAAGCATAACAGCGAAATAACAATGCGTACTGACAGCTTCATGACCTTGTATTCTCCTCCGGCGATAAACTATTGCAGCATACTGCTAGCAACCTCAACTAAACGCCAACGGCCTCCGCCCGACCAGAGAGATATTCTTGTGCCCACAGCGGCAGGGTTGGGCGATTGTGTTAATCTTATGTGCAAACGCAGCGCATACCCCCGAGGCTAACAGCGGTGACAAAGCCGGCCAGATTCAAAGCGATGCAGCAAAAAATTGACGCGCCGGCGCTACCCCGCTAGCGTAAACGCTGATACCAAGGTCTCGCTGTGCGTGCCCGTAAGGACAAAAGGACAAGAGAAAGTTATGCCAATCCGCAAAGTTAGTTTGCTACGCCTGATCCCGCTGGCCAGCCTGGTGCTGGCTGCCTGTACCACCACCAAACCCAGCGGCCCGGCCACCAGCCCGACATCACCGCAATGGCGCGCCCATGAGCAAGCGGTGCAACAGCTTGAGCAGTATCAGACCCGGGGCTCTTTCGCCTACCTGTCCGATCAGAAAAAAGTCTACGCGCGCTTCTTCTGGCAGCAGTATTCGTCTGATCGTTACCGCCTGCTGCTGACCAACCCACTTGGCAGCACCGAGCTTGATCTCAACGTGCAGAAAAATGTGGTGCAGTTGACCGACAATCAGGGCAAGCGCTATGTCAGCGACAATGCCGAAGAGATGATCCGCAAACTGACCGGTATGGCAATCCCGCTGGACAACCTGCGCCAATGGATGCTCGGCCTGCCGGGTGAAGCCAACGACTTCAAGCTGGATGACCAGTATCGCCTGAACTCGCTGACCTACCAGCAAGGCGGACAGACCTGGACCGTTGACTACCAGGACTACAACAACAGCCTGCAACCGCAGTTGCCAAGCCGACTTGAGCTGAAACAGGGTGACCAGCGCATCAAACTGAAAATGGATAATTGGACGCTCAAATGATCCGTCAGTGGCCATCGCCAGCTAAACTTAATTTGTTTTTATACATTACCGGCCAACGTGAAGACGGCTATCACCTGTTGCAGACGCTGTTTCAGTTTCTGGATTACGGCGACACGCTGACCATCGATGTGCGACAGGATGACCGTATTCACCTGCTGACCCCGGTGGCGGGCGTGCCGGATGAAGAAAACCTGATTGTCCGCGCCGCACGTCTGCTGCAACAGTATTGCGATCGCCATGGACTGAATACCGCGCCACGGGGTGCCGACATCAGCATCGAAAAGCGGCTGCCGATGGGCGGCGGGCTGGGGGGTGGCTCCTCCAACGCCGCTACGGTGCTGGTTGCGCTGAATGAACTGTGGCGCTGCGGTTTGAGCGACGACCAGCTTGCAGAACTGGGGCTGGCGCTCGGTGCCGACGTCCCTGTTTTCGTGCGTGGCCATGCAGCGTTCGCCGAAGGCATCGGTGAGCGTTTGCAGCCGGCCAACCCACAGGAAAAATGGTATCTGGTGGCGCATCCGGGGGTCAGCATCCCTACCCCGGCAATTTTTGGCGATGCGGAATTAAAAAGAGACACCCCGGTTCGTCCGTTAAGTGTGCTGTTACAGGCAACTTACGCAAATGATTGCGAACCTATAGCAAGAAAACGTTTTCGCGAGGTTGAACAGCTTGTTTCTTGGCTGTTAGAATACGCGCCGTCACGCCTGACTGGCACAGGTGCTTGTGTGTTTGCTGAATTCGACACAGAAACCGCCGCCCGTCAGGTGTTAAATCAAGCCCCGGAGTGGATACGTGGTTTTGTAGCGCGTGGCGTTAACGTCTCTCCACTACATCGCATCCGTTCCGGGCAGATGAAACCGTAGTTCTCGTTTCGCTGCGCAGGGTCATTCACACCTGGCCCTGTAATCCCTGCGCCGCTTCGGTTTCACGTTGTTTTTTTACACACCCGTATGATATTGCGCCGGCGTCGCTAACTGCCCCTTAGCGAAGGCCGAATGACAATATCTTCTCTGGACGCATGCCTGAGGTTCTTCTCGTGCCTGATATGAAGCTTTTTGCTGGTAACGCCACCCCGGAACTAGCACAACGTATTGCCAACCGTTTGTACACCAGCCTTGGTGACGCCGCAGTAGGTCGTTTTAGCGACGGCGAAGTGAGCGTGCAAATCAACGAAAATGTACGCGGCGGTGATATTTTCATCATCCAGTCCACCTGTGCCCCTACCAACGACAACCTGATGGAACTGGTCGTTATGGTAGATGCCCTGCGTCGCGCCTCCGCAGGTCGTATTACTGCTGTTATCCCTTACTTCGGTTATGCCCGCCAGGATCGCCGCGTGCGTTCTGCTCGTGTGCCAATCACGGCCAAAGTTGTAGCCGATTTCCTCTCCAGTGTAGGGGTTGACCGCGTTTTGACGGTGGATCTGCACGCTGAACAGATCCAAGGCTTCTTCGATGTTCCGGTAGATAACGTGTTCGGTAGCCCGATCCTGCTGGAAGACATGCTGCAACAGAATCTGGAGAACCCAATCGTGGTTTCCCCAGACATCGGCGGCGTAGTGCGCGCCCGCGCAATCGCCAAACTGCTGAACGACACCGATATGGCTATCATCGATAAACGCCGCCCGCGCGCGAACGTTTCTCAGGTGATGCACATCATTGGTGACGTAGCAGGCCGTGACTGTGTACTGGTTGACGATATGATCGATACCGGCGGTACCTTATGTAAAGCGGCTGAAGCGTTGAAAGAACGCGGTGCCAAGCGCGTATTTGCCTACGCGACGCACCCGATCTTCTCCGGTAACGCCGTGGAAAACATCCGCAACTCGGTAATTGATGAAGTGATTGTCTGCGACACCATTCCGCTGTCTCCAGAAATCAAGGCCCTGAAAAACGTACGCACTCTGACGCTGTCTGGCATGCTGGCTGAAGCCATCCGCCGTATCAGCAACGAAGAGTCAATTTCTGCGATGTTCGAGCATTAATCAGTTCTCTTTTCGGTGCGGCGCCCTGCCGTACCGAAGGGATTGATGGCCCGAAAGCAGAAAAAGAAAAACCCGTTGGTGCATAGCAGCAACGGGTTTTCTACGAGTAGTCAAACATGACCTTAAGCCTTAATGCGCGGCAGATTTCCTTTGCCGTAACGCCTGTTCCCTTCTCTCTTTCTAATCAATGTGACGAACGATGATGATCGTTGCGGCAACGTTTATCAAAGTGTTTTACCCACCAGTAACGGTCCGCTACCTGCTCACGACCGCCAATACGCGCACCAACCAGCCACAACAACGCACCCACGAAGATACTCATGATTGCGCCATGGGCGAAAAACTGCGGCAGGTTGAACTGCGAAACTTCAGCAACAATGGAGTATCCGACACCGCCGATCATCACGACCAGGCCCAGCCCCATAAAAAAGTTGCCCATTCTGTCCGCGTTTCTACGTTTCATATGCCACCTCCATAGTGCCATGTGCCAACCGGGATAACTCTCTAACTGGTTAACCCACTTTGATAAGTTAAGTATAGACCCTGGTTGGACAAGGTGATTGCGGAGAGGATCACAAATGGTAAAGAAAACATGACAAAACTTTACCAGAATGAGTCTATTAGCGATCAAATTGAATGATTCCGCTAATGAATTATTCTCTTTTCTGTCTATAGTTCCGTCAATGCGCGACCGGGCATATCAGGATTTTGTCATTCGTGGCGTCGACAGGTAGACTATTGCCCTTTCCATTATATCGATCATAGCGAATCTCCCAGTGAGCAGTATTAAATTGATAGTCGGCCTGGCGAATCCGGGCGCTGAATACGCGCAGACGCGGCACAACGCCGGCGCCTGGTACGTCGATTTACTGGCCCAGCGCCATAACCAGCAGCTCAAAGAAGAGAGCAAGTTCTTCGGCTACACCGCCCGGCTGAACCTGGCCGGCAACGACGTGCGGCTGTTGGTGCCTACCACCTTTATGAACCTCAGCGGCAAAGCGGTATTGGCGATGGCCAATTTCTATCGCATCGAGCCGGACGAGATCCTGGTGGCGCATGACGAGCTGGATATTCCCCCCGGCGTTGCCAAGATCAAACTGGGCGGCGGCAACGGTGGCCACAACGGGCTGAAGGATATTCAGAACAAGTTTGGCAATAACCCGAATTTCTATCGCTTGCGCATCGGCATAGGCCACCCGGGCGATAAAAACAAAGTGGTAGGTTTCGTGCTCGGCAAGCCACCGGCCAGCGAACAAAAAATGATTGATGAAGCGATCGATGAAGCCGCACGCTGTACGGAAGTGTTGCTGACTGACGGGTTGGAAAAAACCGTTCGTCGCCTGCACAGCTTCAAGGCGCAGGCCTGATCATCGTTGCAGCGGGCGTCGCGCCCGCTGCAATCTGCCTTAGGTGCGCAGTTTAAAGGTTTCTTCGCCGACGTTTGCGTCATCGGTTTGGTAGCCCTCTTCCGCCACGTAATATTGCGGATCGTCCAGTTCATGGCTGCAAAACGGGCCGGCCTGTTTCAACAGGCGTACACAGTCACCGCTCAGATGACGTAGCCGAATGGTTTTCCCCGCCGACAGATAGCGTGCCGTCAGTTTATCAATCGCCTCCACGCCGCTGGAATCCATCACCCGGGTACCGGCAAAATCCAGCACCACATTTTGCGGATCGTTTTTCGGTTCGAACAGTTCGGCAAAGGCCGTGGTGGAGCCGAAGAACAGCGGCCCGTCCAACTGATATACCGCCACCTCACCTTCCACCCGATGCTGACGCACGCGAATACGTGCCTGCTGCCAGGCAAATACCAGCGCCGAAATGATCACCCCGCTGATCACCGCCATCGCCAGATCGGTAAAGATGGTAATCAGGGTCACCAGCAGCATCACCAGCGCATCTGCCTTCGGCATCCGGCGCAGACGGCGCAGCGAGCTCCACTCAAAGGTGTTGTAACACACCACCAGCATCACCCCGGCCAGCGCCGCCACCGGCAACAGGCCGATATAGCCCGACAGACTGACCACAAACAGAATCAGCAGTATTGCGCCTACCGCGCCGGAGATGCGCCCACGCCCGCCTGAAGTGAAGTTGATGATCGACTGGCCAATCATTGCGCAACCGGCGAAACAACCAAACAGGCCACAAACCGCGTTGCCAGCCCCCTGGGCGATGCTCTCGCGGTTGCCGTTGCCTTTCTTGCCGCCCATTTCATCCAGCACCGTCATGGTAAGCAGCGATTCGATCAGCCCCACCAGCGCGATTACCACTGCGTACGGCAACACCACTTTCAGCATCTCGAGGGTAAAAGGCGCCATCGGCAGGCTGAAGTGCGGTAATGCACCGGAGATGTCCGCCAAATCGCCGACCCGCAGCGTTTGCAGGTTAAACCCGATTGCCAGAGCAGACACCACGATAAGCGCCGCCAGTGACGCGGGGATGATGCGCGTTAACCGTGGGAAGAACACCACCACCAGGATCGCCAGCGCCACCAGCCCATACATCAGCGGCCCCTGCCCGGCAATCATATGCAGTTGCGCCAGCATAATGACAATCGCCAACCCGTTCACGAAGCCGTGAACCGCGGGCAGCGGCACCAGTCGGATAAACTTACCCAGGCGGAAAATGCCGATCAGGATTTGGATAACCCCGGCAAAAATCGTCGCCCACAGTACGTACCCCATGCCGTACTGCGCTGCCAGGCTCATCAGCACCACCACGATTGAACCGGCCGCACCCGACACCATGCCCGGCTTGCCGCCAAACAGCGCGGTGACCAGCCCGATAATAAAGGCGGTGTGCAACCCGACGATCGGAGAAAGCCCGGCGACCAGCGAAAAGCCGACCGCTTCCGGGATCATTGAAACCGCCACCACAAAGCCCGCCAGCACCTCGTTCTTGACGGCCGACAGCCTGAAATTGTTCAGGTTAAACATGGATTATTCACTTCTGACAGATAAAACACATTCCCGCAGCACGGGAACCAAGGCCGCAGGGCGCGGCAAACCTCAGGAGGGAGAGAGCTTAGGGTGGACTGGGCAAGAAGGACATCCGGCACGTTTCCTGTAGGTTAATCAGAAGTGTCAGTATGTGTAAATGTGATCTAAATCTCAATCAAAAACCGGCACTGCCTCGGCATTTACCCATCACACACAGCCAGATCGAGAAAAACGGCCATTACGTGTATAATGGCGCCATTATTTCGTCCTTTATGCAGTGGGTTAAACCTAACCGGCTGATAGTTAAGATATTTAAGGTGATAACAACATGGGATTCAAATGCGGTATCGTCGGCCTGCCTAACGTAGGCAAATCCACCCTGTTCAACGCGTTGACCAAAGCGGGTATCGAAGCAGCCAACTTCCCGTTCTGCACCATTGAACCTAACACCGGTGTGGTGCCGATGCCCGATCCGCGTCTGGACCAGCTGGCCGAGATCGTCAAGCCACAGCGTATCCTGCCAACCACCATGGAATTCGTCGACATCGCCGGCCTGGTCAAGGGCGCGTCCAAAGGTGAAGGTCTGGGTAACCAGTTCCTGACCAACATCCGCGAAACCGAAGCGATTGGCCACGTGGTTCGCTGCTTCGAAAACGACAACATCATCCACGTTAACAACAAAGTTGACCCGGCTGACGACATCGACGTCATCAACACCGAACTGGCCTTGTCGGATCTCGACACCTGCGAACGCGCGATCCACCGCGTGCAGAAGAAAGCCAAAGGCGGCGACAAAGACGCGAAAGCGGAACTGGCAGCTCTGGAAAAATGCCTGCCACAGCTGGAAAACGCCGGCATGCTGCGTGCGCTGGATCTGTCCGAAGAAGACAAGGCGGCAATCCGCTACCTGAGCTTCCTGACGCTGAAACCAACCATGTACATCGCCAACGTCAACGAAGACGGTTTCGAAAACAACCCGTACCTGGACAAAGTGCGTGAAATCGCTGCGGGCGAAGGCTCGGTTGTGGTTGCCGTGTGCGCCGCAGTAGAATCCGATATCGCCGAGCTGGAAGACGAAGACCGCGAAGAATTCATGGCGGAACTGGGCCTGGAAGAGCCGGGCCTGAACCGCGTGATCCGCGCCGGTTACGAGTTGCTGAACCTGCAGACCTACTTCACCGCCGGTGTGAAAGAAGTCCGCGCCTGGACCATCCCGGTTGGCGCTACCGCCCCGCAGGCAGCCGGCAAGATCCACACCGACTTCGAAAAAGGCTTTATCCGCGCCCAGACCATCGCTTTTGAAGACTTCATCACCTACAAGGGTGAGCAAGGTGCCAAAGAAGCTGGCAAGATGCGTTCAGAAGGTAAAGACTACATCGTTAAAGACGGTGACGTCATGAACTTCTTGTTTAACGTCTAACTCCCGCCTCTGCAGCAAACTCCAAAATCCACGCCCCGGCGTGGATTTTTTGTTTTAACCGGTAATGTTGATTTTGGGCCATACCAACGCAATAATATACAGCGTATAAATATGGAGCATTCAATGATCACTACACACGTTTTCATCGCCACCAGCCTGGACGGTTTTATCGCTCGGCAAGATGGCGACATCGACTGGTTATTGCAACGCGACGCCTCGGCAGAAGATCATGGCTTCGATACCTTTATCGCTGACAAAGACATGATCCTGATGGGGAGAGGGACTTATGAAAAGGTACTCACCTTCGATAGCTGGCCTTATGACCTCCCGGTACTCGTACTGTCCAAACAACTGGCTAATGAGCCGGTCCCTTCTGCCCTGACAGGTAAAGTCCGGTTCGCCAACCTCACGCCAAAATATGCGCTTGAGCAGTTGGCTACACAGAATGTGCACCGCGTCTATGTGGATGGCGGGCAATTAATACAGTCCTTTCTGCGCGAAGGGTTGGTTAGCGATATGGTGATCACCAAGGTTCCCGTACTGCTTGGTTCGGGCAGGCCTCTGTTCGGCTCGCTGCAACAGGACATTGATTTAAAATTACTGTCGAACCGGAGCTTTCCTTCGGGCCTGGTGCAATCCCACTATCAGGTATTGCCCCAATGACTCGTCCACGCGGGCGTCCAACCAACGGAAAAGGAGTAACGCGGGATGACATTCTGGATTCCGCTCTTGGCCTGCTGGATGAAAGTGGTGGACAAGGGCTGACGATGCGTACACTCGCCACTCGGCTGGGCGTCACGCCGATGAGCCTGTATCACCATATTGGTGATCTGGCCGGGCTATTGCGTGCTTTGTCCGATCGCGTCTATGCCGAAGCCATGGAGGGGTTGAACGGATTGGCTGATCCGCGGACAGAAATTCGAACATTGCTCACGCGCTATCATCGCGCAGTCGGCTATCATCCCCAGCTCACGCTGGCAATCTTTGCCACGCCTGAGGCCTTTGCCGGGGTCACCCGTCAGATTACCGATCGCCTTACGGCCTTGCTGGCTGAGATGACGACAGAGCCCCTACAGTGGCGCGATATTTTGGTTGATCATGCCCATGGCAGCGGTTTGGCCCTTGTCGCGGTACGGGGAGACTCTCTACAGGCGCAGAGCCTGCAAGTACAGTATCTACAGGCCCTTGATCGTCTGCTGGACAGCGTATCATCGCGCCCGTAGCACCTTATCCACCAGCCCCCACTCTACGGCTTGGTCGGCGCTCATAAAGCGGTCACGATCGAGTGAGCGCTCAACCTCTTCGTAGCTACGACCGCAGTGTTCGGCGTACAGGCGGATCACTGTGTGCTTGGTGCGTTTCATCTCTTCGGCGTGGATAAGGATATCTGACGCTTGCCCCTGAAAACCGCCCAGTGGTTGGTGCACGTGCAGGCTGGCATTAGGCAACGCCATCCGGTGGCCGGCTTCTCCCGCCATCAGCAGGAATGACCCCATCGAGCGAGCTGTGCCCATACACAGCGTATGCACCGGTGCGTTGATGTACTGCATAGTGTCGTAGATGGCGAAGCCGCTGGTGATCACCCCGCCCGGTGAATTGATATATAAATTTATGGGTTTATCCGGGTTCTCAGCTTCGAGAAACAGCAGTTGAGCACAGAGCATTTCTGCCACCTGATCGTTAACCTTGCCGTTCAGGAAAACGATGCGGTCGCGCAGCAGCCGCGAATAAATATCGAACGAACGTTCTCCTTGGCTGGTCTGTTCTACCACCATCGGGACGAGCAGCATCGATTCACGCATCGGTGAACTCCTGTTTTCAGATTGGAATAATGAGTTGAGCGTCAGGCAGCGCGCATCAGCTGCAATCCACCGTCGTTCACTGCCGTCAACCTGGCGTCGTCGAGTTGGTGAATGACGCGTAACAGGCTTCTGCCGTCGGCGATGGGCAAAATCTGCAAGGTCACGGTACTTTCGAGGTACGGCGGTCGGCCATCACGCATCCGGTAGCTGATTGCTTCGCCCGGCGTTATCGCTACCGGTTCGGTATCGGCCAGTTCGGCATTCGGTAACCATTGTTCGCGCAATGCCGGGATCCCGATAGCCCGCCAGACTTTCTCTGGCGGCGCATCGAGTTGATACTCCAGCACCAGCGGCGGCTGCGTGGCGTCGGTTGGGGTCATTGATCCATGTCCTTTAGCAAAACGTTCAGCCTGTCGATGCGTGCCGGCCAGAAGGCACGGTATTTGTCCAGCCATTGCGCGATGACCGCCAACCCTTGCGGGTCAACCTGATAATTGACGAAACGGCCCTGGCGCGCCTCGCATACCAGCCCCGCCTGCCGCAACACGGCCAGGTGTTGAGACATCGCAGATTGGCTGATCGTCATGCCTTCACGCAGTGCGCTGGCATTCATGCCGCCAGCGGCCAGTTTTTCGAAGATGCTGCGCCGGGTGGGATCCGCCAGCGCTTTGAAGAGGTCATTTTCATTCATGACTACACATTAGTAGTCACTTATCTAATGCGCAAGTTTAGCGCGGAAAATAATCACGCTCACGCCAAAGAAAGGGCGTGATCATAATGCCACGCTCAAAGCACCGAGACCGATAAACAGCCCGGCGATGGTGGCGCTCATCAGATTAGACAAGGTAGCGGCCAGCAGCGCGCGCAAGCCCAGGCTGGCAATATCCGAAGCGCGTTCCGGTGCTACCGCGCTGAACGCCCCCACCACCACGGCTATCGAGCCGAAGTTGGCGAACCCACACAGTGCGAAAGAGATGACGGCGATGGTTTTAGGATCGAGCACCGCGACGCTGTCTTTGAGATAGGCTGAAAAATTCACGTATGCGACAAATTCGTTTATCGCCAGCTTCTGGCCAATCAGCCCACCTACTACCCCAGCGTTATCCCAGCTAACCCCCATGATATAAGCCAAAGGCGAGAACACATATCCGAACAACCTTTCCAGGCTAAGCTGTTGCCAGCCAAACAGGCTGCCGACGCCGCCAATCAGGCCATTAATCAGCGCAATTAACGCCACAAAGGCCATTACCACGGTAGCGACGCCCACGGCTATTTTCAGCCCGAGCATCGCTCCACTGGCCGCGGCTTCGATAATGCTCGCCGGGCGTTTTTCACTGAACGCCATCTGGCTGAACTCGACCTGCGACGCCTCGGTTGCCGGGCTCAGCATACGTGCGAACAGAATGCCGCCGGGGATCGCCATCAACGATGCCGCCAGCAGATATTCAATCGGTACGCCAAGGCCGGCATACCCCACCAACATTGAGCCGGCGATCGACGCCATTCCGCTGCAAATGACGGTAAACAGCTCATTGCGGCTCATCTTGTTAATAAAAGGCTTAAGCACCGCAGGCAGCTCGTTTTGCCCTAAAAAAATGGTGGTCACCGCGGCAAAAGCCTCCACCTTGCTGATGCTCAGCATCTTTTGGAATACGTAGCCCAACAGATTAATCACCCACCCCATCACGCCGAGGTAATAGAGAATCGAAATCAGTGCGGTAATAAAAATAATGGCCGGCAGAACATGAAAAGCGAAAACAAAACCTGCGCCGTCAAACAAGACATTCATTTTCGGGCCGACCAGTCCGCCAAAAATAAATGAGCTACCGGCATCGCTGTACGAAATGACTTTATTGACTCCACCGGCAATAGCATTAACCACCCACTTACCGGCGGGCACATATAACATAATTGCGCCCAACAGCACTTGCAGTATTAATGCGCTGAAAACGGTTCTCAGGCTGATTCGTTTACGGTTGTTGGAAAAAATAAAAGCAATAAGGAGAAGAATACAGATACCTGACAGGCTGCGTAGTAAGTCCATAAATCCGTCCCTTAATACCCGTCGTATTTCAGCCGTAGCGGAAATGTCATTGGGTATGTAAATGTACCTGTCCTGAAAGGTGAAAAGGGCAAAGCACTCCCCTCCACCTTTCAGGCTGGCGTT
Organism: Serratia sp. Je.1.23.a; assembly: GCF_051129805.1. NCBI lineage: Bacteria > Pseudomonadati > Pseudomonadota > Gammaproteobacteria > Enterobacterales > Yersiniaceae > Serratia > Serratia sp. Je.1.23.a. The sequence goes on along the minus strand of NZ_JBCPSR010000001.1, from coordinate 1,188,507 downwards.
TTTATTTAATGTTGTTTATAGGGTAAAACTTAAGGAATAACGCGTCGTCTTAGGCGGCGGCCTCCTGATAACAACAGGCAATTTGCGCGGCCAGCTTGGCGTTGTTGAACACCAATTGAATATTGGCGGTCAGGCTGTCGCCCCCGGTCAATTCAGCCACTCTGGCCAGCAAAAATGGCGTGCTGTCCTTGCCCTGAACGCCTTGTTCAACCGATTCCCGCACGGCACGCTCAATGGCGGCATTAATTTTTTCCTCCGGCACCGCATACTGCGCCGGGATCGGGTTGGCAATCACCATGCCGCCCTCCAGCCCGGTCTGCCACTTGGTGGCCATGGCGCGTGCGATCTCCGCCGGGGCATCCAACTGAATGCTGACCCTGAAGGGGCTGGTACGGCAAAAGAATGCCGGCAGCGTTTGGGTCTGGTAGCCGATCAGCGGTACGCCGTGGGTTTCGAGGTATTCGGTGGTCAGCCCCAAATCCAAAATAGACTTGGCACCGGCGCAGATCACCGCGACATTGGTGCGTGCCAGCTCCTGCAGATCCGCCGAGATATCAAACGTGTGTTCTGCGCCGCGGTGCACGCCGCCGATGCCACCGGTGGCAAAGACGTGAATGCCCGCCATCTCGGCAATAATCATGGTTGAGGCCACGGTGGTCGCCCCGTGTTTACCGGCGGCGACGATGAACGGCAGATCGCGACGGCTCACTTTCGCCACCTTATGTCCCTCCTTGCCCAGCAGTTCTATTTCCTCACGGCTCAATCCCGCCTTCATGCGGCCGTTGATGATGGCGATGGTCGCGGGCACCGCGCCGTGATCGCGGATTTTTTGTTCCACTTCCAGCGCCGTCTGCGCGTTCTGCGGGTACGGCATGCCGTGAGAAATGATGGTGGACTCCAGAGCCACAACCGGGCGTTTGTGGGCCAAAGCCTCGGCCACCTCCGGCGAAATGTCCAGATAGTCATGGGAAATCATTTTATTTTTCATACTTGTAGCTCCAACAGTTTTTGTACGCTGCCATTCGACAGGTTCGGGTTATTGGTAAATTCGGATGCCAGCGTCAATGCCGAGCAACCCTGCGCAAAACGAATGCTGTCCGCCAGCGTCATATCTTCCAGCCAGCAATGGGCCAGGCCCGCCATCATGGCGTCGCCGGCCCCAGTCACATTGACGATGTCGACAACCAGTGGCTGCGACCAGCCGTTTTGCCCATCAATTTCGCTGTAATAAACCCCGGCTGGCCCCATGCTGAGCGCCAGGCGTTGTACCCCTTGTTGATGGAACCACCGGGCCACCGCTGGCGCATCCTGCGGCCCGTGGATCGCCATACCGCTGAGGATCTCGGCTTCGAGGCGATTGGGCTTGAGAGTATGGATATGCGAGAGCCAACGGCGGATTTTGGGCGCTTTAAATGCCGATACGGTGTCAACAAACACCGGTACGCTGCCGGAGTGCCCGAATAGCCAGGCCAGTGCGTCCTCGGTCAGGTTGCAGTCAACCACCAGCACGCCCGCATGCAGGATCAACTCTTTAGACGTGGCCAATAATGCCGGCGTGAGTTTCTCGAGAATGCGCATGTCGTTAATCGCCACCAGCATTTCGCCGTTGTTATCGAGTAAGGAGACATAGGTCGAAGTATTTTCACCGTGCAATTTATGGAAGCTGTCGACATGTACCCCCGCCAGCTTTGCCTGTTCGAATAAGGTTTCGCCATAGAAGTCGTCACCGACGACGGAAATAAGGTGACATTCCCGGCCTAACAAGGCGACATTCTGCGCAATATTTCTGCCCACCCCACCTGGCGTGCATTTTATTTTTCCCGGGTTGGAATCTTCATACACTAATTTAGAGGAAGCATAACCGCAGACATCCATATTGGTGGAACCTACGGTTACCACATAGCTGTGCTCCGACAATATATAACCCTTACCCTTTATATATCCTTTATTCATTAAATTCATAATGTGTCCGGCGACACCAGAGCGGCTAATACCTAAAACATCGGCAATTTCCTGCTGTGGGATCAAAGGATCACGTCTCAGAAGATGCAATATCTGTTTTTCTCTGCTGGTCATATTGGACACTTGTTTGTTTTTAAACATACGTTTGTTTTATATCGGGCATGAAAAACAGTAAAGTGGGATTGAAGGCTTTAGCGAAGATTTGGGAAGAGGATCGTAAGATGAATGAACCGGGTTTCAGCGTTAATTCTGTGATACCCATCAAATAATAAAGTCGGTTTTATCTTTCAAAAAGAGTCAAAAATAATCATTAGCCGAGACACAGCATTTTATTCTTATAATAATCTCAACAAAACAAACGGATAGAGTTTTCCGTGACGCAACCTAACATTTGTTGGGTTTACCGAACCTTACCCTTTTCTGATGGAGCTTGGGCAAGCCGTGTTGTCCCCGAAAAGAGATACCTTTCACATTTGTATTGAAATGAGGTCACGTTCTGGAAACTTGGTGCCCCTCAGCGAATGCCGAGGGGACGTGGATAAATCACTAATGCGCTTACAAAGTGGTACAGCCCAGATCGCCACTTGGGGCTTTTTTACCCTCCTGCGACTCCAGCGCAATCCTCGCTAATGGCGTGTCCTCATCATAGCGGGCTTGGGCGTCCAGGCTCTTCGAATAGCGGTTGTATTTCCACCAGGCGTAGCCGAGGAACACCACCAGCCCCCCTACGTTATAAAACACAATGGTCATGATACTGGCGCCGGTCGGGAAGGTTGACGCGATAAAGCCTACGGTAAAAATGACAATCAGCGTGCTGACAATCGCAATCCCCTGCAGCCGGGAGCCCATTTTAAAATCACGCTCCACGCGGTCGTACTTCAAACGCAGGTTCAGATAGGCCAGCATGATGAACAACGGCGGCAACATCGAAGCGGCAGCGGTCATGTTTATCAGCGTATTCATTAACTCCTGCACGCTGTCCGAACCCAACGTCGGGATCAGCATCAGCGGGATCACGATAAAGAACTGCAGCCAGGCGGCGCGGGTTGGCACGCCATGCTTATTCAACCGAATGGTCTTCTCGCCAAAGATGCCCTTGGGGATCTCGGTGAAGAAGATTTTGACCGGTGCGGCGGTCCACATCAGCAATGAGCCAAACATCGCGGTAAAGGAAACCAACCCCACGAAACGGTTCATCAGCACCGCAGGCAGGCCAAAGTGCGCCGACAGGCCTTCGAATACCTGCACCGTGCCACCGGTAAAGTGCAAATCGGCACGGCTAACGAACACGTTAAGCAGCAAGGACGCTACCGAATACAGCACGCCAATCACCAGCCCGGAAATGACAATCACCTTAACAAAAGAGCGGCTGCCGCCCTTGACGTCGTTGACGTACACCGCAACCGACTCTGCCCCGCCCGCGGCCTGAAAAATCCAGGCGGTAATGCCGAGGAAGGCCCAGCTAAAGCTTGGGGTCATGGCTTCTACGGTAATCGGGTTAGCCGGCTCTATACCGCCAATTACCGCCGCACCGGCCAGAATGATGTAGGAAAACGTCAGCAACAGCATCAACGATGAGGTCACAGAGGTCATCGGGCCCAGCAGTTTGGCACCGCTGTTTGAGATATAGGTCGAAAATGCGAACAGGAAAATACTGATGATCGCGGTAGTTAATGGCGTAAAGACGTAGTCATACCCCAAAAACGCGTAGGAGGCGTAAGCGATGACCCTCGGCAGCAGCGCGGTGAAGAAGAATAAATTCACGAACCAGTAGGTATAGGCGGTCATAAATGCCCAGCGTCCGCCTAACGCGCTTTTTACCCAAGCGTATACGCCCGCCTCGGAGTTTTTATTCAACGAGACGAACTCAGCAATGATCAGGCAGAAAGGAATAAAATAGATAATGGTCGCCACCAAAAATACTGGGGCGGATGCGATGCCAAGCTGGATATTATTATTTATCACATTATTGAAGCTGAACACTGCCGCGAACGTCATCGCCAGCAGGCCAAACTTGCCGATAGTATTTCTATTCGACACAGCCATAGACACTCTCCGAAATTTGTAGGGTACTTATACCCGTCATACTTCAAGCTACTTGGGTGTTGGCTGCACTATTCGGCCCATCCGTGGGCCTCACCCCTTACGGGGCCGCTGCAAGCAACGTTCAAATCTGCTCCCGGCAGATTTGCCACTCACCCCAGGATCGATCTTGATTAAGCTCCTGGGGCTTCGCTCAGTTGCCGCCTACAAGCAACTCGAATTATTTTGGGTATATATTGGAATAAGAGATTGCCGCTATTTATTCATAAAATAGCTGTCTTCGACGGTCACTTTTAAAATGACTTTTTTTACCTGGTGACTCTCTTTGAATCGGTGCGCCTGATGGTTCTCAAAAATAACCACGTTGCCCTCGCCTACGCGGTGTATTTCCCCCTGCCCGTTGAAAATTTCGCGGTCGGTTTCATCCTGATAGGCCACTACCGAAGTCAGTTCGCTTTTATCAGCAACCTCAATGTTCTCCTGGCCGGCCAGGTAATAGTGCAGATCAAAATAGCGGCGATTCCCCTCCAATCCACCATGCTGCTCCCCAGGGCCGGACGCCAGTCGGTAGACCAGCGAGTCGCCGACAGAATGAAAGACATTCGGCTCGATATTATTAATATTATTGATGGCCTCCATGCAGCGTAGCCATTTTTTCCCTGAGCGGTAAATGCGCTGAAACTCCGCTAGTGATTCGATAATAATCATGAGTTCGCCTTTTCTGACTGAGCGTTATTATTGACCGGCGCGTAATTAAACTCGGCCAGCTTCTCTGCCTGGGTTTCCTGCCGATTGAAAGGCACCAGCGTAAAGCCGTAGCTGAACGGCGACAGATAAACCCGATAAGAATCCAGCACCTCCGATCCCCAGGAGTTGGAACCAAGGCCCAGAATTTGATCGTCAAGGTTTAACGTCAGGTAATCACTTTCTTGCAGCTCGTTAATGTGCTGAGCCTGATGCAGCATGTCGGCGCTATAAGGCCACAGGCTGAAGTTGATCGGCCGTCGCGGCTGAATAAATATCCCTTTGCCTTCGCCATCCTGCAGGCTCAGCCAACGGACTTCTTGGCGGTTGCCGTTATCCTGCGGGAACGGATAGTGTTCAAACAGCTCGCCCACCCGCTGCTGATAATGGCCGATCAGGTTGGCCTGGCAGCTGTCCTGATAGTTTTCACCCGGCCCACGGCCATAGTATTCCACCTGTTCAAAGCGGCGGCTGAGGCCGAAATCCAGCCCAATCTTCGGAATGACCTGTTGGAAGTCGCCATAAGGCGCACCCGACAGATCCAGGCTGACATGCCCCTGCGGCGATATCTGCCAGCGGTAACGGCAGCGCATGCCGAAATCGAACACCGGCGGTGCAATCAGGGTGCAAACCTCAATCACCAGGTCGTCGCCCTGACGCTCCCAGAGCAGACTGCGGAAGTGATGCTGCATAATCTGCAGGTGGTGCGGATGCCAAATCCCTTCGTACTCTTGCTTATGGTTGTCGATCACCGGTTTGAAGAAGGAAAGGTGTGGCGCACGCCCCACCACTTCGTCCCCCGCCACCTGCCAAGAGAGCAGTTCACCGCTCAGACGTGAGAAAGCCAAACTGAAATTGTCGCCGCTTACCACCAACCGGTGGTTTTCTTCATGGCATTGCAGCGGCGAAGCGCGTTTATCTCCCGGCGGCGCAATGAGTAGCGGCGCAGCGGGTTGCAACAGATGCTGATACTGCCCAAGCAAATCACCACTTTCGCTGTAACGGGTGGCGCTGTCCTTATACACGGCAACGTCAATAAAGGTTTCTTGCGTGCCCAGCGCCAACTCAGGAAAATGCAGTTCTTCAGACTCGCCCGGCTGCAGGTGCGGCAGTTTGATGTCATAGCTGGCCAGTTGACGCCCCCCGGCCTTCACGCTGACGACCAGCGTAATATCGGCCAGCGAACTGAACCAATAGCGGTTTTTAACTCGCAGCACCGGCGTCCTCTCGCCTGCGCCGTTGACCTCTACCGGACACAGCACCTGCTTATATTCACGCAGGCCAGGACCGGGGCGCTGATCCGGGTAGATCAGGCCATCCATGCAGAAGTTATAGTTATTCGGGTAATCGCCGTAATCACCACCGTACTGATAGCGTTCGCGTCCCTGCGCGTCATGGCTGAGCAAACCGTGATCGCACCACTCCCAGATGTAATGCCCCTGAAGGCTGGCATGGCGGTTAAACACCGACTGATATTCGAACAGGCCTCCCGGCCCATTGCCCATGGCATGAGCGTATTCACACAAAATTCGCGGCTTGGCATGGGGATACTCGCCAAAGGCATTCATCATCGCCACGCGCGAATACATGGTGCTGATCACATCGACCACTTCCGCATCGCGGTCTTCTTCGTAATGCACCAGGCGAGTGGGATCCAGCGCCTTGCAGCGTTTAGCCATGGCGCGGATGTTACAGCCATAACCGGACTCATTGCCCAGGGACCAGATAATGATTGAGGGATGGTTTTTCTGCGCCATCACATGGCGCTCAATGCGCTCGACGTAGGCATTTTCCCAGCGAGGATCGTTGGTGATGCGGCTAATATCGCCAACGTTAGCGAATCCGTGGCTTTCCAGGTCGGTTTCCGCCATCACAAACAGGCCGTAGATATCACACAATTCGTAAAAGCGCGGATCGTTCGGGTAGTGGGCGGTTCGCACCGAGTTGATGTTGTGTTGCTTCATCAACACGATGTCGCGCTCAACCCGCGCCATGTCCACCGCGCGCCCTTTGCGATGATCGTGATCGTGGCGGTTCACGCCATGCAGCTTTAAATAGCGTCCGTTGACATAAAATAGCCCCTCACGCACGCCGATCTCACGGAACCCGACACGCTGCGGCACCACCGACACCAGATTACCGGCGTGGTCATACAGGCTAAGCAGCAATTGATACAGATAAGGGTTTTCTGCATTCCATTGCTGCGGCTGGCTGACCGGGATCTCAAATCGGCAGCGGGCAGTGGCCCCGATACTGAGCTCATTTTCCCAGCGTTCGGCGACGCAGGCTTCACCGTCAAAAAGCTGAGCCTGCAGGCGATAACCGCTTGCCACGGACGGGTTCAGGTTGCCAAGCTCGACATCCAGCGCCAGCACTGCGTCGCAATACTGTTCATCGAAACGCGTGACCAGCGTGAGATCATGAATATGGGTGCGTTGTTGACCGATCAGGTAAACGTCGCGGAAGATGCCGGCCATCCACCACATGTCCTGATCTTCAATATACGTCGAGTCAGCCCACTGCATGACGCGAACAGACAGCAGGTTTTCGCCCGCTTTCACATAGTCGCTAAGATCAAACTCGGCGGACAAACGGCTGCCTTTGCTGAAACCGACGTAGCGGCCGTTGAGATACACCTCAAAGTAGGTTTCCACGCCGTCAAACTTGATGATGACCTGCTGGTTTTCCCAGTCGCCGTCCAGCGTAAACTGGCGTTGATAGGCACCGGTCGGATTGTTGGTCGGCACGTAAGGCACGTCGATCGGGAAGGGATAGCCCTCATCGGTATACTGCAATTGGCCGTGACCTTCCATCTGCCACATGCCCGGCACGGTGATGTCGCCCCAGTCCGCCATCAGTTGGCTATAAAACGCCGCCGGCACCCGATTAGGGTGTTCGAAGTAACGAAACTGCCAACGACCGCTCAGCAGTTGAAATGCCGCACTGGCGTTGCGATCGAAGCTTAATGCCTGCGTGGCATTACGATAGCTGAAGAAGCTCGCTCGCGGCGGTAAGCGATTCTCTGACTGTTTTTCTATGTTTTCCCAATTATTCACGTCACGTCTCCCGACAACTTTCAATGGGAGAACGATAGTAAATATTTAGTAAAAACTACAGATCATATTTACCTAATGACGACGGGATCACAATAAATATGAAATGTCTTTTTTAATCATGACGTTAATTTTTGGCCGTTCGGCCTCCCTGTGCTGCCGCAATCGGCATAGGGCACAGGGGACCTTTTCAGGCAACGGTGGTATCGCGCAACTGAAGCGAACTGGGAACAAAGATCGATAATGGAATGGTCCGTTCGTCACGAATACGCTCAGTCAACAGATTGACGGCCTGAGCGCCCATGGTTTCGGAGGGTATGCGAACGGTTGATAACGCAGGGAAAATAAAACGTGCCGTGGGGATATCGTTCACGCTGATCAGCGCAATCTGGCCAGGAACCTGAACCGAATGCTCGTGCAAGGCACGCAGTACCCCGATGGCGATAGAGTCGGTCGCGACCAACAGAGCTGGCGGATAACCGCCCTTCTTCTCCAGCATTTGCCTGGCACACTGGTAGCCCGCCTGGCTGCTGAAGTCGCCGGTGTAAATATCCTGCGGCCGCACCACGTTTTTCAAGCGGCCGTATTCCACAAAGGCTTGCTCACGCTGATCGGCCAGCGCCGGATCGTCACGTCCGCCGATAAACCCAATGCGCGAGTAACCGCATTCGATGAAATAGTCGATCACCTTCTGGCTGATCTTGGTCAGATCGACATTGACACAGTCGAACTGCGGATCGTCGATGACACCGTCCACGAACACCACCGGCACTCGCTGCTGGCTTAGCTGTTCGTAAAGCGCAGGCTGCGGCCGGCCGATGACCAGCAGCGCGTCAGCCACAGGCAAGGGTTTTTCACCGTTGAAGTCGTAGCAGGCCACCAGCGAAACATCCAACTTTTCGCATTGAGTTTCAATGCCATAGCGCATCGCCAAATAGTAGGGGTCGTTAATCTCTATGGCTTGTTTATAGGTGAAAAGCGCGGCGAAAGTCAGCCGATGCCCGCTGTGACGTTTTGAGGGCTGGACTTTGTATTCGAGACGCTCCGCCGCTTCCAGGATTTTTTGCCGGGTTTGCGCCTTCACGCTCAGCGTGGGGTCGTCATTCAGCACCCGCGAAACGGTAGCAACAGACACGTTTGCAGCTTCTGCGATTTCTTTCAGTGTGGCCATAGAGTCTCAACGAATAGACAAAAACGCTAGCTTACCGGGACAGCTCAACGAGGTATACGCCTCGATACTCTCCCCCCTTTAAACCGCCAGAAACGTCCTTTTACCTCCAGCGCGGCGGTAGCTGGTGCTATGCGTAACTCTGCGGTTCGCAACGCCCGTAGCGAAGATACCCATTTCACTCTTTGTGATCAAGTTAACGATTTACTGATTTTGCGGTATTTTTTACTAAAACATTTACTAATATATTCTCCGTTTACCGCCGCTATGCGACGGTATTTTTATCTCCTCCCAGGGAATGGGGCCGGCCCACATGGCGTTAACGGTTCGAGTTGGCGGGTCCCCCCGCAGGCTCGCCATTGACCCAAACCCAATGCGTGTCCAGATGAAAATTAAATCCAATAATAAAATATTGCCCACGTTACTGCTGATGTTGCCGCTGCCGCTGTTAGCTCAGGAATCCGTGGTGCCGGCGGAACATAACGTTCTGCCGCCCCCCGAACTGACAAATACCGGCCCGACCGCCCTGCGCTTTTACGGCGAGTTGGGTATCGGCGGCAGCGTCTATTTAAACGGGGAGCACCAACACAAATACAGCGATGGCACCTATATCGAAGGCGGACTGGAGATCAAGCACGGCCACTGGTTCGGCCTGCTCTACGGCGAAGGCTGGACGGTACAGGCCGACCATCAGGGTAATGCCTGGACGCCGGACCACAGTTGGGGCGGGTTTGAGGGCGGCATCAACCGCTTTTACGCTGGATACCGCACCGATGACGGCACCGAAATGATGCTTAGCCTGCGTAATGATTCTTCGCTGGACGATCTGCAATGGTGGGCAGACTTTACCCCGGAATACGGTTATGTGATCCCCAATACCCGCGATCTCACCTATGCAGCCAAGCTGCAGAACCTGACCGGTAAATTCCGCTACAGCCTAACTGCCGCGCCAGAAAGCCGCATCGACGAGAGCAAGGCACTGTTGCACTTTGGCAAATATGACCGCTATTCGGATAAGTACCGCTACCGGGCTATGGTCAACGGCTATACGCAATACGATCTGCAGGAAGGCCTGACGTTATTAAACGGTCTGGAAATCACCGACGGCATGGGACAACTCTATTTGCTGGGGCTGAAAGGGAAAAATTTGGCCGGCCGGGTCTGGCAGCACACCGGCAAGGGGGACGGCAATCACCCTGGCTCGGAGTCGGGCCTGATGCTGAGCGCCATGGTTGAGGCCGCCAAGGGACTGTATTTCTCGACGGCCTACAGCTACGCCCGCCACCGGCTGGACAATGCGCCGGACACCGCGACCTCTTACGCGCAGGTCGGTATCTGGTACGAATATGCCGGCGGCAGGCTGGCCACCGCGTTGGACAGCAAATTTTATATGACCAACGACAGCACCGACGCCAGCAACTCGGTGTTTCTGATGCAGTATTTTTATTGGTAACGCATAAAGGCAAACATAATGAAGATGATTAATAAACTGCCGTCTCTGGCCCTGGCTATCTCCGCGGCCCTGACGATACCAGGCTGCATCTCTCACCCGGGTAACGAAAGCCCCCTGCGGGCGGAAGCCTATAAAAACGTGATTAATCGCAGCGGTGCCCCACACTACATGCTCGATTACGATTTCGATGAACACCAACGCTTTAATCCGTTTTTTGATCTTGGCGCCTGGCATGGTCATTTGCTGCCAAACGGCCCGGAAGGCATGGGCGGCTTCCCGGGTCCGGCGTTGCTCACCGAAGAATACATTAACTTTATGGCCAATAACTTCGACCGGCTCAGCCTGTATAAAAACGGGGAGAAAATCCACTTCAGCATGACCGCCTACAGCATCCCCGGCGCGCTGATCCAGCGGCTTACCGCCCCAGGGATCACGGTTAAACTGACGCTGCGATTCGCTACTGCCCGCACTTCACTGCTCGAAACCCAAATCACTAGCGATACGCCGCTGGAACTGGTGTGGGATGGCGAACTGTTGGAAAAATACTATGCCAAAGAACAAAAACCACAGTCCCCGCCAACCATCGAGCAGGCATTCCCCGACTATACGCGGCAGCTGTTGCCGACCAGGGACGGCCTGCGGGTTACCTTCGGCAGGGTGCGCGCGGCTTCACAACTGATGACCTCCGGCGAGTCCGAATACCAAATTCATAAATCGCTGCCGCAGCAAACGACGGTCAATGGCCATAGGTTTATCGCCAAAGCCACGATTTCCGGCTCCACCACCTTCTATACCACCTACTCTCACCTGCTCACCGCCGCAGAAGTCCAGCAGGAACAAAGCAAGATTGCTTCGATCCTCGCCGATCCCCAGCGCTACATGAGCGCATCGGCGCAGCGTTGGGAAAATTATCTCGACCAGGGACTGTCAAATCCGCATGCCACCCAGGCGCAGGAACGCGTGGCGGTTAAAGCGATAGAAACCTTAAACGCCAACTGGCGCGGGGCCGCCGGGGCGATGAAATTTGATTCGGTGACGCCTTCTGTCACCGGGCGTTGGTTCTCCGGCAACCAGACCTGGCCCTGGGATACCTGGAAGCAGGCGTACGCAATGGCGCATTTTAATCCTAACGTCGCCAAGGATAATATCCGTGCGGTGTTCGCTTTCCAGATCCAGCCAGACGACCCGCTGCGCCCGTGGGATGCCGGCTTTATTCCCGATTTGATCGCCTATAACCCCAGCCCGGAACGCGGCGGCGATGGCAGCAACTGGAATGAACGCAATACCAAACCCAGCCTGGCGGCCTGGGCGGTGATGGAGGTGTACAACACCACCGGCGATAAACAGTGGCTGGCCGAGATGTATCCGAAGCTGGTCGCCTATCACGACTGGTGGTTGCGCAACCGGGACCATAACGGCAACGGGGTGCCAGAGTATGGCGCCACGCGCGACAAGGCACACAACACGCCGGACGGTCAGATGCTGTTTACCGTTAAACGCGGGCAGCATCAGCAAAAGCTTGCCGGGTTGAACAACTATAATCGGGTGGTACGTTCCGGGCGTTTCGACAGCATTGAAATCCCGGCTCAGGTCGCTGCGTCCTGGGAGTCGGGCCGTGACGACGCCGCCGCCTTTGGCTTTATCGACCCGGATCAGTTGGCCCGTTACCTGGCACAGGGCGGTAAACGACAGGACTGGCAGGTGAAGTTTGCTGAAAATCGTGCGGCGGACGGTACTCTGCTCGGCTATTCGCTGCTGCAGGAATCTGTCGATCAGGCCAGCTACATGTACAGCGACAACAGATACCTGGCCGAGATGGCCGATATTCTGGGTCACAATGCCGAGGCCGCTACCTTCCGCAGCAAGGCCGATAAACTGGCGGATTACATTAATAACTGCATGTTCGATAGCACCAGCGGTTTCTTCTACGACATCCGCATCGAGGATAAACCGCTACCCAATGGCTGCGCCGGTTACCCCATCGTAGAGCGAGGTAAAGGGCCTGAAGGTTGGTCTCCACTATTTAATGGCGCCGCCAGCCAACAACATGCCGACGCAGTGGTTAAAGTGATGAAGGATCCGCGCGAATTCAACACCTACGTCCCTCTCGGTACGGCAGCGCTGACCAATCCGGCGTTCGGTGCCGATATTTACTGGCGGGGGCGGGTCTGGGTAGATCAGTTGTATTTCGGGCTGAAAGGCATGGAGAGCTACGGCTATCGCGCCGACGCTGTCGCCATGGCCCAGGCTTTCTTCAACCATGCCGACGGGCTGATGACCGACGGTCCCATCCGCGAGAACTACAACCCGCTGACCGGCATGCAACAGGGCGCGCCGAATTTCTCCTGGAGCGCGGCGCACCTCTACATGTTGTATAACGACTTTTTCACCCGGTAATCTGTCCGTCACCCTGCCAGAGTGAATACTGGCAGGGTTAATCAACTGGCTACTGTTTGATTGGGATGACCAGTACGTCGACATTCAATTGGTTGATGGCATGCTGGGTTGAGGAAAACAGCTTGTTCCACAGGTCATGGTGATGGCCAAAAACCACCAGATCGACACTTTTATCCACCACGGCATTCTTCAACTCTTCGATAAAATCGCCGTGTCCGATGATCACCTCATTGATCGGGTAATTCACATTCTGGGTCAGCGGCTCCAGCTCTTTCTTGATCTTCTCTTCAAAAGGTACGCCGTCGTAGCTTCGCTCAGAAAAACCAATCGCCGCATGGTAGGTATCGTAGTGGATATCCACGTAGATCAGAGAGAGCCTGGCCTGCAGCGCCGCGGCCAATCTCGCGCTTTTTTCCACCAGCCGTTTTCCGTCATCACTCAGGTCGGTGGCAATCATAATATGTTGATAGCACATAGCGCCTCCTGTCATTGATTCATAGAGACCCCGGTTTGCACGGCAACATTTCTGTTGTCCCGTTATGGATAATTTTAGTTCAGAAACCGGAGAGATGAACGGGCATCTTGCCGTTGGAACAGCCCCGTTACCGGGGCTGGAGATACCATGATGACGCGGGCCGTCAGCGCGTTATTTCTGGCTTTGGGTGTAAGGGGTATATACGCCCGTCAGGCTTTCGAGGAAGGCAACAATATCATCGACATCCTGCTGCGGCAGTTCGGTACCCACCTGATAGCGCAGCATCAGTTTGACCGCCTCATCCAGCGTGGCGACATCCCCGCGATGGAAGTAAGGCGCCGTCAGTGCCACATTGCGCAGGCCGGGCACCTTCTGCCGTAGCCTGTCGCGCGCTTCGCTGGTGACGTTCATCCGCCCGATATCCGCGGCGGTAATTTCCCCAAAATTGAAGTCGCGTTTCAGCCCCAAAGGCTCGAAGGAACGCCCACCGAGAATGGTTCCTCCGTGGCAAGTGGCGCATTTGTTGTCCTTAAACAGTTGATAACCGTGTTTCTGCTGCATCGTCATGGCTTTGTCATCGCCGCGCAGCCAGTTATCGAAAGGCGAATCCGGCGTGATTAAGGTTTTTTCAAATTCGGCGATGGCATCCGTAATAGTGTCGCCGCTGAGGCCCTGCGGGTAGGCGGCGACAAAATCACGGGTTAGTACCGGATCCTTGTCCAGCTTGCCGATGATCTCCTCCCAGGATTTGGAAGCCATTTCGATAGGGTTGAGCGGCGGTCCACCGGCCTGTACCTGCAGCGTTGGCGCACGGCCATCCCAGAACTGCTCGCTGTTGAACACGGAGTTGAATACCGTTGGCGCATTTATCGGCCCTACCGCGCCGCCAACGCCAATCGACGTTTTTCTGCCGTCTACGCCTCCGGTATTGAGCGAATGGCAGTGGGCACAAGAGAGTGTGCTGTCTCCGGAAAGGCGCGGGTCGTGATACAGTCGGAAACCCAGCGCCACTTTCTGTGCGTCGACAGGCAATGCCTTGGGGATCGGCTGAATCGGCTCATTACGGTGTTCCGCCGCAGCCTCGTTACTGGCGTAGTAACGCGCGCGCTGCTGCGCTATCCAGCCAAGCAAGGTCTCGCGCTCTTGCTCATCCACCTGCCCCGCCCAGTGCAAGGCGACATACCGTGTCGGCGGCATGGTCTTATGCTGCATTACCCATTCAATCTTGTTCAGATCGCTTTGTGATACCGCTTTATCTTCGATCAGGCTGGCACGTACAGGTTCCAGGTTAAAAGACTGATACCCGAGGCGGATATCGTATTCCATCAGCTGTTTGGCAATGGGAAATGAGGCATAGAAGGGGAGATCGGCAGAAGGTGTATGGCAATAATCGCAGCCCTTTTCTCTCAGCAATCCGAGAACCTGGTTATTCTTCTCCAGCGCAGATCGCGGTACCTGACTGTACACCGTACGCTGAGTATCGTGATACCAAACATAGCCCGAAAGCCCCAGATAACATAAGACAATGCCGGTAAGGGACATCGCCGCAATACGGGTGACCTTTTTCATTTTCAATCCTTATAAGGTATTGCCCATCCAATAGACAGTTGCCCGGTAATAGTAGAGAGGAAGATGCGCTGCATAATTGATAACAATCAATGAATAACCCAGCCTGCGCCTATAGCTGTAATAGTGTTTGCCTATCAGCGTGCCGATATAAAATCGGCGGCTATTTTCTTGAAGCATCCCGGCATTGAAATATCCCCAAGATTTCAAACGCCCCTTTATTTTCCAAACCCGGATAGTGCTTTGATTTTATAAAAAATTAATTCGGTAAACGTGACGACAGAAATAAATCACCGGCTCTACCCGCTCATTTTCATATTGAAACGCTTCTTTAGGGTTTATGGCCCTTCCCTTGTGCTCTGCTCTCAACCGGTCATTTTGGCTAAAAGCGCCGTTGACAGGATTTTCATCTAATGCGAGGATAATTGTATCGATTCGACACCAACTTCAGGTTCAGATAAACAAGCAAAAGGATAAATAACTATGTATATCAATGTTTTTGACACTCATGTACATACCAGGGATGGTCGCTATCTGCATTTCGACGTGTTCACCGACAGCAACGATCTGGCTCAGGCAAGACACTATGCGCAACAGTTCCTCAAACAAAACAACATTGAGGAGGACAATATCAGCCAAAGCAGCTGTGCATTCTGCCACAGCGAGTCCTCCAGCCCTGAGGTGGAGCAGGCTATTGGCCAAACAGGCTATTACATTTTTAAAATGCAGGGTTGCCAGGGGATGTCATGACAGCTTACCGGCCGATAGACTGCGAATTGCATGATTATTTGGAAATTGCCTGCCTCTACGGTTACCGGCTGAACGTTGAATTGGTTAACGGGCAGTGTTTCCAGGCAACGGCGTTAACCACCCAGACGCTGGAGAATGAGGGAGAGTTTATTTATTTCGATAATCAACGGGTTTGCCGCCTGGATCAGCTTTCGGCCATTACCCCGCAAGGGAGTCATGCCCTCTTCGGTCGCATCGCGCTGACGCAATGAGGGCAGGACAAGATAAGCCGATGGCAGGGATCACCGCACGCGCTGGGCTTCGAACCACACGTTGCACACCGACAGGATCAGCGTGTTGGCATCTTTTACCAGCACGTTATCCCCCGGTACGCCGTCGGTACCCTGATCGGTAATGCCTTTGATTGTGGTATCGGCATGCTGGATCATCACCCGTTCAACCGCCGGCGTGCTGATGCCCAGCATCGGGAAGTCGATATAAGAACTGCTGCCGGAGTTGTCCTCAACAAACTCCTGTGCTTCCACCGTGCTGAGGGTCGCCCCCTCGCTTTTCAACTCGGTACCGTTCCAGGTGAAACTCCCTGCTTTATAACCAATCTTGCCGCCGATCAGGCCTTTCGCCTGCTGTTCATCCCAGCAACCCACGGTTTGGGTCGGCAGGATCTTGCTGATATGCCAGTTGCCCAATAACGTTTTCGGGATCGGTTCCGCCACGCTCTCCGCCGCCTGAACCTGAGCCGCTGATACGCAAGTCAAAACCACCAATGGCAGCAACGCCTTGCGCCACATGTTAAATCGCATTGTCTTTTCCTTTCGCTATTCGCGCCCCGGTTGGGCTTTCCGTCATCATAATAAGCAGGCGGATCCCCCGTCAAAACAAACTGTATACCAGGGCACAAACAGGATACGCCAGGCCGATTACCCCAGTGGCCACCCCCGGCGCCCCTCTTCCCCTTCAACCCACTGCGCTTCTCCCGCTAACGGTAAGCGCCGATCGTCCAGATAACGGTAGTGGCGGCGAGCCTGCTCTAACAGGGTAAAATCCAATGTGGCTGACAGCGCCCCCTCCTCGCGGCCCAATCCGGCGACTTCGCGCCCCAGCGGATCGACAATCAGGCTTTCGCCGGCAAACTGCAATCCATCACCCTCACCGCAGCGGTTGGTCATGGCGACAAACATCTGGTTATCCTGCGCGCGGGCCAGCGCGGCATTGCGGTGCACCGGGCCATAGGGATCCATATTGCCATTCGTCACCAGCAGCAATTGGCAGCCCATAACGGCTAACGCCCGGGCATTTTCCGCGAACTCAAGATCGTAGCAAATCAGCAGCCCGATACGCGTTCCGCGCCAAACGCCGCACACTAACGTATCGCCGCGAAGAACGGTATTACGCTCATCCGGCCACAAATGGGTCTTGCGATAGTGCAGATAAATCCCCTGCTCCGGCGTGATCAGCACCGTACTGTTGAACACCCCCTTATCGGTACGTTCAAGAAAGCCAATCACCAGCGCGACATCGTATTGGCGGCTGGCCTGAACCAGTTGCAGCAATTCCACGCCGTCGCTTTGCAGGGCATAATCGGTGTCACCCTGCGCCGCAGCGAAACCGGTGAGCTGGGTTTCCGGGAACAGGATAAGGTTGCCGCCCTTGGCGTAACGCTCAATGAATGCCAGGGCCTGCGCCAGGTTGTCGGCAACGCAACCTTCCCGGCAGGGCAATTGGGCCAGGGTTATTTCCATTTTATCCTCCACGCGGAACACAGTAATAATAATGGTAGTATGCCCGAAACAGCCGTTCTGGCTATTCCATGACAGGGGTAACATCAGTGGGTAACAGCAGCCTTATTTCTCCCGAGACGCTGGCCTGGCATCGGGCATTCGGCCAACTGGTCGATAACCTCGACGGGGCGGATTTCTGGCTGAGCTGTGCGCGCCTGTTGAAGGGGCATATCCCGTTCGAAAACTGGGTGGCGCTGCTGTTTTCTCCCCAGCATCCACCACAGATCCTGGCTGCCAGCGACGAAAGCGACGGCAGTGACGAAGCGCTGTTTCACGATTACCAGAAAGGCCTCTACCTGCTCGATCCTTTCTACCTGGACGCCTGGGCGCGCCAACGCACCGGGCTGTTGCGCCTGGATGACGTTGCACCCGCCAATTTTGCGGCGACGGAATACTATCAACACTATTTCAACCACAACGTCGGTGGCGATGAGGTGCATTTCAACCTGCTGGTGGAGCCGCAGCGCATGCTTTGCCTGTCGTTTGGCGCCTCGCGGCGCTACAGCGATCGTCACCTCGGCATTCTGGCTCTGGTCGAAAGTTGGCTACTGCCATTGATGCGTCAGCGGATGCGTTTCGAAAACGCCAGCGATGATGGCGACAGCAACTTCTCACTGTCGTCGTTGCCCGGCGGCGCGCAATTGACGGAACGGGAAAACCAGGTCAGCCAACTGATGCTGGCAGGCTGTTCTACCAAGGAGATCGCCCGCAGCCTGCAGATTTCTATCGAGACGGTACGAGCGCATAAAAAGCACCTGTACTCGAAACTGGGCATCAACACGCAGTCCGAACTGTTTGCGCTATTTTGGCGCAGCCGCGGAGCCTGAAATCCCTCATAGCAAATCGCTATTAATCATAGAGAATCAGTATTTTATTTTAGCCAGCCGATTATCTAGAGTCAGTGCCACTCTTCAGCCTGCAATAACCAGCAGGCTATTTTGACAAGGACTCTGGGAAATGACATTTACGCTGAAAAAACTCGCCGCAGCGCTGGCGGTAACAAGCAGCCTGCTGCTGACTGCCTGTGGACCGACGGAACAAGACAACCACCACATCAAAGTCGGCATCAGCTCCGGCATCGATCAGGCTATGTGGGCGACCGTACAGAAAATCGCCAAACAGAAATACGATCTGGATGTGGAAGTGGTGACCTTCAATGACTACGTGTTGCCCAACGAAGCACTGAATAATGGCGATCTCGACATCAACTCCTTCCAGCACAAGCCTTATCTGGAAAAACAGATCCAGGAGCGCGGCTACAAACTGGTAGCGGTAGGCAATACTTTCGTTTATCCCATCGCCGGTTATTCCAAAAAAATCACGTCGCTCAGCCAACTGCCTGACGGTGCCCAGGTTGCGGTGCCCAATGACCCGACCAACCTCGGCCGTTCGCTGCTGCTGTTGCAAAAACAGGGGCTGATTGTGCTGAAAGAGGGCGTCGGGCTGCTGCCTACCTCATTGGATATCGTCAGTAATCCGAAGAAATTGAAAATCGTCGAGATTGAAGCGCCTCAGTTGCCGCGTGCGTTAGACGACAAACAGATCGCCCTGGCGATCATCAACACCAACTACTCCAGCCAAATTGGTCTGTCGCCCGCCAAGAACGGGCTGTTTGTCGAAGACAAAGATTCGCCTTACGTCAATGTTTTCGCCACTCGGGTGGATAACCAAAACAACGAAAACGTGAAGAATCTGATCAAGGCCTATCAGACCGATGAAGTTGCCGCCAGCGCCGCCGAAATCTACAAGGGCGATGCCGTTAAAGGTTGGTAATCTGCATTTCCCCCGTGGCAACCGTCACGGGGTAATCCTATCCTCCCTCACATTTCCCGCCATTTTTTGAACGCTTTTCACCCGCCTTGATCACAAATCAAACAATGCTTGTTAGGTGATAAAAGCTGCAATGTTGTATACAAGTTTGCGTAAATGTTTTCTATTTGTTTCAAAAAACCTCGGGTGAAAATAATGAAAAATAGAAAAATCAAGCTGTTGCTGGCTGCGGGTGCTCTGGCTGCCGTCGCGGCGCTGGCGGTCGCCGGCAAGGTGGAGAATGCCGACAAGACCTTCCTTTCCGTAGCCACCGCCTCCACCGGCGGCACCTATTACCCGATGGGCGTCGGGCTGGCCAACGTCTGGAGCAACCGCCTGAAGCAGAACGGCATCCAGGTTAGCGGGCAATCCTCTGCGGGATCGATAGAGAATATCGATCTGCTGCAGAAAAACGAGGCGCAACTGGCGATCCTGCAAAGCCTGATCGCCGTCGAAGCCTACCAGGGCGTACGCAACTTTGAAGGCCGCGCCTACGGCCATCTGCGTTCCATCTCGATGCTGTGGCCGAACGTAGAACACTTTGTGATGCTGGAAAACAAAGTCAAGGACGGCACCTTGAATGACATCGCCGGCAGCCGTTTCTCAGTTGGCCCACAGGCTAGCGGCACCGAGCAGTCCACGCTGATCATTTTGCAAGGGGTTAACCTGAGCAAGAAATCGCTGACGCCGGAATATCTGGGCTATGGCGACACCGTTTCAGCCATGCGCGACGGGCGACTTGACGGCGGCGCCCTGCCTGCCGGGGTACCGGCGGCAGCGGTAACCGACATGTTCGCCAGCGGCGTGCCCTCACGCATCCTCAACGTCACCGATGAACAGTTGGCCAACATCAACGCCATCGCCAATTCCTGGTTCCGTTTTGATATTAAAGCCGATACCTACCCACGGCAGAGTAAGGCGGTTTCCACTATCGCCCAGCCCAATATTTTGGTCGCGCTCAATGGCCTTGATGAAAAGCTGGTGTATGACCTGACCAAAACCCTGTTTGAAAACCTGCCGGAAGTGCATCAGGTCCACAGCGCCGCCAAATACATTTCGCTGGAGAATGCGCTGAAAGGCGTCTCTGTGCCGCTGCATATGGGCGCTTATAAATATTATCTCGAGGCCGGGGTCAGCGTGCCCGACTATCTGATCCCACCGGAAGCGGCAGCGCTTGCCGTCAATCGATAAGGAGGTCGTATGAGCACTAACAACCTGTCGCCGCAAAATGCCGTCGATCTGGACAAAGAAGCCGGGGCCGGTAGTCGCCCGCTGAGCGGTATCTATTTGCAGTTGGCCACGGTGCTGGCCATTGCGATTTCCGCTTACGCTATTTATGCCAATGCACTGTCGAATACCCAGGAGTTTTATCGCAATACTACGTTTCTCAGCGGTATCTTAATCCTGGGCTTCATACTGTTTCCGGTATCACGCCGCCACGCCACCAGCAAATTCAACCGCTGGGACTACCTGTTCATTATCCTGACGCTGGTCAGCTACGGCTATTTCTACGCCAGCTATCTGGACTTGCACGTGGTGCGCAAAAGCATTCCCAATACCACCGACTACGTGATGGCGGTGATCGGCATCGGCGTGCTGTTTGAAGCCGCACGGCGCACCACGGGGTATTTCATTCCCGGACTGGCGACCTTCGCTATCGTCTATGCACTGTTCGGCCAGTACTTTATGGGCATTTTCGGCCACGGCGGCTTCTCGTTCGAACGCCTGCTGTACCGGCTGTTTATGACCAGCGAAGGGATCTTCGGCATCACCCTGTCCACCGCCTCCACCGCTATCGTGGTATTTATCCTGTTTGGCGCGTTCCTCAGCGTCAGCGGGGCCACGGCATTGTTCAACGATTTGGCGCTGGCGATGGCCGGTCGGCGTCGCGGCGGCCCGGCGCAGGTCGCGGTGATCTCCTCGGCGCTGACCGGCTCCCTGAGCGGCAGCGCGGTGGCTAACGTCGCCACCACCGGCACCTTCACCATCCCGCTGATGAAAAGCATCGGCCTGTCGTCCCGCTTTGCCGGTGCGGTTGAAGCCACCGCCTCCACCGGTGGAATGATCATGCCGCCGATCATGGGCGCCGCCGCCTTTATCATGGCCGGCTTCCTCGGCATTTCGTATACCACCATCGTGATCGCCGCCATTATTCCCGCATTGCTCTATTACGCGGCGCTGATTATTGCCATCGATCTAGAGGCTAAAAAGCAGGGTCTGAAAGGCATCAGCAAAGAAAATATTCCCAAAGTGAAAGCGGTGCTGAAGGCGCGCGGCCTGCTGTTGCTGCCGTTGATCATCGTTATCGGCACCCTGTTGTTGGGCAAAACGCCGATCTATGCCGGGTTCCTCGGCATTATTTCGATCATCGTCGCCAGTTGGATCACCCCCGATACCACCGTACGCATGACGCCGAAAAAAATCGCTGAAGCACTGAACGAAGCGGCTCGCGGTTCTATTCAGGTGACGATAGCCTGCGCCGCCATCGGGGTAATCATCTGCGTGGTCACCATGACCGGTATCGGCTCCACGCTGGCGTTTAATATCGTCGCGATGACCAACAATACCCTGTGGATGATCCTGCTGGTGGTGATGCTGGTGTGCATCGTACTGAGTATGGGCCTGCCTTCTACCGCGCTGTATATCGTGGTGGCGGTTACCGTTTCGCCGATCCTGATCAAAGCCGGCGTGATGCCGCTAGCGGCGCACTTCTTTGTGTTCTGGTTTGGCGCCTTGTCCAACATCACGCCGCCGGTAGCGCTGGCCAGTTACACCGCCGCCAGCATCGCTCGCGCCGACCCGATGCAGACCTCGTGGGATGCCGTGCGCCTGGCGTTACCGGGCTTTATCATCCCATTCATTCTGGTCTATAACCCGATGCTGCTGATGCAGGGCGACGACCTTAATGCGCTGTCGGTGATCCATATGGTGATCAGCGCATTGGTGGGGATTTATGCGCTGTCGATCGCCAGCGCCAATTTCTGGATGATGAAAACCCACTGGCTGGAGCGGGTATTGTTTACCTTTGCGGCTATCCTGCTGATTAAACCGGGGCTGCTGACCGACTTGGGCGGCGCGGCGCTGATTGTTACTGCGGCGTCCGTGCATCTGTTGCGTTTCAGGCGGAGTCATCCGCAGAGGGCTGTAAATGATCAATAAGGTTACGCGCCAGAAAGCTTCTCATCAGGTCCTGGCGCAGTTGAAGGAAGGCATCTGTAACGGCACCTTCCCCGTCGGGGAAAAACTGCCGTCAGAGAACCTGCTGGCGGAGGCCTTTGGCGTCAGTCGGGTGCCCGTGCGTGAGGCGCTCGGCATTCTGGAGGTCAGCGGCATCATCTCCTCGCGGCAGGGGGGCGGCCATCGGGTGGAACAACATTCCCTGCTGAGCAAATACCAGCCGCTGGTGTTGGAAATAGCCGATCCGGATGAAGTGGAAGCGCTGCTGGAAATGCGTGAGGTGATTGAGCAACAGGCGGCGTGTATGGCCGCCGAACGCCATACCGAGCAGGAACTGCGGGCGATTGAATTGGCCCTTAACGACTTCAAACGCTGCACCCTCGACGAAGGTTTGATTGGTCATCGAGAGGATTATCTGTTCCACCGCGCCATTATGCAGGCCTCGCACAACCCGTTTTTCGTGCAGATCCTGGATAACATGCACGAATTGTATCTCGGCGTGTTGGTGTATTCACTCAGCAAGAACCTGGGCCGTCAGGACGAGCGCCAACGGGTGATCGACGAGCACCAACGGGTATTTATGGCAATCAAGGCTCGCGATCCGGCGGCAGCCACTGCCGCTATGCAAAACCATCTCAGCAACGTACGCGGCAAATTGCGCCGCCTGGACCATGAGGAGTTAGGATAACCATGCATGACGTGATCATTATCGGCGCAGGTCTGGTAGGGTTGGGCGTCGCCAACGCGCTGCAGGAAACGACCCCCCTGCTGCGCATCCTGATCCTGGAAAAAGAAAATGGCCCGGCGGCCCACCAAAGTGGCCATAACAGTAACGTAGTGCATTCCGGCATTTACTACACACCCGGCAGCCTAAAGGCGCGGCTGGCAAAACTGGGCAACCAAAGCATGTTCGCCTTCTGCCGCGAGCATGACCTCTATCAGGATCAATGCGGCAAAGTGATTGTGGCCACCCAATTGAAAGAGCTGGCTTTACTGGAGAATATCTACCAGCGCGGGCGACAGAACGGGCTGGCGGTCAGCCGATTGTCGCAGGCGCAGTTAAAGGAGCGTGAGCCGCACGTCAACGGTATTGAGGCACTGCTGGTACCCGATGCCGGTATCGTCAACTACAGCCAGGTGGCGGCAAAGCTGGCGGAAGTGATCCAGCAACGCGGCGGCGAGATCCACTATGGACAACAGGTTGAGGGCATCGTTGAAAGCAGTGGCGGCGTTAGCGTGCGTACCCCTCACACAGAATATCAGGGCAAGTGGCTGGTTAACTGCGCCGGCCTGTTCAGTGACCGCATCGCCGCCCTGGCCGGCTATCAGACCGGGATGAAGATCGTGCCGTTCCGGGGTGAATACTTTGTGCTGAACGACGAAAAAAACTATCTGGTGAACCACCTGATTTACCCGGTACCGAACCCGGATTTCCCTTTCCTCGGCGTGCATTTTACCCGTATGTACAACGGCAAGCGCGACGTTGGCCCCAATGCGGTGCTGGCATTCAAACGTGAAGGTTACCGCAAATGCGATTTCAGCCTGCGGGATCTGAGCGAGGTGCTCGGCTATCGAGGATTCTGGAAAATCGCCGGCATTTATCTTGGCGAGGGGCTGGCAGAAGTTCGACGCTCCCTGTCACGCAAACTATTTACCGAAAACGCACGCCAGCTTATCCCCGAGCTGCAACCGGAAGATATCCGGCCCGGCCCGGCCGGGGTTCGTGCCCAGGCGCTGACCGCCGACGGCAAACTGGTGGATGATTTTCATTTTGTTAAGGGCCGCCGCTCGCTGCACGTCTGCAATGCGCCCTCCCCGGCGGCGACCGCCTCACTGGAGATCGGCCGCGAGATCGTGCGACAACATCTTGCTGCGCTGTAATGTTAAAGCCCGCTGCCGCGGGCCTTTCCAGCTTACTTTGCCGCGTATTTTTGCATATTGGCCGGCGTGACCAGTTCAAACGGGATCCAATAATAGGGTTCCAGCTTTTCGCCCTTGATCATCCGCTGAGCCACGTCGACCGAGGCCTTGCCCTGGCCGACGGCGTCCTGGAAGACCGTGACCTGCATCTTGCCGGAAGATAATGCTTTCAGGCCGTCCGGGGTGGCGTCGATTCCGCCGATCAGCACTTTGTTGTCCTTTTTACCGGCCTGTTGCAATGCCATGATCGCGCCAATCGCCATCTCGTCGTTGTTGGCCGCGACGATATCAATGGACTCGCCGTTGGTTACCCAGTTCAGCATCAGATCCATACCCTCGCTGCGTGAGTAGTTGGCACTTTGCTTCTGCACCACTTTCATTTTCGGGTACTTCGCCACCACCTGCTCCACGTCTTTGGTGCGTTGCAGTGCACCGGCATCGGTCAGGTTACCGATCATGATGGCCACGTTGCCCTGATAATTCGCCAGGCGCGCCAGCTCTTCCATCTGCAAGGTGCCGGACTGCTTCTCGTCGGAGCCGACAAACACCACGCCGGACGGCAGCGTGCTGTCGCCCGGCGTACGATTCACATACACCAGCGGAATACCCGCCCTGGTCACCAACTTGGTGATCGCAGGCGTGCCCGCCGAGTTGACCGGGTCGACGATAATCGCGTCCACCCCGGCGCTGATAAAGCTCTGCACCTGATCGGTCTGGCGACCAACGTCACCGCGGGCATCTTCGAATTGCACGGTAATACCGCGCGCCTTGGCCTCTTTGTCGATCGAATGGCGGATGATGGTGAGGAAATTCTGGTCAAAATAGGCCATCGACACGCCGATAGTTTCCGCCAGTACCGAGGTGGAACAGCTAAGCGCCGCCACCAGCACGATTCTTTTTAGGTATTTCATGGTGATTCCCCTGAGGTAAAAAAAAACCGCCGGGCAAGCCGCACCGGCGGAGATTTACGGCAATCAGTGTTTTTTGCGGTTACGGTGCATGTCGATAGACACCGCGGCGACGATAATCACGCCTTTGATAATGTCCTGAATATAGGAGTCCACGCCGATAAAGGTGAATCCGCTTTTAATCAGCCCGAGGATCACCGCACCGATCAGCGTGCCGGTAATGCGCCCAACGCCCCCCATCAGGCTGCTACCGCCAATGACCGCGGCAGCAATCGCATCCAGCTCGTAGGACATCCCCATGCTCGACTGACCGCTGCTGACGCGCGCCGCCAGGACCACGCCCGCCAGTCCGGCCAGACCGCCGGCGATGGTATAGACCGTCACCAGGTATTTATTGACGTTGATACCGGAAACTCTGGCGGAGGTCATGTTGCCGCCGATGGCGTAGATGTATTTGCCGTAGCGGGTATGCTTCAACGCGATGTGGAAGATCACCGCAATCACCAGGAAGATGATCACCGGCATCGCGCCCTGGCCGATTGAGGTAAAGCCGTCGGACAAGAAGCTGACCGGGTTACCCTGGGTGTAATACTGCGCTAGGCCACGTGCCGACACCATCATGCCCAGAGTGGCGATAAACGGTGGAATGCCGGTACGGGTGATCAGGAAGCCGTTGATAAACCCACAAACAATACCTACCCCGATCCCCGCGCCGATCGGGATCGCCGCCGGCAGATCGAGGAGCGCCGGGTACATCGGCGAAATGCTGTCTGAGGTTTGCGCCAGGCTGGCCGCCACCACCGCCGTCAACGCAATCAGCGAGCCGGAAGAGAGATCGATACCGGTGGTGATAATGACCTGGGTCACGCCCACCGCGATGATGCCGATAATCGCTACCTGCAACACGATCAGCAGCAGCCGGTTAGGGTTCATCAGAAATGACTGATCGCGGATGTACCAGCCGAGGATTTCAAAGACCAGCGCGATGCCGATCATCACGATAAAGATGCCGGTATCTTTCGGCATTTTGCCGCTCAGGCCAGAGAACAGGGGCGCTTTACCCGCAAGCGGCTTCTCAATTTTTACATTACTCATGGTGGTTCACCTTTGCGTTATTCAGAGGCCAGCGCCAGGATTTTTTCCTGATCCGCTTCTTCTTTATCCAAAATGCCGGTAATACGGCCGCCGTGCATCACCATCACCCGGTCGCTCATGCCGAGAATTTCCGGTAATTCCGATGACACCAAAATAATGGCGACGCCGCGGTTCGCCAGCTCGCTGATCAGGCGATAGATCTCCGCCTTGGCCCCGACGTCGATGCCACGCGTTGGCTCATCGAGGATCAATATTTTGGGCTGGGCCAGCAGCCAGCGGGCAATAAGCACCTTCTGCTGATTACCGCCGCTGAGGTTATTGATGATTTGGTCCATGGTCGGGGTTTTGATGTTGAGCTTTTTGATCTGCTCCATGCAGTCTTTGGCCATTTGCACATGGCTGACAAACCCGTTCTTGCCGATGTACTCCGACAGGTTGACGATGCTCATGTTCTCAACCACCGACAGCACCAAAAACAGCCCGGATTTTTTGCGATCTTCGGTGAGAAACGCCAGGCCGAGTTCAATAGCTTTTGAGGGCGAATCGACCTTTGCCGCTTTGCCTTCGATAAAAATGCTGCCACCGTCCGCCGGGTGCATGCCGAACAGGCTTTCCATTACTTCGCTGCGGCCGGCCCCCACCAGCCCGGCGACGCCGAGGATCTCGCCCCGTTTCACGCTGAACGAGACATCGTGGAACCAGTCCGAACGCCGCAGTCCTTCGACCCGCAGCACTTCCTCGCCGATATTGTTGTTGAATTTAGGGAACATCTGGGTCAGTTCGCGCCCTACCATCATGGTGATCAGCGACTGTTTGGTCAGGTTTTCGGTTTTATCGCTGGCAATAAAGGTGCCGTCGCGGAAGATGCTCACCTCGTCGGTGATGGCAAAAATCTCGTCCATCTTGTGGCTGATGTAGATAATGCCTTTGCCCTGCTCACGCAGCTCACGAATGATGGCAAACAGATGCACCACCTCGCCTTCGGTCAGGGCCGAGGTGGGTTCGTCCATGATCAGGACGTCCGCGTTGTAGGACACCGCCTTGGCGATCTCCACCATTTGTTGGCTGGCGATGCTCAGCTCACCCACCAGCGTTTCCGGCTTGAGTTTGATGTTCAGCCGCGCCAGCAGCTCGCGGGTTTTCTTGTTCAGTTGGTCATGGTTTACGAAGCCCAGCTTCGCCGGCTCACGCCCCAGCCAGATATTTTCCGCCACCGTCATATAAGGCACCAGGTTCAGTTCCTGGTGAATCATGGAAATGCCCGAATGCAGCGCCTGCAGCGTGTCGCTGAAGGTCACCGGTTGGCCTTTTATTTTAATGGTGCCTTCATCGGGGTGATAAATACCGATTAAACATTTCATCAGCGTGGATTTTCCCGCGCCGTTTTCGCCCATTAAAGCGTGCACGCTGCCTGGTTTGATTTTAATTGAGACCTTATCCAGCGCCTTCACGCCGGGAAACTGCTTACTGATGCCTTCAGCCTCAAGAACATAAGGATACATACTGATAACCTCCGCCGTTCGTCAATGCATCCCTGCCGTATTTACCGTCGAGTGTCGGATAAATACGGCAATGGATATAACCGCGCTGCTTTAACGCTTATTTTCTGTTCTTGTCGGCAAATTCCTGATAATTGGCCTTGGTGATCAGCTGATAAGGGATCAGGACGTTGCTTTCCACCTTCTCGCCTTTAACCAGCTGAATCGCAGTTTGCACCGCGCCTTCGCCCTGGCCTTTAGCATCCTGGAATACGCTCAATGCCAGATCGCCCTTCTTGATGAATTCCAGCGCGTCCGGAGTCCCATCCACGCCAGCTACCAGCACGCCGCTCTTCTTCGCCTGTTTCAGCGCCAGGATCGCACCAATGGCCATTTCGTCATTGTTGGAGGCGATGGCATCAATCTGCTGACCGGTCAGCACCCAGTCGGTGGTAATGTCGACGGCTTCTTTACGGCCCCACTTGGCGGTTTGCTTGTCGAGAATTTTGATGCCGGGATACTTGGCCGCCACCTCTTCCACGCCGCGGGTGCGGTCGCGGGTCGCTTCATTGGACAGTTCGCCCATCAGGATCATCACGTTGCCCTTGCCGTTCATCAGCTTGGCCAACTCTTCCATCTGCAGCTTACCGGCCAGTTTGGAATCTGAGCCTACGTAGGCCATGCCCGCAGGCAGCGTCACTTCCGGACGGCGGTTAACGAACACCAGCGGGATCTTGGCGCTTTCCGCCAGTTTGATCATCGGCTTCACGCCCTGGGTATCGACCGGGTTGAGGATAATGGCGTCGACGCCCTGGCTGACGAAGTTCTCAATCTGTTGGATCTGCTGAGCGATGTCCCCTTTGGCATCTTCAAATTGACCGCTGACGTTGCCGTCCTGTTTCATTTTGCTCTGCATGGACTGGCGTAGGATGGTGAGGAAATTGTCATCGAAATAAGCCATTGAAACGCCGATTTTGATGTCTTTTGCCAATACGCTGGCCGGCAGCATGCACATCAATACCGAGGTGACGATCAGTTTCTTCAGCTTCATGTTCTGTACCCTTTAATCGTTAGAGTGAAGAGGCCTGTTGATTTGACAGCTAATGAAAAATATTTTTTACATTCAAACAACAATCCGGTCGGTGATATCCCTTTGATACGGCAGATTTACCGCTTTTCTTCCGTCTTCTGGCAGTGTGTGAAATTTTGATCAATGTCTCAAAATAGATTAAAAACAATCAATTGAAATAAAACCCTTGCCTAACTCGTTACGTCATATCGTAACTTTCAAATGTTTATTTCAAAATTTAGATTATTGAAACTTTTTAACCCAAACAAGCGAAACATGCGTTTTGGAATAACCAAGTAACAAAAACATGACACGGATCTAACAAATGGCGCAAAAGCCATCAGCGTACGCGTTCCTTTAGTGCGTTCAGCGACGAGAAACGCTCTGCCGTGATGAAAAAACGCGAGGGGTTCTCTCAGTAAATATGCGAGCGAGCGCGCAGTTTGTGGATCCACGGTTTCATCCCGCGGTTTACTCGACAATACTGAATGGACATGTGTTTTCAGGAGGATCTGACATGCAGCTCAGCAGTAAGGTACGGATGAACCGACTATTCAATAACGGCAAGTGCCTCGACGTGGCGATTGATCACGGCATTGCCAATGAACCGGATTTTTTAATCGGTCTGGAAGATATTGAACGGGTCATGAATAGCCTGATCGTCGCCCGCCCCGACGCCATTCAGGTGAACTACGGCCAGGCGGATTTGCTGCAATGCTCGACGCAACGCGATAAACCGGCCCTGGTGATGCGTACCGACGTCGGCAACGCTTATAACGCCGCGCGTCACCGTGAAATGTGGGCGGTGTTGCATAATCCGGAAGCGCCGATCCTCGCCGCGCTGCAGATGGATGCCGCGGCCGTGGTGGTGAATCTGTACCTGATCCCCGATGAACCGGGCATTTTCCGCCAGTGCGTGGAAAACATCGGCCGCCTGCGCCATGCCTGCGATCGCTATGGCATGCCGCTGATGGTCGAACCGCTGGTTATGGCGCCGGCCGGTCAAGGGTCGGCTTACGGCTCATTGGGCGACGTCGAAAAAATGGTGCCGCTGGTGCGCTTGGCGCGTGAACTGGGCGCCGACATCATCAAAGCCGACCCTACCGAACGGGTGGAAGACTTCCACCGCGTCGTTGAAGCGGCGCGTTGCCCAACGCTGGTCCGCGGCGGCGGTAAAGGTGAACTGGGCGCGGTGCTGGAGAAATCTGCGGCGCTGATGGCACAGGGCGCATCCGGCATGGTGTACGGCCGCAATGTGTACCAACACGATAATCCGTCAAAAGTGGTGCGCGCGCTGATGGCGATCATCCATCAGGGGGCCAGCGGCCAAAAAGGGCTGGAAATCTATCATCAACCCTGATCCCGGCTTTTGTAATTAAAATAATCCCTCCCCCGGCGGCAGCATGTTATAACCTGCTGCCGGTCGCTGCCCCGCGCCCCATTCCCCGCTAAAATCCTGATACGCCCATTCGGAGAACCGCCATGCCCAAACAACGGATACCGCTGAAACTCAGCACCACCCTCACGCTGATGGTGTCTGCCATTATTGCTTCGGTGCTGCTGGTGGTGTACGCGCTGTTTTTTGTGCAGATGAGTCACGAGGGGCAAGATCAGCAGCGCCAAAAGGCGATGGCAATTGCCGAAACGGTGGCGCTTTCCGGTAACGTCGTTGACGGCCTGCAGCGGGAAGATCACAGTGGCGCGATCCAGCGCTTCGCCGAGCAGGTGCGACATCAAAACGAGCTGCTGTTCGTCACCGTGGTGGACATGAAAGGCATCCGCTACTCGCACCCTAAACCCTGGCTGATCGGCAAGCATTTTATCGGCGACGATTTAGAACCGGCCCTGCACGGGAAAACCAACAGCGCCATCAACCGTGGCGCGCTGGCGCCTTCACTGCGCGTCTTTGCACCGGTCTACGACAGCGAGCGCCGACAGATAGGGGTAGTGGCGCTGGGCATCGCTCTCGATACCGTCCACCGGGTGGTGGCCGAAAGCCGCTGGATTATCTATTTAACCCTCGCGTTCGCCGCGCTGGTCGGCACGCTGGGTACCTTCTTCCTGGTGAAAGCGCTTAAGCGCATCATGCTCGGTTTTGAACCCTACGAAATCTCTAACCTGTTTGAACAGCGCAACGCCATGCTGCAGTCGATTAAAGAAGGCGTCATCGCGGTCGATAACCAGTCACGTATCACCATTGTTAACGACGAGGCGAAACGCCTGCTGCGCCAAAGTGGCCCCTTCGAAAATCTGCTGCTGGAGTCCGCCAGTAAGTACTGGCCGGCCCAACTGCATCTGGCGGAAGTTTTGGCCAGCGGCAAACCGCTGCGCGACCAGCAGATCAGTTTTAACGGCAGCGAGCTTTTGACCAATACCGTACCGGTGATCGTCAAGGGCCAGGTGATTGGCGCCATCGCCACCTTCCGCGATAAAACCGAAATCAGCCAGTTGGTGCAGCGCCTGAGCGGTATGGCCCACTACGCCGACGCATTGCGCGTACAGTCGCACGAGTTTATGAACAAACTGCACGTGATCCTCGGCATGCTGCATATGAAGGCTTACCAGCAGTTGGAAAACTACATCATCAACACCGCCAGTAACTACCAGGAAGAGATCGGCGCGCTGCTACGAAAAATACAGTCGCCAGAGGTCGCCGGCTTCTTTATCGGCAAAATCAGCCGCGCCCATGAGGCCGGCATTGAGCTGACCATCGATGAGACCAGCCTGCTGCCTGAAACCGACGACGCGGAAACCACCCATGTGCTGATCAGCGTGCTGGGCAACCTGATTGAAAACGCGATTGACGCCATCGACGGCGTTGAGGGACACGAGATCAACCTGAGCTTTCATCACAATGAGAATCACTTACACTGTATAATCAGCGACGACGGCCCCGGCATCGATCCGGCTCTCGGCGCCCGTATCTTTGAGCAGGGTGTGTCCACCAAAGGGCCGGGACGCGGTATCGGCCTGGCGTTGATCCGCAGCAGCCTGGAAAAACTGGGCGGCAGCATTGATTTTGAATCTGAACCGGGTGTACTGACCCAGTTCTTTGTCCATATTCCCTATCAGGCCAAGGGCTGACCATGATTAACGTATTGATTATTGATGACGACCCGATGGTAGCGGAGTTGAACAAATACTACCTCAGCCAGGTAAGCGGCTTTCACTGTCAGGCCACCGTCGCTACGCTGGCGCAGGCACGCGAGTTGCTGGCCGATACCGATGTCAGTATCGATCTGGTCCTGCTGGATATCTATATGCAGCAGGAGAATGGCCTGGATCTGCTGCCTGGCCTGCGCGAGCTGGGTGAAAAAACCGACGTCATTATCATTTCCTCCGCCAGCGACGTGGACACGGTGCAACGCGCCTTGCACTACGGCGTGGTGGATTATCTGATTAAACCCTTCCAGTTCGGCCGTTTCAAAGAGGCGCTGAGCAACTACCAGCAGCAGTCGCAGATCCTGGCACAGCGCGAATTCTCACAGGCCGATGTCGACAGCCTGCTGCGGCGTCAGCCCAACAGCAGCGAAGGCAAGAAACTGCCGAAAGGGTTAACCAGCATTACGCTGAGTACGGTATGCGAATGGATCGAACAGCAGCACGATGGGGAGTTTTCGACCGACAACCTGGCCAACGCTATCGGCATTTCGCGCGTATCCTGCCGTAAATACCTTATCTATCTGGCGGAAAGTGGCATTCTGGGCACCCGCATCCTGTACGGCACCACCGGCAGACCGGTCTATCTTTACCAATTAAAGCCGGACGCGGTCGCCATGCTGAAAGAGTATTGCCGCTAGACGATGCCTCCTGGGGGCTCATCACGCATCATTGCGTCCAGGGGCCACTCTTTTAATCTCACTACCTTTGCAGAAAGGTGCGCAGCGCGGCGACAAAATCCTCTTGGCGCTCCACGTTGGACAGATGCACCACCGGCAACACCAGCAATTCGGCTGCCGGGACGGTACGGGCCAGCAACTCACTATGCGACAGCGCCGTGACCGGCCTGGTGTGGCTCCCCAACTGGCTGTCGGCCCGTTACCTGCGCAGCGGGGAACTGGTGCCTGTACTCAGCCAAATTCGCCTGCTGCCCAGTGAAATCCACGCCGTCTGGCCTCACAGCCGTTATTTACCGGCCAAAACGCGGGCGGCGATCGACATCCTGCTGACGCAGATGCCAAGCCAGTTGCCAGGGAGCTAAGGGTGGCGTTTGTGCCCGGGAAAATCCGTCATCCCGCGCGGCAGGTTGCACAGTTTGCGGTATTCTTGTTTCCGCTTGCCACAAGGGTAGTGGTACTCGCCATACAGCGTTTTAAGCTGCTGCCGGTTCGCCTGCTCGGCGGCGGCGCGTTGCCGTTCCAATTCAAGCGCCTTCTCATTGGCCAACGCCACGCCCTCGGCACTCCATACTTTATGTTTTAACCCGCTGCGCTTTTGCTGGTACTCCTCAGAGATTTTGTTATCCAGCGGCTGTACGGCATGGTATTGCCAGTCAACCGACGCTTGCAATGAGAAGCAAGACCACTGCGCCACGCAGGCAAGAAAAATCCGTTTCACTGATAGACTCCTGATATTAAATTCACCTGTTGACTCACAAAACTATCTTCTGGCTATGGCGCTCTTACCGACTAAAAACAGCGGCACAGGTGTTGCCCGACATACACGCGGTAACATCGCGGACTCCAGCGTTTTGCGCTCAAGGCGTATCACGGCAAGGCGCGCCTGTTCCGAACGTAATTGCTCTACGTACCACAGATGTTGCAACAGCCCGTTAAACCGTAATCGGTAATCCACGCGGCTTTCCCCCGTCTCGAAACCGGCGCGCTGAGCGTGCTTGTCAACAAACGAATAGCAACAAGAAGACGCCAACAGGGCGAGTGCCGCTGTCATTAAAGAGGTTAATTTCAAAAGCAAAAACTCCATTAGTGCATGAGGCTAGCAACCGTTGATAAGCAGCGGTCGTTCTTCGCGCGGCAATGCCGATGGATGCGTTTCACTCGCGGCGGCAGCCTTGCCCCTCTGCCCTTTGCAGGCTTTACGCTGAGCCAGCGTATTGTCTTCACTTTGCGTCGATATCAGAGGTCGCTGTTTCTCATTGCCCATCTCGTCCCAGAAGTCATGAGCCACCTCTTTGAGTTTCTTGCGAAACAGCACCGAAGAGACGCCTTCATGCTCCCGCTCATAACGCGCGGCGGCAGCCTGCTGGCACCAGGGCAATAATAGACATATGAAAATAACGGGGATGCCTTTTTCCACAATAAACTCCTGTAATAAAGCCCATAATGGCGCTCATTCCCATTAAATAATGAAAAGCACTTATTGCTGTTAAAATAAACAACGCGAGAAGAACAACATATTACCCGGCAAACCGTAAACCTTAATTAAATGAGTGCCATTGGGTTTATAATTCGCAGGATAAATATATTTAGTGAATTAGCGATCCCACAATGTTGACCAATCGATGGTTCCACCGATACTCGGCCCTCTCTCGTTAAGTACCGCAGAGGCTGACTCTCCCGCGCTGATGCGCTGCCGTTGCTCACGTGTCGCCGGCTTTGGCTGTTCCCAGCCAGGGCTTGAAGAAGAAAAGCCGGGTTGAATATTGCTGCAACCGCTTAGCATGATTAACAATACCGGGATCCCTTGGCAAAATTTCATATATCCTCCTTTAAAATAAACCCTATCATTAGCAACGGTAAATAAAAAATGACTTTTTTTAGTTTAATAACCCCCTTCAAACGCGAGCAACGTCAAAACGACCTTATTAATTTTAAATAAGGTGACTAATGATTTAATTGACAATAAAAAGGCTTACAGTACCGACGATAATAATTAATCAATATATTGACGATATGGCGCGCAAAGCACGCCACCGCGCTAGTCTTGGTTATCCGGTTGCCAGGCCAGAAGATCGCCAGGCTGGCAGTCGAGGATCCGGCAGATTTTATCTAACGTCTCCAGCCTGACGCCCTTCACCTTGCCGTTCTTCAGCAGGGACAGATTTTGTTCGGTGATCCCCACCTGTTCCGCCAGTTCCTTCGAACGCATCTTCCTTTTGGCCAACATGACATCAAGACTTACTATTATCGCCACTCTATTCTCACACGAAAGAAAGCTGTTCTTCATTCAGCCGCAACGCTTCCAGGAACACCCGGCTAAACACCAGGATTGCGCAGCCTACGATCAGCGAGCGTACCGATTCGCTGTTGATACCATAATAAATTATTAGCAGCATTTTTTCATTGGCCGTCAGTATCATCACCTGCAACATCCCGGCCAGCGAGGGGAAAAGCACATCGACAATCAGCAGGATACCGATGATCTGTAACAACAGCATATTGTTGCGGTGCCAAACGTTACCGCGATAGAACTGGTAAAACAGCCCGGCGCCGCACAGTAATGCGCTGTAATAAGGCACGTAGGCGAACATGTCCAACAACAGGGTGGCCACTAAAGCCCAGCGTTGCTGCGGAACGGCATAGGCGTTCAGTTCTGGGTAATAGTCACGGTAGGACGCCACGATGCTGTTGAACGCCTCGCCCTGCACCCAACCCTGGACAATCATAAACATCTCCACGCCGGTGCTGACAATCAGCATCGTCATGATCAACAAACACAAGCAACGTACATAAAGCGGAAGGTGGATCCGTGGCGCAGCGCCCATAGCGATTTCATCCTTAAAAACAGCAATAAGTTATCGTAAAACGATAATTTATTGCTGTCAACGATCAACTGGACTGATGAGCGGCTGGGTGACAGGCGTAAAAAAGGCCGGAAACCCGGCCTTTTCTCAATGCTCGATGGATTTAGACCAGCTCAATCACATCAAACTTAACTTCACCGCTGAGGTCGGCTTCGTAATCAACGCCTTGCAGACCAAAACCGAACAGACGCAGGAACTCGGCCTTGTAGCCCAGGTAATCGGTCAGTTCGTTGATGTTGCTGTCGTCGATTTGTGCCCAGATTTCACGACAGGTGTTCTGCACGTCGTCGCGCAGTTCCCAGTCGTCCAGACGCAGACGGTGCTTCTCATCGGTATCCGGTGCGGTGCCGCTGTACAGCTTGGTGGCGAACAGACGTTGGATCTGCTCGATACAGCCTTCGTGGATCCCCTGCGCTTTCATGATTTTGAAAACGATAGAGATATACAGGGGCATAACCGGGATAGCGGAGGAAGCCTGAGTCACTACCGACTTCAGTACGGCAACGTAAGCCGCGCCGCCTTTGGCCTTCAGTTTCTGATCGATGGCCTGCGCCGCGCGATCCAGGTCTTCTTTGGCTTTGCCCAGCGTACCGTGCCAGTAGATTGGCCAGGTCAGATCGGTACCGATGTAGGAGTAAGCGACTGCCTGCACGTTGTCCGCCAGCACGCCGGCTTCTTCCAGTGCGTCCATCCACAGCTGCCAGTCCTGGCCGCCCATCACTTTGACGGTATCGGCAATTTCCTGCTCGTTGGCCGGTTCAACCACGGCTTCAACCAGCACGTCTTTGTTGGTGTCGAGCGCCACGGATTTGTACGGTTCGCCGATAGGTTTCAGCGCAGAGCGCACCACTTCACCGGTTTCCGGCATTTTACGCACCGGCGAAGCCAGCGAGTAAACCACCATGTCGATCTGGCCCAGATCCTGTTTGATCAGGTCAATGACCGTTTGGCGGCATTCGTTGGAGAACGCATCGCCGTTAACGCTTTTCGCGTACAGGCCTTCTTCTTTAGCTGCCTTGTCAAAACCGGCAGAGTTATACCAACCGGCAGAACCGGTTTTGCCTTCGCTGCCCGGCTTTTCAAAAAATACGCCGATAGTGGCCGCACCGCTGCCGAAGGCGGCATTGATACGTGACGCCAGGCCGTAACCGGTGGAAGCACCGATCACCAGCACTTTTTTCGGCCCGTTTTTCAGTTCGCCACGTGATTTAACGTAGGCGATTTGCTCACGGACATTGGCTTCACAACCTGCCGGGTGAGCGGTAGTGCAGATAAAACCACGAATTTTAGGTTTGATAATCATAGTAATTTTTTCTTGGTAGCTAAAAACCGAAGGACAATATACCTGATTTTATCAATATACTTAAGCTGGGTGCATGGCAGATTTGCAACAAGCCCAGTGAGCAGACCAGTCTCACTCGTTAAATCTCAGCCTTAAAGGAAGTGCGCACGTGAGTTTTATCGCCAAATTACACGCCGACGAAGTGGATATTGATCTCAACCTGGTGACTTCCATGCTCACCGACCAGTTTCCACAGTGGGCGGCGCTGGCGATAGCGCCGGTCGCTATTGCCGGTACCGATAACGTGATGCTGCGGCTGGGCGACGAGCTCTATATTCGTCTGCCGCGCACGCCGTCTGCAGCGGCGGCGCTTGAGCGGGAAAACCGTTACCCGGCGTTGCTATCCCGTTATCTGCCGGTCCCGGTTCCCATTCCGCTGGCGGAAGGTCAGCCGCAAGCAGGCTACCCTTTCAACTGGTGCGTAGGCCGTTGGATTCAGGGGAAAATGCCGGTTTGCGGCGAAGGCAGCCCTGGGCTGGCGCAACAGCTGGGGGAATTTGTCCACGCACTGCATGCCATCCCTGTTACCGAGCCTGAGTTGCAAAAGAGCCTGACCTCCTATCGTGGCGGCCCGCTTGGCGCCAGAGACGCCCTCACCCGCAACGCGATAGCGCAATGTGGTGACTATCTCGATACGGACATTCTGCTGCACGTATGGGAAACCGTTAGCCAGATACAGGAGAGCAGCGCTGCCCCATGCTGGATCCACACCGATATCCAACCGGGCAACCTGCTGGTCAACGAAGGTAAGTTAGCGGCGGTGATCGACTGGGGTGGTATGGCGATTGGCGATCCGGCGGTGGATTTGATTGTCGCGTGGAATTTATTGAGTCAGGACAACCGCGAGGATTTTAAACGCGCCGTGGATACCGATAAAGCCACCTGGCTGCGTGGCCGGGCCTGGGCATTGTCGATTGGCGTGATTGCGTATGCGTATTACGTTGAAAAAGAGCCTGCGTTGGCGCGGACTTCGCGTTATCAGATTGAGCAGGTAGCAGCGGACGTTGGGTTCTCGCTTTGAGGTTATCAGGTCAGGACATTCGGCCCTGACCTGCATACGGCTATCAGACCTTGTTCTTTTCCAACTGCTCAACCAGCGTATAGCGCAGTGAAGAAGCGTCAGCCGGGACGTTTTCCAGTTCTGTCACTTTAACCTTCAGGCGGTAGCGGTAACCGGGCTCGAAGGTAAAACCTTCGATCTGGCTGTAAAACATTTCCCACTGGCCCTGCACAGAGTGGCGAACCTGCATGCATTTCATTGGGGCTACGCCCATGCAATCTACCAGCGCGCTGTTAACCAGCAACACTTCCGTATGATCTCCGTCTTTATTCACGGGTTGGCTCACTTTCGCTCCCTCCTGGCTGCAGCCGGCGAGGCCGACTAAGGCGATAAATAACAACGCTTTGATTTTCAACGTAATGCACCATTGAGACTTTAGGTGGGCCGATAGTAACAAAGCCACTGCCACCGCGGCCAGCAGCATGTTCTTAATTTTCAGTGAACGAGCCGAAACTCCGGCGAATCGCTACAGGTTTGGGTCTCCGCGACCTGAATCGCCTGATGGCACATCCCTACGGAACAAAAATACGCCCGCTATTTCTGGCGCGGCCACTACGGTTTTTTCTAGTTCATACGGTACACACAACCCGCCCCTGCCAACCAGATTTGCCAAGCTCACCTTCTGGGGCTAAGTTTATGAAACTACTAATCCTACAGGGGTTTTCTATGCGTTCGCTTTCTTGCCTTTTGCTCGCAAGTTCCTTGGCTTTATTGTCGGGCTGCGCCAACCAGCCGCAGGTGACCAGCGACTATGACCACAGCACCAATTTTAGCCAATACCATACCTACGGCTTTGCTACAGAGGCCGAGGGGCAGTACTTAACGCTGACGGGTAAATATATTCATAGCGCCATAGCGCAACAGATGGAGCAGCGCGGCTATAAGCTGAGCGCATCCCCAGACCTGTTGGTTTACAGCAGCGCAATGAAACAAAACAAAGTGCAGGTGAATGACTCCCCCGCGCCGATTGGCCGCTGGGGCTATGCCGGCTGGGGCGGATACAATCAAACGCTGTGGACCTACACCGAAGGCACCCTGACGGTGGATCTGGTGGACAGCAAGAAGAAACAGCTGGTCTGGCGCGGAACCGCCAGCGACACGCTCAACTCAGACGCGCAACCTGCCAGCCAGGCGCAGCTTCAACAGGCGGTAGCCGCGCTGTTTGCCGCTTATCCCTTCCGGGCTGGAGCTGCAAACCGCTGATGTTTTTGAATCATTAACAGGAAAGCTTAGCCACCCGCACAAGCCCTATTTCAGCCAATAGGGCTTGATGTATCTGTTGCACTGTTAAGCTGACAGATCACCACGTTATCCCCCCAACACCTCTCGTCCCCCTCGTAGCTATCATGCAGAAAAACGATCTTCCTCTGTAGCGCGTTTTATTACCGGAATTTGAGTCTGGGGAAAGCCGGGGTTGCAGCTTATTTTTTCTAATTTCTAAAATACGCTTATAAATCAAACACAAAAAAAGACCGAATACGATTCCTATATTCGGTCTAGGGAAATGGCTCTTGGGAGAGAGCCGTGCGCTAAAAGTTGGCATTTTGTGCAAGGCTTGTTCAGCCGTGCACTTTAAGAGTAGCTTACCGCGCTATTTTTGCCAGCCAGCCGCACGGCTGGTGATAGTTTCATTGCGGAATTAATTTCGTGCAATTATCCATCACCGGTTAACCTCGCACTAAGCCATTGGGGGATAAGCGATTAGTTCGCGCAGAGCTTCTCGGCGCGTTCGCGGTACGGCTCAACACTCATCTTATGGCCCGGATTGGCGGCGTCATCGAGCAGGATCACGTCCAGCGGTTGAGCGCGTTGCTGCCCTGCTTTCACCTGCGCTTCTGCGGCCGCGTTAAGCGGGTACTGCATCAGCGTGCTGTTGTTGAGCACGAACAACGCACCGCCGCTGCGGCACTGCAGCGTCACTTCTTCTTTGGTGAACGCCCACTGCTTGCCGTATTCCAGCTTGGTGATGTTCACCAGTTGATCTGCTGCCAAAGCACCGGTCGCGGTTGCCAGCAGCGTCATGCCAAGTAATACCGATTTCATGTTATGGCCTTAGGGTTGCTATTTGATTCAATTTTCCCGCAGTTTGGGGGCATCCGGCAAGCCGGAATGTTATACCGGCGCATAGGTTGCAAATAAACTGACCAACAGCAGCACCACCGCCCCTAACCCCAACTCCGCCCAGCAGGCAAGCACCAGCCCGCGCTGCGCCAGCCTTGGCATGCTGCTCATCGCCGGGACGACGGCGTAGCGGTTGGCTAATGCCACCATAACCATCAGCGCCACCAGCGCGGTTTTAAACAGCAGCAGGCGTTGGTACGGAGAATCTACGTCCAACGGCCAACTGCCGAGAATGATCAAACTGTTGATTACGCCGGTCAG
The DNA here is from genome assembly GCF_051129805.1 of Serratia sp. Je.1.23.a. NCBI lineage: Bacteria > Pseudomonadati > Pseudomonadota > Gammaproteobacteria > Enterobacterales > Yersiniaceae > Serratia > Serratia sp. Je.1.23.a. The sequence continues at coordinate 1,148,175 of NZ_JBCPSR010000001.1, read as the reverse complement.
CAGCACCAGCGCCACAGCCAGGTGTCCCCAGCGCGAGAAGCGTATCAATGTGGTCACCGCGTCGCTGCGCCACTGCGGTTGGGCCAGATAGCGCAAACAGACCAGCAGCGGCAACAGGCTGCCAAACCAGTACCCGGCCGCCAGCAGGTGCAGCGCATGATTGAAACGATGCAGTGCGCCAAGCCCCCCACCATGCATCGCCGCATGGCCGATAAACGCCATGCTGACCAACAGCAATGTGGAAAGCAGTGCCAGCAGTTGTGTACGACGTGGCTCGGCGAGCCACAGGCTCAGCAACGCCAGCATTGAAATGCCCAGGTGCCAGCGCCAAACCTCGCCAAAGGTGGTGCCCAGTACCGCCCACCACACGTCTAGCCGCCAGGTATCTGCCCAGCCGTCCCCCATCAGCCCGGCCTGAATAGCCAGCAACGCAATAGCGGAAAGCCCGGCAAGCCAGGTGCAAGAGACCAACAAAGGACGCACATCACGGGTGAGATACGGAGAAAGGCGCTGCGGCGACAATAAGGCGGTGAATAAGCTGGAGCCAAATATCAGCATCACCGCCGCAAAGTGCACAAAGCGACACAGGACAAACAGGGTCGCCAGACTCATGGGTCAGTTTACGGTGAAGCTGTATTGGCCCTTGGTTTTATGACCGTCGACCGACACCACATGCCAGCTGACGTTATATTTGCCTGCCACCAGATCGCCTTCGATAGGCAGATTGACCTGGGTATTGTTGTTCGCATCGAGCTGCAGCTTGCCGGTTTTCACTTCGGCGTTGTCTGGGCCGGTGATTTTAATGCCGCTGAAGTTGGGCTCAATACCCTCGGAGAAATTGAGCGTCAGCACCTTGGGTGCCGGACTCACGCTGGCGTCTGCCGCCGGCGTTTCAACTTTTAAATGGGCATGCGCCAGTGCCTGCTGTGAGGACAGCCCGACAAACAGCACGAAAATGGTGGAAAGCAGGCGATAAGAAGTCCGAATTTTACCGATCACAGTGATATCCCTTAAAGCAATAATCGAGGGTGATAAGGAGCCAGGCTAACCGCCAGGGCGATGTATCAGCAGCCCAACCCACCGCAGATGATTGCGCCACGGGTAAACAGAATTACGGGAGTAACCCCCTGTTTTGACTCTCAACCTTCCCTGTAGCGTATCGCGTCAAATGATAACGAGTGTCATTATGCAAGTCGAGCAGAACGCTGGCATTTTGCGATCCAGTAGCACATATCGCTGTAAAACCGCGATAAATGCAGGGCATAAAAAAACCGCGCACCGGCCAACGCCGACACGCGGTTTTCTACAAAAGGATTAGGCCTGGCCGTTACCGTTTTCGCCGGCCGCACCCATTTTCTTCAGATCTTTATCAATGAAGAACAGGGCATTGCCGCTGTTGCCCACCAGCGCCAGTTTATCCAGTACGGACTTGAACAGCTTCTCTTCTTCGTGCTGCTCGGCAACATACCACTGCAGGAAGTTGAAGGTTGAATAGTCATGAGCGGTCATTGCCGCGTGCGCCAGTTCATTAATCTGGCGGGTGATCAGTTGCTCATGTTCGTACGTCTGTTGGAACACCTCTGCCAGGGAACCAAACTCAACCGGCGGCGCGGCGATGGTGCCCAGCAGCGGCAGTGCACCGGTATCACTGAGGTATTCGAACAGGCGCTGCATGTGCTGCATCTCTTCCTGAGAGTGTTCTTTAAGGAATGCCGCGGCACCTTCAAAGCCTTTATCGCTGCACCAGGCACTCATTTGCAGATACAGGTTGGCAGAGTAGAACTCCAGGTTCAGTTGCTCGTTCAGCTTTTTGGTCATTTCAGGCGTCAGCATAATCATTCCTTTATTTTGCAGGTATCAACTTAATTTTTCCGCATTATGCCCTGACGAAAACAAAATAAACACACCTGATTTACATCATCGATGATTTAATTTTAAATTAAAACAAAATCAAATGGTTATAAAAAACACCAATTATTCATTTAAATAATTATGATAACTATTTCCATCTGTAAATTTAATCAAAAAGCGAATCATTCTTATTTAAAATAATAAATGAATTGCATTGCTGAACGAATAATAAATAACCTTTTCCGTTACCGATTATTGGTGACCGTCCCCCCCTGCGCGCTTCAGGCTTGCCAAGCGCCGCCGGGTGGATTACCTTCTGCGCTGATCCAATGCGGTAACAGTAAGGAGAATACGGTGGGTTACAATTTGGCAGAGCTTTCCAAAGAAGAGATGGACAAAGTGAACGTTGATCTCGCAGCTTCCGGCGTGGCGTTCAAAGAGCGCTACAACATGCCGGTGATCCCCGAAATGGTTGAGCGTGAACAGCCCGAACACCTGCGTGATTATTTCCGCGAACGCGTGGCGCACTACCGTGCCGAATCGCACAAGTATTCGCGCCTGCCGTACGAACCGAAATCCAAATAATAAAAGCCCGCCGTAGTGGCGGGCTCGGTGTCATTTGCCGGCAAATTTGTCGGTCGCCAGCATTAACTGGTGCAGGATGCCGGGCTCATCGAATGAGTGTCCGGCCCCCTCAACAATATGCAGTTCCGCCTCCGGCCAAGCCTTCGCCAGATCCCAGGCGTTTTGTACCTGGCAAGCCATATCGTAACGGCCATGGATGATCACCGCCGGAATATGCCGGATCAGCGGAACGTTGCGCAGCAGTTGATCGTCGCTGTCCAGGAAGCCCAGATGAGTAAAGTAGTGGTTTTCGATACGGGCGAACGCCAGCGCGAAATCGTCCTCGCCAAAAGAAGCCGACTCGCTGCTGGGCAGCAAGGTCACCGTCTCCCCTTCCCACACGCTCCACAGTTTGGCCGCTTCCAGCTGCACCTGCGGATCCGTTGAGGTCAGGCGCTGGCGATAAGAAGCAATCACGTCCTTGCGTTCTTCCTCTGAAAGAATCGACAACACACGTTCCCACTTCTCCGGGAAGAAGCGCGAAGCGCCGTCCTGATAGTACCAATGCAGCTCCTGCTTGCGCAGGGTAAAGATGCCGCGCAGCACCATTTCACTGACGCGCTGCGGATGAGTCTGTGCGTAGGCCAACGCCAACGTTGAGCCCCAGGAGCCGCCAAACACCAGCCACTGATCGACACCGGCCATTTCGCGCAGCCGTTCGATGTCCTGCACCAGGTGCCAGGTGGTGTTGTTGTCCAGGCTGGCATGCGGCTTGGAACGGCCACAGCCACGCTGATCGAACAGCAATACCTTGTAGCGCTGCGGATCGAACAGTTGCCGGTGGTAAGGGGAAATGCCCCCCCCCGGCCCACCGTGAATAAAGACTGCCGGTTTACCGTTCGGGTTACCGCTCAGTTCCCAGTAGATCCGGTGGCCATCCCCGGTGTCCAGCCAACCGCTGTCATATGCTGCTAACGGCGGGTACAAACCTCGTAATTGTTCCATGGCGCTTCCGTCTCTCTGTGGGTCATACCCTCATCAAAGCCGAAGCCACTCATTTGGTCAACGGTAAATCCTGAAAACTCCTACGCTCCCCAACAAGTTAAGGTTCGTTTGCTTAAAATGAATACGACTTGCCGGCAAAATACCGGCTGGCCGTTGAGAGCCAGCCGTAGAATCAACCCCGCTTACGCAGATGCGGTTCGCGCATTTCCTGCGCGGTTTTGGCCTCAATGCTCAGTTCCGCCGTTGGCCGCAATAGCAAGCGCGCCAGGCCAATAGGCTCTCCGCTTTCACGGCAATAACCATAGTCGCCGTTATACAAACGCGTCAGCGCCGCGCTGATTTTCGGCAGCAAACGGCTTTCGCGATCCAACTGGCGAAACAGCAACCGCAAGTCTTCTTCGCGCGCGGCCTTGTCCGCTTCGTCACCTGAAACTTCACCGCTGTCGATATCCCGCTTCAACGCATCGATGTGCTGCAGCAGTTTTTGCTGCTCTTCCAGCAAGCGCTGGCGAAAAAAAGCCCGCTGCGTCGGGTTCATGTAGTCAGACTCCGGCATGGCCAGGAGCTGTTGCTGGTTTAACATGGAAACGACTGTCATGGCGCTCTCCGGTTAGGAATTAATTGTTATATTATAACATATCAAATATTTTCAGCAGCCTTTCCTGAAAAACAAAATTCAACCTATAAACAATCGATTAACTAAAACACCTGCTTTCATGCTTGCATCCGACAGGCGTAAGGGGGTTAATGGCTGAGCAACCCACCCAACCATAGGTAACTGAGAGGCCATCATGAGTAAGGGAATGGATAGCAAAAAAAATGCGAAGAAGAAGCCGTTGAAAACCCCTGCTGAAAAACGCGCAGGCAAACGCGCCAAAAAAGGGCAAACGTCCGGCGAGTAAGCGAACTTCTAACCGTAGAGTTAAACCCGCCAAGGCGGGTTTTTTGTTGCCTGAAATAACGTCCCCGCTTTCAACGGTTGGCATTGGCGTAACGGCCCGTTAAGCTAAACTTGTGCAGCCATCCTGAGGAAACCATGAATTTACGCGTAATAGATACTGAAACCTGCGGGCTGGAAGGCGGCGTAGTCGAAGTGGCCTCTGTCGATCTGATTGACGGGCAAATCACCAACCCCATGAGCGATTTGATCAGTCCTGACAGGCCAATTGGCATTGAAGCCATGGCCATTCACCACATTACAGAGCAGATGGTCGAAGGGAAACCGCGGATTGCGGTGGCGATCGGGCGTTATCTCGGCAGCCCCTACTATGTCGCTCACAATGCGGCTTTCGATCGCGGCGTACTGCCTGAAATGCACGGCGCCTGGATCTGCACCATGAAGCTGGCCCGTAACCTGTACCCGGACATCAAATACGGCAACCAATATCTGCGCTACGCGCTCAATCTGGATGTGCAATTGCCGCAGGACACGACGCTGTATCCGCACCGCGCATTGTATGACTGCTACGTGACCGCCGCGCTGCTGCAACGCATCATCAAGGATTCAGGCTGGACCCCGGAGCAAATGGCGCAAATCACCGAGCAGCCGGTGCTGTTGAAGAAGTTTAAGTTCGGAAAATACCGTGGGCAGGAAATTGATCGCATTGCGCAGGAAGATCCCGGCTATTTGCGCTGGATGCTGAAATCCATTGAAGATCTCAGCCCGGACATGAAACACACGCTGAAATACTATCTGATCGGCTGAAGAAAGCGGGCAGCGCCAGCCGCCCGCCAGAAGGTTACTCCGCCAGCGCCAAAATAAAGGCGTACTCCAGCGCGATATCCTCGTAGGCCTTGAAACGCCCGGACTTGCCGCCGTGGCCGGAATCCATATCGGTATACAGCAGCAGTTGGCGGTCGTCAGTTTTCAACTCACGCAATTTCGCTACCCACTTGGCCGGTTCCCAATACTGTACCTGCGAGTCGTGCAGGCCGGTGGTGACCAGCATATGCGGGTAATCCTGCGCCTTGACCTGATCGTACGGGCTGTACTGCAAAATGTAGTCGTAATAAGCTCGTTCGTTCGGGTTGCCCCACTCGTCATACTCACCGGTGGTCAGTGGAATAGACTCGTCAAGCATGGTGGTGACCACGTCGACAAACGGCACTTGCGCCACGATGCCGTTGAACAGCTGTGGTGCCTGGTTAATCACCGCGCCCATCAGCAAGCCGCCGGCGCTGCCACCCATGGCGAATACCCGTTTGGCATCGCCGTAGCCTTGAGCAATCAAGGTTTCCGTCACGTCGATAAAGTCGTTGAAGGTATTTTGCTTGTTGAACAGCTTGCCGTCTTCGTACCACAGCTGCCCCAATTCGCCGCCGCCGCGAATGTGCGCCAGCGCAAAGACAAAACCGCGATCCAGCAGGCTCAAGCGGCTGGCGCTAAAGGCCGGATCCATGCTGCTGCCGTAAGAGCCGTAGCCATACACCATCAGCGGGTTGCTGCCGTGCACGAAGCTATCCGGGCGATAAACCAGCGAAACCGGCACCTCGACACCGTCGCGCGCCTTCACCCAGACTCGCTCGCTGCGGTAATTTTCCGGGGTAAAGTTTTTCACTTCCTGCTGTTTGAGCATCACACGTTCGCCGCTGTCGAGATTCAACTCATACAGCGTAGTGGGCGTGGTCATCGAGGAGTAACCATAGCGCAGCAGCTCGGTTTCCGGCTCCGGATTGTATGCCAGCCAGGTGGTGTAGGTCGGATCGTCGAAGGCAATGCGCTTCACTTCACCGCTCTGCCAGTGAATTTGTCGCAGTTGGGTCAACCCCTCGCTGCGTTCCTCTACCACCAGCCAGTCGCGGAACAGGCTAAAGCCTTCCAGCATCACTTCCACGCGGGGAGCAATCAACGTCTGCCACTGCGCTTCGTCCGCCTGCTCGCTCTGGTACAGGCCGAAATTTTTGCCGTCCTTGTTGGAACGAATGTAGAAATGCTGATGATAGTGATCGATACCGTATTCATGATCCTTGCGGCGCGGCACAAACATCTGCGGCGTGCTGTCGGCGCGATCGGCGTCCAGCAGCAGAATTTCCGAGGTGGTGGTGCTGCTCAGGTGGATCAGAATGAAACGTTCGGAGGTGGTTTTTTCCAACCCGACATAGAAGGTGTCATCCAGCTCTTCGTAGATCAATTCATCAAGCTGCGGATCGGTACCTACCACATGGCGATAAACCTGATACGGCAACAGCGTTTTAGCGTGTTTACGCACGTAATACACGGTGGCTGAATCATTGGCCCACTCGAAGTTGCCGGAGGTGTTTTCCAGCACTTCGTCGGTCCAGCTGTCGTCGCTGAGGTTTTTGAAACGAATGTCGTATTGGCGACGGGAGAGGAAATCCTCCGCTACCGCCAGCCGCTGGTTGTCGGGGCTGACTTCCAGCCCGCCAAGGGTATAAAACTCTCGCTGCTCGGCGCGCTGGTTGCCGTCGATCAGGGTGTCCCAATGTTCGCTTTCCGCCTGCGGCTGACGCACATAAATCGCGTACTCATTGCCCGGTTCGAAGCGCGTCTGATAGCGGTAGCCGTTTCTGACATAGGGGACTGAATGTTCCTGCTGAGGAATGCGCGCCACCATTTCTTCATACAGCGTTTCGCGCAGGGCCTGCTGTGGTTTAAGCGCCGCATCGGTGAAGGCGTTTTCCGCCTGCAGGTAGTCCAATACCTGCGGGTCTGCGCGATCGTCGTCGCGCAGCCAATAGTAGTCGTCCACACGCGTGTCGCCGTGAACCGTAATGGGATAAGGACGTTTTTCTGCCTTAGGGGGGGTCATCATTGTTAAATCATCCGCTTACCTTGTTTAAGGCAAGAGTGACACGATTCCCCCCGGCTTGCCAAGCGGCGCTATGCCAGCTCGCGTTTTTTCTCGTTCACGTCGTTTTCTATGCCCTGCTTGACGTCCGCCGGGATCTTCAACGACTGCGCCAGAGCATCAAGATAGCCACGCTCCATAAAGTGATCCACGTCGATCACCATGCAGCTCAGGTAATATACCTCCAGCGCTTCGTCTTCATTCTTGACGCTCTGGGCGATCAAATCCGGGTTAAGCGGCTGGTCGATCGCCTCTTGCACCCATTTTTGCGCTTCTTCACCCACCTGCAGCTGTTCCAGGCTGTGGTCGATGGCGAGCTTTTCTTCCGCATCGATATGCCCGTCGCTTTTGGCGGCAAACACCAGCGCCTGCACCAGACGTTTGGCACGCAAATCCACCGGCGTGGTCTGCAGGCCAAACTGCGGTTCGTTCTGGTGGGTTTCTTTCACCCGTTGTTTGTACTTATTCCACAGCACTGCACCAACCGCTGCGCTGCCGCCGATAATCAACGCATTCTTACCGAATTTGCCGACCAGCTTGCGCGAAGACTTATTCGCCAGCAAAACGCCCACCAGGCCACCCAGCGCAGTCGGGGCCAGCAGCTTGCCGATACCTTCCGAACCGCCGATTGAACCGGCCTTTTGCCCAATCATCGATTGGATCTGCTGCATCCAGTTATTTTTCATGCTTTACCCTTTGCGTGAGGAAACAAGGCGTGCAGGCACAAAAAGGCCAAGCCGCCAGTAAAGCGTCAGATTAGGGGATTTTTTGTCAGTTTACGTATGGGGGATGAAAACCTGTGTAGCGGGGAACATTGATGGCGGGAAAAGGCCGACTTCGCCATCAGGCGCCAGCCGGCCACTCGCGGATTAAGGCTGTTCGCCCTCTTCGCCCGGCTGGTCTTCTTCCTGTTCGTATTCCGCCAGTTCGTCACGCATTGCCTGAATCGACTCGCGAGCCAACAGCGCCAAAGTGCGGTAAAAACCGGTGGTGGCGTGAGCTTCTACTTTGCCGAGGAAACGGCCGCACCATGGCAGCAGATAATCGTCAAACAGCGTGATTTGCGCCTGCGCTTCGTCTTCCTGAGACTGGTCTTCCAGCCAGGAGGCCGCCAGCAACAAAGAACCGAAATGATCGGCCGGCGCTTCTCCGAGCGGCATGCCGCGCTGCTGCAGGAAAGTACGCACTTCCGCTTCGGTTGCCCCTTCAACATAGGCCGAACGGAAAGGTGACACGCTGCATTCGCTGCCGACGAACATGGCGTTGAAGTCGCTGGACAGCAGGTTCACATCACAACCCTGCTGCAGGCGTACCAAGAGTTCGTCCTGTTCCAGCGGCCAGTGCTGTTGCAGTTTGCCTTCTTTGATCAGCGTAAACAGCGGCACCAGCAACGGATCCTGCGGCTGGCGATAAAACAGCGTACCCAGCACGCGGCAAACAACGGAAAACTCATTCATGATAATGCCTTATACAATACGGAAAAATTTGCCGGGACGATGTCACAAATCGGCCAATTCCGCAATCGCCGGCTTGCCGCGACGCTCGAGAAAATCGAGCAGGCGTCGTGGGCTCACGTTGAGAATACGCTCCTGCGGGAACTCCACCTCGGCAATGATGCGTTCGCAGTGTTCGAAACCGCCGAGCGAGAAAGCGATGTGTGAATCCGAGCCCAGCGCTAACCAGCCACCGGCATCACGCACCGCGGCGGCGATGGCCCGGCAGTTATCCTCGCTGCCCTTGCGCGAATGGGTGAACGACGAATTGTTCAGTTCCAATGCCACGTCGTATTTGGCCGCGGCGGCAGCAACCGCCGCAATATCGATCGGATATCTTGGGTTGCCAGGGTGGCTGATTATGTGCACGTCACCTTGCGCCATCGCGGCGATCATCGCTTCGGTATTGGCCGCTTTATCCTGCGGTGCAAATACCGGCTCGTGGAAACCGGCAATAATCACGTCAATTTTATCCAGCATCGGGCCGGTGCAGTCGATATCGCCCTGCAGGTTTTTGATGTTGGCCTCGATGCCGCGCAATATGCCCACGCCGTCCACCAGACGTGGCCACACGTGCATGTTCATAAAGTGCCAATAATGCGGCGCATCGGCCATATCCGGGCCATGGTCGGTGATGGCGAACAGTTTGATGCCCTTTTGCCGGGCTTCGACGATGTAGTCATGCAGCGTACTGTAGGCGTGGGTGCTGGCGACGGTGTGCATATGTAAATCAACGGGGTACATTACTTCTCCTTCTTGGCGGCCTGCCGTAAATACGGCGGCAGGCGCGGTTTATTATTCAATTAGCTTAGCAGGTGCATCACCGAAAGATCAGTAACCCAGTTGCACATCCACCACGCCGGCCGGTGTTTGGCCGGATTCAAGCGCACGGATGTTTGCCGCTATCTGATCCATCGCCGCTTCCGGCAAGGTGATGGCAGCAATATGCGGGGTAATGGTGACACGCGGATGACGCCAGAACGGATGCGCCTGTGGCAGCGGTTCCTCAACGAACACATCCAGCGTAGCGGCGGCGATTTGCCCCTGCTCCAGCGCCTGCAGTAAATCGTCCTCAACCAGATGCGCGCCACGCGCCAGATTGATCAGATAAACGCCAGGCGCCAGGTGCGCAAACAGTTGCTGATTGAGGATACCGGCGGTTTCCGGCGTATTGGGCAGCAGGTTGATCAGCAATTGCACGCCATCGAGAAACGCGGCGCGTTGCTCTGCACCGGCAAAACTCTGCACACCGGCAATCTGTTTAGGGCTGCGGCTCCAGCAACGCACGTTGAAACCAAACTCCGCCAGTTTCAGCGCCACGCTTTTCCCCAACACCCCCGCCCCCAAAATGCCAATGGTGAAATTCTCCTGCTGATGGGGATCGAGCGGTTGCCACTTCTGCTGCTGTTGCAGCAACTGATATTCATCAAAACGGCGGAAATAACGCAGCACATAGCTAAGCGCATATTCCTGCATCTGTTGCGCCATGCCGGTGTCCTCAAGGCGCACCAGCGGAACGCCTGCCGGCAGAGTGCCGGGATGCTGGCGCTCTTGTTCCAGGATGGCGTCAACGCCCGCGCCGAGGGCAAAAACCCCTTTTAACTTGCCGCGATTCGCCAGCATCTCATAGGGCGGCCGCCACACCAGCGCATAATCCGCCGGACGATCGTCGCCAGGTTGCCAGGCACGTACCGTCGCCTGTGGCAGACGCTGCGACAGGCCTGTCAGCCAGTCCTGGGCGTTAAAGAAAGGGTGATAAAAAATGATGTTCATCTGTGCGGCTCCCGTCTGTTTTTATGCATTTGCATCCAGACTTCCGCGATTCGCCAACAGATGCAAGCGCTAAAGCTCAAAATGAAAACAGCCCCGACCAGTGGGGCTGTTTTTAGACCTAGGGATCTCAGGCTGCGGCAGGAGCGTCATGCCGGATAAGCCTGCGCAACAGCGGGATCAAAATCAGCATCACCACGCCAACGCCCGCGGCGCCCCAGCCCAGTACGCTGAACACCTCGCTGTAGCCAGGGTTAGTTTGCAACGGGGTACTGCCGCTGTTTTCCGGCATCAGGCCGGAGACATAGCCCGCCAGCACCGAAGCAACGCCGGTGACCATCATCCAGCAGCCCATCATGACGCCCTGATAACGCGGCGGCGCCAGTTTGCCGATCATCGCGTAACCGATAGGGGAAATCATCAGTTCGCCGATGCTCTGCAACACGTAACTGATCGCGATCCATTTGAACGCCACCAGCCCGTCGCCGCCGGCCAGGCTAATGCCCAACGGCAACACCAGCATGCCCATCCCGATGCAAAACAGCGAACCGGAGAACTGCATCGGAATATCGATATTGCAGCCGCGAGCGCGCAGGCGATTGAACCACCAGGCCATCAACGGGCCACCCACCACGATCACCAGCGTATTGATGTTCTGGATCCACTGCGGCGCCACCTGAATGCCATAAACGTTCAGATTGATATTGTGTTCGGAGAACAGCATCAGCCCCATTGGGGCCAGCTGATACAGCGCCCAAAACACCAGAGAGCCTAATGCCAGGATCAGGTAAGCCGTCATCCGGCGACGCTCGTCACGCGGATGGTGGCGCAACGTCACCACGCATAACATCAGGAAAATCAGTACTCCGAGGCCAATCACGAAGTGGCCGCTGAATTCAGCATGGGTCAGCATCACGCGGATAATGGGCACCAGTGCCACCAATACCGCCAGCCCGACCAGCATGCGCCAGCGGTATTGCGAACGGCTGGCATCGTGCAGCGGGGTGTTGAGATCGGCCAGAATGCGCCAGCGGCTGACAGCGACGATGATCGCCGCGGCATTGCCCAACGTGGCGAACAGGAACAGAGCGCGGTAGTTTTCGGTCAGTTGGAAATAGCCGGCCACGGTGAATCCGACAAAGAACCCCAGGTTCATCCCGGCGTAGTTCCACAAAAAGGCCGATTCGCGCCGATCGTCATCCGGTTTAAAGCGCTGGGTCAGCATCATATTAATACAGGTGACGTTCAGCCCGCTGCCGGTCAGGAACATCGCCAGCCCCCAATAAAGCCCCCAAACGCCCGCCACGGCGATCAATGCACAACCGATCACCTGCAGCACCATGCCCAGCACGAACAGGTTGCGGTTGCTGAGGAAGCGCCCGCCCAGGTAACCGCCAAACATATGCAAACCGTAGTTGAACGCACCAAATACGCCCATCATGGCGTTGGCGCTGCCTTCGCTGAAGCCCAGGCGCTTGGTGGCGTACAGCACCAGCGTGGAATACAGCACGGCAAAACCCAGGGTGGCAAAGATTTGGATAAAGAACAGTGCCCCGGCGCCCGGGGGGATGGCATGGCGCTGCGGCGCTGCCGTTGTGGAGTCCGATGGAGTCAAAATGAACCTCTACTGCATTATTATTTAATAGGTCAGTCCCTGTCTGCGTTATCACCGGCGTCTTGCCCGGCAACCTGCGCGGCGGTGTGATATTCCTTGCCAAAACCGCCGTGCCTGCACCAATCTATTTAGCGACACATATGACTAATAATCCAGTATTAATGCATATAACTGCACCATGGATAATCCCACTGCTGATATATTGAGCTAACCAACACCAAAATGTACAAATATTAGCCTGCAAGGTAATTTAGCCCCATGAGGGTCCAGCGGATGTGTGTTCCGCGGTGGTCGATTGCTCGGGAAATCAGCAAATTGCTGCAAGTTTAGCTAAACAGTCATGGTTATGTCACAAGAGGGTTGACGCTGGGATCAGATTCTCCTACATTAGCGCCCGTCGACAGCGCAACGCGTTGGCGATGAAGTAAAACGGTGAGGTGTCTGAGTGGCTGAAGGAGCACGCCTGGAAAGTGTGTATACGCGAAAGTGTATCGAGGGTTCGAACCCCTCTCTCACCGCCATATTTTAATGAGAAAGCCTGGACGCAAGTTCAGGCTTTTTTGTTGCCTGCGGCGCAGGAAACGCCCTGGCGAAACTGCCTGTGCGTGCGGTTCGCCGTAGTTTTCGGCAAAGCGAACACAGGTTAACCGGACGCGTCGAAACCAAGAAATTCTGCTTGACCGGATCGCCCTCTCTCCCTATAGTAGCGCCCCGTTGCACCAGTGAGTACGCAACAACAAAATACGGTGAGGTGTCTGAGTGGCTGAAGGAGCACGCCTGGAAAGTGTGTATACGCGAAAGTGTATCGAGGGTTCGAACCCCTCCCTCACCGCCATATTTTAAAGAGAAAGTCTGGATTAACCTCCAGACTTTTTTTTTTGCATCTCATACCGACCGGGAGCGTGAGTGCAGCGAATCAAGCCCTCCCTCACAGCCCTATTTAACGAGAAAGCCTGAACGCGAGTTCAGGCTTTTTTGCTGTCTGCAACCCGGCTCAGTGCGGCCGGTTGGCCATCATGTGCGGCTGCATTCCACCTCGGCGCCAGTCACCCGGGGTTTGGCCGTAATGGCGTTTAAAACTGCGATTGAAGGACTGTTGCGAATCGAAACCGAGTGAGATCGCCACGCTGACGATCGGCTCGCCGCTGTTGGCCAGGCGCTCGGCTGAAAGCCTCAGCTTCTGCATACGGATATACTCCCCCAGCGCGTAGCCGGTCTGGCGCTTGAACATGCGCTGCAGGTGCCATTTGGAATACCCCGCGCGCCCCGCCACGGTGTTGATATCCAGCTTCTCTTCCAGATTGTTGTCAATCCACTCAATCAAATCAGTAATAAAGCCCGTGCTATTCATGCTGACGCTCCCATGACGTTGGCAGGTAAATCCGCTGCCCGATGTCATTACGTTGCAGCAGTTTCGCACTAAATGCAATTTTTATTATTGCATTTAACGGAGGGGCACTTCTATAATCCACCCAATTAATGTAACCGATATTGATACATTAATGTGACAACAATGTGTTTCAAAACCTAACCGTTGCGCCGATGACGGTGCAACCGCACTGCCGTCGGCCCCAGGCCAGAGTCGTTACCCGGATAACAGGGCCGGGTGTATGGCCTGATCGTGCTTACCCACTGGAAATAAAAAGAATGCCAAGCCAGCCAAACTCATTGTTCCCCTCTCCAGGCCGTCATAACGCCATCGGTTTCGGCGCACGCCTCTCGGCGATTGCGCTGCTGGTCACGTTGCTGGCCGGGTGTGATAACAGCGCCGCCAAGAATGCGGCCCCCCCGCCGCCTGCCGTCAGCGCCGCCGACGTGGTAATCAAACCCATCAGCCAATGGGATACCTTTAATGGCCGAATCGAAGCGGTGCAAAGCGTGCAGTTGCGTCCGCGGGTTTCCGGCTATATCGACAAGGTGAATTACACCGAAGGCGACGAAGTCAAGAAAGGTCAGGTGCTGTTTACCATAGACGATCGTACCTACCGCGCCGCGCGCGAACAGGCTCAGGCCGAACTGGTACGGGCACGCAACCAGGCCGCGCTGGCGCGCAGCGAATCCAGCCGTACCGAGAAACTGATTGGCAGCCAGGCGATTTCGACCGAGGTATGGGAACAACGCCGCTCCTCCGCCGCACAGGCACAGAGCAACGTTTTAGCGGCCCAGGCCCAGTTCGACATGGCACAGCTGAATCTCGACTTTACCCGAGTGATCGCCCCGATCGACGGTCGCGCCAGCCGCGCCATGATCACTGCCGGTAACCTGGTCACCGCCGGCGACAGCGCCAGCGTGCTCACCACGCTGGTCTCGCTCGATAAGGTGTATGTCTATTTCGACGTCGATGAAGCCACCTTCCTACGGTACCAAAACGATGGTCGACGCACGGCAAAACTGCCGGTGAAGGTCGGGCTGGTGGGGGAAGACGGCTATCCGCATCAGGGCGTGGTGGATTTCACCGATAACCAACTGAACGCCGGCACCGGCACCATTCGTATGCGCGCCCTGCTGGAAAACGCCGAGCGCCGCTTTACGCCAGGGCTGTTTGCACGGGTGCAGATGCCCGGCAGCGCCGTGTTCAACGCCATGCTGATTGACGACAAGTCGGTAATGACCGATCAGGACCGCAAGTTTGTTTATATCGTCGATAAAGACGGCAAGGCGCAGCGCCGAGACATCGAGGTAGGCCGCGTGGCTGACGGACTGCGCATTGTCCGCAAAGGCCTGTCTGCGGGCGATCGGGTGATCGTCGACGGTATGCAAAAAGTGTTTATGCCGGGCATGCCGGTTGCAGCAAAAACCGTGGCGATCAACGCCGATGCTTCCGCGCTTAACTAAGCCCCAGCAGGAATTCTGAGCCATGGACTTTTCCCGTTTTTTCATCGACCGACCGATTTTTGCCGCGGTGCTGTCGATCCTGATTTTTGTCGGCGGTGTGATTGCCATCCCGCTGTTGCCGATCAGCGAGTACCCTGACGTCGTGCCGCCCAGCGTGCAGGTGCGCGCAGAATACCCGGGCGCCAACCCGAAAGAGATTGCCGAAACGGTTGCAACGCCGCTGGAAGAAGCGATCAACGGCGTCGAAAATATGATGTACATGAAATCGGTAGCCGGTTCCGACGGTGTCCTGGTAACCACCGTCACCTTCCGCCCGGGTACGGATCCTGACCAGGCACAGGTGCAGGTGCAAAACCGCGTGGCGCAGGCCGAAGCGCGCCTGCCGGAGGATGTGCGTCGCCAGGGGGTAACCACCCAGAAGCAATCACCTGCCCTAACGCTGGTGGTGCATTTGGTCTCCCCTTCCGGCAAATACGATTCACTGTACCTGCGCAACTACGCCACCCTGAAGGTCAAGGATGAGCTGGCCCGTTTGCCGGGGATCGGTCAGGTACAGATCTTCGGTGCGGGCGAATATGCGATGCGCATCTGGTTGGATCCGAACAAGGTCGCTTCACGCGGGCTGACGGCCTCTGACGTGGTTACCGCCATGCAGGAGCAAAACGTGCAGGTTTCCGCCGGCCAGTTGGGGGCGGAACCTATGCCGACCCGCAGCGATTACCTGCTGTCGATCAACGCGCAGGGCCGCCTGCAGACCGAGGAAGAGTTCGGTAATATCATTCTCAAAAGCGGCGACAACGGCGAGATCGTCCGCCTGCGTGACGTAGCACGAATTGAAATGGGGTCCGGCAGCTATGCGTTACGTGCCCAGCTCAATAATAAAGACGCGGTCGGGATTGGTATATTCCAGGCACCGGGTGCCAATGCCATTGAGCTGTCCAATGCGGTGCGAGCCAAAATGGCCGAGCTGTCGACCCGCTTTCCGGACGGCATGAGCTGGGAATCGCCGTACGACCCTACGGTGTTCGTGCGCGATTCTATCCGCTCGGTAATAGATACCCTGCTTGAAGCGGTGCTGCTGGTGGTTCTGGTGGTCATCCTGTTCCTGCAGACCTGGCGCGCGTCGATCATCCCGCTGCTGGCGGTTCCGATCTCCATCGTCGGCACCTTTGCTGCGCTCTATCTGTTGGGTTTCTCGCTCAATACGTTGAGTTTGTTCGGGCTGGTGCTGGCCATCGGTATCGTGGTCGACGACGCCATCGTGGTGGTGGAAAACGTCGAGCGTAATATTGAAGAAGGTCTGTCGCCGCTGGCGGCAGCGCATCAGGCAATGCGCGAAGTCTCCGGCCCGATTATCGCCATCGCCGTGGTGCTGTGCGCCGTGTTCGTCCCAATGGCGTTTCTTTCGGGCGTTACCGGCCAGTTTTATAAGCAGTTTGCCGTCACTATCGCCATTTCGACCGTAATTTCCGCCATCAACTCGCTGACCCTGTCACCGGCATTGGCAGCGCTATTGCTCAAACCGCACGGTGCGCCGAAGGACATGCCGTCACGCCTGATTGATCGGTTATTCGGTTGGCTGTTCCGCCCGTTCAACCGCTTCTTTGCCAACAGTTCGCAACGTTATCAGCGTGGGGTTTCACGTGCGTTAGGCAAGCGTGGCGCGGTATTTGTGGTGTATGTGCTGTTGCTGTGTGCCGCTGGGGTGATGTTTAAAACCGTTCCGGGCGGATTTATCCCGACTCAGGACAAACTTTACCTGATTGGCGGGGTGAAAATGCCGGAAGGTTCGTCACTGGAGCGTACCGATGCGGTGATCCGCAAGATGAGCGCTATCGGCCTGAGCGTCGACGGCGTAACCGATGCAGTCTCCTTCCCCGGTTTGAATGCGTTGCAATTCACCAATACGCCCAACACCGGTACCGTGTTCTTTGCGCTTGAATCGTTAAGCACCCGCACCCGCAGTGCGGCGCAGATTAACGCCGAAATTAACGCCAAGATTTCGCAGATCCAGGAAGGCTTCGCCTTCTCGATCATGCCACCGCCCATTCTCGGCATCGGTCAGGGTTCCGGGTATTCGCTGTATATTCAGGATCGTGCCGGTCTGGGGTATGGCGCGCTGCAGACTGCGATCAATACGATGTCGGGTGCCATCATGCAAACGCCGGGCATGGGCTTCCCTATTTCGTCTTATCAGGCCAACGTGCCGCAGTTGGACGCAAAAATTGACCGTGACAAGGCCAAGGCGCAAGGCGTACCGCTTAACGCATTGTTTAGCACGCTGCAGACCTACCTTGGTTCGTCATACATCAATGACTTCAACCGCTACGGCCGCACCTGGAAAGTGATGGCCCAAGCTGATGGTCAGTTCCGCGACAGCGTGGAGGATATCGCCAACCTGCGCACCCGTAACGATAAGGGTGAAATGGTGCCGATTGGCAGCATGGTCAGCATCAGCACCACCTACGGCCCGGACCCGGTGATCCGCTACAACGGTTTCCCGGCGGCGGACCTGATTGGCGATGCCGATCCACGGGTGTTGTCATCGTCACAGGCAATGAGTGAACTGACCAGCATGGCCAATAAGCTGTTACCGAACGGTATGAACATCCAATGGACCGACCTGAGCTACCAACAGTCAACCCAGGGCAATGCGGCGATTATTGTGTTCCCGGTGGCGGTACTGCTGGCCTTCCTGGCATTGGCGGCGCTGTACGAAAGCTGGACGCTGCCGCTGGCGGTGATCCTGATCGTGCCGATGACCATGCTGTCGGCGCTGTTCGGCGTCTGGCTGACCGGCGGCGACAACAACGTGTTCGTCCAGGTAGGGTTAGTGGTATTGATGGGGCTGGCCTGTAAAAACGCCATTTTGATTGTCGAGTTCGCCCGCGAACTTGAGCTACAGGGCAGAAGCATCATGGAAGCGGCGCTGGAAGCCTGCCGTCTGCGACTGCGGCCGATCGTGATGACCTCTATCGCCTTTATCGCCGGAACCATTCCCCTGATCCTGGGGCACGGTGCCGGGGCCGAAGTGCGCGGCGTCACCGGTATTACGGTGTTTGCCGGCATGCTGGGCGTCACGCTGTTCGGGTTGTTCCTGACCCCGGTGTTCTACGTAACCCTGCGTCGTATGGTCACACGTAAGGCACGTCAGCAAACGGCCTAATCTTCCGTTTGTATCAGCCATAAAAAAGCCCGGTTTAAACACCGGGCTTTTTCTTTGTTTTAGCGTTTAGCGTGATTTATTTTTCCGCTGTCACTGCATCCTGACCGGCACGCGCCATATATTCCGCACAGGCACGCTTATCGCCCCGCTCCAGCTCGGCCAACGCGTCGGCTACCGTATGGCGCGCCAGTACTTCTAGCGACGCTTCTTCCGCTTCGTTTACCACCGACTTGAAATACCAACAGGCATTGGCGCTGACCAGGCAGCGGGCCGGCACTTCCGGGCGGGCGGCCCAGATGCGCTTATCGTCAATCACGGACAGGTAAATATCTCGCAGGGTGATCTGCTCCACCGGACGCCCCAGGTGAATCGAACCATTACGGCCGAGGGTAGAAACGATGATGCCATTTTTGGTCAAGGGCACCATCAGCTTGCGGATAAAACTGGGATTGGCTTCCAGACCGGCGGCAAGGACCGCGCTGGTCGAACGCACGCCCAGCTTTTCAGCCACGGCTACGCTAAGTACCATTTGCAACGCTGTCGGAAAGCGAAAATCTAACATGTTTTTATCTCTGTCTCCGGGAGACCCAATTCTCAGGTTTGGCCGGGGTGGCATCACGCCACAACACCCGCTCAATTGCACAATAATATAACAAACACTGTTGCACTATTGAAGTTATGCCCGGATAAATCGCACGGATACATTAGTGCGGGAAATAGCGTCAGTACTGGCCTGACGGCAAAACGGCGGGGAGTAAATAGACAGAAACCCGCGCCAATATTAATGCCGCTCGCTTAACTGAGTTAAACGATCAGAACTAACACTGTTCGCGGGTTTAATTCTTATCGGGCGATCAGGCTTTGTTCAGCACCAGCTGGCCGCTTTTATCCAGCGGGATCTGGGTGCCGGGATCGTGATCCATGCGGATCTTGCCCTGCTGATTGCCAATCTTGTAGGTCACGTCGTAACCCAGCATTTTCTGTGATTTGTCGTAGACCGTTTTACAACGCTGCTGCGTGCTGGTGGTGGTGTCGTTATTCTGCATCGCCCCCTGCACCTGGTTACCGGCATAGCCGCCGCCCAATGCGCCGACGACCGTCGCGACGTCACGTCCACGACCCCCACCGAACTGATGACCGATGACGCCGCCGGCGACCGCACCCAGCACGGAGCCGGCAAGACGATTCTCGTCCTGTACTGGCGCACGGTGAGTGACGGTCACATTACGACATTCCTGACGCGGGGTCTTGATGGTTTCTTTGATCGGCGTGGCAGCGAGTACCTGCGCGTATTGCGGACCGGAAGAGAAAACGTCAAGACTGGCAACCGCAGCAATACCCAGAGCGGCTGCAATACCAATACCCACACCGGCTAACATTGACTTGTTCACAGGAAATCCTCCTGAAAGTGTTACCACGCATTTGTACCGGGGACTTTACCGACATTGCACCGCGCTTATTATTTTGCGCATTGGCGGCACGTGGTATTCCGGTTTACGGCGTGCGCGACGCGCCGTCTGTAAACGAGAGAAAGTCTGCACAATGTTCCAGAACCTCGCAATAAGACAATGTGACCAAAAATGCCGGAAATCCCACTTACCCCCAGTGTTTAGGAGGATTCTTAAGACTTTTACCCATAACGACGGGACATTGTGCTGAATAATCAGCTGCTGCCTCCCCGATCTTGCGGCTGTAGGCATAAAAAAACCCACGCGGGCGAACCGGCGTGGGTGGTCGATAACGGGGCGGTTAGTGCATTTTCAAACGCGGGCGGATCACCCGGTTAATGCCGCCAACCAGCATCATCAGGCCGGTTTTGATGTAGCCGTGCAAAGCGACCTGGTGCATACGGTACAGCGAGATGTAAACAAAGCGCGCAATGCGGCCTTCCACCATCATCGAACCGCGCATCAGGTTGCCCATCAGGCTGCCCACGGTGCTGAAGCGGGACAGAGACACCAACGAACCGTGGTCTTTATACACGTACGGCTTCAGCGTCTGGCCGTTCATTAGCGCCAGAATGTTGGTAAAGCAGCGTGATGCCATCTGGTGCGCCGACTGGGCGCGCGGCGGTACAAAACCACCGCCCTCTTTCGGGCATGAAGCGCAGTCGCCGATGGCGAAAATGTTCGGATCGCGCGTGGTTTGCAACGTTGGCTCTACCACCAGCTGGTTGATGCGGTTGGTTTCCAGCCCGCCGATGTCCTTCATAAAGTCCGGCGCCTTGATACCGGCCGCCCACACCATCAGATCGGCATCGATAAATTCGCCGCCTTTGGTATTCAGACCGTTGGCATCCGCACTGGTGACCATGGTGTTGGTCAGCACGCGCACGCCCAATTTGTTCAGTTCCTGATGTGCAGCAGCCGAAATACGCGGCGGCAGCGCAGGCAGAATACGCTCGCCCGCTTCGACCAGCGTCACGTTCAGTGCACTGTTGTCCAGGCCTTCAAAACCATAGCTGTGCAGCTGTTTCACCGCATTATGCAGCTCGGCGGACAGCTCAACGCCAGTGGCACCGCCCCCAACGATAGCGATATTCACCCGCTCTTTTTGCCCCGGCTGCGCCGAGAACTTGAGGAACAGGTTCAGCATCTCGTTGTGAAAACGTCGCGCCTGGTGCGGGTTATCCAGGAAGATACAGTGATCTTTTACGCCAGGAGTGCCAAAGTCGTTCGAGGTACTGCCCAGCGCCATCACCAGAATGTCGTAAGACAACTCGCGCTCAGGCACCAATTCGCCACCCTGCTCGTCGCAGATTTGCGCCAGGTGCAGCGTTTTGGTTTCACGATTGATGTTGGTCAGCGAACCCAGTTGGAAGCTGAAAGAGTGATTGCGCGCATGCGCCAGGTAGCTCAGCGCGTCAACGCCATCATCAAGGGAACCGGTTGCGACTTCATGCAGCAAAGGTTTCCACAGATGGCTGTGGTTACGGTCCACCAGCGTGATTTCAGCTTTATGCTTACGACCGAGTTTATGGCCCAGGCTGGTCGCCAGTTCCAGACCACCGGCGCCACCACCCACGATGACGATTTTTTTCTTTGGCGTTGTCAAAATAACCCCCTAAATGTGAACCAATTGTTGCCCAAGGGTAAAGAAATAATATCCTTAGAATACATAGGGTTCGCGTAAATTAAACCTGCTATCTAAAGCCAGAATAGCATGGGGGGTTATTTGGTAATACCAAAATTGATGTACATCAAACTTTTTTGGTTAAAGGCTGGACGAAGGGAAATTTTGAGGATTGTGATTCAAATAGTTAGCGCTGGGTCACAGTTTCAAATTTTACCGTCCAACGGGCCAAACGGCGCTTTTTGACCGCAAAATACCGCAATGTTTGCCTGTAAAAAGCAATCATTGCGGCGACATCGCGCGTTATAAAACTGTTAAAGCAGGGTCTTGAACGCCTTGATACGTTGCAGGTGAGGCGAGATATTTTTGAACTTGTGCGTCTGCTGTTCATCCCAGACGATTTCATAGTATTTGTGCAGCAGTTCCGCACTGCGCTGGCTGTCCAACACCTCGTCGTGGCGGGAAAGCACCGCCAGGCAGCGATCGCGATTTTTCTCGCGGAAGTCTTCGACACACTTGGTGGCGATGTCACGGTACTCTTCCGGCCGGTCGATTTTGCCCTGCATATGCTCTTCAGGATACAGATTGGGGTTGAAGATCACCTGTCGGATGCCGCACAGAAAGCCGATACGTTCGGCCCAAAAGCCCCCCAAACCCACCCCACAGATCAGCGGATGTTTATCCCCTTCCTGCTGAACCGCCTTGTCCACCTCTTTCAACAAATGCTGCATGTCATGGCGTGGATGCAAGGTGCTGTAGCTGATAAAGCGCACGTCCGGATCAATAAACTGGAGCTGTAACACCTTTTCATGATTGCCGGGACTGGTTGAATCGAAGCCATGTAGATAGATAATCATGTGGATCCTCGCAACAAGCTGAGGGCCGCGCCGCAGCCCTCATCGTTTACGCCGTATTACGACGCCCTGGGTTCACCCCGCATTACGCTGTTTGTGCTCCTCCCAGCGTTCGCTGAGCGCATTCAGTTCCTTATGCGCCTGCTGCCAGCGCGCAGAATCACGCAGCGCCTGACGGGTGAACTGACCGCGATGATATAACTGCTTCACCCTGTCTGCTTTGACCGGGGACAGGTTATCCAGCACGCTGACCGCCCCTGCGCGGTTATTGCACACCAGGATCATGTCACAGCCGGCATCCAGCGCCGCCTGGCCACGTTCGGCATAACTGCCCATGATCGCCGCCCCTTCCATTGACAGGTCGTCCGAGAAAATGACGCCGTCAAAGCCCAACTCCTGACGCAGGATCTGCTTTAACCAATAAGGGGAACCGCTGGCCGGACGCGGGTCTGCTTCAGTATAGATGACGTGCGCCGGCATTACGGCGTCCAACAGTTGGCGGTTAATCAATTCGCGGAAGATCGCCATATCATGTTCGCGGATCTGCGCCAGTGGACGTGGATCGCGCGGCGTTTCTTTGTGCGAATCCGCGCTGACGGCACCGTGCCCCGGGAAATGCTTGCCGGTGGTTTTCATACCGGCGCTGTGCATGCCCAAAATGAACTGCTCAGCCATCACCAACGCCTGCCTTGGATCGCTGTGGAACGAGCGTTCACCAATCGCAGCGCTGACATGGCCAATATCCAGCACCGGCGCGAAGCTGATGTCGATATCCTGCGCGATCATTTCCGCTGCCATCAGCCAACCGGCCTCCTGCGCCAGACGCTTGCCCTCATGGGCAGAATTCAGGGCGGCAAATGATTGTGCCGCCGGCAGGCGGGTAAAACCTTCGCGGAAACGCTGAACGCGGCCGCCTTCCTGATCCACCGCCACCACCAGCCGATCGTGGGAAGCCTCGCGGATCTGCCGCACCAGCTCACGCAGCTGCTGTGCATCGTGGAAATTGCGGGTGAAGAGGATCAGGCCGCCCACCAGCGGGTGTTTTAAGATCTCACGTTCTTCTGCGTCCAGCTCATAGCTGGCGACATCTAACATTACTGGGCCCACGGCCACCTCACTTCATTTTTCATTTATACCTGTCTACTTGAAGCTGCCTCTTTGTTGGCTGCGCCTGCACGCCCCAGTCACATAGTTATCTATGCTCCTGGGGACTTACAGACTGGCCGCCTCAATGCAACTCCAATTATTTTAGGTATAGAACATGGGATGTTAAACAAAAACGCCGGTGCAACACTGCGCCCCAGCGCAAAAATTCAGGATCGCCGGTCTGTTGCCAGCGCACTTCAAACCAGAGCAGCATCAGGTAATCCACCCACGGCAGCCAGCGCTGAACCTGCTTGCGCAGCAAGGGTAAATCAAGGTAACCGATGCGAGCATAATGCTGCAAAAATTGCTGTCGGCGCGCGGGTGACCAGGCGTTACTGCAAAACAGCGCGGCAATGTCTAACGCAATATCGCCGTCTGCCGCATACTCCCAGTCAATCAGCCGCAGATTTTCGCCCTGAACGATCAGATTACCCGGATGAACATCCATATGCAGCGGCGCCAGTTTCAACGGCGTTGGTGTGCGGCGGTGCTGAAAGTGTTGATGCAACCGCAGCCAGGCTGGCGTCAAACGCCGACCATCCAATTGCTGCCAATAACGGGCAAATTGCCGAGGCAGGTTCAACGGGTAGCCGCTGGGAGGTTGCCGATGCAAACCGGCCAGCAACGCCGCCAAATCGCCCTGCTCATTGAGGCGAGAAAAATCCGCACCTGTGACAACGTCACCATCAAGCCACTGCAGGATAATCCACTGATTATTTTGCACTAAAACCTGTGGCCCGATGTCCTTCCCACGGCGATGCAGCACCCGCGCCTCGCGCCGGCGGCTGACGCCCAGCGCACTTTTCTCTGGGCTTTGCTGACGCGCCAACAGTTGCACACCTTCGCCTTCAATACGCCAACTTTCGCCGGTCAGGCCCTGCACCGGGCTGAAACGACAACCGGCGGTTTTCACCGCCGGCAGTTCGTTCTCAATCAGTGCTCGCAACGTGGCTTCAGTGTTTAACGGTGCCATTGCCTGACCAGACGATTTCACCGGTTTGCACCAGCATCAGTTGCATATCCAACGTTGGGGACTTCACGTCGCCACTGACGTCGCTGTACAACACGTACTGTGCACTGACGATCCGCGCCAGACCAATGGCTTTGCTGCGTGAACCCAGGCTGTCATCCGCCGACAGGCCCAGCGTCTGTTTGGCGCTGACCAACTGCGCTTCCGGCACGATGGAGAAGGTTTGATTGGATGCCAACGCCTTGTGCAGTGCCGAGGTCGCTTTCGCCGTCTGCAATGCGCCGTTGGTGTTGTTCTTCACGCTGTCGAGCAACAGCACGCTGCCTGGATTGACGCCATCGGCTTTCAGCATCTGGTTCACCAGCGGCTGTACGCTGCCAAGCCAATCGAGCTGCTGAATTTTCGGCGGTTGCGGTACCGGCTCGCTAACCGGCGGTTGTGGCTGCTCGATCGGCGGCGTTACCGGCTCAACCGTCACCGGCGGCTGCGGTTGCTCCGGTTCCGGCGGACGCGATAAACAGCCGGTTAACGTCAACGCGGCCAGCGCCACAAATAGATACTTTTTCATTAATCCCTCTCCCACTGAACCAAGAGTTTACAAGAATAGATACAGACGCACGCGTTTGGCATCGAGGTTGCCGTTAAGCGAGTAAATAGTGGCGTCTGAATTTGGCGCAATAGTGATGGTGCGCGGCGCCTCAAAAGGCCGGATATCCAGCCCCTGATCGTCATACCAGTAAAAACGATAGTGTACCGTTACCGGTGTGGATTGGCTGTTACTGAGTTCCGAGGTAGCCATCACGCGCCCGGAAGCGTCCGAAATCGACGGATTATCGGCCAGAATGCCCGCGGTCAGCACCGGCGAATCCATCACTACCGTCTGTCGGTCGTTGACCGCGATGCCTTTCGGGCTGCTGCAGCCCATTAAAATAACGGCGGGTAACACCAGCGCCATCAGACAACGCAGGGATTTGCTATAGCGCATGATTGACCTCGGTTAGCGTGACAGCAGCGGCCCCAATGAACGGCCACCGACCAGATGCATATGAATATGATAGACCTCTTGGCCGGCATGACGATTGCAATTGACTATCAGACGGTAGCCATCTTCGGCAATGCCTTCCTGCTCGGCAATTTTTGCCGCGGCGGTGATCATGCGGCCGAGAGCCGCTTCGTGCTCGACAGTCACGTCGTTAATCGTGGGGATCAGCACATTCGGGACGATCAAAATATGGGTCGGAGCCTGAGGTGAAATGTCGCGAAAAGCGGTGACCAGTTCATCCTGGTAGACCACATCAGCAGGGATTTCGCGGCGGATAATTTTACTGAAAATCGTTTCTTCGGCCATCTGGCGTTCCTTGTAGAGGGAAAAAAGCTGTACGCAGTATGAGTGACAAATTCTACTGCTTTCAACCTGATTGCGCACTTTCCGCGTTGAGTGATGCAGAATCAGGCAACCAGCCAGAATAATTACGCCGTTCCGGGCAGCGCATATCCGATTTTTTCACTTTGGTTATTCACTATTGTTGCTTTACTTGCCTGCGGCCGCCGCCAATAGTAACCCTATGATTAGCAACGGATAGAAATAACATGCAATTCAAAACACTGGCGCTGGGGGCGCTGTTGCTGTGCGGCCATGCCGTGGCTGAACCCCAAAGCATTATCGATCTGCAAGCCAACCAACAACATGTGCGAGCGGCGAAGAACCCGGCTGCCATCGCCTTGATCCCAGCCAATTACCCTTTTGCCGTGCCGGGCAAGTTAACCGTCGCGGTGGCGTCTGAAAATTCCCCGCCGCTGGCGCTGTTTGCCGAAGACAATAAAACGCTGATTGGCAGCGACCCGGATATTGCACAACTGGTGGCAGACAGCTTGGGGCTGGAATTAAATCTGGTGCCCACTTCCTGGGAGGATTGGCCACTCGGGATCAGTTCCGGCAAGTATGACGCCGCAATTTTCAATATTGCCGTGACCAAACTGCGCAAAACCAAGTTTGATTTCGCTACCTATCGGGTGGATACGCTGGGTTTTTACGTAAAATCCACCAGTAAAATCAATTCAATCAATCAACCCGCAGACGTTGCCGGGCTGCGAATCATTGTCGGCTCCGGCACCAATCAGGAAAACATCCTGCTCGGCTGGGACAAGCAGAACCGCGCCAACGGCCTGCCGCCGGTGCAACCGATTTATGTCACCGACGACGCTGCCGCCAACCTGAGCATTCAGTCCGGGCGCGTCGACGCCTACTTCGGCCCCCATTCCACCGGAGCCTACAAGGCGGCGCTGACCGGCAAAACCAAAATGGTTGGCATCGGCCCTAACGTGGCCTATGTGGCGGTCACCACTAAAAAAGACAATGGCCTGGTGGCGGCCATCAACGCCGCCATCAATGGGGTGATCGTCAGCGGCGAATACGCCCAGGTGCTGGATCGCTGGGGTGAGCACGATGAAAAGGTCCCGCGCTCAGCCATCAATCCGCCGGGTATCGGCGACTAATCCTCAATTAACTGGGGTGCGTGTGTCCGCATCCAGTTAGCCAAAGAGTCGAGCGTCGGGCGCAGCGTTTTGCCCAGCGACGTAATTTGATATTCAACACGCGGCGGGACCTCCGGAAACACCTGCCGCGTGACCAGACCGCGCTGCTCAAACTGTCGCAGTTGGCGCGTCAACTCTTTCTGAGCAATCGGCGCTACCGCACGTTGCAGTTCACTGAAACGCACCGGGCTGTCGATCAAGATCAATCGGTAAAGGATGGGAATCGCCCACTTCCCTGCAACCAGATTCACGAAGTCCACCATCGGACAAGGTTCGCCCGCGGTCGGCAACCCGACTAAATTTTTTTCCGTAGCAGAAAGCCCAGCTTTGCTCATTTCATCCCTCTTCGCCCGTTAGTATCCAAAAGGTGCCTACTATGCAAAGGATACTATAGCGCAAATAATGGCCTTATCGACCATAAACAGGAGTGGGCTATGTCACGACTACAAGGCAAATACGCGTTGATCACCGGCGGCACCAGCGGCATTGGTTTGGAAACGGCGCGTCAGTTTATCGCCGAGGGGGCCACCGTGGCGATCACCGGCCGCAGCCAAAGCGGCCTCGAGGCAGCGGGAAAAGAACTGGTTGACGTGTTGCTGTTACGCAGCGACGCCGGAGATATCGCTGAACAACGCACATTGGCGCAGCAGTTGGCCAACCACTGGCCGCGCCTCGACGTGCTGTATATCAACGCCGGTGACGTCACGCACCATCCTTTGCAGGAGTGGGATGAACAAAGTTATCAGCGACTGATGGACATCAACCTGAAGGGGCCATTCTTCCTGATCCAGGCGCTGCTGCCACAGCTGGCTAATCCGGCGTCGATTATTTTGTGCGGCTCGGTCAGTGCACATATCGGGCTGCCGTTAAGCAACGTTTACGCCGCCAGCAAGGCCGGACTGTTGTCGCTGGCCCGAACGCTTTCCGGCGAACTGCATCCGCGCGGCATCCGGGTTAACGGCCTCAGCCCCGGCCCGACAGAAACCCCGGCGCTGGGTAAGCTGGGGCTAAATGATGCCGATGAACAGGCCCTGCGCGACGAGATCCGCGCTCTGGTGCCTATCGGCCGCATGGGTACGGCATGGGAGCTGGCAAAGGCGGCAGTCTTCCTGGCATCGGATGAGTCCGCCTTTATGGTGGGCAGTGAGTTGCTGATCGACGGTGGCGTAGGGAATCTTTAGTCGTGTTGATAATCTGAAAATAAAGACCGCTCACGCGGTCTTTATTTAATAATTACTCAGCCCACTCCCTGAATAGGGTTGGTATTAAATGTATAAACTACAATTTTCCAATGCCCCTGCTGTTTTTCTAAAATAAAGACTTCCCGATTCAAATCAATTAGCGTTGCGCCATCGCTAATTCGACTAACCGTCGCCCCACGGTGATGGTGAGTACGCACATAAGCCATATTGCCGTTAACGCGAACGCTGTCATAGGCGAATTCTGTTTCAAACTTCTCTTTCTTAAATAAGTCGTCATATTGCTGGCGGCGTTTTTCGCTAGTGTCCGCGGTTGGCTTTTCATTCCATTGTGAGTAACTCTCACTCGCGAACAACGATAAAATAGTGTTGGTATCACCCGCATTAAGCGCAGTCTGGTAGCGATTTATCGTATCGTAAACGGCTTTTTGTTCCGCCGCTATACCAGCATCAGCAGAAACCTTATAACTTTGATGCGCCAGATTATTTTCAGCCGCGTAGGCTTGAGTGAACAAACCTGGCCCCACCAGCAATAAAGCAGCGATTATTTTTTTCATTGAATATCCTTAACATATTATATTTAACCATGCGCTAAATTACGTCATCATTAAACGACAGATGATGAAAATAATTTAATCAACTTCGACCCTGATTGACAGTGGGCAAATTTAAAAATATTCTTTTAAAAATTTAAATAATGGACGTAGCCAAAATGAATGAATTACACGCCCTGCGCGTTTTCTGTCAGGTAGTGGAAATGGAAGGGTTCAGCCAGGCTGCAACTAAACTGGGTTTATCACCCGCCAGCATCACTTACAGCATTAACCAGCTCGAGAAGCAGTTTCAACAGCCGCTTTTTAAACGCTCAACCCGCCGTTTTTCGCTGACTGCGGCCGGTGAGCGCTGCTATCGTTCGGCGCAAGAGATATTGCAGCAGTTTGATCGACTGAAGAACGATATGTCGGATGAATTTGAACAACCCCGCGGCCCCTTGCGCGTTGAGATTGCCTCGATGCTCAGCAGTATGCATATCGCCCCTGCACTGCCGTCATTTCTGGCACAGTATCCGGAAATACAGCTCAGCGTGTCGGTAAGCGATCGGCTGGTCAATCCGGTAGAGGATCGTGCAGACGTGTTTATTCGAATCGGCGCCAACGATGTCCCGGATATGGTCAGCCGCAAACTATTCCAACCGCACTACCTGTGTTGCGGTTCAAGTGTCTATTTTGACCGTTATGGCCGGCCGGAACACCCACAACAGTTGCAACAACATGTGCGGCTTGGTTTTATCCGCTCAGGTGAAACAATGGCTGATCCGTGGCAATTTATTCGTAACGAGCAAGTCTATCAACTGCCCCCCAGCCCACTGCTGAGTTTTAATCATTCGCAGTCTTTATGTGAAGTGGCCAAAAACCATCTCGGACTGGTCTATTTGCTGGATTGCACGTTAGAAAGTTACCTGCTGGCGGGGTCACTGGAGCCGGTATTACAGGAATGGGCCCCCGTTGGCGCCCCCGTCAATATCCTTTACCCACGGTTGCGCGACCGCAGCCATAAAATACGCGTATTCGTCGACTTTATCAGCACGCTTTTTTCCGGGAAGCAAGAAAAGGGATCGGCGTAATCTGAGGTGAAAAACTCAATGAGATGAGACGGATAACTACGCCAATCCTGCCTTTTCTACCTTAAATGAAAGGTTAGGCCATAAAACCGTTTGCTGGATCTTGAACATTATAAACATGCGAATTATTTCTCATGAAACAGTTTTACATGTCCGCTTAGAAATGAATGATTCCGTTTACATCAACGCCACCGCAGCCGCTGGAAGCCAGGCCTAAACTGTATGAACAGGGCGTATTGCGGATCCCAAACCGCCAGCCGTTAGTAGACTGACTTAAGGCTATCCCTCCCCCCTCAATTGTTTATCACTGATAACGGTATGGCCAAACCACCGTATGCCATACGCATTAAAGGACATTGAGATCATGAAAATGAAAGTCGTTACTCATGCCACACTGGTCATCCTGCCTCTGTTGTTAAGCGGGCTCGCGCGGGCCAACGATCAAACCATTCCCTGGGCGGAAAATACCGGCGGTGTGGAGTCTAATCATATTGCTGCCGTTGGCCAAAACCTGAATGCCGCTCACCAACAGGTCACCAAGACTCAGGAAGGCGTATGGGCGGCAAATACCGGCAGCATCTCCGACGATGAGAAGGCTCTGACCCAGGGACAAAACCCAACGCCAAAAACGACGCCTTAACGGGAACTCGCCGTTGCCAGGCCGTGACACTGGGTTGCACGGCTTGGTATCAGCCCAGACCGGGAATGGCGACACCGAAGGTTTGCAGCAGCAGCACCATATTGAGCAGAATAATAATCACCGTACCGATGATCGACACCAGGCTGGTCAGGCGGCTATTCACGAACTCGCCCATGATGTCGCGGCGACGCGTGAACATCACCAGGGCAATCATCGGCGCCGGCAGCGCCAGGCTCAATACGACCTGGCTGTAAACCAGTGCGTCGGTGGCATTAACCCCCAGCGCCACCACGATGAACGCCGGCACCATGGTGACCATGCGGCGTACCCATACCGGGATACGGAAACCGACAAAGCCCTGCATGATCATCTGGCCTGCCATCGTCCCCACTACCGAGCTGGAAATGCCGGAAGCAATCAGCGACATCAGGAAGATACCCGCCGCCGCAGCGCCAAACAGCGGCGTCAGCGTATGGTAGGCGGTGCCAATCTCCGCCACGTCGCTGTTACCGGCATGGAACGCGCTGGAGGCCATAATCACCATGGCGATATTCACCAGCCCGGCGACAGATAAGGCAATCACCACCTCAATATTGGAAAAGCGCAGCAGTTTACGCCTTTCACCACTGTCACTGGCCGGCGCACGGTGCTGAGTCAGCCCTGAGTGCAGGAAGATGGCGTGCGGCATCACCGTGGCGCCGATAATCCCCACCGCGATGGTCAACGCCTGTGCATCCGGCAACTGCGGTGTAACCATGCCCATGCCCGCCGCAGCCCAATCCACCGGTACAATGAACATCTCGACCAGGTAACACAGGGCAATAATCGCGACCAAGCCGCCGATCATCAGCTCTACCGGGCGGAACCCCTTTTTCTCCACCATCAGCAAGGCGTAGGTAATGACCGCGGTCACCCCCATTCCCGGCAACAGCGGCATATGGAACAGCAAGGCAAGCGCTATAGCCCCGCCGAGGAACTCCGCCAGATCGGTTGCCATCGCCGCCACTTCACTGAGCAGCCACATGCCGATCACCACCGGGCGCGAAAATTGATCGCGGCACATCTCTGCCAGATTGCGTTGAGTGACGATACCCAACTTGGCCGACAGCGCCTGGAACAGCATGGCGATCAGGTTGGCCATCACCACCACCCATAGCAGGCTATAGCCGTATTTCGAGCCTGCCTGAATATTGGTGGCGAAGTTACCGGGGTCCATATAAGCAATGGAGGCAATCACCGCAGGCCCGGCGAACAGTAGCGGCGTGAATGCGCCACGCTTGCGCCCGGCAAGCGCGTTACCTATTGCCGTATTGGTTCGTTCGGTTAACGATGTGGTGGTTGCCGCATCACGCATGGTTTACCCTCAATCTTTTTCTGGTTATTTTTCACCCAACACTCTCAGCAATGTAGCATCGGCTACACTTTATGCAAAATGGAAGATACTCTACCTTTGTGTACAAATATTTCTAATTTCCACCCAATGCGTCTGGCGAATTGATAATGCGTCGCCTTTGGACTAACGTATGGCGGAACTGCATTAATCTGCAACTCACTGGATTTACGTTTAAAGGACGCCTCAGAATATGGCAACAAGCGCACAAGATGACGCCGACCGCCCCGTCGTGGCCGAAATGCCGGACGAGGCTGAACATGCCCTGCGCTTCACCCGCGCTCGTGAGGCGCAGTCTAATGCGCTGATTGAAGATTATGTCGAGCTGATAGCCGACCTGCTGGTCACCACCCGCGAAGCAAGAACCACCGATATCGCCAAACGTTTCGGTGTGTCGCACCCGACCGCGATCAAGAACATCGCCCGGCTGAAGAGTGCAGGTCTGGTGGAGTCACGGCCTTATCGAGGGGTTTTCCTGACGGAGGAAGGTGAGCAACTGGCGCAGAAGGTGCGCCGTCGTCATCGGATAGTCGTCGACCTGCTGGTGTGCCTTGGGGTACCGAACGAAACGGCGGAGTTGGACAGCGAAGGGATCGAGCACCACATTTCCAGCGACACCCTGGCGGTGTTTGAACAGTTCCTGCAAAAACACGCGGAAAAATAGCGCCTCCCGGCTCTTGCTGCCTCTTCAGTCTTAAGGAACCCTGGCTGCGCCGGCGGCTTGAGATCCAATAGGTCTTTCACCCAGTGAGGAACCGCTGGGTGAAATACAGAGGCTGGAATACTCAACTTCTACATTTGAGCAGCAGTGCTAAGGGGAAGTCATTGCATACATGACTACCGAACCAAGGGCATTGTTTCTCTTCTCTACAAAGATCTCGTTATCGAACGCATAGTTACCCGCTGGATGACATATTCTTATGTTCGTCCCCAGGTCCGGATCGTCAACATCGGCGCCAGAACAACTTTTCCTGCTGCCTTCAGCATAAGAGTAAGCCGCCGTGTAGGTCACTACCGGCCCTGGCAGCAGGTAGGTCATGGTGATTAATGCCATAGCAAAGACAAAGAACAAAACAATGCAGGCCCCGCCATAAAACTTGAGATAATCAATGTGCTTATTGCTTTTTACGGCGCCACGGCCAATAGCGTAAATTGAAATAAACAAAGCCAGTATCATCGCTGCAACGATCATATAGCGCGTTGTCGAGACACTGAGAAAAGTAATGCGGTAAACCTCTCTATGCCACCACATCACTCCATACACCAACCCTAAAAAAGCGATGGTCGCAGAAAAGAGAAAAGGATAAGAATACTTTTTCACGCTCCAAAATCCTTCTGGCAGATCACCTACTCATTGAAGTAAAACCATTATCTTTGTTGGCACTGCCACATGCAATCATCCCGACGGGTTGCACCACGTTGGTAGAAAATGGCCTTCAGAGATTCATTTAAAAGCCGACAAAAAACCAATAAAAAAGGGAGGCTTTCGCCTCCCTTAAAACTCCCCTGCCTGACCTGAATTAATGGTTACGGATGTACTCGTCCATATCCGTTTTCAGGTTGTCAGATTTGGTGCCAAAGATAGCCTGAACACCCGAGCCTGCGACGACAACGCCAGCAGCACCCAGTTTTTTCAAGCCAGCCTGGTCAACCTTGCTCACGTCCGCCACGCTAACGCGCAGTCGAGTGATACAGGCATCCAGGTTGGTGATGTTCTCTTTACCACCGAAAGCCTGAACCAGTGCTGCAGACATTTCAGAACCGCCCTGGGCAACTTGCTCAGAAGCCGTGTCTTCGCGACCTGGTGTTTTCAGATCCAGTTTGGCAATCAGCACGCGGAAGATGGTGTAGTACACCAGACCGTAGATGATACCGACCACTGGGAACAGCCAGATTTTGCTGCTGTTACCGCTCAGTACGATAAAGTCGATCAGGCCGTGCGAGAAGCTGGTGCCGTCACGCATCCCCAACAGGATACAGATCGGGAACGCCAGGCCAGCCAGAATGGCGTGGATTGCGTACAGGATCGGCGCAACGAACATGAAGGAGAACTCGATCGGTTCGGTGATACCGGTCAGGAACGAGGTCAGCGCAGCGGAGATCATGATACCGCCGACTTTTGCGCGGTTTTCCGGCTTGGCCGAGTGCCAGATGGCAATCGCAGCAGCAGGCAGACCGTACATTTTGAACAGGAAGCCACCGGACAGTTTACCCGCAGTCGGGTCACCTGCCATATAACGTGGGATGTCGCCGTGGAATACCTGGCCCGCCGCGTTGGTGTATTCACCAATCTGCATCTGGAAAGGTACGTTCCAGATGTGGTGCAGGCCAAACGGCACCAGCGCACGTTCAACCACGCCGTAGATACCAAATGCCACTACCGGGTTCTGATATGCAGCCCACTGGGAGAAGGTCTGGATAGCCGTACCGATAGGAGGCCAGATGAAGGACAGCACTACGCCCAGAACGATTGCCGCCAGGCCGGAAATAATCGGCACAAAGCGCTTACCGGCAAAGAAGCCCAGGTATTCCGGCAATTGAATGCGGAAGAAGCGGTTAAACATATAGGCCGCGATGGAGCCGGAGATAATCCCCCCGAGCACACCGGTATCCGCCAGGTGTTTGGCCGCGATCTCTTCAGCCGGCAGGTGCAGCACCAAAGGCGCTACTACCGCCATGGTTTTCACCATGATGCCGTAAGCCACTACTGCGGCTAACGCAGAGACACCGTCGTTATTGGTGAAGCCCAGGGCAACACCGATGGCGAAGATCAGCGGCATGTTGGCGAAAACGGAACCGCCGGCTTCCGCCATCACGTGGGAGACTACCGCAGGTAGCCAGCTAAAGTTGGCGGAACCGACGCCCAGCAGGATACCTGCGATAGGCAATACGGACACCGGCAGCATTAGCGACTTACCTACTTTTTGCAGGTTTGCAAATGCGTTCTTGAACATAGTTGAGTGTGCTCCTGAGTAATAGTGCGTTGCTACTTTCCGCGATTCTTCGCGTTGCAAGGGGGGGAGAAAAAACCCCTGCAATTCAGGGTGTCTGAGCACCCCTTGAATTTTTACGCAGAGTAAAATAAATAGGCTGCGCAATGTTTGATGGCAGTCACGTTTCAATGAACAAAACCGGGTATTTTTCTTAAATCGCCTATTTTTTGTCAAAAAAGAGGAAGAAACGCCCGCACCTCGCCCTAAAACGGGTGGGAACATTACCCGTTTCGGCGATTAATTACGAGCTTAAAAAAAATTCCAGAATCGATGACTACAGCTATAGCCTAGGCCAAAGATCAGAGTTCGATGTGAAATAAGCGTGAAAAGTTGGCGGTGGTGGCTTCGGCCAGCGTTTCCAGGCTCACGCCCTTCAATACCGCCATGTATTCAGCCACATCGCGCACGTAGGCAGGTTGGTTTTCTTTGCCGCGGTGCGGCACCGGAGCCAGATACGGCGAGTCGGTTTCCACCAGAATGCGGTCCAGCGGCACATAACGCGCCACATCACGCAGCTGCTCGGCGTTGCGGAAGGTCAGGATGCCGGAAAAGGAAATGTAGAACCCCAAGTCCAACAGGGCTTCGGCCGTGGCGCGATCTTCGGTGAAGCAATGCAGTACGCCGCCACAGTCCTGGGCATTTTCTTCCCGCAGGATCGCCAGCGTGTCTTCACGCGCATCACGGGTATGCACGATCACCGGTTTGTTCAGATCGCGACCGATGCGGATATGTTCACGAAACGAGGCTTGCTGCAATTCAAGATTGTCTTTTTGATAGAAATAATCCAGCCCGGTTTCCCCCAGCGCCACCACCTGCTCTGCCGCCGCTAAACGGCGCAGTTCCGCATAGTCGTAGCCGCCTTCCAGATTGAGCGGATGCACACCGCAGGAGAAAGCCACGTCGTCGCGTTGGCCAATCAACTGCGTCATGGCCTGATAGCCCGGCAAGGTGGTAGCGACCGCCAGCACGTAACCGACATCGCACGCCTTGGCTTTGGCCAGTGCGTCATCCACGTTTTGGTGCAGGGTTTGGTAATCCAGGCCATCGAGGTGGCAATGAGAATCTACTAACAACATAATATTTAACTCTTTTACAGCGAATGAGGGTGAGAATAGCCGGTAGCGCCGAGCATCTGCTCCCAGCCAAGTAACTGTTCTGTCAGCAGCAGTTCACGGTTAACGCCGACCACGCTGAGCAACTGGTGGCGGCAATTAAGCCATTGTTGCACCACTTGCTGCAGCGAGTTGCTGCTCAAACGGCTGGCCAGTTGGTGCACCAAGGGTTGCTGATCCTGGTTGAGGGCAAAACTCGCCGCCCCCTGCTGCCATTTCATCGCGTCGACCAGCAATGCGCATAACCAGTGTAGCCGCTCGGCGACGTCTTCGTGATTCAACACCGGCAGCAAGGACAGCATGTCATGCTGCGGCAAAGCAGCGCTCAGGGCGGCACACAGCGCGCTACGCTGCTGCCAACGTTCCGGCTGCAACAACTGCTCGGCGGCCAGAGGAGCGCCATCATGCAGACGCAATGCGGTCAGCAGATCGACCTGATTACCCGACGTCTGTCGGTTTAACCACTGCAGGCTGAGCTGTTCGTCCGGGCTGGCGAGGTGCCAGTACAAACAGCGGCTGCGCAACGTCGCCAACAGGCGGGAAGGCTCACGGCAGCTCAGCAGGAAATAGGTTTTTTCCGGCGGCTCTTCCAATGTTTTCAATAACGCATTGGCGGCCGCCTCGGTCAGCAGCTCCGCCTGCGGCAACCAGATCACCTTGGCTCCGCCCTGCTGGGCATGGGAGTAAAGGATCTCAATCACCTGACGAATGGGCTCCACGCCCAGACTGCTTTTGCCCTTTTCCGGCGTCAGCACATGATAATCCGGGTGATTGCCCGCCAGCATTAACCGGCAGCTATGGCATTCACCGCAGCTTTTCTCTCCGTTACGGCGCTGGCAAATCAGCCAACGGCTCAGCCCGTAGGCCAGCGCTTCTTCGCCATTGCCAGCCGCCGCGTGCAGCAGCAAGGCATGATGACCGCGATCGGCAGCATATTGCCCGACCAACTGCCGGTAAGGGGTATTCAGCCACGGGTACCAGTTCATTACGCGCCTTCCTGCTGCAGCCATTGGCTGACGCTGTGACGAATCGCTGCCGTCACCTGCTCCAGCGATTGGGCCGCGTCAACGGTGACAATGGACTGGTCCTGCGCCGCCAGTTCCAGATAGCGCGCGCGGGTGCGTTCAAAGAACGGCAGCGCCTCTTGTTCGATGCGATCCAATTCGCCGCGTGCGCGGGCACGTTGCAACCCCACTAACGGCGGCAAATCCAGATACAGCGTCAGGTCCGGGTGAAAATCGCCCAGCACGGTGTCACGCAGCGAGGCCATCAGTTGCTGATCGACACCGCGACCGCCGCCCTGATAGGCCTGCGAAGACAAATCGTGACGATCGCCAACCACCCAGGCACCACGCGCCAACGCCGGTTTGATCACCGTTTCCACCAATTGCACGCGGGCTGCGTACAGCATCAGCACCTCGGCTTTGATGGTCGGCAGCTCACCGTCCACGCCGCGCTTGAACAGGTCGCGCAGCTTTTCTGCCAACGGCGTACCACCAGGTTCACGGGTAAAGACAATATCGTTGATGCCGTGCTGGCGCAGTACGTCGACCACGGTATCGCGAGCGGTAGTTTTACCCGCGCCCTCGAGCCCTTCGATAACCACAAATTTACTTTTCATTCTTTTCCTTCAGCGCCTGGCGATAGGCGCGCACCGCCTGATTATGGCTAGCCAGGTTAGTGGTAAATTGGTGCCCGCCTTTGCCGTCGGCAACAAAGTACAGATAAGGGGTTTTCGCCGGATTAGCGGCGGCGGCCAGCGAAGCCTTGCCAGGCATGGCAATCGGCGTTGGCGGCAGGCCGTTGATCACATAGGTGTTGTACGCCGTCGGCGTTTCCAAATCTTTGCGAGTGATATCGCCATTATAGCTATCGCCCATGCCGTAAATCACCGTTGGGTCGGTCTGCAAACGCATGCCAATGCGCAGGCGGTTAATAAAGACGGAAGCCACCTTGGTGCGTTCTTCCGGCACCGCGGTCTCTTTCTCAATGATCGAGGCCATGGTCAGCAACTCTTCGGGCGTTTTGTACGGCAGGCTGGTGTCGCGACCTTGCCAGGCATCTTCCAGCGCCTTGGTCATTCGCAAATGAGCACGCTTTAACAACGCAATGTCGCTCATGCCCGCCGTGTACAGGTAGGTATCGGGGTACAGGCGTCCTTCAGGATTAGTCCCCTCCGGCAAGCCCAACGCCACGGCAATTTCCGTTTCGCTTTTGCCCGCCAGCGTATGTTTGAGGTATTTGGACTGTTGCAGCACCGTCAGCCAGTCACGCAGGCGAGAGCCTTCGATAAAGCGCGCGCTGAACTGGGCTTCTTTGCCGCTGGCCAGCAGTTTGAGCATCTCGCGCACCGTCATGCCAGGCGTAAAGCGATAGGTACCGGCCTTAAACTCCGCCAGCTGCGGCTCCACACGCAGCAGCCACGGGAACCACATGCCGTTGCGGATCAGCTTGTCACGAACCAGCAGCCCTTCCAGCGCTACCCGCCCGGTACCCGCCGGCAGTTTAAAAATGGCTTCCTGCTGGATCGCCAGAGGCGTATCCGCGAAGCGTTCAACCTTCTGATATCCCCACAACAGCAGGCCCAATACCAGAACAACAATAATAGAAACGAACTTCAGCTTTCTTTTCTTCATCAATCAGCCATCGTTAACAGTGTGGGCGCAAAAAATCATAGAGTTGGCGCGAAGAGTAATGCCAGGATTGCGCGATGTTCACCGGCAGCAATGGCATTAGCGCATTGCTCACCAGCACTTCTTCGGCGTCGGCCAGCGTCTCCAGTGGCTCACTGACGCAATGTAATGAGTACCGGCTGCCCGCGAGCAGCTCAATCACCCGGCGACGCATCAGTCCTGCCACGCCCGCCTGGCT
Source organism: Serratia sp. Je.1.23.a (assembly GCF_051129805.1). Taxonomy (NCBI): domain Bacteria; kingdom Pseudomonadati; phylum Pseudomonadota; class Gammaproteobacteria; order Enterobacterales; family Yersiniaceae; genus Serratia; species Serratia sp. Je.1.23.a. The sequence goes on along the minus strand of NZ_JBCPSR010000001.1, from coordinate 1,109,664 downwards.
CAGATCCGGCGTGAAGACCGCTTTTCCCTTTCGCCAGAACAAATTAGCCGCACAGCATTCCACCAGCATACCGGCAGTGTCAAGCACCAGCGCCTCGTCGGCGGCCGTCTGGTCAAGATGCGCGCGGATCAACACCTGCTCCAAACGATTCAGGTGTTTCAACCCCGCCAGCAGCGGATGACGAGCCAGCGTTACCGGGCTAAGCGCCAGGCTGATGCCCTGCTCGCGCCATTGCAAATAGTGCATCGGATAGGCGCTGCGAGAAACAATCCGCGTGGGATGCTCACATCCTTTTGGACTGTAACCTCGCCCACCGCTGCCGCGCGTCAGTATCGCTTTGACCACGCCCTGCGGGATAGATTCTGCCGCGCGCACCATTTCATATTCCAACGCATCCCAGTCACAGGCAGGCAGCATCAGCCGCTGTGCCGACTGCTGCAGACGTTCGATATGCCAGGGCAGCAGATCAATCTTGCCCTCAACCACTCGTGCGGTAGTGAAACAGCCGTCGCCAAACTGCAAGCCGCGATCGCTTGGCGCCAGCGCATCGTGTTGCTGCCCGTTTATCCAGTACATAGACTTCCCCTGACCGCTTTGGTTTCCACTACAGAATAACAGGCGCCGACGCCATTAGCAGCAGTTGGCCGTTCGACAAAAGCATCGCCTAGCCGGGCCCCGGCGGGTCAGCGCCATAAAAAAAGCCCGGTTTAAAAAACCGGGCTTTTTACCGTCCGCCAGCAGAGGTTATTACACCTTGCGGAAGATCAGAGAACCGTTGGTGCCGCCGAAACCGAAGGAGTTACACAGCGTGTACTGCATATCGCTTACCTGGCGTGCTTCGTGCGGAACGAAGTCCAGATCGCAACCTTCATCCGGGTTATCCAGGTTGATGGTTGGCGGAACGGCCTGGTCACGCAATGCCAGTACGGTGAAGATCGACTCAATTGCACCCGCCGCACCCAACAGGTGGCCGGTCATCGATTTGGTCGAGCTGACCATCACGCGCTGCGCATCGCTGCCAAATACCGACTTCACCGCCTGCGTTTCGGCTTTGTCGCCGGCCGGCGTTGAGGTGCCGTGCGCATTGATATAGCCGATTTGTGACGTGGTCACACCGGCATCTAGCAACGCATTTTCCATCGCCAGCGCAGCGCCCGCACCGTTTTCCGGTGGAGACGTCATGTGATAAGCATCGCTGCTCATCCCAAAGCCGACAACTTCAGCATAAATCTTGGCGCCGCGTTTTTTGGCGTGCTCGTACTCTTCCAGCACCATCATGCCGGCACCGTCACCCAGAACAAAACCATCACGGTCCTTGTCCCAAGGGCGGCTGGCTGCCTGCGGATCTTCGTTGCGGGTCGACAACGCGCGTGCTGCGCCAAAGCCGCCGACGCCCAACGGGGTACTGGCTTTTTCTGCCCCACCGGCCAGCATGACGTCAGCATCATTATAAGCAATGATACGCGCGGCGTGGCCGATGTTGTGCACACCTGAGGTACAGGCGGTGGCGATCGAAATGCTCGGGCCACGCATGCCGTACATGATAGTCAGGTGGCCTGCAATCATGTTTACAATGGTTGACGGCACAAAGAACGGACTGATTTTCCGTGGGCCACCGTTAACCAGTGAACTGTGGTTCTCTTCAATCAAACCCAGGCCGCCAATACCGGAGCCGATAGCGGCACCAATGCGGCTGGCGTTAGCCTCGGTGATATCCAGTTGTGCGTCCTGCATGGCTTGCATGCCGGCTGCGATACCGTACTGGATGAAGGCGTCCATCTTGCGCGCATCTTTGCGGGAGATGAAATCTTCTGAATTAAAATTCTTTACCAGGCCTGCAAACTTGGTCGCATAGGCAGAGGTATCGAAATGGTCGATCAGGCTGATGCCACTCTGACCGGCAAGAAGAGCGTTCCATGTGGACTCTACCGTATTGCCGACAGGAGACAACATGCCCAGTCCGGTCACAACTACTCGACGCTTAGACACGTTTGTCCTCCAAGGAGGGAAAAATATGACACTAGGGATAGAAAAAACTTAGGCGGTCGAGTGACCGCCTAGATATGTTCTCTTACTGCTGGCTGGCGTTGATGAAATCAATAGCTGCCTGAACAGTAGTGATTTTCTCAGCTTCTTCGTCTGGAATCTCGGTGTCGAACTCTTCTTCCAGAGCCATTACCAGCTCAACGGTGTCAAGAGAATCAGCACCCAGATCTTCAACGAAAGAAGCGTTATTTAAAACTTCTTCCTGTTTAACACCCAACTGCTCAACAATGATTTTCTTAACGCGTTCTTCGATAGTGCTCATACTCTTAAATTTCCTATCAAAACTCGCTTTCGCGATGGTTTTCGTAGTGTATAAAATGTTGAAAAAGATGCAACTAAATCCCGGCTGGTCAAACCACGATTTTACGCTATTTTGCGGTTTTTACCCCAAATAACGCAAATAGTTTTCGCATTTTTTAAATCATGTACATGCCGCCATTGACATGTAACGTTTCACCGGTGATGTAGCCAGCCTCATCAGAGGCTAAAAATGCAACAGCGCTGGCGATTTCTTTAGCATCCCCCAGCCGATTGGCTGGAACTGATGACAAAATGCCTGCGCGTTGATCATCTGTCAACGCCCGTGTCATGTCCGTCTCAATAAAGCCAGGTGCCACGACGTTGACCGTAATGCCACGCGAAGCAACTTCACGTGCCAAAGACTTACTAAAGCCAATCAGACCGGCTTTAGCCGCCGCGTAATTAGCCTGCCCTGCGTTCCCCATGGTACCGACAACGGAACCGATGGTGATGATCCGGCCAAACCGCTTTTTCATCATAGCTCGCATTACCGCTTTTGACAGACGGAATACGGAAGTCAGATTGGTGTTCAGGATATCCTGCCACTCGTCGTCCTTCATACGCATCAGGAGGTTATCACGCGTAATGCCGGCATTATTCACTAAAATGTCGATTTCGCCAAATTCAGCACGAATAGATGCCAGAACGCTGTCGATAGATTGAGCATCGACCACATTCAATGCAAACCCTTTGCCGTTCGCGCCCAGGTAGCTGCTGATAGCCTCAGCGCCGCTTTCACTGGTGGCGGTGCCGATCACTTTAGCGCCGCGTGCCACAAACGTTTCTGCAATAGCCCGGCCAATACCCCGGCTCGCGCCGGTGACCAGAACAACTTTACCTTCGAAGCTCATTGTTTTCCTCTTTATTGTTCAAGCGCCGCTGTCAGGCTGGCAGCGTCATTCACCGCTGCCGCCGTCAGGGTATCAACAATACGTTTAGTCAGACCGGTCAGAACCTTGCCCGGACCAACCTCTAGCAGCGACGTAACGCCCTGTGCTGCCATAAACTCAACGCTCTCGGTCCAACGTACCGGGCTGTACAACTGACGCACCAGCGCGCTGCGGATCGCTTCTGGATCGCTTTCAGCACGCACGTCGACGTTATTTACCACCGGCACCTGCGGTGCGCTGAAGGTGATGTCCTGCAACGCCACGGCCAGTTTGTCTGCAGCCGGCTTCATCAGTGCACAGTGCGAAGGCACGCTCACCGGCAACGGCAGCGCACGCTTGGCGCCAGCCGCTTTACAGGCTGCACCTGCACGTTCAACCGCTTCTTTATTGCCGGCGATCACCACCTGGCCCGGGGAATTGAAGTTCACCGGGGAAACAACCTGCCCTTGGGCAGACTCTTCACAAGCCTTGGCGATAGCCGCGTTGTCCAAACCAATGATGGCGGACATCGCGCCAGTGCCTTCCGGCACCGCTTCCTGCATCAGTTTGCCGCGCAGCTCAACCAGGCGGATTGCCGCCTGGAAATCCAGCACGTCCGCACAAACCAGCGCCGAGTACTCGCCCAGGCTGTGGCCAGCCATGATGGCTGGCATTTTGCCGCCCTGCTGCTGCCAAACGCGGAAAATCGCCACTGAGGCGGCCAGCAATGCCGGCTGCGTCTGCCAGGTTTTGTTCAGTTCTTCCGCCGGCCCTTGCTGCACCAGTTGCCACAGGTCGTAATCCAGAACGGACGAGGCTTCGCTGAAAGTCGCTTCAACGATCGGATATTGAGCGGCCAAATCGGCCAGCATGCCCAGGGACTGTGAGCCCTGGCCTGGGAAAACAAAAGCAAATTGCGTCATTTTTTCTTCCTGTTAATCAGAAACGAACCAGCGCCGAGCCCCAGGTAAAGCCGCCGCCGAAGGCTTCCAGCAGCACCAGTTGGCCGCGCTGGATCCGCCCATCGCGCACCGCTTCATCGAGCGCTGCGGGGACCGAGGCGGCAGAGGTGTTACCGTGACGATCAAGCGTCACCACCACTTTATCCATCCCCATACCCAGTTTTTTTGCCGTTGCGCTGATAATGCGCAGGTTGGCCTGGTGCGGCACCAGCCAATCCAGCTGGCTGCGGTCCAAATCATTGGCCTGCAGCGTTTCGTCAACGATGTGAGCCAGTTCGGTAACCGCAACCTTAAAGACTTCATTGCCTGCCATGGTGACATAGGCCGGCTTTTCCTGATCCTGACGATCCTTGAATGGCAACGTCAGCAGGCCACCGTAGGTGCCGTCCGCATGCAGGTGAGTCGACAGAATGCCCGGCTCTTCAGAAGCGCCCAGCACCACCGCGCCAGCGCCATCACCAAACAGGATGATGGTACCGCGATCGTCAGGATCCAGCGTGCGAGAAAGCACGTCTGCACCAATCACCAGTGCACGCTTCACCGCACCGTTCTTGACGTACTGATCGGCAACGCTCAACGCGTAGGTGAAACCGGCGCAGGCTGCAGCCAGATCGAAAGCCGCACAATCTTTAATCCCGAGCATCTGCTGCACCTGGCAGGCAGAACTTGGGAATGCGTGGCTCGAAGTGGTGGTCGCCACAACGATCAGCCCGATATCTTCTTTAGCCACACCTGCCATTTCCAGCGCTTTTTCAGCAGCATGGAAGCCCATCGTCGCCACGGTTTCATCAGCGGCGGCAATGCGGCGTTCACGGATACCGGTGCGAGTGACGATCCACTCGTCAGAGGTATCCACCATTTTTTCAAGGTCAGCGTTGGTGCGCACTTGTACGGGTAAATAACTCCCCGTACCGAGAATCTTTGTATACATGTACGATCAGTCACTCTTAGGTAATACAGCTTCAAGGCGCGCAGCAATCCTGTCAGGGACTTGCCGCTGCACCGCCTGCACAGCCTGTTCGATTGCAACTGCAAACGCGTGCGGGTTCGCAGCGCCGTGGCTCTTGATTACGGTGCTGCGCAATCCTAACAGACATGCGCCATTATACTGGTCGGGGTTCAGGTGGCCGAACCGCTTTACCACCCGTTTTTGCAACCAACGGCCCAACAATTTTAACCACCACGCCTGCTTGCCACCGTCTCCGGATGATTTCAGCAGCGATAAAAATACTCTTACCACCCCTTCCATGGTTTTCAGGGTGACGTTACCCACAAAGCCGTCGCAGACCATCACATCGGTTTTCCCGGTGAGAAGATCGTTGCCTTCCAGGTAACCAATATAGTTGATTGCCGGAGTATTTTTTAGCACGGCGGCCGCTTCGCGGATATTATCCAGGCCTTTGGTTTCTTCTTCACCAATATTCAGCAGCGCCACGCGTGGTTGCGCAATCCCCACCACCTCTTCGGCCATCACCGCGCCCATCACCGCAAACTGCACCAGCATGGTGCTGTCGCATTCGACGTTGGCGCCCAGATCCAGCACCACGGTTTTACCGCCCAGCTGATTCGGGATCACCGTCATCAGCGCCGGACGTTCAATACCGTCCAACGGCTTAATCAGCATCTTCGCCAACCCCATCAGCGCACCGGTATTACCCGCGCTGACACAGCCCTGTGCATCACCGTTTTTGGTCAGTTCCAGCGCAATGCGCATGGAAGTGCCACGGCTGGCACGAATCGCTTGTGAGGGTTTGGCGTCGCCGGCAATCACAGATTCAGCGGGCACGACTTGCAAACGTTCCAGAAGAACCGGATCGGCTTTGGCAAGTAAAGGAGAGAGGGTGTCGGGATTGCCGACCAGCAGAAGATGAAGCTGTAAATTAGAGGCCAGTGCCTGCAATGAAGCAGGCACTGTGACGCAGGGACCGAAGTCCCCGCCCATTGCATCTAACGCCAGGGTTAGACGAGTCAAGGTACCGCTACTTAGCCGATAACCTTGCGACCGCGGTAGAAACCGTCGGCAGTGATGTGGTGACGACGATGAGTTTCACCAGAAGTCGCATCAACAGACAAAGTGGTGGTGGTCAGAGCATCGTGTGAACGACGCATGCCACGTTTGGAACGGGTTGGTTTATTTTGTTGTACGGCCATGGACCTTACTCCTTAATTACTTACGCTTTAAACTGGCTAATACGGCAAATGGGTTTGGTTTCTCCGCCTCTGGAGGCAGTTTGCCAAAGACCATGTCCGCTTCGGACACTTCACAGTGTTCAGATTCATGTACCGGGACGACAGGCAGTGAAAGAATAATTTCGTCTTCAATCATTGCCAGCAGATCAACTTCGCCAAACTCATCGACTTCGATCGGCTCGTACGCCCCCGGTAATGCCTCAGCCTGCTCATCATTGACGACCGGGCTAAAACAATATGTTGTGTGAACATGGTGTTCGAACGGGACTCCGCAGCGTTGGCACATCAGCATTACCTGGACGTCCGCATGCCCTGTTATCACCGCGAGGCGCTGGTTATCAATATCGAAAGATAACGAGACCTCAACATCACTGTCCACACTGACCACAGAGGCAGCAACACGTGTAACCTGCTCAGGCGCATAGGAACCAACATAGTCCAGGCGTTTCTGAGCAGTACGTACCGCATCAATGGTCAAGGGTAATTTTACCTTTTGCATAGGGCGCGCATATTAACTTTGTAACGACTTAGAGTCAAAGAAAAAGGCCGTAAAACGGCACCTTTCACCAATATTCGCTTCCTCAGCGGCGGACAGTTTAAAATGACCTCTCCATTTACGCTATGGTTTACGAAAAAAATTATGCAGAGACTACTCCTCGCCTCCACCTCGACCTACCGCAAGATGCTGTTGGAAAAACTGCATCTGCCTTTTACCTGTGACGCGCCGCAGGTCGATGAAACCCCGCTGGCCGGGGAAACTGCCGAAGCGCTGGTCTTACGGCTGGCGACGGCGAAAGCCCAGGCATTGACCATCGCCTATCCTGACCATTTGATTATCGGTTCCGACCAGGTCTGCGTGATCGACGGTAAAATAACCGGGAAACCGCATACCGAAGAGAACGCCTGCGCCCAATTGCGCCAGGCCAGCGGCCAAAGGGTGACGTTTTATACCGGTCTGGCGCTGTACAACAGCCGCAGCCATCACCTGCAGGCGCTTTGCGAGCCCTTCCATGTGCATTTCCGTGCGCTGAGCGACGCAGAAATCAGCGCTTATGTGCGCCTTGAACAGCCGCTCAACTGTGCGGGTAGTTTTAAAAGTGAAGGTCTGGGTATTGCGTTGTTCGATAAACTGGAGGGGCGAGATCCGAATGGGTTGATCGGTCTGCCGCTGATAGCCCTGCTGGAGATGCTGCGGGCTGAAGGCATCAACCCGCTGGTATAAAATACTTTTACTTACTGGCCTTTGGCCTGCTTGCGCAATACCTGCAGGCAGTGGCGCAACTCCTGGTCCATCGGCGCTTCGATACGCATGGTTTCGCCAGTGCCCGGGTGTTCGAACCGCAGTGCCGCGGCATGCAAGAACAGGCGTTTGAGCCCGGTACCGGCCAACTGGCGATCGAATTCGCGATCGCCATAGCGGTCATCGAAGGCTATCGGGTGCCCTGCGTGCAAGGTGTGAACGCGGATCTGGTGGGTGCGCCCGGTAATCGGGCTCGCCTTGACCAGTGTGGCATGCTCAAAACGTTCCTCTACCTTGAAGCGGGTTTCCGACGGTTTGCCTTCGCTATTGACGCGCACGATACGTTCGCCGCTTTGCAGAATGTTTTTCAGCAACGGTGCCTGCACGGCTTTACAATGCGACTGCCATTGGCCGCGCACCAGCGCCAGATAATCCTTCTGCATGCCTTTCAGCCGCAATTGCTCATGCAGCGAACGCAGTGCAGAACGTTTTTTCGCCACCAGCAACACGCCGGAAGTATCGCGATCCAGCCGGTGCACCAGTTCCAGGAAACGGGCTTCCGGGCGCAACGCGCGCAGGCCCTCAATCACGCCAAAGCTCAGGCCGCTGCCACCGTGCACCGCGGTGCCTGAAGGCTTGTTCAGCAGCAGCAAATGATCGTCTTCATACAAAATGCAATCGGCCAGTGCCGCCACTTTGTCCAGCTTGGCGGAAACCGGCGCGTCTTCACGTTCGGCAACGCGGACCGGCGGTACTCGCACCACGTCACCAGCCGCCAGCTTGTATTCAGCCTTGATGCGTCCTTTATTAACCCGTACCTCGCCTTTGCGTACGATGCGGTAAATCATGCTCTTCGGCACGCCTTTCAGGCGAGCAAGCAGAAAGTTGTCGATTCGTTGACCGGCTTCGTCGTCAGAAATCGTGATTAATTGTACTGCAGGAATGTTCGTTTTCATGGAGCGGGATTCTAAATAGAGCGCGTAAATAGCGCCACTTCTTTTTCTGTGCTTAACTGTCTCTCTGACTGCAGGAGAAACCCTGACGGACAATAAGGCAGCAAGCCGGTTTGAACGTTTGCGATTTCTTCCGCAGTTAAGGAAAAGTCACCTTGCTATAACAGTATCAGCAGTGGAATAATGCGTTTACTTTCCACGTTGATTCTCGTTAAACAGGGAAAACGGTGGAATTATAAAATTTGTCTGATAGCACAAAAACGCAGCAATGGCGTAAGACGTAATGTGAAATCAAACAATTAGCGGGCTGCGGGTTGCAGCTTGGCCGGCAAATGGAATCAGATCTGTCGACGTAAATCAGAGGCTATTCCCCTAGTAAAAGTGCTGTTTTTCACAAAGAAATACAGGCTTACCGAGATAATGCGCCCCTATGCAGGCGACAACCGTGAGGTTGACGGCTTTGCGAGAAGACACGGGGTTTTCGGTTTTAATCCGGCCATGAGGTTATTTTGCCCGCAGCTTTGTCGATAATGTAAAAATAACGAGTAAGTTAAGATGAAAAGAATGTTGATTAACGCAACTCAGCAGGAAGAGTTGCGTGTTGCCCTCGTAGATGGACAGCGGCTGTATGATTTGGATATTGAAAGTCCGGGTCATGAACAGAAAAAAGCGAATATTTACAAAGGCAAAATCACTCGTATAGAACCAAGTCTTGAAGCAGCGTTCGTAGATTACGGCGCCGAACGACATGGTTTCCTCCCTCTTAAAGAAATCGCTCGCGAATACTTCCCAAGTAACTACTCCTCCCATGGTCGCCCGAACATCAAAGATGTGCTGCGCGAAGGCCAGGAAGTGATCGTTCAGGTTGATAAAGAAGAACGTGGCAACAAAGGCGCCGCCTTGACCACCTTCATCAGCCTGGCCGGCAGTTATTTGGTTCTGATGCCGAACAACCCACGTGCCGGTGGTATTTCACGCCGCATCGAAGGTGACGACCGCACTGAATTGAAAGAAGCGCTTTCTTCTCTGCAACTCCCGGATGGCATGGGCCTGATTGTTCGTACCGCAGGCGTTGGCAAATCGGCCGATGCATTGCAGTGGGATCTCTCTTTCCGCCTGAAGCACTGGGAAGCGATTAAAAAAGCCGCTGAAGGCCGCGCTGCGCCCTTCCTGATCCATCAGGAAAGCAACGTCATCGTACGTGCATTCCGCGACTATCTGCGCCCGGACATCGGCGAAATCCTGATCGACAATCCAAAAGTTCTCGATCTGGCCAAAGAGCACATCGCTGCCCTGGGCCGTCCGGATTTCAGCAGCAAAATCAAACTGTACAGCGGTGAAATCCCTCTGTTCAGCCACTACCAAATCGAATCTCAAATCGAATCCGCCTTCCAGCGTGAAGTTCGCCTGCCTTCCGGCGGTTCGATCGTTATCGACTCTACCGAAGCGCTGACCGCTATCGACATCAACTCCGCGCGCGCAACCCGCGGCGGCGATATCGAAGAAACTGCGTTCAACACCAACCTGGAAGCGGCAGACGAGATAGCTCGCCAGCTGCGCCTGCGTGACCTCGGCGGTCTGATCGTTATCGACTTTATCGATATGACCCCGGTTCGCCACCAGCGTGAAGTTGAAAACCGCCTGCGCGATGCCGTGCGTCAAGACCGTGCGCGTATCCAGATCGGCCGCATTTCCCGTTTCGGTCTGCTTGAGATGTCGCGTCAGCGCCTCAGCCCGTCACTGGGTGAATCCAGCCATCACGTTTGCCCGCGCTGTAACGGCACCGGCACCATCCGTGATAACGAATCTCTGGCGCTTTCCATTCTTCGTTTGATCGAAGAAGAAGCGCTGAAAGAAAACACCAAGGAAGTTCACGCTATCGTGCCAGTTCAGGTGGCTTCTTACCTGTTGAACGAAAAACGTGAATCGGTGAGCGCGATCGAAAAACGTCAGGGTGGCGTGAAAGCGATCATCGTGCCGAACGATCAGATGCAAACCCCACACTACTCTGTGCTGCGCGTACGTAAGGGTGAAGAAACACCAACCCTGAGCTACCTGTTGCCGAAACTGCACGAAGAAGAGATGGCTCAGCCGTTGGAAGATGCGCCGATGGAGCGCAAACGCCCGGAACAACCGGCTCTGGCCTCGTTCTCGCTGGCCGCCGATGCACCACCACCGGCTGAAGAAGCCGTTGCTACTCAGCCCGCCGTTGCGGCAACAGCAACGAAACAAGCTGCACCAGCCGCTGCCAAACCTGGTCTGTTGGGCCGTCTGTTTGGTGGTCTGAAAGCGCTGTTTACCGGTGAAGAACAGCCGGTTGTCGAAGCCAAACCTGTGGTTGAAGCGCCTAAGACCGAAAGCAACGGTGAAAACCGTCGCCAGGATCGTCGTGGTCAACGTCGTCAGGGTACCGGTCGTAAAGACCGTGGTGAGCGCGGTGAACGTAGCGATCGTCCAGAACGTGGTGAACGCAAAGAGCGCGGTGAAGGCCGTGATAACCGCGATCGTGATAATCGTGAGCCGCGTGAAAATCGCGAACCGCGCGATAACCGCGAAGGCCGTGAAACACGTGAAGTGCGTGACGAGCAGCGCCGCAACCGTCGCAATGCGCAGCAAACCACTGCCACGGTTACCGATGAGCCGCAGTCTGAAGAAGCCGCCAAGGCACAGCGCGAAGAGCAGCAACAGCGCCGTGAGCAGCGTGCCGAGCGTCAACGCCGTCGTCAGGAAGAAAAGCGTCAGGCTCAGCAAGAAGTGGCCGCACTGGAAAGTACAGAAGCTGCCACTGCCACCACCGCCAGCGATGAAGATCACGAAGAACGTCAGATGCAGAACATGCAGCGTCGTCAACGTCGTCCTCTGTCGCAGAAGGTTCGTGTGCTGTCCGCGGAAGAAGAGCTGCATCGCGCAGCGGAAGAGCTGCTGGCACCTAAAACGCCGGTAGCGAAAGCTCAGGACGCAAAACCTGCTCAGGCCGAAGACAGCGTTAAACTGCTGCCGGAAACCGTTGAAGCGCAGGCCGAAGACGATGCACAGGGTGACAACCGCGCTAATGGCGAAAACGGCATGCCACGCCGCTCACGTCGTTCACCGCGCCACCTGCGCGTTAGCGGTCAGCGTCGTCGTCGTTACCGTGACGAGCGTTACCCAACTCAGTCGCCAATGCCACTGGCGGGGGCTTTTGCCTCACCAGAAATGGCGTCAGGCAAGGTCTGGGTGAGTTACCCTGTCACACAAGCTGCGCAAGTGGTTGAAGAGGCTGAAGTTCAGGCTGAAGCTAGCCAAATCGCTGCCGACAACGTCATGGCGCCAGAAGCCGTCAGCGTGGCCGCTCCGGTGGTTGCCGTGGTCGCAGAGCAGGAAATCGCCCCGGTTAACCAGCAGGAAGCTGTGGCAGATGCGGTTGAAGCAGTTGTTGAAGAAGCCCAACCGGTTGTTGAAACCGCCGAGCCAATCATCGCTGCTCAGGCTGAAGACACTCCGGTAGCAGCTGAAACACCAGCAGTTGAAGAAACTGCAGTGGTTGAAGCAGCCGTTGTGGCCGAAGAAACCCCAGCCGTTGAAGCGGCACCAGCGGTTGAAACTGCTCCTGAGGTTGAAGAAACCCCAGTGGCAGAATCAACACCGGTATTGGTGGTGGAAGAAACGGCAACCGTGGCAGAAGCCGTCACCGAGCCTGCTGCATCTGTCGTTGAAACTGCCCCGGTTCAGGAAACTGTAGCTCCGGCCGTTGTTGAAAAACCAGCGCCGGCAGTGCAACAGCAACCCGCACCGGTACAGGCTGGTACGCTGTACAAGCATATCGCTACGGCGCCAATGACCAAGGCCCCTGCTCCGGACTATGTGCCTGAGCAGCAGCAACACAGCGATTGGCAGCGTCCTTCCTTCGCCTTCGAGGGTAAAGGCTCAGCCGGTGGCCATGCGGCGGTAAATCAAGCTACCGCACCGGCAACCAAACCGCAGCCGGTTAACGAATAAGTTAATCTGCTTCGATAAAAAAACCCGCCTGATGGCGGGTTTTTTATTGCCGAAATAAACTCAGGCAATTTTTTTCAATTGTTTGATATCCAGCAAATCCAGCTTGCCGTCAATACTGGCGACAAACTGCTTAAAATGCTCGGTGGCGTTGTGTTTTTCCAGCGCCTCTGCACTTGCCCAGCGTTCAAAGAACACGAAAGTTCCTGGCTTATCGAGATCGCGGTGCAGGTCATATTGCAGATTGCCCAATTCCTGGCGGCTTGGATCGATAATCTCATGCACTGCATCGCTGACGGCCGAAACAAACTCGGGTTTAGCCTGCAGGGTGGCAATAACTCGCACTTCCATTTTATTCTCCCATTCCAATGTGATTAATGTTGATAACCCGAAAGTTTTGGCTCGGGGATCATTAGAATCCTTGTCACTATGCACCCGATAACCAATTGATTTCAACTTGCCGTGAACAAACAGATGCATCGCAGGCACTTTCCGCTTATCCTTATGCCCCGGCGTGAATAAGCCCCATTATTCGCTTTTACTTAGACCCGAATCTAACCGCCGGAGCCTTGTAACATGACCGCACAGCCTCAAGCCCTGAAAATCCGCCGCCCTGACGACTGGCATATCCATTTGCGTGACGACGATATGCTGAAAACGGTTTTGCCCTATACCAGTCAGGTATTTGGCCGGGCGATTGTGATGCCCAACCTGGCTCCGCCAATTACTACCGTAGAAGCCGCCCGAGCGTATCGCGATCGCATTCTGGCAGCCGTCCCTCAGGGGCACAACTTTACCCCGCTGATGACCTGCTACCTGACCAATTCACTGGCCGCGGCAGAACTGGTTAATGGGTTTGAGGAAGGCGTTTTCACTGCGGCTAAGCTCTACCCTGCCAATGCCACGACCAACTCCAGCCATGGCGTCAGCGATGTGAAGGCCATCTACCCGCTGTTTGAGCAAATGCAAAAAATCGGCATGCCGCTGCTGATTCACGGTGAAGTGACCGATGCCACCGTCGACATTTTCGATCGCGAGGCTCGCTTTATTGACCAGGTTATGGAGCCGATTCGCCGCCAGTTCCCAGAGTTGAAAATAGTCTTCGAGCACATCACTACTAAAGAAGCGGCGCAGTACGTGCAAGAAGGCAATCGATTCCTTGGCGCGACTATCACCCCGCAGCATCTGATGTTTAACCGTAACCACATGCTGGTGGGTGGCATTCGTCCGCACCTGTTCTGCCTGCCGATCCTCAAGCGTAATATTCACCAGGATGCGCTGCGCAAAGCCGTTGCCAGCGGTTCGGATCGTTTCTTCCTCGGTACCGACTCCGCCCCTCATGCCAAACACCGTAAGGAATCGAGCTGCGGTTGTGCAGGCGTATTCAACGCGCCTAACGCTATTCCGGCCTATGCCAGCGTGTTCGAAGAACTGGGCGCATTAGAGCACCTGGAAGCTTTCTGTTCCCTGAACGGGCCAGGCTTCTATGGTCTGCCGGTCAATGCCGACTTCATCGAACTGCAGCGCGTGCCAACCACTCAAGCAGAAGAGATCGCCATGGGCAGCGAAACGGTGGTGCCCTTCCTGGCCGGAGAGACGCTGAAGTGGTCAGTGAAAGCATAATCTTCTTTTTTTAACGTAGCCTATTGCCCCCACGCGCGGTTAACTGTATAAATATCCAGTAAATCGCTTCGGGGGCAATTATGCGTGTTGAAGTCACTATAGATAAAACCAAACCGCTACCGGCAGGCGCCATTGAAGCGCTGACCGGCGAGCTGGGCAAACGGGTAAACCGCCAATTTCCAGATGCTGTGGTTCAGGTGCGTTATGCCGGTTCCAACGGGCTCTCAGTACTGGGCGGCCTGAAAACAGATAAAGACCTGATCGAGGAAATTCTCCAGGAAACCTGGGAAAGTGCCGACGATTGGTTTAGCGCAGAATAATACTGCAAGGTAGTTTTTTGCCGGGGGTCGCTCTCCGGCTTTTTTGTATTTGAAGCCCGGCAACGCGCGGTTAAATTTCTGCTGGAAGAAAAGCCTTATCTGGTCTGTACTGAATGCTTTAACAGGAGATCTTTGACATGGCCCCGGACAAGGTTAAAACCGAAGAAACGATGACCTTTGGCGAACTGCTGGCGCTGATTGCCGATCAAAAACGCCGGCTGAGCGTACTTGAAGTGGCATTTTCCTACCTGGCCTTTGGTTTGGATGACAAAGCCAATCAACTATTGATTCACAGCCTGAAGCTGGAGTCGCAGAATCAAAATCGTGATGCGGAAACGCAGAATCACTTTGCCCATCTGGCCGCAGAACTGGAAAAACGGTTACATGCCGCCCCGCCCCCTCCTGCTGTTGAATGACGGCGACGTCCCCATGCTGTATGTATTCTCATGGCGTGCTGCAGAATAATCACTCAAATAAATATTTATTTTACAAAATAAGCAGGGAAAAGCTCCACCCGCGAAACCAGATGCGTATACTGTAATGGCTCACATGATGATGGGCCGCATTGATCCTCGTTAGTCACTCACGGTAGTTACTACTCAATAAGGGGTCTTTATGGACAGAAATGATGAAGTAATTCAGACGCACCCGCTTGTTGGTTGGGATATCAGTACTGTCGACGTTTATGACGCCATGATGATACGCCTTCATTACCTGTCTTCACTAGACCAGACGCCCGAAGACGCCCAAGTAGACAGAACGCTTTGGCTCACCACAGATGTCGCACGTCAATTAATCAATATCTTAGAAGCCGGCATCGCCAAGATTGAAGCAACGGATTACCAGGACCTTGATCGTAGAAAACACTAATTCACCGCACCAAAAAACCTAAGGCGCCAGCGATTTTCTCTGGCGCCTTTTTCTTTGCCGACAGGCAGCGCAACGGGTGCATTGCGGCGCTCAACCTTTTATCATAACGAAATAAGAAACATATAACAGAGAGGTTA
Organism: Serratia sp. Je.1.23.a; assembly: GCF_051129805.1. NCBI lineage: Bacteria > Pseudomonadati > Pseudomonadota > Gammaproteobacteria > Enterobacterales > Yersiniaceae > Serratia > Serratia sp. Je.1.23.a. Next base: position 1,094,179 of record NZ_JBCPSR010000001.1, on the reverse strand, counting down.
CGGCACGTGGAATATGACTTAATTGTTGTGGGCAGCGGTTCGGTAGGTGCGGCGGCAGGCTACTATGCGACTCGAGCCGGCTTGAAAGTGTTAATGATAGACAGCGCCATGCCTCCACACCGTAACGGCAGCCACCACGGTGACACCCGCATCATCCGCCATGCCTATGGCGAAGGCGAAAAATATGTCCCGCTCATTCTCCGCGCCCAGGCCTTATGGAATGCGTTGATAAAACAAACCGGCGAAGAACTGTTTCAGGACTGCGGCGTGCTGAATATGGGTCCAGAGCCGTCTGAATTCATCCACAATGCGCAAAACAGCGCGAAGAAATTCCGCCTTAACACACAATTTCTGAGCGCAGAACAGATTAACCAACGCTGGCCGGAATTCAATGCACCGGAAGGTTACGTCGGCGTGTTTGAACCTGATGCCGGGTTCCTGCGTTCTGAAAAGGCGGTTGCCAGCCTGATCAAGCTTGCCAAAGAAGCCGGTTGCAGCCAGCTGTTCAATTGTCCGGTCACGGGGGTGCAACCTGTCGAGGGCGGTGTCGAAGTGGTCACCTCCGAAGGTCGCTTTCAGGGCCGTAAGGCCGTGGTCACCACCGGTACCTGGGTCAAGGCTTTGCTGCCGCAATTGCCGATTTCGCCGCTGCGCAAAGTATTTTCCTGGCATCAGGCCGACGGCCGCTACAGCATAAACAACCGTTTCCCGGCGTTCACCGTCGAAGCGCAAGACGGCAGCCATTATTACGGCTTCCCTGCCGATAACGACGGGCTGAAAATCGGCAAGCACGATGGCGGGCAACCGATGGAAACGCCGGATCAGCGCAAGCCCTTTGGCAGTTTCACCAGTGACGGAACCGAGGTTTTCCACTTCCTTCGTCAATTCTTGCCGGGTGTAGGGGTATGTTTACACGGTGAAGCATGCAGCTATGATATGAGTCCGGATGAAGATTTCATTATTGATACCCTGCCGGACTGCGATCGCTTGATGGTTATCAGCGGCCTGAGCGGCCACGGCTTCAAATTTGCCAGCGTGCTAGGCGAGATTGCCGCCCTGTTTGCTGAGGACAAAACCTTACCGATAGATATCTCTGCCTTTACGCTCAAACGCTTTAAATAACCCTCCTCTTTTGACATAACCGCCCCCATCAACACGTTCGGAGGCGGTTATGCCCCGCAGTTACACACTGAATTTAGCGTATCAATTTGAAATATATTGGGAATAATATTTCAACGGAAATTTCTGGCGCAAGTATCCGGATTTCCGAATTGATCCCCCGTGGTGTAAGTTCTATTTTACAGCTGATATGCCCCTGGTAATTTCTCGCTCAACAAGGACGTCACCATGAAACTGCTTGTCGTGGACGAATGCTGCTTCACCCGGGTCGGTATCGATAACTATTTTACGGACAATGTTTTCAGCCAGGTAAAATGTTGCCACAGCCTGGAACAAGCAACTCCGCTGCTGGATCACTACCGCCCAAGCCATATCCTGGTCAACCTTACCAAACACTGTCGTTACAGTGAGGATGATGCTCAATTGCAGGCTTTTATCGAGGCCACCCCATCCGCGCTGTTGTTTATTTATCTGGACACGCCGTACCCATACAGCGAAACACCGATGCGCATCGCTGACCACGCTTTTCTGTTCAACAAAGCCACATTACCCGTCACCCTGCGTATGATGCGTGAAAAACCGGTCTCACTGATGGATTGCAGCGTGGAACACTCTCTGTTCAGCCCGCAGGAGCTGACGGTGATGAAACACTGGATGGCGGAAATGCCCAATTACCGCATCGCAAAAAAGCTGCAAATCAGCTCGCACACCGTTTATGTGCACAAACGCCACATCACAGAGAAAATCAACGCCCGTAATCGGCTCGAATTCTATTCGCTGTATAACGTGCTGCGTTATTTTTATCCGCCGAGCGTTCCCGTCAGCGCTATGTCACCTTCCTTGATGGCGGTATAACCGAAGCCTGCTGCAAAGCAGGCTGTTTTCACACGAAGATTCCCCCCGATACCCGACTTTGCCTTCTCGGCAGTATTAACGCTGGCTGCAAAAATACTATAATCAGCCCGTCCTTATCTTTTGGCTGCTGAGAATGCTAAACAAAATACTGTCGGCGATCGTCAACAACGTCCGCGAACATCTGGTGCTGTATATCTGCCTGTGGCTGGTGCTGTTGGCGCTGGACGTCTATTTCTTCTTTATGCCTTAACCCCATGCCGCAGACTTTTCCCCGTTTGCGCTTTTGCCAATTCGGTTCACCGGACCAGGTGATTGCCCTTGAAGATGCCGTCATTCCGGCACTGCAGCCCAATCAACTACTACTGCAGATGCGCTACGCACCGATAAATCCATCCGATTTGATTCCCATCTATGGACAGTATGCACACCGTACCCTCCTGCCTCAGGTTCCTGGCTACGAAGGGGTTGGGGTCGCGGTTGATCCTCGCGGTCAATCTACCAACAGGCGCGTGCTGACAGTCATGGGCGATGGCAGTTGGCAAAGCTTTGTCACTATCGATAGCGCCAAAGCCATTTGGGTACCGGACGACATCGACGACGCCACTGCGGCACAAATCTACATTAATCCACTGACCTGCTGGGTATTGCTGACACAATGGTTGCAGCTAAACGCGGGGGACATCCTGATGATTAACGGCGGCGGTTCGGCGATCGGCCTGCTGTTTTGTCAGTTGGCGGCTTTGCGCGGTATCAGATTGGTGGTTGTGGTGCGTAATCCCACCCATCGCCAGGCGCTGCTGAATGCCGGTGCCTGGCGGGTTGTAGAAGGACAATTACTGCAGCAATATCGTTTGCAACAGCTCACGGGCCATGCGGCGCGTGCCGCGATCGACTGCGTCGGCGGTGAAGATGGCTTGCATCTGGCACTTTCGGTCAGCGTGACCGGCGATTTTGTCGCCCTGGGGTTGCTCGGCAACCGGCAGGTGGACTGGCAGTATATTTCTCGCCAACTCCGGCTTCGCACTTCCCTGTTTCACCTGCGTAAATGGAACGCACAGGCAACTGCGGTGCAGTGGCAGGCGGCATTCCAACAGCTGTTCAATCTGGTGAGACGCGGCCAATTGGTGTTGCAAAGCCCGGCGGCTATTTATCCGTTGCGGCATTATAAACTGGCACTGCAACACGCCGCCGACAGCAAAACCCAGGGGAAAGTCTTCTTTACTCCGGAGTAACCGGTTTGCCTGGCTGACCATCGCCGAGAATAACCGCCAATTTATGTCCCCCTTCGGTGGTCTCCAGGGCAATGCGGGTAATAATGGTCAGCGGCACCGACAGTAACATCCCTACCGGCCCCATCAGCCAGCCCCAGAAGATCAACGACAGGAAAACCACCAGCGTCGATAACCCAAGTCCTCGCCCCATGACACGCGGCTCCAGCATATTGCCAATCACCAGATTGATCGCGATAAAACCTGCGGCTACCACCAGCGCATCACCAAAGCCGTTAAACAGCAGCGCCTGGATCAGTGGCGGAACCGCGGCGATCACCGAGCCGATGTTGGGAATATAATTCAGCAAAAACGCCAGCAGCCCCCAAATAAAGGCAAAGCGCACATCGACCGCAGCCAAAAATCCCCAGACGATGACGCCGGTTGCCAGACTGATCGCCGTTTTGATCACCAGATAACGCGTGACCCCGTCTAACGCACGCCGAATATTGGCGATGCCTTCGCTAGGTTTATCCAGCGCCTGCTGCAGTTTGTAAGGCAACAGCTGCACTTCAAACAGCATAAATACCACAGTCATCAGCAGCAGGAAAATATTGGTCATGGCCCCCGAGAAACGGCTTAACAGGCGGGTGATCAAATTCATCGCCGAGCTGGGGTCAACATACTGCAGCATCGCTTCGGGGGATATGGTGATGTTGAGGCGATCGGCGTAATGCTGCAGCTCACTCAGTTTTTCCATCATCATACCGCGGTACTGGGGGAGCGAACGGGCAAATTCGTTCAGCGATGCGCCCAATATGCCGATGAACAACATCAACGCCACCACGACCAGCACCACCAGTAAAGTCACACCGAGCACGCGCGGTATACGCCAGCGTTCTAGCTGCGTTACCAGCGGATTCAGTACCATAGCGAGAAACACCGCCAGTAAGAATGGCACCACGATATCCGCAGCCGCTTTGACGCCGGCGAGAATAATGACCAACATTGCCAGCAAGATAGCCAGGCGCAGGCTGCGATCGGTCAACAGGGTTCGACCCATGACATTTCCTTTGTGTTAATGGTGTGACCCTGCGGGCCATCCGATGTGTCTTATGTTAGCAAACTCTGTTGTCCTGCCGCAGAGGTATTGCTGTATGAATAAACGTCCCACTTTTGCAGAACATTGACTGGAAATAATCGACAAACTTGACTAGCGATTTATTCGCCAGAACAATCCACGCTATTTACGTAAAATGACAAAAGCTGACAATAATAAATAAAACCATTATTTTTCAATCAATAACAATCCAACAATACACAATCACAATTATTACCTTCAACGATTTCACTGATTAACCTGACGCTATCTCAGCCAAATTCACTGATTAATATTTTAAAGAAGTAACATAGTTAAATTTATTATTGATTTTATGTTTCTTAAAGTTTAATTATTGCAGCCAGAAAATGTTGAAAGTAGGGAAACACCATGCTTTGGAAAAATACCGCCAACCGCTTTGGTCATATTTCAGTGTTGATCCACTGGTTGGTTGCGCTGACGGTGTACGGTATGTTCGCCCTGGGCCTATGGATGGTCACGTTGGGCTATTACGATGTCTGGTACCACCAGGCACCGGAAATTCATAAAAGTATCGGCACGCTGCTGTTCATCGTGATGGTGGTCCGGGTGATCTGGCGTTTTGTTTCGCCGCCGCCCAAACCGCTGGCCAGCTACGGTCGTTTTACGCGCGTCAGTGCGATTCTGGCCCATCTGGCGCTGTATGTTGTGCTGTTCAGTATCCTGATTAGCGGCTACCTGATTTCGACCGCCGACGGTCAACCAATCAGCGTATTCGGCTGGTTCGATATCCCCGCGACCGCCACAGGTATGGCGGAGCAGGCCGATACCGCCGGTACCATTCATCTTTACCTGGCTTGGGCCGTCGTGGTGCTGTCAGTACTGCACGCTCTGGCTGCGCTTAAACATCACTTCGTTGATCGTGATGTTACTTTGAAACGGATGCTGGGTAGCAGCGCCGATTAACCTTTGGACTTATGGAGATTGCTATGTTGAAGAAAACCGTACTGGGCTTGACCGCAGGTGCCCTGCTGCTGAGCGCCGGTTCCGCGCTGGCTGCCGACTACAAAATTGACAAACAGGGCCAGCACGCCTTTATCGAATTCCGCATCCAGCACCTGGGCTACAGCTGGTTGTACGGCACCTTTAAAGACTTTGACGGCGGCTTCACCTTCGACGAAAAAGATCCGTCCAAGGACAAGGTTAGCGTCACCATCAACACCGCCAGCGTCGACACCAACCACGCTGAGCGTGACAAGCACCTGCGCAGCGCAGAATTCCTGAATGTGGAGAAAAACAAGCAGGCCAAGTTTGAATCTACCGAAGTGAAAAAGAACGGTGAAGGTTATGCGGTTGTCGGTAACCTGACGCTGAACGGCGTGACCAAACCGGTAACGCTGGACGCTAAACTGATCGGTCAAGGCAATGACCCTTGGGGCGGCTACCGTGCCGGCTTCGAAGCCAACGGTAAAATCAAGCTTAAAGACTTCGGCATCACTACCGATCTCGGCCCGGCGTCTCAGGACGTAGAGCTGATTATTTCCGTGGAAGGCGTTCGCGCGAAGTAATGCAAAAGCGCGGCAAGAACGCCGCGCTTATTTCAGGCTCAGTTGGCTGAGCCTTTATCTTCTTCCGGTGCCGGAATATGCATCGTGGTCTGCAATAACCCTTTCGACTTATTGAAAATCTTGATGCCATTCTCACGGCCAGCTCGGCGCGCACGCTGCTCTTCACGCGGCAGCTTCAGCTCTTCGCGGCAGATCTCGCTGCAGCAACCTTCAAACTTGGCGGCACAGCTCGGGCACTGAATAAACAGCAGGTGACAGCCGTCATTCTTGCAGTTGGTATGGGTATCGCAAGGTGCGCCGCACTGGTGGCAATTGGCGATCACATCGTCAGAAATCCGCTCGCCCATGCGCTCGTCGAACACAAAGTTTTTGCCGACGAACTTCAGCGGCAGCCCCTGCTCTTTCGCCTTGCGCGCGTACTCAATAATGCCGCCTTCCACGTGATAGACGTTTTTGAAGCCGTTATGCAGCATATACGCACTGGCTTTTTCACAGCGAATACCGCCGGTGCAATACATGACAATATTTTTGTCTTTATTGTCCTGCAACATCTCGACCGCCATCGGCAACTGGTCGCGGAAAGTATCTGAAGGCACTTCGATGGCGTTCTCGAAGTGGCCGACTTCATATTCGTAGTGGTTACGCATATCGACAAACAGCGTATCCGGATCGTCAATCATCTGGTTTACGCGATCGGCCTGTAAATACTCACCGACATTCGCTGGGTTGAAGCTTTCATCATCGATGCCATCGGCGACGATGCGATCGCGCACCTTCAGGCGCAGCACCCAGAAGGATTTGCCGTCGTCTTCCAGTGCGATATTCAGACGCACCTGATCCAACGCCGGATGCGAGGCAAACAACGCGGCTTTAAACGCCTCGAACTTGTTCTGCGGTACGCTGATTTGCGCGTTGATGCCCTCTTTCGCCACATAAATGCGGCCAAAAACCTTCAGCTTGTCGAACTGAACGTAGAGGCTGTCGCGAAACGCTTTGGGATCGTCGATGGTGAAGTATTTATAAAAAGAAACTGTGGTGCGCGGCTCGGTTTCCGCCAGCATGCGCGCCTTCAGTTCCTCGTTAGAAATTCGGTTATGTAACACTGGCATGGTGTACTTTCCTGTCTTTCGGAGGTGACTGATTTTGATGCGCGCCGGCCGCCGGCCCACGCGCGGCGCACATAATACCCGAAAATGTAGCTCAAAACAGCATTAACGCACCGGTGATAACAAAGGCTGGAAGCTTGACGTCGCTCACAAATCTCGATAAGCCTTAAGGGAGCTTATCCCATTTTTACCACGGACCTGGAGGACGTCATGAGTCAGCTATTTACCCCGATTACGCTGGGGAAACTGAGTTTGCCCAACCGTATAGTTATCGCACCGATGTGCCAATACTCCGCCGATGACGGCAAGGCCACCGAATGGCACACGATGCATCTCGGTCATCTGGCATTGTCCGGCGCAGGCCTGTTGATTGTCGAGGCCACATCGGTCGCCCCCGAAGGACGCATCACCCCCAACGATCTCGGCCTGTGGGACGACGCGACGGAACAGGCGCTTGCAGAAGTGGTACAAGCGGTAAGAAAACACGCCACCTTGCCGCTGGGCATTCAACTCGGCCACGCCGGGCGCAAAGCCTCCTGTGCAGTTCCCTGGGCCGGTGGGGGCCAACTGAACAGGACAGACGGCGGCTGGCAGACGCTGTCCGCCTCGGATATCCCCTTCGCCCAGCATGATGCCTCTCCGGCAGCAATGAGCCTGGAACAAATTGAACAATTGAAAGCGCAGTTCGTTACTGCGGCGAAACGCGCGGATCGGCTAGGTTTTGAACTGATTGAACTGCATGGCGCACACGGTTATCTACTACACCAGTTCCTGTCACCGCTGTCTAACCAACGTAACGACCAGTACGGCGGTTCATTGCAAAACCGCATGCGTCTGCTGCTGGAGATTTACAATGAAGTGCGCGCCGTATTCCCGGCACAAAAAGCGCTTGGTGTGCGTATTTCCGCTAGCGACTGGGTCGAGGGCGGCTGGGATGAACAGCAGTCGGTAGCCTTGGCAAAAGCGCTGAAGGAGCTGGGTTGCGACTACATCCATGTTTCCAGCGGTGGCCTTTCGCCACTGCAGAAAATCCCGGTGGGGCCGAATTACCAGGTACCGTTCGCCGAGACCATCAAGCGGGAAAGCGGGCTGCCGACCATTGCCGTGGGATTAATCACCGAGCCGGAACAGGCGGAAGCGATTGTCGCCACCGGGCAGGCGGATATGGTGGCGCTGGCGCGCGGTATCCTTTACAACCCACGTTGGCCATGGCACGCCGCCGCCAAATTGGGCGAGAAGGTCAGCGCGCCACCGCAATATTGGCGGTCTGAACCGCACGTATTGAAAGGGTTGTTCAAAAACGACTGATGATTCTGGGGTGGATGCTCAGCCTCTGCCCCGGCATTCGGTAAAACCGGAAATCACGATACCTGCCAGCAATGCGACACCTGCCACCAGCAGTAACGGATTAAACTGCAGGTGTGCGCCAACGCTGCCCAACAGTGCTCCTGAGACTAATAAACCCGCACTTAACCATGAAGCCAACATACATCCCCCTAAAAATTTGGGCAAAATTATACGCCGCCCACGTCTGCCAACTTTATCCTTTTGAGCGCATTAGCCCAATTAATCGCCAAATCATGTCCATTCATCACTAAAAATTATGTTTTAATGCGGTGTTTTTTCACGTTGCGCGATAAAAGTGCCACAATACTCGGTTATAAACGGCAGAAAGTTAATACATGGCCAAACCTCCTGCGGATGTAGGCCATACTATGACTCTGTTATTATCATTAAATGACTGCTTCTAAGCTGAGAACACATGACTCAAGTTCCCTCTTTTAATCGCTCTTTACTGCATCCACGTTACTGGCTTACCTGGTTCGGCATCGGTTTGCTCTATTTGTTAGTCCTGCTGCCATATCCGATCATTTATCGTCTGGGCACCTGGCTGGGCCGTTTTTCCATGCGCTTTCTCAAGCGCCGTGTGGCCATTGCACAACGTAACCTGGTGTTATGCTTCCCGGACATGCCGCAAGCCGAGCGCGATGCGCTGGTCGTGCAGAACTTTGAATCCGTCGGCATGGGGCTATTTGAAACCGGCATGGCGTGGTTTTGGCCGAACTGGCGTATCGAACGTTGGTTCAAAGTCAGCGGACTGGAGCATATCCAAAAAGCGCGCGACAACCATCAGGGCGTTTTGTTGATCGGTCTGCACTTTCTGACGCTGGAACTGGGCGCCCGCATCTTTGGCATTCACAACCCGGGCATCGGCGTTTATCGGCCGCACGACAACAAGCTGATGGACTGGCTGCAAACCTGGGGCCGCATGCGCTCCAACAAATCCATGCTGGACCGCAAAGACGTGAAAGGCATGATCCGGGCCCTGAAACAGGGTGATATTATCTGGTACGCTCCGGACCACGACTACGGCCCGCGCAGCAGCGTGTTCGCCCCGTTGTTCGCCGTTGAAAAAGCCGCCACCACCACCGGCAGCTACGTGCTGGTACGAATGGGCAAACCGGCCATTATTCCCTTTACCCCACGCCGCTTGCCGGACGCTAAAGGGTATGAGCTGATTATGCAGCCGGCGGTGGAAAACTTCCCGCTGGATAATGAGCTCGAGGCCGCTGCGTTTATGAATAAAGTGGTCGAAAAAGAGATCCTGATGGCACCGGATCAATACATGTGGCTACACCGTCGCTTCAAGACCCGCCCAGAAGGCGAGCCTTCACTCTACTGACTTCTGACCCGCCGTTTGGCGGGTTAGTTTTTTATGCCGCAGACCTTGAGAAACGACAGCAACGGTGGGATGGTAAAGCCTTCGTCGTTCATCCTGGAGCCGTTATGTACATCGTTAGCCTGACCTACCATCGCCCGATAGAAGAAGTCGATAGCCACCTCGAGGGGCACATTGCCTGGTTGAAAAAATACTTCCAGGACGGCACCTTTATCGCCTCCGGTCGCAAAAACCCGCGCACCGGCGGTGTGATCCTGGTGAAAGGGATAGATCGTTCACAGTTGGATACCATCGTGGCGCAAGATCCCTTCAATGCCGTGGCTCACTATGAGATAACCGACGTAGCCCTCTCGACAACCTCCAGCGGTTTTGAACTGCTCGCCGGGCTTTAAGTAAGCTTTTTTCCGCGCGCACAGCGCGGAATACTGTCTATATTCAATTTTTAAAACTTTATTTCATTTTCAGAATATCCCCTGCCACATCGATTGATGCAGCCTATAATTAAGCGCATACTTACCAGGCTAACTTTTTTGCTTTGCCCCATGGCCTGTGCACACGCGCAAAGCGCTCCTCTTTTTGCAGCAGGAATTTATGGCTTCGGCACCAGAACCCATCAACTGGAAACGCAACCTTTTCGTCACCTGGCTGGGGTGCTTCCTGACCGGTGCCGCGTTCAGCCTGATCATGCCCTTCCTGCCACTCTATGTAGAAACCCTCGGTGTTACCGGTCACGAAGCCTTGAACATGTGGTCCGGTCTGGTATTCAGCATCACCTTCCTGTTTTCAGCAATTGCTTCCCCATTCTGGGGCGGTCTGGCCGACCGCCGCGGGCGTAAGTTGATGCTGCTGCGATCGGCGCTGGGTATGTCGATTGTGATGCTTTTAATGGGTATGGCGCAGAATATCTGGCAGTTCTTGGCGTTGCGCGCGGTGTTGGGCCTTCTCGGCGGTTTTATTCCCAACGCCAACGCGCTGATTGCCACCCAGGTACCGCGCAATCGCAGCGGCTGGGCGCTGGGCACCCTGTCCACCGGCGGTGTCAGTGGCGCGCTGATTGGCCCGTTGATCGGCGGCCTGCTGGCCGACCAGTATGGTTTACGACCTGTGTTCTACATCACCGCTGGCGTGCTGTTGGCCTGTTTTGTTTTAACGCTGCTGTACGTTAAAGAACAATTCACCCCAGTACAGAAGAAAGATATGCTGCATGCCCGTCAGGTATTCGCAGCGCTGAAAAGTCCCAAACTGATCCTTAGCCTGTTTGTGACCACCATGATTATTCAGGTTGCCACAGGATCCATTGCGCCGATTCTGACGCTGTACGTGCGCGATTTGGCCGGCAATATTCATAACCTGGCCTTTGTCAGCGGCCTGATAGCCTCGGTGCCGGGCGTAGCCGCACTGATGAGTGCACCACGGCTGGGCAAACTGGGCGACCGGATAGGTCCGGAGCGCATTCTGGTGTTTATGCTAATCGTATCGGTGCTGTTGCTGATCCCCATGGCCTTTGTGCAAACCCCATGGCAGCTCGGCGTGCTGCGCTTCCTGCTTGGCGCCGCCGATGGCGCACTGCTGCCGGCCGTGCAAACACTGTTGATTTATAACTGCACTAATCAGGTGGCCGGCCGGATCTTCAGCTATAACCAATCGTTCCGGGACATAGGTAACGTCAGCGGCCCGCTGTTGGGTGCGGCGGTTTCCGCCAGCTATGGTTTCAGGGCAGTGTTCTGCGTTACCGCCATGGTAGTACTGTTCAACGCGATTTATTCCTGGTGGTGTTTGCAACGCCGCCCGGCGCGAATGAGAGAAGACACTCTGCAGGAAGAACAATAGCCGTATTTATCACCAGTTCTGCGCTCAAACAGAGCCGAGCCCCTGTTTACCTTACTTTTAGTATTGATACCCTCTGCGCCTCTTCACCCTATTCCCATAAGAATAATCTCAATGTAATTCCATGTTTTTAAACAGATAATTAACTTTTAGCGCAATAAACCAGCTGTCAATAACAATCCCGCCTTAACCAACATAAAAACCAGGAAAGGAGATGTTTGTCGACTTTTCATCTAAAAAATGGGATACAGGGACTAGACAAAACCATCATCCAGTTATCAAATGGTTAAATAATATCACGCCAGTTGTAAATCATTGGCCAAGTGAAAAAAGGCTAACGCGCTTTCCACGGTTCACAGGCGCTGCAGCTACGGTTTTGTCGGGTAATCCGCATTGGGCGGATCACCTTCCTTAAATACACATACATACCACAGTATAAGCTGCATCAATGCGGCGCATTTTATTGGGAAGACGTTATGCAATCCTCTGTTAATAAACAAGAAAGCCGGACCTTCTTCGGCCATCCTTATCCGCTCGGATCCCTGTTCTTTACCGAAATGTGGGAGCGGTTCTCGTTTTACGGCATTCGCCCATTACTGATCCTGTTCATGGCCGCCACCGTGTACGACGGCGGTATGGGGTTGGCACGTGAAAACGCCTCGGCGATTGTCGGCATTTTCGCCGGCAGCATGTACCTGGCTGCCCTGCCGGGCGGCTGGTTGGCGGATAACTGGCTTGGCCAGCAAAAAGCGGTGTGGTACGGCTCGATTCTGATCGCGCTGGGCCACCTGTCGATCGCCCTGTCTGCCGTCATGGGCAATAACCTGTTCTTCATCGGCCTGATGTTTATCGTGCTGGGGTCCGGTCTGTTCAAGACCTGTATCTCGGTGATGGTCGGCACGCTGTATAAGAAAGGCGACAACCGCCGCGACGGTGGCTTCTCGCTGTTTTATATGGGCATCAACATGGGCTCATTCATCGCCCCGCTGATCTCCGGTTGGTTGATCCGTTCCCATGGCTGGCATTGGGGCTTCGGCATCGGCGGGATCGGGATGCTGGTGGCGCTGGTGATCTTCCGCGTCTTTGCAGTACCGGCGATGAAACGCTATGACAGCGAAGTCGGCCTGGACTCCACCTGGAACAGCCCGGTCACCAAGAAAAACGGCGTCGGTCGCTGGCTGCTGGCGTTAGCCGTCGGCGTCGCGGTGGTTATCACCCTGATTGCCCAAGGCATCATCGTGATTAACCCGGTAGCGGTAGCCAGCATGCTGGTTTACGTGATTGCCGCCTCGGTGACCCTGTACTTTATTTATCTGTTCGTGTTTGCCGGCCTGAGCCGCAAAGAGCGTGCCCGCCTGCTGGTCTGCTTTATCCTGCTGGTGTCAGCCGCCTTCTTCTGGTCCGCATTCGAACAGAAACCGACCTCGTTCAACCTGTTCGCTAACGACTACACCAACCGTATGATCGGCGATTTCGAGATCCCGGCAGTGTGGTTCCAGTCAATCAACGCCCTGTTTATTATCCTGCTGGCCCCGGTATTTAGCTGGGCATGGCCTGCGCTGGCACGTAACAAGGTACGCCTGAGCAGCATCACCAAGTTCGTTATCGGCATTCTGTTCGCCGCAGCAGGCTTTGGCCTGATGATGCTGGCCGCGCAGAACGTGCTGAGCAACGGCGGTGCCGGTGTGTCGCCGATGTGGCTGGTGGGCAGTATCCTGATGCTGACGCTGGGCGAACTCTGCCTTAGCCCAATCGGGTTGGCGACCATGACCCTGCTGGCACCGGAAAGAATGCGCGGCCAGATGATGGGGCTGTGGTTCTGTGCCAGCGCGCTGGGTAACCTGGCTGCCGGCCTGATCGGCGGCCATGTTAAGGCCGACCAACTGGAAATGCTGCCTAACCTGTTCGCACGCTGCTCAATTGCGCTGCTGATTTGTGCCGCGGTATTGACCCTGTTGATCGTCCCTATCCGTCGCATGATGGAAAATACTCAGGGTAAAAGCGCGCAGAAACCGGCAACCAACGCCTGATAGCCTTTTCGCTTGACCCTTTCAGCCAGCGCCCGGTGCGCTGGCTTTTTTATTGCCCCCACGCCCGCTGTTGCAGCACCACCCGGTAACCGTCCGGATCTTCAAACGTCTGCCCATGGGCATCCCAGTAGGGATTGTAGGCCGCAACGCGCCGAAAACCGGCGGTCAACATGCGTTGGCATCCTGTAACCCACTCCTGTTCATCCGGCAGATAAAACACCAGCAGATGATCCTGCGTCGGCGCCTGCCCCACCGCCACTCCCCGATGATGAGTAAACTCAAGGTGATAACCCCGTTGTGGGTGCCCGACCATTACGCCATCAAAACCCTGATGATCGCGGAACTCACCCAGCCGTTCGAAGCCCAAGCCCTGGCAGTACAGGGTCGCAATCTCCTGTAACCTGTCGGTCGGGCGGGCAATGCGCAACACCGCGTTAGCTATCGGCATTATTTTCTCCAAAACAGAATAACTTCATACAACGCCATTCCTGCCAGCATTGCCGCAACGAACTGCCAGCCGGCTGACGAGCCCGCTCCGGCCAGCACCCAGGCCGGGCCGGGACAGATGCCCGCCATTCCCCACCCGATGCCAAACAGCGCGCTGCCTGCCAATAAGCGGCGGTCGATGCGGCGGGAAGATGGGAGTTGTACTGTTTCACCCAACAAGGTACGTGGTCGGCGGCGAACCCAAAAGAACGCCGGTGCCGCCACCGCAATCGCTCCCACCATCACCAGGGCCAGTGACGGATCCCAGTGGCCGGTGACATCGAGAAAAGCCAGCACCTTGGCGGGATTGGCCATTCCGGCGACGATCAGACCAAGGCCAAAGATGGCGCCACTCAGTAAGGCAAACACGGATCGGTACATCACGTTAACCCTCCCCACTGGCGGACGGCCCATACCGTAATAAACCCCAACAGCATAAATACCGCCGTGGCCACTAATGAACGCGGAGACAATCTCGCCACGCCGCAAACACCGTGACCGCTGGTACAGCCGCCGCCCAGGCGAGTACCCAGCCCGACCAATATCCCGGCGGCGATCAGCCATAAACTGCTGCCGTTAACCGGCATGTCCGGTAAAGGCCTGGCGATACGATACAGCCAGGGCGAAATCAGCAACCCGACAAGAAATGCGGCCCGCCAGCCTTTCTCTTTGCCCTGCGGCGTCAGCAGGCCACCGGTAATGCCACTGATGCCGGCGACGCGGCCGTTAGACAGCAACAACAGCGCCACCGCACTGCCGATTATCCCCCCGCCGACCAGCGCGGACAGCGGGGTAAAATGCAACCAGTCGACGGTCATGGCCTCTCCTCCCGTGCCGGGCAAAAGAGTTGATATAAAGTATTAAGCAGCGTCAGCGCCTTCGGATCGCAAACGGCATAGTAGATTTGTTTACCGTCGCGCCGCGTTGATACCAGCCCTTCCTGACGCAATACCCCAAGCTGTTGCGAAAGCGTCGGCTGGCGGATCTCCAGCGCCTGTGACAACTCCCCCACCGACATCTCGCCCTGGCTGAGTTGGCACAGCAGCAGTAAACGATCTTCATTGCCCAGCGCCCGCAGCAATGCCCCGGCCTGCGTTGCCGCCTGCCGCATACTGTCGATATCCATCTTCCCTCCAAACAATTTACTAAATTATATATTGTTTATTTATAGACTATAACGCCTCACCGTACCAGAGGCTGGTATGAAAGGTATCGGCGTGGCATGCTGCCATTATGATTTTCCGTGGACCGGGGATGCCCCAAGAAATGCTGCTTTTTCATGACGCTGTGCCCGCGAACCGCTCGATTGTGCCGGTCGCCAAAGATTATCAGCACGGCGAGTTCGAACCGCTCCATTACCACGACTGTGCACAGTTGATTCATAGCCTGAGCGGCGTAGTGCAAGTGAATACTCGTCTGGGCAGTTGGGTGGTCCCCCCAGGGCGTGGCGTTTGGCTGCCTGCGCGCGTAGAACACAGTCTGCAAATCACCGGTAAAGTGGCGGCAAGAGCGCTGTTAGTCGATCCGCTGGCACGAGCCGACCTGCCGGCAAGCTGCGAAGTGGTGCAGATATCCCCGTTGCTGCGTGAGCTGATTATCTGTGCGATGGACATTACGGCGGATTATCCGACGGGAGGTCGTGAAGAGCGAATTATGGAGCTGATCCTGGATGAATTGCGTGTGCTGCCAATCCTGCCGCTGAATTTGCCCGAACCGCGCAGCGATGCCCTATTAAGGTTGTGCCGGCATATTCAGCAATCGCTGGCACACCCCTGGGAGTTAGAACAGGCCGCCAGCTACATCAACGTCAGCGGCCGCACGCTGTCACGACGTTTTCAACGAGAAACCGGGCTGCGTTTTGGCGACTGGGTGCGCCGCGCCCGTTTGCTGGCGGCATTGAATGCCCTGGCCGCCGGGCATTCGGTGCTGGAAGTGGCGCTGGACTTGGGCTATGACAGCCCCAGTGCTTTCAGCGCCATGTTCCGCCGCCAGCTGGGCGTTGCGCCCAGCACTTATTTCGCTAAATAACGCGCAGCCACGTTGAACAACGCCTGCAGGGAAGCGCTGGCAGAATCGACGTCGATGCCGACCCCGTAAGCCGCCTCACCGTGCGCCAGCGTACAGCGAATATAGGCCACGGCACGGCTTTGGCTCTGATGCCCCAACGTGTGTTCGTGGTAGTCCTCTATCGCCAAATTCAAGCCAAAGCGCTGGCGCAGCGCATCCACCGCGCTGGACAACAAACCGTTCCCTACCCCCAGCAGCCGTTGCTGTTGCCCTTCGAACAACACCCTGGCACTGAAACTATAAGCCTCGATGCTGTGGCTTTCGGTCTGATAGCTCAGCAACTGCAGCCGCGGTTGTTCCACCAATCCATAGCTGATTCTAAACAGCCGCCACAGCTCGGCGGTGGTCATCTCTTTGCCGCTGCCGTCGGTCGCCTGCTGCACCACCTTGCTGAAATCAATTTGCAGCCCACGCGGCAACGACAGCCCATGGTTCTGTTCCAGTAGCCAGGCAGCGCCGCTTTTGCCCGACTGGCTGTTAACCCGGATCACCGCCTCATAGCTGCAGCCGACGTCCGCCGGATCGAGCGGTAAATAAGGCACTTGCCACAGACCGTCCTGCCTCTGCTGTTGGGCGGCAAAGCCTTTTTTAATCGCATCCTGATGAGAGCCGGAAAAGGCGGTGAACACCAACTCACCGGCGTAAGGATGACGCGGATGAACCGGCAGTTGGTTACACTGCTCAACCACCTCCACCACCTGCTTCAGTTGGCTGAAATCCAGCCCCGGCGCAACGCCCTGGGTATACAGGTTGAGCGCCAGCGTCACCAGATCGACATTGCCGGTGCGTTCACCGTTGCCGAACAGACAACCTTCTACCCGGTCGGCACCGGCCAGCATTGCCAGCTCGGCGCAGGCCACTCCGGTGCCACGATCGTTATGCGGATGCACGCTGATGGTCACCCGGTTGCGCTGACTGAAGCGGCGGCAGAACCACTCAATCTGGTCAGCGTAGACGTTCGGCGTACTGACCTCCACCGTGGCCGGCAGATTGATGATCATCGGCCGCCCCGGCCCAGGCTGCCAGACATCGGCAACGGCCTCACAGATTTCCAGCGCAAACTCCAGCTCGGTAAAGCAGAAAGTCTCAGGTGAATATTCGAAGGTCCATGCCGTTTCCGGCTGCTGCTCGCACTGCTGTCGAATACGCAGCGCGCCGTTAACCGCCAGCGCTACCGTTGCCGCCTTGTCCTGTTTGAAGACGATTTCACGAAACATCGGTGCGGTAGCGTTATACAGGTGCACGATGGCACGTGGTGCACCACGCAACGCATCGAAGGTACGGTCGATCAAATCGTCTCGCGATTGGGTCAGCACCTGAATACTGACGTCATCCGGGATCAACTGCTCATCAATCAGCGAGCGGACAAAATCGAAGTCCGTTTGCGAGGCAGAAGGAAACGCCACCTCAATCTCTTTGAACCCACACGCCAGAAGCATCTGGTAGAACTGGTGTTTGCGGGCGTTATCCATAGGTTCCGCCAGCGCCTGATTGCCGTCACGCAAATCGCTGGAGCACCAGCGCGGTGCCTGCTGCAAAGTGCGGCCCGGCCACTGGCGATCCGGCAAGGTCACGGGCGGGAACGGACGGTATTTGATTGAAGGGTCGGTTAACATGGCACTCTCCTGGCGGTAATAAGCAATGCCCTATTATTTCCTGCCGTGATCCCTCCTGCTCCCGCTTAGCGGACAACCATCGTCGCGAAACGGACAACAAAAAAATTTGCATCCTGCGCCAGTGCGGCAACAATTACTTCTGACGTTTGTCATGGCGCTTCGGCGCACCCAGCCCTGAGCAATGCTTACCCTGACTGGAGAAAAATATGAGCCTGTATGCAACCCTGGAAGAAGCCGTTGAAGCGGCGCGCGAGGAGTTTATCGAGTCTGCCGAAGGCGGTAACGACGACGAACCGCCGGTGCCGCAACAGTTCAATCTGCAAAAATACGTGATGCTGGATGGTGATATCATGTGGCAGGCCGAATTCTTTGAACAAGAAGGCGAATCGGTCGAATGCCTGACGTTACGCAGCGGCGCTGCCGCTCAGGCTATTTTCGACGGGGATTTTGACGAAGTCGAAATCAGCGCCGAATGGATTGAGGAAAATACGCTGCACGAGTGGGAAGAAGGAGACTTCCAGCTCGATCCGCCGTTGGATACCGAAGAGGGCCAAACAGCCGCCGACGAGTGGGATGAGCGTTGAATGATCACGGGCGGGAGCAGACAATCCCCCGCCCTTCACCCTATGATTTTCTGAGAGGCTGCATGATTATCCGCCAGGCGCGTCCCGAAGATTTCCCCGCGATTTTGCAACTGCAAACACAAAACACCCCGGCAAACTTGAGCGACAGCCAAAAACGCCAGGGATTTATCGTCTCGCGCATGAATGAAGCGCAGCTAACAAGCATTAACCAGGGGCTGGGTATTCTGGTGGCGGTCGAAGGTGAAGCGCTGGCCGGGTTTGTCTGCCTGATGCCGACGAATGCGCAACCGCACCCGCCGGTGGTGGATGCGATGCTGGACACGCTGGCCGGCCAATCATTCAAGGGACGGCCACTGAGTGAGCAGCGGGTGTTTCTGTATGGTCCGGTGTGCCTTGACAGCGCCTGGCGTGGCAAAGGTGTGCTGAAGCAGCTCTACGCCGCCGTCAAGGCGCGTACCCGCAAGGAGTTCGACGTTGGCGCGCTCTTTATTGACGACAGTAACCCGCATTCGTTAGCGGCTCATGTACAGGGCTTGCAGATGACGGCGCTGGCTCCGTTCCGCTGTGGTGATCAGGGTTACCAACTGGTGGTTTTTGCCACCGGGGATTAGCTTATTCGTAGGGGCCGTGTTGGGCGTCAAACGGCAGCATAAAGGTATCTACCACCATCGACAGCGGCACATCAATGACCGTGATATACCGCCAGGGGCTATCGCGCAGATCCCACTGAACGCCCGGATAATATTGATGGCCGTGCCCGGCCCCCGGCACTGTGCGACTGATAATACTGCCGCAGCCGGTTAACGCCGTGACTCCTGCCACCAGCAATACCAGACGAAGAAGAGAAGAGAGATTCACCAAAATGATTTTTGCCCCGGGTTTGTTTTGTGGGGCCACAACGCCCGGCGCGAATTTTAACACAGTTTTTCACGCGAGTTTGTCGGCGTTGCGTAAGCCAAATACCAAAAAAAAACGGGGAACACGCTATGCGTATTCCCCGTACAGGTCACCCGATCAGCCTTTAACGCTGACCCACCGGATGAGCCCGCTCATTGTGCGGCAGTTGCTGATAAAACTCGCGCCAAGCGGCGCCCTGCGGCAGTAGCCAAACCCGCTGATGCAAACGCGACAGCGCGACAGGATCGCTCAGCAGCTCAAGACGTTTGCCTTTCACCAGCTTCTCCGGCCCCAGCTCCAACGCCTCGTTCACTCGCTCTTCACGATTACGCTCGATAGCGCCGCGCAGATGGTGACGCGCAGTAGCCAGCGCCGTCGCCAATGCGTTGAAGGACGGGTTAACCACCGCGTGCATAAAGCCATTGCTCAATGCTCGCTCACGATTAAGCTGCAGATATTCTTCCGTCGCCAGCAGTTCACGCGGCGGCGAATACTCTTCCGGGATCAGGAACAGCTTGGCACGCTTGCTCTTGATACCTAACGTCGCACGGCTCGACAAGACCGAAACGAACGGCGACAGGATCAGCGAGAAGACGATTGGCGACAGCCACCACAGGAAGCGCAGATCCAGCCAGGCCATACCGCCAGCCCAGACCAGACCGAGCAGCATCTGTGAACCGTGGCGTTTAAAGGCTTCGCTCCAAGGGGTGTCATCATCGTCACGCTGTGGCGAGTTCCATACCACTTCCCAACCCAGGAAGGCACTGACCACGAATACCGTGTGGAACAGCATGCGCACCGGCGCCAGCAGCACCGAGAACAGCATTTCCATCAGCATCGACAGGAACAGGCGTATACCACCGCCGTACTCCTTGGCACCCTTCGCCCAGATCAGCACAATGCTCAACAGTTTAGGCAAGAACAGCAGCACCAGCGTGGTAGAGAACAGCGCTATCGCCAGTTCAGGACGCCACTGCGGCCACACCGGGAACAGCTGGCGCGGTTGCAGGAAGTACTGCGGCTCCATCAGGGTATGCACCACCTGCAGTGCGGTAGACAGCGCCAGGAACATAAACCACAGCGGTGCCGACAGGTAGGACATCACACCGGTCAGGAACACCGCACGGTGTACCGGGTGCATGCCCTTGACCAGGAACAGGCGGAAGTTCATCAGGTTACCGTGGCACCAGCGACGGTCACGCTTCAACTCATCCAGCAGGTTCGGCGGCAGTTCTTCATAGCTGCCCGGCAGATCGTAAGCAATCCACACGCCCCAACCGGCACGGCGCATCAACGCGGCTTCCACAAAGTCATGCGACAAGATGGAGCCGGCAAAAGAGCCTTCGCCAGGCAGTGGTGCCAGCGCACAGTGTTCGATAAACGGCTTCACGCGGATAATGGCGTTATGGCCCCAATAGTGCGATTCACCCAACTGCCAGAAATGCAGACCGGCAGTAAACAGCGGCCCGTAAACCCGGGTGGCAAACTGCTGCACGCGGGCATACAGCGTATCCATGCCTGATGCTTTCGGCGCAGACTGAATAATACCGGCGTTCGGGTTGGCTTCCATCAGGCGCACCAGACCGGTGAGACACTCACCGCTCATCACGCTGTCGGCATCCAGGATCACCATGTAGCTGTATTCGCCACCCCAGCGACGGCAGAAGTCGTCGATGTTGCCGCTTTTGCGTTTCACGCGGCGACGGCGACGGCGATAGAAGATACGGCCATGGCCATCTACGTCGCGGCACAGTTCCATCCAGGCTTTCTGTTCCGCCATGCAGATATCCGGGTCGTAGCTGTCGCTCAGCACGTAGATATCGAAATGCTCGAGCTGGCCGGTGGCCGCGACGGACTCATAGGTCGCGCGCAGGCCGGCGAACACGCGTTCGACGTCTTCGTTACAGATTGGCATGATCAACGCGGTGCGATGCGTCGGGTCGATCGGCTCATCGCCTTTGATGGTGGAAGAAATACTGTATTTGTCTTTGCCGATCAGTAACTGCAGGAAGCCCATCAGCGCAGTCCAGAAACCGGCCGAGACCCAACAGAACAGGATCGCGAACAGGATCAGAATGCCGGTTTGCAACACATAAGGCAGCAGTTGCAGCACCGACTGCATCAGATCCTGATCCCACATGGCCATCGGGTCGATCAGCGCCCAGCCCTGATACGGCAGAATCGTTTTCATGTACCAGGTGGCGATGCCGGTCTGCACCAGCATCAGCACCAACAGCACATAACGACGCATCGAGCCGACCACACGCCAGCGGTTTTCCGCCGCGGCTTCCTCTTTGGAGGCGTGACGGTTGTGTGGCGTGCGCCCCAGCAGAGAATCCCAGAAGCGCGCTACCGGGTTGGTACGCCAGGCTTCCGGGAACATGCTGGTGCGTTTGATTGGCGGCGTAGCCTTGAGAATGCTGCGCCCTTCCACGTCGGTATCGAAATCTTTGTCGCTAACCGCATCCGGCCAGGCGTCTTCGATTCGTGTTTTGACCGAGGCCAGCGTGACGTCATCGGCAGACAGCGTATTGACGTTGGCATCGTCAGCGCCCATCTTGCGATGCAGCGCCTCAAAAGCCTGGGCGTCATCCGCCCCCGGCTGTGGTTTAAGCGCCTCTGACCGCTCAGCGGTCAGAGGCATTGCCGCAAGATAATCCTGGGCAAGTTGAGTAGGCTTATTCATTGGCAGGTAGCTGATAGCTCCAGGTTTCCGACAGGGTCTTATCACCATTGACCAGCGCTGCGCGCATTTCTACCGGCTTCTTGTCGTCTTTCACTTTCAGACGCAGCGTCAGGCGCCAGCCTTTGGTCACTGGATTATAGCGGACATTGTTTTCTACCATTTCACCGTTGTCGCCGATGCTCACCTGAGAGGCAACCGGCGTAGCGCCGTCCAAGCCTTTCAGTACCGGGCCAACGAAGTCAACCAGGAATGCCACGCTGCCGTCTGGCTCGCGGATCAGGTTGGACTGCTTCACGTCACCGGTTGAACGCATGGTCTGGCTGACGTAGGCAATGTCCTGCGAATGCAGTTTGTCTTCGTCACGGGTGAAATGCAGGCGGTAGCTCAACGCCAGCGGAGTTTTGGCGTCCGGCAGAACGTCTGGCGTCCAGAAAGCAACGATGTTGTCATTGGTTTCATCCGCTGTCGGGATCTCCACCAGCTCAACCTTGCCCTTGCCCCAGTCGCCGCGTGGCTCGATCCAGGCGCTTGGGCGCAGATCGTAGCGATCGTCCAGATCTTCGTAATCCTTGAAGTTACGGCCGCGCTGCAGCAGGCCGAAACCTTTCGGGTTTTCGACCTGGTAAGTGCTGACGGACAGATGCTTCGGATTATTCAACGGACGCCAGATCCACTCGCCGTTACCGGCATGGATAGACAGACCGTTGGAGTCATGCAGCGCCGGACGGTAGTTCAGGGTTGGCGACGGCTGGCTCGGCCCGAACAGGTACATGCTGGTCAGCGGTGCCATGCCCAGTTTGCCGACTTTGTCGCGCAGGAACACTTTGGACTCAACGTCCACGGTGGTGTCGCGGCCCGGATAAACCACAAAACGGTAAGCCCCGGTAGCACGCGGCGAATCCAGCAGCGCGTAAATTACCAGATGCTTGTCGCCCTGCTTCGGACGTTCAACCCAGAATTCGCGGAAACGCGGGAATTCTTCGCCGGAAGGCAACGCAGTATCAATCGCCAGGCCACGTGCGGAAAGCCCGTAAACCTGCCCTTTACCTACCACGCGGAAGTAGCTCGCGCCCAGCAGGCTCATAATTTCGTCGTTCTTATCCGCACTGTTGATCGGATAAATCACCTTGAAGCCGGCAAAACCGAGGTTTTTTACCGACTCCGGATCGTGTTTTACCGAACCGAAGTTGAAGTAGTCCGGGCTGTACTTGATCTGTTTTACGCTGGTCGCGGTGACTTCATTGATTTTCACCGGCGTATCGAAGTACATCCCCTGATGATAAAACTCAAGCTTGAAAGGGGTTTTCAGTTTGCTCCAATAGGCTTTATCGTGATTGAACTGAATCTGTTGGTAATCCGCGAATTTCATCTCACGGAATTGAGAAGGAAGGTTGCTCTTCGGGGCTTCGAAGCCTTTTCCTGCCAGATCCTGCGCCTGCTTGGCCACATCATCTATAGAAAAAGCCCATGCCGGCGAAGTAAACAGCGTGAACAATACGGTCGCACCTAACCAACGTACGCTCGCGGCGCGTGGTTTTTTGGATAATATATTAACTAGCACATCCCCCCCTATTCGTGTGCTCAAATCATTTAAATCCATATTAATGGATTATTCAGCTTTCCGACAACATGATAAATGGATGGTTCATGTTTATGGCTCATAGTTTAAGCAGCTGACTAAACACCAGCGTAGCAAGCCGCGCATCAAGACGCTATGGAAAAATGTGAAACGGTATAGTAGGGTTTGTGATTCGATTTAACCATTGCCGACTTATTAAGCGTGTTAATGACCACTCGATAAAATCACCAGCGGTAACCTATGACTAAAGGCAGCAACCAACGCGAGTTTTTCCTCGATTCGATCCGGGCTTATTTGATGTTGCTCGGCATCCCTTTTCATCTTTCTCTGATTTATTCCAGCCATAGCTGGGCGGTAAACAGCGCCAGCCCCTCCTTCTCGCTGACGGTGCTGAACGACTTCATCCATGCTTTCCGCATGCAGGTGTTCTTCGTGATTTCCGGCTACTTCTCTTACATGCTCTATGAGCGCTACGAGCGCCACCAGTGGCTGAAGGTCAGGCTTGAGCGAGTGGCGATCCCCCTGCTGAGTTCGATTCCGTTAATAACGGTGCCGCAGTTTTTCATGCTGAAATACTTCACGGACAAATTAAACGGTTGGGAAAATTTTTCGCTCTATCAGAAAATAAATGTAACAGTTTGGGAACTGGTTTCTCACCTGTGGTTTTTATTAACCCTGTCATTGCTGACCACCCTATGTTTTTATCTGTTCAAAAAAATCAAGGCACTTAAAAATAATACCGTTCCCTACCCGATAAATAAAATGACCGGATTAGGAAACATCTCACTGCTCTTTCTTATTTATGCTTTATGCTATTCGGCCGCGCACCGTATGATTTTAATTTTTGCGCCAGCTTTACTCTCCAATGGTCTGTTCAATTTTGTGGTGATGGAGACGATGTTCTACCTGCCGTTCTTCATCCTGGGCGCCTATGCCTTTAAGTACGTGTGGCTGAAAGAGATTTTCCTCAAACCGTCCCTCGGCGCGCTGCTGGGTTCGCTGTTGCTGTTCATTGCCTATATGCTGAATCAGAAGTTTCTGGCTCACAGCAGCTATATGTTTGAGCTGGAAGTGCTGATCAAAACCCTGCTGGGGATCCTGATGGCCAACGTGACTTTCTCATTCGGACATAATCTGCTGAACTATCACTCACCGCGTATCACCTATCTGGTGAATGCATCGCTATTTATATATCTGGTGCACCATCCGTTGACCCTGATATATGGCGCTTTTGTGACGCCGCATATCAACAATAACCTGCTGGGTTTTCTGGCTGGCTTGGTGTTTGTCTTCTCTTGCGCCTTCCTGTTATATGAACTGCACAAGCGTATCCCGCTGTTCCGTTTCCTGTTCTCCGGTAAACCGCAATAATCCTACTGCCCGGCAGCCGTTTCGGCTTGCCGGGTAGCTCACGGTCATAGCTTCGTCTACCAATACCTTTATCATTTACCTTCGCACCGGCAACGCGCCTGGTGATTCAAGCACTGAGCACAGATTGCTCACCCCTATGACGAAAGTTAAGGCAAAGTTATGCTGGAGCATATTGCCGCGAGTTGTTATAACGGCAATGCATAAGTGGAAATCCACATCCCTGCCTTACGGTAGCGATTGGGCTCAATGAACCCTAAGGGACGGCCTTGTCACCATCGCGACAAGGCTTGCAGCATCTCCCTTCCGTCACGACAGAGAGGATTTTTAATGACTGATAAAGACACTTCGGCTCAGGAAGCCGTACCAGAGAACGCCACCCTACTGAAAATTCTTGGCCGGTTGCTTTCCGCACTGGATTCGTCGATCAGCGGCAAGGATCGCAGCATTCTGGTCGCCGAACTTTCCAGCCTTAACCTTGACGGTATCTCAGAGTCAGAAAGAAAACTGGCTGCCGAGCTGATCAGACGGGCCCTGCAGTCACTCGACCATTTATAACGCCTCGCCTGCAAACCATTAAGCCTCCTGGAGGGGGTTTAATGGTTTTTCCTTATCCGGGCACGGCAACGCCCACCATTTATTGCCTAAGCGCAATCACAGCAAGCTGATAAATATAGATAAAAGAAAGAAGTTCACCGGTTTCTCCCCACTTCCATATGGTTCTCCGCTTAAATGACAATAAAGGTCAAACTGTTTTATGAATCAGCCTTGGCGTTTTACCTGAAAAACAGGCTATCATCAGGGGGTATCTGCGCTAGCGCGCAACGCCCTTCCCCCCAGCCTGCAGGAGAACGTCATTTTGGATGCCAGCACCATTAACAGTTTGTTCATCATCGGTGCCGTGTTGGTGGGAGCAAGTATTCTTCTCAGTTCATTTTCGTCACGCCTGGGTATTCCTATTCTGGTGATCTTCCTGGCTATTGGCATGTTGGCGGGGGTCGATGGTCCGGGCGGTATCGTTTTCAGCAACTATCCGGTGGCCTATCTGGTCAGTAACCTGGCGCTGGCGGTGATCCTGCTGGACGGCGGGATGCGTACCCGAGTCAGCTCATTCCGCGTCGCGCTATGGCCGGCACTTTCGCTGGCAACTATCGGCGTGGTGATCACCGCCGGGCTGACCGGGCTGGCCGCCGCCTGGCTGTTCAACCTCGACCTGCTGCAGGGCATGCTGATTGGCGCTATTATCGGCTCCACCGACGCCGCGGCTGTCTTCTCGCTATTAGGTGGTAAAGGACTGAACGAACGCGTCAGCGCCACGCTGGAAATCGAATCCGGCAGCAACGATCCCATGGCGGTGTTCCTTACCATTACGCTGATTGCGATGATCGCCGCAGGCGAAACCACGCTGAGCTGGATGTTCCCTCTCCATCTGTTGCAGCAGTTCGGCATGGGGATTGTCTTTGGTCTTGGCGGCGGTTGGCTACTGCTGACGTTAATCAACCACATTAAACTGGCAGAAGGCCTGTATCCGCTGCTGGCCGTCAGCGGCGGCATTCTGATTTTTGCCCTGACCACCGCACTGGACGGCAGCGGCATTCTGGCAGTATACCTGTGCGGCCTGATGCTGGGTAATCGCCCGATCCGCAACCGGCACGGCATCGTGCAAACCTTTGACGGCCTGGCATGGCTGAGCCAGATCGGCATGTTCCTAGTGCTGGGATTATTGCTGAACCCGCATGAGCTGCTGCCGATCGCCATCCCTGCCCTGCTGCTTTCGCTGTGGATGATCTTATTTGCCCGACCGCTGTCGGTATTTATAGGGCTGTTGCCGTTCCGCAGTTTTACCCTGCGCGAGCGCAGCTTTATTTCCTGGGTCGGCCTGCGCGGGGCCGTACCGGTGATTCTGGCCGTCTTCCCGATGATGGCCGGCCTGCCCAATGCTCAGCTGTTCTTTAATGTCGCCTTCTTTGTGGTGCTGGTTTCCCTGTTGCTGCAGGGCACCACCCTGTCGTTCGCCGCGAAGAAAGCCAAGGTGATCGTCCCACCAGCGCTGGCGCCGATTTCACGGGTTGGGCTGGATGTTCATCCTGAAAACCAGTGGGAGCAGTTTGTTTATCAGCTGTCGTCCGAAAACTGGTGCGTCGGTGCCGCGCTGCGTGAGCTGAAAATGCCACCGGGTACGCGCATTGCCGCATTGTTCCGAGGCAAAGAACTGTTGCACCCCAGCGGCAGCACACGACTACGCGAAGATGACATTCTGTGTGTTATCGGTCACGAGCACGACCTGCCGGTGCTGGGTAAGTTATTTAGCCAGGCGCCGGTGGTTACGTTGGATGAACGCTTCTTCGGTGATTTTATCCTGCAGTCGGACGCGCGCCTGAGCGATATTTCACAGGTTTATGGTCTGAATCTGCACGAAGGCGTGGATGAACAGCAAACCCTCGGCCAATTCGTCATTCAACTGATTGGCGGCGAACCGGTAGTGGGCGATCAGATCGAATGGGATGGCCTGACCTGGACCATCGCCGAAATGGATGGCAATGCGATCAGTAAGGTCGGCGTAAGAATTGTTACTGACTGATCCCTCCGCATAACCGGTCTGCTGCGCGGCCATGCCCGCAGCGGACCTTTCAAACAGACGGAACTTATACGTCTAGGAAGGTTCTTAACCTCTGGAATAACCCAAACCGGGCATTCAGCTCCGGCGTTTTAACCTTTACTCTGGGAACATCGCATCGCGGTGATGGGTATCGATTTGAACAGTAAAATTCGATTTCTATCGGCCATGTTGGGGATCGCACTGACTGTTATAGTGCTGGATCTGGGCGTCGCCGATTTGGTCCATAGACTCTTAATTGGATAACGTTAACGTGGCACAGCAGCAAGAAAAAGACATTCTGGGAAAGATACTGGTTACCGTCTCCGCACTCTGCGTGATTATTGTGGCGGTATTGCTGATATGGGGATTTGTACTGGATTAATCCCCAGCCAGGCGCAGTAACATAGCAACACTACAACTACCGTTTTGTTACAAAACACCGAAATCACTTACCGGCCATTGCGCGTAAGCTAGACGCAGAGAGTTATAAAAATAATCCCTCATACGACTTAAGTGTTGGCCCGCCTGAAACGGGCTTTTTTTTTGCCCGCAACCCCAAATTTGGAGCATAAAAAAACCGCCGAAGCGGTTCTTTAAAGGCGATGGCGATCAGATTTTGCAGCCTTCGCAGTCCGCCTCGTCCTCAAGGATCTCGGGGAGTTCTTTCACTTTCTGCGCCGCTTTTTCTTCTGCTTGCGCCAATTCGGCATCGATATCAAAATCGAAAATATCATCACTCATCGTAAATTCCTCAGGCTTATCTGACTTCAATGCGTGAGTATAATCGACAACCGCGCGAGCGGAAACCCTCAGTTAAGCACGGCCACCTGCGGCTGCTCATCCTGCGGCTTCTTTGAGTACGCCAGATCGTAGACGTCATAGAAATCAATCTCGCCTTTATTAGCGATGATTTCCTGCATGCGATTTTTCGTCGCGGCACCGATTGTCGGTTCATCCAGCAATGCCTTCACCGACTGCGGCGACAGCGCCCGGGTGAAATACCACTCGCCGTTATAACAAACGCGCAGATCCAGCACGCCAATATCTTCAAAGCGATAGACCGGTTTGATTTCAATCAGCAGCATGGCGAACATGAACAGAACGAAGGCGGTGAAAGCCAAAAACGCGATGAAGCCCATGTAAGGAACCTGATACATCACGGCGATCACGGCAAAATAACCGGCAAACATGGCGAGACACAGATAACGGTGGTCGCGGGCAAACTCGCTATTGAAGCGCAACTTGCCGTCACGTCCTTCCTGTCGATTGATCCGTTCGATTTCTTTTACCAAGATGCTTTTAATCGCGTCCATAGCTACAACCTTATGCCTTGGGGGGACATTATTGCTATCAATAATCATTCCTCAAACTAACACAGGTACAGTTTGCCCAGGTAGATCAGTTATGCAATTTAATATCGGTAACTGTTATACCTGCTGTGGCTAGCGTTGCAGCGAGTTTTTGCCTTGAGCAAACATAAACATCCGCTGGGCGATATCGTCGGCCTGTTTGATTTTTTGCTTTTGCGGCTCGTTGCAGCGCTGAATAGCACGCGCATAAGCCAGTTCATGCGCCTGATCGATCATCGCAATAATCTTGTCACGCTCCTGTTGAGCCAGGTTGCCCAGCATGGTGGTGATAATTGCCTGATAGGCGTTGGAGGCGGCGGTAAGCGACTTCTCTCTGGCTTCGAGCGCCGCCACACGTTGCAATAACTCCTGCAGTTGATCGGACTCAGACATGGCGATCTCCTGTTGCCGGGCAGCGAACCTGCCTGATTAGAGTCTAGCAAAGATCGATTACAACAGAAGAAGATTAAGAAAAGGAGAGAACCCGTTACGGTAAAGCGCACCCGAAAATCCCAACAAGGAGCCGATAGTGCAAATCAACCCGGATGCGCTTTACGGTAACTGTTCCCGAAAAGGAAGCTGGCGCGCTATGCAGGACTCGAACCCGCGTCTATCAATTTTGTAGCCAAAATAAGCATTTTAAAACCAATCACTCTGCCAACTGAGTTAATAGCGCATTCCTTCGCTTCGGGACTTTATTATCCATATTGATACTAAGGACTCAACAAAAAGCACTATGAATACCTGAATTTTAAGAGAAATCCTGCATTTATGACTATTAAGCGTCCAGAGTGGTGATTGTTTTCATTGCGCGATAGTTAACCAATGAAACCTTTATTGCAGCGTCTGCTGCATGTTTATTGTTAGTTAAAGCACTGAATGCCACTATAAGTGCTTTCTGGGAAAGTCGTTCTCTCCGTTATGGACAACACTATGAAAGTTACTCCGCGCCGTTGGGCGTTTATACTGGCTGGCGCCCTGCTGGTGATTATTGCCTTCATGGCGGCGTTCTCTTTGCAATCCCCTTCTCAGGACGCCTATGTCACCGCACAGGTTCGCCTTGGCGATATAGAAAATGCCGTGCTGGCCACAGGTAAATTGGACGCATTCGAACGGGTCAACGTCGGTGCGCAGGTTTCTGGCCAGGTGAAATCCCTGAAGGTCAAACTTGGCGACCGGGTCACCAAAGGCCAACCGATCGCCGACATTGATGATCTGCCGCAACGCAATGATTTACGCAACGCTGAAGCGGCGCTGAACGTGGCAAAAGCGGATTTACAGGCCAAACAGGCGCTGTTGAAGCAGGCGGAGTCCCGTTTTAAACGCCAGAAACGCATGTTGAACGATGAAGCCGGCTCGCGCGAGGATTTTGAAGCGGCCGAGGCCACGCTTGCCGCTACCCGCGCCGAACTGATTGCGCTGAATGCACGTATTGTGCAGGCGCAAATTGAGGTGGACAAGAAGAAGGTCGATCTGAGCTACACCCGCATCCTGGCACCGATGGACGGCATTGTCATTGCCGTCATTACCCAGCAAGGCCAAACGGTAAACGCCAATCAGAGCGCCCCTACCATCGTCAAACTGGCGCAGTTGGATGTGATGACCATCAAGGCGCAGATTTCCGAAGCCGACATTACCCGCGTTACCCAAGGGCAAAAAGCCTACTTCACCATTTTCTCCGAACCGGACAAAAAGTACGATGCCACGCTACGCACCGTCGAATTGGCGCCTGAGTCCATCATGAAAGACGATTCGCTCAGCGGCGGCGGTTCCGCCTCAGGCTCCGGCAGCGCCAACGCTTCGGTGTATTACAACGCGCTGCTCGACGTGCCCAATCCGGAAAACCGGCTGCGCATTGCCATGACGGCTCAGGTTTCATTGCTACTGGGTGAGGCAAAAAACACGCTGTTGGTTCCGATTCAGGCAGTGCATAAAAACGCGGACAAAAAACAGCAGGTACAAGTGCTGACCGGGGATAACCGGGTGGAATTACGTGAGGTGACAACCGGTATTACCAATAACGTCGATATACAAATCCTCTCCGGATTAAAGGCGGGTGAACACGTAGTGCTGGTGCAAGAAAGCGCCAAGCCGGGCGAAGAAGGCCTGTTACTGTGAACACCATTATTGAACTGAAAGGGATTGGCCGCACCTATACCAACAGCAGCGAGCCGCTCACCGTACTGAAAAACATCAACCTCAAGATCGCCGCCGGTGAGTTGGTTGCCATTATCGGTGCCTCAGGCTCGGGCAAATCAACGCTGATGAACATCATCGGTTGTCTGGACGTGCCGGATCAGGGGGACTATTTCATCAGCGGCCATAATGCCGCACACCTGTCGCCGGACGAATTGGCCAGGCTTCGTCGGGAACACATTGGTTTTATCTTCCAGCGCTATCACCTGATGCCGGACATCAGCGCATTGGGCAACGTCGAAATCCCGGCGATTTACGCCAACAGCAAGCGCGACCAACGTCGCCTGCGCGCGGCACAATTGTTGGCGCGCCTGGGGTTGGAGGGCCGTGAGCACCATAAGCCCGGTCAACTGTCCGGCGGCCAACAGCAACGCGTCAGCATTGCTCGTTCGTTAATCAACGGCGGTGAAATCATCCTGGCGGACGAACCGACCGGCGCGTTGGACTCTAAATCCGGTCAGGAAGTATTGGCGATCCTCAGCGAACTGAACCAGCGTGGTCACACGGTGGTGATCGTCACCCACGACATGAAAGTCGCCCAGCACGCGCAGCGTATTATCGAACTGCAGGATGGCGAGATCGTCGCCGACAGCGGCCGTAAATCGCCGGTGCCTCCCCCGGTGATGAAAAAGAGCGCGCCAGTTGCACAAGGCTATTGGCAAAGCTTGCTCGACCGCACCCGGGAGTCACTGCAGATGGCGCTGAAAGCGATGAACGCCCACCGCTTGCGCACAGCGCTGACTATGACCGGCATCATTTTCGGCATCGCCGCCGTGGTTACGGTGGTCGCCCTGGGCGAAGGTGCAAAACAGCGCACGCTGGAGAGCATTAAAGATCTGGGCACTAACGTCGTCAGCATTTATCCCGGGCGTGATTTCTTTGACGACAGCATCGACAGCATTCGCACCCTGGTACCGGCGGACGCCGACGCGCTGGCCAGCCAGAGCTTTGTCGACAGCGTCAGCCCTGAAGTCAGCGCCTCAGAGAGCATTCGCTTTCGCAGCAAATCGGCGACCGCCTCCATCAACGGCGTCGGCCGCGATTACTTCCGCGTTAATGGTCTCACGTTGGTGCAAGGCAGCACTTTCCGGGGTGATCGTAATGCATTGCAGGAAGTGATCATTGACGAAAATGCACGTCGCTCGCTGTTCGGCGAGTTTGGCGTAGAGCCGTTGGGCCAAATTGTGTTTCTCGGCGCAGTGCCGGCCCGGGTCGTCGGCGTGGTGCAAAGCAACCAGGATTCGGCCCCCAACCGCATCAGCGTGTGGATGCCGTACTCCACCGTGATGTATCGCATGGTGGGTAAACCGACCCTGAGCAGCATCAGCGTGCGATTGAAAGATGACGTCGCTAACGAGGCCGCGGTCAGCGCCATCAGCCAATTGTTAACCCAGCGCCATGGCGTGAAAGACTTTATGCTGTTCAACCGCGATAAATTTCGTAAATCAATCGAACATACCTCAATGACCCTGAGTCTGCTGATCCTCATG
This sequence comes from Serratia sp. Je.1.23.a, assembly GCF_051129805.1. NCBI lineage: Bacteria > Pseudomonadati > Pseudomonadota > Gammaproteobacteria > Enterobacterales > Yersiniaceae > Serratia > Serratia sp. Je.1.23.a. Next base: position 1,061,791 of record NZ_JBCPSR010000001.1, on the reverse strand, counting down.
GTCGCCTCAATTTCGCTGATTATCGGCAGTCTGGGCGTGATGAACATTATGTTGGTGTCGGTTACTGAACGCACCCATGAAATCGGCGTGCGTATGGCCGTCGGTGCCCGGCGTAGCGACATCATGCAGCAATTTATGATAGAAGCCGTGCTGGTTTGCCTGATCGGCGGTGTATTGGGCATATTGCTGTCATTCGCCGCTGGTTCGCTGTTTACCCTGTTGGCGGGGGGCATGCTCACCGCCATCTATTCCTGGCAGGCTGCTGCCGTGGCCTTCTGCTGCTCCACCCTGATTGGCATGATCTTCGGTTATCTCCCTGCCCGCAAAGCGGCGCGGATGGATCCGGTCATTTCTCTGGCCAGCGAGTAACTTATGAAAACCTTATCCCCTCTCGCATTATGCCTCGCGGCCTTGCTCAGTACCGGTTGCGGCAATGCGCTGAAAAGCGAGTATCAGTCTCCAAAGGTGCAGTATCCGGCCGACTGGCAGCAAAACGCCGAAGCCGACACGTCAGAACCATTCAACTGGCGTGATTTCCGCGATCCCCAGTTGGACCGATGGCTGCAGCAGGTGATGGCGGCCAATAACGATTTGGCCGCCGCCGCACTGCGCGTATACCGTGCCCAACTGGCGGCGCAGCGGGCTGATATCGGCACCGCGCCAAGTGTGAACGCAACGCTCAGCAGCGGAGCCAATACCACCCTTTCCGACTCCTCGCCTTGGAACAAAAGCAGCAGCGCAAATCTCGGCGTCAGCTATGAGGTCGATCTGTGGGGCAAACTGGCGCGGCAACGTGACGCTGCGGAATGGGCCAGCCAGGCCACGCAACAGGATTTGCAAAGTGCGCGTCTGGCTTTGCTCGCCAGCGCCAGCAAGAATTACTGGCGTATCGGCTTTATCAATCAGCGAATCCGCGTCAGTCAGCAAAGCATCGACTATTCCCAACAAACCCTGGGGCTGGTCAAGGCACGCTACCGCGCGGGCAGCGTCTCTTCATTGGACGTGGTGGATGCCGAACAGAACCTGATTAATCAGCAAAGCAGCCATCTGGCACTGCTGCGTGAGCGTCAACAGGCGCTGAACGAACAGACGGTACTGCTGGGTGCGCCGCCGGGAAATACGTTGATTGAGCCCGAGAGCCTGCCGACCGGTCCATTGCCGCAAATCAATGCCGGCATCCCGGCCAGCGTGCTGCGCCATCGGCCGGATATCAGTGCCAAAGAGTGGCGACTGCGTGAAACTCTGGCTAACGTGGACATCAAACGCACCCAGTACTACCCGGCCTTCAGCCTGACGGGCTCATTAGGTGCCAGCAGCACCGCATTGCTGGAGTTTTTGCGTAATCCGCTGGCAACGGTAGGTGCCGGACTGTCGCTGCCGTTCCTCGAATGGCGGCAAATGGACGTCGATATCAAAATCGCCCGCAGCGACTATGAACTGCAGGTGCTGGAATTCAAGCAGGCGTTGTATAAAGCCATGGCCGATATTGATGATGCCCTGTCGTTACGTACGCAACTGATGGCACAGGAGAAACACCTGCAGGCGGCATTGGCGCTGGCGCGTAAATCTGAACGGTTGAATGAAAGCCGCTACCGGCAAGGCTCGGTGCCGATCAATTTCTGGCTGGATGCGCAAAACCGCCGTCGGTTGGCGGAGCTGGCCGTGGATGAAAACCGGTTCGCTCAATACCAAAACCTGGCGCAACTCTATCTGGAGTTTGGTGGATCTGCGCAGTAAGGCTGAGCCTGGCGATCGCGCCAGGCTTTTTCATCTGGAATGCATTAATTTTGCCCGTTTTTACTGCAGTTCTTTCTATACTTGTTTCATCCCTTCCCAGACAAAAAACCACCATTATGAACAATAATTAATCTATTTATGCGCTAAATCGGTGCAAATTGATAAGATAAACTGCTAAATTTGATCGCCGCAAGATATAACGCTAAGCTATAGATGCAAAATAATTAGTCACCTAAATGACATATTCCCGGTGAAAATTGACTTATTACGTGACTCGCATCACACAAAAAAGGCAGTGGCGAATCTGGCAACATCGCAATAAGATTAGCCACGCTGATAACTGGGCAGAAGAAGTGAACGAGGATTGCGAATTCACGTACGACTAAAATTGATTAAGGGATGATTATATGAAGTTAAGAAAAAAACGACATAAACCGATGCATATTAATGACATCACCATCATCGATGACAGCAAGCTGAAAAAAGCCATTACCGCGGCCGCATTAGGTAACGCAATGGAATGGTTCGACTTCGGTGTATATGGCTTTGTGGCCTACGCCCTTGGGCAAGTCTTTTTCCCTGGCGCCACCCCTGGCGTTCAGATGATTGCCGCACTGGCGACCTTTTCCGTTCCCTTCCTGGTACGTCCATTAGGCGGTATCTTCTTTGGCGCGATGGGCGATAAATTCGGTCGCCAGAAAGTACTCTCCATCACCATTATTATCATGGCGGTCAGTACCTTCTGTATCGGCCTGATCCCCTCCTATGCCTCTATCGGCATCTGGGCACCGGTTCTGCTGTTGCTGGCCAAATTGGCACAGGGCTTCTCGGTAGGTGGCGAATACTCCGGCGCGGCTATCTTCGTAGCCGAATACTCACCGGACAGAAAACGCGGCTTTATGGGCAGCTGGCTTGATTTCGGCTCCATTGCCGGTTTCGTGCTGGGTGCTGGCGTGGTGGTGCTGATCTCCAGCATCGTCGGTGAAACCAACTTCCTCGACTGGGGCTGGCGTATTCCGTTCTTTATCGCAGCGCCTTTGGGTCTGATCGGTTTGTACCTGCGCCATGCGCTGGAAGAAACACCGGCCTTCCAGCAGCACGTGGAAAAGATGGAGAAAGACGACCGCAACGCCATCGAAAACCCGCCGAAGACCTCTTTCAAAGAGATCGCGGCCAAGCACTGGAGAAGCCTGCTGGTCTGCGTCGGTATCGTGATTTCAACCAACGTGACCTATTACATGTTGCTGACTTACATGCCGAGCTACCTGTCGCATAACCTGCACTACTCGGAAGATCACGGTGTACTGATCATTATCGCCATCATGATCGGTATGTTGTTCGTGCAGCCGGTCATAGGCCTGGCCAGTGACCGCATCGGCCGTAAGCCGTTTATTATCGGCGGCAGCGTCGGTCTGTTGGCTCTGTCTATCCCCTGCTTTATTCTGATCAACAGTAACGTGATTGGTCTGATCTTCGTCGGTCTGTTGGTGCTGGCGGTGCTGCTGAACTCCTTCACCGGTGTGATGGCCTCCACCCTGCCGGCGATGTTCCCGACGCATATTCGTTACAGCGCGTTGGCGATTTCATTCAACATCTCGGTACTGGTTGCCGGTGCGACGCCGACGGTAGCCGCCTGGCTGGTCGAAGCGACCGGGAACCTGTATATGCCGGCTTATTATCTGATGGTCGTCGCCGTCATCGGTCTGATCACCGGCCTGTACATGAAAGAAACCGCCAATAAACCGCTGCGCGGTGCCACTCCGGCGGCTTCGGATCGTTCGGAAGCCAAAGAGCTGCTGCAAGAAAACTACGACAACATCGAACAGAAAGTCGAAGACATCAATGAGCAGATTGCCGAGTTGGAAAAGAAAAAACAGACGTTGATCGACCAGCATCCAAAACTGGACTAAACAGCGTTCTAACGACAAGCCACCTTCGGGTGGCTTTTTTATTGCCGTAATCCGGTCAACGTCCGAACGTAAATTTGCACAACCTTCCTTCTGCGCCCCATGCGCGACCGCCGTTTTTCACCGGCAGTAATCATCGGGGTATAAGCGGCCACAGTGCGATTTCGGCAAACCGGATTTTGGCACTATTAGCCTGATATTTTATCCCGGCGAGGTTTGATGCTAGGCTTGAAATCAAGTTAACCCATTGAAGAAGATAGCCAATGAGTAGAATGGATATGCCGATCGTTATTGCCGTAGCCATCATGATTGCGATATGGATAGGCGCGTTATTTAACATTGGCGATATCACGCACGCCCTGGCGCGGATCTTCCACTGGATTGAGAGTCTTCGTTAAGGGGGCTTTCCGCCAGCTTAATGCATAAAAAAACCGCCTTTCGGCGGTTAGTCATACGGCTGGCAACTCAGTTGACCTGGCACCAGTTACGCTGCTTCACAATCCCGCCGTCCGGCGAGGTATAGCCGATACAACCCAGCACGCTGTCGAACAGCTTTTCATGAAACACCGGCGTTTTTGCCTTTTGCAGCGCCTTTAACTGATTAAATGCCGCCTGGTGATCGGGCTGACTGAGAAACTTGTCGGATGCCCAGACCATAATTGGCACGGTACGCTGTTCTTTCGGCGCGTGATCGCGCGGCGTGCCGTGGAAATGCATATTTTCCGAGATCGACTCACCGTGATCAGAGGCGTAAAACACGATAGCGTTACGGTTGCGCAACTGATTGAACACCTGCTCAAGAACATAGTCGGTGTACAACAGGCTGTTGTCGTAAGAGTTGATCATCGATTCCGTTGAACACGTATCGTCAATACCCTGGCATTCCGGCTGATAGCGAGCGAAAGCCCGCGGATAGCGTTCTGTGTACATATAGTGTGAACCTTTGGTATGCAAAATCACCAAATGTTTGCCCTGAGGATGGCGGTCCAGCGAATCCTGCAGTTCATCGATCAACGCAATATCATCCACGGGTTTACCGGCATTGCGTTTTTCCGCCTGAATGCTTTCTCGAAGAGCATAGCTGTCCGCCTGGGTCTTATTATAAAACCAGGCTTCGCTTTGCATAGAGAATAGCTCGGAGGAAAACCCCTGCTTCTTCAGCACCGAAAAGACGTTCATTTCCTTCAGTGTGCGCTGCGGCTCTTCCGATGCCCCGCCTTCTCTGACGAACATGCAACGCAGAGAGAGCTTGGTCGATGTGTCGCAAGAATAGCCTTGCAGCACCGCCAGGTTGGCTTCCTTGTCCAGATTCGGCGTATTGTCGCGCTGGTAGCCGTAAACCCCCATATGATCGCGTCTGGCACTTTCACCAATCACGAATACCACATAAAGATCATTCACGTCTTTTGGCGGCTGGTAGGTGAAATGCGCCGCCGGATCAAACAGATTCCGGCTGTCCTCTGCCTGGCTGTAGGAACTGTAAGTCAGCAGCCCAAGGGCCGAAAGCCAGTTAGACGGTGAATAGCTGCCGGCAACGACCCCGCCATAACTCGCCATCATCTGATTATTTTCACGGTCGTGTTGATCCTGAACCTGGCCCATCAACTGAAGCGGTAGCCAGCAGAACAGGCCAGCGGCCAGCATAATCCCGCCTTTTTTGACCAATGCCAGCTGATTGCCGCGTTTGAATGCGGCTTCGTGCATCGGGGCCAGCCAAATCAACAGCAGCGGCAACAGGCTCACCAGCACCATCCATACGCCAAAATGCCAGCCTACCGACTCTTTGGATAAATCAACGTCGGTGGTCATCACCGCCGCCAGAATGCCGTAGCCGATATCGACGTGGAACAACACCATGTAATAGCTGGCAGCAACCGAGCTCAGGACCAGCAGCGTGGCCAAAACACGAAACAACCGGCGCCCCAAAAAGGAGATAAGCAGCGTGATAAAGCATACGAGGCAAAAGGCCGCGACAATTTCAATGCCAATCGACAACAGGTTATCGTTATGAAGCTGTTGATAACGACGATAAAAAATAGGGATATTGAGTAATACGCCGAGATAGAAAGCGATAAAAAAAGAGACCTGCAACTGGGTCCAACGTCGGAACTTCTGCATTATTGATACCATTCCTGCCAAAGTGAGTTCATAGCCATCTGCCAGATACAGGTTGTTGTGAGAGTTTCTCTCCCCCTGCTACTGGGTGGTTATCTGACAGGTAATTTAGGCGGGCGTTGCCAGCACGGAGAAAAATAACGTTGTTATGATGTAACAATTCGTGTGCAAAACGGCTTTTATCCTTCCTGCGGTAGCGGTTAGTTGCGCTGCCGCAGGAAGATGGTTTATCCCGCTATGGCGTCAGGGATTGTTCACCAACCGCAGCGCTGGGTGCCGATGCCGCAGCCTGATTTTCTTCGCGGTACTTCTGCTTATCCCAGGCACGGAAGAACGGGTAGTAAATTGCCATTGAAATCAGCAGATTGACCACCTGGATCACCGTTCCCGAAATATGGCCTCCGGTTGCCAGATAGCCGCTAATGAAAATCGGCGTGGTAAACGGTAAGGCTATACCAACCGGCGGCGTCACCAAACCGGTTGCCATCGCGGTGTAGGTCACGATCACCAGCACCACTGGTGTCAGGATAAACGGCAGGAAGAAGTAGGGGTTCATCACCAACGGGATGCCAAACACCATGGGCTCACTGATATTAAACAGGCAACCCGGCGCGGCGATTTTCCCCAACTGCTTCATCTGCGCGCTACGGCTGCGCACCAGCATGAAGATCACCAACCCCAACAGGGCACCGGTTCCGCCGGGCGCTATCCATAAATCGTAAAATTGCTGGGTAATAATGTGCGGAATAGGCTGGTTGTTCTGAAACGCCACCAGGTTTTCCGACATATTCGCCAACCACACCGGCTGAATGAACACCAATACGATGGCATCACCGTGCAGCCCCAACGTCCATAACAGGCCAATCAGGATCACTGAGAAAATCATTCCCGGCAGCGTTCCGCCCACGTGGTGCATCGGGATACCGATCAGCGTAGCGATCATGGTGTTGATATCGCCAAACGGCGTGGCTTCGACGATAAGGCGCAGCACGAGGATCACCGCCAACACGCAGAACCCCGGGATCAACGCCAGGAAGGATTTCGCCACCGCCGGCGGCACGCCTTCAGGCATATTGATCACCAGATTGCGGTTATGCACGAACCGGTAGATTTCCGTCGACAACAGCGCCACCACGATTGCCACAAACAATCCCTGGCTGCCGATAAAGTTCATCGGCAGCACGCCTTTGACAATCTGCTCCGCGGCACCTTTCACCGGGGCAAAAAGGGTGTGTTGAGGAATGGTCATGATAAACGCCACTAACGAAACCGCACCGGTACTGAGTGGGTCCATACCACGGTATTTTTCCGCCAGCCGGTAGGCAATGCCAAAGCTGGAGATAATCGCCATGATGTCGTAGGTCGCTTTGACCGGATACAACAGCTTGTCGCGCCAGGCCGCACCGAATACCTCCCCCATCAGGTTGGCATAGCTCGGGATCGGCAAGTAGGCGAAGATCAGGAAAAATGACCCGATCAACATAAACGGCATATTGAGAATTATGCCGTCGCGTACCGATAAAATGTGTTTTTGCCCGGCGATTTTTAACGCCGTCGGCAATACGTAACGTTCCAGAATGCTATTTAAACTCGCCATCATTCCCCCTGCCCGGCCAAGCCGGCATCGTGATTATTATTATGGAATATCGACTTAGTTGAACTGCGGCAAATAGGCTTGGTTCAGGTTCAGCACCTCATCCAGCAAAGGTTCTGCGATACCGACGCCGCCAATCAGCGGATTCACCACCAGCGCCAACAGCGCACTCTGACGATCGCCATGCACCGCAGCCTCAATGGTCAAACGCTCGAAATCTTTCACCTGCTGAGTCAGCCCGTTCATGGCCAGCGGCAGCGGCCCGAAGCTCAGCGGGTGAGCGCCCTGTGCGTCGATCACGCAGTTGGTTTCAATCACTGCATCATCCGGCAGGCCCTGAATCGCGCCATTATTGCGGGTGTTCACCACCAGCACCTTGCCGCTGTTATTGTGAATGGCACGGATCAGCTCGACCGCAACTTCTGAATAGAAGGCACCGCCACGGAAGCTCAACTGCTCCGGTTTTTTATCCAGCGTTGGGTCGGCGTACAGTGCAAATAGCTCTGCCTCTACCTTCATCACCTGTTCAGCACGGGTTCCCTGAGCCGCAGCGGCTTCAAGCTCTTCTTCCAGCATGCCGGCGGTTTGGTAGAAATAGCGATGATATGGGCAAGGGATCGCACCCAGCGCCTGCAAAAACGCCGGCGGCCAAGGCAGATCCTTGATGTTGTTCATCGACAGCGTTTCGCCATTGCTCAGCATCTCCAACACCTGGGCGGTCACATCCCTGCCGCTTTGCGTTACCTGATGTACCCACACCATATGATTCAGTCCAGCAAAACGGAGATCGACCTGATCATGAGGTGCCTTCAGCATGTCGGCAATCATGTGGTGCATGGTGATCGGTACGTTGCACAAGCCGATAATCTTCGCCTTGCTGTAACGGGAGACCGCTTCGGTGACAATACCGGCCGGATTGGTAAAATTGATGATCCAGGCGTCCGGCGCTACCTCCTCTACGGTACGCGCCACTTCCAACATGACAGGAATGGTGCGCAATGCCTTGGCGAAGCCGCCGACACCGGTGGTCTCTTGCCCCAGGCGCTGGTATTTCAAACCCAAACGCTCGTCGGCAGCACGGGCAGCCAGTTGCCCGACCCGCAGTTGAGTCAGTACAAAGCTGGCACCGCGAATGGCCGTTTCCAGCTCGAAATGTACCGATACCACCACCTGCTCCAGCCCGTTGCGCTTGAGCATTCTTTTGGTCAGTTCGGCAATGATGCCCACTTTCTCGCGACCGGACTCTACATCTACCAACGCCAGTTCGGTTAATGGAACATCTTGATAGTGGGCGATCAGCCCCTCGACCAACTCCGGCGTGTAGCTGCTGCCCCCGCCAATTACGGTTATCTTAGTCATTGCTTTGCCCCTGCGGTAAACGGCGATAAAGCTCGATCATGTCGGTGGCCAGATCTTGAATCAGCATGGCGTTCATCAAATGATCCTGCGCATGCACCAGAATCAGACTGACCGGTATTTTCCCAACCCCTTCATCCATGCCAATCAGCTCCGTCTGCATGCCGTGCGCCCTCCCGATGCCGGCCTTCGCCTCTTCCAACTTAATCTCTGCGGCTGCGAACTGACCGCGACGTGCCAGCTGCAGCGCCGAAAGCAGCGAACTGCGAGCGCTGCCGGCATGAACCAGCAACTCCATAACGCTAGTTTCCAAATCCACCATCACCTCCCCGGCCTTATTTCAGGCGCAGCGATCCCGCCGAGAGTCATGAAATAACCCGCGGTCGATGAATAAAATAAAGGATAAAAGGGGCCAAGCCCCTCAGGGTGTTATCAGGCTAACAAGCCCAGCGCCTTATCCAGCACCTTGTCTCCACGCATGGTGCCGTAATCCATCATGTCGATCACCGCGACAGTTTTACCCAAGGGCGCAGCAAGTTCGGAAAGGCGTGCGTGTTCATATTTCACCTGCGGCCCAAGCAGTACAATGTCCGCACGCTCGACGATGCGCTCGAAATCCGCCACCGGCACGGCTTCAATCACGATATCCAGCGCCCGTTTTTGCGCCTCAGCTTTCATTTTTTGTACCAGCATGCTGGTCGACATGCCTGCTGCGCAGCATAAGACGATGGTTTGCATTTTAAGTATCCCGGTTGTTAGCCACTTGGCGATGCAAATATAAAACAGTTCCGTAACACTCTTGTAAATACCTTGATTCCATACGATTTGATTATGACTTTTGGCTAATCCTTTAAAAACAATGCATTAAAGAATTTTCATCGTGAAAATTTTTTTCAACACTGTGATCGGCGATCTAATTTTTCATAACCATAAAATTTAAAACCTGTCTTTAACGTTTAAAAACAAAGTGATAAATCACTACCTGATAAACAATGCGAAGAGCATCTCGTTTCAAATCTGTCCTGATTGAAAATTATTTTCATTAGCTTATTCTTCTGGTTATCGCTTTATGCCGTGTGAAAAACAGGCTAATTTGAAGCACAGACCGCCGGTTGGCATTACAGAAGGGACACTGCAGTCATGGATCTCGTTTACCACATTCAGTTTCGCCAGGATCCGTTCAGCCGCCAGGAAGCAAAAGTTGCCCGAGCCATACTGGACAACCCGGGGTTTACATCAACAGCAACCATTGCGCAATTGGCAGAGCGAGCAGGTGTCAGCACCGAGATCGTCGCTCATTTTGCCCAATCCCTTGGCTGTCAGGATCTTAACGACTTTATCGCGCTAATGCGCTCCCCGTCGACGGCAACACCTCCACCTACTGAGGTAGCCCAACCCGTGCTCGGCGGCATGGATATCGCCTTTGCCTCCGCGGCCGGCATCGGCAAACTGCCTGGCGTCAGCTCCACCACCCTCAGCCGTTTTGCTAAATCCATCGGTTGTGAAGATATTGGCGACATCGTCTATCAGATCCGCGCACGACAAAATCAGTTCAGTCAGCAGGAGGCCAAAGTCGCACAGACCATTTTGGACGATATTGCCTTCGCCTCCTCCGCCACCATCGAATTGCTGGCCAACCAAGCGGGGGTCAGCCCGGCCACCATTACCCGATTTGCCAAAACCATTGGCTGCGATGATATTCGCGATCTGCGCATGAAACTGGCTCAGGCCAGCGTGAGCGGCTCACGCTATTTGACCGCCCAAGCCACGCCTAATGGCCCACCGCGGCTGTGGCTACAGCGCGTCAACGACGTGGAAACCACCTTGCATCAACAGCTGCAACAAGTAGAACATGCAGCGCTGATCGATGCTTGCCAGCAGCTGAGCCAATCCAAGAGCGTGCATATTTTCGGCGTAAACAGCATGGCGCTTTATGCCAATGAGCTGCAACAGCGCCTGGTGGGCCTGGGTTACCCTGCATTTATCTGCCAGGACGCGGCGCTGATGCGCATGACGGCCTCCACGCTCAGCACGCAACAGTGCGTGATCCTGCTGTCTATGAGTGGGGAAAACAGCGATTTGCTGAACGCGGCCAAACTGACCGGCGCGACCGGTGCTTATCGCATCGCCCTAACCCCTGCGGGCACTACGCTGGCCGGGCTGGCGGATAAGGTGTTGCCGCTCAGCGGCGGCAGTACAGCACGCTATGGACTGATGCTGACTCTCGACCTGCTGCTGGCGCAGTTATTGCCCGAAAGCCTGGGGTCGCAGACAGAAGATTGAGTCTCTGCCACCGCGCCGTTTGCCGGGCTTTCAATGGTAAATATCGCCGCTGCGGCGCTGGCCTGAGGTTTTTCCTAATTAGCAGTTTGGCTTACAACTGCCTATTGATGGGAATATTCTTACTACGTTATCGTTAACATTCCACTTAGATATCAGCCTAAGTGAAATTTGCACGACTTTATTTTTTTAATGGCTTCTCTGCCAGCTTCGGCTGGCACTTTAAATTTCACCAGCGGTAAAATTCTATGATCGATTACTCCCTTTACGGTCTCCACGATAGAGATATCGAGACATACCGTGAACAAATATACAGCCTGCTCGGCAAAGGCGTTATTCAGGTGCTTTCCGCGAACAAACCCATCAGCAAGCAAAACATTCTCGCCTATCTCATCGCTGAAATTGAAAGGCAACCCGACGAGTACTGTCAGAAACTGCACAGAGCGGCAATCGAGGTTATTGGGATCAACGCTCGCTAAGGAGAAGCATGCGCAAATCGGATCTGTGCGCGATCATTTCCATCGCCGTCGTCGTGGCCGTGATGTGGGTGGCAAACTGCAGTGCGAATGGGCTTCCGTTCCTGGGCACCGGAGGTTAGGTTCTAAGGCCTGGAACAGGCAGTATCCGGCGATCGGCACAGCGATCAAACAGCCGGATATGGCTTGATTGGGTTATCGAAAGAGATTCACACTGGCCAAAGGGTTCGGCCCGGCAATAAATCGACGATGTTGCCTAACGGCATTCACCGGTGATGGCATTTTTCCCTTGAGGGCAAACATCGGAGCTTTGCGGGATCACACCCAGGAACGATCCAAAAGACCCCGAACACCCAGATAGCATGACAATCGCCAATAAAAATAACCCCCCTCTCATCCAACACTCCTTATCTATTGCACTATCTGGTTATAGTTCACTTATCGCCAACCGTCTTTAAAAAACGGCCATGCATCCATGTTTAAAACTGACAGCCGGATGATAGTCCCTATTGTAGGCAACAGTAAATTGTTCAAGGCACGAGAACAGAATAAAACTGGAAGAGAAAAATCGTGGAAAGGGGAATTTCAGGCACAAAAAAACCGCCTTCCGGCGGTCACGACATTACTACTTATTGCTTTGATTATTCTGGAATTTATTTTCCTGGTACCCGGGGCGGGACTTGAACCCGCACAGCCATAAGCCGAGGGATTTTAAATCCCTTGTGTCTACCGATTTCACCACCCGGGCTCGGGAAAATTGGAGGCGCGTTCCGGAGTCGAACCGGACTAGACGGATTTGCAATCCGCTACATAACCGCTTTGTTAACGCGCCTAAATTCTTGTTTGCCTTTATCAGGCTAAAGCTCGTGAAACACCAGCTTCATCAAATTTGGAGCGGGAAACGAGACTCGAACTCGCGACCCCGACCTTGGCAAGGTCGTGCTCTACCAACTGAGCTATTCCCGCATTAATCAGAACTTACTGATTTTTTTGCTATCTTTCGGCAAATCACCGCTGCCGTCTGATGCGATGCATTCTACTTACCTGACGTAATGAGTCAATAAAATTGTTGTCTCATTACGTTCGTTTGACGATTTTTGCATCGCTTTGATCAGGGTTCCAGCAAATCTTTCCGCGCAGCGTTCAAATATTGGAACATTGACCAGAAAGTCAGCACCGCCGCGATGTATAGCAAACCAAAGGATACGTACTCCACGGTGCGATCGGGACGCCACAGCAACCCGACCAGCGACATCATTTGCGCCATGGTTTTGACTTTGCCAATCCAGGACACCGCCACGCTGCTGCGCTTGCCGATCTCCGCCATCCACTCACGCAGCGACGAGATGATAATTTCACGGGCAATCATGGTCGCCGCAGGCAGGGTAATCCACCAAGTGTGATAGTGTTCTGCCACCAGCACCAGCGCAACCGCCACCATCACTTTGTCCGCCACAGGATCGAGGAACGCCCCAAAACGGGTCGTTTGCTTCCAGCGACGGGCCAGGAAGCCGTCAAACCAGTCGGTTATGGCAGCAAACACAAAAATGACGGCGCAAACCATCGGAGCCCAAGTGAACGGCAGGTAAAATGCCAGAACAAAGAATGGGATCAGAACTACGCGAAACAGAGTAAGCCAAGTCGGTATATTCAATTGCATAATGCTACGGTAACTATCTGGCTGGAGTGGGAATTAAGAGTATGTTGCTACATTGCCCTCAGTGTTTCAATGCATTGTAGATCTTTTCTGCCAATGCTTGTGAAATACCCGGCACTTTTGCAATTTCCTCAACGCTGGCGTTCAATAATGGTTGAAGTCCGCCCATATACTTCAACAGCACCTGTCGCCGTTTTGGCCCAACGCCGTCGATCAGTTCCAACGCGCTGGTGTTTCTTACTTTTGCCCTTCTCTGCCGATGCCCGGTTATCGCGTGGTTATGCGAATCATCGCGGATATGCTGGATAACATGCAGCGCTGGCGAATCCGACGGTAAGGCAATACCCTCGCCCTCCGGCACAAAAAACAGTGTTTCCAACCCGGCTTTGCGGTCGGCTCCTTTGGCGATGCCAATCAGCAAGGGTTTGTTTTTATCCCAGGTCACGTTCAGCGAGTTAAATACATCAATCGCCATACCGAGTTGCCCCTTGCCGCCGTCGATAAAGATAACGTCGGGGATTTTTTTCTCTTCGAGAGCCTTACCGTAACGGCGCTTCAACACCTGCGCCATCGCGGCATAATCATCCCCTGGCGTTATGCCGGTGATATTATAGCGCCGATATTCCGAACGTAGCGGACCATTCGAGTCAAATACCACACAGGAAGCCACAGTTTGCTCACCCATGGTGTGGCTGATGTCGAAACATTCCATGCGGTTAATTTCGGCAAGGTTGAGCACCTTCGCCAATTCGGCCAATCTCTGATGGATAGTCGACTGCTGTGAAAGCTTGGTGGTTAGCGCCGTCGCCGCGTTGGTACGAGCCAATTTAAGGTAGCGTGCGCGATCCCCTCGCGGTTTGCTCTGAATCTGAATTTTCCGGTCGGCAAGTTCTGAAAGCGACTCAGCCAGCAGGTCTTTCTCCGGAAGAGTAAAGTCCAATAGAATTTCCGCCGGCAAGGTGCGCATCTGGCTGCCCTGCAAATAGAACTGGCCGACAAAGGTTTGCACCACTTCGCTCATGTCGGTGCCGCCCGGCACTTTCGGGAAGTAACTGCGGCTGCCCAACACTTTACCCTGACGGATAAACAGCACGTGCAGGCAAGCCATACCGGCATCGAAGGCCACGCCGATGACGTCCAGATCGTCGCTATTGCCGGAAACGAACTGACGTTCGGTCACCCTTCGCACCGCCTGGATCTGATCGCGAATGCGTGCCGCTTCTTCAAAGTTCAGTGTCTTGCTGGCGTTTTCCATCCTTTCGATCAACTGGTGTAATACTTGCTGATCTTTACCGGACAGGAACAGGCGCACGTAATCCACCTGCTGCCGGTACTCTTCCTCACTCACCAATCCGGCGACGCAAGGCCCCAGGCAACGCCCAATCTGATATTGCAGGCAGGGACGCGAACGGTTGCGATACACGCTGTTCTCGCACTGGCGTATCGGGAACAATTTCTGCAGCAGCGCCAGCGTTTCACGCACGGCATAAGAATTGGGGAACGGCCCGAAATATTCCCCTTTGGCGTGTTTAGCGCCGCGATGAACCGCCAGGCGTGGGTGTCTGTCCGCGCTGAGGAAGATCAACGGATAAGATTTATCGTCTCGCAAAAGAACATTATATCGCGGTTGGTATAACTTTATGTAGTTATGTTCCAGTAATAGCGCTTCTGTTTCGGTATGAGTAACAGTTACGTCTATTTGGGCGATATTTTTAACCAACGTCTCAGTCTTTCGACTACTCACCTGTTGGCGAAAGTAACTGGCGAGGCGCTTTTTCAGGTCTTTGGCTTTACCGACATAGATAACCGTGCCAGTAGCGTCGTACATACGGTAGACGCCAGGCTGGCTGGTTACGGTACTGAGAAATGCTTTGGCATCAAAACGGTCACTCACTGCTTAACAACGTCTCCGCATTGAACAATCCGTGTCGAATAGCCAGGTGTGTCAATTCAACATCACCACTGATATTCAGCTTGCTGAACATGCGGTAACGGTAACTGTTCACCGTTTTAGGGCTGAGACTCAGCTGTTCTGAGATCTCGTTAACTTTTTTGCCTTTGGTGATCATCAGCATAATCTGTAGCTCACGCTCAGACAGGCAGCTAAACGGGGTTTCCGTTTGCGGCTCCAGTTGGCTCAACGCCATTTGCTGAGCAATATCGGACGCAATGTAACGCTGCCCAGCTTGCACAGTACGAATGGCATTCACCACATCCTGCGGCGCAGCGCCTTTACTGAGATAGCCCGCGGCACCGGCTTGCATCACCTTTGCAGGCAATGGATTTTCAGTGTGAATAGTCAGCATGATGACTTTTACGTCCGGCGCATAGCGTACAATTTTACGCGTGGCTTCCAGCCCGCCAATGCCCGGCATATTCATATCCATAAGAACGATATCTACAGCATTGCCACGGCACCATTTCACGGCGTCCTCACCGCACTGGGCCTCCCCGACAACTTTTATACCTTTGATATCTTCAAGAATGCGTCGAATCCCTGCGCGCACCAGTTCGTGGTCATCAACAAGAAGAACGCTAATCAAGGAAAAATCTCCAAAAAGAAGGGAGTAACGCAATCAGCCTCTGTTATAGCCCGAGATATTACTTGTTTTTCAGCCAAGAATGAACACAGATTAATACTTACTCCCGATTAACTTTGCGCTGTGGGCCTGATTTTTGAATTTTAGTCACTCAGCGTAGCCCGATAAAGTGGTCGTCCGCCGATGAAAAGCAGGCGACACCAATATTACCCACTATGCCCAAGTTTATGATACTGCGTCAATCCTACACCGCAGGTAAAATCTGTGTAAACAATCACAGCACAGATTATATTAACACGAACACAACAAAACTGTAATGCATTGAAATAAAACAAAATAGTAAAAATGGCATTATCCATCAGTACAAAATCTATTACGAAAAAAATTATTCACTTCACGTTTGGGTTACATCGAGCAAGATGGCAGCGTTAAACATTTAAATAATATCAGCCCGTAAACAATAAGCTCGTGGACAACGACTTATTAACTTGTCCAAAATAACTTAAACATTATTCTTCTGGCAACGGGATGTCATGAGAAGTCAATCGCTTTATTAATCAGTAGTGCGTATGCACTATAATCTTAAGACCGTTTAATTCTCGTCCAGCATGCGGATAACTGCAGTTCAGGCCGATTCACGCTATCAATGCAGATGGATATCTGCATGCTATGCTATACTCCGCGCCCAGTTAAATACGCATCTGCATGTCTGAGTAAGTTCAATCGGTGTGGGTGTGCGTCAAAAAGCACATTGTTTCAGGCTTCGGCCTCAAAAATCAGGAGAGAAAATGAGCAACGTTGACTTTACTACGTCTGCAAACCCGGAAACGCTGGCGACAGAAGTCGCCTGTCTTAAAGCTACGCTGACACTGATCCTGAAATCGATCGGCCAGGCCGATGCCGGGAAAGTCATTATCAACATGGAGCGCTTTATCGCGCAGATTGAAGATCCAACCCAGGCCGAAATCTTTAAAAACAGTATCCAACAAATTAAGCACGCCTACCGCCAATAAGCTGCCGCACTTCCGGCCTGCCATAACCGCGGGCCCGTTTTCCCTCAGCCCCTGTGATTGATCCCCCTGACACTTTCAGGCAATGTGTTTTTATTTACGTCAGAGAAACATATGGGCATCGTGGTAAAAGCGCTGATTGGCGCACTGGTGGTGGTACTCATTGGCCTGCTTGCCAAAAGTCGCAGCTACTATATTGCCGGTTTGGTGCCGTTGTTCCCTACCTTTGCACTGATTGCCCATTACATCGTCGGCAGCGAACGCTCAATCGAAGCGTTGAGAACCACGATGATTTTTGGCATGTGGGCCGTTTTACCCTATCTGGTTTACCTGATCTCGCTGTATTTCTTTATCAACAGCATGAGATTGTCTTGGGCGCTGGCCGCTGCGGTAATATGTTGGATCGCAGCGGCCTGGCTTTTGATTACCCTGTGGGGATGGTGGCAGGGGCGTTGACTGCCCCGCCAGAATTACGGCCTGCCGGCCTGCAGAACAAATCCGCGTTGCATATCTCCTGCCACGCGGAAATAGCGACTTTCACCGGCACGCAACGTCATCGGTAGCCGGCCGCTGGTATCGCGCCAGATACACAGACTGTTTTCGATCATATCCTGCCCAATGCTGATTTCATTATTGCCGACCGGCACCCGGAACTCAGCCTTTTCTTTCGCCGCCAGCGACGCAGCAAACTCCCCGTTGATATAAACCCCGGTTCGGCAACTGCCTGCCAACATTCCGCTGTCACGTACTACCACCAGGGTCGCATAAGGCGTCTGCGGCATATTTTGATAAAGCAACAGTCGGCTAGGAGGCGGTAATTCGGCCTGCTGCAGCGGAACGGACTGCGTAGCGCAGCCAGACAACAGCAAGGTAGTAACAAATAACGCGGCGTAATGCTTCATCCTGAGCTCCTGGGAAAAACCAGTCTTTATAGTAGCAACAGAATAGGCTGCGGCTGTAGCGCTGGGGTAACATCAATACCAAAATAAGATAATTTCCAGTGATCTGAAGAACATCGGGAGCACAACGGATTGGTCCTCGCCAACCGCGATGTTTGTTAGACAACGCGATCGATAGCATAAGAAAATTCCGTAGTTAGTATATTGAAATGAATAAGATTTTTATAATTCCCTTAAAGCTTGACCATACGTTTTTGAATGTCTTCGCGAAAGGCGTCACCCACAAAATTAAAACCATCCTCAGTCACATAAACGCGTGAGTAACCATTATCTGATAACGTCGTCACCATGTAACCCGCGCTTATCATCTCTGCTGAAGGCGCATTCATCAGCGTGAGAAAACCGCGTCCCCGGCACCATTGATAAAAACGAGTACGACCATAACCCAATGAATCCCCCACATCGGAAAGGTTTCTTAACCTGTCACAATCTTCTGATAATGAAGGTAAACCAGCGCTGTCTTTAGGTACTTCCGATTTATTCGCCAAAATAAAACTCCCTTTAACGTCTTCATCATCATGACAATCACTTCTCGATCCTGAATCTAAAAAATTTGCGCATGAATTGCAATCGTATTACCGGCAAATTTAATAATAGTTTTAATTTCGATAATTTATAAAAAGCAATAAAAAAGTCCCTATTCTAATTCACGGTTCTTCAAATACCTTTGTGTAACCAATAATAAGAATTAATCTTTAGGTAAATATCTTAAAAAATCACTTCCCATATATATCCAATAAAAGTTAGCAGGTACATTATAACAAGCGGGACTATTTCATGATTGGGAGTAACGTTCTTAGCCCTGCACTGTCGGTATTACATCAACCTCGCCTAAACAATAACTATTATCATTTCCAATTTTAACATCAGTTTATTACACTCATGCCCTATCTCGCTTAGGAAGATTCTTAGCGTGTGAATACAGGACGAAAGGAAGAGTTAGGGATACCATGAAGACGTTTAGCTTTTTGATTATTTTGCCATTAATGACATTAACCGCCTGCACCCAGTGGGAGAAACCCGGTGCCGGCAATGCCACCCGCGACATGGAATATGCTGAATGCAAAGCTCGCGGTTACGAACGTTTCCCTCCCGATGTGGTGAGAGATTTTGAGTTTAGCTACGAAAACCAATACCAAAGCTGTAAAAAAGACAAAAAAGACTGCCCGGCAGGTTACCGCTACGAAAAACAGCCCTCGTTCAAGACAGTGCAGAACGATCGTAACGAAGATGCTCGCTCAGCGACCATAGAAGCCTGCATGTATGGTAAAGGCTGGCATGAGAAAACCTATTACTGGCCACAGTGAAGGTAATACCAACGGCGCGGTCGGCGCACTGCCCCACTCGCCCGTAAGGATCACTCATCATCGCCATGCGGCATGCCGGTCCTGGGTTTAGGTTTACCCCCTTGCGGCTTTTTATCTTTTGCGGCCGATAGCGCCCGGCTAATCAACCACAACAAAAGCGGTATTAACAGCAGGCACAGCCCCAGCGTAATCAGTGCATTCGTCATCCGTTATCCGCCCGATTTGTCCGGTCATCTTGCCTGAGTGTAGCAGGCTTATTCGTCAGTCTCGATGTCGTTCAATCGGGCCAAGGTTTCGCTCCTTACCGGCGTCAATGGTATCCGCGGTGCCGGTAGCGGCCAGCCAAGCAAATGACGCGCCGCCGTCGCGCAAATCTTCCCCTGACAAGCCCCCATGCCACAGCGGCTGCTCAGCTTGGCCGCCGTCCAGTCAGGAAAGCCGTTTAGCTGGCCTAAGGAAACATCTTCACAACGGCACACCAAAGTTTGCGGTTCTGCCAACGCTTTCAGCGCGGGATTCAAGGCAAAAGTCTGTGCCACAGCATCGGCGAATCGCCTCCATTTATCACGTTGCCGCCTCAATCCCTTCGCCCGTTGTTGATTGCCGGTAGCGACATACCCAGCAATGGCTCCTTCCGTCAGCGCCAGTTCGCTGCCCCCTATTCCGGTACATTCACCGGCGGCATATATTTTCGGCTGGCTGGTGTGCTGGTTCTCGTCCACGGCAACGGCGTCATCACGAAGGCGGCAGCCCAGCAGCATCGCCAATTCGACGTTCGCCACCAGGCCAAAACCGCAGGCCAAGCGTTCGCAGGCCAGCGTCGTCACGCGAGTGCCCGTCTGCAGTCGTATCGCCGTCAGTCGTTGCTCACCTATTGCCTCCAGCACAAAGCTGTCAGGACGATAATGACGGTTGAGCAGGGTAAATGACTGGCGTAATTTGACTGGCCAACGCCACAACCCGCCAGCAAATGCCGTCAGGCGCATGGCTGACGCCTGTTCTGCCACCCTCACAACTTCTCCCCCTGCTTTGATCACGCTGTCGGCCACCGCCATCAGTAACGGGCCACTGCCGGCAATCGCCACCCGCTCCCCTTTGATCGGCATTCCCTGTTTAATCTGCGCCTGCAACCCACCGGCACCGGTGACGCCAGGCAACGTCCAACCGGGAAACGGCAATAGCAACTCACGTGCGCCACAGCACAAGATCAATGTTTGATAGTCCACCACTCCGCTGCCAGTCGCAGCTTCGTAGAGGATGTTCTGCGGCCCACAACAAGCGATGATTTTCACCCCGTTCAGCAGGGTCACGTTGCTCAGCGCTTCCACCGCCCGCCGATACTGCTGCGCCAGCGCCGGTAGCGCCACGTTGGGTCCGTCACGCCAGATCTGCCCGCCCGGGCGCAGGTTATCATCAAGCACCAGCACCGACTGGCCACTTTCTGCCGCCGCCCGGGCCGCCGCAAGCCCGGCCGGGCCCGCACCGATAACCAACACATCGCACACGAGATCACTCATTCTCCGTCCTCTCAATCTGCATTCCCGGCTGGCAGAGGGTCTGACACGCCAGCCGCCGCAGGCCATTTACGGTCACGCGGCACTCCTGGCAAACTCCCATGCCACAAAACGGCGTGCGCACTTGCCCGCTGACCGAAACGCGACAGCTGTCCTCGCCACTCAGACTGAGCGCCGCCGCCACGTTAACCCCTTCCGGAACCCAGAGGCTTTCACCGTTAAGGGTCACATTCAGTTGATTCTGTTTTTGACTCATATCGCTAACACCTCCGTACTGAACATGCGCGCAGCCAGATAAGGCGTGTCGTCAATCGCCGGACGATGATGATGGATCTGGGCGGAAATCAGCTCAGCACTGCCCAACGCGGTGGTGACGCCTAACCCTTCGTGCCCCAGCGCCAGCCACAGCCAACGGTGTTGCGGATGCGGGCCCAACAGCGGCAAACCGTCGGCGGAGGCGGCACGCTGGCCGGTCCAACAGCGAATGACGTTCATCTGTGCCAGCGTAGGCAGAAAAGCGTTGGCGCGCGCCAACATTGCGGCCAGCAACGGAAAATCGATGTCATTGCCTGGGGCGTCAAACTGGCGCGATGAGCCGATCAACAACTGGCCGGTTGGGCGCGCCTGAACGTTAAACGCCACCGAAGTCCCGTCGCTGGCATGGGCGCTGGCGCCATACCCCAATTCAACCAACTGATGATGGATCCTGTGCGGATAGCGATCGGTAATCGCCAACTGCCCTTTTTTGGCCCGCAGTATGGGCTGTTCCAGCAGCCTGTTGGCCTGCAGACCGCAGGCCAGCACCACTGCCGGTGCCGTCAGACGCTCACCACTCGCCAGCACGATGGCCCGTTCTTCCAACGCGCAAGCCTCTCCGGTAATGACTCTGATTGCCGACCCTGCGTCGTTCACGAGCCAGCGGGCCACGTTAGGTGCATAGACGATGCCATCGCCCGGCACTCGCAGCCCGCCCGCCAAACCGGGGCGTAGCATAGGTTCCAGGCCTGCCACCTGTGCGGCACTTTGTATTTCGCTGGCCACGCCATACTCCGCCATACGTTGGCACTTGGCTTCGGCAATCGCCATTTCATCGTCCCGCTCTGCCAGCCACAGCGTACCGCAGCCACGCCAGGCGCAGTTTTCCGGCAGTCGTTCCACCAGGCTGCGCCACAGCTGCAGTGAGTAGGCGCTTAAGGCCAGCTCGGCAGGGTTGTCGTCCATACACACCAGGTGCCCCATGCCTGCGGCGGTCGCACCGGCGCGCTGATTATCCACCAGCAGCACCTGCAGCCCTTGTTGCGCCAGGCGCCAGGCGCAGGCGGCACCAATAATGCCGGCCCCCACCACGATCGCTTCAGCACGCCTGTCGGCAGCCATCAGCGGATACCCCAAACGAAAGGATCGCGCTCATCCAACAGCAGTTGGCTGTCAGCGCATACATAGGCTTGCCCACGGATAAACGGCGTTACCCGATCGCCGTTGCGTTGGTAATACCCGCTGAACTGGCTGCCGATCACGCTCGCCTGGCGCCAGATCTCACCCGGTTGCAGTTTGCCGTCGGCCGCCAGACAGGCCAGTTTGGCGCTGGTGCCGGTCCCGCAGGGTGAGCGATCATAGGCTTTACCCGGGCAAAGCACGAAGTTACGACTGTCCGCCTGCGGATCGGCGGCAAACAGTTCGATATGATCGATAACCCCGCCGTCTTCGCCATAAATCCCCGCAGACTCCAGAGCCACCCGCACCGCCCAACAAAAAGCGGTGAGCGCGTCCAGGTTTTGCGTATCGATCGCCAGGTAATGTTCACCGATAAGGAAAAACCAATTCCCACCCCAGGCAATGTCACCCACCACCAGGCCATAGCCGCTCACCTCCACCCTTACCTGGCGGCGGTAGCGATAGGCCGGTACGTTTTCCACCGTCACGCTGCCATCCTCATGCAGCCTGGCATTTACCGTACCGACAGGCGTTTCAATCAGGTGATCTCCCACGCCAATTCGCCCCAAATAGGCCAATGAGGCCACCAGACCAATGGTGCCGTGGCCGCACATGCCCAAATAGCCGGCGTTGTTGAAGAAAATCACCCCGGCAGCGGCCTGCGGCGAACAGGGCTGGCAGAGCAAAGCCCCGACCAGGACATCATTGCCTCGCGGCTCCAGAATGATGGCGCTGCGCCAATCATCATAATCTTGGGCAAATCGGGCTTTGCGCTCCGCCATACTGCCGCTACCCAAATCGGGAAACCCTTCGATGATCAACCGGGTAGGTTCACCGGCAGTATGGGAATCGATCGCCCGCAGCGCGGTGAAATGCGAAGAAAGTGCCATCGGAGCCTCCTGAGTTAATGAAATGTTACCGTTGGCGTTAGACTGACCGAATATGTCAGCGGCGGCTTGATACATTTCGGCTCGGCACATGCAGAAATCAGCACAATCCTTAATTGGATATCCGGTTAACGCCGAACAGAGAAAAGCGATGAGCCATAAGAATGAGTTATTTATCAAATCGTTACTTTTATGTTATTTCCAGACTTGTGCGAAAGAGGCGATTTTTTTCTGCGTGGAATGTGTCACGGAGGGAAAAAGTTTGCGGTGATCCGCATAATTGACGGCTGCGCTTGAAAAGTTACAAGAAAGTTAATATTGATGAGGCGCGTCAACATGGCCGGCCCGGCCACTCCAGATTCTGTGCCATCCAGCGGGAAAAGGTATTGCCATGCGATTAACTCAACGCCACCAGGTTATCACTGACACCAGGCCCGCTTTCGATGAACAAGAAGATGACGTTTTCGCCGTTGAGCAACTGTCCCGCTGGTGCGACGGCCTGGCACAGCAACGGCCGAATACTCTGCGCGACCTGCTTAATTCCCTGGCGTTGATCGCCCCGCTGTTCAATGCCATGCCCAACGTGGTGTTCTTCATCAAAGACGTGCAAGCCCGTTATCTGTTCGCCAATCTGACGCTGGCCAAACGCTGTGGGTTTAAAACCGTCGCGCCGCTGCTGGGCAAAACCTCGGCGGACGTTTTCCCCGCCCAGCTCGGATCGGGGTATACCGAGCAGGATCTCCGCGTGCTGCGTCACGGGGAGCTGATCCAGGATCAGCTGGAAATGCACTTGTATAACGGACGTGAGACCGGTTGGTGCCTGACGCAAAAGCTGGCGCTGTACGATGCGCAGGGCAAAATCATCGGCATGGCTGGCATTTCGCACGATCTGCAGGAAGCCAAGGCCAATCACCCAGCCTATCAGCGGCTGGCGGCCATCGATGTCTACATTCGCCAGCATTACGCCCGGCCGATCGCACTTGAGGAACTGACGACGCTCACTGCACTTTCCGTGGCGCAGATTGAACGTTACTGCAAACGCATTTTTCATCTCACGCCGCGCCAGATGATCCACAAGGTGCGGCTGGAAAAAGCCACCGAACTGCTGGCCGGCGATATGCCGATTACCGACATCGCCTTGCAGTGCGGCTACACCGATCACAGCGCATTCAGCCGTCAATTCAAAGCCATGACCGGTTCAACACCGCGCGACTTCCGCACCACCATAACCCTTTAATACACTGATTTATATTAGTAAAAAAATCGCCATGGTGCCTTGTGCATCAGGTTCCTTCTCGTCTGAAGTCCCGCCTCACTGTGCCAATTTCGTCATGGCATTCGGCGAAAACCGTCAAGCCCCTGCGAACAATACAGGTCAATCTGTGATTGGATTTCACCAATAATTCACCATTGATTAACAAACTTGGACGACAGGAAAAACACTATGAGCCATAAAGCCATTAGCTGGAGCGGCGTATTCCCGGCGGTCAGCACCCAGTTCCGCAGCGATTTTTCTCTGGATCTCGACGCCACCCACACGGTGATCAAAAACCTGGTCAAAGACGGCGTTTCGGGCCTGGTGGTGTGCGGCACCGTGGGTGAGAACACCTCGTTGACCGTTCAGGAAAAACTGTCGGTGATTGAAGTGGCACGCGACGCAGCTCAGGGTCAGGTCCCGGTGATTGCCGGTATCGCCGAGTTCACCACCGCCTTTGCGCGCAATATGGCGCGCGAAGCCCAGAAGGTCGGCGTCGACGGCATTATGGTAATGCCGGCGTTAGTCTATTCAGCCAAACCCCATGAAACCGCAACGCATTTTCGCAGCGTCGCTACCGCCACCGATCTGCCGATCATGGTCTACAACAACCCGCCGATTTATAAAAATGACGTGACGCCGGACATCCTGACGTCACTGGTCGATTGCGAAAATATCGTCTGCTTCAAGGATTCCTCTGGCGACACCCGTCGCTTTATCGATCTGCGCAACGAAGTGGGCGATCGCTTTGTGCTGTTCGCCGGGTTGGATGACGTGGTGCTGGAAAGCATCGCCGTCGGCGCCGAAGGCTGGATCTCCGGCATGTCTAACGCCTTCCCGCGTGAAGGCGAAACCTTGTTCCGTCTGGCGAAGCAAAAACGCTTCGAGGAGGCGCTGGCGCTGTACAGCTGGTTTATGCCGCTGCTGCATTTGGATGCGCGTCCCGATCTGGTGCAGTGCATCAAGCTGTGTGAAGAGTTGGTGGGTCGCGGCAGCGCCATTACCCGTCCGCCACGTCTGGCATTGCAGGGCGATACCCTGGCCGAGGTCACCGCAGTGGTCAAAAAAGCGCTGGCAAACCGCCCTGCGCTGCCGGATGTCGGCCTCTGATCGCCACTCACGCCCGGCGGCCTGCCGGGCTCTGTCACTGACCCAACGGGGGAACCCATGTCCAACGCCCATACCATCAGCGGCCAACAGTTTATCGGCGGTCAACGCCGTGCCAGCGGCGAGGCCCAGCTTGTCAGCCTGCGCGCCGACAACGGCCTGCCGACCGGCCACGTTTTTTTCTCGGCCAGTCACGAAGAAGCCGCCGCCGCCGCCGATGCCGCCGCACAAGCATTCACGGCCTATTCTCAGCTCAGCGCCGAGCGTCGAGCCGACTTTCTTGAGGCCATTGCCGACCAATTAGACGCTCTGGATGAGGATTTCTTCGGCTTCGCCATGCAGGAAACAGCCCTGCCATTAGCCCGACTGAGCGGCGAACGGGCCAGAACCAGCGGCCAAATGCGACTGTTTGCCACCCTGCTGCGCCGTGGGGATGTGCATCGCGTGCGCATAGACAGCGCATTGCCTCAACGAACGCCGGTGCCCCGCCCGGATCTGCGGCAGTATCGCACTGCCCTCGGGCCAGTGGCGGTGTTTGGTGCCAGCAATTTCCCATTGGCATTCTCCACCGCAGGCGGAGACACCGCGGCCGCGTTGGCCGCAGGCTGTCCGGTGGTGTTCAAGGCGCACAGCGGCCATATGATCACCGCAGAACTGACCGCGCTGGCCATCGAACGGGCAAGAGAACAACAGCAGATCCCGGCCGGAGTTTTCAACATGATTTACGGGGACCACATTGGCGCGGAACTGGTGCAGCATCCGGCCATTCAGGCGGTGGGTTTCACCGGATCGCTACGGGGCGGCCGGGCCTTGTTCGATTTGGCCCAGCGGCGCGCCCAACCGATCCCGGTATTTGCCGAGATGTCGAGCATCAACCCGCTAATCATTATGCCGCAGGCTTTAGCCCGCCGTGGGCAGCAGATCGCCCGCGAGCTGGTCGCATCCTTCACCCTCGGCTGCGGCCAGTTCTGCACCAAGCCTGGGCTGATCATCGGGCAACGCGGCGAAGCATTCAGCGAATTTGTACGCGAACTGTCCGCACAGGTCAACGCCGCGCCTGCACAAGCCATGCTCAATGCCGGCACGCTAGCCAATTACCGCCGCGGATTGGCTGCTCTTGATGAGCAAAACGGTATCCGTCACCTGGCCGGTCATCGCGAAGAGCGCCCGCATTTATCAACGGCACAGCTCTATCAGGCCGATTTCGATTTGCTGCTCAGCGGAAACCCGCTGCTGCAAGAGGAAGTGTTTGGCCCGGCAGCCATTCTGGTGGAAGTGGAAGATCGTCGACAGCTAACTGCCGCACTGGACAGCCTGCAGGGGCAACTGACCGCCACGCTGCTGACAGAAAACGAGGATCTGGCCGACGCAGAACCGCTGGCCCAACGGCTGGCCCAAAAAGCGGGGCGGGTATTGTTTAACGGTTATCCGACCGGGGTAGAAGTCTGCGATGCCATGGTGCATGGCGGGCCTTATCCGGCCACCAGCGACGCACGCGGTACGTCGGTGGGTACGCTGGCTATTGAACGTTTTCTGCGCCCGGTCTGCCTGCAGAATTACCCCCCTGCATTGCTGCCCCCGCAGCTGCAAGACAGCAATCCACTGGGCCTGCTGCGGCTGGTTAACGGGGTTTACACCCGTGAACCTCTCCGCTCACCAGCCAACCACTAACCAAATCGCATCTGTCTGCCACCTAATAACAAAAGGGTCATTCCATGACAACCCAAGGCAAATTCAAGAAGCAGCTTACGCTCACCGATCTGACGTTTATCGGCCTGGGCGCAATCTTTGGTTCCGGCTGGCTGTTCGCCGCCAGCCACGTCTCTTCCATTGCCGGCCCGGCCGGTATTTACTCCTGGCTGATCGGCGGCCTGGCGGTGTTGCTGCTCGGCATTGTCTATTGTGAGCTGGGCGCAGCGCTGCCGCGCGCCGGCGGTATTATCCGCTATCCGGTATTTTCCCACGGTGAACTGATGGGCTATCTGCTGGGCTTTATCACCCTGATCGCGTTCTCCAGCCTGATCTCCATTGAGATCGTGGCCGCCCGTCAATACGCCGCCGCCTGGTTTCCTTTTTTGAGCCAACCGGGCTCCGGCGATCCGACGCTGATCGGCTGGCTGGTCCAACTGTTGCTGCTGTGTTTTTTCTTCGCGCTGAACTACTACAGCGTCAAGACCTTTGCCAAATCCAACAACCTGATCAGCGTGATTAAATTTGTGGTGCCGCTGTTGGTGATCATCGTGTTGTTCAGTTTCTTCAAACCCGAAAACCTGCACAGCCAGGGGTTTGCCCCCTTTGGCTCCGCCGGCGTCGAAGCCGCCATATCCGCCGGGGGGATTATTTTCGCCTACCTGGGCCTGACGCCGATTATCTCGGTTGCCAGCGAGGTGCAAAACCCGCAGCGCACCATTCCTATCGCGCTGATCCTGTCGGTGGTGTTGTCCACGCTCATTTACGTGCTGCTGCAGGTGGCTTTCCTCGGCAGTATTCCCAGCGAGATGCTGAACGGCGGCTGGGCCGGGATCAGCCAGCAATTTTCGCTGCCCTACCGTGATATCGCCATCACCCTGGGCATGGGCTGGCTGGCTTTTCTGGTGGTGAGCGATGCGATTATCTCGCCGAGCGGCACCGGTAACATTTATATGAACGCCACACCACGCGTGGTATACGGTTGGGCGCGCGCCGGCACCTTCTTTAAAATATTCACTCGCGTCGACGGCGAGTCCGGCATTCCGCGTCCTGCTCTCTGGCTGACTTTCGCCTTGTCGATCTTCTGGACGCTGCCCTTCCCTTCATGGGAGAAGCTGATCGGCGTGGTTTCCGCCGCGCTGGTCCTGAGTTACGCGATTGCGCCCGTCACCGCCGCCGGCCTGCGCCGCAATGCCCCTGAGCTGCCGCGACCATTTTTCGTGCGGGGCTTCTGCGTACTCGGTCCGGTGTCATTTATCATCTCGGCGCTGATCGTCTACTGGTCCGGTTGGAATACCGTCTCCTGGCTGCTCGGCCTGCAAATCCTGATGTTTGTGGTCTATATCCTGTTCAAAAATAAGGTGCCGACCCACGCCGTCAGCCTCAAACAGCAGATTTGGTCCTCGCTGTGGCTGATCGCCTTCTATGCGCTGATTATCATCGCTTCTTATCTCGGCAGTTTTGGCGGCATCAACGCTATCGGTCACCCATGGGATACCATCACCGTCGCAGTCATTGCGCTGGCGATCTACTACTGGGGCGCCTATACCTGTTTACCTCGGGCGAATTTTGCCGGTGATGAAGAAGAGTAAATCCAGAGGAGATATCTGATGACGCAAACCCAGAGGCTGACGTTGGAGCAAGCCTATGAGCTGGCGCTGCAGGCATTGCGCAGTAACGGATTCAGCGCTGAACACGCCGATGCCGTCGCCCAAAATGTGACGGCCGGTGAACGCGACGGCTGCGCTTCGCACGGTTTGTACCGAGTGCTTGGCTGCGTGCGTTCGCTATTGGCGGGCAAAGTTTCCGCCGATGCCCGTCCGACGCTGCTTGATCAGGCCCCGGCGATCTTGCGGGTCGACTCCCACGATGCTTTTTCGCTGCTGGCCTATCGCACGGCGCTGCCGGCTTTTGTCGAAAAGGTACGTACCAACGGCATTGCCGCGCTGGCCATTAACCACTGTGTGCATTACTCGGCATTATGGGCCGATATCGAACCTTTAACCGATCAAGGTCTGGTGGCGTTGGCCTGCACGCCCAGCCATGCCTGGGTTACGCCAGCAGGGGGAAGCCGGCCGTTGTTCGGTACCAACCCTATCGCCTTCGGCTGGCCGCGGCCACAGCGGCCCCCCTTTATTTTTGATATGGCCACCAGCGCCGCCGCACGCGGCGAGATTGAACTGCATCGTCGTGCCGGTACCCCATTGCCGCCAGGCTGGGGCATAGATCAACAGGGGAAACCCTCTACCGATGCCCAAAGCGTGTTGCAAGGTGCGATGCTGACCTTTGGCGGTCATAAAGGCTCGGCGCTGGCGGCGATGGTTGAACTGCTTGCCGGGCCGTTGATTGGCGATATGACCAGTAAAGAATCGCTGGCCTACGATCGCCAGACCGGCTCCTCCCCTTACGGCGGCGAGCTGATCATCGCCATGGATCCCGATCGTTTTCTGGGGCCGGATAAAGTGGCGCATTTGGCCAGGGCGGAAGCCTTGTTTGCTGATATGAGCGAGCAAGGGGCGCGCATTCCGGGTGAACGGCGCTTTCAACAGCGGCAATACAGCGAACAGCACGGCGTCACCATCCCGCAGGCGTTGTATGAGGAGATTGCGGCTCTTTGTCGCTAACGTTTAATAATGAGGCAGGCCCACAGCATTAAGCTGCGGGCCTGATTTGAAAGGATTACCGGACAACCATCACCGAAATATTGGCATGGCGAACAATGGCCGCCGCATTGGAACCCAGCAGATAGGTTTTCACGCTCGGTCGGCGCGAGCCGATGATGATCAGATCGGCTTCGATTTCCTCCGCCAGTTCCAGTACCTGATCGCGCGGCGAACCGAAGCTGACGGTGTAATCCAGCCGCTCCAGCGGAAGGTCGATTTCCGCCATGATCTGCTTAAGCTTATCCACCGCCTTCACTTCCGCCTTGTTCTCAAACTCTTTGATGCCGAACGAGTAAGCGGTAACGAATGCCGACGCGTCCGGCAGCGCATGGAAAAAGTGCACTTTGGCACCGGACATTTTCGCCAGGTACACCACATGCTCCAGCGCATGCTCGGTCAACAGATCCTCTTCAATATCTATCGGCACTAATATGGTCTTATACATATCACATCCCTTCTATGTAACCGTGGTGCCCACAGGGTACTGCCGGGGAGGATAAGGGTGAACCGCTTTGTCGCGCTTTTGTGATCGGCGGTAAATACTGAGTGGGATATTTCCTTATTTAACAAAATATAAACACAATCCGTCTAACGGCTAGCCGAATAATTATTTCAAAGGCGGCTAAATCAGCTGTAAATACACCGCTTTTGCGGTAGCGGCGGTTTTATTGGCCACCGACAGTTTTTTAATCGAGTTACCGATGTGGAAATTTACGGTGCGCTCACTCAAGCCCATTAACAGTGCCGTTTCTTCCGAGGTTTTGCCTTCGCTGCACCAGCGTAAAATATCTTTCTCACGCAGCGTCAGCACATCCTTTATTGCCTCGTCGTTTACCGATATTAATGCTTCGCGCAGCGTCTTGTGGGCGGTCTGTGCCAGCCACAGGAAGAAAGTTTCGTTACGTGCCCCGGCCTGCGGGGACTGAGTGGGGATACTCTTACCGGCAAAAGTGAGGATGCCCAACCGGCCGTAGCAATCCTTGACGGACTGCGACCAGCCTTCACGAATGCCGTACTGCGCCATGCGCCACCACAGCTCCGGTTTATCCCGGTAGAACGGCTCGTCCCAATAGAATTGCAGCGTAGAGTGATGGGCCTGCTCGATCATCGGATCCTGCAGGTAGATCCGCAATTTGCGATAGTCCTCAAGATATTGCGCAGGATAATTGCCCTCTATCAGCATCTTGGGCCGGCTGGCCGGGTAGCAGGAAAAGACCGTATAAGAGAAGTACTCGAAGCCCAGCGCCTGAGCGCAAGGTGCCAGACGGTTTAAAAAAAGGTCGCGGTCAGACAGGCTGCCAAGCAGATCATCCATCAAAGGCTGAAAGTGAGTGTCCATAACACGGGTTCTCCAGAGCACAGCGCCGCAATCATTAAGTGAGGTTAACTATAGTGGAGGGCTCAGGGCGACAACAGCCGTTTCATATAATAAAAAATACCATGGCTATAACAAAAACAGCTATTCCCCTGCCGTGATTAATAAATAACGAATTTATATTGCACCGGCGCTAAGAATTTCGCGAATAACATAAAGCCTATTTATTGTAAACCTGTCACTTCTACCGTTAGACAGTCACTCCGCTGCCAATTACCTTCGCCATAGGCACCTGGTGCTTTTTAAATTCAAAAAAATATAAGCATTTGCGAATTTTGCAAAGCAGAAGAATACTCACGGGGATTTTTATGGCAGAGAATAATACGGCAATAAATTCGGTCGCCGTGATTGGCGCCGGAACCATGGGCAGAGGTATTGCCTATCTATTGGCACTGAACGGCATACGAACCCTGCTTTATAATCGCAGCGCTCATTCTTTGAATCAGGCACGTGATTATATTGTCGGTGACCTGAATAAAAAAATCGATAACGGAAAAATAAGCCAACAGAAAAAAGGCGAGATCTTGGCCAACCTGGTTTTCTCGCCTGTTTTCGACGCTATCGCCGACAGTGACCTGGTGATTGAAACCATTGCGGAACATGAACCCACCAAGCATGAGATTCTCGCGGCCATTGCCGCCACGGTAAAAAAAGAGGCGATTATCGCCACCAATACCTCTTCGCTGTCGCTGAATAAACTGGCCGCGGGCATAGAAAATAACTCGCGCTTTATCGGCCTGCATTTCTTCAACCCGGCACCGCTGATGAAGCTGATCGAAATTATCCCGTCCTATTTTACCGCCCGGGTCACAACCTTACGCTGCCAGCAGTTGGTCACGGCGATAGGCAAACAGTTTGTGGTCTGCAAAGCCACGCCGGGCTTTATCGTCAATCGCATGGCGCGGCCTTTTTATCTGGAAGGTTTTCGCCTGCTGGAAGAAAACGTGGCGCGGGCACCGCAAATCGACCGTGCGCTCAAGGCCGGTGGCCACTTTCGCATGGGGCCTTTGGAACTGACAGATTTTATCGGTCAGGACATTAATTATCAGGTCAGCAGCCAGATTTGGCAGGACATGCAGTATGACCCCCGCTACACCCCCGGCCATTTGCAACGTTCGCTGGTGGATGCCGGGCTGTTGGGGAAGAAAAACGGCCGCTCCTTTTTTTCTCCCTCGGCTGACACAGCCCCCCCACCGGCTGCCGGCGGCGGTACGCTGAGCTCGCTGCATTTTTTTGGCGAACATCCGCTGTTCGATCTGCTGCAACAGCATGCCCTCGCGACCTGGGCGCCCCTCCCAATAACACGTCAGCCGGAACACCCGGTTCTGGGACGGTTTATCCAGGTGAATGACAGTCTGGCAGTCAAAATCACCGATGGGCGAACGGCCAATCAACTTGCCGACTTAGTGGGCCTCGATACCTTCGTGATCGACGTTGCACTGAACTACGCCAACACCGCTTTTCTGGTGGCGGCCCATAGCCAACAGGCTACCGAGACGAATAAAGCGCTGTTCCTCACGCTGGTGCAAGCGGTGATCCCGCAGGTGGAGTTTGTTAAAGATTCCCCAGGCCTGATCGTCGCGCGAGTTCTGAGCAGCCTGATCAATGAGTCGGTGATCATGGTGGAGAGCGGGGTTTGTAGCCGAGAAGACATCGATATCGCCGCCGTGGCCGGCGTCAACTATGCCGACGGTATTTTTGCCTGGCTGGCTCAGCTCGGGCAGAAAAACGTGAAATCGACGCTGGATAATATGGCGCAACTGCTGCATTCCGCCCGCTATTACCCGCATTACTCGTTGCTGCACACCACAAGGCCCGAGCTGGCCGTCGCGCCCTAAGGAAAAATGATGACGATTAAAGATGATGGGGTCTATTTGATTGACGGTACGCGCACGGCGATCGGCGCCTACGGCGGTAGTCTGGCATTAACCCGCCCGGACGATATGGCGGCCTCGATTATTCGGGCGTTGCTGCAACGACACCCGGAAAGCGAGGCGGATGTCGATGAGGTGGTGCTGGGCTGTGCCAATCAGGCCGGTGAAGACAACCGTAACGTTGCGCGCATGGCGGCGTTGTTGTCCGGTCTGGATCAGGGAGTACCGGCGATTACCCTTAACCGGCTGTGCGCCTCCGGGCTGGACGCCGTGATTTATGCCGGCGCAAAAATCAAAAGCGGCCTTAGCGATCTGGTGTTGGCCGGCGGTGTCGAAAGCATGAGCCGCGCGCCCTATGTGATGAGCAAAGGCGAAACGCCATTCGATAAGGGAATCAAACTGTTCGACACCACGCTGGGCTGGCGCTTTGTCAACCCTCAGTTGGCGCAACGCTATGGCAGCGATCCGTTGGGCATCACGGCCGAAAACGTCGCGCAGCAATACCGCATATCCCGCGAGGATCAGGATAATTTTGCCCTGGCGTCGCAGCAAAAGGCCTGGCGGGCTATCGAAAATGGCCGATT
Source organism: Serratia sp. Je.1.23.a (assembly GCF_051129805.1). Lineage (NCBI taxonomy): Bacteria > Pseudomonadati > Pseudomonadota > Gammaproteobacteria > Enterobacterales > Yersiniaceae > Serratia > Serratia sp. Je.1.23.a. The sequence continues at coordinate 1,028,471 of NZ_JBCPSR010000001.1, read as the reverse complement.
GGCCAGGGAGATCACCGCGCTGGATGTTCAGGTCGATCGCAAAACCCGCCAATCCTTCGCGCAGGATGAGTTCCCGCGCCAGACCACGCTGCAAAAATTGCAGGCGCTGAAGCCAGCCTTCAGCCCTGAAGGCTCGGTCACCGCCGGGAATGCCTCCGGTATCAATGACGGTGCCGCCGTGCTGTTGCTGGCCAGCGGTCGCTATGTCAAGCGCAAGTCACTCCAGCCGCTGGCGGAAATTGGCGACAGCGCCAGCGCCGGCGTTGCCCCCGCGTTGATGGGCATTGGGCCGATCGCCGCGACCGAGCGTCTGTTAGCACGTACCGGTTTTACGCTGAATGATTTCGACGTCATTGAAATTAATGAGGCATTTGCCGCGCAGGTGTTGGCGACGCTGCAAAGTTGGCGCATCGACTTCGACGATACGCGAGTCAATCCGAACGGTGGTGCCATCGCCCTCGGGCATCCGCTGGGCATGTCCGGCGCGCGTCTGGTGCTTTCCAGCGCGCTGGAGCTGCATACCCGGCAATTAAGCAATGCGCTGGTGACGATGTGTGTCGGTGTCGGCCAGGGTGTTTCATTGGTGATTAAAGCCCTCTAATGTAAGGAATTCCGTATGAGCGTATTGAACATTCTTGAAGAAAAACTGGCCGAAACCAAAAAACAGGGCCGGTTCCGCGAGTTCCTCAACCTTGAACGCAGCGTGCTGGATAAACCCTGGGCCACCAGCCACGGGCAACAGGGTGAGCGCCGTCTGAACGTCTGGTGCTCCAATGACTATCTGGCGATGAGCCATCACCCCAAGGTGATTCTGGCCACCACCGAGGCGGTAAACCGTGTCGGGCTGGGTACCTGCGGGGCACGCAGTATTTCCGGCACTTCGATCTACCACAGCGAGTTGGAAAGCTTGCTGGCCAAAGCCTACGGCAAGGAGTCCGCGCTGTTGTTCACCACCGGCTTTGGGGCCAATGACGCCACGCTCTCGACGCTGTGCGACGCCATTCCCAATCTGATCGTCTTTTCTGATGAGCTGAACCATGCTTCGATGATTTACGGCATTCGCTACAGCAAGGCGGAGAAGAAAATCTTTCGCCACAATGACGTTGCGCACCTGGCCGAGCTGCTGCAGGAAGCCGATCCGCAGCGTCCCAAGCTGATCGCCTTCGAGTCGCTCTATTCGATGGACGGCGACTTTGCCCCGCTGGCACAGATTGTCGCGCTGGCGGAGAAACATCAGGCGCTGACCTATCTGGACGAAATCCACTCCGCCGGCGTTTACGGCCAGCGGGGCTTGGGTTATGCCGAACAACTGGGCCTGCTGGACAAGATCACCATTATTCAGGGGGGCTTTGGTAAGTCCTACGGCGCTGCCGGTGGCTATATCGCCGCACCGCGCGCGGTGGTAGAAGCCGTACGCAGCTGGGCACCGGCGTTCGTCTTCAGCACCTCCTCCCCCGCGCCGGTGGTGGCGGCGGCGTTGGCCAGCTTCAAGTACAACCTGGAACATGACAACCAACGCAAACATCTGCTGGCGATAATCGATCACCTGAAATCCGGCCTGCGCGCCGCCGGTATTCCTCTGGTCTCGGAGGACAGCCATATTCTGCCGGTGCTGGTCGGCGATCCACACCGCAACAAGCACATCAGCAAACAACTGCTCGATGAGTACGATATTTACGTGCAACCGGTCAATGCCCCGACGGTGCCGGCCGGCAGCGAACGTTTGCGGGTTACGCCGACCTCGGCCCATACTCATGAGGACGTGGAATATTTCCTGGCGGCGCTGAGCAAAATCTGGGCCGCCAATGCGTTACGGAGAGCGGGATGAAGTTGACGGAATACAACGGCCATTTTCTTACGCTGTGTCTGATGGCGACCGGCACCTTTGCCATCGGTACCGATGCGTTTATCGTCGCTGGCATACTTGACGAGATTTCTGGCACCTTTGCCGTCAGCCCTGCGCAAGCGGGGCAGTTGATCTCGGTCTTCGCCCTGGCCTATATGGTGTTCGCTCCGCTGACCGCCTGGCTGCTGGGCAACCTCAACCGCAAACATATCTTGCAGTTGGCTCTGGTGTTGTTTATCGCCGGTAACCTGGTTTGCGCCTATGCCGACAGCTTTTTGCAAATCTCCGCGGGCCGCGTACTGGCGGCGCTGGGGGCGGCTTGCTACACGCCGCAGGCCGCCGCCGCCGCAGTCGGGCTGGTGGCGGAAAAACGCCGCGGGCTGGCGATATCGATTGTGTATGGCGGCATGACGCTGGCTATCGCGCTGGGCATTCCCTTTGGCACCTTCCTGGCCAAGCTGATCGGCTGGCGGGAGATCTTCCTGCTGATCGCCCTGTTAGGTGCCGTTGCGCTGCTGGGGCTTTCGCTGGCGCTGAACGCCATCGCCGCGCCGGGGAAACATTCGCTGAAAGAACGGTTGGCCCCACTGCGACAAAAGGCAGTGCTGACCACGCTGCTGATCACCTTCTTCGCCGTCTGCTCCGAACACATTGTTTACAGCTATGTGAGCGTATTGCTGAAGAATACTCAGTTGGGCCCGGAGGCGATTTTGCCCATCGCGTTACTGGTGTTCGGCATCGGGGCCGTCATCGGCAATTTCGTTTCCGGTTTATTGACCGATACCTTCGGCAGTAAATTTGTCCTGCTGTTTTCCGTGTCGATTCAAACCCTTTCATTGTTCCTGCTGGCCTTTTACGTCACCTCACCCTGGTGGGTGCTGGCAATATTTCTGGTATGGGGGATTACCGGCTGGATGTATCTGGTGCCTATTCAGCACCACTTGCTGTCGCTGTCCAAACGTTTTGGCGCGCTGACCGTGTCGCTGAACAGCTCGGTACTGTATGCCGGCATTGCGGCAGGCGGCATGCTCGGCGGCCTGACGCTGTATACCTTGCCTGCTTATTACCTGCCGCTGTTTTCGTTGCCGTTGGGCGCCATCGCCCTGCTGCTGACGCTGCTGTTCTTCCAGGGAGAAAAAAGCCATGACTGACCTGCCACCACCGGTGCTGTATGAACAACAGGACGGCATCGCCGTGATTACCCTGAACCGGCCGGAAAAAAAGAACGCCATCAATTTGGCGATGGCTCACCTGATCCAACGCTACCTGCAACAGGCCGAGCAGGATGAAAAGGTTCGGGTGATCCTGTTGACCGGTCAGCCTCAGGTGTTCTCGGCCGGGATGGACGTCAAAGCCTTTCAGCAGGGCGAACTTCCGGTGGTCGATCCGAATGGCTTTGCCGGCCTGGTGCATGCGCGACTCACCAAGGTGATTATCGCCGCCGTGGACGGTATCGCCTTCGGCGGAGGGTTCGAGATAGCGCTGGCCTGTGACCTGATCGTCGCCGGGCGGGATGCGCAATTCAGTTTCCCGGAGACCGGGCTGGGGCTGATTGCGGCACAAGGCGGATGTTCGCGCCTGCCGGCGCGCATCTCCCCCTATATCGCCCTCGACTGGTTACTGACCGGTCGCGTTATAGGCGTGGAGGAAGCCTGGCGGCACGGTGTTATTTCACGGATCAGCGAAGGAAGCGCTCTGGAAGAGGCACGGCTGATCGCCTGGCAAATCGCCCAGAAGAACCCGCTGGCTACCCAGGCGGTAAAAGCCATCGTTCGTCATGGGATGACGCAACATGAGGCCCCCAGCTTTGATTACCAACAAAGCTGGGTAGATCAGGTGCGGTTGGCAGCAAAAGTCTTTTAAGAGCATTCTGAGGGAATGGCAATCATTCGCAGTCTAATTTTTAATCACTACAAGACCGCAATTGAGAAGCCATTGACCCCGCTCTGCGGGGATTTTTTTGCCTGGTTAACCCTCGTCTGAGGGAAAAGGCTGCATAAACAAAAAGGTACAAGGCTTGCTCTGGTGCTGATTGATTAAAGGCACCAGGCGCTTGAAATGCTCGGTTTGGCAATGCGTGTCCAACGCTGCCCGATCGGGCCACTCCTCAACGAAAATAAAATGCCCCGGATCCTGATGGTCAATCAACAACTCATAGGAGAGGCACAGCGCCTCCTGACGGGTTTTCTCTACCAATTCGCGATACAGCGGCAACACCGTTTCAATACGGTCGTGCTTGATAAAATCTTCAGCAATCACCTTTAGCATGGCGTCTTTTCTCTTTCAATTTATCTGTCATGGGTGGCCACTCTACCCTCGAAGACCAGACTTTGCCTTCATTAATCGCGGTGATAATTCAAAGCTTGTCATTCAGTGATTACGCGCACAGATATTCATCAGCAGGCTTGAATCACGACCGGCCATGTGTGAGTTTCAGGTTAACCAATTGTCAATTTTTGGTTTCTACCAACAGATTTTCCGTGGCTGCACAGGCCAGGATAGCGTGCATTGCTGCTTTTTTTTGCCCACAAAGGCCTGACCATTAGTCCTTTAGACCTTTGGGTGAAAACTGAAAACCGACGGTGAATGTTCCGCAGTGGCAATAGGTGCAGGCAAGCTGCCGGCGTTACGCCGCCGGCCCCAGTTGTTTAACCTGTTTGAGAGGGTAGCCCCGTGAGTAATACGACCAACACCAGTTCCGCGCTCAATTCAGCGATTAAAAAAACGTGGCGCAGATTAATCCCCCTGATGTTCTCTCTGTATTTCGTCGCCTTTATCGATCGGGTAAACGTAGGCTTTGCCAAGGAGGCAATGTCGGTAGATATTGGCCTGTCGCAATCCGCCTTCGCATTGGGTGCAGGGATTTTCTTCGCGGCTTACGCCATCTTCGGCATTCCAGCCAACCTGATGATGAACAAACTAGGGGCAAAAGTCTGGCTTAGCGCCACCACGGCAGTGTGGGGGGCCTTGTCCGCCTGCACCGGTTTCGTCAGCAACGAATATCAATTTATCGCCTTGCGTTTCCTGTTGGGGTTGGCCGAGGCTGGCTTCTACCCGGGTATCCTGTTGCTGGCTTCCCTTTATTTTCCCAATAAGGTTCGAGCCTCAGTGATAGGTATCTTTGTCCTCGGGGTTCCCGCGGCCTTGACCCTGGGCTCGCCCATTTCTGGCGCGTTGCTCGAAATGCACGGCGTGCTGGGGCAGCCAGGTTGGTTCTGGATGTTTGTTTTGGAAGGTTTACCGGCCGTCGTGTTGGGGATCTTCGCCTATTTCTATCTTGACGACAGCCCGGCCAAGGCGCGATTTCTTAACCCGGAAGAGAAGCAGGCGTTGGTGGCACAGTTGGCCCTGGAGCAAACAAATACCGAGGCCAGCAGCGTGAAAGAGGCGTTGAAAAATTCCAAGGTTTGGCACCTGGCGTTTATTTACGGCACCATTCAGGTCGGCGTGTATGGCCTGTTGTTTTTCCTGCCCTCGCAGGTGGCCTCGCTGATGGGCACCAATATCGGGTTTAAGGCATCGCTGGTAGCGGCAATTCCCTGGGCCGTTTCTGCATTTGGGGTCTATTACATCCCGCGTTATGCCGACCGCAAAACCTCTCGCCGCTTGCCCATCGCCATCGGCTGCATGGTGATTGCCGCACTGGGATTGGTTGTTTCGTCCTATGCCGGGCCGACTGTTGCCATTATTGCGTTGTGCTTTTGCGCCGTCAGCTTCCTAGCGGTGCAGCCGATATTCTGGACCTTACCGGCGCAGATACTTTCAGGCCCGGCACTGGCGGCCGGCATCGGTTTTTGCACCACGCTGGGCGCACTGTTCAGTTTCCTGGCGCCGCTAATCCGCACCGAGGCAGAACTGCGCTTCGATAGCCCGCATGCCGGCCTGATCGTACTGGCAATTTTCTCTTTGCTGTGCGCCGCGCTGATTTTTGCACTCAAAGGGTGGGCTACGCAGAGCACCGAGCGTCAGGCTCAGGTGAGTGGGTAAGCCTGAGCTGAAGCCCATTCGATTTAGCTTATATTGAAGCGGTGAATGAGACACTGACCCTACATTTTCTGGGGGTCATCCATGGAGACATTAACCGCTATTATCACCAAATACGGCCCGGAGCCCGGTCTCCTGTTGCTGCTTATTTTTCTGTTTGTAATTTTTAGCATTATTATTTTTTCAAATCATTAATATATCTCTATATTTTTATAAAAAATAGACGTGTATTGACCCAAGAAAATGACAATTAAATTTCGCGTCAAAACGATAACACAACCTTTCCATATCCGCCATGCGTAGCATTTATCCTAAAAAACAAAAATAACCATTTGATTTATAACGGCTTTAAAAAAATAAGCGAGTAATAAAAATCCCAATCAAATAGCCCTACTATACTTTTCACGAAAATTTAACGAAAAGAAAACAACAAGATAACAACTCTTTTTCGTAAATAAAAATAAATCCATATCTATTTCAAAAAAGATTAGAGGTTTAATTGATGATTAGCATTCAGATATTAAGAGCTATAGCTGCAGTATTAGTTGTCATATATCATGTAACAGAAAAAGCTAAAACACAAAACATAGGGAGTTTCTTTTTCGATATTGGTGCCGCAGGCGTTGACTTGTTTTTTATAATATCAGGATTTATTATGATGATGGTGAGCGCCAAAGAAAAAAACGCCATGTCATTCATAAACAAACGAGCAATGAGAATATTGCCTCTTTATTATATATTTACAACAATAGCACTCACGGTATATTTAGTGGCTCCGTGGGCTATAAACAGTCAAGCAAAAGAAACCAATGTGTTATTATCATACTTATTCATTCCTTTAGAAAACAAACCAATGTTACTACTTGTTGGATGGACATTAACTTACGAAATCCTCTTTTACATCATCTTTTCTTTATTTGTCTTCACGAAAAACTTTCGCTGGTTATATATAAGTGTAGCCATGGTTACTTTTTCTTTATTTGCAAAAAAGTCTGATTTATTTATCGTAAATTACTTGGGGAATAATATAATTTACGAATTTATATTCGGGATTGTAATTCATGAACTTTATAAGAAAGAGGGGCGTATATTGACTTCGTCCGTACTGCCAAACGCTCTCCTTATCTTATGCGGCGTGATTTTGCTATTCACTTCAAGCATGTATGAATACAGCCGCGTTATCGAATTTGGAGTTCCAGCAATGTTAATATTTATTGGGGTGATAAATCTAGACCAAAAAATAAACAAAGAAAACAAAGTATCAACCATGCTGGCGTACACAGGAGATGCATCATACTCTATATATTTAAGCCATCTATTTTCCATAGGCATTCTCACCTTAGCATTTAAAAAAATGGACTTATTCACAACTAATCTTTACGAAGTCTACTTTACTATTTCGGTATTGATATCATTAATATCTGGTATATTGACGTATCATATATTAGAAAACCCTATCAACAATTGGATAAAAAAATACAGAGCGCGTAGTATCATTACGCCAGAACTCATAGAAAAATAATATTTTTACAACCTTCCACATTCAAAAAAACTTTATTTAACATTTATTGAGGTTAGAAATGAAATACTGACCCTCAGACACATTTTCTGGGGGTCATCCATGGAGACATTAACCGCTATTATCGACAAATACGGCCCGGAGCCCGGTCTCCTGTTGCTGCTTATTTTTCTGTTTGCATTGGGCAAGTCGGTCATTTTCATTTCTTCGGTTCTGCCGCCCGCATCGGTGACGTTGATGTTAGGCATTGTCGCCGGCAAGCCGGTGCTGGCCGATGCTCATGTCTGGGCGGCGATAACCCTGGGTGCCCTGTTCGGCTCCGTTTTGTCTTTCCATTGCGGCGCATGGCTTCAAAAGCGCCAAAGTGGGAATTGGCTGCCGGTCAGATACCGTGGCGCATTGAACAAGGCGCAATCCGCATTACAGAACAACGGGATCCCGCTGCTGTTTGTATCGCGCTTTCTGGCCGTAATGCGCTATACCGTGCCATTGGTTGCCGGCATGATTGCCCTGCCGCGCAAGCAGGTCTATTGCGCCAGTGCGCTGTCTGCCGGGGTGTGGGCCGTGGCTCTGATGTCCGTCGGTCAGCTGTTTTAATGGTCGCTCTCGATTATTGAGGACGGAATTCCAACGCGGCATTCTTAACCACAGCGTAAACCGCCGGTGTCGGGGGTTTGGGAAAGCTGGCATTTGCGGTTGCCACTACAGCCGCACGGCAAAGTGCGGGATCACCGCCTTCAGCCCGGACATCTAACAGCATGCCATCCGGAGCCAACTTGAGTCGTAATGAGCATTCCTTGCCGGCGTAGACGCTGTCATATTGAAAATGACTTTGAATAGCCGCTGCGATCTGCGCGATATATCGGTTGATCTCTTGCCCAGGTGCTGGCGCCGTTTTACCTTGCAATCCAGCGAAAAGGTCATCGACTTCGCCTCCAGATACCTCAGGTTTAGCCGCAGTGTCCGTCCCCGAGCAGCCTGCTAACAACAGCGTTGCGATAACGAGCAATACTGCCGACAGGCGAGTTTCCGATCCTGAATTAACTTTTCTCATGATTCCCTTCCTTTTAGAACCGCCCTATCCGCTGTTGACGGGTGCCTGTTCAGAATGCAAAAAGCCCACGCAAGTGGGCTTTATCGTAAATCAGTTCTGCCGGGTTGCGTGCTTCATTTCTCGCTCGCCCGGCGATTGTGTTTTGACGGATAAAGGCGCAACGAATGCCTTCCACTCTTTGCCACCGGCCTGGTCTGCAGAGGCCTTGTTACGCGACTCGTCGTCGTCCTGTTGCCCCGCACAGCCTGACAGTACCATCACACCCAGAGCCATTATTAACGCTTTACGCATCTCTATCTCCCTATAGAAAAATTTTCGCAAATGATAACAAATCTCAACTCTTAGCGTTAGCTGAAAGCCGGCTGTGAATTATAATAAGAAAATATTATCATTGGCGTGATACCCCACTTCCCTATAAGCAGTGAGTTTCTGATAATCCATGTATCAATACCCTGAACATCTGACCGGTGAGGTCGCCAACCTGCCGCAGAGCTGCGGGGTTTATTTCTTTCACGGCGACAACGGCGCCCATCCCCTCTACATAGGCAAGAGCGTCAACATTCGCCGCCGCGTTCAGTCTCATCTACGCAATCCGCGCGAAGCTCGGTTGCTTGCCGCCACCCGCCGCATAACCTGCATCGAAACCGTTGGGGAGATTGGTGCGCTGCTGCTTGAATCCTCCCTGGTGAAACAGCAAAGCCCGCTCTACAACAAGCGGCTGCGTAAAATCCGCCGGCTATGCGCGCTGCAGGTACAGGACTCCCAAACGCGAATCGTATACAGCGATGCGCTAGACTTTTCCCGGACGCCTAACTTGTACGGCCTGTTTCTACGGCGTGCGGCGGCCGTCGATTTTCTGATCGACATTGCCGATCGGGAGCAGCTCTGCCTGACATACCTGGATATTGAAAAAGGACGCCCCGGACAACCCTGCTTTCGCCATCAATTAGGCAAATGCGCGGGAGTATGCTGCGGTAAAGAGACCCCACAAGCGCACCAGAGCAGGCTGCTTAGCGCCCTGGAGCAGGCCCAGGTGCGGCACTGGCCATTCCCCGGCAGGATCGCCATTGAGGAACGACAAGGGCCACTTAAAGCTTTTCATGTCATCAGCAACTGGTTCTACCTCGGTACGGCACCGACGCTGTCTGCCGCCGAAAAACTCAGTTTCCCGGCCGATGAGTTCGACCGAGACTGTTACCGTATTCTTTGTCGGCGGTTATTCCATGAAAGCCGTGAGCACATTCACTTGATTGATACGCCCTGACCCCTGCGTAAGCAGATTTATCCCTTTAAAAGTTCCATTATCAATTTTGCAGGGAATAAGCGCCGTGGTGTCTCGATAAATAGATAGAGTCAGGCCTAACTTGCGCCAGATCACTCAACTGAACATTCAGGCTGAATTGATGTGATTTTGCATACTACTGTCTAGCCTATCAGTAATGTTTTTTTGCGCATCACAGAGCACCTATATAGATGCTCTGTGATGGACAATAAAAACCGCCCGAAGGCGGTTTTTTTGTAGTTTAATAGTGATTATGTGAGGATCTGTCAGCTTAAAATATTACAGTGACTCAAAATGAGTATTGATTTGCGCATCAATACTAGTTGAGTCATTTAAAGTAAGGTCTTCATAGTTTTTAACATGGAAATCAGGTTCGTTTTCGTAAATAGTTACAAAAGCATATTTAGAATCACTATTTGAGAAAACCTCGTATTTTGCTCTCTTACCTGTAGAATTCTTGAGCATGAGCACTTTTTCTAATTCGTGTTTCACAGCAGGAATAAAATGCTCAAAGGCAGTATAAACCATGGCCTTAATCTCATAATACCCTTCAACCGATGTCATGAAATCAAGATACATGTACACTTGGTTATCAGAATAATTTATCTCGATAATCATGTGATTCGGATAAACGTTATTCCAATTAGTAAGCAGAGCTTTAAGTGCATCAAGATTTTCATCATCTTTTGCTGTTCCATATAATTTCACTGGGAAACTAATAATTTTAACCGCATCTTCTTTGTTCATAATATAGTCCTTAATCGTCTTTTTGTCGTAAATTTACACTGATATATACTGCAACACTGTTTTGGCAGCTTCATAAGCATATCTGAAAATAATGCTGATAAGGCGAACTCTACCTTCTATAGCGACTCACACAACAATAGATATTGGTGTCATTAAAGAAAAGGTCCTGAACCTAGGAGTTCATATACGTTTCATTTTCAGGCTGCCAAAACGTGATCACCTCCTATAGGGATTCTCTGTCTTATTCCTTGTCGGGGGAATTTGTGCATCAGGTGGGTACTGACGAGGACTAGGCCTGCGTCGCACCATTTGCATTTAACACGCGATAGAGCGAGTGACGGTACCGGTCTAACAACCTTATCTCTGGCCTATATGGTGGTGGGGCCGGGAATTTTCTTCCCATTGGTATCTTCCAACTGACAGATGCCCTGATTCAGCGTTAAAGGTGAAACCTGGTATACGAGTTACTCGTAACCGGACAGCCAGCGAATTAAGGAAGGCCTTGCCCAATGGGCAAGCACCATGCACAGAACTTGCACGACATGCGAAAAACAGAGCTTTGGAGAATAAATTGTCTGGGAGAAATGCCGGATGCGACTTTAGAGGAAGTCTGCTTGCGCTGGCTTGGAAAAAAGCAAACAAGAAGCCGATTGATACAGACAAGGTGATAATCGGCTTCTGGCTGAATTGTTTTGAAGGTGTGAAATTGAAAAATACAACGGAAGCGAAGATTTATACGACCGTGAGCAAAATGACAAACCGTGCGCATTATGGGAACTGGCTCAGAAGTACTTAGTCTCTGACTAAACTAGTCAAGGAGGCCCCGGAGTTCAAACACAAGCCAGTTGCTGTTGATACCAAGGCTGCTTATCTGGCTTTTATGAAGTCCCTTCTAAGAGCCACAGAGCGAGAATGGAAATGGTAAGACAGAGCACCAATCATCAAGATCCCCCAGCCTAAGAATAGGCGGATTAGATGGCTAGAACCTCATGAAGCACAACGTCTAATAGACGAGTGTCTAGAGCCATTAAAGTCAGTTGTCAAATTTGCATTAGTTACCGGATTACGACGCTCGAATATTCTCGTCTTAGAGTGGTCGCAGATCGACATGCAAAGGAAGGTAACCTGGATACACCCAGAGCAAAGTAAATCGACCAGGGCAATAGGTGTTGCCCTAAACGACACTGCTTGTAAAGTTCTGCGTGACCAGATTGGTCGCCATAGTAAATGGGTGTTTGTTCAAACAGAAATCAAGATTCATTCTTATGGAACAGTTGCACCGGCAATGGAGGAAAATGCGCGTTAATTCAAATACAGCTTGGTGGGTGGCGAAAAAACGCGCAGACATCGAGAATTTCCGATTTCACGATCTCAGAAACACATGGGCGAGCTGGTTAATTCAAGCAAGAGTCCCATTATCAATTTTGCAGGATATAGGCGGTTGGGAGTCGATAGATATGGTGTGTACGTATGCCTACACTGCGCCAGATCACTTAACTGAACATTCACACCAAATCGATACAATTTTTGCAGAGTGTGTCCCAATTTTGTCCCTCACTGAAAAATCGGAGGGGACAAATAACAGCTAACCATCTGATTTGTTAGTGGGTCGTACAGGGTTCGAACCTGTGCCCCATTGCTTGAGAGTCAACTGCTCTACCGACGGAGCTCACCACCCAACGACGTAAACTATTCTCTTCAGCCCCCTCGACGTCAAACGCTTACACCCATTAGTTTTTCTCATGCGACATTTCCAAGGCCCTGTTATATCAACAAGATAAGTCAGATCAGGGCTGTTAATCTGCTACGACGAGGAGTAATCTTCCGCCCCCAAGACGTCCGATTTGCCTCCTCGGTGTAAAGAACAATCGACTTTTATCCCTCGCATAAATGTTGTAAACATGTTGCACAAAGGTGGCGTTATTGCACTACCTTACTAAAGCCGGGCCAACCGGATAATCGTATAAAAAAGAGCCACTTCAGAGCTCGCTATTTCACTCATGACAGGTAAAACAGGACATCATCAGATGGTAGATCACTCTAAAATAGCCACAGACGCCGCGCCTGCGTCAGAAGATCATCTACGGCGAAACCTAACTAACCGACATATTCAACTGATCGCCATCGGTGGCGCCATCGGTACGGGTCTGTTTATGGGTTCCGGCAAAACCATCAGTCTGGCCGGCCCCTCCATCATCTTCGTGTACATGATCATCGGCTTTATGCTGTTCTTCGTGATGCGCGCGATGGGCGAGCTGCTGCTTTCCAATCTGGAATACAAATCTTTCAGCGATTTCGCCGCCGACCTGCTCGGCCCCTGGGCCGGTTTCTTTACCGGCTGGACCTACTGGTTTTGCTGGGTGGTCACAGGCATTGCCGACGTGGTGGCGATCACCGCCTATGCCCAGTTCTGGTTCCCGGGATTGTCGCAATGGATCGCCTCGTTGCTGTGCGTCTTGCTGTTGCTGGGCCTTAACCTGGCGACGGTGAAGATGTTTGGCGAAATGGAGTTCTGGTTTGCGATGATCAAAATCGTTGCCATTGTCGGGCTGATCGTCGCCGGGCTGGTCATGATCGCCATGCAGTTCCAGTCGCCTACCGGTACCGTCGCGTCGTTCTCACACCTGTGGAATGACGGTGGCATGTTCCCGAAAGGCATCAGCGGTTTCTTCGCCGGTTTCCAGATTGCGGTGTTCGCCTTTGTCGGTATCGAACTGGTTGGTACCACCGCGGCTGAAACCAAAGATCCGGAAAAAGTGCTGCCCCGCGCCATCAACTCCATTCCGATCCGCATCATCATGTTCTACGTGTTCGCCCTGATCGTTATCATGTCGGTCACGCCATGGAGTTCTGTGGTTGCCGACAAGAGCCCGTTCGTGGAACTGTTCGTGCTGATTGGCCTGCCGGCGGCAGCCAGCGTGATTAACTTTGTGGTGCTGACCTCCGCCGCCTCTTCCGCCAACAGCGGGGTGTTTTCCACCAGCCGCATGCTGTTCGGTCTGGCGCAGGAGGGCGATGCGCCCAAGTCGTTCGCCAATCTGTCCAAGCGGGCAGTGCCGGCTAACGGGCTGACCTTCTCCTGTATCTGCCTGCTGGGCGGTGTGGTGCTGATTTACCTGATCCCGAACGTCATGACCGTGTTCACGCTGGTGACCACCGTCTCGGCGATCCTGTTCATGTTTGTCTGGACCATCATCCTGTGTTCGTACCTGGTTTATCGCAGGAAGCGTCCGGCGCTGCACCAGAAATCGATTTACAAGATGCCGGCCGGCAAACTGATGTGCTGGGTCTGTATGGCGTTCTTCGTGTTTGTGTTGGTGCTGCTGACGCTGCGCGATGACACCCGCCAGGCGCTGATCGTCACGCCGTTGTGGTTTGTGATCCTGGGTCTGTCTTACGTATTCCTGCGTAAGAAGAAAGCCGCCTAATGCCACAGGGGGATAGTTCGCTATCCCCCTGAATATCCCCTCTTTTGGCGCCTAGCGCGGCCGTATTCCGTCGATAATCACCCTCTGCACGTTCTCTACCGTCTGCTGAAAAAACGCCTCATCTTCTAACGTTTTACCGGTTACCGCTTCTATCTGGACCCAAAAATCGGCGTAGTGCTGAGTGGTCGCCCACAGCATAAAAATCAGGTGATGCGGCTCTGTCGGCGCGATATGACCTTCGTCAATCCAACGCTCGATCATGGCGGACTTCTCGTCCACCAGCATCTTCAACCCACCCTGCAACTCCTGTTTCAGCAACGGCGCACCCTGGATCATCTCCAGGCAAAACAGCCGTGAAGCCTGCGGATGATGGCGCGAGACCTCAAGCTTCAGCCGTATATATTCACGAATGGCCTGCAACGGCTCCTGATCGGCGCGCAGCGCTTTCAGCGGCGCCAGCCAGACATCGAGAATGCCTTTCAGCACCGCTACGTAGAGTTCTTCTTTGGAGGGGAAGTAGTACAACAGGTTGGTTTTGGAAACGTCGGCGCGCTCCGCCACCTGATCCAGACTGGTGCCGTGAATACCGTACAGCGAGAAGAACTCCAGCGCCGCATCCATGATGGTACTGCGTTTTGCAGCTACCGCACGCGAGCGGCGCGTGGGCGGTTTAACGGCTTGTGGCTTCACTGCGGCTCCTTGGCACAATCTGACTCCGGCCAGCATAGCAAAGCCCTTGTATGAAACCCACGCTTTTACCTACCCCTTCCGGGGGATCTTTTGCACCTTTAATGAGCATGCGCGCCTGTTTTTTGTGCAGATAATTTTGACCAAATGGTCTGTTTTGGACCATCCACTCAATAACTGGGCGCCAAATAAACTATAACAATTTGATAAATAAACAATTTTAAAACATGGCATCGGGTTTGCTTTGGTTCAGGCAAGCAGCCTGTGATTGTCCCCTTCACTGACCCGAGGTATTCAAATGAAAATTGGCGTATTTATTCCGATCGGCAACAACGGCTGGCTGATTTCCAGCAATGCCCCACAGTACAAACCGACGTTTGAACTCAATAAAACCATCGTGCAGAAGGCCGAGCACTACAACTTTGATTTCGCCCTGTCGATGATCAAACTGCGCGGCTTCGGCGGCAAAACCGAATTCTGGGATCATAACCTGGAGTCCTTCACCCTGATGGCCGGGCTGGCTGCCGTAACCTCACGCATCAAGATCTACGCCACCGCCGCCACCCTTACCATGCCGCCGGCCATCGTCGCGCGTATGGCTTCCACCATTGATTCTATTTCCGGTGGGCGCTTTGGCCTGAACGTGGTGACCGGCTGGCAGAAACCGGAATACGAGCAGATGGGCATGTGGCCGGGTGACGAGTACTTTGGTCGTCGCTACGACTATCTGGCGGAATACGTCAGGGTGCTACGCGATCTGTGGGGCACCGGAAAATCCGATTTCAAGGGCGAGTTTTTCCAGATGGATGACTGTCGCGTCAGCCCGCAACCCCAGGCGGACATCAAGGTGATTTGCGCTGGTCAAAGCGATGCGGGCATGGCTTTCTCGGCCAAATACGCCGACTACAACTTCTGCTTCGGCAAAGGCGTCAACACCCCCACCGCTTTCGCCCCGACGGCTGCCCGGTTGAAAACTGCCGCCGATGCCGAAGGACGCAGCGTGGCCTGCTACGTGCTGTTTATGATCATTGCGGATGAAACCGACGAGGCTGCCCGCGCCAAATGGGAAAGCTATAAAGCCGGGGCCGATACCGAAGCCCTGGCCTGGCTCACCGAGCAGAGCGGCAAAGACACTAAATCCGGCGCTGACACCAATGTGCGCCAAATGGCCGACCCCACTTCCGCCGTCAACATCAACATGGGTACGCTGGTCGGCTCCTACGCCAACGTGGCGCGAATGATGGATGAAATCGCCACCGTGCCCGGCACCGAAGGCGTGCTGCTGACTTTCGACGACTTCGTGCAAGGCGTAGAAGACTTCGGCGAACGCATTCAACCCCTGATGAAAAGCCGGGCAGACGTTTGCCCACAAACTGCAGCAAGCCGTGAGGTGGCATGATGAAAATTGTTGAAAGCCAAACAGTGGTACGCCGCCAGTCACCGCAAGGCGGAGCGACGGTCACCCTGCCCGCCCGTCCGGAGGCCATCGCCTTTGCGCCGCAGGAAACCGCATTAATCGTGGTCGATATGCAAAATGCCTACGCCTCGCAGGGGGGATATTTGGATTTGGCCGGGTTCGACGTTTCGACCACCGCGCCGGTGATCGCCAACATCAAGCGCGCCATCACTGCCGCGCGCGCCGCGGGCATTAAGGTGATTTTTTTCCAGAACGGCTGGGACAACCAGTACGTCGAAGCCGGCGGTGAAGGCTCGCCTAACTGGCACAAGTCCAACGCGCTGAAAACCATGCGCCAGCGCCCGGAACTGATGGGCAAGCTGCTGGCCAAAGGCGATTGGGACTACGACCTGGTGGATGAACTGCAACCACAGCCTGGCGATATCGTGCTGCCGAAACCGCGCTACAGCGGCTTTTTCAACACCCAGCTCGACAGCCTGCTGCGCTCTTACGGCATTCACCATCTGGTGTTTACCGGCATCGCCACCAACGTTTGTGTGGAATCCACGCTGCGCGACGGCTTTTTCCTCGAGTATTTCGGCATTGTGCTGGCCGACGCCACCCACCAGGCCGGCCCGGCGTTCGCCCAGCAGGCGGCGCTGTACAACATCGAAACCTTTTTCGGCTGGGTGTCGGACGTCGACAGTTTCTGTGACGTTCTCGCCGCTCCGCTTAGCCAGACGGCATGAATCTTGCCTGTTTAAACCCAAAACAACCTTCACCAGGAGCGCGACAATGCCAAAAACAGTGATCACTCCACCGGGCACCGGCAAACCGCTGGCTCCCTTTGTTCCGGGCACCCTGGCCGACGGCGTGGTGTATGTCTCGGGTACGCTGGCCTTCGATAAAGACAATAACGTCGTTCACGTCGGTGACGCCGCGGCACAAACACGCCACGTGCTGGAGACCATCAAAAGCGTGATCGAAACCGCCGGTGGAAGCATGGACGACGTGACCTTTAACTCGATCTTTCTCACCGACTGGCAAAACTATGCCGCCATCAATCAGGTATATGCCGAGTATTTTCCCGGCGATAAACCGGCCCGCTACTGCATTCAGTGCGGGCTGGTGAAGCCGGACGCATTGATTGAAATCGCCACAGTGGCCCATATCGGCCGCTGAGCCATTGAGGATCGAGCATGTACTTTGAGATTTTGGGAAAAGATACGCCACTGGCGCCGACGCTGGTGCTGTCCGCAGGCCTCGGTGGCTCGGGTAGCTTCTGGCAACCGCAGATTGATGCGCTAACCCGGCATTTCCGGGTGGTCATTTACGATCACTATGGCACCGGCCGCAGCAAAGGCGTGGTACCGGACGGCTATAGCATGGCCGATATGGCGGATGAAGTAGCACAACTGCTGCGTTCGTTCAGTATCGAACGCTGTTATTTCGTCGGCCACGCGCTGGGCGGCATGATTGGCCTGCAACTGGCGCTCACCCAGCCGCAGTTGCTGGAAAAACTGGTAGTGGTCAACGGCTGGCCGGCGCTGGACAGCCAGACCCGGCGCTGCTTCCACGTCCGACAGGATCTGCTGCTTAACAGCGGCGTTGAAGCCTATGTGCGCGCCCAGCCGCTGTTTCTGTTCCCCGCCGACTGGCTATCGCAGCACGAAGCCTTGCTAGGTGAAGAGTTGCAGCACCAAACCGCGCATTTTCAGGGCACAGAAAACCTGCTGCGCCGCCTGAATGCATTGATTAATACCGATTTCCGCCCTCACCTTGCGGACATCACCACACCAACCCTGGCCTTGTGCGCTCGCGACGATCTGCTGGTGCCCTATCTCTGTTCGCATCAGTTGGCGGAAAGCCTGCCCAACGGCGAGCTGGCGCAGATGACCTACGGCGGCCACGCGATGAGCGTGACCGACAGCGAAACTTTCAACCGCACCCTGCTGGACTGGCTATTGAAAACGCCGAACGCCAGCAGCAGCCTCGCCCTCTAGCCCGGAGATACCTTATGCAAAGCCAAACAGGGTTTGCCGATGCACCGCTGCAACCAGCGTACGTAGAAAAACAAGACTTCCGCAATGCCATGGCCCGCCTGGGATCGGCGGTGAATATCATTACCACCGACGGCCCCGCAGGCCGCGCCGGTTTTACCGCCTCTGCGGTATGCAGCGTCACCGACACGCCCCCCACGTTGCTGGTGTGCCTGAACCGCTCGGCGTCGGTGTATGCGGTGTTCAAGCAAAACCAAACGCTGTGCGTCAATACGCTGGCGGCAGAGCACGAATCGCTGTCGAATCTGTTCGGCGGCAAAACGCCGATGGACATGCGATTCTCCGCCGCTCGCTGGTCTACGCTGGTGACCGGCGCCCCGATTTTGCACGGCGCGCTGGCTTCTTTCGATTGCCAAATCAGCCAGATTGTCAGCGTCGGCACCCACGACATTCTGTTCTGTCAGGCGGTGGCATTGGCGCGTAATGACCACAGCCACGGCCTGGCCTATTTTGACCGGCGTTATCACTCGCTGTTGAAACAATGATCGGCGCGTAGCCGCAACGCTCGCATCTGTAACCCTAACCTGCACCTCAATATTTTGGAGATGACGATGGCGAATATCTGGTTTCCCCAATGGCGGCTGAAGCAAGGCAATCTGGACGGTGCGGTTGTTGCGCCCGATGAACGGCTGCCAGTGACCCAGACGTTGGTGATGGGTTTGCAGCATGCGGTGGCGATGTTTGGTGCTACGGTGCTGATGCCTTTGCTGATGGGCTTTGACGCCAATCTGGCCATTCTGATGTCCGGTATCGGCACGCTGCTGTTTTTTCTGGTGGTCGGCGGTCGGGTACCGAGCTATCTCGGCTCGAGCGCGGCATTTGTCGGGCTGGTCATCACCCTGACCGGTTACAGCGGCCAGGGCGCCAACCCCAATATTGCCCTGGCCCTCGGTGGCATCATCGCCTGCGGGCTGGTGTATCTGCTGATCGGTTTCGTGGTGATGAGCGTAGGCACCCGTTGGATAGAGCGGCTGATGCCGCCGGTAGTGACAGGGGCGGTGGTCATGGCTATCGGCCTCAACCTGGCGCCCATTGCGGTGCGCAGCGTTTCAGCCTCCCATTTTGACAGTTGGATGGCGGTGGTCACTATCTTGTGTATCGGTTCGGTGGCGGTTTTTACCCGCGGGCTGATGCAGCGGTTGCTGATCCTGGTTGGCCTGATCGCCGCCTATTTGATTTACGTCGTGGCAACCAACGGTTTCGGCCTCGGCAAACCGGTAGATTACAGCGCACTGAGCCAGGCCCCTTGGTTCGGTCTGCCGCAATTCACCGCCCCGGTATTTAACCTGCATGCCATGCTGCTGATTGCCCCGGTAGCGATCATTTTGGTGGCGGAAAACCTCGGGCATGTGAAAGCGGTGGCGGGTATGACCGGCCGGGATCTTGACCCTTATATCGGTCGCGCGTTCGTCGGCGACGGGTTGGCGACAATGCTATCCGGCTCGGTCGGGGGCACCGGAGTGACGACCTATGCCGAAAATATCGGGGTGATGGCGGTCACCAAAATCTACTCCACGCTAGTGTTTGTCGCCGCCGCAGCGGTAGCGATTGTGCTGGGGTTTTCACCCAAGTTCGGTGCATTGATCCACACTATTCCCGGGCCGGTGCTGGGTGGTGCTTCGATCGTGGTGTTCGGCTTGATTGCCGTCGCCGGCGCGCGCATCTGGGTGCAAAACAAGGTTGATCTGGGGGATAACGGCAACCTGATTATGGTGGCGGTAACGCTGGTGTTGGGTGCAGGGGACTTTGCGTTAACCCTCGGCAACTTCACCATGGGGGGCATTGGCACCGCCACTTTCGGTGCCATTATCCTCAATGCGCTATTGCGCAACCGTAAAATCTTGCCACTGGCAGACAGCGCTACCCGTTAGCACCGCGGCCCGGCTTGCCGGGCCTTATTCAACCAACGCCGCCTTTGCTTTACGTCGAATACGCATTTCGCTGACCAGCACGCCCAATACGATCAGCGCACAGCCCAATAGCGCTACGCCCGGCAAACGCTCGCCTGCAATGCGCCCCACCAGCCCGGCCCACACCGGCTCGCCGGCATAAATGACCGTGGCACGGGTCGGCGAAACGCTTCGTTGCGCCCAGTTCATCGTCACTTGAATGATGGCGCTGGCCAGCCCCAGGCCGACTGCGCTGTAGAGCAGGTAATTGCTGTAAGGCGGTACCGACTCGCCGGTCGGTACCATCATCAGAAACGCCGCCAGCGAGGCCGTCGCCAATTGCACCACCGTCACCCGCTTAACGTTAACCTTGCCCGCATAGGCACCAATCAAAATGATCTCGGCAGCCATGCCCAGCGTGCCAATCAACGTCAGGATCTCGCCGATGCTAAGCGCCATATCGGCACTGCTTGGCGCGGCCAAGAGCATCAGGCCACTGAAGGCCAATAACACGCCGACCCAGGCCATAACGCCGGGGAAGCGCCCGAGCACCAACCACTGCAATAACGGCACCATCGGCACATACATGGCGGTGATGAACGCCGACTGACTGCTGCTGATGGTTTGCAGCCCCACGGTTTGCAGGCCGTAACCGAACATGATGGCGATACCGATAAACACGCCCGCTTTCAGCTCGTACCAGGTCAATCCGCGTAAGCTGCGCAAGGAGAATAACGTCAGCACCAGCGTAGCCGCAGCGAAGCGCAAACCCACGAAGAAGAACGGCCCGCTGACCTGCATCGCAAGATGGACCGCCAGAAAGGTTCCGCCCCAGATCATGGTGATGAAAATCAGCACCGCTTCCTGCCGCTTTATCGTGGGAATGAAAGTGAAAATAGAGGATTTTTTTACTGCAGACACCGGCTTGCCCTTCCTGCTGGGTGCAATATAATGCACAGATCCTGCCAGTATGAGGTAAAGCCCTGGGATGAGCAATACGGTGAACAGCGGTAAACATGAAGCGCCCAAGGTGTTGCAATACCTGAGCAGCAACCTGCGTGGCTATCGCCAGCAGGCGGGGCTAAGCCAGGTGACGCTGGCGGAAAAATCCGGCGTCAGCCGCCGCATGCTGGCCGGCATCGAGGCCGGTGACCGCAACGTCAGCCTGGCGGTGTTGGACAAATTGGCCGAGGCATTGAATATCGCCTTCACCGATCTGATCCAGGCTCCCGAAGCGCGCGGCAGCCATTTGGTCGGCGAATTGGCATGGCAAGGCGTACAACCGGCAAGTCAGGCTTTGTTTGCCGCCAGCGTGCCTGCTCGTCAGCGGGTTGAGCTTTGGGAATGGACACTGATGCCCGGCGAGCACTACGATTCTGTGCCGGATGCCGAAGGCTGGAGTGAAATAATCTACGTGATTACCGGCAGCCTGACGCTGGTGCTGGAACAGCAAACCCTGACGCTGGACGCCGGCCAAACCCAGGTGTTCAACAGCGATCAGCACTATGCCTACGCCAACCGCACCGATTTTCCGCTGCGCTTTATCCGTAACGTCACCTTCTAACCCGCATACTCAGCGGGTTGTCACCTGGCTGTCGTACAGATGTCATGCGCCTGTCGTGGCGGTCAACGGCCTCAACTCCTACACTTGGCCTCAATGAAGGTTCATTTTTGGAGCGTGCAATGCAAACTTACCGCATCCGGCAATTACGGCTGGAAAAAGGCTGGTCTCAGGAACAATTGGCCAGCATTGCCGGGCTTAGCACCCGTACCGTTCAGCGCCTTGAAAATGGCGAGCAGGCCAGCCTGGAAACCCTGACCGCGATAGCCGCGGCGCTGGAGTTACAGATTGGCGATCTCAACCAGCCGCCGCAACAGGAAAACAGCGACAGCAGCCAGGCCGAGCAGGCGATTCGCCGACAGGTGGAGGAAGAAGGCAGGCTGCTGCGCATGATAGTGAGGTTCGCATTTATCGCAGTGCTGTTGTTCGCCATTAACTGGTTTACTCATCCGCAATATCTGTGGTCGCTTTGGGCCATGGCCGGCATGAGTATCGCGGTGATTATGCGCGCGACGCGCACCCTGCTGTTACGCGACTTCTTCAGCCGTTGGCAACGCCAGCGCCTGGAGCAAAAGCTCAAGCGTCTGCACTGAGTTTCAGCCAGTCTGCCAGCCGGGACAGCGCGCTGCCCGGCCTGATTTCTTGCGGTGTCAGCAGACAATAACCGCTACCGTCCGACGTAAAACCAAAGGGGGCGCTCAGTAGCCCACCGGCCACATCATCCCGCACCTGCTGCCAAGGGCCAATAGCGACGCCTATCCCCGCCACCGCCGCCTGCAAGCTGAAGTAAAAGTGATCGAAACGCTGCTCTGGACAGCCTTCCAACGACACACTCTGCTGCTGAGCCCAATGCCGCCAGGCATCAGGCCGGGTGGCCGAATGTAACAGCACCGCATCGCGGCTCAACTGCGGCTGACCGGCGTGGAGGGAGATAAAACGCGGCAGCATTTCAGGCTTGCATACCGGCCCGACTTGCTCGTTGAACAGCCACTGGCTGTGCAGCTTATCGCCCCAGTCAAAATCGTTGCGCCGTAGGGCGGCGCTGATGCCGTCGTGAAACGAAAATGGCCCGCCGCCCGCGACCAACTGCAGATGGATGTCCGGGTGCGCCAACTGAAACGCAGGCAGGCGGGGTATCAGCCAACGCATCAATAGCGTCGGCTCACAGGACAATACCAGTGGTGCGTCCTGTGCCTGCTGCCGCAGTTGTTGCGCAGTCTGCTCCAGGATGCCGAATGCCTGCTGCGACGCCTGAAACAACGTCCGCCCGGCGGCCGTCAGATACACCCGCCGATGACGACGTTCAAACAACGCAATACCCAGCTCATCCTCCAGCGCCCTGACCGCACGACTCACCGCCCCGTGCGTCAGGTTTAAACTGTTCGCCGCCTGGGTGAAACTTTCCAGCCTGGCCGCCGCTTCAAAGCATCGCAATCCGCCCAATGACAGTGGCCGGCTTATTTTGCGTGAGTTTTTCTCACCGAAATCGTCAGTTTTCATCGTTTGTCACCGTTGGCCATTCCCTTTATAAATCAGCCACTCTATTCTGATTCATCTACAGGATTACTATGACCGAACTCATCGCTGTCGTCACCATCACTTTACTTGCCGTCATTAGCCCAGGGCCTGATTTCGCCATGGTGTCGCGCAACAGCCTGTTGCTTTCCCGTCGTGCCGGCGTGGTGACCGCTTGCGGCATTGGTGCCGGGGTGTTGATCCACGTGAGCTACACCCTGATCGGCGTCGGCGTGGTGATCCAGCAATCGCTGTGGCTATTCACCCTGTTGAAGATGATTGGCGCTGCCTACCTGATTTACCTGGGTGTCAGCATGCTGCGTAGTGCCGGTGCTGCCACGGTTTCTGCCGGCGCGGCCCCCACCGCCGCCAGCGATTTCGCCGCGCTGAAAACCGGCTTTTTAACCAATGCGCTGAACCCGAAAACCACCATTTTTGTCGTCAGCCTGTTTATGCAGGTGGTTAATCCACAGACGTCGCTGGCGGTGCAAATCGGTTACGGCTTGTTTATCGCCCTGGCCCATATCCTGTGGTTCAGCGCCGTTGCGCTGCTGTTTTCCGCGCCGAGCATCAATGCGCGACTGCTGCGCCTGCGTAAAGGCATAGACAGGGTATTCGGTGGCCTGCTGATTGCCTTCGGTGCGCTGCTGGCGATAGCCGGGATGAGATAAGGCCACAAGGCCAAGTTCCGCATTCACTCCTATGCTTAGGAAGCATCTCTTTCATCCACCACAGCGGAGAACGGAACATGGCGAAAATTTTGGTACTGTATTACTCAATGTACGGACATATTGAAACCCTGGCGAACGCGGTAGCGGAAGGCGCACGCAAGGTCAGTGGCGTAGAAGTCACCCTAAAACGCGTGCCGGAAACCATGCCGTCAGAAGCCTTTGCCAAAGCCGGCGGCAAGCAAGATCAACAGGCTCCTGTCGCCAGCCCGCAGGAACTGGCCGATTACGACGGCATCATCTTCGGTACCCCAACCCGCTTTGGCAACATGGCGGGCCAAATGCGGACCTTCCTCGATCAAACCGGCGGGCTCTGGGCTTCCGGCGCCCTGTACGGCAAGGTAGGCAGCGTATTCTCTTCCACCGGTACCGGCGGTGGTCAGGAGCACACCATCAGCTCAACCTGGACCACGCTGGCGCACCACGGTTTCATTATTGTGCCTATCGGTTACGGAACACCCGAGCTGTTTGACGTTTCACAAACCCGCGGCGGCACCCCTTACGGAGCAACCACCATTGCCGGTGGCGACGGTTCGCGCCAGCCCAGTGCGGAAGAGCTGGCCATTGCCCGCTTCCAGGGTGAACACGTAGCGAAAATCACCGCCAAGCTGAAAAGTTAAGCTATCACCTGCCCGATGGGGCCGCGGATTCCTTCGGCCCCATCTTGTTGCCAACCCCCGGCAAGGTTAAAATGCCGCTCAGCCTGCCATTCACTACCTGAACGTCACGGTCGAAATTCGTTCTGCCCGCCAATCACCGGCCTTTGCCCTGATGACGGGCGTTCTGTTTTTGCGCATAGCGAAGGGAAATAAGTCAGTGTCTAAAGATTTTGATGAACTAATAAGAGACATGGATCTTATTATTGAAAATGTAGACAGTTTCAAGGCTATGGCCCCGCGCGCACCCGAGCCCCCCGCAGCACCGCCTGCGGTTCATCACTACGATTCGTTCTGCGAGAATGTGGCGCTGAAAGTGGTGTTGAAGGTGCTGCTCTCGTCGGTGGATAAGATCGTCAAGGTACAGATTGCCAATAAGGTCGAGCAGGAAATTGCTCAAATAGAACAGCAGGTGGTACGTGCCGGCGGTGGGCCTGTGTCCCCCGAGGATCTGGCGCAAATGACGCAATACGTGCGTCGCACCGTAAACACCCTGTTGGAATAATCGCCATTGCGATTAAAAAACGTGCCAACCCTTTCAGGCGATATGAATTTTTACGTTATTTTTATATCGCCTGCCTTATTCTTTCAGGCTTAAAGAATAAATTGACTCATTGCCGTCAGGCAACTCGGGCGCAAGTATTATGGTCAAGAATAAGCAGATATTGGTCGTTATTCATCTTTGCAGTTTTTTAGTTTTCCTTTACAGCCTGTCAATGATTCCACCTCTGCTGGTGGCGCTGCTCTATAAAGAAAAAAGCGTTTTCTCCTTTTTCTATACCCTGGTGATTGCCGGATCGCTCGGTGGGTTAGGCTGGTTCAGCACCCGTCAGGCCAAAGTACAATTGCGTACCCAGGACGGTTTTCTGATTATCGTCATGTTCTGGCTGCTGTTTTCGATGATCAGCGCCCTGCCGCTGTGGCTCGATGACACGCTGAACGTCAGCCTGACGGACGCGATGTTCGAAGGCGTGTCCGGCATCACCACCACCGGCGCTTCGGTACTTAACGATGTCTCGGGCATACCTAAATCCTTTCTCTACTACCGTTCCCAGCTCAACTTTATCGGCGGCCTCGGCGTCATTGTGTTAGCCGTGGCCGTGCTGCCGCTGCTGGGTATCGGTGGCGCCAAGCTTTATCAGTCGGAAATGCCCGGACCATTCAAAGAAGAACGACTGACGCCACGGCTGGCCGATACCTCGAAAAACCTGTGGCTGATCTATCTCGGTCTGGGGCTGGCCTGTACGGTGGCTTTCCGCATTGCCGGCATGCCGTGGTTCGATGCCCTCTGCCATGGGATTTCCACCGTATCGCTCGGGGGATTTTCCACCCGCAACGAGAGCCTGGGCTATTACGACAGCTCGGCGGTCGAAATGGTCGGCGGTATTTTCTCCATTCTGGCCGCGGTAAACTTCACCCTGTATTTCGTTGCCGTAGGCCGCCGCAGCCTGAAACCATTGTATAAAAACCCGGAGCTGCGCTTCTTCCTGCTGGTGCTGTCGATTATCGTGGCGATTGTTTGCCTCGAGCTTTACCGTTCCGGCATGTACGGCGCCAAGGACTCCTTCGTGCATGGCTTCTTTCTCACCAGTTCGATGATGACCGATAACGGTTTGGCCACCGCCGACTATGCCAAAATGCCCTCTCACACCATTATGTTGTTATTGGCGGCGAGCTTTTTCGGTGGCTGCGTGGGCTCCACCTGCGGCGGCATCAAGGCGCTGCGTTTTCTGATCATGTACAAACAAAGCCGGCATGAGATCAACCAGTTGGTGCATCCCAATGCCGTTTACACCATCAAGGTCGGCAACGCGCCGATTCACGATCGGGTGTTACGGTCGGTCTGGAGCTTTTTCTTTCTGTACGTTTTTTTCAGCTGCTTCTTCATCTGGCTGCTGAACCTGATGGGCTATGATCTGGTGACCTCTTTCGCCACCGTGGCCGCCTGCATCAATAACATGGGGTTGGGCTTCGGCGAAACTGCCGCGGGGTTTGGTACGCTTAGCGATGCGGCGAAATGGTTGATGTGCGCGGCGATGCTGCTCGGCCGCCTTGAGATCTACCCCATGCTGATATTGTGCTCGCGTGCCTTTTGGCGTTTTTAAGGCTTTGTAGCCCGCCATTTACAGGCTGTTTTAATCCACCTTGCTGTACCAATGCTGACACATTCGTAACGTGAATGTGTTGCATTGTTGTATTCGTTTCACTGCGATAAGTTACAAATACTGTAAATACATACAGTATTATTATAACTTATTGAGGATATGAATATGCGTTTTAACAAGATGTTAGCTCTGGTAACCATCCTGTTTACCGCCCAGGCTTCCGCCGAGGCATTGGAATCTATCGACAACTGCGCGGTCGGTTGCCCCACCGGTGGCAGCAGTAACGTGTCCATCGTCCGCCATGCTTATACGCTGAACAACAACAGCACCACCAAGTTCGCCAACTGGGTGGCTTATCACATCACCAAAGACACGCCGGCCAGCGGGAAAACCCGTAACTGGAAGGCCGATCCGGCACTGAATCCGGCAGATACATTGGTACCGGCAGATTACACCGGTGCCAACGCGGCGCTGAAAGTTGACCGCGGGCATCAAGCGCCGCTGGCCTCACTGGCGGGCGTCTCTGACTGGGAATCACTGAACTACCTTTCCAATATCACCCCGCAGATGGCCGATCTTAACCAGGGCTCCTGGGCACGGCTGGAAGATCAGGAACGCAAGCTGATTGACCGGGCGGATATCAGTTCGGTGTATACCGTGACCGGCCCACTGTACGAACGCAATATGGGAAAATTGCCGGGCACCCAGAAAGCGCACACCATTCCCAGCGCTTACTGGAAGGTCATCTTTATCAATAACAGCCCGGAAGTGAACCACTATGCGGCGTTTCTGTTTGACCAAAACACCCCGAAAAATGCCGATTTCTGCCAATATCGCGTCACGGTGAATGAAATCGAGAAACGCACCGGGCTGATTATTTGGGCTGGTCTGCCCGACGACGTACAGGCTTCGCTGAAAGCCAAACCGGGCGTGCTGCCAGAACTGATGGGTTGCAAGAGCTAAAATAATGACCAATAACCCGCTACGGCGGGTTTTTATTGGTCAATATAATGACGGCGTCTGTGATTTAAATATAAACATTACTTATTAATACCCCGTTTTAAATCCGTCCTAATAGCGGAAATAATGTTATTTACCGTCATTAATTATCTTTAAATACCCGCCACGGCACCGTTCACTCTCCCGCCAAGCGGCCACACCTCCGGTCTTTTTTATTCTTTCTGTGCTTTTTTATCAGGGCGTTTGAGCAAGTTTATTGCCGAAAAGTTATCGGCAAGTTAATATCCCGCCAAATTATTAGATACAGAACCGTAAACAATGCATTTATCCCATTGTTGATTATTTTTTATCTCTCTTTACCCCTTCTCTTTTGCCTGCTTTGGCAATAACACCTGTTTTGTGAGAAAAACACATGGAAAATTTGTTATCAGACGATGGTGAGTTACCGACCAAAAATGGAACCGGTTTCAGTCGACGGGAAGTGCTGCTGGGGCTGGCCTCAACCCTGCTGGCAACGTCATTGCTCAGTTACCCGTTCCTCAGCCTGGCAGAACAACATACCGCGGCGGCCAACCCGCTGCAGTTTGCTCGTTTCTTCAAAATATCCCAGACATTGAGCGAACATGAGGACATCGATCAGGGAATGTCGGCGCGTATTTTTACGGCCTTACATAATCAGAATGATCAGTTCGCCACGCAGGTTGAGCAGCTTGGTGGGCTGTTACAGTCGGGTCAAAGCGCAAAACAGCTGCAACAACTGGCCATTCAGGCCGGCTTGCAGGCCCTGGTGACCGCCATTATCACCGCCTGGTATACCGGCACCGTCGGCCACGGCCAAACGGCTGAGCTGATTGCCTATAAAGACGCGTTGATGTACCTCCCCGCCAGCGACGCGCTGATCGTTCCCACCTACTGCGGCAATGGCCCGTTGTGGTGGACCGCTCCCCCTCCAGCGGTCAACGCTTCCCTGTGATCTGAGAGTCTTCTAATGAAAAAACCTGAATTTACTGCCGATGGCAACGCCTCGGCCGATATCGTGATCGTGGGCTCCGGCATTGTGGGCGGCATGATGGCCGATCAATTAGTCAGCCAGGGTTATTCTGTGCTGGTGCTGGAAGCAGGCCTGCGTATTGAACGCGCCCAGGCCGTAGAAAACTGGCGCAATATGCCTTTTGATAACCGCGCCGGCTCCGATTATCAAGGGTTGTACCCGCAATCCGAGTTCGCCACTGCTCCGCTCTATTTTCCTGAAAACAACTATGTCGCCCTGAGCGGCCCGAGCGCAGGCAGCTTCAAGCAAGGGTATCTGCGTACCGTCGGCGGCACCACCTGGCACTGGGCCGCGTCCTGCTGGCGCCACCTGCCCAGCGATTTCCAAATGAAAACCCTGTACGGCGTTGGCCGCGACTGGCCGATTTCCTATGATGAACTTGAGCCGTACTATTGCCGGGCCGAAGAGGAAATTGGCGTGGCGGGCCCTAACGATCCGCAGCAGCAGTCGCCGGTTGAACGCAGCAAACCCTACCCGATGGATATGGTGCCCTGGGCGCATGGCGATATTCGTTTTGCCGAAGTGGTTAACCCGCACGGCTACCGTTCAGTCCCGATCCCACAGGGGCGCAGTATCCACCCGTGGAAGGGCCGTCCAACCTGCTGCGGCAACAACAACTGTCAGCCCATTTGCCCCATCGGTGCCATGTACAACGGCATTCATCATGTTGAACGTGCTGAAATGAAAGGTGCGGTGGTGCTGGCGGAAGCGGTGGTCTACAAGATAGATACCGATGAGCAAAATCGGGTCACTGCGGTGCATTGGCTTGACAACAAAAAGCAGTCTCACCAGGCCACGGCCAAGGCTTTCGCGTTGGCCTGTAACGGCATAGAAACGCCGCGCCTGCTGTTGATGGCGGCCAACGATCGCAACCCGAACGGCATCGCCAACGCTTCCGATCAGGTCGGTCGTAACATGATGGATCACTCCGGTTTTCACTGTACTTTCCTGGCGAAAGAGCCGCTGTGGCTCGGGCGTGGCCCGGCGCAGAGCAGCTGCCTGGTCGGCCCACGTGACGGTGAGTTCCGCAAAGACTACTCGGCCAATAAGATGATCCTCAACAACATCAACCGGGTCGTGCCTGCCACCCAGAAGGCGCTGGAACAAGGCTTGGTCGGTAAAGAATTGGATGCCGAAATACGCCGTCGCGCCGCTTACGGCGTCGATTTATCCATCAGCCTGGAACCGTTACCAGACCCAAATAACCGCCTGACGCTGAGTAAAACCCGCAAAGATGCCCACGGTTTGCCTTGCCCGGACATCCACTACGATGTCGGCGATTACGTGCGTAAAGGCGCAGAGGCCGCACATAAGCAATTGGAACATATCGGCCAACTGTTCGACGCCGAAGAGTTCAACATCACCACCAGCCTGAATGCCAATAACCACATCATGGGCGGCACCATCATGGGCGATAACCCAGCAGACTCGGTGGTCGATGGCAACTGCCGCACCCATGACCATGCCAACCTTTGGTTGCCGGGCGGCGGCGCAATTCCTTCCGCCAGCGTGGTGAACAGCACCTTGACCATGGCGGCTCTGGGCATCAAGGCCGCCGATGACATTGCGCGGGCACTGGCGGTGAAACCATGAAAAAACAGGCGAAATTGACGCTATTATCCCTGCTGTTGCTCGGCGGCAGCGCCGTGCAGGCGGCGGATAACGGAGAGTTAAGCGGTGCGGCGTTGATTAAAAAAGGCGAGCAAATTGCTATCTCCTCGGACTGCCAGGCCTGCCATACCAAACCCGAAGGCGGTACCCCCTTTGCCGGCGGCTATGGTATCAGTTCCCCTATGGGCGTGATTTACGCAACCAACATCACCCCATCAAACGCGGAGGGCATTGGCAGTTATAGCGAAGAGCAGTTTGCTCGTGCCGTCAGGGACGGGATCCGTGCCGATGGCACCCACCTCTATCCCGCCATGCCCTATACCTCTTATACCAGGTTGAGCGATGCGGACATCAAGGCGCTGTATGCCTACTTTATGCACGGCGTGAAGCCGGTCGATCAGAAAAATACGCTGACCGACCTGCCCTTCCCATTCAACCTGCGCTTTAGCATGGCCGCCTGGAATCTGCTGTTTCTCAAAGACGGCCGATTTGCACCCGATGCGGCCAAAAGCGAGCAATGGAACCGGGGGGCTTATCTGGTCAACGGGCCTGGGCACTGCGACACCTGCCATACCCCGCGCAACCTGCTGATGGCTGAAGACAGCAGTCAGGCTCTTGCGGGTGGCATGGTCGGCAGCTGGTACGCTCCCAATATCACGTCAGACCCGATCAGCGGTATCGGCGGCTGGAGCAACCAGCAACTGGTGCAGTACCTGAAAACCGGTCGGGTGGTCGGCAAAAATCAGGCTGCGGGCGGCATGGCGGAAGCCATCGAAAACAGCCTGCAATATTTTTCCGATGACGATCTGGCGGCTATTGCCGTTTACCTGAAAAGCACCACGCCTGTCAGAGATGCCAAGGATAGCCAGCCGGCCGACAGTTACGGCAAGCCGTTGAACGTTGAGCCTCAGCTGCGCGGGTTGCAGCCTGCCAATGCCAACAACACCGTTACCGACGGCGCAGCGTTATTCAGCGGCAACTGCGCCAGTTGCCACCAACCGGACGGCAGCGGCAGCAGAAACCAGGCTTATCCTTCGCTGTTCAATAATACCGCCACCGGTTCAAGCAATCCGGCCAACCTGATCTCGGCCATACTGTTCGGGGTCGAGCGAAAGGTGGGCGATCAGCACGTGCTGATGCCGAACTTTGGCCCGCTGTCGTACGTCAATCCGTTGAACGACCAGCAGATCGCCGCTATCAGCAATTATGTGCTACAGCAGTACGGCAATCCCGCAGTGAAGGTCAGCGCTGCGGACGTGACCGTATTGCGCCTGGGTGGCCCGGTGCCACTGCTGGCGATGCTGCAGCCTTATATGGCCCCGGCAATCGGCATTGCGGTGGTGGCGTTGATCTTTATGGCATGGCTGTTGGGGAGAAAGCGGCGCTGAATTGATGACTGCAGGCTGGGGAGCTATCCCCAGCTTGCAGGCATTGCCGCATTTCCACAGGGATAGTTCGCAGACCGAATCTGAAAAGAACGGGGGTTATTGCGTTTGATTTTCCACACGGGTAATACCGTGTTTCTTCATCACTTCTTCCATGGTCAGATTGTCATCATCCGGCGTTTCGTCAATCACAACATCCTGCGGGCGGACATAAGGCTTGGTTGCGCGTTTGAACATCCACCACCAAACGAACACCAGAAAGGCACCGGACTTCAGAAAGATCATGGTCCATAACGCTATTTGATACCAGCTCATCTTTATCTCCATGAAAGCGTTAAACGCGAGCGAATGGATCTATTTTAACCCTTGGCTTGATCGGATCAATAGTAAACGGCAGATCCCTCCGGGTTCAGGCCACTGTTATAGGGATTTCTATCATGATCTGCTCTACCTGCCGCTAAAACCCCCTTGAACTGCCTCAGAAACCCTGCCCGCAGCCTGATCCTGTTTTTGCCCGCATTTTGTCATAGTGAAAGCCATGCAAATTCCTCTGCACCGGTTTTTCCCTGCAAAAAGAGTGAATTACCCTTTCTCATCGCAATGTTTTTATATAGCTAAAACGTCTAACCAAACCACTTAAAACAGCCTTTTTGACCATAAAAATGTAAATTGCCCCGATTTTTCTATATACTCGCGGAGTTTAATTTCTTGGGCAGCCTGTTTGCCCCTCTTTTTATGGAGTTGTTTTAACGGACTATCCCATTCCCTAACGGACTAGCAAGAAGGTATTCTATGAGCCAAAACGACACTGAAATTGTGGCACGTCGTAGCCATATCAATCCTCCGGTATTTTTTATATCTGCCGCTTTAATCATCGTCCTGGTGGCCTTTGCCGCCTTCTATCCTGAGTTAGCCGATCGTAAGTTCAAGGCGCTGCAACAGGGTATTTTCACTAACGCCAGCTGGTTTTACATTCTGGCGGTCGCCCTGATCCTGCTGAGCGTGACCTATCTGGGGTTATCGCGTTACGGCAATATCAAGCTCGGGCCGGATCACGCCCAGCCAGACTTCAGCTATGTTTCCTGGTTTGCCATGCTGTTTTCCGCCGGTATGGGCATTGGTCTGATGTTCTTTGGCGTCGCCGAACCGGTGATGCACTACCTTTCTCCCCCGACCGGGACACCGGAAACAGTGGAAGCGGCTAAACAGGCCATGCGCCTAACCTTCTTCCACTGGGGCCTGCATGCCTGGGCGATTTATGCCATCGTGGCGCTGATCCTGGCGTTCTTCAGCTACCGTCATGGCCTGCCCTTGACGCTGCGTTCCGCGCTTTATCCCATCATCGGCGATCGCATATACGGGCCGATTGGCCACGCAGTCGATATTTTTGCGGTAATAGGTACCGTATTCGGCGTCGCGACCTCCCTGGGCTACGGCGTGTTGCAGGTTAACGCCGGGCTTAATCACCTGTTCGGCTTGCCGATCAATGCAACGGTGCAGGTGGTGCTGATCGTGGTGATCACCGGGCTGGCAACGTTGTCGGTGGTTTCCGGGTTGGATAAGGGCATCCGTATTCTGTCCGAACTGAACCTCGGCCTGGCGGTGCTGCTGCTGGTCCTGGTGGGTACACTCGGCCCGACCGTGCTGTTGCTGAAATCCTTTGTTGAAAATACCGGCGGCTATCTTTCCGATATCGTCAATAAAACCTTTAACCTTTACGCTTACGAGCCGAAATCCAGCAACTGGCTGGGAGGCTGGACACTGCTGTATTGGGGCTGGTGGCTATCCTGGTCACCGTTCGTCGGCATGTTTATCGCCCGCGTTTCACGCGGACGTACCATCCGTGAATTCGTTACCGGCGTGTTGTTCGTTCCGGCGGGCTTTACGCTGCTGTGGATGACCGTTTTCGGCAACAGCGCCATTAATTTGATCATGAACGAAGGGGCGCGCGATCTGGCCAATACGGTGCAAAACGACGTAGCCCTGGCGTTGTTCAACTTCCTGGAGCACTTCCCGTTCTCTAATATTCTGTCGTTTATCGCTATGGCGATGGTCGTGGTGTTCTTCGTCACGTCGGCAGACTCTGGGGCGATGGTGGTTGATACGCTGGCTTCGGGCGGTTCGGATCAAACCCCTATATGGCAGCGGATCTTTTGGGCTTCCCTGATGGGTCTGGTGGCGATTGCGTTGTTGATTGCCGGCGGTTTAAGCGCATTGCAAACCGTGACTATTGCCAGCGCCCTGCCGTTTTCGATGATCCTGCTGGTCTCAATCTACGGGTTGTTAAAAGCCTTACGTATCGACGCCTACAAACGCGACAGCCAGATGATGACCACGATTGCGCCGACCGCCGCGCGCAACCCGATCTCATGGCAGCGGCGTTTGCGTAATATTGCCTATTTCCCGAAGCGTTCTCAGGTAAAACGCTTTGTCGGTGAAGTGGTTCAACCGGCGATGGCGCTGGTGGAAGCCGAACTGGCCAAGCAAAATACCACCTCCTCGATTGACGATTCGCAAGACGATCGCATCCGTTTCGAAGTCGATTTAGGGGAAGATCTGAACTTTGTCTATGAAGTGCGCCTGCGCGCTTACATTCAACCGGCCTTTGCTCTGGCGGGGTTGAAAGATGAGGAACGCGACGAGGAACATAAATACTATCGCGGTGAGGTTCATCTGAAGGAAGGGGGCCAGGATTACGATGTGATGGGCTGGACGCAAGAACAGATCATTCACGATATTCTCGACCAGTACGAGAAGCACCTGCACTTCCTGCATTTGGTGCGTTAGCGGTTGCTTTGCCAGACAAACCGTCCCAGCCGGGGCGGTTTTTTTATGGGTCCACGGCGGCGATTGCCGTTTTTCAAACCCAATAAAAAACCCCGCGCTCAGAGAGCACGGGGTCATAATTTATGGCGGAGGAGCAGAGATTCGAACTCTGGAACGGTTTCCCGTCGACGGTTTTCAAGACCGTTGCCTTCAGCCACTCGGCCACCCCTCCGCAACGAGGCGAACTATAAACAGAGCTGATCCGCTTGTAAAGCCCAAGGCCGTTCAACCGAACGAAAAACCAGCACCTCACGCTTGAGCGTTGAAGAAACCGCCAACTCCGGTTCAAGGTTGCAGCAATGATAACTAAGGGTAAAGATTGGTAAACAAACTTTAATCAAACGCTTGCGCTGCCTATCATCGTCACTAATTTTGTGATGACCTGACTAAGAGAGATCATTATGGACCGTATTGTCGTCTCATCCTCCTCGCGCGACTCTTTGCTGAGTACGCATAAGGTTCTGCGTAACACCTATTTTCTGCTTTCACTGACGCTGGCTTTCTCGGCGCTCACCGCAACCGCCAGCACCATGCTGGGGCTGCCGGCGCCGGGCCTGCTGCTGATGCTGGTCGGCTTCTACGGGCTGATGTTCCTGACCCACAAGCTGGCTAACAGCCCTGCAGGCATCCTGGCGGCATTCGCCCTGACCGGTTTTATGGGTTATGCCCTGGGCCCCATCCTCAGTTCATTTATTAATACCGGAGCCGGCGACCTGATCATGCTGGCGCTGGGAGGCACCGCAGTGGTGTTCTTCTGCTGTTCGGCCTACGTGCTGACCACCCGCAAGGATATGTCGTTCCTGTCCGGAATGATGATGGCCGGTTTTGTAGTACTGCTGGTGGCGGTGATCGCCAATCTGTTCCTGCAGATCCCGGCCCTGCACCTGGCGATTAGCGCACTGTTTATCCTGTTCTCCGCCGGCGCCATCCTGTGGGAAACCAGCAACATTATTCACGGCGGCGAGACTAACTACATCCGCGCCACCGTCAGCCTGTACGTATCGTTGTACAACATGTTCATCAGCCTGTTGAGCATTCTGGGCTTCGCGCGCAGCAACTGATTCGGCGTCTGAGTCATACCCAAAGCCCCGCTCCGGCGGGGCTTTATTTTTTGCGGCGGTAAAAGTTTGCTAAACTGGCGGCCGTTCTGAATTACCCGTTACCGAGGCAGTATGTTGGAGTATCAAGGTCAGGTTATTGAAACTGACGCACAGGGTTACCTGAAAAACAGCGCCGACTGGCACGAGGCCCTGGCGCCGCTGCTGGCCGAGCAGGAAGAAATCACGCTAACCGAGGCGCATTGGGAAGTGGTGCGTTTCGTACGCGGCTTTTACCTGGAATTTAATACTTCACCGGCGATCCGCATGCTGGTCAAAGCTATGGCGCAGAAGTACGGAGAGGAGAAAGGCAACAGCCGCTACCTCTATCGCCTGTTCCCCAAAGGCCCGGCCAAACAGGCAACAAAAATCGCCGGTTTGCCGAAGCCGGTAAAATGCATCTGAGACGCTAATAGCGAATGCTGAAGCCTTGATAATCTGCCGTACCGCGCGGTTCCACCAGCACGCGATCGACACGTGCGCTACGCGGACCGCCGCTTTTCAGCCATTCCACCAACTTATCCACCTGCGGTTGCTCGCCGCAGGCCACCACCTCGACGCTGCCGTCATCAAGATTGCGCGCATATCCGCTTAACCCCAACGCCGTCGCCTGATGCTGGGTGTTGTAGCGAAACCCTACCCCTTGCACCACGCCATAGACATACGCAGCAATACAAACTTGTGTCATAATCGGCCCCTTATCGAATTTCGTTTATGGCATTTTCTGTGCGTTTGCACGGCAATGTCACTCTTTTTACCTAGCTGGCAGCATTCTTAATTATGACCGTACGCCTGTTTCTCGCCAAAGGACGTGAAAAGTCCTTACTCCGTCGCCACCCATGGGTCTTCTCCGGTGCCGTTCAACGTATTGAAGGTAAAGCCCTGTCCGGCGAAACCATCGATATTCACGACGCGCAGGGCAAATGGCTGGCGCGCGGCGCCTACTCGCCTGAATCGCAAATCCGTGCCCGTGTCTGGACTTTCCAGCAGGATGAAGACGTTAACATCGAATTCTTCATCCGCCGTTTACAGCAGGCACAAAGCTGGCGTGATTGGGTTGCGAAGCGCGACGGGTTGGACGGATACCGTCTGATCGCCGGTGAATCCGACGGCATGCCGGGCATCACCATCGATCGCTTCCAGAATTTCCTGGTGTTGCAATTGTTGTCTGCCGGCGCCGAGTATCAACGTGCTGCGCTGATTACCGCCTTGCAGCATTGCTACCCGGAATGCGCCATTTACGATCGCTCAGACGTCGCGGTGCGTAAGAAAGAAGGCCTGCCGTTGGCGCAAGGGCCGGTATTGGGTGACCTGCCCCCTGCTCTGTTGCCGATCACCGAGCATGGCATGAAGCTGCTGGTGGACATTCAGCAGGGCCATAAGACCGGTTTTTACCTCGACCAGCGCGACAGCCGCCTGGCTGCCCGTAACTATTCCGCCGGCCGCCGCGTGCTTAACTGCTTCTCTTATACCGGCGCATTCGCGGTATCTGCATTGATGGGTGGTTGCTCACAGGTGATCAGCGTAGATACGTCGCAAGCGGCGTTGGATATCGCCAAGCAGAACGTTGAACTGAACCGGTTGGATCTGAGCAAGGCCGAGTTTGTGCGCGATGACGTGTTCCAACTGCTGCGCAACTACCGCACGCAGGGTGAAAAATTCGATCTGATTATTATGGATCCGCCGAAGTTCGTCGAAAATAAAAACCAGCTGGCCAGTGCCTGCCGTGGCTATAAAGATATCAACATGTTAGCGCTTCAGTTGCTGAATCCAGGCGGTATTTTGCTGAGCTTCTCCTGCTCCGGTCTGATGCCTACCGATTTGTTCCAGAAAATTTTGGCCGATGCCGCTGTAGATGCCGGGCGTGATGTACAATTTATAGAGCAGTATCGTCAGGCTGCCGATCACCCGGTAATTGCGACTTACCCTGAAGGGCTGTATTTGAAAGGGTTTGCGTGTCGGGTGATGTAACTTGAAATACGCTGTTTTGCCCTCATATAGAGAGCAAGGCACTGTTTCTCAGGAGGTCATCATGATTGCCAGCAAATTCGGTATCGGACAACAGGTTCGGCATAAGCTGCTGGGGTACTTGGGGGTGGTAATTGATATCGACCCTGAATACTCCATGGAACAGCCTAAAGCTGATGAAATAGCGGCGAATACCGATCTACGTTTCGCCCCTTGGTACCACGTGGTGATGGAGGACGAAGAAGGCCAACCGGTGCATACCTATCTGGCAGAAGCACAGCTGGATGGCGAAGCCCAGGATGCCCATCCTGAACAACCTTCACTGGACGAGTTGGCGGAATCTATCCGTCACCAGCTCCAAGCCCCGCGCCTGCGCAACTGATTAGCCAGGCCTGAGAAACACCCAATAAGGGCCTGGCATTTGTCAGGCCTTTTCTTTTACCGGCTTTCAGCGCTCCAGACCCAGGCGAGGAAGCTCGATTTTAGGGCAACGGTCCATTACCACCTTCAATCCTGCCTCACGCGCCAATGCCTCGGCCTGTTCATTAATGACGCCAATTTGCAGCCATAACGCTTTGGCACCAATCGCAATCGCCTCTTGCGCTACGCCATACGCCGCCTCTGAATTACGGAACACATCAACCATGTCCACCGGGTGCGGAATATCTTTCAGCGTGGCATAGGCCTGTTGGCCAAGCAACGTTTGCCCTGACAGCTTGGGACTGACCGGCGTTACCTGATATCCCTGTGACAGCAGATAAGCCATGACACCAAAGCTGGGCCGGGACGGATTATCACTGGCACCCACCAGCGCAATGGTTTTCACCTGCTTGAGCAGGTCGGCAATCTCATGGTCTTGCATCTTCGGCTCCAATCATCAACGGGCGATTTCCCTGTTCCGAGTGTACTCTATCGGCTTTAAATCGGCTAAACGCAACCATGCGGAAACTCCCGGCCACTTTTGCGGTCTGATGCTGTCACTGCCAGCACATCCGGCTCAAATAAATATCCAAATGAAAATAAGTGTGTACATTTGTAAATCAAACCGTAATCCTGAAAAACTTTGACACAATCTATGGCGTGTTCAACACTAATAGCGATGCCACTTATAAGGAGATAACCATGAAATTTGGTCTGATGGTTGCGGGGCTGCTCAGCATCAGTATCAGCATGCCTGCCGTGGCTACGACTCTGAAACTCTCCCCGGACATCGATCTGCTGGTGGTCGACGGCAAGAAAATGACAGGAGCGTTGTTAAAAGGTGCCGACAGCCTGGAGCTGGATGGCGGGCAACATCAGTTGCTGTTTAAAGTGGCCAAGTCTGTACGTTCAGGGCAGCACGAACAAACTGCCTATACCTCCCCTCCGCTGATCGCGACCTTCAGTACGCAGAATGTCAGCTCCGTTGCCATTGAGCTGCCGCGTATTGAAAATGTACGTGATGGCCAAAGATTCGATAAAACGCTCAACTATCAAGTGATTGATAAGAACGGTAACGCGCTGGCGATGAAACACGACGTGCTGCATGCCGATGGCGCCACGCTCAGCGTCGATTTGGAAAAAGTCATGGCGGACTACAACAGTCAAAACCGCCCGGCCTCGGTGCCGGCTTTCACCCAGGTGCGCGCGACCACGCCTTCCTCTCCGCTCGCCAGTGCCGCGCTGAACTCCCCCACGGTCACTTTGAAGGGTGAAAACGTTTCCGAACAGATGCTGCAATACTGGTTCCAACAGGCGGACAAAGAGACGCAAAAGCGTTTCCTCCAGTGGGCGAATAAACAGCCCGTTCGTTAAGATTACCGGCGCCTTTATTTAAAGGCGCGCTTTCTTCGCATTTTCAGGTGTAAACGCTAGGCAGTGAAAAACAGTTTCAGTAATCTGTCGCACATCCCCTGATTAGCGAAGGACATCGAGATGGAATTTACTACCCGCACTATCGCCGCGCGTAAACACATTGCGCTGGTGGCACACGATCACCGCAAACAAGCCCTGCTTGCCTGGGTTGAAGAAAACAAATCCGTCCTTGAGCATCATCAACTGTACGCCACCGGCACTACCGGTAACCTGATCCAGCGTGCCAGCGGCATTCCGGTGCAGAGCATGTTAAGCGGCCCGATGGGAGGCGATCAGCAGGTCGGCGCGCTGATTGCCGAGGGCAAAATAGATATGCTGATCTTCTTCTGGGATCCCCTCAATGCGGTTCCCCACGATCCGGATGTGAAAGCCCTGCTGCGTCTGGCGACGGTATGGAACATTCCCGTCGCCACCAACCGCTCAACGGCGGATTTCCTGATCGATTCCTCGCTCTTCAAACGTGAAGTGGAAATTGCTATTCCTGATTATCAGCGCTATTTGCAGGATCGTCTGAAGTAACGCTCGCGGCCTGGTTTCCGCCAGGCCTTAATTTTAAGGCTTCTTCTGAGCAGGAACGCCGAGATCCTGCAGTTGTTCAACGAAGACCGACGGACGTTCACGATCCTGCAGTAACCAGACCTGATGCTTGGCGCGAGTCAGCGCTACATACAGCAGTCGCCGCTCTTCGGCATCAGGGAAATCTTCCGGCTGCGGCAACAAAACATCCTCCAATACCGACTCACGCGCGACCGCCGGAAAACCGTCGCTGCCTTGGTGCAAACCGGCGATGATCACGTACTCCGCCTGCTGCCCTTTACTGGCGTGAATGGTCATAAACTCGAGGGTCAGTTTTGGCCAACGGGTCACCGCTTTTGCCAGCGCCTGCGGTTTCAAATGGTGATAGCGCGCCAGCACCAGAATTCGCTCATCCGGCTTGGCATAACCGCTCAGCTTGTCCAACAGATTTTCAAGCTGCTCATTCGGTAATAAAATCACCGATTTCTTATTGCCCTTGATCAGGCTGTTCAACGGTTTTTTCAGCTGATGCGGGTTCTGTTGCACAAAACGATTCGCGATCTCGCCGATACGATCATTAAAACGGTAAGTGGTATCGAGCGCACACTGGGCACCTTCGCCAAAGTTCTCGGCAAAGGCGGTGGTCAACGTCAGCTCGGCCCCGCTGAAGCGGTAAATGGCCTGCCAGTCGTCACCCACCGCAAACAGGCAGGTTTGTTTATTTTGTTTACGCAACGCCGCCAGTAATTGCGCACGCTGGGGTGAAATGTCCTGAAACTCGTCCACCAGGATGTGTTTCCACGGGCTGACGAACCGACCTTTCTCCAAGATATTGACCGCCTGGTGGATCAGGCCTGAGAAGTCCACCGCCCCTTCCTCTTTCAACGCCCCTTTCCAGGCCTTGAGCAAAGGAGCCATTAAGCGAATGCGTTTTGAGAACAGGTCACGGATTTCTTCATCCGCCTGTTCGATCATTTCTGCCTGGCTACCGCCGTGCATGCGCATCAGGCCCAACCAGCGTTCGAGTCTGCCGGCCAACCGCTCCGCCAGGCGCTTGTCCTGCCAAAAATCGCCTTCGGGCACTTCCCATTCCAACTCTTCAATCAACCATTGGCGCCAGCCTTTAGCCTGGGCTTTTTTCTCTGCGCACTGCTGCTGCCAATGGGTAATCAGCAAAGCCCGGCGAGCCTTGCTGTCGGTTTCCAGCTTACTGATCGCCGGCACCTTGCGGTTGCCCTGTTGGATAATCTGTAGTGCCAGTGCATGGAAGGTTTTGGCCTGGATGGCCACGCCGCCCAGCCGTTCCTGAATGCGTTCGTTCATCTCTTCCGCCGCCTGGCGACCGAATGCCAGCAGCAGTATTTGCCCGGGTTCGGCCTCCTGACGGCGCAATAGCCAGCCCGCGCGCGCCACCAATACCGAGGTTTTTCCGCTGCCTGCTCCGGCCAATACCAATACCGAGTCTTCACCATTAACTACGGCGCGACTTTGCGAGTCGTTCAGCGGTGAGCTTTCTATGCTCTGGAAGAAATCCTGGTGCGTCTCCAGCATCCGTTCGGTCCACTGCCGGTTACGCTGCTCCACGCTGTGCAACCCGTGCTGCAGCCATTGGCGGCAGAGTTGATAATCCTCCCGACAGTTGTCAAATTCCTCCAGCCGTGCGACCGGCATGGGCAAAGCACCGAAAGACTGGCGAATCTGTTGCTGCAACTTGCCCAGTTCGGATTTCTTGAACCACTTATCCTGTTGCTCAATTCGCTGAATATGTTCGACCTGTTGCTGTAAAACGCCGGCGCTGACCTCGCTCATCTCAGCGCTCCACTGCTGCCAGGCTTGCTGGAGGTAATGATAGAAACGCTGAGTTTCCTGCCATTCAGTCCCGTGCAGGCGCACCACTTTTTCATCCGGTAGCTCAAACTCCAGCTCGCCCCAGACGATGCCGCGCTTGCATCTAACCTGAATCAACTGATTGAAAGGAATAAGGTATTCATGCTTTTCACCGCTCACCTCGACCCCGGCGTGCAGCAAACGCACGCGGTTATAAGGATGCTGAGCCAGGTGTTTCCCCAGCGATGTCGCTTTAAGTTCCATATCTTCGCGCCATGACTATGTTGAGATTAAATAACGGATATCTGCCAGTTTACCTGCGATAAGCAGTGGCACTCTAGCGCTAAAAAAAGGGTAGAATAGATTTTGCGTTTTGATAGCAAACGCAACCGCATCGCGGTTTGGCCATCATTAGAGCAGAATGACGACTATGCGTACTGTACTGAATATTCTTAATTTTGTGTTGGGCGGTTTTGTCACTACCCTGGGCTGGCTGATCGCCACGGTATTTAGCGTGCTGTTGATCATCACCCTGCCACTGACTCGCTCCTGCTGGGAGATCACCAAGCTGTCGTTACTGCCGTTCGGTAATGAAGCTATTCACGTTAATGAGCTTTACCCGGAAAAAAGTAATGCGCTGCTTTCCGCCAGCGGCTCGCTGCTGAATATTGTCTGGCTGATCCTGTTCGGCTGGTGGCTCTGCCTGTCGCATATCGCTGCCGGTATTGTGCAGTGCGTAACTATTATTGGCATTCCGGTGGGCATTGCCAATTTCAAAATTGCCGCCATTGCCCTGTGGCCAGTTGGGCGTCGCGTGGTCTCAGTAGAAATGGCGCAACAGGCCAGAACTGAAAATGCCCGTCGTCAGTATCAGCAGCGTTAATTTTTTCTCCGCCCGAGGAGTTTTTTGTGCTCTCTTTTGCACCAGCAATACGCCGTTATGCCTACAACAGCAACCTGCTTTATGACCTGCGTATTTTTATTGCGCTGGCCGGCTCAGCCGCCGTCCCCTGGTGGCTCGGTATACCGAAACTCACCATTCCCCTGACTCTGGGGGTGGTGGCGGCGGCGTTGACCGATTTGGACGACCGCCTGACCGGCAGACTACGCAACTTGCTGATTACGCTGGTGTGTTTTTTTGTTGCCTCTGCCTCCATTGAACTGCTGTTTCCCTACCCCTGGCTGTTCGCGCTTGGCCTGACGACCTCCACCTGCGGCTTTATTCTGTTAGGTGCTCTGGGGCAACGTTACGCCACCATTGCATTTGGTGCCTTGCTGATCGCGGTTTACACCATGCTCGGCACTTCGATGTATGACGCCTGGTATCAACAGCCTATGCTGCTGATCATTGGTGCCCTGTGGTACAACCTGTTGACGCTGATAGGTCACCTGATCTTCCCTATCCGCCCTTTACAGGAAAACCTGGCGCGTTGTTACGACCAGTTGGCGAATTATCTGGACGCCAAAGCCAATCTGTTTGATCCCGACGCCGAACAGGATGCAGACCTGCCCTGGATGGACGTTGCCAT
This sequence comes from Serratia sp. Je.1.23.a, assembly GCF_051129805.1. Taxonomy (NCBI): domain Bacteria; kingdom Pseudomonadati; phylum Pseudomonadota; class Gammaproteobacteria; order Enterobacterales; family Yersiniaceae; genus Serratia; species Serratia sp. Je.1.23.a. The sequence goes on along the minus strand of NZ_JBCPSR010000001.1, from coordinate 985,390 downwards.
GGCCAACAGCACGCTGGTGACTATCCTCAACCAAACCAAAGCTTCATTGCTGACGCGGTTAAAAGGCGATCGCGGCCAACGAGGCACCCGCCGGACACTGCATTATTACTTCGTTGCGCAGGACATCCATGAACGCGCCAGCTCCGCGCACGTTCAATACCAGGCGCTAAGCCGACAATTCCGTCATAGCGATATCCTGTTCCGCTTTCAGCGCTTGCTCAGCATGCAGGCTCGCGCCTGCCAGCAGTTGGCCCAGTCAATTTTGATGCGGCAAAAGTATCAGCATAACATTCGCTTCGAACCTGCCTTTGCTCGCATTGATGAAGCTTTGGCTCGCGTTACCCTGACCCCGGAAAATCGCGAGTTGACCAAGGCGCTTTCGCACCTGTTGAAAAATTTGCGAGCGATTGACGCACAGCTGGCAAATATTGAATCCGAACAGGCATTGGCCAACGGCCAGGTGGAAGAGAACAGCCTGTCGGATGACCGGCTCACCGGCTGGAGCGATATTCGCTTGCGCATCAGCCGCCATCTGACGCCGCAATCGGCCTTGTTCCGCCATGCCATTCGCATGTCTGTGGTGCTGTGTATTGGTTATGCCTTTATTCAATTTACTGGGATGCAGCATGGTTATTGGATCCTGTTAACCAGCCTGTTTGTCTGCCAACCCAACTACAACGCCACTCGCCGCAGGCTGGCCTTGAGGATAATCGGCACACTGGCCGGTATTCTTGTCGGGCTGCCAATCCTCTATTTTGTGCCCTCGGTGGAAGGCCAACTGGTGCTGATTGTGATTAGCGGCGTTTTGTTTTTTGCTTTTCGCACCGTGCAGTACGCACATGCCACCATGTTTATCACCCTGCTGGTATTGCTGTGCTTTAACCTACTGGGCGAAGGTTTCGAAGTCGCCGCACCGCGCGTATACGACACGCTTTTGGGTTGCGCCATCGCTTGGGCCGCGGTCAGCTTTATCTGGCCTGACTGGAAGTTCCGCCAATTACCCACGGTGGTCAGTAAGACGCTGAACGCCAACTGCCGTTATCTTGATGCCATTCTGGTGCAATACCATCAGGGGAAAGACAACGGCCTTTCCTACCGTATCGCTCGTCGGGATGCGCACAACAGTGATGCAGAGCTGGCATCGGTGATTTCAAATATGTCTGCCGATCCCAAGGCTAATAAGGCTATTCAGGACGCTGCATTCCGCCTGCTTTGTTTGAACCACACCTTATTGAGCTATATCTCTGCGCTCGGTGCACACCGTGAACGCCTGAATAACCCTGCGACCTTGGATCTGCTGAATGATGCCGTTTGCTATGTCGATGGTGCCCTGCACCAGGAGGAGCAGGACAACCGGCGCATCACTCAGGCATTAGAAAGCTTGGCAGAACGTATTCAACACGCAACGCCGGAGCCGGAAAGTAAAGATCAATTGGTACTGCAGCAGATTGGGTTGGTGATTGAACTCTTGCCGGAACTGACGATGCTTAAGGCGCAAATAGGTAAATCGGCATAATCATTCGGGCTATTTATCAGGCCCCTTATTTTTGGATTGTGGCCATGGCTCAGCAACATCATGGTACGCTCGAGCCATTGCGTCAGTTCACTGCTCAATTGCGAAGTCAATTAATCTTGATAAATAGCCGGTTCAAGAAAACAATTTAGAATAATGATGTTGCGAAAAAGAAATGAAATTAATTGTCAAATCATTTCCGGTTGGCTCTGCACTTTTTCATGCCACTTACAATTCAACGGCCATCCGCTCCCGCCGAGATAAGTAAGAATTGGTTGAGCAGCTTGACTACGGAGGAGAGCTAAAGATGAAGTATTTTTTTGTTAGTCTGAAGGTACTATTATGGGTGCAATCTTCGAGTTTTGGCGGGGATGACCTGATGTTATCAAAAGCAAGTGGCAAGTCGCAGAGGTACACATAAATACCGAATTTCCACGCACTCCATTCTACGCATGGAACGACCGGCAGCCTATTGGGTGACTTTTTACGGTGATGTAAAAAGGATTGCGAATGATACTTCAGAGGGGTAGGGTCACCTCCACAAAATCCGGGGGGGTCATCTTGTTTGAAGCGGGTATGAACTGTAATTGCTGGAATTAATCTCATGAAAAAGGCCGCATTGCTTCTGATCATTGCCTTCACATCTCTTTGTGCGGAGGCATCGCAATCCATGTGCACCAGCAACGTCACAAAAGAGCTTGAGGCGTGTGCAAAGGAAAATTTCGAAGATTCAGATAAAAATCTGAATCTTGCCTATAACGACTTAGCAGAAAAGCTATCCGCCACCGACAAGGGAATTCTCGTCCGTGCAGAAAAAGAGTGGCTCGCGTACAAAGAATCCACCTGTCAGAGCGCCTTTGAAATCACATTCCCTGGCGAAGAGGCAGGAATCGACAAATGGACGTGCCTGGACCAGATAACAAGAGCACGGACAGAAGAAATACAGTATTTGAATGCTGGAATTGGAGCATTGGGATTTTATAAGGCATTAGATGTAGTCCCAAAACTCTACGAGGCTGGTTCGCGCGATAAATTTATTTCGAAGCTGACCGATGCTTACGCCAAAGAGGATAACAAAAACTGGCGTGCGTACGTTGAAGACAATTGCAAATTGGCCGTCTCCAGAGTACACGAGGACAGATTCGCTTGTATCGCGAGACAAACATTCTATCGATATTAGATTTGACAAAGCACAATGGACCTAGCGGCATAAACGATCGACAAGGCAGGGATGACTATGCAGTTGTCACCGCGGTCAAGTTGCGACAGCCCGAATTCAGCATGGCCCGACAACAAATGCTGCAACGTCAGCGATAAAAAATCTGAACAGGCCAAACTCGGAAACCCGTGAGTATGACCAGGCCCTGATTGATGTCATTTATGCGGAATGCGGGAAGACCAACTCACATGGTCAATTAATTAGATTCATACACTCTTCGGCTGCCTAGCAAGCGGGAGTCGCTGGACGATACACATTGGAAAAACCAAAGGTTCAGGATGAACTGCGAAATGAAAGCGATTATTAAATCAATTTTTCTCAGTGTTCTACTTCTCCAATCTCAGTATGCAATGTGCGGAACGGCGATAAGTATATACGCCGGCGCGCATGGCAACGCTATATTGATTGATTCTGGCGAAAGTAAAACGCTACTTGTAGCTGGGGGAGCAATACCCCAAGGTCCGGCTACGCCTTCGGATTGCTTCGCAAAGGCCACACTGCACCTAAAAAAGGGGCCAAATTATTATGAGGGGGCACTCAATCCTGTTCACAACGAGATAATCGACACCGATACTAATGCTATTTCAGGAAAGCAAGCTGGCGTATTTATTTATCCGTCTCGTATCCGCATTGGAAATGTGGAAGTTGATGGTATCTGTGCAGACGGCATAGATTTTTCGGGTTACTATAAAAAAGTCGCCGAGCAAAGTGCAAAGTATGCAAGCACTTTCACTTATTTCATGCGCATGGAAGACCAGAATGCAGCGGAAATGAGAAAAAAAGGTAAGTCCGCTGAGGCAAATGAAGAATTGCGGCCTTTCATTGAGGCAAACCACAGCAAACTGAAATTAGATAATCAAGACAGAAAAATCGTCGAATCCATTTCGAAAGAATATATATTCACACAGAAGCCATGATTACGCTTGCTGTCAACGAGGGGCGCCCTTGCAAAAACGATTGGGATTCAACCTTAACGGTGGGGGAATGGATGAAGAAAAGATTAATAGGTTCGCTAGCGTTCCTACTGTGCATTGCATGGATATCACTTCCTGTCTACGCTACAGAGGAGTCGCCACTCGAAGTCTCTGCCAACGCGATTCGGGTCGGCTGCTTGGTGTCGTTCGCTAAACAATTTCATCCCGTTCAGGATGACCCTTTGAGTGCCGCTCCATTTGATTTGCTGGCAACATGGCAATGTGACGATGGTGAGAAGTCGGTAATTGACAAATATGAGATAAACGGCGCCAGCCCAGAGGTGGCGACTGTGTTGTACTGGGGGCAGCACCACATCGTAGTACTTGTTAAATGGTCAATAAACTCACAGGCGGCGGATTATAGTGGTGATTTTTATAAGGTATTTATATATAAATCCACCAAAACTTCCGGCAAAGATAATTTTGAAAGGGACGTCGCCGCAATGAAACGTCTTCCTGCTGGCTGGGACGGTCAAGCGAAAGACGGAAAAACCATTGTGTATCCATTTAAGGATGCAGATTCGATACGCAAGAGGCTTCAGGCAATTAATTTTGATAAATAGCCGGTTCAAGAAAACAATTTAGAATAATGATGTTGCGAAAAAGAAATGAAATTGATTGTCAAATCATTTCCGGTTGGCTCTACACTTTTTCACGCCACCTACAATTCAACGGCCATCCGCTCCCGCCGAGATAAGTAAGAGTTGGTTGAGCAGCTTGACTATGGAGGAGCGTTAAGGATGAGATATCTTTTTGTTAATCTGACGATACTATTTTTGGTGCAATCTTCGCGTTTTGGCGGGGGTGACCTGATGTTATCAAAGGCAAGTGGCGGAGGTTCACATAAATACCGAGTTTCCACGCGTTCCATTCTACGCATGGAACGACCGGCAGCTTGCTGGGCGACTTTTTGCGGTTAATGTAAAAAGGATTGCGAATGTTACTTCCGATGATTCCGAGTGCATCACGCCAAGAATTAGAGCAACTCTCATGCGATAGCTGCGCTTGTCCCCATTGAATCGTAAATCATAAATATTACGAATACCTGCTCGCCACAGCAGGCGCTCCATATTGATGTCGATGTTCGGTAAGGTTTTTAATCGACTCTGATTGTCAGCTTGAACCTCAAGCTCCCGCCGCGCCTCCCGAATGGCTTGCCGCGCCAGTCCTATCAGTTCCTCCCTTTCTCGCCACATGGTTTCATCCACCTAGTAATAGCAGATTGGGTTGGTGATTGAACTCTTGCCGGAACTGACGATGCTTAATACGCAAATAGGTAAATCGGCATAATCATTCGGGGCTATTTATCAGGCCCCTTATTTTTGGATTGTGACCGTGGCTCAGCAACATCATGGTACGCTCGAACCATTGCGTCAGTTCACTGCGCAATTGCGAAGGCAAGGCCGCATGATGGTAACCGGCAATGGCCCCACCCAATGATAGCAGCACCCGTAGCCCTAAATTCTTTTGCTGTTGCAACAGCCTCAGATAGCTGCGCTTAGCCCCATTGAGTCGTAAATCATAAACATTACGAATACCGGCTCGCCACAGCAGGCGCTCCATATTGATGTCGATATTCGGTAAGGTTTTTAATCGACTCTGATTGCCAGCTTTAACCTCAAGCTCCCGCCGCGCCTCCCGGATGGCTTGCCAGGCCAATCCTATCAGCTCCTCCCTGTCTCGCCACATGGCTTCATCCACCCAGTAATAGCGCATGGTAATTGGCACCCCGCGTTTGGAGTAGACCATATTGACCATGCCGCGCGAACGGAAGACAGATTCCAGCCCTTCCGTAGCGCGGAGATAAAGCTCTCCTTCGGCGATCACGGCAAACATGATGCCGTCAGCCAGTATGCCATAGCCTCCGAACTGTGAGCGTGTGGTGATACCGCCCAATGCGTAAAAACAGGCTTTGGCCTGTGCGATCCTTCCCGTTGATGTCCCTTTCATAACGTTCTCCTGGTGTAGGTTACCGTTCTATCATTTCCCGTATCAATGAAATAAAACTAACGCGAACAAGTAATTAGAAAAATACGCACTATCCGTGGTCATGCCAATCATAAAAGTTGATCGTATAAAAAATGATCGCGATTATGCGAGGTGCCACGAAGATTTGGGTTGATCTTAATGGCAACTGGATGTACTGTATAAACATACAGTGACACTACGGGCGGGATACTTTATGCGTACTCAATCACTCTACAAAACCCATTTCAGCCACACCTCTTTTGCGGTGAACAATGCTGCAGAAAACACAGATGCCGGCAACAAGAATGGCCTTATCAGTGAACTTGTTTACAACGAGCATCAGCCCGCAGTGGCGCAACTGTTGCTGCCTTTGCTACAGCAGTTGGGCATGCAGTCGCGCTGGTTGTTATGGCTGACTCCACAGCAAAAGCTGAGCAAACGGTGGCTACAGCAGTCCGGCCTGCCGGTTGGGAAAGTGGTGCAGCTGAGCCAAATCAGTCCGCTGGACACGGTCGAAGCGATGGAAAAAGCGTTACTGACGGGAAATTACAGTGTCGTACTCGGCTGGCTGCCCGATCTTACAGAAGAAGATCGTCTAAAATTAAGACGCGCGGCAGAATTAGGTAACGCTTATGGGTTCATTATGCGTCCTCAACGTGACATAAACCCGGTTCACGGACAGTGTTCCACCCTAAAAATTCACTCTTCTTTGTATCATTAAGTAAATTTAGGATTTTTCCCATCATTTTCATCGTTCCTCAATGGAACCTTTATGGGATCAGGGGCAAAGCGAGTGCGGCTGCGGTTCCGCGTCCCAAAACGAACGTCAAAATGCTCGTTTTTTTGCCGGTTAATGTTAGTAAATATGTACGATTCCGCGTTTTTTTTTAGAGCTTTATCACATCACACTTGTAACTTTCGCGCCACGTTGTAGACTTTACATCGCCAAGGTTGCTCTATAACGCCAGATAAACTGGCCGAGTAACAAACGAGGGCTCAAACCTTGGCGAAGGAATTTAACCAAGGGCTTAAAACAGCTTTAAAGCTCATTGCCTATTTGGATGATAACGAGGCGCAAAATGAAAAAGACAGCTATCGCATTAGCAGTGGCACTGGCTGGTTTCGCTACCGTAGCGCAAGCCGCCCCAAAAGATAATACCTGGTACACCGGTGCTAAACTGGGCTGGTCCCAGTACCATGACACTGGTTTCTACGGCAACGGTTACCAGAATGGTATCGGCAATGGTCCGACCCATAAAGATCAACTGGGTGCTGGCGCGTTCCTGGGTTACCAGGCGAACCAATACCTGGGCTTCGAGCTGGGCTATGACTGGCTTGGCCGTATGCCTTACAAAGGCAGCGTGAACAACGGTGCTTTCAAAGCACAGGGCGTTCAACTGGCAGCTAAACTGAGCTACCCAATCATCGACGATCTGGACATCTACACTCGTCTGGGTGGTATGGTATGGCGTGCAGATTCCAAAGCTAACTACGGCAATGGCACTCGTCTGAGCGACCACGACACTGGCGTTTCTCCGCTGGCTGCAGTGGGTGTTGAGTACGCACTGACCAAAAACTGGGCTACTCGCCTGGACTACCAATTCGTTAGCAACATCGGTGATGCAGGTACTGTCGGCGCACGTCCAGACAACACCATGCTGAGCCTGGGTGTTTCTTACCGTTTCGGTCAGGATGATGTTGTTGCTCCAGCACCAGCTCCGGCTCCAGCTCCAGTTGTTGAAACCAAGCGTTTCACTCTGAAGTCTGACGTGCTGTTCAACTTCAACAAATCCACTCTGAAAGCAGAAGGCCAACAGGCTCTGGACCAGCTGTACACTCAGCTGAGCTCCATGGATCCTAAAGATGGTTCTGTTGTAGTTCTGGGTTACACCGACGCCGTTGGTTCTGACCAGTACAACCAGAAACTGTCTGAAAAACGCGCTCAAAGCGTTGTTGACTACCTGGTATCTAAAGGTATTCCTTCAGACAAAATCTCTGCACGTGGTATGGGCGAAGCTGATTCCGTCACTGGTAACACCTGTGGCTACAAAGCTGGCCGTGCTACCAAAGCACAGATCGATTGCCTGGCACCAGATCGTCGCGTAGAGATCGAAGTTAAAGGTATCAAAGACGTTGTAACTCAGCCACAAGGCTAAGCTACCACTCTTAGTAAAAAACCCCGCTATGCGGGGTTTTTTTTCGCTCAAAATCAGCGTAACTGGCTACGTGCCCCCTTTCAAGGAATCACGGAGCGGGGACTTACTGTTCGTCTTTACCGAGAATGGCTTTTAAATCCTGTTTCAGCGATGACATCTGACTGGCATACTTCTCTTTACGTTCCGCATCTTCAATCAACTGAACCACGGTTTCTGACAAAGTCACGCCACGGCGACGAGCCAGGCCGGCCAAACGCTGCCAAACCAAAAACTCCAGATCGATAGATTTTTTACGCGTATGTTGGTGTTCTGCGTTAAAATGACGTTTACGCCGTGCGCGGATCGTCTGCTTCATCCGGTTATCCAGTTCCGGATTCATATGGTGGCTAATCCACGTCAGCACTTTTACCGGCTCATTTTCCAGCTTCAGCAGCTCTTCAATGGCTTCCTGAGCAACGCTGTTTTCAATGTGGCGGGTAATAGCTTCCCCTTCCCGGTGCTTCTTCACCAGGTACTTCCATTTCCAACCGCTCTCCAGATTTTCCAGTTGCTGATATTTCATCGTGAGCTCTTCAGTGACCGCGTAACTTTAATTAAGCATAACAGCTTTACGCCGAATTTCCCCGGCAATTCCCCCTCTTTTAGACTGTTTTTTGCACAGTCATCGCGCGATGTCAAACTCCCTGACACCAACTACGACTCTGCATGTATCAAGCTGTCATTATTCTTGTATAATCGCCCTTTCCCTTTTTGACGATTGCATCTAACACTTTGACCAATAACCGACTTGAATGGCAATCACTGTTGCCGGACGTTACGCCTTATCAAGCGATATTTGATACCGCCGCGCAGTTGGCGCCCGTGTCCTTTGCTTCCATTCAGCCTCGGCTGGAAAATGCACTGACGCTGTTTTGCCATCCACAGTCGCCACCGCGTTTCATGCTGTTGAAAGCGCAGGAAACGCGTGAGTATCTGGCATTGATAGCCCAGGCAGTTGAGCAACTGCAACCGCAGAATACCGCGTTTAAGGGCAGTCACTATGTGATCCAGGGCAGCAAAGTCAGCGTTGAACCCGCAAGCCAGGGTGATGAAGCCTTTGCGGCCGGTGGCGCCTGTGTGTTTCAGGAGTGGATTGAGCCGGAGCAGCTGTTTGGCTGCGTCAGGATCCACAACAATGAAATCAGCTTGCAACCTGGCCTGGTGCATAAAGCCAACGGTGGCGTGCTGATCCTGTCGGCACGTTCCCTGCTGGCTCAGCCGTTACTGTGGCTGCGGTTGAAGCAAATGATCACCCAGCGCCAATTCCATTGGGTTTCCCCGGATGAAACGCGACCGCTGCCGATTGCCATTCCCCCGATGCCGTTGGAATTACGGCTAATCGTTGTGGGCGATCGCCACGGTCTGGCCGATTTCCATGATATCGAGCCGGAGCTGAGCGAGCAGGCGGTCTACGGCGAATACGAAGAAGATCTGCAACTCACCGAAATCGATGACATGGCGCAATGGTGTGGCTACGTCAATGCCCTTATCGACGAGAAGCAATTACCACCGCTGGCCGCCGATGCCTGGTATCCGTTAATGGTTCAAGCCGTGCGTCACAGCGGCGATCAGGGCAATCTGCCGCTCTCCCCGCTGTGGATCAGCCAACAACTTTCTGAAGCGGCGCTGTATGCCGAGGAAGAGAGCATCACCGCCAAAGCATTCGAAGCCGCATTGAATGCCCGCGAGTGGCGTGAAAGCTACCTCGCAGAGCGGATGCAGGATGAAATTGAGCTAGGCCAAATCCTGATTGAAACCGAAGGTGAAGTCGTCGGCCAGATCAACGGCCTGTCGGTGCTGGAGTATCCTGGCCACCCACGCAGCTTTGGCGAACCATCTCGCATCAGCTGTGTGGTGCATCTTGGCGATGGCGAATTTACCGACGTCGAGCGCAAAGCCGAACTTGGCGGTAATCTGCATGCTAAAGGCATGATGATTATGCAGGCGTTCCTGATTTCCGAACTGGAACTGGACCAGCCGCTACCCTTCTCGGCTTCAATCGTGTTTGAGCAATCTTACGGCGAAGTGGATGGCGACAGCGCCTCACTGGCCGAGTTATGTGCGCTTATCAGTGCACTCTCGTCGCAGCCAATTACCCAGCAGATTGCGGTAACCGGCTCCGTCGACCAATTCGGCAATGTACAGCCTATTGGCGGCGTCAACGAGAAGATCGAAGGCTTTTTCGAAGTTTGCCAACGTCGCGGTTTGACAGGCAAACAGGGCATCATCATGCCCGCTACCAACGTGCGCCACCTGTGTCTACGCCAGGACGTAGTCGATGCGGTGCGCGAGGGGCAATTCCATCTGTGGGCCGTCGACAGCGCCGCAGAGGCCTTGCCATTACTCACCGGTTATCCTTACTCTGATGAACAGCAACCTAATCTGTTGGCTGCGATTCAGGAACGGATTGCACAGGTGAATCCGCAGGAACGCCGGCGCTGGCCGTGGCCACTTCGTTGGCTCAACTGGTTCAACCACGGCTGATCGGACTTGTTCAGCGTACACGTGTAAGCTAATCTGCGCCCTTCATTAAAATAAGGTTTACTGAGAACATGGTAGAAAAACGCGACTCCTATACGAAAGAAGACCTCGAAGCATCCGGCCGTGGCGAGCTGTTTGGCGCCGGCGGCCCGCCGTTGCCGGCAGGTAACATGTTGATGATGGACCGCGTGGTCAAGATGACCGAAGACGGTGGTACCCACAACAAAGGCTATGTGGAAGCGGAACTGGATATCAATCCTGACCTGTGGTTCTTCGGTTGCCACTTTATCGGCGATCCAGTGATGCCAGGCTGCCTGGGTCTGGATGCCATGTGGCAGTTGGTAGGCTTCTACCTCGGCTGGCTGGGTGGCGAAGGCAAAGGTCGTGCGCTGGGCGTGGGTGAAGTTAAATTCACCGGCCAGGTATTGCCGACTGCGAAGAAAGTCACCTACCGCATCAACTTCAAACGCGTGATCATCCGTAAGCTGATTATGGGTGTGGCTGATGGTGAAGTTCTGGTCGACGGCCAGGTGATTTACACCGCCAGCGATCTTAAAGTGGGCCTGTTCAAGGACACTGCTGCGTTCTAATCGCAGTCACGGCGGCCCTTCCCGGTCGCCGTTTTATTTCCCCGCCATTATCGTGCCCTGTGCTTTTAAACCCCAGGTTCATGGCGGCTAAATAGTAACTACAATTATTGTAGTTACCAGGAGGTATGCCATGCAGAAAACCCGTTTTGACAACATGCCATGCCCAGTAGCCCGCTCACTGGACCGCGTGGGAGAATGGTGGAGCATCCTGATACTTCGCGATGCGTTCCATGGCCTATCGCGGTTTGATGAATTCCAGCAAAGCCTGGGGCTTTCGCCCACCATATTGACCCGCCGCCTGAGATACCTGGTGGAAAGCGGTATCCTGCATAAGCAGCGATATCAAACCCGACCAGTACGGTATGAGTATCTTCTCACCGAACGCGGTAAGGATTTTTTCCCAGTGCTCGCGGCCCTGTTCCATTGGGGAAATACCCATCTGGCCGATGACGGCATTAGCGCGGAACTGGTCGACCGCCGTACCGGGCAGCCAATACGCGTAGAACTGATCGACAGCATTACCCGGCAGCCTATCGCGCTGCATAATATTACCTTAGCGCCAGGGCCGGCAGCGACCGACGGTATGCGCCAACGCGCGGCCCTGATGCAGCAGAACCTTTCTGCATTCCCCCCCGAATCATCCAAGGAGTCACTATGAACAGTCGTCGTATAGTCATTACCGGCATGGGCGCCGTTTCGCCACTGGGATGCGGCGTAGAGGCTATCTGGCAGCGTCTGCTGAATGGCCAGTCCGGTATTCGTCCGCTCCCGGAAGAGATCGTTGCCGACCTGCAGGTTAAAATCGGCGGGCAGGTGCCTTCACTGGAGCAGGACGCCGAGGCAGGTTTTGACCCCGACAGCTCCGTACCGCCAAAAGACCAAAAGAAAATGGACCGCTTTATTCTGCTGGCGATGGCGGCGGCCGATGAGGCCATTCGTCAGGCAGGCTGGACAGCGGATACGGAAGATAAGCAGGAGCGCACCGCAACCGTGATTGCCTCCGGTATCGGTGGCTTTCCGGCGATTGCTCACGCGGTGCGCACCACCGACAGCCGGGGAGCCAAACGCCTTTCGCCATTTACCATTCCTTCGTTCCTGGTCAATCTGGCGGCCGGTCATGTGTCGATTAAGCACCAGTTCAAGGGCCCGATCGGCGCCCCCGTTACCGCTTGTGCAGCAGGCGTCCAGGCTATTGGCGACGCGGTACGCATGATTCGTAATGATGAGGCCGATATCGCGCTGTGTGGCGGTACAGAAGCCGCAATCGACACCGTCAGCCTCGGGGGCTTTGCCGCAGCGCGCGCCATGTCCACGACGTCACCTGAAGAGGCAGAAAAAGCCTCCCGGCCATTCGACAGTGCCCGCAACGGTTTTGTCATGGGGGAAGGTGCCGGCATGTTGGTTATTGAAACGCTGGAACATGCGCTGGCGCGTGGTGCCACACCACTGGCAGAAATTGTCGGCTACGGTACCAGTGCCGATGCCTACCACATGACCTCCGGTGCTGAAGACGGTGACGGCGCCTATCGCGCAATGAAAATTGCGCTGAAACAGGCCGGTGTCGCACCGGAGCAAATTCAGCACCTGAATGCCCACGCGACCTCAACACCCGTCGGTGATTTGGGTGAGATCAACGCCATTAAACACCTGTTCGGTACCGGGGGCAGCGTAGCCATCACGTCGACCAAATCCGCCACTGGGCATTTACTCGGGGCTGCTGGCGGGCTGGAAACCATATTTACGGCGCTGGCATTGCGCGATCAGATCGCACCAGCCACGCTGAATCTGGATAATCCGGATCCGGCGGCCGAGGGGTTGCATTTGGTGGCCAATAAAGCGCAACCAATGACCATCAACTACGCGCTGTCGAACGGCTTTGGCTTTGGCGGCGTGAATGCGAGTATCTTGCTGAAACGCTGGCAGGGATAAGACCGTTTAAACAAAAACCTCCGCCCGGAGCGGAGGTTATTCCTTTTTTTTGACAGAGAGCCGCTTAAGCGGTCACAGCCCTGTCTTCCATGGCTTCTCGCCAACCTCCCAGCCATTGAGACCGGGCGTCCACAGATGATTGGTAGGGACAATATTCCCTAGAACGCCCTAAGATACCTGCCTGATAACCTCGTGAATGCGCCCTTTCCAGACGATCGCGTTTCTGTCTCTTCATGCCTCGTTTCCCTCATATTTGGTCTGGTGGAAAGAAAACAATGGCTGCTTTTTGTGCAGCCACGTATAAGCAATAGCGCTAAATGAAGGGAAGATCAATGCGCAAAATTCACGCCAATGTCATATTTGTGAGCTACACACGCAGAATTGGCTAAGTGGCTGATATGCCGGGAAAGAGGTTAACTAATTGAAATAAAATAAAAATCCCTCCCGACGAAAAGTTTTAATATTTTTCATCGGAAGGGATTAGACCTTTTTAGTCCAAATTATGACTAAAAACGACCGGCCTGCGAGGCGATGGACTGCGCCTCTTGCTGCCAGCCTTGCGCCAAGGTACGGACTAACGCATCGTAACCATCCTCGCCCTGTTTCAGCTCCAGGCTGAATGGCCGTTTGGTCAGCTTGCCTTGATGACTCAGCACCCATTCGCCACGAATAATCACCTTGCCATCAAAACGACCATGGAAACCGCTGATCGTCACGTTCAACACATCCTGATCGCTGCTCATCGGCTGGGAGGAGACCACCCAGCCCGGCAATGCGCTGCTCAGGTTAGTGACCAGCGTTTGCTGCAGCTGCTGGTCGAGCGGGCTGGCCCACAGGTTATTCTGAGCAATAACGTACTGCACATCATTGGTTTGATAAACCACGCCGTTCTGCGCCAGATAATCCGCCACGGTGACGTGTTCCAACCACAGTTGGCGAGAAGTCTCACCGCCGCTCACCTGTGTCGGCGCACCCAGCGCCGGCAGTTGGTAGTAGGTTTTCTGTGGTGTGCTGCTACAGGCGCTGAGTACCAGCGCCAGGGCTACAGGAATCCATTTCATCATTTATTGGCCTTCTTCGGCTGAGGATCGTTACTGCCCGCGGCTTCAAATACCAGCGCGTTGCTCTTTTCGTTCAGAGTGCGCAGCACTGGCTGCAACTCACGCAGCACCTGATCGAGACGTTGCATATCGCCGACCATCTTGTTGTAGGCCGGTGAACCTGGCTGGAAGCCTTTCATGCTGCGATTCAGCTCCTGCAGCGTTTTCTGCATATCCTGCGGCAGTGCCTTCATCTCTTTGCTGGCGATGATGTCGTTCAACGATTTCATGGTCTGTTGCGTCGACTTCATGGTTTTCTGACTTTCCGCCAGGGTCTTGGTCGCTTCATTGATCATCGGATTCAATGGCATCGCGTTGATCTTATCCAAGGTCTGCATCAGTTTCTGTTGGATCTGCGCCAGACCGCCGCTGGTGGTCGGCATCAACGGATAACCAAACAGCTCACGCGGCCCTTTCCACGGTTTCTCCTGCGGATAGAAATCCAGATCGATGTACAGTGAACCGGTTAGCAGGTTGGCAGATTTGAGCGCAGCACGCATACCGCGAGATTCAGCATCTTTCAGATGGCCTTCAATATCGAAATTGCCGCCCAACTGTTTTTGGAAACGATCGGGTTCGATGCGGATCAGCACCGGGATCCGGTAATCGTTATCCAGACGCTGCATCATACCTTCTTTATAGAATGGCACTTGCGCCACGGTCCCCAAACGGATGCCGCGGAACTCAACTGGCGCCCCCGGCTGCAGGCCACGGATCGAGTCGGAGAAGAACATCAGGTAATCTTTGTGTACGGTGTACAACGAATCCTGGATGCTGCGTTGGTTATCGAACAGCTGATATTCGGTTTTCTCTTTTACCTGCTCACCGCGATCCCAACCGTCCGGCACGTCAAAGCTGACGCCACCGCTGAACAGCGTAGCCAGGGACCCCATTTCTACCCGCATCCCCTGCGCGGACATGTCGAAGGCCACGCCGCTGTCTTTCCAGAAGCGAACGTTGCTGGTCACCAGTTGGTCGTAAGGAGCTGAGACGAACAGCTGATAACGCATAGCGCGCATTTTCGGATCAAAATAGCTGGTCTCTACCGAGCCAACGCGGTAGCCACGGAACAATACCGGATCGCCGGCATTCAACTGACCCGATTTCTCACTGTCCAGTATGATGCGCAAACCTTTGGCGTCCGGAGAAGCCAACGGTGGTGCATCCAGCAGTTGGTAATCGTTTTTCTCTTTGCCTTTTTTGCCCGGCTGCAGCTCGATGTAAGCCCCAGACAGCAACGTACCCAGACCGGAAATGCCTTCACGGCCAATCTGCGGTTTCACCACCCAGAAGGCGGTATCCTCGCGCAGCAATTTCTCCATGCCGGAGTTTAACCGAGCCTGCACCACCACCTTGCTCAGGTCATCGCTCAGGGTCACGGTTTCCACTACACCGACGTCAACGCTACGGCTGGTGATTTTGGTTTTACCCGCCTCCAGCCCTTCAGCGGTTGTGGTGACCAGCGTCACCTGAGGCCCCTGGTGGCTGAAATGGTAAAACAGGATCCAGGCGCCGATCAGCGCAGTGACGATGGGGATAATCCACACCGGCGACCAGCGCTTGATCTTTTCAACGTCCGCGACGCTATGATTATTTTCCGTCACCTTGCGGCTCCTTTTTTATTGTTTCATTTACGCGATCCCAGGTCAGCCGGGGGTCAAACGTCATGGCAGCAAACATAGTGAGGATCACCACCATGGCGAACAGCAGTGCGCCAGTAGCAGGATAAATACTCATCAATTGTCCCATCCGTACCAATGCCGAAAGCACGGCAATCACAAACACGTCGATCATTGACCAACGGCCAACGAATTCAACCACTTCATAAATCAGGTGCATCCGTTCGCTGTCAGCCCGGGGTTTATGCCTGCCGTTAGCATCCCAGCACAACCAGCCAATCGCCAACATTTTCAACGAAGGCACCATGATGCTGGCGATGAAGATCACCATCGCCACCGGATAAGATCCCTCGCCCCACAGCAGGATCACCCCGGCCATGATGGTAGAGGTGATTTTGTTGCCCAGGGCTTCGGTAACCATAATAGGCAGCAGATTAGCCGGAATATACAGCATGATAGAGGTGACAAGCAGTGCCAATGTCCATTGCAAACTGTGGCGACGACGGACATAACCTTTGGTGTGGCAACGCGGGCAACGGGTCATCTCGGCCGGCAGAATCGCCGTACAGCATTGGCAAGAGCGCAGGCCCTGGCGCAACCCGATGTGCCCAACCTGCATTGGACGATCGAGCCGCGGTGCAGGTTCAATGTCATTCCATAACCAGCGGCGATCGACACATTGGAAGGCACGCACCTGCAGCAGGCAGAACAGGCAATAAGGCACAAAGCTGCTGCCGATACCGATATCGCCATAGGCCATCAGCTTGACGAAGCTGACCAACACCCCTGCGAGGAAAATCTCCACCATGCACCAGGTTTTAAACTGGAACAGCATCTTGGCCATCCACTCTTTCAGGCCAAGGGGGATGCGCACTCGGGCACACAGCACAATGATCGCCACCATGCAGAATGCAGGGATCAACTGTACGAACACCATAAACAACGTGGCCATGCTGGCGTAGTCTTCCGCCACCATCACCTGCGGGATCTGGATCAGTTTGATTTCGTTACCGAGGCCGGCAACGCGCATATTGATAAACGGGAAAATATTCGCCAGCAGCAGCATGAACAATGCGCTGAGGGCATAGCCAATTGGCCGCTTGCGCGGTTCCTGCCAGCGTGAGCTGAGGGTCGTTTTACAACGCGGGCATACCGCTTTTGAACCATATGCCAGCGGCGGCAACGCCACCAACATGTCGCATTGTGGACACAGCATCAGATTGTCCTGTTGCTGTTTTGCGTGTGTTGCGTGACTGTGCTGCTCGTGATTCTCGTGGGAACACACCATAATCCTCCTTAACAACGTCGCTCACCGGTACGGCAATACCGTCCGCAGCAGCGCGCGGACGGTATTCTCAACGGTTAGCCGTTTTTCATCGCTTCCAACTCTTCCCAACGGGCGAAGGCTTCTTCCAACGCCCCTTCGGCAGCGGCCAGCGCCGTCAACACCTGTTGTGTTTCGCTGTGAGGGCGCGTGAAGAAATCAGCATCGCTCATTTGCGCCTGCAGTGCTTCAATTTCCGCTTCCAGCTGTTCAAGGCGTTGCGGCAACTGTTCCAGTTCGCGTAACAAGTTATAGCTCAGTTTAGCCGCCGGTTTCTTGGGCTGTTCAGCCTTTTTCTCCGCCGCCGGTTTATTCTGTTCAGCCGCAACCTGACGAATAGGTTTTGCCGTTGCGCGCTGGTGGTGCGCATCGTAATAACCGCCGACAAAGGTGCTGATCTCGCCGTTGCCTTCAAAGATCCAGCACTCAGTCACGGAGTTGTCGACGAATTGACGATCGTGGCTCACCAGCAGCACGGTGCCCTGATAGCCATCGATCAACTCTTCCAGCAGCTCCAGCGTTTCGACGTCAAGATCGTTGGTTGGTTCATCGAGAATCAATAAGTTGCTTGGCTTCAGGAACAGCTTGGCCAGCAACAGACGGTTACGCTCGCCGCCTGACAATGCTTTCACCGGCGTCATGGCGCGTTTCGGGTGGAACAGGAAGTCCTGCAGATAGCCCAGTACGTGGCGGGAACGGCCATTGACCATCACCTCCTGCTTGCCTTCTGCCAGGTTGTCCATCACCGTACGTTCCGGATCCAGTTCGGCGCGGTGCTGGTCGAAGTAGGCCACTTCAAGCTTGGTGCCGCAGTGTACGCGACCGCTGTCGGCCTTCAACTGGCCAAGCATCAGCTTCAGCAAGGTCGTCTTGCCGCAGCCGTTCGGACCGACCAGGGCAATCTTGTCGCCGCGCTGCACCTGAGCGGAGAAATTGCGCACCAGCACTTTACCGCCGACCTGATAGTTGACGTCTTCCATCTCGAACACAATCTTGCCGGAGCGTACCGCTTCTTCAACCTGCATTTTGGCGGTGCCCATCACTTCACGACGTTCTGAACGCTCGTTACGTAACGCCTTCAGCGCACGTACGCGGCCTTCGTTACGGGTACGACGCGCCTTGATGCCCTGACGGATCCACACTTCTTCCTGCGCCAGCTTGCGGTCGAATTCGGCGTTTTGCAGCTCTTCTACCCGCAGCGCTTCTTCTTTGCTCAGCAGATACAGATCATAATTGCCCGGCCAGGACACCAGCTTGCCACGGTCGAGATCGACAATGCGCGTCGCCATGTTGCGGATAAAGGAACGGTCGTGGGAAATGAACACGATGCTGCCCTGGAACTCTTTCAGGAAGCCTTCCAGCCAGTCGATGGTGGTAATGTCCAGGTGGTTGGTCGGTTCGTCCAGCAGCAATACGCGTGGAGAGCTGACCAGCGCGCGCCCCAGCGCCGCTTTACGCAGCCAACCGCCGGAAAGCGAGGAAAGCTCCGCGTCCCCGTTCAGGCCCAGCTGCAACAGCACTTCGCTGATGCGGCTGTCGAGCTGCCAAAGTCCCTGGTGATCGAGGATTTCCATAATCTGCGCCATACGCGTCAGGTTTTTTTCGCTCGGATCGGTTTCCACCAGGTGCGAAATCGCGTGATAGGCCTTCAGGTGTTCCGCCTGCTCGGCCACGCCTTCGGCCACGAAATCGAATACTGTCCCGCCGATATTGCGCGGGGGATCCTGTTGCAGACGCGCAACGATCAGATCTTGCTCGTAAATCACCCGGCCATCGTCCAGCGGAATTTCTTTACCGAGGATCTTCAACAGCGTGGATTTACCGGCGCCATTACGCCCAACCAGACAAACGCGTTCGTTGTCTTCAATATGAATTTCGGTGTTATCTAAAAGCGGCGCATCGCTGAAGGACAGCCAGGCACCGGACATGCTGATTAACGACATAGTAATTATTTTCCTTCGCCGGCGTGGGTAACCAGCCAGCAGTTATGAATTTGACGGTTACGGGCAAAGTCCTGCGACTGCGTCTGGGCGGTAATTTCTTTCGCCTCCAGACCCAGGGCGCTCAGGCCGGCCATATCCATCTGGAAACCGCGCTTGTTGTTCGAGAACATGATGGTCCCGTTACGACGCAGTAACCGTTTCAAATCTTGCATCAGCACCAGGTGATCGCGCTGAACGTCAAAAGTGTTCTCCATCCGCTTGGAGTTGGAGAAGGTCGGCGGATCGATAAAGATCACATCGAATTGTTCGTCGGCATTTTGCAGCCATGACAGGCAATCCGCATGGATCAATCTGTGCTGTTTGCCGGTCAGGCCGTTAACGCGCAGGTTTTTCTCTGCCCATTCGAGATAGGTACGCGACATATCCACCGTGGTGGTACTGCGCGCGCCACCCAATCCGGCGTGTACGCTGGCGGTGCCGGTATAGGCGAACAGGTTGAGGAAGTCTTTGCCCTTGCTCATCTCACCCAGCATGCGGCGAGCAATGCGGTGGTCGAGGAACAGGCCGGTATCGAGATAGTCTGTCAGGTTAACCCACAGCTTGGCGTTAAACTCTTCCACCAACAGGAACTCGCCCTTCTGCGCCAGTTTTTCATACTGGTTTTTGCCTTTCTGGCGCTCACGGGTTTTCAGGATCAGCTGATTGGACGGCAATTCCAGCACCGCCAGCGTGGCATTGATCACATCGAACAGACGTTGACGCGCTTTCTGCGCATCGATGGTTTTCGGCGGCGCATACTCTTGTACCACCACCTTGCTGCCGTAGCGGTCTACCGCCACGTTGTATTCCGGCAGGTCAGCATCATACAGGCGATAGCATTCAATGCCCTGCTGTTTGGCCCACTTGTCGAGCTTCTTCAGGTTCTTGCGCAGGCGGTTGGCAAAATCTTCCGCTACCTGAATACCGCCGGAGCCCTGTGGGTTCTCCGCCAGTTGGTAATTTTTCTGCACGCAGTCCAGCGGGCCATTTTTGGCCTTGAACTGGCGTTCGGCACGCAGTTGCAGGCAGCTCAGCAGTTCCGGCGATGCGCTGAACAATGACAACTGCCAGCCGCCGAATGCGCTCTTCATGATACGGCCCAGCATATTATGCAAGGCGATCAGCGCCGGTTCACTTTCCAGACGCTCGCCGTACGGCGGGTTGCACACTACGGTGCCCGTCGGGCCTTCCGGCAGTGGATTGGTCAGTTTGGCGACGTCGTTGATGTTAAAGGTAATCAGTTCGGCAACGCCTGCACGACGGGCATTGCCGCGCGCCATTTCAATCACCCGACGATCGATATCAGAACCGAAGAAACGTGAGGTGGTTTCTTGCAAGCCACGGCGTGCACGCACCTGTGCTTCGGTGATCACTTCGCGCCACAGATCGACGTTATGGCCATTCCAGGCGGTAAAGCCCCAATGTTGACGGTGCAGACCCGGAGCGCGATCGGAAGCTATCATCGCCGCTTCGATCAATAGCGTCCCCGAGCCACACATAGGATCGAGCATCGGAGTCCCCGGCTGCCAGCCGGAACGTTGCACAATCGCCGCCGCCAGGCTCTCTTTCAGCGGTGCCTGGCCGGTCAGATCACGGTAGCCACGTTGATGCAGGCCTTCACCGCTCAGATCGAGCGCCACGCTGGCCATATCACGCTGCAGGAACACATTGACGCGAATATCCGGCTGTTGCTTCGCAACCGTCGGACGCTGGTCGAGTTTGCGAGTGAAGCTGTCGACGATGGCGTCCTTAACCTTCAACGCACCATATTGGCTGTTGCGGATCTCTTCGTTCACGCCGCTGAAATGCACGGCGAAGGTTTTATCCACGCCGAAAATGTTAGTCCAGTCGATCGCCTGCACACCCAGATACAGATCCAGATCGCTGTGCACGCGGAATTCATTCAGCGGCAGCAAAATACGTGAGGCCAGACGGCTCCACAGCAAGCTTTGGTACAGAAGACGATCGCCACCCTGAAAATGTACCCCACCCTGCACTACTTTACAGGCGTGAGCGCCCAGCGCTTCCAGTTCGCTTTTTAACAGTTCTTCCAGTCCACGCGCCGTGCTGGCAAACAGAGAGTTCATATCGTACTTATCACCAAAAAGAAAATTGTTGCGCATTATAGCTAATCCAGACCGCTTGTCATAAAGTTGCTCCCTTCTATTTAATAATCGCACGGGGATAAGGGTGATTACGCTTTCGAAAATTTACGTTCATCCGGTGAAATCGCTTCGTGGTTTGCAGCTTTCGCACGCGCAGGCTTCCAGCAGTGGATTGGCTTTCGACCGTACCTTTATGATCACCGAACCGGATGGCACCTTTATTACCGCGCGCCAATATCCGCAAATGGTGATGTTCACCCCGGCTCTGCTGCCCGATGGGCTATTTCTGACCGCGCCGGACGGAGAAAGTGCGGCCATCCGCTTCAGCGATTTCGCCCCTGAGGCGCAACCGACCGAAGTTTGGGGCAATCATTTCACCGCCCTGATTGCGCCGGCAGCGATTAACAGCTGGCTGAGCGGTTATTTCCAGCGTGAAGTGCAGCTGCGTTGGCTTGGCCCCGAGCTGACCCGCCGCGTGAAAAAACACCCGGAAATCCCCCTTTCTTTCGCCGACGGCTATCCTTATTTGCTGATCAACGAAGCCTCATTCAACGATTTGCAGCAACGTTGCCCCGGCAGCATCAAGCTTGAGCAGTTCCGCCCCAATCTGGTGGTCACCGGCGCGAATGCCTGGGCCGAGGATGGTTGGCAGGTGATCCGCGTCGGTGACGTGATGTTTGATCTGGTCAAGCCCTGTAGCCGCTGCGTGTTGACCACCGTCAGCACCGAACGTGGGCGCAAGCACCCAAGCGGCGAACCACTGAGCACTCTGCAGAAATTCCGCACGGCTGATAACGGCGATATCGATTTTGGCCAGAATATGGTGGCGCGCAGCAGCGGTATTATCCGCGTCGGCGATAGAGTAGAAGTGTTATCCACCAAGCCGCCACGCCCGTATGGCGCTGGAAAAGTGGTTGAGAGCGTGCAGGCACCGCAGGACAGTGAACATAGCGTCACTATCGAATACGCGGGAACGGTGTTTACCGGCAATAATCAGCAGATCTTACTGGAGCAGTTGGAACAGCAAGGGCTCCGCGTGCCTTATTCATGCCGTGCGGGAATTTGCGGAAGTTGTCGCATCACCTTGGTCAGTGGCGAAGTGGCGCCGCTGAAGAAAAGTGCGGTAGCCAACAATGGCACCATCCTTTGCTGCAGCTGTATTCCAAAAAGCGATTTGACGCTGGCGTAATCGCCGTTATACCGCCCTGTCGTAAGCCGGGGCGGAAGTTTCATCTTGCGCGCAGGGTTTAAGGCGATCGTGCATCACTTTGATGGCGTCACCCAGAACCATAGTGCGACCAGCGACGGAGAGTTGGTTTTGCGCCAGCAGGCACAGGCTGGCGTTATCACCGGCTTCCACCACCAGCAGACGCGCTTCAACGCCGCTCTCCATCACCTTCACCGCCGCTAATTCGCCATTTTTCGGCTGCAACGGGTAATGCTGCTGCGAGAAATGCCAGCTTTTCGGCATCAGCGGTTTCAGGAAGCGATAGGCCACCAGGGCATTTAATACCAGTTCGGCGCGTTGTTCATGGCTGAGCTTTATCTGTTTGCACTGCTCTTCATAATTAAAATAAAGCGCCGCGTCATCCACACAGAAAGAACACTCATCAAAGGCATCCGGCGTTAACATTTTGGCAGGAAAACGCGAGCGGAAGATCATCCCATTGGCTAAATCCAGCATTAGCCGATCGTGTTCGGCGTCAAAATACCAACGCCAATTATCGTCAGGTTTTATCTTCATGTCTTATCCTTCTCGCTGCCCATGCCACGCCGTATTTACCCTAAAAGGTGATTTTATCACCACTCAAGTTGCTTAAACATCGGATAATTCCGCGAACGATATTTATGCTAGTGGACAAAATATAGACGAGCCGGGGGAAGAAATAAACCCCCGGCTGAAAATGAAAGGAAAAATATTAGATGTAGTTAACGATATCTTTAATCAGGCGCGGACCTTTGAAGATAAATCCGGAATAAATTTGTACCAGCGAAGCACCGGCCGCCATTTTTTCCCGTGCGGCCATCAGGGAATCAATTCCGCCAACGCCGATAATCGGTAAACGCCCTTGCAGCTCTAGCGACAAACGACGGATCACTTCGGTGCTGCTCGCCTGCAGTGGACGACCACTTAGGCCCCCCATTTGCTCGCAATAATTCAGCCCCTGGATCAATTTACGATCCAGCGTGGTATTGGTCGCGATCACACCATCAATATTATGGCGCACCAAACTGTCGGCTATTTGGATCAATTCTTCTTCTGAAAGATCCGGCGCGATCTTTACCGCCACCGGCACATATTTGTGATGGCGCGCATGCAATTCCTGCTGCTTATTTTTAATGGCGGCCAAAAGATCGTCTAACGCTTCGCCGTACTGTAAGGATCGTAACCCCGGCGTATTGGGTGACGAAATGTTAATCGCGATATAACCGGCATACGGATAAACTTTATCCATACAGATCAGATAATCGTCTTTTCCTTGCTCGACCGGGGTATCTTTATTCTTACCGATATTAATCCCCAGAATACCGCCGAAATGGGATTTCTTAACGTTTTCAACCAGATTATCCACGCCCTGGTTATTAAAGCCCATTCGGTTGATCAGGCCTTCCGCTTCCACGATGCGGAATAGACGCGGTTTGTCATTGCCCGACTGCGGGCGTGGCGTCACGGTGCCAACTTCGACAAAGCCAAAGCCCATGGCACCAAATGCGTCGATGCACTCGCCGTCTTTATCCAGGCCGGCGGCCAAACCCAAAGGATTTTTAAAAGAGAGCCCCATGCAGCTTACTGGCTTGGTCGGCACAGACTGGCGAATAACAAATTCTAACGGGGTGCCGGTGACGCGGCGGAGCTGATGAAAAGTCAATTCATGCGCACGCTCGGGATCGAGCTGGAACAACGCTTTTCTGATGAGGGGGTAGTACATGTACTCTCCTGATTTCCCGGTTGCAAACCGGGGGCGTATTATCCGGTATCCCTTGGCCAATTGGAATTGATTAAAAGCAAAAAAAGCGTTTTTAACGCAATCGTTTCCCCTGACGGGGAGCCAATGCCCCGCCAATCCGCATTTACGCATATCAAAATCAAAAAATGAGATTTAAGTAACCCGCCCCTTTGCTGATAGGTTTAAAACACTTCTCGACGATTTTTTAATTAAACCTAACTTTTAGTTATAAGGAGTGGTAATGCGCGTTATATCACTGTCCGGCAGCCCTCGCATCCCATCACGTTCAGCGGCCCTGCTTTCCTTGAGTAAAAATTGGTTGCAGCAGCAAGGTGTAGAAGTGATCTCCTACACCCTGCACGACTTTGATGCAGAAGACTTGCTGTACGCCAATTTCAATAGCCCGGCGATAAAAGCCTTTACCGAGCAACTGGCTTTGGCCGACGGCCTGTTGGTCTCTACGCCGGTGTATAAGGCCTCGTTTTCCGGTGCGCTGAAAACCCTGCTGGATCTGCTGCCGGAGCGAGCGCTTGACCATAAGGTGGTGTTACCCCTGGCCACCGGCGGTTCTATTGGTCATATGTTGGCAGTGGACTATGCCCTTAAGCCGGTGTTGGCGGCATTGAAAGCTCAGGAAGTGCTGCACGGGGTGTTCGCCGACGATAGCCAGGTGGTATTGAGCGGTGAAGATATCACGCTGTCCGACGGGCTGGCATCGCGGTTGGAAGAAGCCCTGGAAAGCTTCTACCTGGCACTCGGTCGCCGTAAACCGCCCCAGGCAAAACTCTCCCCGTCTCTGTTTGCACGTCAAACCGCCTGACAGCACGCTCTATATAAGGAAAGAGAATGACGCGACTTTCATCACTTGGCCGTTGGCTTGGCACTGGCGCTTTGGCCGGCATCATCTCACTGGCGTGGATCAATTCCGCCAGCGCACAGGATCCGGCGCAGTTTCGTATTGGTTATCAAAAAGGATCGGTCAGTCTGGTATTGGCAAAATCCCACCGCCTGCTGGAACAGCGTTTCCCCACTACCAAAATCAGTTGGATCGAATTCCCCGCCGGCCCGCAGATGCTTGAGGCGTTGAACGTCGGCAGTATCGATCTGGGCAGCACCGGCGATATTCCGCCGATCTTTGCCCAGGCCGCCGGGGCGGATCTGCTGTATGTCGGCGTAGAGCCACCTAAACCCAAGGCGGAAGTGATCCTGGTGCCGGAAAATAGCCCGATCAAAACCGTCGCTGATTTGAAAGGCCACAAGGTCGCCTTCCAGAAAGGCTCCAGTTCCCACAACCTGCTGCTGCGTTCGCTGCAAAAAGCCGGACTGAAATTCACCGATATCCAACCGGTTTACCTGACGCCGGCAGATGCCCGCGCCGCATTCCAGCAGGGCAACGTCGATGCCTGGACCATCTGGGACCCGTACTATTCCGCAGCCTTGTTGCAGGGCGGCGTGCGGGTGCTGGGTGACGGCACCGATTTGAATCAAACCGGCTCCTTCTATCTGGCGGTGCGCACTTATACCGAAGCTAACGGGCCGTTTATTCAGCAGGTGCTCGATGAGTTGACCAAAGCGGATGCGCTGACCCAAAGCGACCGGGCGCAAAGCGTCACGCTGCTGGCGAACGCCATGGGGCTGCCGGAAAAAGTGATCTCGTCTTATTTGGATCACCGTCCACCGACCGCCATCAAACCGCTGGACGCACGCACCATTGCCGCCCAGCAGCAAACCGCCGATCTGTTTTACGCCAACCGTCTGGTGCCCGTGAAGGTCGATATCTCGCAACGCATCTGGCGCCCGAGCGCACAATAATTTTGGAGAATAGACGATGAGCCTGAACGTATTCTGGTTTTTACCAACCCATGGCGACGGCCACTATCTCGGCAGCACCGAAGGCGCGCGCAGCGTTGATTACGGCTATTTGCAGCAAATTGCCCAAGCGGCCGATCGGCTAGGGTTCGGCGGCGTGTTGATCCCCACCGGCCGTTCTTGTGAAGACTCCTGGCTCGTGGCCGCATCGTTAATTCCTGTTACTCAACGGCTGAAATTCCTGGTGGCTTTGCGCCCCGGCATAATTTCGCCCACCCTGGCGGCTCGCCAGGCGGCGACGCTGGATCGTCTTTCCAATGGTCGAGCGTTGTTCAACCTGGTTACCGGCGGCGATCCCGAGGAGCTGGCGGCGGAAGGGCTGCATCTGAATCACGAAGAACGTTACGAGGCATCGGCAGAGTTCACCCACGTTTGGCGAAAGGTGCTGGAAGGGGAAACCGTCGATTTCGATGGCAAGCATATTCAGGTGAAGGGGGCAAAGCTGCTGTACCCGCCGGTGCAACAACCGCGTCCGCCGCTGTATTTCGGCGGATCCTCTGCCGCTGCGCAGGATCTGGCCGCCGAACAGGTTGAAATGTACCTCACCTGGGGAGAACCCCCGGCGCAGGTGAAAGAAAAAATTGCCGAGGTCCGCGCCAAAGCAGCGGCTAAAGGTCGCAAGGTGCGCTTCGGCATTCGCCTGCACGTGATCGTGCGTGAAACTACGGAAGAAGCCTGGCGTGCAGCAGACCGACTGATTGCCAATCTGGATGAAAAAACCATCGCCGATGCACAAAAGGCATTTGCCCGCTTTGACTCTGTAGGGCAACGACGCATGGCAGCGCTGCACGGCGGCAAAAAAGACAATCTGGAGATCAGCCCCAATCTGTGGGCCGGGGTGGGCTTGGTCCGTGGCGGGGCCGGTACTGCCCTGGTCGGCGACGGCCCGACGGTGGCGGCGCGCATGCAGGAATATGCCGATCTGGGCATCGATACCTTTATCCTGTCCGGCTACCCGCACCTGGAAGAAGCCTATCGCGTCGGCGAACTGCTGTTCCCCCATCTTGACCTGGTGGAAAACCAAATCCCCACGCAGCGCAAACCGGTCAAGGCCCAGGGAGAAGTGGTGGCCAATATCTATATTCCGCAAAAAGCGTCGCAAAGCTGAGGAGCCCCCTTATGGCGAAGGGTACACAACGCATATTGCACCGGCTGGCCCCTTGGGCATTGCCGGTAGCGCTGGTGGTTATCTGGCAAATCTCCGTCGAGGCGGGGTGGCTGTCGAACCGTATTCTGCCGGCGCCGAGCGCGGTCGTCACCGCCTTCTGGACGCTAACCAAAAGCGGCGAATTGTGGCAACACCTGACGATCAGCAGTTGGCGCGCACTGATCGGTTTTAGCATCGGCGGCAGCATTGGGCTGGTGCTGGGCTTTATCACCGGTTTGTCACGTTGGGGTGAGCGCCTGTTGGACAGCTCCGTGCAGATGATCCGCAACGTGCCGCATCTGGCGCTGATCCCGCTGGTGATCCTGTGGTTCGGTATCGATGAGTCCGCCAAGATTTTTCTGGTGGCGTTAGGCACGCTGTTCCCCATTTATTTGAATACCTATCACGGTATCAAGAATATCGATCACGGCCTGCTTGAAATGGCACGCAGCTACGGTCTGAGCGGTTTCCAGCTCTTTGCTCAGGTGGTTTTGCCAGGCGCTCTGCCGTCGATTATGGTCGGCGTGCGTTTCGCGTTGGGCTTTATGTGGCTGACGCTGATCGTGGCCGAAACCATTTCCGCCAATTCGGGTATCGGTTATCTGGCGATGAACGCACGTGAATTCTTGCAGACCGACGTGGTGGTGGTGGCGATTGTGCTTTATGCCCTGCTCGGCAAGCTGGCGGACGTCAGCGCACAGTTGCTGGAACGCGTCTGGTTGCGCTGGCACCCGGCCTATCAACTGAAACAAGGAGAAGCGCTATGACGACTCCCGCTCGAATTCCCCAAGGGACGCCGGTCACGCTGGAGTCCATTGCCAAGCGCTACGGTAACCGCACCGTGCTGGACAATATTCAATTGCGCATCAGCGCGGGACAGTTTGTCGCCGTGGTCGGCCGCAGTGGCTGCGGTAAAAGCACGCTGCTGCGTCTAATGGCAGGACTGGAAAAAGCCACCAGCGGCGCCTTGCTGAGCGGGAATGCGCCCCTTGCCAGCGCCAGAGACGATACCCGCTTAATGTTTCAGGACGCCCGCCTGCTACCGTGGAAAAAGGTGATCGACAATGTGGGCCTTGGCCTGCGCGGTAACTGGCGTGCCGATGCGTTGCAAGCGCTGGAAGCCGTCGGGCTGGCCGACCGCGCCAACGAGTGGCCAGCGGCCTTGTCCGGAGGACAAAAACAACGAGTGGCTCTGGCACGTGCGCTGATCCACCGTCCACGCCTGTTGCTGTTGGACGAACCTTTGGGGGCGCTTGACGCCTTGACGCGAATTGAAATGCAGGGATTGATTGAAGGGTTGTGGCAACAGCACGGTTTCACCGTATTGCTGGTGACACATGACGTCAGTGAAGCCATTGCGCTGGCGGATCGTGTGATTTTGATTGAAGAAGGCCGTATCGGTTTGGATCTGACCGTCGACCTGCCGCGCCCACGACGCAAAGGGTCGGTCAAACTGGCAGAGCTGGAAGCCGAGGTGCTGGACAGAGTATTGTCTCCGCCCTCCCCCTTAAGCCAGGCCACACGCCGCGCAGCAAATTAAAAAAGGGACGGCATGCCGTCCCTTTTTAGACTTACGCGTCGAGCGCCTTGGTGATTTTCTCGAACAGGTCACCGGACAAATTCTCCAGTCCTTTCAACTGTTCAAGCGCTTTGCGCATTAATGCCTGACGTGAAGCATCATAGCGTTTCAAGCGGATCAAAGGTTCGATCAGGCGAGCAGCAATCTGCGGGTTGCGTTGGTTCAAATCGCTGAGGATTTCCACCAGGAACTGATAGCCACTGCCGTCCGCCGCATGGAACGCCGCCGGGTTGGCAGAAGCAAAGCCTCCAATCAATGAGCGTGTGCGGTTTGGATTGCTCAGGCTGAATGAACGGTGTTTCAGCAACCCACGCACTTTGGTCAGCACGTCCGCCGCCGGGCTGGTCGCCTGCAGCACAAACCACTTGTCCATCACCAGACCATCCTGGTGCCAGCGTTCGTCAAAGGCCGCCAGCAGCGCGTCGCGGCAAGGCAATTGCGCCGCCACCGCAGCGGCCAGTGCCGCCAGCGAATCGGTCATATTATCCGCCTGGCGATACTGCTCCGTCACCAATCGGTCGGCCAGCGCTTCATCGCCAAAGGCCAGGTAACCCAAGCACACGTTGCGCAACGCACGTTTCGCGATATCAGCATGTTCAACCCGGTAGCCGTCGGTCTTGTTAGCGTGATAAACCGCCAGCCACTCATCAGCCATTTCCTTCGCCAGACAGCGGACGATCGCTTCGTGCACCACGGCGATCGCTTCAGGATCGATAGTGGCAAACAGCTCGGCAATTTCACTTTCTGAAGGCAACGTCAGGATCTGTGCAGCCAACGCCGGATCCAACTTCTCGTCCAACAATACGGCGCGGAACGCATCAACAACGTGCAGCGGCAGCGACAACGGCTGTTGTTGCTGATGTTTGGCCACGTTCAGTTTGATGTAGGTCGCCAGCAGGCTCTGTGCCGCATCCCAACGGGCAAACTCATTACGAGCATGCTGCATCAGGAAGGTCAGTTGCTGATCGCTGTACGGATAATCCAGTTTAACCGGTGCAGAGAACTCACGTAGCAGGGACGGTACCGGCTTGTGCGCCACGCCATCAAACACGAAGGTCTGTTCCGCTTCGGTGACGTTAAGCACGTTATTGATCGGCGAGCCGTTTCTCTGCAGGGCAATCACGTTGCCTTGTGCATCGTACAATTCAATATCCAGCGGGATGTGCAGCGGCAGTTTTTCCGGCTGATCGGCGGTCGGCGCGGTTTTCTGGCTGACGTGCAGACGGTACTGGTGGTGCTCGGCGTCGTATTCGTCACGAACCGTCAGTAACGGCGTACCAGACTGGCTGTACCAGCGGCGGAACAGCGACAGGTCAACGTTGGACGCATCTTCCATCGCCTGAACGAAATCGTCACAGGTCGCCGCACTGCCATCATGACGCTCGAAATAGAGCTGAATCCCCTTCTGGAACTGTTCTTCTCCCAGCAGCGTATGCATCATGCGGATCACTTCGGAACCTTTCTCGTACACCGTCAGGGTGTAGAAGTTGTTCATTTCGATCACTTTGTCCGGACGAATAGCATGCGCCATTGGGCTGGCATCTTCGGCGAACTGCGCACCGCGCATAACGCGCACGTTATCGATACGGTTGACCGGACGCGAGCCCAAATCGGAGCTGAACTCCTGATCGCGGAATACCGTCAGCCCTTCCTTCAGGCTGAGCTGGAACCAGTCACGACAGGTCACGCGGTTGCCGGTCCAGTTGTGGAAATATTCGTGGCCGATCACCGCCTCGATATTCAGGTAATCCTTGTCGGTGGCGGTTTCGGCTTTCGCCAGCACGTATTTGGAGTTAAAAATATTTAACCCTTTGTTCTCCATCGCGCCCATGTTGAAGAAGTCGACCGCGACGATCATATAAATGTCGAGATCGTACTCCAGGCCAAAACGGGTTTCGTCCCATTTCATCGAGTTCTTCAGGGAGGTCATTGCCCAATCGGCGCGATCCAGGTTACCGCGGTCAACGAACAGCTCCAGCGCCACTTCGCGACCGGAACGGGTGGTAAAGCTGTCGCGCAGCACGTCGAAATCACCGGCCACCAGCGCAAACAGATAACAGGGTTTTGGGAAAGGATCTTGCCACTGCACCCAGTGACGCCCATCTTCCAGTTCGCCCTGCCCCACGCGGTTGCCGTTTGACAGCAGGAACGGGTAACGCGCCTTGTCGGCCACGATGCGAGTGGTAAACCGCGCCAGCACATCCGGGCGGTCGAGATAATAAGTAATGTGGCGGAAGCCTTCAGCTTCACATTGGGTACACAGCGCTTCGCCGGACAGATACAGTCCTTCCAGCGCGGTGTTTTTGGCCGGGTGGATATCATTGACAATAGTCATGGTAAATTGTGCTGGCAATTGCTCGATAACCAGTTTGTTATCCTGCAACTGATAGACTGTCCACGGCTGACCGTCGATCTCAATACTCACCAGCGTCAGGTCTTCACCGTTCAGCACCAGCGCCGCATCGGCAGCGCCCTGGCGTTTGATTTTGCTGACGGCAGTGACGCGAGTGCTCTCTGCATCCAACTCAAAATTCAGGTCAATATCAGTGATGGTGTAATCTGGCGCGCGATAATCGTGGCGATACTTCGCCTGTGGCTGTTGTGTCATAAAAACCCTTTGACGTCTCAGTGAGTTACAGGTGCCAGGCTTTCATCATTCGCCTATTTCGCCGTCGGAAAAGAGCAGAAATTTCGATGAGCCTGATTGTAAATAAACTGTATCACAGCTACAAAAAAAACCCAGAGAGAGCAGGCCACAGGAGCGGAGAAATCGGAGGTGGATCGTAATCCTGTCGAAGAATTGCCCACGCCATCAGGCTCCTTCACCTGATGCGGCATCAAAATCAGCATTAAATGCTAAAGATGCCCTGCGGAGTTGTACGTTTTCCAGATGAGAACATCGGCGTCAAAAGTGCGAATTTACCCTATCTCACGGAGCAGCCTTCCCGGCTCAACGGCACTTTGCAGGCAATCTTCCCTTATTGGGTATAGCCAAGACAGGCCGGGAGACTCAGTGATATAATTAGCGGATCGGGCTCAAGGACGCGTAGTGCATATGAAAGTAAAATATCTGATCTATTTTTTTACCTTTGCCCTGATGTCCTCATTTGCCCTGTTTATTTCCGATGAGTTGTCGGAAGCTGACACCGAGTATCGCGACAACCAACTCAATCTATACAAAATTACCCGAGCCAAAGAGATTTCAGAGGCTTTTCAGGCCACACTATTGGCACATCGCCTTAAACGTTTAAGCCTGATCGACCCACGTATCACTCCACATCAGTGGCAAGACGCCGATCGCGTAGCGCGGGAGAAAATTGCCCACTTCCGACCGCACATCGACAGCGAAATCTCGCAACGGCTCGGCATCAGGCAAAAAATTGCCGCACTTTCCATGCTCAGTCTGATGGAACAATTGCTCAATAATGACAACCTGCAGCTTTCGCAGGTGACCGAAGCCAATGCCAATCTGTTCAATATCAATAGCGCTTACTATATTTCCCAGGCCAGTAAAAGTTACTACCGCTATAGCTACGATAACCGCATGGTCGATGGCGATTCATTTATGTTTCTTGAGGCAGTGCGATTAAATAACCGGCTGAACATGTCAGTGACCGAACTCATCGATCAGATTATTGACGTCAATACCAATCGACTGGCGCGCAAAGACGCTTATCTGAAAGCAATTCAGCTCACCGGCGTATTGAATGCGTTGAGTACTCGGCTGATTTTTATGAAACTTACCTATAACGACGTGAAAACTACTGCACTGGTGAATGAGATTCTGGGGCAGCTGTCAGCTCAGCAGATCAAGATCATTACCGAAGGATTATATACCGCCGTAAACACGCATACCGCCTACCCTACAGACGCTATTTATCCCTATGTTAAAAACCTGAGTGAGCTGTCACAACGGCTCTATCAGCGCAGTTTCGAAATGGAGACCGCCGCCTCGCAGAGCAAGATTTATGACAGCCAAACCGCCATTGACGGCATGATTTCGCTGGCGGGTCTGATTGCGCTATTTATCTTCCTGCCTACGCTGGTTTACTGTTCAAATATCAGCCGCTGGCTGACGAAAACGCATAATAATATTTTGCGCTTGTCCCACGGCGATATGAATATCGCTCGCAACGAAGTGTTCTACGGCCAGGAGTTGATAGCCATCAGCGACGCTATCAAACAGCTTAAACAGTACCAGTTGGAAAAGGTAACGCTGGAAAATGAGAAACACCTGCTGATTAAAGAGCTGGAAGCCTCCTCCTATCTCGATCCTCTCACCAATATCTATAACCGGCGCAAATTCTTCCTGGAGTGCGAATCGCTGGCTGCCGGCAGCTACCCACTCGCTTTTTGTCTGATCGACATTGATAATTTCAAAAGCCTCAATGACACCTACGGCCATCACGTAGGCGACCTGGTGCTGGTGGCATTTGGCAAGCTGCTGCAAAGCACCTTCCGCTCCAGCGACATTTTCTGTCGCTACGGTGGTGAAGAATTTGCCGTGATCCTCGGTAACTGTACGCTGGAAAATGCGCAGGAAGTGATGTCCAAGCTACGCGAGCGTACGCACCAGTTCAGCCTGACACTAACCGATGGGCAAAACGTCCGCTTCACCACCAGTTGCGGCATTGCCCAGGTTCGCGATATCCGCTTGTTGCCGGCAGCAATCAAACAGGCGGATGAAGCGCTCTATTTTTGCAAGAAAAACGGCAAAGACCGGATAGGCATTCATACCCAGAACGGTTTTATCTGAATTGTTGTTTAAAATAATTAACATTATAATTTTTATGACTAATTAGGCTAAGTCATTCACCTTACAGACTTATCTGACTTTTCTGTCGGTATCCTGATGGCAAGCAGAGATAAAGGCACGTTTAATCCTCGACCGGCTCCGATGAATTGTGGTGTGATGCAGCTTCAATAACAGGATAATCCGGGTATACTCCCCCCACTTTTTTATGATTATCCGGATTTGGACACGCGCCTGACGAGGATGCAGTAACGCGATATGACTCAATACGCCTCCCCGATTTTGACATCACTGCTTGATACTGATGCTTATAAGCTTCATATGCAGCAAGCAGTGTTCCATCGCTATCCTGCTATCAGCGTGGCGGCGGAATTCCGCTGCCGCGGTGACGAGCTGCTTGGCGAATATGCCGACGAGATCCGTGCCCAGATCGCACTGATGAGCCAACTGGCGCTAACAGACGCTGAGTTCAACTATCTTTCCGGGTTGCCTTTCTTCCGCGAGGATTACCTGAACTGGCTGCGCGAGTTTCGTTACGATCCGCAACAGGTTCAGATCGAAGATCATGCGGGCAAGTTGCACATCCGCATTGCCGGTCCCTGGCGTGAAGTGATCATGTGGGAAGTCCCACTGCTGGCAGTGATCAGTGAGGTGGTGCACCGTCACCGCTCCCCGGAAGTCACGCCTGAGATGGCCGTCGCTCATCTGCGCAGCAAACTCGAGCATTTTAAAGCCATGAGCGCTGACGTGGACATTTCTCGCTTCAAACTGATGGACTTCGGCACCCGCCGTCGTTTCTCGCAGAGTGTGCAGCAGGCGATTGTCAGCACCTTGAAAGACGAATTTCCTTATCTGGTCGGCACCAGCAACTACGATCTGGCCCACCAGCTTGCTCTGGCGCCCGTGGGTACTCAGGCTCATGAATGGTTCCAGGCGCACCAGCAAATCAGCCCGGTGTTGGCCAACAGCCAACGTGCAGCTTTGCAAGCCTGGCTGGATGAATATCCGGACCAGCTCGGCATCGCGCTGACCGACTGCATCACCATGGACGCCTTCCTGCGTGATTTCGGTCCGCAGTTCGCCCAGCGTTATCAGGGCCTGCGCCATGATTCGGGTGATCCGTTCGAATGGGGCGAGAAAGCCATTGCGCATTATCAGAAGCTCGGCATCGACCCGATGAGCAAAACGCTGGTGTTCTCCGACAATCTGGATCTGGACAAGGCGATGGCGCTGTATCGCCGTTTCTACCAACGCGTCAATCTGGTGTTCGGCATAGGTACGCGTCTGACCTGCGATATCCCGGGGGTTAAACCGCTGAACATCGTGATCAAGCTGGTCGAATGCAAAGGCAAGCCGGTGGCTAAACTGTCCGACAGCCCGGGCAAAACCATCTGCCAGGATCAGGCCTTTGTGAAAGCGTTACGCAAGGCCTTCGATTTACCGCTGGTGAAGAAAGCCAGCTAAGCCACACCGCCCTGCCAACGCGAAAAAGCCGGCTGAAGACCTCACGCCGGCTTTTTTCTTCTTTATAAGAGACTTTGCCGTGCTCCCTTTTCGCCCAGAGCCAAGAAATGTTGCTCCAATCCGGCGATTTCTGCTTGTGCTCTGCACCGCGGCAAGTAACATAGCAACATCCCCATATTCTTGGGTTGTAAGCTATTTCTAAACCAAATTATTAAGAGAGAAATCTATGAGCGTAGTGCCTGTAGTCGACGTACTGCAAGGCCGTGCTGCGGTTGACAGTGAAGTCACCGTGCGCGGTTGGGTGCGTACCCGGAGAGATTCTAAAGCTGGTATCTCCTTCCTGGCCGTCTATGACGGTTCCTGCTTTGATCCGTTACAGGCCGTCGTTAATAATTCTCTGCCGAATTATCAGGATGAAGTGTTACATCTGACCACCGGTTGCTCGATTGAAGTGACAGGCAAAGTGGTCGCCTCTCCAGGCGAAGGTCAGAGTTTCGAACTGCAGGCGACCGAGATTAAAGTGGTCGGTTGGGTTGACGATCCGGACACGTACCCGATGGCGGCCAAACGCCACAGCATCGAATATCTGCGCGAAGTGGCGCACCTGCGCCCACGTACCAACCTGATCGGTGCCGTTGCCCGTGTTCGCCATACCCTGGCGCAGGCTATTCACCGCTTCTATCACGAGAATGGTTTCTTCTGGGTTTCCACCCCGCTGATCACCGCTTCCGATACCGAAGGCGCCGGCGAAATGTTCCGCGTTTCCACGCTGGATCTGGAAAACCTGCCACGTACCGATAAAGGCGCTGTCGATTTCAGCCAGGACTTTTTCGGTAAAGAAGCGTTCCTGACCGTTTCCGGCCAGTTGAACGGCGAAACCTACGCCTGTGCGTTGTCGAAAATTTACACCTTCGGCCCGACTTTCCGCGCCGAAAACTCCAACACCAGCCGTCACCTGGCCGAGTTTTGGATGATCGAACCGGAAGTCGCCTTTGCTGATCTCGAGGATATCGCGGAACTGGCAGAGAAAATGCTGAAGTATGTGTTCCAGGCCGTATTGAACGAGCGTATGGATGACATGCAGTTCTTCGCAGAACGCGTAGACAAAGATGCGATTGACCGCCTGAAGCGTTTTGTTTCTTCCGACTTCGCTCAGGTTGATTACACCGAAGCGGTGGAAATTCTGATCGCCTCTGGCCAGACTTTCGAGAACCCGGTTTCCTGGGGTATCGATCTGTCTTCCGAGCATGAGCGTTATCTGGCCGAGAAACACTTCAAAGCGCCGGTGGTGGTGAAAAACTACCCGAAAGACATCAAAGCTTTCTATATGCGTATGAACGACGACGGTAAAACCGTTGCGGCGATGGACGTGTTGGCCCCAGGCATCGGCGAGATCATCGGCGGTGCTCAGCGTGAAGAACGTCTGGACGTGCTGGATCAGCGTCTGGATGCCATGGGCCTGAATAAAGAAGATTATTGGTGGTATCGTGACCTGCGTCGTTACGGCACCGTGCCACACGCCGGCTTCGGTTTAGGTTTTGAGCGTTTAATCGCCTATGTCACCGGTGTGCAAAACGTGCGCGACGTAATTCCGTTCCCTCGCACACCACGTAATGCAACCTTTTAATTAATCAGATAATACATTTTCTAATTAATTTAGTTACAAAACCAAGGCCAGCTTAGCTGGCCTTTCGCATTTTTTAATATTGACCTGCGTCACAAAGTTCCCTCAAAATTACATTTTGTTACAAATACTTTCTTTCTGAAACCTCATTGGGACATTGGTAGCATTTTCGTTCTAGATTAACCCGCCCGTGAATGGAACACTGCGTGCAGACACAGGACGACACCAATCTATCAACAATAGTTCCAAAAGAATTATTGGCGGCAGTGGCAAAGGTGTCCGAATAACACCAATGAGGGTAATATAATGATGAAGCGCAATATTCTTGCAGTGGTAATCCCAGCTCTGTTAGCCGCTGGTGCAGCTAACGCTGCTGAAATCTACAACAAAGACGGCAACAAACTGGATCTGTACGGTAAAGTTGACGGTCTGCACTACTTCTCAGACGACAAAGGCAATGATGGCGATCAGTCCTATGTTCGTTTCGGCTTCAAAGGTGAAACCCAGATTACTGACCAACTGACCGGTTACGGCCAGTGGGAATACAACGTTCAGGCTAACCACTCTGAATCTCAAGGCACCGAAGGCACCAAGACTCGTCTGGGCTTCGCTGGTCTGAAATTTGCTGACTACGGTTCATTCGACTACGGCCGTAACTACGGCGTACTGTACGACGTAGAAGGCTGGACAGATATGCTGCCAGAGTTCGGTGGCGATACTTACACCATTACCGACAACTACATGACTGGCCGTACCAACGGCGTTGCTACTTACCGTAACAACAACTTCTTCGGTCTGGTTGACGGTCTGAACTTCGCTGTTCAGTACCAAGGTAAAAACCAGAACGACGACCGTGACATCAAGAAACAAAACGGCGACGGCTGGGGCCTGTCTTCTACTTATGACATCGGCGAAGGCATCAGCGTAGGTGCAGCATACGCTTCTTCCAACCGTACCGATGATCAAAAACTGCGTTCTAACGAACGTGGCGACAAAGCTGATGCATGGACCGTTGGCGCGAAATACGACGCTAACAACGTTTACCTGGCAGCTATGTACGCAGAAACTCGTAACATGACTCCATTCGGCGGCGGCAACTTCAGCTCAACCTGTAATGCTTCTACCGATTGCGGCGGCTTCGCCAGCAAAACTCAGAACTTCGAAGTGACTGCACAGTACCAGTTCGACTTCGGTCTGCGTCCAGAAGTGTCTTACCTGCAGTCTAAAGGTAAGAACCTGAACGTCCCTGGCGCAGGTACTGACCAGGATCTGGTTAAATATGTTTCTGTTGGTACCACTTACTACTTCAACAAAAACATGTCTACCTACGTTGATTACAAAATCAACCTGCTGGACGACAACGAGTTCACTAAAGCCACTGGCACTGCTACCGATGATATCGTAGGTGTTGGTCTGGTTTACCAGTTCTAAGTTGTCTCACTTAACGGCGGTTCACCGTCGGCTAAGTTAAAAAACAGGGCTTCGGCCCTGTTTTTGTTTTTGCGCTACGCGTAAATTTTTATCCTGCCAATGTCCCCTTCTTCCTCATTTTTTATGCTGAATCTGCGCCCTTCACAAGATCGCTGTGTTTTTCTCGCAAACGGTTGGCAAAGCGCATAACTGGCGCTACCCTGATGCTTCTGTCTGCTTAACTCCGAGCCATGGAAGCACCTGACATGTTTGAAAAAATCACTGCTGCACCTGCCGATCCGATTCTGGGTCTGACCGACATTTTCCGCGCCGACGCGCGCCCGAACAAAATCAATTTGGGCATTGGCGTCTACAAAGACGAAACCGGCAAAACGCCGGTGCTGACCAGCGTGAAAAAAGCTGAGCAGTATCTGCTGGAAAATGAAGCCACCAAAAACTATCTCGGCATTGAGGGCATCCCCGCTTTCGCCAACTGCACGCAAGAGCTGCTGTTCGGCAAACAAAGCCCAATCATTGCCGACAAGCGTGCACGCACCGCGCAAACACCTGGTGGCACCGGCGGCCTGCGTGTGGCAGCTGACTTCATCGCCAACCAGACCAGCGCTAAACGCATCTGGATCAGCAACCCAAGCTGGCCGAACCATAAAAACGTGTTCGGCGCCGTCGGCCTGGAAGTGCTGGAATATGCCTACTACGATGCGGCTAATCATGCGCTGGACTTCGATGGCCTGCTGAACAGCCTGAAACAGGCTCAGGCAGGCGATGTGGTTCTGTTCCATGGTTGCTGCCATAATCCGACCGGTATCGATCCTACGCCAGAACAGTGGGCTCAGTTAGCCGAACTGTCTGTGGCTAACGGCTGGCTGCCGCTGTTCGACTTTGCTTATCAGGGCTTCGCAAAAGGCCTGGAAGAAGATGCGCAGGGCCTGCGTATTTTCGCCGCCAAGCATCAGGAACTGATCGTAGCCAGCTCGTACTCGAAGAATTTCGGCCTATACAACGAACGCGTCGGCGCCTGTACTCTGGTTGCTACAGATGCGGATACCGCTGACCGCGCCTTCAGCCAGGTGAAAGCCGCCATTCGCGCCAACTACTCCAATCCGCCGTCACACGGTGCTGCGGTGGTCGCGACCATCCTGGGTGATGATGCGCTGCGCGCCCTTTGGGAGCAGGAGCTGACCGATATGCGTCAACGCATTCACCGCATGCGTCAGCTGTTCGTGAATACTTTGCAGGAGAAAGGCGCAGAGCAGGACTTCAGCTTTATCATTAATCAGAACGGCATGTTCTCGTTCAGCGGATTGACCAAAGAACAGGTGCTGCGCCTGCGTGACGAATTTGGCGTTTACGCCGTTAACTCCGGCCGGGTTAACGTCGCAGGCATGACGCCAGACAATATGGCGCCTCTGTGCGAAGCCATCGTAGCCGTGCTGTAAAGGTTACGGTTTCAAATAAGCAAAAGGGGCGCTAAATGCGCCCCTTAGTTATTTCTGCCGGGAAATAACCTTACCAGATGGCCGGTTCTTCTCGCAGGAACGGATTGGTTTCACGCTCCTGACCGAAGGTAGACATCGGTCCGTGCCCCGGGATAAACGCCATGTCATCCCCCTGTGGCAGGAGCTTGGTGCGGATCGAGTTGATTAATGCCTGGTGATCGCCGCGTGGGAAGTCGCTGCGACCCACGCCACCGTTAAACAATACGTCACCCACCAGCGCCAACCGCGCCTGCTCATTAATAAACACAATATGACCAGGAGTATGACCCGGGCAATGCAGCACCTTGAGCGTCATTTCACCCACCTGCACGCTGTCCCCTTCTTCCAGCCAGCGAGTTGGCGTCAGAGGCGCACACTCTTCCAGACCAAACATCCGGCTCTGTGCAGGCAGACCATCCAACCAGAAAGCGTCTTCCTTGTCCGGACCGTAGATCGGTACCTGATAGTGTTCCGCCAGCTCAGCCGCTGCCCCTACGTGATCGAGATGGCCGTGCGTCAACAGGATCTGCGTGACCGTCACGCCCTGCCTGGCAATTTCGGTCTTTAATTTTTCCGCTTCGCCGCCGGGATCGACCAACGCCGCCTGTTGAGTACTCTCACACCAGATCAGGCTGCAATTCTGACTAAAAGCGGTAACGGGAATAATTTGGTATTTCATAAGGCTCCAACGACAACAGCGCCATACCCTGATGGGCTGGCGCTACTCACTTATGGTGCACAGCGATTACCAGGTCCGCACCGGGCCGGTATCGATGTGTACAAAGTTGCTACGTGGGTAATATCCTACACCACCGGCGCTCATTTTTAACGCCGCTTTGCGGATATTGCTCAACTGGATGCCTTCGATATGGAAGTCCATCGCCTGGCCCTTGGTATGATAGCTGTGCTTGGCCACACCGCGGCTGCGCTCACGCAGCTCATTGTTGGTATCCAGGGAACGATAACCTGAAACCAACTGTACCGGTTTGTTGGTGCCCAACAGACCCTGCAGGCGATAGAGGTGATCAAATAGACGAGGATCGATCGACTTGACTTTATTGGCTCGATAATCACGGAAGAGATGATTAAGACGAACTAATTCGTCTTTATTATATCCCTTGCCGTCGAAGAATTCGGCTTTCAAGGATTCGCCCGTATGCATATTATTAACGACAAGAATACGCGGGCGCGAAGTAGAAAGACTGGCAAAGGCTTGCCCAGGGAGCAGCGCTATGCCCACAGCGGCGCTACCTAACGCCAGCCACTTACGGCGATGATGATCAATTTTGTCCATGTTTCTGTTAAACCCGGCAAGAATATCAAAATATATGCACAAAACAGCGCACTGCCTGAACCATAACCGCCCACACTGATTGAGTCAACCCGTGATATCCCGCGGTTTGCAGGCACTCACGGAATGAGTGCCTGCACCATGGCCCGATATTCTGACCGTTATTTATTTATAATTACTGCATTTATTGCATTAATTTTTCGGCCTGAGCCAAAATTTGTGCACCCGATCTCACCGTATCATCGTAATTGTAAATATCTGTACGGAATTGTGGCTTTCCATCATCAGAGACCCAGGCGGTTAAATAATACAATTTAACCGGAATATGCTGGCGGATATTTACGTAGGTGGTATTTCCCTGTTTTAGGGTCGAGGAAACACGGGTATTGTTCCAGCCCGCATCCTGCAACAGCATATTCGCCAAATCCGAAGCCTTGTTGACCCGCACGCAACCCGAGCTCAGGGCACGAATGTCTTTCTGGAACAGGTTATGGTTCGGCGTGTCGTGCAAATAGATGGCGTCCGAACTCGGCATGTTGAATTTAAAACGCCCCAGCGAGTTGGTCGCTCCCGGAGCCTGGCGGATCCGGTACGGGAAGTTACGGGCCGACACCATATTCCAGTCGATCATTGCCGGGTTGATCACCTCAGCATCGTTGCTCCAGCCGGAAAGCACGGTATAACCGTGTTTTTGGAAGTAGCTGCCGTCACGCATCGCCTTCGGCACAATGTCTTCGCGCACCAGCGTGGTCGGCACGTTCCACGGCGGGTTAACTACCACATTGTTCAGCGCACTGTTCATCAACGGCGTCTTGCGGCTGGGCCGCCCTACGATCACCCGTGACGAAAGCACCTCATTGCCGTTCAGGTAATAGGTCAACGAGTAGTTAGGAATGTTGACCATAATTCCGGTGTCAACACGACCGGGAAGAATGCGTAAACGCTGGATGTTCAAGGCTAACAGCGAAGCTCGCATTTGCGGCGTCACGTTAAGCCATTCGCGGGTGCGTACGCCAATCACGCCATCAGCGCTCAACCCTTGCCATTTCTGGAAGCGTTTAACGCCCTCAACCAAATCGGCAGTATAGCGATTGTCCGTGACCGTGACCGGACTCTCCTGCTGCTGACTGAACGGCGATTGCGGTGACGGCGCCAAGTCTTTTACCGGCGCGGCGGCCGGGCTGACTACCGCACTCTGGGCCTCGCGATTTTTCTCTTCATCTACCGATAAGCCACCATCGTCTGGCTCATTGCGCGAACCGGTCAATACCGCAGGCGGCTCCTGCGCCTCTGCCGGCGCGGCAGAAGTGGTCAGCATACCGTTGCGCGCCAGGATCTCGCGCAAGGCAGGAATATCATCGCTCAGTTGATCGGGGCGCAAACTCGGGCCATTGGCCATCTGCGGCCATGGGCGTCCATCAGCCAGCATGTCGCGTAATGCCTGATGCATCTTGGCGTATTGCGGGTGCTGCGGTGCCAGCGAGTTGACATACGGCACCGTTTTACCCTGACGCACCGCCAACTGCCACTGGTTAATCACCGTATTGGGTGGTAAACCGAGCTTGTAGGGAATGTTGCTGTACAGCCAGCTGTTGCCATTGGCGCCGATCGATGAAACGAACTGCAAATAGCCCAACATCGCATCAGACAGTACGATATCGCGAGCCACACCGGTAATGGCTGGATTGGTCAGCAATTTCACCCATTGGGTGAACTGCGGCTGAACGCCAGACATCGCCAACTCGGCCAACTGCTGCTGAAATTGCTGTACCGCTTCGCGATCCTGCCACATCAACTGCATCCGGTTCGCTGCGTACAAAGGAGCAAGCGTTGAAAGATAATGTGGCGTAATGCCCTTCGGCAATGCCGCAAGCAATTCCGAACGACTTTGCGCAACTGACATGCCGGAAGACGCCACCGGGAATGCAGGAACGGTTGCCCATACGGGTAGCGACGACGCAAGACCACATGCCATTGCGCAACTCAACGCCAAACGTCGTACCTTGTTTCCATTTCTAAGCAACATCCATTGCCCCCTGTATGCTCACAAAAAATACAACTAAGACAGCTTATTAGTTTCAGTATACGAACAGAAAAGCCATTTTGCCCTTTGGCACTAATGAATAACTGTAATTCATTAAGCTAC
The DNA here is from genome assembly GCF_051129805.1 of Serratia sp. Je.1.23.a. Taxonomy (NCBI): domain Bacteria; kingdom Pseudomonadati; phylum Pseudomonadota; class Gammaproteobacteria; order Enterobacterales; family Yersiniaceae; genus Serratia; species Serratia sp. Je.1.23.a. Next base: position 942,664 of record NZ_JBCPSR010000001.1, on the reverse strand, counting down.
CCGTTTAAAAGCGGATAAAAAAGCAGGACTATCATCCATGTGTACAAAAAAATAGCCACCCCAGGGCGGCTATTTTCAGATTATTAGCGGGCTTTTTTGCGCTTACGGCGTTTCAGCCGCGGTGACACCCAGTGCCGCAGGCGGTTCGTTAGCGAAACCGCGCAGCCCCACAACGTGTACGTGTTCATGGTTCTGGAACACCTTACGCACCAGCTTATACGTGGTCCCTTTTTCCGGGCTGATGTTTTCCGGTGCGGCGATGATCAGCTGCATTTCCAGGCGATCGCACAACTCGAACAGGGTCGCGATGGATTTGGCATCCAGTCGAGCCGCTTCATCGAGGAACAGCAGACGGCATGGGGAGATATCTTTACCGCGCAGGCGGCGAGATTCTTCTTCCCAACTCTGTACCACCATCACCAGAATCGACATCCCGGTACCGATCGCTTCACCGGTAGACAACGCGCCGCTCTCCGCACGCAACCAGCCGTCGGAGCCGCGGAACACTTCCACTTCCAGCTCGAGGTAGTTACGGTAATCCAGCAGCTCTTCACCGATGGTCTGCGGCGTGCGCTGGCCCATATCAATCTGCGGATTCAGGCGCTGGTACAGCTTGGCCAGCGCTTCTGAGAAGGTCAGGCGGTTGCTGTTAAACAGATCCTGATGCTGTTCCTGCTGCTCAGAGAGCACGTCCAACAGGGTCGCGTGCGCTTCACGCACGTTGACGTTCAATCGCACGCTTTTCACCTGGCCGAAGGAAACCGCCTGCAAGCCCTGGTTGAGCATACGGATACGGTTCTGTTCGCGCTGGATGGTTTTGCGAATGATGTTCGCCACGCTCTTGGAACTGATCGCCAGCTTCTGCTCACGGGCGGTCAGTTCTTCGGTCAGACGGCCCAGCTCGATTTCCATCTGCTCGATAGCCTCGACCGGGTCATCAGTACGAATGATGTCCTGACGAATACGCTCGCGCAGATGCTGGTACACCGCGATATAAAACTGGATCTTGCGTTCAGGACGCTTAGGATCTTCAGACAGACGCAGCACGTCGCGCAGGTGTTCGTTATCCGATACCGCCAGACGCAGCGCACCGAGCGCCTTATCCGACATCGAGCGCAGTTCGTCGCCGTCCATATAGGCCAGTTCGCGACGGTGCAGACGACGCTCAACTCCATTGTCTTTCACCATGCGCATCACAGCGCACCAGCCCGCCTTGGCGGTCACCACCTGCTCACGCAACTGATGGTAATCACGCTCAAGCTTACGCAGTTTCTTCTGCAAGCCGTCCATTTCCGCTTCGCAGAAGGTCAGCTGTTTTTCCAACTGGTTACGGCGTGCGCGGTTGTTGCTCAGGCCGGCGTGCAGTTCATCACGACGTGCGCGGGCACGGGCTTCAGCATTGGCATCCGCCTGTACGCCAATGTCGACCAGCTCCTGGCTCAGTTCTTTCAGCATGTCGCGCTTGGCGTCATACGAGCTTTTCAGCGACGCCAACACTTGGCTGTACTGAGTAAACTGGGTCTGATACTGACGTAACTGCTCGCGGGCACGGGTACGTTCCGCTTCCGCGTGCTCAAGACGTTGGCGCAGCTTGTCGTTCAAATCGTTGTTGGCGTTTTGCATACCGGCAGAGTCGGTATAACCGAAGTGCGCGCGGCGCTGTACCACTTCGATCAAGGCAAACGCCTGCTGTTTAGCCTGACGCTGTACGCTTTGCGCCTGGATGTAATCCTGCTGCAGCTGTTCATGTTGCTGCGGATCGCTCTGCAGCACCGACAGCAACGGCTCCAGCTTGGTCAGGGAAACGCCGTGCTGCTGAATATGACGCGCGGCATCCTGCGCCTCTTCCAGCTCTTCACGGATTTCTTCTACGCGATCCTGCAGGGTTTCATCGTTTAACAATGAGACCAACGGCATCAGGCGGTTCAGCGCGGAGATGCCTTCTTTCGCCTGCTCATATTGCTGGCGTTGCTGCTGGTTCTGCGCTTCATGGTTGTTCAGCGCGCGCTCTACTTCACCGCGACGGGAAGTGAGGCTGCGGATTTCCGCTTCCGGATCGGCGTCAAACGCCACCGCCAGATGAGAGCCGATGAAGCGGCTGAAGGCCTGATGCGAACGCTGGGTCTTTTGCACGTCGAATGACAGCGTGGCGTAACGCTCAGCCAGCGTTTCACGCTCGGCGTGCAGCACTTCCAGGCGGTTTTCGCGGGCAGCGCGACCAAACAGCGGCACTTCCGGATAACGGGAGTAACGCCATTGGCGATCGGCGGTTTTCACCAACACCGCTCGGTCCTGCTCTTCAACGGCGAACACGCTGTCATCGAATGACTGCGGATCCCCTTCGATCAGATAGAGATCTTCCGGGCAATCTTCCAACCCTTCCAGCATTTCGCGGACCAGCGACAGATCCGGCACCACGATCGCGTGACGCGACGGGCCATACAATGCGGAGAAGTAAGGCGCATCGTCGATAGTGACATCGTCGTAAATTTCGGAGAGCAGCACGCCGCCAAAACGTTCGGCCAGCGTAACCAGGCGTTGGTCTTCGGCCCCGCCCGGCTGGCTGAGACGTTCGATCTGCGCTTCAACCGCACGCTTGCTGGCAGCCACTTCGTCACGCTCAACGGTGGTTTCGCGTTCCCGCTCCAGCAGTTGCTGCATGTACTCAGTCACCTGCTGGCTGCTTTCCAGCGGTTCGCCGCTCTGCTCGCTGAGCTGGCTCAGGGCATCCTGCGCCGCTAACCAGACAGGGGCGCGGGTGGTGAGCTCACGAATGCGTTGCTGAATTTGCTCCAGTTCCTGGCGCATTTCCATCCGACGTTCGCCGGCCTCGCTGACGCTTTGCGACAGCGACTCCAGACGCTCTTCCAGCTCTTGTTGCAGAGCATCGAGTTCATCCGGCTGATACTGCTGACCATGCCGCTTGCAGAATTCCTGCAGCAGGCGTTCGGCATCCTGCTGGGAGCGCAGACGTTGTTCCAGCTCGCTCAGGCGCATGCGCAATGGCTGTACGCGTTCGGCAAGGTGTTGTTGCGATGGCCAGTCACGCAGCAATTCGCGCGCGCACTGCCAGGCTTCGCTGCGGCTGACCTGACCGGCGATTTTCCCCACCAGCTGATAAGCCTGTTCAAACTGACCGTGCGCGGCATCGGCCACGCTCAGTTTCTGCTCGAGCATCAGCAAGGCTTCCGTCGCCTCTTGCTCGCGCGCCTGGAAAGTATCCAGCCACTGTTCGGCATTTTCGGCGGTCAGCTCCGGCAGTTGGCACAGTGCTCGCGCACGTTCCAACGCCTGCAGCGCTTGCTGATATTGAATGGCGCGGGTCTGCTGCACGTCCAGCGCCTGCTGGTAGTCGGCGAGTTGGCTTTTCAGCTCATCCACTTCCAGTTCGGCCGCCTCGGCGCGCGCTTCGTTTTCGGCCTGCTGTTCGCTGGCCTCCGCAACCACTTCGTTCTGTTCTTCCAGACGGTAGGTCAGCTCTTCCAGATCGCCTTCATAGCGCTCGATCTTTTCCTGCTGACGCATCGCCGTCTGCACCAGGTTAAGGTGATCGCTGGCGGCCTGATAATCCGTTTCCAGATCGGATTCTGCGCCACTCTGCTCCGCCAGTTCGCGCGCCATTTCGACATGGCGATACTGCTCAGCAGCCAGCTGTTTGCGGCTGCCCAACAGATCGCTGCGCAATGCCAGCGCGCCGTCCAGATGAATACGCCGCTCATTGGCATGGCGCATATAGTCCGCCGCCACGTAGGAGGTGGCTTCTGAAATCAGGTGCTTGAACAGATCGCGATCGCTTTGGGTCACGCGGATCGCTTCCAGCGTCATGCGGTTTTCACGCAACGCCGCTTCCATGTCCTGGAAGGCCTTGCGCACGCCGCTGTTTTCCGGCAACAGATAGTCGCGCAATGAGCGGGTGATGGCGCTGGAAATACCGCCGTACAGTGAAGCTTCGATCAGACGATAGAACTTGCTGCGATCGGACGATGAACGCAAGCGTTTCGGGATCACGCCCAGATCGAACATTAATGAGTGGTAGTCGGTGATGGAGTTGAATTGCTTGAACTGCACGCCTTCCATCTCTTCAACGCGCTCTTTCAACTCCTGCAGTGTCAGCACGCGCGCCTGGCGCTCGCCCACCGTTTGGGTCAAAAGTTCGGTCGGCTGTACTGCCGTTGGCAGGCCCTGGATGGTGAATGGCTTGATGTCCACTTTACGGTCACGGCCGGCCACCTGTTGCAGGCGCACGCCCACCACGACACGCTGGTGGCGTGAGTTGATCACATCGAGAGTGGAATAACACACCCCGGCACGCAGCTTACCGTGCAGGCCCTTGTCGCGCGAGCCGCTGGTGGCGCCGGCTTCGGTAGTGTTACGAAAGTGCAACAGCGTCAAGTCGGGGATAAGCGCAGTGACGAAAGCCGCCATGGTGGTGGATTTCCCTGCCCCGTTACCGCCGGACAGCGTGGTCACCAACTCATCGAGATCAAAGGTGCGGGCGAAGAAGCCGTTCCAGTTGACCAGCGTCAGCGAGCGAAATTTACCGCGTTCAATCATTCCTGTTCATCCTCTGCACTGTCCGGTGTGGTATCAAGCTGCGAATCTTCAGCATCGCTTTCATCAGTCAGCGACAGGCTGTTTTCAACCGGCATCGCTTCGCCGTCACGGATCATACGTAACTGTGCTTCACGCGGATCGTCACCGCTGCGCACATCGGCGCCAAAGCGGAACACCGCTTCGGTGATGCGGAACTTGCTGCTGTCATTGCCCATGAAGTAGATCATGCCCAGACGACGCAGGCGGTTCAGTGAAGTGCGCACTTTTTCGTGCAGCTTCTGGCGATCGAGATCCGAACCGGTAGAGCGCTGATTAACGAACTTCAGCAATTTGGTTTCGTCTGCCAGGCTCAGCAACTCGTCGTACAGCTCCTGATGGCTGAAAATCCCCTCATGCGCCAGACGCTCCGGGCTGAGGTAGAGATAGCACAGGATTTTCCCCACCATCATGTCCAGCTCGGATAAAACCGAACGCGGGATCAGGGTAGTGGAGCGCGGACGCAGATAGAAGAACCCTTCCGGCGCGCGGATCAACTCCACGCTGTAGCGGGCGTAAAACTCTTCCAGTTCATCCTGGAAATCCATTAAGAAGGCGTGGTTGTCCAGCTCATCGATACCGATGTGACGACCTGCGCGCAGATGGCTGTCCAGCGCAGGGAACAGCGCGTTAGACAATGCCTTGGCCAGCTTGACTGGCATTACTTGTTCAATATTTGTCGATGACATGGGCCTGGACCTTGGCTCCGTAATCATTGATTGCCTGCCATTGTGCCGGCAACCCTGAAAAATCTGCTTCAGCCACACCAAGGCGCACTGCCTGGTCGACCACTATACGTGCCACATCGAAATGACGGGCACGCGGATATTGCGCCAGATAATCGCGCATCACCGCCCCTAAATTGAGCGGCATCTGTTGTTCCTGATAAATCTTCAACGCCTGTTCGATCATGGCCGCCAGTTGCTCGCGAATTTCGCTGAACTCCTCGAATTCCAGATCCGGCGGCAATTCCCCGGTCACTTCCTCGCTGCGCAAGGCCAGCTCTTCGTCACGCATATCCAGCAGGCGATCGGCGTTGGCATGGGTCAGTGTCCATGGATTGTCGAAATAGTTCTGCACCGACTGGCGCAAACGCTGGGCGAACACCCGGTTCTTGTCCATGTCGATCGCGGTACGGATAAATTTGTGCACGTGGCGGTCGTAGCCAATCCACAGGTCGATCGCCTGCTGGCCCCAACTGATGATGCGGTCGAGCTTGCTTTGCAAGTCGAACACCAGCTTATCGACGAAACCCAGCTCCGCGCCACCCAGTGTAGCATCCTGAATGCGCAGCAGATTGGCCTGCAGCTTGTCGCCTGCCGCTTCCAGAGTATCCTGCAGTTCACGCAGTGTGCCTGAGGTTTCGGACAACAGCATCTCACAGCTGGAAATGGCCGCCCGCCAGTCCTGGTTCAGCAGCGCGGCGATATCATCTTTTACGCCCTGCTGCTGTTCATCCATCACCCGTTGGGTCATGTCGATGCTGTCGAAGATTTCCGCTACCGAATATTTCAGCGGGGCAAATACGTTGCGGTGCCAGTGGAAATCGTCACCGCCCTCTTCGGCGGCGTCGGCGGCGCGTTTCAGCTCCTGCGCCACGATCGACAGCTGCATCGACAGACGCAGCGTGGAGAATTCGCGCTGACGAATATAGTAATCGGTAATGCCGATCCCCAGCGGCGTCAAACGGTAAATTGCGTTACCGTCCGCCAGTTCGCTGGTGAAGCGGTTTAACAGGCGCTGGCGCACCATGTCGTTAATCGCATTGTTGGCGCGGACCGCCACCGTTTCATGCGTCTGTTCGAAACCCTTGCTGACATGGCGAAATGCATCAACCAGCTCACCTTCGCTCATCTCGCCGTCCAGCCGCTCGCCGTTCAATGTGGCGATAGCAAGCAAAAACGCGAGACGCTCCGTAGGGAGCGAAATAGAGAAATCATTTTTCCGTGCCCAGGCGACCAGTTCGGGTACTGTCTGGGAAAATTCACTCATAGTTCGTCCTTCAGGTTTGGTTTATGCGCCATGACGTGAATATAGCGCCCCAAACTCACGTACGGCTCCTGCCGGCAATAGTGCTGTTCAAGCGCCAGTAACTCTTCAAATTTTTGCGTCTGTAACTGCCTGCTTTGCAGGTAATCGTGGAACACCCGCACGCCGGTTTTCCCGCTGATGCGCATGCCCAATTGTTCCAGCCAGCCGTATACCTGCGGCGGACTATGTGGATATTGCGGTGACAACGAACGCTTTCTGCGCCTTCTGACCTCGGGGTTCACCAGTTGGAAATTACCCAACACCACATTGCGCATCAAGAGGCCATTGGCATTAAAGAACATCAATGACAGTGCGCCACCTGGCAGCAGGCAGTCGAACAACGCCCGCAGTGCCGCTTCAGGTTCGGCAATCCATTCAAGCACAGCATGAAACAATACCAGATCAACCGGCTGTTCCAAATGTTGGCCAATATCCTGTGCTGAACTTTGTATGAATTGCATGTTCTGGCTCACACCTTTCTGCTCAGCCAGTAATGCGGCGCGTTGGATCATCTCACCAGAAAGATCGCACAACAACACCTGATGTCCTAATTCTGCCAATTGGCAAGCCATATGGCCTTCGCCGCCGCCGGCATCCAGAATGCGCAGCGGCCGCTGCGGCAACTGGGCCAACAGCGTGGTCAGATCCTGCCAGACTACCGCCTGACGGATTTTCCCTTTGGTGGTGCCGTAAATATTACGCGCAAACTTTTCAGCAATATCGTCAAAATTGCGATCCTGCATGGACAACGGCTCCGCTGATCTTATTCTGTTGGGGGCAAAGCGCCAGCCCATTCAAACCTGCTATTTTGGCACAGACTGGCTTAGAATGAATCTTCTTGCGGCCTGAATGTGCCCGGATGTCGTTTTTTCGCCCAAAAGGACCTGATTTTTGATGCTGTTTAACCTGAAAAAGTTCATTGGCGCCATTTTAATGCCGTTACCTGCGCTGCTGCTGTTGATGGGACTGGCGCTGTTGCTGCTGTGGTTCACCCGTTGGCAAAAAAGCGGCAGGGTCATTTTGACGGTGAGCTGGCTGTTTTTACTGCTTTTCAGCCTGCAGCCGGTGGCCGACAGGCTGCTACGCCCAATCGAATCGGAGTATGCCACCTATCGCGGCACTGACCCGGTAAAGTATATCGTGGTGCTGGGGGGCGGTTATACCTTTAATCCCGATTGGGCCCCCAGTTCCAACCTGATCGGTAACAGCCTGCCACGCGTCACGGAAGGCGTGCGCCTGTATCTCGCGCATCCCGGGGCAAAAATGGTATTCACCGGAGCCGGGGGGCCCAATACTCTGAGTAACGCGGCGACGGCGGCGAAGGTAGCGGAAAGCCTGGGAGTGCCAGGCAGCGACATAGTGCTGTTGGATCGCCCGATGGATACCGAGCAAGAGGCGTTGCAGGTGTCGAAGCTGGTCGGGCAACAGCCCTTTATTCTGGTGACCTCGGCTAACCATTTGCCAAGGGCGATGCGCTTCTTTGAAGCCAAGGGGCTGCACCCTATTCCGGCACCGGCCAACCAATTGGCCATCAGCTCACGTTTGAATATCTGGGATCGCGTGGTGCCATCGGCTATGTTCCTTGGCCACAGCGAACGCGCCTGGTATGAAACGCTCGGCAGCCTGTGGCAATGGCTTAAAGGGGCCGATGAGGTTTCTGCCGACTAAACCAGCTTAACCGGCAAGCCAGGGCAGCAGCTGTTTGGAAGCATAATCAAACGGTTGCCGATCCAGCTTGCCGGTATGAATCAACCGCCCCACCGCCTCCCACACCACATACAACCAGCGCCGCACCAGGAAAGATTCCGCCACCGGCGCACGTTGCAAATAATAAAACAGCAGTTGGCTGGGCATGCCCGCTTCACACAGCCTGAAAAGCTCATATTCCCGTGGCGCCCACAGCATCATTCCAGGGTTCAACATCGCCAGTAATTGATCGCTTTTGGGGTCTTTTAACATACTGCGTAGCGACAAGTTGCCGTGCACCAGCACGCAGGGATCGTCGAATCCGACAAAAAAATGGGTCAATGCTTCACGTGTGCGATACAGCAAGCGACGGTCTGCCATCGTCAGCTGCGGCGAATTAAGGTTGCTGACCGTTGACCACAGCACTTCCACCCGCTGTTGATACCAGCAGAACCAGTCGTTTTCCTGAGTGCTGTCGACCGTGCCGACGCAGCCGTGGCTGTCGATACGGTGCCAGGCTAATACGCCGTCGACCACCTGTTCCATCAACGAATTCCAACGATCCGGTGTGCGCGTCGGCGCTTCTGCGGATACGCCCCGCAAACGTTCTATCAGCAAGATCTCTTTATAGGGTGATTGCTGGGTATAGACCACGCCATACACCGTCGGCAAACGAATATCGCCTTCGCGCGCCAGCATCGACAGCTTATAGGCCTCCTGCTGGGCAATCCCTTGGCAGACAAAGCTTTTCGCCATCAGCGGAATAGCGTGCCCCTGTTGGTCGTACAGTGAATACATGTGTGCATAAGGCTGCTCGCTGACGCGTTCCAGTCGGCTGATAGACTCACCCAGCACAATACACAGTTCAGCGCGTAACTGCTCCATAAGGAAATAGCCTCAAGAGATAGGAAGAGACGCAGCTATCATCGAACGCTAAGCAGATAAATTCTTCAACGCAGATCAACAAAATGGGGATATAAGAAGGGAAATGATAATACCGCCGGCGCGCCGTGTGGCGCACCGGCGTTCAATGATCAGCTTTTCATGCTGTCACGGACACGCTGCAAGTCTTCCGGCGTATCAACCCCCACGCTCGGCATTGCCTTGGCAACCGCCACGTGGATTTTTTCGCCGTACCACAGCACCCGCAACTGCTCCAGCAACTCAATTTGTTCCAGTTGGCTTGGCGCCCAGGTGACATAACGGCGCACAAAGCCGGCGCGATAGGCGTAAATGCCGATATGCCGCAACAGGCTGTCGCCGATGCTCTCTTTGGATTGGGCGAAACGTTCACGATCCCACGGAATGGTGGCGCGCGAAAAGTAGAGCGCATAGCCCTTCGCATCCATAACCACCTTAACTGCATTGGGGTTAAAGGCTTCTTCCGCACTGTCGATCGGCACTGCCAAGGTAGCCATACCAGCCTGGCTGCCCGCCAGGTTTTCAGCCACCTGCCGTACTATGACCGGAGGGATAAGAGGTTCGTCACCCTGAACGTTAACGATGATTTCGTCATCATTAAAGCCATAATGCTCGATCACTTCAGCCAAACGTTCGGTGCCCGAATTGTGATCGGCCCGGGTCATGCAAACTTCACCACCGGCCGCTTTCACCGCTTCGGCGACGGCTGGGTGGTCGGTCGCCACAATGACGCGGCTGGCACCGGACTCGCGCGCACGTTCCATGACGTGCACCACCATCGGCTTACCGTGAATATCGGCCAGTGGTTTCCCAGGCAAACGGGTTGAAGCATAACGAGCTGGAATAATAGCGATGAAACTCATGCGTGTTTCTCATCCAATGAAAGCGCCCGCGCCTCATTTTCCAGCAGAACCGGAATGCCATCACGCAGCGGGTAGGCCAGGCCATCCACTTTACACACCAGTTCCTGGTTTTCTTTGTTGAAATAGAGCTTACCGTTGCAGACCGGACAGGCAACGATTTCGAGTAAACGGTGGTCCATGCATCCTCCAGGGTGGAGATCTTACGTAAGGAAAGTGGATGAGGATAGCACAACGCTATGCGCCAGGTTAATCACCGGCTGCCTTGCTGTTGCGTTTTAATCTGCTGCAGGGATTGAACTGGCAATGGCGCAGGCGTAGAATTTTGTGATTCAGATCACAAAAAGATATTTCTCATGATCAAACGTATTCATAAGATCATCGCCATGTTTGCCAACTTCAGCAACTGAGGCCCCCCCCTTGTAACGAGCGGCGCTGGAATTCGTTTTACCCACGCCGACAACGCCGTTCGTTATTCCACTTCCCAACCCTCGCGCCATTCGGTCGCCAGCGGTGCCGGAATATCACCCAAAATAACCTGATTTGCACCGTGCCATTTTGCACTACGGGTGATGGCTAGCCGAATGTCCTGCATACGCTGTTTACCAAAGCGAACCTTGGTCTGCGGATGGAAACTGATGATTTCAAATATACCCTGCCGACGATGCATTTTTGCATCAATGCGACCAATCAGTTCTCCACGTTGCAACACGGGAAGGGTGAAATAGCCATACTGCCGTTTTTCTTTTGGCGTGTAACACTCCAACCGGTAATCGAAATCGAACAACTCCAGGGCGCGGCGGCGATCCCAAACCACTGGATCGAAGGGAGAAAGCAGAGTGGTTACGCTTGATTTCAGCTTACCTTGCTCCGCCAGGTGCAGTTCTGCGGCCAACGAATGGTGTACGTAAAACTCCCCGTCCAATCCGTCGATCAACACCGGCAGCACTTCTCCCTGCTGCTGCAACCCGGCCAAGAGCGCCTTCGGCGCCACTCGCTTCAGTCGGTAGTAATCTGCCAGCCATTCAGCCTTGAATATCCCCAGGAAGCGACAGGTACGCGTCAACATCTCATGCCGCGCATGATCGGCCGCCAGCCCGTGTCGACTATCATCCCAATGGGGCATTAGCCTTTCCGTAAGATCATAAACGCGGTGGAAGTTGCGTCGCTCAGCCACCATAAGTTTGCCGGCGGTAAACAGGATCTCGAGATGCCGCTTTTCCGGCTTCCAATCCCACCAACCGCTGTTACCTTTCTTCTCGGCGCTAAAATCCGCCGAACGTACGGGGCCAGCGGCTTCAATATGTTGCAGCAGTGCATCAATTGCGGTGCGATGGTCCTGCATCCACTCTTCGGAATACTTCCAGCCCATACCCTGCGGCTGCAGCATACGATGTCGCAGCAGGCCAAAATCTTCAATGGGTAAAAAGCAGGCTTCATGTGCCCAGTACTCGAACAACTGTCTACCGGCCAGCGCCTGTTCCAGCCATTCGGGCTGATAATCACCCAAGCGGCTGAACAGCACCAAATAGGGGCTGCGAGCGACAACGCTGATGGTATCGATTTGCAGGAGGCCCATACGCTGAATGGCGGCAACCACATCGTCGGGCTTGGCTTTACGTTTTATCGGGGCTAACAACCCCTGTGCGGCAAGGTGGAGCGCACGGGCGGCAGTAAGAGAAATAACGGGGGTGTTCATCCTGATATCCGAAGTGACTGAACAATCGCTTGATAATAGTGGATATCGGGAAATTTATCTTCGCCAGTGCTTGGGGTGGCGGCACCGGCACTGGCGAGGAAGGGGTGGGTCAGAACGCGATAACGTCTGCCGCTGACAGCCCATGAGAGCTGCGATAGATCGAGAACTCGACGTTCTGACCTTCGTTTAATGATTTATTTTTAGTATTGGCAATAGAACGACGGCTTACATAGATTTCGTCGCTACCGTCTACCGGTGAAATAAAACCATAGCCTGCAGCCTGATCAAACCATTTCACACGGCCCATTTGTAACACAGTATTTTTAAACATAACTTATATCCTTTTACTTGAGCATCCTTAACAACGTCATTTTTATTATTGTTGGACGCTACCAGCCCATCCTAAAGTTTTTCGTAACAAACCTCTCGTGAGCAAAAAATAAAAAACCCGCACTACGGCGGGCCTGTTGAACTTAATATCTTCCGCAATGAATCAGCAATAACGCATCATCATGGTTGTATTAAGATCGTTTTACGCTATTCCCTGTTTTCTTACAGAGCAACAACGTTGGCGGCAGCCGGCCCGCGCGGGCTGTCCTGGATGGTATACTCAACACGCTGGCCTTCAGCCAGAGTTTTGAAACCATCGGTCGCGATTGCAGAGAAATGTACGAATACATCTTTTCCACCGTCGTTCTGTTCAATAAAACCAAAACCTTTGCTTTCGTTGAACCACTTCACCTGACCAGTCTTCTTAGACATTACACATTTACCTTTTAAATATATATACAAAACCTGCCATAAGGCAATTTAGGCCGTTTTTAGAAACATTACTTATGGGAGGTACTTAGAAGGTTCGTCTTTGAAGCGGAATCAGATGATAACGTTTTTGGAGGAACTGCTTAACTCTATACTCGAACATAAATAGGTCTGTATCACAGGCCGACTTGCATTTACTCATAAATCTATTCTTTGCACAAGAGGTTTATTGCCTTATTTTTATCATTACTTCGAATTTGTTTTTATGTCTATGATTGTGCATGAGTTAATTTATCTTTTTTTATGTAAAAATCTTGGCGTTATTGCCTTCTGGACGGCCAATGTTACCGCCCTGTGCTGTTCAAATGAGAGCTAACGCATAAAAATCTAATATGCTTGCCCAAGCTATAACAAAACCCAATCGACATGGCTAAACTTGAGGTGAAAACAAGGCAGATGGCCTTGCAGCCAGCACTTATGCCGTCAAAAATATAATTTTTCAGATTATACTGAATCAAGGAGCTATGCGCATGACCGCCCAGCAGTTCGTCTCACCGAATGAAATCCGCGCCAGATTCTCCCACGCCATGTCAGAGATGTACCAAAAAGAGGTACCTCTGTACGGCGATTTGCTCGAACTGGTAGCGGAAACTAACAGACAGGTCCTGCGCGAAGATGCCGCATTGGCTCATCAATTACAAATTACTGGCGAAATCGAACGACTGGCCATGGAGCGTCACGGCGCTATTCGGGTGGGTACTGAGCAAGAACTGGCGACCCTGCGGCGGCTGTTTAACGTTATGGGCATGTCGCCGGTGGGCTATTATGACCTGGCAGTAGCAGGCGTTCCGGTCCACTCCACCGCATTTCGTGCGGTACATGAAGACGCGCTGCAGATCAGCCCCTTTCGTGTGTTCACTTCGCTCTTGCGACTAGAGCTGATTGATAATCCGGAACTACGTCAACTGGCGCAACAACTGTTGGCGCGTCGTAGAATATTTACCGAGCGCGCACTAGAGCTGATCGCCTTGCAAGAAGCCCAGGGTGGGTTGGACGAGAACCAGGCCGACGAATTTGTCGAGCAAGCGTTGGAAACCTTCCGTTGGCACAGCCGGGCGACGGTCAGCGCAGCCGAATATCAGCAGTTGCACGACCAACACCGTTTGATTGCTGACGTGGTCGCGTTCAAAGGCCCGCACATTAACCACCTGACGCCGCGCACCCTTAATATCGACCTGGTTCAACAGGCAATGCCTGGCCGAGGCATCACTCCCAAAGCGGTGATTGAAGGGCCACCGCCGCGTCGCCGCCCTATCCTGCTGCGCCAAACCAGCTTTAAAGCGCTGGAGGAAAACGTCGATTTCGTTGAGCATGACGGCAGCGCCGTTCACGGGCACCATACTGCCCGCTTCGGTGAAATAGAACAGCGCGGCGTTGCGTTGACGACGAAAGGCCGCGCACTCTACGATCGTCTGCTGCAGGCTACCAACGATGCACTGCAGGCACCGCCCAACGAGAAAAACGCAGATCGCTACAATCAACTGCTGGCGCAAAACTTTCAGGCGTTTCCGGATGATTATGCCACCCTGCGAGAGCAGCAGTTGGCCTGGTTCCGCTATTTCCCGACCGAATGCGGGCTGGCAGCCAAAGACTCATTGGATCAGCACAGCACGCTGGAACAGTTGATTGCCAAGGAATATATCCGCTTCCAGCCATTGGTGTATGAAGATTTCTTGCCGGTCAGTGCCGCGGGTATTTTTCAGTCGAATCTCGGCGATACCAGCCATGCGCAATACAACGCAACGTCAAGCAAAGCGGCGTTTGAACTGGCTTTGGGAGCCGAGGTGATCGATGAGCTATCGCTGTATCAGCAAACACAGCAGCGCTCGATAGACGCCTGCGCGCAAGCCTTGGGGCTGCACGCGCTAGCGGTTTGAATTATTGCTTCAGCAGGGCTTCGATGTTTTGCAGCAGTTGCTCAGCCTGATCGGGGGGAAGTACCGCATCAACCGGTAAATACCACCAGTTAGGCTGGGCAAAGGCCCGGCATTTGACCGCATCTTTTTCAGTCATCAGCAGCGTTTGTCCAGGAGTTACCAGCGCCGCCAGCGGGTCATGTTGGTATTCCTGATGATCGGCAAACGCCACTTCTCTTTCAACGTCCACACCCAGCTTTTCCAGCGTGGCGAAGAAGCGCGGCGGATGGCCAATGCCGGCCATCGCCACCACATGCAGCAATTCAACCGCGGGCCGGCGTTCGCCAGTGGCAACATTCACCGCTTCGCGCGCCTGCAATCGCATGGCAATTTCACCCGGTTGCGCCACGCCACCGTTGGTGATCAATGCATCAACGCTGTTCAAACGCGAAACGCGTTCGCGCATCGGGCCCGCAGGCAACCACCAACCATTACCGAAGCGGCGTACACCATCAATCACGACCAATTCAAAATCGCGCTGTAAGGCGTAATGCTGCAAACCGTCATCGGTAATCACAATATCAAGTCGGTGCTGCTTAAGCAGCGCCTGAACCGCTTCGGCACGGTTCGGCGAGATGGCAACCGGCGCGGCGGTACGTTGATATATCAGAACCGGCTCATCCCCGGCCTGCCGGGTAGTAGTACTCGCATTGAGTAACAGCGGATACGCCTCTGCTTTACCGCCATAACCGCGCGAAACGACACCCACCCGGTAACCACGCTGCTGCAACTGCTCCACCAGCCAGATCACCATCGGGGTTTTGCCATTGCCGCCAGCGGTGAGATTTCCCACCACTACTACCGGTACCGGCGCACGCCAGCTTTTACGCAGGCCGCAACGGTAGCTGAGCCGAATCAGTCCGCTGACCAGGCCATACAGCCAGGACAGCGGTAATAACAGCAAATAAACCAGCGAACTGCCTGACCAGATGCGTTCGATCATTATTGACCAAACTGCATACGGTGCAGCTGGGCATAGGCGCCCTGCTTTTCGATCAATACGGCATGCTCGCCACGCTCGACGATACGGCCATCCTCAACCACCAGGATTTCATCGGCTTTCTCAATCGTCGACAGACGGTGCGCAATCACTAATGAAGTACGGTTTTTCTGCAACTCATCCAACGCGGCCTGAATAGCACGCTCTGATTCGGTGTCCAGTGCCGAGGTGGCTTCATCGAGGATCAGAATCGGGCAATCGCGCAGCAAGGCACGGGCGATGGCGATACGCTGGCGCTGACCGCCGGAAAGCATTACGCCATTCTCGCCAATTACCGTATCCAGACCATTGTCCATTTTCTCAATGAAATCCATGGCGTAAGCCATGCGCGCGGCCTTCTCTATCTCTTCGCGGGTATAGCGTTCCTCACGCGCGTAAGCGATGTTGTTGGCGATGGTGTCATTGAATAAATGCACATTTTGCGAAACCAGGGCTACCTGATCGCGCAACGACGCAAGCGTGTATTCGCGCAGATCGTGACCATCCATCAGGATCTCGCCTTCCTGAACGTCATAGAATCGGGTCAGCAAATTGGCGATGGTCGACTTGCCCGATCCTGAACGGCCCACCAACGCCACCGTTTTACCTTCTGAAATGCTCAGATTGATATCACGCAGCGCTGGGGTTTCTTTGCCTGGATAGTAGAAAGTAACATTGCGGAATTCGATGTCGCCTTTCGCACGAGTCACTTCGCGGGTACCGGTGTCTTTTTCCTGCTCCATGTCCAGAATCGAGAACAAGGTCTGGCACGCGGCCATCCCACGCTGGAACTGCGCGTTGACGTTAGTCAGTGACTTCAGCGGACGCATCAGAGCGATCATCGAAGAGAACACCACGGTGATGGTACCCGCAGTCAGGGTTTCCATCACGCTTGGGAAGCTGGCGGCATACAGCACAAAGGCCAAAGCCAACGAAGCGATCAACTGAATGATAGGGTCAGAGATTGAGGAAGCTGAAACTAACTTCATACCCTGTTGACGCATGCGATTGCTGACCGAATTGAAGCGATCGGTTTCAACCTGCTGGCCGCCAAAAATCAGAACTTCCTTGTGGCCCTTCAGCATTTGCTCGGCGCTGGTCGTCACCTGCCCCATGGTGTTCTGCATGTTTTTACTGATATTACGGAAGCGCTTGGAAACGATGCGGATCGCAATAGAGACAATAGGAGCCAGGACGATCAGGATCACCGAAAGCTGCCAGCTGTAATAGAACATCATGGTGAACAGCGCGATGATCGACGCCCCTTCACGCACCACGGTCACCAGTGCACTGGACGAGGATGAAGCGACCTGCTCGGAATCATAAGTGATGCGAGACAGTAATGTACCGGTAGATTGCTGGTCGAAGAAGGACACCGGCATTCTCATCATGTGGCCAAACAGACGACGACGCATGTGCATCACCACCATGCCGGAAACCCATGAAATGCAATAGCTGGAAACAAAGCCCGTCGCCCCGCGCACCACCATGAGGCCAATAACGGCCAATGGCATCCACAGCAGGATACTGCTTTCCGTTTTCCCAAAACCGTCATCCAATAAAGGTTTAAGCAAAGACAGCATAAAGGCGTCGCTGGCTGCGTTCATTACCAACGCAATGGCGGCCACGATCAGCCCGGTCTTAAAAGGTGTGATCATCGGCCAGAGGCGACGGAAAGTCTGCCAGGTGGAGAGATCTTTATCATTCATCATGCAAATACCAGCATCGGAAGAAATAGCGGCCCATTTTACTCATTATCACCCTCTACGCCAAACCGCTGATGGTACCAACGGGGCATTATTTGTTCACGAAAGCCTTTAATTTGCCAATCGTTGTCGAAAAAAAGTACGGATAACTGACCGGAGCGCGATGTATCGCGCCATATGATGCCATTTTCCCGATATCTGGCGACGACTTTAACCGCAGGTAATCGCCATTTATTGTAACGCGATGCGGAAGCTATTGCCGCCTCCGGCGCTACAGCACGTAAAAATGGCGGAGTGGATGACGTTTTACTGCCATGGTGAGGAACCTGTAATATCGTCGAACGCAACAAATGGCGCTGATGCCGTACCAGCTGTGCTTCCGACCTTTTTTCCGCATCACCGGTCAGCAACAGGCTGTATTTGCCATCATCGATACGGATGACGCACGAGTCGTCATTTCCCGCGGTCTTTACTGCTTTCGGTGGCCACAGCACCTGGAATTGCAGCGATTGCCATTGCCAACTTTCCCCCGCGATGCAGGGTAAGTGGCCAGCGCCAAGCCGAGGACTTCTCACCGTCGCCAGCGGGAATGCCTGCTGCAATTCCTCAAGACCACCGATATGGTCCAAATGATCGTGGCTAATGACGATTTGATCCACCGGCAGCCCACGCCAGTTAAGAAAGGGGACGATATTGCGCGTGGCCGCACTGCCCGTCTCCCAACGGGGTCCAGTATCGTACAATATCGCCCGGCCATTCTTTTCAACCACCATGGCCAAGCCATGACCAATATCGAGCATATCTACGCGCCAGCGATATGACGGGGCTTTCTCCCGCCACAGCAGGCAGCACACTGCCAGCGTTACCAGCACCGAGACATAGCGCAGCCACCAATGAAAGCGCCAGAAAATCACCATCAACCAGCCCATAATGCTGACAACCAGCGATGCTGCGCCAAGGTCAAGCCACCCGTTCTGCAGGTAGTGTAATGGGGTGAAAACCCACGCCAGCGTGAGGTCTGCTGCCCACCACAACCCGGTACTCAACGGAGGGAAAATCCCCAGTACCACGGCGAGAAGTATCAGCGGAACCGTCACCAGGGAAACCAAGGGTACGGCCCAAAGATTGGCCGGTATTGAGGTCATACTGAGGCCAAGAAACAAGCCTGCTTGCATCGGCACCAGCAACAAAGTGATACCACACTGAATATGCAGCCAACGCAGCGGTGCCCAATACCATCCCACGCGAAAACGGGAATTGAGGGGGACCCATTCAAACCAAAATATCAGGCATAACACCGCCATCGCCGAGAGCCAAAAGCTGTCGGACAACACCGCCAGCGGATCGCAAATCAGTATCAAGCCGATACACCACAACCAAACTTGCCAAGAGGAACAATGAATGCCCCGTATGCGTAGCAGCATCCAGAGGGTCAACGCCAGGCCGGTTCTTACCGCCGGTGGGTGTGCACCAGCCAACCAGATATAACCCAATGCACCGAGCCAACTGATCACCAGAGGGAAACGGTAACCAATCCTATGGGCAGGCAACAAAACTTGTATCACCCGCAGCAAAGACCAAATCAAAATGGCCACCATCGCCACATGTAACCCTGAAATGGCCATCAGGTGAGCAATACCAGTTTTTAACATCAGCGAACGCAGTGAAGGCTCTAGTGCCCCGCGCTCACCAAAGGCCAAAGCCAGTAAAACGGCCTGATAACGAACCGTACCAATATTGTTTTCGGCATGGCGGATAATACGCTGTCGCCTGCTACAGGCGGGATCCAAAAGTGTGGCGCTCTTTACCTGTGCCGTTAATGGTTGACGCTGCGAGATAGCCCAACGTTGGCTGTCAAAGCCCCCTTCATTTAAATTGCCGTGCACAGGCCGCAGGCGCAGTTGCATCTGCCAGCGCTGTCCGGCGCACAAAGGTTGCTCTTTGGGTTGCCACAGTGTGGAAAAGGCAATGGATGGCACCAACCACCTGCCATTAATCTGTTCTATATGCATTACCGTCTGCTTGCGTGCTGTAGCCGCAAGCTCAATGCCGCTAACCTTGACCACGGCATGCACTACAGGCCCCTGGCTCAGGCGGTTGATTTGATCGACCAGGTTTCCGGCAGTGAATACCGCCCACAAAAAGCCTAAAGCCCCCCATGCCATAAATCGGCATAGGGCCCCCCTGCGCCACAGGTAACAACAGATGGGCAAAATGACGCATAGCATTATTCGTGCGTCAGGCAGGTGCGGCATGAAAAGCAGGGGCAGAGTGCCGCAGATAATCGCGATGATCGCCAAATCCAGCGAGGTCTTGATAGGGTTTCTCCCGGTTTGGGGCAGCTATTCAAGCCGCCAACATCACGGGATTGTTCACATCAAGACCAGGTTCCACCAGCCATAATCTAACGACGTGCGCGAGGCGCCGCACAATAACGATGACCGTTACCTTCAGGAGCAACATGTTGCGACCTAGCAAGCAGAAAAGTGCAGAATCAACCTGTCAATCTCAGCGTTCAGGCCAAAAAAAACGGCGCCCTGGGGGCGCCGTTTTATATTTCAGTACAAGCAACAACTCTATGGAAGTCAGTGACTAACCATAGATATTGGCGCGGTCACGCAGCTCTTTGCCTGGCTTGAAGTGAGGAACGTACTTGCCGTCCAACTCAACTTTATCACCAGTTTTCGGGTTGCGACCCACACGCGGAGCACGGTAGTGAAGAGAAAAACTGCCGAATCCGCGGATCTCAATGCGTTCACCATCGGCTAACGTAGCAGCCATATGTTCTAGCATCTCTTTCACTGCATCCTCAACGGCTTTCGCCGGTACATGAGATTGCTGGCCAGCAAGTCTTTCAATAAGTTCAGACTTGGTCATAGTTCCTCCAAGCTTTGCAGCTAAACTACCGTATCGGGGCGATTAAAAAACCGCCCCCCGTCATTACTCGCCTTTAGCCGCTTTGAAAGCTTCAGCCATAGCGTTAGAGAAGTTGCTCTCTTCCTGTTTGTTGTTAACAGTAGCGATTGCGTCTTTCTCGTCAGCTTCGTCCTTAGCACGTACGGACAGGCTTACTACGCGGTTCTTACGGTCAACGCCGGTGAATTTAGCTTCAACGTCGTCACCCACATTCAGAACCAGAGTTGCATCTTCAATGCGGTCGCGAGAGGCTTCAGATGCACGCAGGTAACCTTCTACGCCGCCTGCTAATTCAACTGTAGCACCTTTGGCGTCAACTGCAGTGACTTTACCAGTAACAATAGTACCTTTCTTGTTCATAGACAGGTAGTTATTGAACGGGTCTTCAGCCAGTTGCTTCACGCCCAGGGAGATACGCTCGCGCTCTGCGTCAACTTGCAGAACAACCGCTGCGATTTCGTCGCCTTTCTTGTATTCACGAACTGCTTCTTCGCCTGCAACGTTCCAGGAGATGTCAGACAGGTGAACCAGGCCGTCGATGCCGCCGTCCAGGCCGATGAAGATACCGAAGTCAGTGATAGACTTGATTTTACCTTCAACGCGGTCGCCCTTGTTGTGGGTTTCTGCAAACTGCTGCCATGGGTTGTTTTTGCACTGCTTCAGACCCAGGGAGATACGACGACGCTCTTCATCGATGTCCAGAACCATAACTTCCACTACATCGCCCACGTTAACAACTTTGGACGGATGGATGTTTTTGTTGGTCCAATCCATTTCAGAAACGTGTACCAGGCCTTCAACGCCTTCTTCGATTTCTACGAAGCAGCCGTAATCAGTCAGGTTGGTTACACGACCAGTCAGCTTGGTGCCTTCTGGGTAACGTTTCGCGATAGCGACCCATGGATCTTCGCCCAGTTGCTTCAGGCCCAGGGAAACACGAGTACGCTCGCGGTCGAACTTCAGCACTTTAACAGTGATTTCGTCGCCAACGTTGACGATTTCGCTCGGATGCTTAACGCGTTTCCAAGCCATATCAGTGATGTGCAGCAGGCCGTCTACGCCGCCCAGATCAACGAATGCACCGTAGTCAGTGAGGTTCTTAACGATACCTTTAACTTCCATGCCTTCCTGCAGGTTTTCCAGCAGTTGATCACGTTCTGCGCTGTTCTCTGATTCGATAACCGCACGGCGAGAAACTACAACGTTGTTGCGTTTCTGGTCCAGCTTGATGACTTTGAACTCAAGCTCTTTGCCTTCCAGGTGCAGAGTGTCACGTACTGGACGCACGTCAACCAGGGAACCTGGCAGGAACGCACGAATACCGTTCAGCTCTACAGTGAAGCCACCCTTAACTTTGCCGTTGATAACACCGACGACAGTTTCAGCTTCTTCGTAAGCTTTTTCCAGCGTGATCCAAGCTTCGTGACGCTTAGCTTTCTCACGGGACAGCAGAGTTTCACCGAAGCCATCTTCAACAGCGTCCAGCGCAACATCAACTTCGTCGCCTACCTGGATTTCCAGCTCGCCCTGTGCGTTTTTGAATTGCTCAGCCGGGATGGCAGACTCAGATTTCAGACCGGCGTCAACCAGTACTACGTCTTTGTCGATAGCAACTACAACGCCACGAACGATGGAACCCGGACGGGTTTCGATTGTTTTCAGGGATTCTTCAAAGAGTTGAGCGAAAGATTCAGTCATGTTTAATCTTCAGGGTTCTATAGTTTAACGTCCATTTAGCATCCCGCCGAATGGGGTTGTTTCACATACCCCGCCATTGGCTCCATGCCGACAGGGTTTAGGTTACAGGGGTAAAATTTTACCCGATATAGTTCGATACTGCCATGACAAATATGACAAAAAGCCAATAACGCCGCCGCGCTTACTGCTGCGGCAACGCTAAAACTTCATGTGCATATGTCAGCGCACGCTGGATGACTTCGTCGATCGACATGCTGGTTGAATCCAGCACGAGGGCGTCGGAGGCCGGCACCAGTGGCGCGATAGGCCGATTACGGTCACGGTCGTCCCGTTCCTTTATCTCGGCTAAAAGACGTTCAAAGTTAACATTAAAGCCCTTTTCCTGCAACTGTAGCATGCGGCGGTGCGCACGCTCTTCAGAACTGGCATCCAGGAAAATTTTTACCGGCGCATCGGGGAATACCACGGTGCCCATGTCGCGTCCATCGGCAATCAGGCCCGGGGCCTCGCGGAATGCACGCTGGCGCCGCAACAAGGCTTCACGCACGCGCGGAAAAGCCGCGGCCTGCGAAGCGGTATTGCCGACGGTTTCAGTGCGGATTTCATTGCTGACATCCTCACCTTCCAAAATCACCTGCAGTTTGCCACCTTCGGCAACAAAGCGAACATCGAGATGTGCGGCCAGGGGAACCAGCGCCTCCTCAGAAGTGATATCAACCTGATGATGCAGTGCCGCCAGTGCCAGTACGCGATAGATCGCACCGGAATCCAGCAAACGCCAACCAAGGGATTCGGCCAGCGCCTTACACAAAGTACCTTTGCCTGCGCCACTTGGTCCATCAACGGTTATCACCGGAGCTGTAGCCGTCATTTCTCTCTCCTTCAGGTAGAAAACCTCACAGGGACATAACCTGCCGTCAGCACAATGCGAAAGCATAATTAAAAGCGTCCCTGCCGCCTGCCCAGTCGGGGCAGTCACGGTGGCGCATTATACGCTGCCAAACGACTAACTGTTACCCTGGAACTGTCTGGTTGTTGAAAATAAGCGTACGTCCGCGCAAAAGTATAGTGGACGCCCGCAGCCTGCGGGCGTTAAAAACGATAAAGGCCCAATTAAGGGCCTTAAAAAAAAAGCATCTGACTGCGGAGTTATGCCAATTGACTGATGCGCGCCAGCTGTTCGAAGTAATCCGGGAAGGTTTTCGCGGTACATTTCGGATCGAGAATGGTCACTGGGGTGTCCGATAACGCCACCAGCGAGAAGCACATCGCCATACGGTGATCATTATAGGTGCCGATATCGGCAAATTTCAGCTTGGCCGGTGGCACCACGTGAATGTAGTCTTCCCCTTCATCCACCTCAGCCCCCACTTTACGCAGCTCCGTCGCCATCGCCGCCAGGCGATCGGTCTCTTTGACCCGCCAGTTGTAGATATTGCGGATGGTGGTCGGGCCTTCGGCAAACAGGGCTGCGGTTGCGATGGTCATTGCCGCATCAGGAATATGGTTCATGTCCATGTCGATACCGCGCAGTTCACCACGGCTGCATTCAATATAGTCATCGCCCCAGGTAATACGTGCGCCCATTTTTTCCAGCACGTCGGCAAACTTGGTGTCGCCCTGAACGCTTTTTTTACCAATGCCGGTAACGCGTACAGTACCGCCTTTAATCGCCGCTGCCGCCAGGAAATAAGACGCGGAAGAGGCATCCCCTTCCACCAGATAATCACCCGGTGAGCGATAGGTTTGGCTACCGCTAATGTGGAACACGCGATAGTTGTCGTGGCTGACTTCAACGCCGAAGGTGCGCATCAGATGCAGGGTGATATCAATGTACGGCTTGGAAACCAGCTCGCCCTTGATATGGATATGGGTGTCCTGTTTGGCCAGCGGTGCCGTCATCAGCAATGCGGTCAGAAACTGACTGGATACGCTGCCGTCCACGGTCACATCGCCGCCCTGGAAGCCACCGCGCAGGCGCAATGGCGGGTAATCGGTCTGCTCCAGATAATCAATCTGCGCGCCCCCCTGACGCAGGGCATCCACCAGATGACCGATTGGGCGCTCTTTCATCCGCGGTTCGCCGGTCAACACCACATCATTGCTGCCCAGGCACAGCGCCGCCGCCAAAGGGCGCATCGCGGTGCCGGCATTGCCCAGGAACAGCTCAAGCGGTTGGTTAGCCACCAGCGGGCCGGCAACACCTTCGACTGTACAGGTGGTACGATCGTCTGACAGTTGGTAGCTCACCCCTAATGCCTGTAGCGCATTCAGCATATGGCGCACGTCATCGCTGTCCAGCAGATTGGTCAGCGTCGTCGTCCCCTCCGCCAGCGCAGCCAGCAGCAGAGCACGGTTGGACACGCTCTTGGAGCCAGGTAAGTTGACGGTGCCATTGACCAAGGCAACCGGTTGTAACGTCAGGGAATCCACCATGTGAACAAAAATCTCCAAAATCTGATAAACGAAACGGCCCCGGGATAATGCCGGAGCCGCTTTAACGCAAAAGGACAACAGCGAAGGCTACCTGCTCACGACAGGCGCCGGACTTAACCGTGACGACGTTCGAAGTCGACCATAAAGTCGGTTAAGGTCTTCACCCCGGCCAACGGCATTGCATTGTAAATAGAAGCACGCATGCCGCCAACCACCCGGTGACCTTTTAACGCCTGCAGGCCAATGGCTTCTGCTTCGCTGAGGAAGACTTTATCCAGCGCAGAATCCGCCAGTTGGAACGGCACGTTCATCCAGGAGCGGTTGGCATGCGCCACCCGGCTACGGTAGAAGTCAGAGCTGTCGATGGTCGCGTACAGCAATTCGGCCTTGGCCTGATTGCGTTTGTGCATCTCTACCAGGCCGCCCTGCTCTTTCAGCCATTTGAACACCAGGCCGGACAGGTACCAGGCAAAGGTCGGCGGCGTGTTGAACATGGAATCGTTTTCGGCCAGCACGGTGTAATCGAGGATGGACGGGACTTCGCGACGGGCTTTGCCCAGCAGATCTTCACGTACGATCACCAGGGTCAGCCCGGCCGGCCCAATGTTTTTCTGCGCACCGGCGTAAATTACGCCGAAACGGCTGACGTCCAGCGGACCCGACAGAATGGTGGAGGAGTAATCGCCAATCACCACTTTATCGCCAAAGTCAGGTAACTCATCGATCGCTACGCCGTCGATGGTTTCATTCGGGCAATAGTGCACATAGGCCGCGTCATCGCTTAACTGCCACTCTTTCATCGGTTTGATGCCGATCAGGCCGTCGACGTTGGTTTTCACGTCAATGGTGTTTGGCGAGCAGTATTTTTGCGCTTCTGTGATGGCGCTGTGCGCCCAATAACCGCCGTCGATATAGTCCGCGGTGGTTTTGTCACCCAGCAGGTTCAACGGCAACGCAGCAAACTGTGCGCGAGCGCCACCGTGGCAGAACAGCACTTTATAATTGGAGGGGATCTTCAGCAGATCGCGCAGATCCTGCTCGGACTGCTGGGCAACTTCGATAAACTCTTTACTGCGATGGCTAATTTCCATCACCGAGGTACCGAGGCCGTGCCAGTTGCACAGCTCCTGTTCTGCACGACGCAACACTTCAACCGGCAGCATTGCCGGGCCAGAGCTAAAATTATAAACCTGAGTCATTTCCCCTCACCACATTCACTATTCGCCAATGATACTGGCCTACCGAAATACGCCCGAAGTAACCCATCGGTTTTATCACTCACGCCCCCCGCCTGCAATGGTTATTCGCCCGATGCCGGGAAAGCCTTGAACGTGACGATAACAGGCTCTGCCAAATCACCGGTATTTTCTGCAATAAAACGCTGTGAAGGTGGCCAATTCAGTGGGTTAACGCGGTTTTTTATGCTGTATTCAGCCAACATAGCTAGGGGGCTCCAGGGCCCCCGAATGAGGAAAATGCACTCAGTATTGATTGAACATCTGCTGGATCTGTTTGGCGTCC
This sequence comes from Serratia sp. Je.1.23.a, assembly GCF_051129805.1. Taxonomy (NCBI): domain Bacteria; kingdom Pseudomonadati; phylum Pseudomonadota; class Gammaproteobacteria; order Enterobacterales; family Yersiniaceae; genus Serratia; species Serratia sp. Je.1.23.a. The sequence goes on along the minus strand of NZ_JBCPSR010000001.1, from coordinate 916,886 downwards.
TTGGTCTGCGTCAACGCCAGTTGAAGCAGGATCCGCGCCTTCTGTGGGTTCAGCGTGCCGGCAGCGACAAAGCCGAACTTCGCGTCATCCACTTCAGCGTCTTCGGTGGTGGAGCCGGTGGGCACTCTGGAAGAACGCACCACGGCGACACCGTTATGTGCGGCCGTCGCCAGCGTATCGAACACCGTTTTATACAGGTTGCCGTTACCGACCCCGGCACTGACGATGCCTTGATACCCTTCGGCGATCAAAGCCTTCGCAGGGGCATCGGAAGCATTGGCGTAATTGTAGATAATGCCCACCTTCGGCAACGCTGTCAGGTTAGACACGTCAAACGGGGTCTCGGTGGTGTGCTTGCGCTGCGGCGCACGCTGGTAATCAACCTTGCCGTTATGGATGTAACCAAGCGGGCCGAAGTTAGGCGATTGGAAAGTCTGCACCGACGTAGTATTGGTTTTTGTCACATCGCGTGCATCCAACACGCTGTCGTTCATCGCCACCAACACCCCGTGTTTCGCCGATTGCGGATCTGCCGCCGTCACCACTGCGTTATACAGATTGAACGGACCATCAGCGCTCATCGCCGTTGCCGGGCGCATTGCCCCGACGATCACCACCGGTTTGTCACATTTGACCGTGAGATCCAGAAAATAGGCGGTCTCTTCCAGCGTATCTGTGCCGTGGGTAACGACAAAGCCATCCGTTTTGGCGCAGTCGGCGTTGATTTTCTTCGCCAGCTTCAGCCACACCTCATCGTTCATGTCCTGCGACCCGATGTTCACCACCTGCTCGCCCTGCACGTTGGCGAGGTTTTTTAGCTCAGGCACGGCACTCACTAAAGCGTCAACGCCCAGTTTCCCCGCCGTATAGTTGGATTTCGTCGCCGATTCGCCACCGCCAGCAATGGTGCCGCCGGTCGCCAACAAGGTAATGGTAGGCAAAGCCAACGCCGAACCGCTTGCACCCGCCAACAGTAGCGCCACGGCGCTGAGTTTCACTGATTTCATTGAGTTTCTCCATGATAGATAACCCGCTGAATTATGGCCCTTATCCCTAAAAAAACTGTGACTTTGCCACCGCTTTAGGAATACATGGAGCTTGAGCGTAAAACCCCGTATCATTGCGCGTTTTTAGTACGCTCAAAAAGTGAAGACAATGACGCAAACTTTTATCCCTGGCAAAGACGCCGCGCTGGAAGACTCTATCGCCCGTTTCCAACAGAAATTAAGCGACCTGGGTTTTAATATCGAAGAGGCCTCCTGGCTGAATCCGGTACCTCATGTATGGTCGGTTCATATCCGCGATCGCGATTGCCCGCTGTGCTTCACCAACGGCAAAGGCGCCAGCAAAAAAGCTGCTCTGGCCTCCGCTTTGGGCGAATACTTCGAACGCCTTTCCACCAACTACTTCTTTGCCGACTTCTATCTGGGGAAACAGATTGCCGAAGGTGACTTCGTGCATTACCCGAACGAGAAGTGGTTCCCGATCCCAGCCGATGACTCGTTGCCGGCCGGTATTCTCGATGAGCGTCTGCATGCTTTCTACAATCCGGATCAGGAAGTCAACGCAAGCGATCTGATCGATCTGCAGTCCGGTAATGGCGATCGCGGCATTTGCGCCCTGCCGTTCTCTCGCCAGTCTGACCAGCAGACCGTTTACATTCCGATGAACATCATCGGTAACCTGTACGTGTCCAACGGCATGTCCGCTGGTAATACCGCCAACGAAGCGCGCGTACAAGGCCTGTCCGAAGTGTTTGAGCGTTATGTGAAAAATCGCATCATCGCCGAATCCATCAGCCTGCCAGAGATCCCGGCCGAGGTACTGAACCGCTATCCTGGCGTGGTAGAAGCCATCGCCAAGCTTGAAGAAGAAGGCTTCCCGATCCTGTCTTACGACGCGTCGCTGGGCGGTAATTATCCGGTGATCTGCGTGGTGCTGTTTAACCCGGCTAACGGCACCTGTTTTGCCTCGTTCGGTGCCCATCCTGATTTCGGCGTGGCGCTTGAGCGTACCGTCACTGAGCTGCTGCAGGGCCGTAGCCTGAAAGATCTGGACGTGTTCACCGCACCGACCTTCGACGACGAAGAAGTGGCGGAGCACACTAACCTGGAAACCCACTTTATCGACTCCAGCGGTTTGATCTCCTGGGATATGTTTAAACAGGACGCAGATTACCCGTTTGTCGACTGGAGCTTCAGCGGCAGCACGCAGGAAGAATTCGCGACGCTGATGAGCATCTTCGACAAAGAAGGCGCTGAAGTGTATATCGCCGACTATGAACATTTGGATGTCTACGCCTGCCGCATCATCGTACCGGGCATGTCCGACATCTACCCGGCGGAAGACCTGCTGCTGGCCAACAACAGCATGGGGGCGCACCTGCGCGATACGCTGCTGGCACTGCCGGGCAGCGAGTGGGAGCCGCAAGAGTATCTGGCGCTGTTAGAACGCCTGGACGACGAAGGCCTGGACGACTTCACCCGCGTGCGCGAGCTGCTGGGAATTGCTTCCGGCAAAGACAACGCCTGGTCTACCCTGCGTATCGGCGAGTTGAAGTCAATGCTGGCCCTGGCCGGCGGCGATCTGGATCAGGCGCTGATCTGGGCCGAATGGACGCAGGACTTCAACTCTTCCGTGTTGAGCCCGGCGCGCAGCAACTACTACCGTTGTTTGCAAACCCTGTTGCTGCTGACGCAGGAGCCTGAACGCGATCCGGCGCAATACTATTCCGCCTTCGTGAAGATGTACGGCCAGGGAACGGTGGATGCCGCCTCTGCGGCCATCAGCGGTGAAGAACGCTTTAACGGCCTGTTCGCTGTCGATAGCGATCTGAAAGCCTTACCGGCACATCAGGCTCTGCTAGCGGCCTATGAAAAACTGCAGACCGCCAAGCGTCGCCATTGGGCACAGGCATAATCTCAGTATCTGTGCGCCGGCTGCCTTCTGCCGGCGCAACACCAAGATAGAAAAATAACAAAGAATTATTTGACGGTTAAATAGCCGTTTTTTTGTTTTATTTTTTTTGCCTAATTACGCACTTAACGGTAAACAAGATAAATAAAACAGCAGTTGTTACGGGCCGGTAAAATAATAATTAACCGATAATTAAACCTTGCCGCTCTGAAAGTGACAAAATGCGCTAAAATTTAACCTATTCAAGGTTGGCTCGGTCGTAAATTCAAAATTATTTGCAAACATTAAAAAATTGTTTTTCTTTAAAAATCAATAAATTAACCAAATAAACCTTGCGATTTATCTGGTTTTTGGCCGTTTTAGTTTCCCGCCTTATGATCCAAATCAATTTTTACCCTATACTGCTTTGCTAGTATCTCATTGCGTTGTTTTAACCCTTAAAAGCGAGAGTTAGTGTGAAAGCTGACAACCCCTTCGATCTGATATTACCTGCAGCAACGGCGAAAATCGCTGAAGATGCAGGTGTGTATAAAGCCACCAAGCACCCGCTGAAAACGTTTTATTTGGCGATCACTGCCGGCGTCTTTATTTCAATCGCATTCGTATTTTATATCACTGCGACTACCGGCACTGCCGGTGTGCCTTTCGGCCTGGCAAAACTGGTCGGCGGCATCTGCTTCTCTCTGGGGTTAATGCTGGTCGTGGTTTCAGGCGCCGACCTGTTCACTTCCACCGTGCTGATTGTCATCGCCAAAGCCAGCGGCCGCATCAGCTGGTACCAGTTGGCTGCCAACTGGCTAAATGTCTATATCGGCAACCTGATCGGCGCCCTGTTCTTCGTCGCGCTCATCTGGTTCTCCGGCGAACACATGGTGGCCAACGGCCAATGGGGACTGAACGTCCTGCAAACCGCTGACCACAAGCTGCATCACACCTTTGTTGAGGCCGTCTGCCTCGGCATCCTGGCTAACCTGATGGTTTGCCTGGCCGTGTGGATGAGTTACTCAGGCCGCAGCCTGATGGACAAAATGTTCGCCATGATCCTGCCGGTCGGCATGTTCGTCGCCAGCGGTTTCGAACACAGCATCGCCAACATGTTTATGATCCCTATGGGTATCGTGGTTAAAAACTTCGCCACGCCGGAATTCTGGCAAGCCATAGGGGCAGCACCCGAGCAGTTTGCTCATCTGACCGTAAGCAACTTTATCATCGACAATCTGATCCCAGTCACCATTGGCAACATCATTGGCGGCGGTTTACTGGTTGGGTTGACTTACTGGGTAATTTATCTGCGCGGTGGTGAACAACAGCACTAAGCTGTTAGTTATCGCGCGCCGAGTTAGAACTCCACAATTAAAGGTAGGTGTATAATGACCGAACTTAACGAGAAGTTAGCCAAAGCTTGGGAAGGTTTCAGCAAAGGTGACTGGCAGAACGAAGTCAACGTTCGTGACTTCATCCAGAAAAACTACACTCCTTACGAGGGTGATGAATCCTTCCTGGCTGGCGCAACTCAGGCCACCTCCACCCTGTGGGAAAAGGTTATGGAAGGGATCAAACTGGAAAACCGCACCCATGCGCCAGTTGATTTCGACACCAACGTTGCCGCGACCATCACTTCCCATGACGCTGGCTACATCGCTAAAGAGCTGGAAACCATCGTAGGTCTGCAGACTGACGCCCCTCTGAAACGCGCGCTGATCCCATTCGGCGGCATCAAAATGGTCGAAGGTTCTTGTAAGGTCTATGGCCGCGAACTGGATCCACAGCTGAAAAAAGTGTTCACCGAATACCGCAAAACCCACAACCAGGGCGTATTCGATGTTTACACCAAAGACATCCTGAACTGCCGTAAATCCGGCGTGCTGACCGGTCTGCCAGATGCATACGGCCGTGGTCGTATCATCGGTGACTACCGCCGCGTAGCGCTGTACGGCATCGATTTCCTGATGGCCGACAAACTGAACCAGTTCAAGTCACTGCAGACCAAGCTGGAAAACGGCGAAGATCTGGAAATGACCATCCAGCTGCGTGAAGAAATTGCTGAACAGCATCGCGCTCTGGGTCAGATCAAAGAAATGGCTGCCAAATACGGCTGCGATATCTCTGGTCCTGCTACCACCGCACAAGAAGCTGTACAGTGGACTTACTTCGGCTACCTGGCCGCGGTGAAATCTCAGAACGGCGCAGCAATGTCCTTCGGCCGCGTGTCTACCTTCCTTGACGTGTTCATTCAACGCGACATCGATGCAGGCAAACTGACTGAAGAACAAGCGCAGGAACTGATTGACCACCTGGTAATGAAACTGCGTATGGTGCGCTTCCTGCGTACACCTGAGTATGATGAGCTGTTCTCCGGTGACCCAATCTGGGCGACCGAGTCCCTGGCAGGTATGGGCGTTGACGGCCGTACTCTGGTAACCAAAAACAGCTTCCGCTTCCTGAACACCCTGTACACCATGGGGCCGTCTCCGGAACCGAACATGACCATCCTGTGGTCTGAAAAACTGCCTCTGAACTTCAAAAAATACGCGGCGAAAGTGTCTATCGACACCTCTTCCGTACAGTATGAAAATGACGACCTGATGCGCCCAGACTTCAACAACGATGACTATGCCATCGCCTGTTGCGTCAGCCCGATGATTGTCGGTAAACAAATGCAGTTCTTCGGTGCCCGTGCCAACCTGGCGAAAACCATGTTGTACGCTATCAACGGCGGCGTTGATGAAAAACTGAAAATGCAGGTAGGCCCGAAAGAAGCGCCAATGATGGACACCGTGCTGGACTATGACAAAGTCATGGAACGCATGGACCACTTTATGGATTGGCTGGCCAAACAGTACGTGACCGCGCTGAACATCATTCACTACATGCACGACAAGTACAGCTATGAAGCTGCGCTGATGGCACTGCATGACCGTGACGTTTATCGCACCATGGCCTGCGGCATCGCCGGTCTGTCGGTTGCGGCTGACTCCCTGTCCGCCATCAAGTACGCTAAAGTGTCCACCATCCGTGACGAAGACGGCCTGGCTATCGACTTCAAAATCGAAGGTGAATATCCGCAGTTCGGTAACAACGATGCTCGTGTTGATGACATCGCCTGTGACCTGGTAGAACGTTTCATGAAGAAAATTCAGAAACTGCGTACCTACCGTAATGCGGTACCGACTCAGTCCGTGCTGACCATCACTTCTAACGTGGTCTACGGCAAGAAAACCGGTAACACCCCAGACGGTCGCCGCGCTGGCGCGCCATTCGGTCCAGGTGCTAACCCAATGCACGGTCGCGACCAGAAAGGTGCTGTAGCCTCCCTGACCTCCGTAGCCAAACTGCCGTTTGCTTACGCGAAAGACGGGATCTCCTACACCTTCTCCATCGTGCCAAACGCGCTGGGTAAAGACGACGACGTGCGTAAAGCCAACCTGGCGGGTCTGATGGACGGTTACTTCCACCACGAAGCGTCTATCGAAGGTGGTCAACACCTGAACGTTAACGTGATGAACCGTGAAATGCTGCTGGACGCGATGGAAAACCCTGAGAAATACCCTCAGCTGACCATCCGCGTATCTGGTTATGCCGTTCGCTTCAACTCGCTGACCAAAGAACAACAGCAAGACGTCATTACTCGTACTTTCACTCAGTCGATGTAATTGCCCCATCCGGGCGGGAAACCCCGCCCGGTAGTCAAGCTGAAATTCGGGGCCGGATCTTTCCGGCCTTTTTAGCAAATGCACTACCCTGACTCACTCAGAGTCTGTTTTGCCAGATAGCTATACTGAATGGAATTGGTGGATATCCGGCAAAACAGTTATCCGGCGTAATAACCGGCCAACAGGCATCGTTTCACCCCAGTCGTCGGGCCTTGCCCGGTTGCTGCATCGCTGATCCCTGGCTGGCGGTTATGAGCCTACTTTTAGACTGCGTTTGACAGTCAATATTGGAGAAAACCCCGCAATGTCAGTGAAAGGTCGCATCCACTCCTTCGAATCCTGTGGCACCGTAGACGGTCCGGGGATCCGTTTTATCGTCTTCTTCCAGGGCTGCCTGATGCGCTGCCTGTATTGCCATAACCGTGACACCTGGGATACCCACGGCGGGAAAGAAGTGACCGTTGAAGAATTGATGAAAGATGCCGTCTCTTATCGTCACTTTATGAATGCCTCCGGCGGTGGCGTAACGGCCTCCGGTGGTGAAGCCATACTGCAGGCAGAATTCGTCCGCGATTGGTTCCGCGCCTGCCATGAAGAAGGGATCAATACCTGTCTGGACACCAACGGCTTTGTACGCCGTTACGATCCGGTGATCGATGAGCTGCTGGATGCCACCGATTTGGTGATGCTGGATCTCAAACAGATGAACGACGACATTCACCAGAATCTGGTCGGCGTTTCCAACCACCGCACGCTGGATTTCGCCCGCTATCTGGCGAAACGTAATCAACGCACCTGGATCCGTTATGTGGTAGTGCCGGGCTGGTCAGACGATGACAAGTCGACGCATATGCTGGGCGAGTTCACCAAAGACATGACCAACATCGAGAAAATCGAACTGCTGCCCTATCACGAACTGGGTAAGCACAAATGGGTGGCGATGGGTGAAGAGTACAAGCTGGACGGCGTCCATCCGCCGAAAGCGGAAACCATGGATCGCGTGAAAAGCATTCTGGAAAGCTACGGCCACAAAGTAATTTACTGAGCCCGTTAGCTACAACAAAAAACCCGGCACACGATGGCCGGGTTTTTTATGCTCAGGCGGCAGCCAACGGAGTGTGGTGACGATCCGGTTTTCTCAGCAGCATCATCAGATAGACCAAGGCAACGGCAGCAATCATCACAAACAGCAGGCGGTCGGAATAATTTTGCATCAGCAGCGCAGTCATCGACGGGCCAAGCAGACTGCCAATGGTATAGCTCATCAACAATGCCTGGTTCATCGCCACCAGCTCATGCGGCAACGCCTTTTCACAAGCCCAGGACATCGCCACCGGATATAAGGTGAACCCGGCACAACCGAGAATAAACAACGCCGGTGCCATCGCATAGTTGCCAAGCATGGCGATGCTGGCAAGGATCACCACAAACACCTGAATGCGCAGCACCAGCAAACGACCATAGCGGTCTGCCAGACGCCCGACCGGCCATTGCCCGACAATGCCTGAGCTGACCAGCAATGCCATCCAGTAACCCACGTTGGCGTCACTCATGCCCTGATGGGACAGGTACAGCGGCATCAGGCCGTATAGCGAGCCGAGTACAATGCCGGAAATGATACAGCCATTAATCCCCAACCGCGCGCTACGGCGCTTCAACATTGGCCAAACCGCAGCCTGTTGGGGTTCGTCGTGCCGACTGTTAACCCGGGCAAACAGCATCGGCAGCGTGGCACTCAGCACGATGGCCGTGACCCATGGCACCACATTCAACAGTTCGGTCGATACCATACTTAACAGCAGTTGGCCGACAACCGTACCCAGGTAATAAACCATCATATAAGCCGCCAGCAATTGCCCACGGTTAGACAGATTACCGCTCCGCAGCAAGGCGCTTTCGACGATCACCCAGATCCAGGCGCAGCCGATGCCGGCAAAGAAACGCCAGCCCATCCAACTCCAAAAATCGAGCGACAATGCCATACCGGCAGTCGCCACGGCGAATACCACACAGGCAAGATGATAGCTGCGGGTAAAACCAATGCGCTGGATGAGTTTGCCCGCAATCAGCGTGCCGACCAGATTGCCGGTAAAGTAAGAGGAACTTACCATTCCTACCTGCCAGGTTGACAACTGAGCATGAGTCAACCAAAGAGGGACTAGCGTATTCAATACGGCGATAGAGACCGTAAGCAGCAACAAGCCACAGAGCAGCAGGAGCACTGGGCGGGAGTATGCGGACATAGTGAGATTGAAACCGAACGCGCAATGAGAGTGCGCGCATCATGCCACTGGCGATAAAAAAGTCAATCAGCTCTTATATGTATACCGCACAATTTGTATTACGCGGCCTATTTAACGGCGGAGTGGCCGCCGGCGCCTGCGATGTTAGGCACCTGACGGCCATTCATTTTTTATCAGAAATACAGTTCTAAAGATTCAACTTCAGCCGTGCATTCCGCACCCCAGGCACCCAGGGTGATTTGCGCTAATTGGGCCAGTCCCTGATAGAAAGGATGCTGCGCATTGGCTTCCAGCAGTTCCAGATAGCGTGGTGCCCATGGCAACAAATGTTTCGTCAGCAGTTGCTCGACCAACCCGCCCTGACGTTCTTCGGCCAGCCACGCCACCATCATCAGCAAAGTGCCAATATGATCTTCCGGCTCATTGCGATCGTGCTGAGCTTCTATGCCGTTGGCCCGTAACCACTTGCGCAACCGCAGGGTCGAATGACCAAACAGCACGTTCTCTTTGTCCAGATACACCGAACCCCATAATGGCGCCGGTAAGGTATCAGGCCCCACAAACAGACGTTGGTAAGCTTCCGCCAGGGATTCATCCTGTTGATCTTCAATACCGGTCGCAATCAGCGCAGCCGCCTTCTGTAACCGATCAGCATCGCCGTACGGCCACTCTTTGACCCACTCAGATTCAGACAGGGTTGCCAAGAGCTGTTGGCCGTCTTCACTTTCTGGCGGCGCGTACAGCAACACACCCAGTACCCGCCCCGTTAAAGCGATATTTTCAAGCGTCATAAATCAAGGATCCTTTTAAGGGCGCAGTTTATCACTGCGCCTCACTACAATATTAACCGGCCACCGCCATGCCGACGGTCATATGCAGGCCGTAGAACACGCCCCGCCCAACCAGCTCACCGGCGATAACCAGAATCAAACCTAAAGCCATTCCCATCACGCTAGCGTTACCACGGCGCAGTAGCGGGCAGATCCAGCAGCCCAACCCCAGCACCACCAGCACCAAACGCCCAACCATTAATTGGCCGTACTGTGGGATCAGCGCTGATGCCTGCTGTACCGAACTGCTGATGCTGGCCAGTTCGTAGCCTTGCATCATAACGCTCCCCAGACTGACCAGCAGCGCCACCACGCTCAGGGTAGCCAGTGAATGCCGGGTTGTAACGTCCAGCCCCGCAAAACGCAGCAACAAAACGCCCAGCATCGGCCCCCCGATCGGTACCGTCAGGAAAAAGCTCAGCGTAGTGTAACCGTTATGCCAGGTTGGCACCGTATCGATTTGATATACCCGCGTCATCATGTAAACAAAGACCAGGCCCAGTGCCATGGTCACCCACAACCACACCCGACCCAATAACGGCGGTATTTTGCCCAATACCGCCAACAGCCAATAACAACCGCCGACGGCGAAGAACAAGGCGCCAGCGGCTATTTCGTTACTCAATGCCGAAGCGCCAATGCGGTTCAACGAGTTAAACGCCCGCCACGGCGAACCGAGGTGCAGCGTGGAAGCAATGAAAGCGATGCCCATCAACAACCACAGGAAGAACATCGCGCGATGAACTGCCCTGCGCTGCTGTTCGTTCAGGTTACCGCCAATTATGGCGAGCCCCATGACGATAACCCCCCCTACCACACATTGTCCCAATACGGTAAACAACATCAGCGGCCATTCTTGCCATCCCATGCCCATATCAAACCTCCTTTGGATTGGCCAAATAGCCAGTGGTGTCGCCACTTGGGCGGCTGTTGGCATTGGGTTTTACCACCAGGCACGGTCGGGTAAAATGCGCCGCCGGCAAGGGGGCCACCTGCGCCAGAGAGCCATGCTGCTGCCGCAGTTGCTCAATCGGGCCAAAATCCAGGGCTCGCAGTGGACAAGATTCCACGCAGATAGGCTTATGGCCTTCGGCTACCCGCTTATAACAGCCATCGCACTTGGTCATGTGGCCCTTGGTCGAATTGTACTGCGGTGCGCCGTATGGGCAGGCCATATGGCAGTAGCGACAGCCGATACACACCTCTTCATTCACTACCACAAAGCCGTCTTCCCGTTTGTGCATCGCGCCGGTCGGACACACTTTGGTGCAGGCGGGATCTTCACAGTGGTTGCAGGCAATCGACAAATAATAAGCGAATACGTTTTGTTGCCAGCCGTCGCCATCCTGGAACCAATCTCCTCCGGCATATTCATAGATGCGGCGGAAACTGACGTCCGGCGTCAAATTTTTATAGTCTTTGCAGGCCAGTTCGCAGGTTTTGCAGCCAGTGCAACGACTTGAATCGATAAAGAATCCATATTGCTGAGTCATTTGGTCCTCCCTTACACCCGAGGTAGTTGGAGTTGCATCGCGGCGGCAACTAAGCGCATCCCCAGGATGCGTACAGGTAGTACGTGACTGGGGTAAGCGCAGGCGGCCAACAAAGATGCGGCTTCAAGTACGCAGGGTTATACCTTTTCGATTTGAATCAGGTTGGTATGCTGCGGATTACCCTTGGCCAACGGCGAAGGCCGGTGGGTGGTCAGGGTATTCATACAGGCACCATGGTCAACACGGTCACCGCGCATATCGGCCTGATGCCAGGCTCCCTGCCCCATCGCGACAACGCCAGGCATGATCCGCGGCGTCACTTTGGCTTCGACACGCACTTCGCCACGCCCATTAAATACCCGCACCTTGTCGCCGCCGATAATGCCGCGCGACTGGGCGTCCAGTGGGTTGATCCACACCTCCTGACGACAGGCCGCCTGCAACACATCGATGTTGCCGTAGGTCGAGTGGGTACGGGCCTTGTAATGGAAGCCAAACATTTGCAATGGATAAGTGTTGCGCAGAGGATCGTCCCAACCTTCAAAAGTAGAGGCGTAAATTGGCAACGAGCTGATGGTTTCATCTTTTTCCAACTGCCAGCTGTCGGCGATCTCAGCCAGCCTGGAGGAATAGATTTCTATCTTGCCGGACGGCGTTTTTAATGGATTCGCTTTGGGATCCTGGCGGAATTTTTTGTAGGCGACAAAATGCCCATTGGGATCTTTACGCTTATAAATCCCCATACTGCGCAACTCTTCATAACCCGGCAGCAGCGGATCCCTGTCTTGCATTTTGGCGTACAAATGTTGCAGCCACTGTGCCTGGGTACGCCCTTCGGTGAACTTCTGATGCACCTCTGGCCCCAGCCGACGCGCCACTTCACTCAGCACCTCATAGATGCCCTTGCGTTCAAATTTGGCGGGGGTTGCAGGCTGGATAAAGATCAGGTACCCCATGTTGCCGGCATAGTCGTTGGGAATAATGTCTTCCTGTTCGACGGTCATCAGATCCGGCAGTAAAATGTCGGCATATTTGGCCGACGAGGTCATAAAGTTTTCGAGCACCACGATCATTTCGCACTGGGATTCATCCTGCAAAATATCGTGGGTTTTGTTGATGTCGGAATGCTGGTTGGTGATGGTGTTGCCGGCATAGTTCCAGATGAACTTGATCGGCACATTCAGTTTGTCCTGCCCACGTACCCCGTCGCGTTTGGCGGTCATCTCCGGACCGCGCACTATGGCATCGGTCCAGCTAAAACAGGAGATTTGCGCTTTGACCGGGTTTGCCAATACCGGCATCCGCTCAATAGTAATGGTGTAGGTTGATTCACGCGCCCCGCTGTTGCCGCCATTGATGCCAACATTGCCGGTCAGGATAGGCAGCATGGCGATTGCACGCGAGGTCAGTTCGCCATTGGCCTGTCGCTGTGGCCCCCAGCCCTGGCAGATGTAGGCTGGTTTCGCCGTGCCTATTTCCCGCGCCAGTTTGATAATACGTTCGGCCGGAATGCCGGTAATTTTCGCCGCCCACTGCGGCGTTTTTTCAACGCCGTCTTCACCTTGCCCAAGAATGTAAGCCTTATAATGCCCATTTACCGGCGCATCGGCTGGCAAGGTTTTTTCGTCATAGCCGATGCAATACCGATCCAGAAACGGTTGGTCGACCAACTGTTCGCTGATCAATACATGCGCCAGCCCGGCAACCAATGCCGCATCCGTGCCGGGACGAATAGGGATCCATTCGTCCTCACGTCCGGCGGCCGTATCGGTATAACGCGGATCGATAACGATCATGCGCGCATGAGAACGTTCACGCGCCTGCTCCAGATAATAGGTAATGCCGCCGCCGCTCATCCGCGTTTCCGCCGGGTTGTTACCGAACATCACCACCAGCTTGCTGTTTTCGATGTCAGACGTGCTGTTGCCTTCGTTGCTGCCATAGGTATAGGGCATGGCGCAGGCGATTTGCGCTGTGCTGTAGGTGCCATACTGGCTGAGGTAACCGCCATAGCAGTTCATCAGCCGAGCGACCAGCGACGCATTCGGTGACGAACGGGTAATATTGCCGCCGACGATGCCCGAGGTGTAATTGATATATACCGCTTCGTTACCGTACTGTTCGACGATGCGTTTTAGGTTGTCGGCAATGCTATCAAAAGCTTCTTCCCAACTGATGCGCTTGAACTTGCCTTCACCCCGCTTGCCAACACGTTTCATCGGGTAATTCAGACGATCGGGATGATTCATGCGGCGGCGAATAGAACGGCCACGCAAACAGGCCCGAACCTGGTGGTCGCCATATGCGTCCAGTCCGGTGTTATCGGTTTCGACCCAATAGACTTCGTTATCACGCACGTGCAAACGCAAGGCGCAGCGGCTGCCGCAGTTGACCGAACAAGCCCCCCAAACCACTTTATCCTGCGCGGTTTTTTGCACACCTTCGCTGATTGAATCCGCCAATGCGCGGCGACTAAACGGTAAGGCTATACCCCCCACGGCCATAGCCAGCCCGACGATACCACCGGACTTTACCAAGGCGCGACGGCTGACGCCTGCAGACACTTGGCTGTTTTCTTTGTTTTCCGACATAACTCACTCCACGTTTTACCCTGGTATTGATAAACGTCATGCCTTTGACTCAAGGCGGCGAGCAGAGGAGACAGAACTGATGTCTGCTGATGAGCTTGAGTAAAAACCCTCCTCTATAAAGGGATATTACTCAGAAGTGGGTAGTGAACTTTGTCTGCTATCAATAAAGCGGGGGAAGGAGATGAAAGAAAAAGTCCTTTCGAACAAAAGGATAATAATTTTCTTATAAAAAAAGCGCCCGCAGGCGCTTTTCATAGAACAGGCAATAAGTTAGCCGATATATTCCAGGCCGCCCATATACGGACGTAATACTTCCGGTACCTGAACACGGCCATCGGCCAACTGGTAGTTTTCCAGCACGGCAACCAGCGTACGACCGACTGCCAGACCAGAACCGTTCAGCGTATGCACCAGGCGCGGCTTCTTCTCGGTTTTGCTACGGCAGCGAGCCTGCATGCGGCGTGCCTGGTAATCCCACATGTTGGAACAAGATGAGATTTCACGGTAAGTGTTCTGCGCCGGCAGCCACACTTCCAGATCGTAGGTCTTGCATGAGCCTGCCCCCATGTCGCCGGTACACAGCAACATTTTACGGTACGGCAGGTTCAGCAGCTGCAGCACTTTCTCCGCATGACCGGTCAGCTCTTCCAGCGTAGCCATGGAGTCTTCCGGACGGACGATTTGCACCATCTCGACCTTGTCGAACTGGTGCATGCGGATCAGACCGCGGGTATCGCGACCATAAGAACCAGCTTCGGCACGGAAACATGGCGTATGCGCGGTCATCTTCAGCGGCAGTGATTCTTCTTCCAGGATCTCGTCGCGTACCAGGTTGGTCAACGGCACTTCTGCAGTTGGGATCAGCGCGTAGTTGCTGCTGTCGGATTCCTCTTCCAGCGGTTTGGTGTGGAACAGATCTTCACCAAACTTCGGCAACTGACCGGTACCGTACAACGTGGCGTGGTTAACCAGGTAAGGCACGTAGGTTTCCTGGTAGCCGTGCTGTTCGGTATGCAGATCCAGCATGAACTGGGATAACGCACGGTGCATGCGGGCGATTTGCCCTTTCATCACCACAAAGCGTGAACCGGTCAGTTTTACGGCAGCGGCGAAGTCCAGACCACCGGCCATTTCGCCCAGATCCACGTGATCGCGTACCTGAAAATCATACTGGCGCGGCTCGCCCCAGCGGCTGACTTCCTGGTTATCGCTGTCGTCTTTGCCATCCGGCACTGCATCATCCGGCAGGTTCGGGATCGCCAACGCATAATCGCGGATTTCAGTCTGCAACTGATCCAGAGCGGCCTTGGCAATATCCAGCTTGTCACCCAGCTCGTTGACTTCGCGACGCAGCGGCTCAATGTCTTCCCCGCGCGCTTTAGCCGCGCCGATGGATTTCGATCGGGAGTTACGTTCTGCCTGCAGCATTTCAGTTTCTACCTGCAGAACTTTGCGACGCTCTTCTTGAGAACGCAGCAGATCCAGATCGAGTTTAAAGCCTCGGCGAGCCAGTTTGACGGCGACTGCGTCTAGCTCATTACGCAGCAGATTGGGATCGAGCATGCTAATCCTGTGCTTATTGTTATTGAAAGAAAATTTGTTGTTTTATGCGGCTGTTTAAAAGCCGCATAAAGGAAGAGTGGTACCCGCTAACCTTACCGCAACGGCAACGCTAGCGGTAGCGTTTTGTCTGGCTATTTTGATCCTGCTCAGCCAGCCATGCCAGCTTTTCGCCGATTTTACCTTCCAGCCCGCGTGCGGTTGGATGATAGTAACGCGTCCTGGCCATTTCGGCCGGGAAATAGTCCTCACCGGCGGCATAGGCATTGGGTTCGTCATGAGCGTAACGGTACTCTGCACCCAGCCCCATTTCCTTCATCAGCTTGGTTGGCGCATTGCGCAGATGTTCGGGCACATCATAATCCGCCCGCTCTTTAGCATCGCGCATCGCCGCTTTGAAGGCGGTATAAACGGCATTACTTTTTGGCGCGCAGGCCAGGTAAACGATCGCTTGAGCAATCGCACGTTCACCTTCGGCCGGACCAACGCGGGTAAAGCAGTCCCAGGCGGCGATCGCCACCTGCATACCGCGCGGATCGGCATTGCCGACATCTTCCGAAGCAATGGCCAGCAGCCGGCGTGCCACATACAGCGGATCGCCTCCGGCGGTAATAATGCGCGCATACCAGTACAGCGCAGCATCCGGGGCGGAACCTCGCACCGATTTATGCAGCGCCGAAATAAGATCGTAAAAACGATCGCCTTTATTGTCGAAGCGCGCGCTGCGTTCGCCGGAGACTTCTTTCAGTAATTCCGGCGTCAGCACGCGAATGCCTTTGGCGTCGATCTCCGCCATGTCCGCCATCATCTCCAGGCTGTTCAACGCCCGGCGCGCATCGCCGCCCACCAGTTCCGATAGCATGCGGCGGGTCTCTTCCGGCAGCTCGATATTCTGGCCGCCAAACCCCCGGCTGTTGTCCTGCATCGCCTGATCAAGCACCTGGCTGATATCTTCTGCCGTCAACGCTTTCAGCAAATACACGCGGGCGCGGGACAACAGCGCCGAGTTAAGCTCAAAGGACGGGTTTTCGGTTGTCGCGCCAATAAAGGTAATGGTGCCGTCTTCAATGTGCGGCAGAAAGGCATCCTGCTGGCTTTTGTTGAAACGGTGTACCTCATCGACAAACAAAATGGTGCGACGACCGGCGTCACGATTCTGTCGTGCCCGCTCAATCGCCTCACGGATTTCTTTGATGCCCGATGTCACGGCGGAAATTCGCTCGACGTCCGCCTGGCCGTAGCGGCCGATCAGCTCCGCCAGCGTCGTTTTCCCGGTGCCGGGCGGCCCCCACAGAATCATCGAATGCAGTTGCCCCGCCTCGATGGCGCGCGGCAAAGGCTTACCGGCAGCCAGCAGGTGTTGCTGGCCGATGTATTGCGCCAGCGTGGTTGGCCGCATCCGCGCGGCCAATGGCTGGAACTCATTCTGGGAAAAATCGAGCGACATGTTACTCACGCGGACCTCACTGGCGCTGGTCGTCCAGCGTCACCCCCTTCGGCGGGGTAAATTTGAATTTGCTGGCATCAGCAGCAACGTTCTGCTGACTTTTCAGCGCGTAAGAACTGCGCTGACCATCCTGCTCAACCGCAGCAAAACTGCGGATGGTGCCGCTGTTGGTCACGGTAATGGCGAACTGCTTCAGGTTACCGCTGCTGGATTTTGGCGTCAGCTCAAAATCATCGCCTTTCTGTTTAACGTTGTACTGTTTCCAGTCGTTGGCGTTATTGCGGGTAATCAGCATAAATGGCGTATTGCCGGTCGCATTTTTTAACCAGGTCGCGGTGACTTGCTCAACAAAAGGATTGTAGAACCATAAGGTTTGGCCATCCGACACCAGCACGCTCTCGTCCGGCGAGGTCATATGCCAATTAAACAGGTTCGGACGTTTCACCCAGAGTTCACCTTCCCCCTGCTGTACCGCAGCACCATCGCTGCTGGTCACAGTCTGGGCGAAGCTGGCGTGGAAACTGTTCACTTTCGCCAGGCGACTTTGCAAATCCTGCGCAGCGTCGGCCAGCACAGAGGTGGAAGCGAATCCCGAAAGCAGACAACAGGCAACTAACAGTTTTTTCATTATTCCAGATACCTTATGAAATGCGTTTACCGCAAGGCGGTGCCGTGCGGGTCAAATTAACCCTTAACACCCTTACTCTACCCGAAGCTATCCGCAGGCAGATAGGCCAATGTTCTGAGAAGCCGAGGGTTTACGCTTCTTTGCACAAGGGCCGCTAAGCGGCCCTTCAGAGTGCTGACAAAGTCCTCTGTACTCAAAAGTTAGGTTTTATGCACTAATAAAACAAAGGATTATGTCTTCAGGTTTATCCCAAACATCCGAAAACCACGTTTTTCGGGTGTTTGTCATCAGTCTAAAGGGCCGCTAAGCGGCCCTTTATTATTAAATAACAACGACTAAAGCTTCGTCAGTCATGCCGTGGCGGTGCCAGCACCTCGCGGTTGCCGTTGTGCCCCTGCTCGCTGACGATGCCCTGCGCTTCCATCTGTTCGATGATGCGCGCGGCGCGGTTATAGCCGATACGGAACTGACGCTGTACGCCGGAAATGGAGGCGCGGCGTTTATCCACCACAAACTCCACCGCCTGGTCAAACAGCGGATCCAGCTCTTCATCACCTTCCAGACCGCCGCCAGCACCACCCTCACCGTCGTCACCGCCGTTGAGGATACCCTCTTTATATTGAGGTCGCTCACGCGCTTTCCAATCCTTAACTACCGCATGCACTTCCTGATCGCGCACAAATGCACCATGTACACGGACCGGAATGGAGGAGTTAGGGGCCAGATACAACATGTCGCCCATCCCCAGCAGCGATTCAGCACCGCCCTGATCGAGGATAGTGCGCGAGTCAATCTTGCTCGACACGGTAAAGGCGATACGGGTCGGGATGTTGGCCTTGATCAGGCCGGTGATCACATCCACCGAAGGACGCTGTGTTGCCAGCACCAGGTGGATACCCGCCGCACGCGCTTTCTGCGCCAGACGAGCAATCAGCTCCTCAACCTTTTTACCAACCGTCATGATCAGGTCAGCGAATTCGTCGACCATCACCACGATGTAAGGCTCTTTCTCCAGAACCGGCGGCGTGATGTCCATGCTGTCGGTCGGTTTCCAGAACGGATCCGGGATTGGACGTCCCATCGCCTCGGCCTGATCGACACGTTCGTTGTAACCTGCCAGGTTACGCACGCCGAGCGCAGACATCAGCTTGTAGCGACGCTCCATCTCGGCGACGCACCAACGCAAGGCATTGGCGGCGTCTTTCATGTCGGTAACCACGTCCGTCAGCAGGTGCGGAATACCTTCATAGACCGACAGCTCCAGCATTTTCGGGTCAATCATGATAAAGCGCACTTCTTTCGGCGTGGCCTTATACAGAATGCTCAGGATCATGGCATTGACCCCAACCGATTTACCGGAACCGGTGGTCCCCGCCACCAGCAGGTGTGGCATTTTCGCCAAGTCGGCCACCACCGGCTCGCCGGAGATGTCTTTACCCAGAACGATCGCCAACGGCGATGGATTATCGCGAAATGCCGGGCAATCCAGCACTTCTCGAAGATAGACCGTCTGACGTTTAACGTTAGGCAACTCCAGACCGACGTAGGGCTTGCCGGGGATCACTTCAACCACACGCACCGCGGAAGTTGACAGTGAACGCGCCAGGTCACGCGACAGGTTGGAAATACGCGCTGCTTTAACGCCCGGCGCCAGATCCAGTTCAAAACGGGTAATGACCGGGCCTGGTAAAATGTCTACCACGTCGGCTTTTACCCGATAATCGGCCAGGCTGGCTTCGACCAAACGCGCCTTCTGTTCCAACGCGAAGGAATCCACCGGCTCAACCTCTTTCGGCGCTTCGGTCAGCAGATCAAGCGTCGGTAGAGGCGTGGTCGGTTTTTGCAACGGCATATCGTTGCGCATCAGGAACGGGTGGATCAGGCTGTCCATTGCCGGCTGCTGCGGGGCCGTCGGCGCCGGTTGCGCTACAGGCTGCTGATAGGCCGGTGGTTGCTGTTGCGCTGCCGGTTGCTGATAAGCTTGCGCCGGCGGAGTCTGAGGTTGCGTTGGCGGCGCATAAGCCGGCGCGGCTGGCTCAAACTGGCCGAAAGGCACATCATCCTCGCGTTCGCTTTGTTGCTCAATGCGATCTTCAAGCTGTGGCGACAGGGTGAACAGTGGCTCAACCGGGCCATCGTCAACCAAATCATCCATCGGCGAGAAGCCGAACGCATTACGAGTATCTACTGGCGTAGTTGGCTGTACCGAAGGCGCAGCCTCTTGCTGCCCATAGCGCTGATTCTGCTGTTCGGCAAACGCCTGACGCAGTTCGGCCTCTTGCAGAGCAGCCTCATCATCCTGGTTATCCTGCGCGTACTCCTCGCCATAACGTTGGTTTTGCTGCTCGGCAAACGCCTGACGCAGCGCCGCTTCCTGCAAAGCTTCATCGTCTTGATCTGACGGAAGAGCATTGGCATTCGGCAATGGCTCGTCGTCCCCACGGTTACGCTGTTCCTGTTCGGCCATTCGCTGCGAAGGCAGCTTGATGCCGTAAGAAGCCAGTTCACGTCGGGTTGGGATGCGCACCGGATTCGGACGCGGCAACTCAGGCCCCAGGCCTTGTTTGACCTGCGAGTTAGCGTCGCTGGTGGCCGTAAAGGCCGGCATAAAGGTATTGGCGGCAACAGCGCCGGCAGCTGCCGTTGCTGCAGCCTGCGCCTGAGGTTTCACGCTGCCGAACGATGGCACTGCAGGCTCACCGGCACTGAAACCGGCCGGAGCACTGACGTCAGCGCTATCGCGTTGAGCGGCGGAGAAATCAAACGGAGAACGATCGTGCGACGGTGGTGCTGCCGGCGCGTCCCAGTTCCCCATACGCGGTTCGTCATCGTCCTGGTAAGGATCGGCCAGACGCGTTACCTTCGGCGTCGGCGTCTCTTCAGGAATTTCAAATGAATACAGCGGTGGAGCACTGTTTTCCGCTGGCGTACTCATCGGACTCTGGTTCACCGAGGCCGGAGCCGTTGGAGCTACCGTAACCGACGGCGCCTGCGCCACAACCGGGGCTGCGGTAACAGGTTCACGAGCCACCGCTGGCGCGACAGGCGCGACATCGGCATCTTCGTCGTCATTCGTCCGCAGGCCGCTGAGCAATGGATCCTCAGCCTCTTCCGCCGCAATTTTGGCGGTTTCCGTCACCGAAGGCGCTGAGAACAAGACGTCGTCTTCCGCCGCGTTGGCCGCAGCCGCCGTCGAGGCCACAGCAAGCGCTGCCCCTTTCTCTGCCGATTCTGGCTGATCTTCGACATAACGGTCGTCATCGTCGTGATAACGATCGTCACGGCGCGAACGGTTGGTCATAAAAGTGGCCGTCCCCAGCACCACGCCGCCGATCCTCTCGGCAATTACCAGCCATGACCAGCCGGTAAACAGCGTAAGGCCCGCCGCCCAAACGCAAAGCAGCGCCAAGGTTGCGCCAATGCCGTTGAACCAGGGGAGCATGGCGTTGCTCAGCAAACTGCCGATAACGCCGCCGGAGGCAAAGTAATAGAGATCGTCAACGTTCAGTGCCGCCAGGCCACACGAAGTGAGCACCAGCGCCAATGTGCCGATCAGGCGCAGTGAAAGCGCAAAGTAATCGATGTATTCGCCGCTGCCGCGCTGACGATAAGCCGCCCAGCACAACACCAGCATGATCGGCGGTATCGCATAGGCGAGTACCCCGAAGGTGAAGAACAGCGTGTCGGCCAACCAGGCCCCGACGCCACCGCCCAGATTATGAATAGGCTCATGCCACGCGGTCTGCGACCAGCTTGGGTCAGAGGGATTGAAACTGACCAAGGCAGCCATGAGGTAAATGGCAAATATGGCTACCACAATCAACACAGCTTCGAGCAAACGGCGACCGCTGCTGAGTTTTCTCAAGGTAACTTCTTTATCTTCTGTATATTCCTGGCTCAAGAAAGGCTCTCCAGGTTC
The DNA here is from genome assembly GCF_051129805.1 of Serratia sp. Je.1.23.a. Taxonomy (NCBI): domain Bacteria; kingdom Pseudomonadati; phylum Pseudomonadota; class Gammaproteobacteria; order Enterobacterales; family Yersiniaceae; genus Serratia; species Serratia sp. Je.1.23.a. The sequence continues at coordinate 895,606 of NZ_JBCPSR010000001.1, read as the reverse complement.
CTGTTAGCTGACATAGCAACAGCGCCGAGAAGCTTCCCCGGCGCTGAAACTGTATGGATAAACAGGAGTGTAACCAATTTAATCAGGTTTTGCACCTGCACCCTACCGTGTTTTGATAACCAGACGGTTGCTCTGTTTCACTTCTTCCATTACCACGTACGTACGGGTGTCGTTAACCCCCGGCAGACGCAGCAAGGTTTCGCCAAGCAACTTACGGTAAGCGGACATATCCGGCACGCGGGTTTTCAACAGATAGTCGAAATCACCGGACACCAGATGACACTCCTGAATTTCTTCAAGCTTCTGAACTGCTGAGTTGAATTGCTCAAACACATCCGGCGCACCGCGGTTCAGCGTGATTTCCACGAAGACCAACAGGGACGCATCCAGATAATGCGGGTTGAGCAACGCGGTATAACCATGAATAAAACCCTGGCGCTCGAGGCGGCGCACGCGTTCTAAACATGGGGTTGGGGATAACCCCACGCGCTTCGAAAGTTCAACGTTCGAAATACGCCCATCCTTTTGCAGTTCGTTGAGGATGTTGCGGTCGATACGATCGAGATCTTTACCCGGGCGTTTCTTATTGTCTGCCATTATTATTGTCTCTCTTATTTTCTTCCCTGCACTTGCCACACCCTAGCCAACGTCAATGTGTAAGGGCTCGTTCCAAGCGAAGACCCGATGCCTGTCATATGCTTCACTACCATCATTCACCGCTGTGCAGCCTGTCTGTCAAACTCTGCACAAGGTGTTTTAAGCAAGAAGAAAGGTGCCATCCGCTTGCGCGATGTTCCTCCCCTGCCGCACGCAGATCCGGCAACGGCGCAAAATCCTGCGCCAACGCCGCAAATACGTACGATTTACTGCAGGTGGGAGGATAATTTCTTCTTCCTATGATGTTTTCGCAAATGCGCAGCGGATTGTCAAAGTAAAAGAAGCAAAATCAGAAGAACGTACCGTCATGAAAAGTTAGCACCCCGTTTTTAGTTATGAATCGCTGGCTTAAAAACGCCGTGGGCAAGGCACTTAAACCCGCTTGATGTGCTGTTTCCGGCCGTTTGAGTACCAAACGCCCGCAAGCGGCTTCCATAAGTTAAATTGCTGCGTTTTGCGCTCGCTTAAGCAGCAAAACAATAATTAATAGGCAATGACTATCAAACAAATCGTTAACAACATCCCCTGACGCTTTTTTTAATGCCGCATTTTCCCTACAATCGAATCCATTGTCCGCCATTGTGGGAAAAGAGGTTATTCATGGGCACGGCTAAACACAGCAAATTATTGATTCTGGGCTCCGGCCCGGCTGGCTACACCGCCGCGGTTTACGCAGCGCGCGCCAACCTGAGCCCGGTGCTGATTACCGGTATGGAACAAGGGGGTCAGCTGACCACCACTACCGAAGTGGAAAACTGGCCGGGTGATGCCGAAGACCTGACTGGTCCGGCGCTGATGGATCGTATGCGTGAGCATGCAGAAAAATTCCAGACCGAGATCGTGTTTGACCATATCACCAGCGTTGATCTGCAGAACCGTCCATTCCGTCTGTTTGGCGACAGTGGCGAATACACCTGTGATGCGCTGATTATCGCCACCGGCGCATCAGCCCGCTATCTTGGCCTGCCGACAGAAGAAGCCTTCAAAGGCAAAGGCGTTTCCGCCTGCGCTACCTGCGACGGTTTCTTCTACCGTAATCAGAAAGTCGCCGTTGTAGGCGGTGGTAATACGGCGGTAGAAGAAGCGCTGTATCTGTCCAATATCGCGGCCGAAGTTCACCTGATCCACCGTCGCGACAGCTTCCGTTCAGAGAAGATCCTGATCAACCGGCTGATGGAGAAAGTGAAAAACGGCAATATCGTGCTGCACACCGACCACACTCTGGACGAAGTTCTGGGTGACGAAATGGGCGTTACCGGCGTACGCATTCGCAGCACTAAAGCGGAAAATGAAACGCGTGAACTGGCGCTGGCCGGCGTATTTATCGCCATCGGCCACAGCCCGAACACCAGCATTTTCGGTGGCCAGTTGGAGCTGGAAAACGGCTATATCAAGGTGCAGTCCGGCATTCACGGCAATGCCACCCAAACCACCATTCCGGGCGTATTCGCCGCTGGCGACGTGATGGACCACATCTACCGCCAGGCGATCACTTCCGCCGGGACCGGTTGTATGGCTGCGCTGGATGCAGAGCGTTATCTGGACGGTATTGCCGACGCAGAAGTTCTGTAACGGCACAGACTGTCATCCTGAAAAGCGGCTATTTATTAGCCGCTTTTTTTGTATCTCAAACACCATCAGGCGGGTCTTCGATGCAGAATCTTCTCCACTGGCGTCTGTTGGTTGCCATAGCCGACAGCGGCAAGATCACCCTGGCGGCAAGTCAATGCGGCATGACACAGTCTGGCGCCAGTCAGGCTATCGCTCAGTTGGAAGAGGCGTTGAACACTCCGTTGTTGGTTCGGCTGCCGCACAGCGTTGCGCTAACGCAAAGTGGTGAACAGATTGTCAGCCATGCCCGCACCATGCTGGCCGAACTCAATGCAATCCAACACTGCGCGCAGCAGGCGCAAAGCTCGCACGCCGGCAAAATACGCCTGGCCAGTTTCCCTTCGGCATTTGCGCTGTTGTTACCCCCGTTGCTACGCAAATTTCACCGCCGCTTTCCCGCCATTGAACTGGTGCAGTTGGAAGGTACCGATCTGGAGGTCGAAAACTGGCTGGCATTGGAAGCTGCCGACGTGGGCATAGTGTTGAATCCGAAACCGGAACGGCAAAGCCACCCGCTGGGAAAAGACCTGTGGCTTGCCGTGACGGCAACTGCTCATAAGCTTGCCAGAAACCGCCAGCCGATAGATTTCAATGAACTGGTCAAACAGCCGTTTGTCTTGGCTACCGGAGGTTGCCAGCTCAATGCTCAGTTGCTGGCGCAGCAGGCAGGTTTGGCGCTGACGGATGTCCGCGTTACCGTCAGTGACTGGAACACCGCGCTGACGCTGGTACGTGAAGGGATCGGCGTATCGCTGGTGCCCGCATCGGTGATACCGGCCGATACGCCAGGCATTTGCGCCCTGCCGCTGAGCGCGCCACTTTATCGCCATTTTGGCCTGGTTTGTTCATTCGCCGGTGCAAGCTCCGCGCCAGTGCAAACTCTGTTGCACTTTCTACAGGATCATTTGCCGTTGCCCGTCAGTAGCTGAGCTGATACCGGGTTTCTGAGATTCTAATTTTTCTGCCGGCGGCGCCGACGGCATTCTGACGGCCAAGCGATGTCGCTTTTTGCCTCAGGAATATGTCGATGAAACTCTATTTTGCGCCCGATACCTGCTCCCTCTCGCCACATATCGTGCTGCGGGAATTGGATTTGCCGTTCGAACTGATCCGCGTCAATAACCGCACCAAGCGCAGCGCCGACGGCGGAGACTTTTATCGGGTTAATCCCAAAGGTTACGTCGCCGCGCTGATGCTGGACGACGGACAGGTGATCACCGAAGGCACTGCCATCGTGCAGTATCTGGCGGATATGCGCCCTGAGGCCGGGCTGGCCCCACCAAACTCGACCTTCGAACGGGTGCGCTTGCAGGAGTGGCTGAACTTCATTACCTGCGAGATCCACGCGGGATCCAGCCCGCTGTTCAACTCAACCCTGCCGGAAGAGGTCAAAACGCTGTTTCGCGACAAGCTGCAACGCCGCCTCGATTTTGTTGCTCAGACGCTGGACGAACCGGCGTTTCTACTGGGAGAAACTTTCAGCGTCGCGGATGCCTATCTGTTTACCGTACTGCGCTGGATGGATCAGTTTTCCATCGACCTAAAATACTGGCCATCGATAACCCGTTATATGTCGCTGATTAGCCAGCGCAGATCCGTGCAAACCGCCCTGGCGGCGGAAGCAGCCAGTCAAGCGGTGCCCTAATCCTGCTGCCGCGGTCTGTTATAGCGATATTTGACCGCTTTATTATTTTCAGTCTGCCGGGTGAAGAGGTAACATTGACCTTCACTTGTTCGCTTCAGGTTGGGGCAAACACTTTTTTTAACAGTACGTTAACCTTGCCTGTAACAATAGGCACCGGCGACGCAGACTCATATCTGATGAAAAAAACCAGACAGCAGCAATTAACCCGTTGGCTCAAAACTCAGAGCACCCTGGCGCAGCGTTGGTTGCGCCTTTCCATGTTGTTGGGGCTAATCAGCGGCATGCTTATTGTCGCTCAGGCATGGCTGTTGGCCGCCCTGCTCCACGCCCTGATTATCGAACAGGCGCCACGTGAACAGTTGATTCCGTCGTTTATCTGGTTGGCTGCCACCTTTGCACTGCGGGCCGTGCTGAGTTGGCTGCGTGAACGCGTCGGCTTTATCTGCGGACAAGTGATCCGCCAGCGCATGCGTCAGCAGGTGCTGGATAAACTGCAACAACTCGGCCCCGCCTGGATCCAGGGAAAACCGGCCGGCACTTGGGCCAGCATCATCGTCGAACAGATCGAGGATATGCAGGACTACTATTCCCGTTATTTACCGCAGATGTATCTGGCGGTGTTTATCCCGCTGCTGATCCTGATCACCGTATTCCCGATCAACTGGGCCGCCGGTCTGATTCTGTTGACCACCGCGCCGCTGATCCCCATGTTTATGGCGCTGGTCGGTATGGGTGCCGCCGATGCCAACCGACGCAACTTCGTGGCGCTGGCACGCCTGAGTGGTAACTTCCTCGACCGCCTGCGTGGGTTAGACACGCTGCGCTTATTCAATCGGGCGCAGGCGGAAACCGAGCAGATTGCCAAATCTTCTGAAGACTTCCGTAGCCGCACCATGGAGGTGCTCCGTCTGGCTTTCCTGTCATCGGCGGTGCTGGAGTTCTTTGCCTCCATTTCTATCGCCGTGGTGGCGGTCTATTTTGGCTTCTCGTTCCTTGGCGAACTTAATTTCGGCAGTTATGGCACCGGCGTCACGCTGTTTGCCGGCTTCCTGGTGCTGATCCTGTCACCGGAGTTCTTCCAGCCGTTGCGCGACCTGGGGACTTTCTACCACGCCAAGGCGCAAGCCGTGGGTGCCGCCGAAGCGCTGGAAACCTTTCTCAGCGCCGAGGGCGAACAAATGGGCAATGGCACACAAATCCTGGATGCCAATGCGCCGCTTGAGCTGCAAGCACAGGATCTGGAGATCCTGTCGCCCAATGGCGTGCTGCTGGCCGGGCCGCTGAGCTTCACTCTGCCCGCCAACCAGCGCATTGCGTTGGTCGGGTTAAGTGGTGCCGGGAAAAGTTCGTTGCTGAACCTGCTGCTCGGGTTTTTACCCTATCGCGGTTCGCTGCGCATTAATGGTATCGAACTGCGCGAACTGGCCGCCGAAGGCTGGCGCCAGCAACTCGGCTGGGTAGGACAAAATCCGCATCTACCGGCGCAAACGCTGCGTGCCAACATACTGTTGGGCAATCCGCAGGCCAGCGAAGCCCAACTGCAACAGGCCGTGGAGGACGCCTATGTCGGCGAGATCCTACCGTATCTGCCGCTGGGTCTGGATACCGAAGTCGGCGATAACGCCGCGCGCCTGTCCGTCGGGCAAGCGCAACGTGTGGCAGTCGCTCGAGCGTTAATCAGCCCGCGCCGTTTGTTGCTGTTGGATGAACCGGCCGCAAGTCTCGACGCCCACAGCGAGCGGCAAGTCATGCAGGCGCTGAATGCGGCTTCGCATCAACAAACCACGCTGCTGGTGACTCACCAGTTGGAAGATACCGAAGATTACGACCAGATTTGGGTAATGGAAGGCGGACACATCGTCCAGCAAGGTGATTACGCCACGCTGAGCGCCCAACCGGGCCTGTTTGCCAACCTGATCGCTCACCGCCGCGGGGATCTATAATCATGCGCGTTTTGCTGCCGTTCCTGGCGCTGTACCGTCGCCACAGCCTGCTGATTTGTCTGGGCATTCTGCTGGCCATCATTACGCTACTGGCCAGTATCGGCCTGCTGGCGCTGTCCGGTTGGTTCCTCGCCGCCTCCGCCCTGGCCGGGCTGGCCGGCCTGTTTACCTTCAACTACATGCTGCCGGCGGCCGGCGTGCGTGGTGCCGCCATTTTCCGCACCGCCGGGCGCTATGCCGAACGGGTCGTCAGCCACGACGCCACCTTCCGCGTGCTGTCTCATCTGCGGGTCTTCACCTTTAAAAAGATCCTGCCGCTGTCGCCGGGAGGCATTGCCCGCTTCCGCCAGGCCGATCTGCTGAATCGACTGGTGGCGGATGTCGATACGCTGGATCATCTGTATCTGCGGGTAATTTCACCGCTGGTCAGCGCCGCCGTGGTGATTGTCGTGGTGACTTACGGCCTGAGCTGGCTGGACGTTTCACTGGCCCTGACGCTGGGCGGTATCCTGCTGTTGCTGTTGCTGCTGGTGCCGCCGGTATTTTATGGTGCCGGCAAGCCGATTGGCGGCCAGTTGACCGCCCTGCGCGGCCAGTACCGTACCGATCTGACCGCCTGGCTTCAAGGCCAGGCTGAGCTGGTGGTATTCGGTGCCGTGGATCACTTCCGCGCGGCTCTGGATGCCACTGAAAAACAGTGGCAGCGCCGTCAGTGGCAGCAAGCTTCGTTGGGCGGCATGGCACAGGCTTTGATGATCCTGGCCAGCGGCCTGACCGTGACGTTGATGTTGTGGCTCACCGCTGCCGGTATCGGTGGCGACAGCCAACCCGGCGCGCTGATTGCGTTGTTCGTGTTTGCCGCCCTGGCTTCGTTTGAAGCCTTGATGCCGGTAGCCGGCGCCTTCCAGCATCTGGGACAGGTGATAGCTTCCGCCACGCGGGTGAAGCAGGTCATCGATCGACAACCGGAAGTGACCTTCCCTGCCGATGGCCCAACTGCCGAAAAGGGTGCCATGCTAAGTCTGCAACAGGTTACCTTTACCTATCCCGGCCAGCCGCAGCCGGTGTTGCAGGACGTCACGCTGGAGATTACCGCCGGTGAACATATTGCATTGCTCGGCCGCACCGGGTGCGGTAAATCGACCCTGCTGCAGTTGCTCACCCGCGCCTGGAACGCCGACAGCGGACAGATGCGGCTCAACGGCCATCCCTTGGCCGCTTACGATGAAACCACGCTGCGTCAGATGACCACCGTCGTCAGTCAGCGAGTGCACATCTTTAGCGATACGCTGCGCGAAAACTTGCGCATCGCCGCCCCAACGGCAACCGACGAACAATTGCGCGAAGTGTTGCAGCAGGTCGGTTTGGACAAGCTGCTGGAAAACGAAGGGCTCAACGCCTGGCTGGGAGACGGTGGCCGACAGCTTTCCGGCGGCGAGCAACGCCGTCTGGGTATTGCTCGCGCATTGCTGCATCAGGCGCCGCTGTTGTTGCTCGATGAGCCGACCGAAGGTCTGGACGCCGAAACTGAACAGCAGATCCTGGCGCTGCTGCGCCGACATTGCCAGGGAAAAACGCTGATCCTGGTGACCCACCGCCTGTATGGGTTGGAACACCTTGACCGAATTTGCGTGATGGACGGTGGACGCATCGTTGAGCAAGGCGATCACCTCAGCCTGATGCGTCAGCAGGGGCGTTATGCCCAGTTCCGTCAACGTATCAGCGGTATACCGCTGTAAAAGGGCCTGTAGAGGACGCTGAGACCTTATATGCGCATTGTTAAGCTGTCATCGCAGTCGCTGGTGTTCCCCTCTCCTGAGGGCGCACTGCGCGATCCTAACGGTTTGCTGGCTATCGGCGGTGACCTGACGGCACCTCGCCTGCTTGCCGCCTATGAACGGGGCATTTTTCCCTGGTTTTCCCCCGGGGAAGCCATTTTGTGGTGGTCGCCCGACCCACGGGCAGTGCTGTTCCCTGCCGAACGCCATATCAGCCGCAGTCTGAAACGCTTTTTGCGCAACAACCCCTTTCACATCACGCTGAATCACGACTTTGCGGCGGTGATCGCCGCCTGTGCCGATCGGCCGGAGGAAGGCACCTGGATAGGCCCGGAGGTGCAGCGCGCTTATCTGCACCTGCACCGCCTCGGTTTCGCCCATTCGATAGAGGTGTGGCAGGATGACAAGCTGGTGGGGGGCATGTACGGCGTGGCTCAGGGCGCCCTTTTCTGCGGCGAATCGATGTTTAGCCGTACCCCCAACGCGTCCAAATGCGCTTTGATGGCTTTTTGCCGTCATTTTGCCGCTTATGGCGGAGAATTGATTGACTGTCAGGTGCTTAACGCTCACACTGCCACGCTGGGAGCGAAAGAGATCCCCCGAAGACAATTTTTGCAGCAGCTCAGCCAACTTCAGCGCAAGCCATTAGCGCCAGAGTGTTGGGCACCGCAAGTGTTACCCCCACAGCAGGTTGAACCACCCTCCCCAACAAACTAATTTTGCGGAAACGGTGCAATGTTCGCCGACACTTCTTTACATAATGTGGGTTTTTCGGCATTATCTTGCCGGTTAAAAACTAAGGTAGTTAGACCTAGAGGATTCGATGGCCAAAGAAGACAATATTGAAATGCAGGGCACCGTTCTTGATACGCTGCCGAACACCATGTTCCGCGTTGAATTGGAAAACGGGCACGTGGTAACCGCACATATCTCCGGTAAAATGCGTAAGAACTACATCCGCATCCTGACGGGCGACAAAGTCACTGTAGAGCTGACCCCGTACGACCTGAGCAAAGGCCGCATTGTCTTCCGTAGCCGTTAATCGGCTCACTCGTCGCCAGCCGATGGCGGCACCGAGGATGTAATGCCTCCGGAGCCCTTTCCGTTTACCCCCGTAGCAACGTTCAACATCGAGTTGCGAGAGCGCAGGTAAACTGAGAGGGCTCAATCATTTCTGTTGTGGTGAAATTCACCCATAAAAAAAGCGATGCCGAAGCATCGCTTTTTCTTTATCTGACCCGGCCTTAGTGCACCGCACCTTCATCCGCTTTACGCATCGACGCGCTGAGGAAGTGGTAAGTCAGTTTCTGATTGTCCTTGTCCAGCTCGACTTTCACCGAACCGCCGTCCACCAGTGAACCAAACAGCAATTCGTTGGCCAGCGGTTTCTTCAGGTTTTCCTGCATCACACGCGCCATCGGACGAGCGCCCATTGCACGGTCATAGCCTTTCACCGACAGCCAGTCACGCGCTTCATCGCTCACTTCCAACGACACGCCCTTCGCATCCAGCTGCGCCTGCAGTTCGACGATAAACTTATCGACAACCTGCTGGATCACCTCGGTCGACAGATGGTTGAACCAAAGAATGTTGTCCAGACGGTTACGGAATTCCGGCGTGAACACTTTCTTGATCTCTTCCATCGCATCGGTGCTGTTGTCCTGCTGCACCAGACCAATCGATTTACGTTCGGTTTCACGTACCCCGGCGTTAGTAGTCATCACCAGGATCACGTTGCGGAAGTCCGCTTTGCGGCCGTTGTTATCGGTCAGGGTACCGTTGTCCATAACCTGCAACAACAGGTTGAACACGTCCGGATGCGCCTTCTCGATTTCATCCAGCAGCACCACCGAGTGCGGATGCTTGAGCACCGCGTCGGTCAGCAGACCGCCCTGATCGTAACCGACGTAGCCCGGAGGCGCGCCAATCAGACGGCTGACGGTATGACGTTCCATATACTCGGACATATCAAAACGCAGCAGCTGAATATCCATCGCCTTCGCCAGCTGCACCGTCACCTCGGTTTTCCCGACGCCGGTTGGCCCGGCAAACAGGAAGGAACCGACCGGCTTTCGATCGTGCCCCAAACCAGCACGGCTCATCTTGATCGCTTCAGTCAGCGCTTCAATCGCCTGATCCTGCCCGAATACCAGCATTTTCAGACGATCGCCCAGACTTCTCAGTACGTCGCGATCGCTCGCCGACACGGTTTTCTCCGGGATACGCGCAATACGCGCCACCACAGATTCGATGTCGGCCACGTTGACGGTTTTCTTGCGTTTGCTTACCGGCATTAACCGGCTGCGGGCGCCCGCCTCGTCAATCACGTCGATAGCCTTGTCCGGCAAATGACGGTCGTTGATGTATTTCACCGACAGCTCGACCGCCGCACGCACCGCTTTGGCGGTATAACGCACGTCGTGGTGCGCTTCGTACTTGGTCTTCAGGCCGTTGATGATCTGAATGGTCTCTTCCGGCGTCGGCTCGGTAATGTCGATTTTCTGGAAGCGACGAGCCAGCGCACGGTCTTTTTCAAAAATGTTGCTGAATTCCTGGTAAGTAGTGGAACCGATAACCCGGATCTTGCCGCTGGAGAGCAGCGGTTTAATCAGGTTGGCGGCATCCACCTGCCCACCGGAAGCCGCACCGGCACCGATGATGGTGTGGATCTCATCGATAAACAGAATGCTGTTCTTATCCTGTTCCAACTGTTTCAGCAGCGCTTTAAAACGTTTTTCGAAGTCGCCACGGTATTTGGTACCGGCCAGCAATGAACCGATATCCAATGAATACAGCGTACAGTCCGCCATCACTTCCGGAACGTCGCCCTGCACAATGCGCCAGGCCAGGCCTTCGGCAATCGCCGTTTTACCGACGCCAGACTCCCCCACCAGCAGCGGGTTGTTTTTGCGACGACGGCACAGCACCTGAATAGCACGCTCCAGCTCAGGGTCACGGCCAATCAAAGGATCGATGCCGCCTACCCGTGCCAACTGGTTGAGGTTGGTGGTGAAGTTTTCCATACGGTCTTCCCCTCCGGACTGCTCTTCATTCACCGGGTTTTCCGCATTCGGCGCTTGGCCCGGTTCGTCTTTACGTGTGCCATGTGAAATGAAGTTCACTACGTCGAGACGGCTGACGTCGTGTTTGCGCAGCAGGTAAGCCGCCTGCGACTCCTGCTCGCTGAAAATCGCCACCAGCACGTTGGCGCCGCTGACTTCGCTGCGGCCGGAAGATTGCACATGGAATACCGCACGCTGCAGTACGCGCTGGAAGCTGAGCGTCGGCTGAGTGTCGCGCTCTTCTTCGCTGGCGGGCAGCGTCGGCGTGGTTTGTTCAATAAAGGCTTCCAGCTCCTGGCGTAACGCGGCCAGATCCACCGTACATGCCTCTAGCGCTTCTCGCGCGGCAGGGTTGCTGAGTAACGCCAGCAACAGGTGCTCCACGGTCATAAACTCGTGTCTGTGCTCACGCGCTCTGGCGAAAGCCATGTTGAGACTGAGTTCCAGTTCTTGATTGAGCATAAGCACCTCCCCAATAGTTGCCTAAATCTAGGCTTTTTCTAGCGTACAAAGCAACGGATGCTCGTTCTCCCTCGCATAACGGTTCACATGGACGACCTTGGTTTCCGCCACCTCGGCGGTAAAGACACCGCAGATCGCCTTGCCTTGATAGTGGACCGTGAGCATCAGTTGCGTTGCGCGTTCAATATCATAAGAAAAGAACTTTTGCAGAACGTCAATCACAAATTCCATCGGTGTGTAATCGTCGTTGTTAAGTATAACTTTATACATAGACGGCGGTTTTACCGCATCGATTTGTTTTTCCTCGGCCAAATGTTCGAAATTTAGCCAACCGTTGTTATTGCCCATCGCTGCTCATCTTCTCTGCTCTGTCCTTTAATATGGGGACAGGTTCCGGTTATTCAAAGTGGGGTATCATTACTATTTTATCATCTTCGCCATCATCCCGCCGCACTGGAACGTGCGCAAAAATCTCTGACGAATTGTTACCAAACAATGTCAAGATCGTTACCTGCTTCAAACTTTGATGAACTGCTCCCTGCCGACAAAAGCCGATCCCTTGACGTGATGATCATTTGCTCTAGAGTGTAAATTCGTGAGCTGGTGGTGTTTTAACCACTTTCAGGCTCATCTGCTACCTGCTTCTGGCGGGTGCGAATTCAGTTATTCATCTCACCTAAAAATAGCGTTGCGAGGGATGTAAAAGCATGGAGACGGGTACTGTTAAATGGTTCAACAACGCCAAAGGGTTTGGGTTTATCTGTCCTGAAGGCGGCGGCGAAGACATATTCGCCCATTATTCTACGATTAAGATGGATGGGTACCGGACACTCAAAGCCGGCCAGCAGGTCAGTTTTGATGTGCACCAAGGGCCAAAAGGGAACCATGCGAGTCTTATTGTGCCACTGGAAAGCGAGGCCCTGGCCTAACGCGCTTCCACAGAGTCAGTTTGAAACACCCCGCTAAAAAATGCCAGCCGCCGTGTGACTGGCATTTTTTATTCGCTGATTATTCGCGTGCCAGCGCGTCAATCGGGTTAAGCCGCGCCGCGCTGCGGGCCGGAAGATAACCGAACACCACGCCGATAGCGGTGGAACAGACAAACGCACTCAACAAGGCCGCCGGAGGGAAGCTGATTTGCCAACCCGGCAACACCAACTGCACCAACAGGCCGATGGCAAAGGACAACGTAATCCCCAAAGCACCGCCGACCAGACACACCAGCACCGCTTCAATCAGAAACTGCTGTAGTACGTCGCCGGAACGTGCCCCCACCGCCATGCGGATGCCGATCTCACGCGTGCGCTCCGTCACCGACACCAGCATGATGTTCATCACGCCGATACCGCCGACCACCAGTGATATCACCGCCACCAGCGTCAAAAACAGCTGCAGCGTACGCGTGGTTTTCTCTGCAGTCTGCACCAGGCTGTCCATGTTATAGGTGAAGACGTCTTTCTTGCCGTGGAGCAGCGTCAGCAAGCGCGTCAGCTGTTGCTCCGCCTCCTGGCTGTTGTAACCATCACGAATGCGCACGGTAATCGAATCAAAATAGGCGTTCCCCATCAGCCGATTGGCCATGGTGCTGTAGGGCACCCAGACGTTCAGCGTCTTGCTGCTGCCGAACATAGATTGCTTTTCCTTCGCTACCCCCACTACCGTCGCTGGCATATTGCCCACCAGGATCACCCGGCCTACCACCTCTTTCTGATTCGGGAACAGGCGGCGCTGGGTATTGGCGTCGATCACCACCGTCTGCGACTGTGATTGCACCTGCAGTTGATCAATGCCGACGCCCTCAGTAAAGGTCATGCCGTACACGCGGAAAAACTGTTCGCTGACGCCGTTAACGTTGGCTGCAACATCAACGTTACCCAGCCGCAGCCGCATACTGCTGGCGATGCTGGGTGACAATGCGCTGACGTAAGGCTGCTCGCGCAACGCGGCAAGATCGTCGTACTTCAATGCCTGGCGGAAAGTCGGATCGTCGTCACCAAAGTCCTTGCCGGGATAGATATCTACCGTATTGGTGCCGATGGATTTGATATCTGCCAGCACCATCTGTTTGGCTGCGTCGCCGATCACCAGGATCGAAACCACCGAGGCGATGCCGATAATAATACCGAGCATGGTCAGCGCAGTGCGCATCTTACTTGCCCCCATTGCCCGCCAGGCCATCACCAAGGCTTCGCGGAAACGTCCGATAGTTTGCTGCCAGGACGGCGCCGGCGTAACCATCTCCAGCGGTTTGGCGTTCGGGTTGCTCTGCCCATCAGGGCGTGAATCGGCAATGATTTCGCCGTCGCGGATTTCAATGATCCGCTCAGCCTGCTGGGCCACGGCCGGATCGTGGGTCACGATAATCACCGTATGCCCCTGCTCGCGCAGCTGCTTGAGGATGGTCATCACCTCTTCACCGGAATGGCTGTCGAGGGCACCTGTCGGTTCATCCGCCAGGATCACCTGACCGCCATTCATCAGCGCACGAGCGATACTGACCCGCTGCTGCTGACCGCCGGAAAGCTGGCTAGGTCGGTAACTGACGCGCTCGCTTAGCCCCAGGCGCTGTAACAGCGCCACCGCACGCTCACGTCGTGCCGCCTTGCCCAGCCCGGCATATACCGCAGGCACTTCGACGTTATGCGCCGCGCTCAAATGCGGCAACAAATGATACCGCTGGAAAATAAAGCCGAAATGTTCACGCCGAAGCCGAGCCAATGCGTCGCTATCGAGCGTCGCCACGTCCTGCCCGGCCACCCGATACACGCCGGCGCTGGGCTTATCCAGGCAGCCGAGAATATTCATCAGCGTCGATTTACCGGAGCCGGAGGCGCCCATAATGGCCACCATTTCGCCGGCCTCGATGCTCAGGCTCACGTTCTTCAGCACCGCCACCGTCTGATCGCCCGACTGATAGCTACGGCTGATGCCGCTCAGTTCCAACAATGCGGCCATCAGAGAGGCTCCGCGCCGCCGCGGCTGACGATCACTTCGTCGCCGATATTCAGTCCGCTGAGGATTTGCACGTCAATATTATTACGCAGGCCAATCGCCACTTCGCGCTTTTCCTCCTTGCCCTGCTTGAGGATCGAAACCTGATAGCGGTTATCCGCAATTTGATCGCCCAGGGCCGCCAAAGGGATAATTTGCGCCTGATTGACCCCCGCCAGTTGAATATGCACCTGCGCCGTCATTTGCAAACGCAGTAACCCCTCGGGGTTCGGCACTTCAAAGCGCGCGTAGTAGAAGATAGCGTTATTGACCTTTTCCGGCGTTGGTTGGATATCTTTCAGCACGCCATCAAAGCGTCGATTAGGATCGCCCAGCACGGTAAACCAGGCTTTTTGCCCCGGCTTCAGGCTGATGACGTCCGCTTCCGACACCTGGGCTTTTACCAACATGGTGCTGAGATCTGCCAGCGTCAAAATGTTCGGCGCCTGTTGCGCCGCGATCACCGTCTGGCCTTGAAGCGTGGTGATTTGCACCACGTCGCCATCCATCGGCGCTTCAATGCGGGTAAACGCCAGATTGATTTTTGCCGTGTCCAGGCTGGCCTGGTTTTTGGCGATTTGCGCATGAATGGTGCCTACCTGCGCCTTCTTCACTGCCAGTTGTGTGGCGGCCTGATCCAGATCCTGACGCGAGACGGCTTGCAGTTTGGCCAAGGCCTGATTGCGCTGCAGCGTAACCGCCGCCAGCTGTTGTTCCGCTTGCGCCTGCTGTAACTGGGCATGCAGCTCGCGCAGCGTCGCCTCGCCCTCGCGGATGCTGTTTTTCGCCTGCTGCGGATCAATCACGCCGAGCAACTGACCTTTCTTCACCCGGTCGCCAATTTCGACGTACAGGCTTTCCAACTGCCCGCTGACCTGCGCACCCACGTCCACCTTGCGAACCGCGTCGAGCTGACCGGTCGCCAGTACGTTTTGCTGCAGACTGCCCTGGGTGACCTTCACCGTTTTAAACTGGGTTGGCGTCGGGTGCCCAAAGTGCCAGACCGCCGGCACAGCGATAACCGCCGCTACGATCAGCGCCATTATCCAGCGTCGTTTGTGTCCTTTAAACCACGTCAAAATAGGTTCCTGCCTGTTGCAATTCATACTGCCAATAGCGGCAGCGGGGCTAAATTATCACGCACGATGCGGAATAACTAAACCTTAGCTCAACACAATGTGGAGACACGCTTGGTTACAGTTGGGCATTGACCTCTCGTTTAGTGAAGCCTTGATGAAATAGCACCATTCAATACAGTCAAGGATTTCATCATGTCACAGCTCAGCTACCCACTCGTATCTGCACGTCCGCTTAACAGCTGGCAACTGATGACGGCGCTGATCAATGGCGAAAAGACGCCGAGTAAAGCCTGGAAAAAAACGTCATTCCGCTTGAAGTTTATCGGCCGTTCGTTATTTTGCTGGCGCACCACCAGCGGCCTGCTCAGCACGCTGGCGTCCAATCCCCTGCTGGATGAGATCCTGAACGCGCAACCTAATCTGCCGTGCAAACTGCATCGTCCGTATCTGGCGGCCAACATGAGTAAAATCGAGTGCTTATTTGCCCTGCGCGACCACTACGATCTCAGCACCCAACGCATGCCAATGAAAATGCTGCTCGGTCATCTGAAAAAGCCTTTTGTGCTCGCCAGCGCCGAAGGCAAGAGTGGCGCCGCGGTGTCACTCGAACTGGCGGCCATCGACAACCTGAACAAGGAAGGCGAAGCCACCCTGCTGCTGCGCAACGCCAACGGTATTATGTTAGCGGAAATCACCTTTTCGCTGATGCACTATCAGCAGAAACCGACGCTGTTTATCGGCGGGTTACAGGGAGCTAATCATCAGGTACCGCATGCGGAAATCCAGCAGACCACTAAGGAGTGTCACGGATTGTTCCCGAAACGCCTGGCACTGGAAGGGATTTGCGCTCTGGCCCACCATTTGGGCATTCAGCAAATCGTGGCGGTCGGCAACGCCACCCATATCTACCAGAACTGGCGTTATCACAGTAAAAAGAAAGACAAGCTGCATGCCGATTACGATCAGTTTTGGGTATCAATGGGCGGCCAGATGCTTGAAAGCGGCTATTTTTTATTGCCGAAGAACATCACCCGCAAACCGATCGAAGAAGTGGCCAGCAAGAAACGCGCTGAATACCGCCGTCGCTATCAACTGCTGGACGAGTTGGAACTGGGAATGGCAGAGCACTTTCGTGCCCAGTCCCGTTTTACTTCGGTCTAATCGGCGCGGCCACGCGCCAGCCAGGTCACACGCGAAAACATTTTCTTCAGCAGTGGCGGCACCGAGTCCGTGCCCCACTGGCCAGCTTGCATCGCTACTTCGATCGCCAAATCGGGTTTCGAGGAGTGATGCACCGCCTTGAGGATCACCTTACGCACCGGCATCTGCGTATTCTTCGGCACCGAGGCCACCCGGTAGTAGACCGGGCTAAAGCCTTCGCGGAACATAAAATGCTCCATATCCGGTGCCGGTAACGCGGTCAGTCGGTCACGCTCGTTATCGTCGTGGTTATCCAACATGCTGCGTACGGTATTGGCGTACTTTTTCCCCGCTTCATCACCGTCCACCAAAGCATGCCATTCAATGCCCATGCGACGGGCGAACTTCAGCAAAGGTTTTAATCCGCATTGGGCGAACTCGATCACGCGTACGCCCTCTGCCTCAAAGTGATATCCGCACTGGCGCGCCAGCTCGCTCAACAGCCAGACCTCGGTCTCGCCTTCCACCAGCAACCAGCAGCGGGCAAACAGCGAAGATGGCCGATTAAAACGAATATGAAAAGCAATGCGGCGCCCATCCTCCGGGCTCAGCCCTCGCGGTCCCAGGCGATAAGTGGCGACGCGCCCGGACTCGCGCACCAACCGACAAACATGCTCTACCGGCACCAGCGACACCAGTTCACTGGAGTTGGTGGTGGTGATCCGTTGCAACGGCAACTGGTTAAGCAGCCCCCAGGCCACCGACAGCATAATCGGATGCAGACGGGTTTCCGGGTCCTCCACCAGCAGCAGTGGCCGGGCGTGCGGATCCAGCTTGATGCTGCCCTTGGCCTGCAGCAGCGTAGAAAACATTCCCAGCAAGATAAGCCGCATGCTACGGCTGTTAGGTTCTGCCACCATACGGTTGATGCTGTCCAGGGAGCGCCATGCCTGCTGATCCTGATCTTGATTCAACCGTTGCCGACGCGGCCGGGAGACCTGCGAACCCTGCTCGGCAAAGTAATGCTCCAGCAGTTGCTGCATTGCTGCCAACCCCTGCCGCAGCTCGGCGTTAGTCAGCTTTTGCGGGTTGCGCACCAATTCTCGCGTCAATTGATCCAACTGCTGGGACAGGGCCTTATTATCAGCCGGGTTTTCATCGTTCAGCGTGCTGGGCCGCAGACGGCGGATGAAACGCGCATCGCGCAGGCGCAATACCGGATGGATGCGAATAATGGCATGTGCCAGTTGCTCAATATGATGCAACTGCATCGCGTTACCGTCGGCATCCAGGAAGCCGCGCCAGGTACAAACCGTGCCGTCATCGGCCAGTTCACCTTCGCAGCGGTAATAAATTCGGTTGAGGTTATCCTCGCCTTTGACCCACAGCGGCGAAAGGTGGCGGTAACGGGGGAGATGAGCATGGCCGATGTCTTTCTCACAGAAGGTAAAGACCACCTGTAAATGCCGTTCTTTGGCCTCTTCCTCACCAGGGGGGAAATGAAAGTCATGCCCTTCAAAACGGTACAGCTTTTGCTCCGGCGCCAGCAGCAGGGTCAAGGCGTCCAACAAGCTGGATTTACCCCAGGCGTTTTCACCCAGCAGCAGCGTGTTGTCGTCCAACATCAGCGACAGCCGGTTAATGCCGCGAAAACCTGCAATCTCGATACGCTCTAAGAACATCTGTCGCCTCCCGTGCGCGCTGCCACCGTCCTTAATGGGGTGACCTTCTCTGAGCATGGTCAAAAAACCCCTTGCAGGTCAAGAGGACGACGTCAAATCTGCCGCTTTACTCCGGTCGCCGTTTTGGTTAGCGTGTGGGGCCTCGCCGGTCATCCTGGCGTCACCTGCCAAACAAAGGACGTAAGCTTCACCATGTATTCAGGACTGCTGATTATTCTCTTACCGCTGATTGCCGGTTACCTGGTTCCATTACGCAGCAGAACGTTACTGCAAACCATTAACCGTCTGCTGAGCTGGATGGTTTACGTGATCCTGTTTTTCATGGGTATCAGCCTGGCGTTTTTGGAAGATCTGAGCAGTAATCTGGTGCTGATTTTCCAGTATGCCTCGGTGTTCTTCCTGTGCATTCTCGCTGCCAGCCTGCTGATGCTGGCGCTGCTGGAACATAAAATGCCGTGGCGAAACAGCCATAAACAGGAAAAGCTGCCCTCGCGCCTGCATATGGCGCTGGAATCGCTCAAACTCTGCGCTGTGGTACTCGGCGGCTTCCTGCTCGGCCTGACCCAGTGGCAATGGTTGCAGTTTGCCAATAAAGGCAGCGAATACGCGTTAATTTTCCTGCTGTTGCTGGTCGGCATCCAGTTGCGCAACAGCGGCATGACCCTGCGCCAAATCGTGCTTAACCGACGCGGCATGATGGTGGCCGTGGTGGTGACGGTCAGTGCGCTGGCCGGCGGGGCGCTGGCAGCGCAACTGCTGGGGTTGCCGCTCAAAGCCGGGCTGGCCATGGCCTCCGGTTTTGGCTGGTATTCGCTTTCCGGCATTCTGATCACCGATGCCTACGGTCCGGTATTGGGCAGCGCAGCGTTCTTTAACGATCTGGCACGCGAGCTGGTGGCGATTATGCTGATCCCAAGCCTGGTAAGACGCAGCCGTTCCTCTGCGCTGGGCCTGTGCGGTGCCACCTCCATGGACTTTACCCTGCCGGTGTTGCAGCGCAGCGGCGGGTTGGAAATGGTGCCACCGGCGATTGTGCATGGCTTCCTGCTAAGCCTGCTGGCACCGGTACTGATCGCCCTGTTCTCCTGACCTCTTTTCCGGGGGCACCGCTCCCGGAAAGCGTAATAATTCCCATCCGCACAGCGAAATTGCGCTAAATCAAACTTCCCTTTGGTTACACCATAAAAACCTTTTTAAGCCTCGGTTGCCGATCTATGCTCTTAAACAAGCATTTAAAATGCAACTTTAAAAAAGGAAGCGATTATGTTCTGTGTGCAATGTGAACAAACCATTCGTACCCCGGCAGGCAACGGCTGCTCTTATGCCCAGGGCATGTGTGGTAAAACGGCGGAAACTTCGGACCTGCAGGATCTGCTGGTAGCGGCGTTACAAGGGCTGTCAGCCTGGGCTCTGCAGGCACGGGCTCTCGGGATCGTCGATCATGATATCGACAGTTTTGCCCCGCGCGCCTTCTTCTCCACCCTGACCAACGTCAACTTCGATTCTGACCGCATCATCGGTTATGCACGCGAAACTATCACCCTGCGAGAATCACTGGCGGCACGTTGCCGCCTGCTGGATGCCGGCGTAAGCGTCGATCATCCACTAGCCACGTTGCAGTTGGCCGGTGACGATATGCCTACTCTGCTGCAACAGGCGGCTCAGTTCGCTCTGAATACCGATAAAGCCGAGGTCGGCGACGACGTGCACGGCCTGCGAATGCTCTGCCTGTACGGCCTGAAAGGCGCGGCGGCCTATATGGAGCACGCCCACGTATTGGGTCAATATGACGACCAGATTTACGCCGACTATCACGCCTTTATGGCCTGGCTCGGCACCCAGCCGCGTGATGTGGATACCCTGCTCAACAACGCGATGGGCATCGGCAAGATGAACTTCAACGTGATGGCCATCCTCGACCACGGGGAAACGCAGGCCTATGGCGATCCGCTGCCAAGCGCGGTAAATGTCCGTCCGGTGGCGGGTAAAGCCATTTTGATCTCCGGTCACGATCTGAAAGATCTGCGCATGCTGCTCGAGCAAACCGAGGGACAGGACGTGAACGTCTATACCCACGGCGAAATGTTGCCGGCACACGGCTACCCGGAGCTGAAAAAATTCAAACATCTGGTGGGGAACTACGGCAGCGGCTGGCAGAACCAGCAGACCGAGTTTGCCAAATTCCCCGGTCCTATCGTGATGACCTCCAACTGCATTATCGATCCTAACGTCGGCAACTACGGCGATCGCATCTGGACGCGCAGCATCGTCGGCTGGCCGGGCGTCAACCATCTGGAAGGGGATGACTTCACCCAGGTGATCGCCCAGGCTCAAGGCATGAAGGGGTTCCCGTATACCGAAATCGAACATATGATCACCGTCGGCTTTGGCCGTCAGACGCTGCTCAACGCTGCCGATACGGTGATCGATTTGGTGGCGCAAAAGAAACTGCGTCACGTCTTTCTGGTGGGTGGCTGTGACGGCAGCCGCGATGAACGCAGCTATTTCACCGATTTTGCCCGCAGCGTCCCGCAAGACTGCCTGATCATGACGTTGGCCTGCGGCAAATACCGCTTCAACAAACTGGATTTCGGCACCCTGGAAGGCTTGCCGCGCCTGCTGGATGTCGGCCAGTGCAACGACGCCTATTCTGCCATCATGCTGGCGGTCAAACTCGCCGATACGCTCGGTTGTACCGTCAACGAACTGCCACTCAGCCTGGTCCTGTCTTGGTTTGAGCAGAAAGCGATCGTCATCCTGCTGACGCTGCTGTCGTTAGGGGTGAAAAATATTGTCACCGGCCCGACGGCACCGGGTTTCCTGACCGATAACCTGATGGCGATCCTCAACGACAAGTTCGGCATGCGTCCGATTACTACCGTTGAGCAGGACCTGCACACCCTGCTTGGTTGATCCCGTTTTTTGGGGCCGCAGATGCCGGCCCCTTTGCTTTTGAGGTGCCCTATGACCCAACCCAGCCCACTTTGCCCTAACCGTATGCAGGTCCATTCGATCCGACAGGAAACCGCCGACGTCTGGACGTTAAACCTGATCTGCGACGTTTTTTACCCTTATCAAGCCGGTCAGTTTGCGCTGGTCAGCATTCGCAATAGCGAAGAGACGCTGCGCGCCTATACCTTGTCTTCTTCCCCCGGCCAAAGCCGTTTTCTCAGCATCAGCGTACGTTGCCTGCCGGACGGCATCGGCTCTCGTTGGCTGACGCGTGAGGTTAAACCCGGCAACACCCTGTGGCTGTCTGACGCCCAAGGCGAGTTCAGCTGTGAACAACACCCGGCCGCCAGCTACCTGATGTTGGCTGCTGGCTGTGGCGTCACGCCAATCATCTCCATGTGTCGCTGGCTGGTGGCCAATCGTCCGGCCTGTGATGTCGCCGTAATCTTTAACGTACGAACCCCTGCCGATACCATTTTCGCCGAGCAGTGGCGCGAGCTTTGTGCCGCTCATCCGCAACTGAGGCTGACGCTGATGGCCGAACAAGATATCCAGCCAGGGTATCTCAGCGGGCGGATCAGTGCCGAAGTGCTGCGCCAGGTCGCGCCGGATATCACCGAACGCAGGGTGATGACCTGCGGTCCTGCGCCTTATATGACCCAGGCGGAGCAACTGTGCCTGCAGCTTGGCGTGCCGGCTTCCCGCTTCCATAAAGAACAGTTTCATACCCCGGCGGAAACCGATAGCGGGCAAGGTGCAACATTAATGCTGCGCTCCGCCCGGCCGTTGGGTCAATACCGTATCCCGGTAGGCAGCACGCTGCTGGCAGCGATGGAAGCCAACGCGTTGCCGGTCAACGCGGCCTGTCGCGCCGGGGTATGCGGCTCGTGCAAAACGCGCATCCTCGAAGGCGACTACACCACCACCAGCAGCATGACGCTCACACCGGCTGAAATCGCCCAGGGCTATGTGCTGGCCTGCAGTTGCCAACTGCAGGGCGACGTTACCCTCGCCTGACGCTTGTCGCCCCATCGCCAATGATGGGGCATTTATCGGCAAGCAGGCTTGGCACTCCCCTTCTACACTTTCCCGGTTGCGCGCTTTTATTACGTTCATCTGCTCAATAATCAATAAGCCATACCCGAGGAATTCAGACGATTGAAAATCAAGGGTATTTCTATCATGTTTGGGGGAAGTATGAAGCAAACCGTAGCCACGCTGATCGCCAAAACTCTGGAACAGGCCGGTGTGAAACGCATTTGGGGCGTCACCGGCGATTCACTTAACGGCCTCAGCGACAGCCTGCACCGTATGGGCACCATCGAATGGCTGGGCACGCGCCACGAAGAAGTCGCTGCCTTTGCCGCCGGTGCGGAAGCCCAGCTTACCGGCCAACTGGCGGTCTGCGCCGGATCTTGTGGGCCAGGTAACCTGCATCTGATCAACGGTCTGTTCGACTGTCACCGCAACCACGTACCGGTACTGGCCATTGCCGCCCATATTCCCTCCAGCGAGATTGGCAGCGGTTATTTCCAGGAAACTCACCCACAAGAACTGTTCCGCGAATGCAGCCACTACTGCGAGCTGGTTTCCAACCCGGAACAGCTGCCGCGGGTGCTGGAGATTGCCATGCGCAAAGCGATCCTCAATCGTGGGGTGTCGGTGATTGTGCTGCCGGGGGACGTGGCGCTGCGCATGGCACCGGAAGACGCCAGCATGGTGTGGCACACTCCGGCATTGCCGCTGGTGCAGCCGCCCATGAGCGAGTTGAACAAGCTGGCCGCAACCCTTAACAAGGCAAAAAATATTACGCTGATGTGCGGCAGCGGCTGTGCCGGTTCTCATGATGAAGTGGTCAAGCTGGCCGAACTGTTGCAGGCGCCGGTGGTGCATGCTTTGCGCGGTAAAGAGCATATCGAGTGGGATAACCCCTATAGCGTCGGCATGACCGGTCTGATCGGTTTCTCTTCCGGCTATCACGCCATGATGAACGCCGATACCCTGGTGCTGCTCGGCACCCAGTTCCCGTACCGCGCCTTCTATCCTACCAACGCCAATATCATTCAGATCGACATCAACCCAGGCAGTATCGGTGCACACTGCCCGGTCAATATGGCGCTGGTGGGCGACATCAACACCACCCTGACCGCCCTGCTGCCGCAGTTGGAACCCAAGAGCGACAGTGCCTTTCTTGACAAGGCCCTGGAGCATTACCGCAACGCGCGCAAAGATCTGGACGGCCTGGCCACCGCCAATGACGATCAGCCTATTCACCCGCAGTATCTGGCGCAACAGCTCAGCCAGTACGCCAGCGACGACGCCATCTTCACCTGTGACGTCGGCACGCCGACGGTATGGGCGGCCCGCTATCTGAAAATGAACGGCAAGCGCCGCCTGCTCGGTTCGTTCAACCACGGTTCGATGGCCAACGCCATGCCGCAGGCGATTGGCGCACAGGCAACCGAACCGAACAAGCAGGTGATAGCCATGTGCGGCGACGGCGGTTTCACTATGCTGATGGGCGACTTCCTGTCGTTGGCCCAGCTAAAACTGCCGGTCAAGATTGTGATCTTCAACAACAGCGTTTTGGGCTTCGTAGCCATGGAAATGAAGGCCGGGGGCTACCTGACTGACGGCACTGACCTGCATAACCCTGATTTTGCGGCGATAGCCAATGCCGCCGGCATCAAGGGCATTCGCGTGGAGAAAGCGTCGGATCTGGACGGCGCACTGCAGGAAATGCTGGCGCACCCCGGCCCGGCATTGCTCGATGTCGTCACCGCCAAGCAGGAACTGGCGATGCCGCCGCAGATCAAATTCGAGCAGGCCAAGGGCTTTAGCCTGTATATGCTGCGGGCGATCATCAACGGCCGTGGCGACGAAGTGGTCGAACTGGCAAAAACCAACTGGTTGCGTTAATGCCCCATCCCGGGAACAACGATCGCTGTTCCCGGTATTTTTTTCTCTTTTGTCATCAGAAAATCTGGCTATGATGAAAACCGCATTCTCTTTCACATTAGCTATCCCCAATATATTTCAAGTTGCAGCCAACAACGCTGCGGCTTGAAAGATGAAGGGGATAAGGAATTTTTATGCTTATTGATCTACGCAGCGACACAGTAACCCGCCCTAGCGCCGCTATGCGTGAAGCTATGGCCCAGGCCGAAGTCGGTGATGACGTTTATGGCGATGACCCCACGGTCAACGCACTGGAGGCGGAAGCGGTTCGCCTGTCCGGTAAAGAGGCGGCGCTGTTCTTGCCAAGCGGCACCCAGGCAAACCTGGTAGCGCTGCTGAGCCATTGCCAGCGCGGTGACGAATACATCGTCGGCCAGCAGGCGCATAACTATAAATACGAAGCCGGCGGTGCCGCGGTACTGGGTAGCATCCAACCACAGCCGATTGAAGCCAACCCGGACGGTACCCTGCCGCTGGACAAGGTCGCGGCGGCAATTAAACCCGATGATATTCACTTTGCCAGAACCCGTCTGCTGAGCCTGGAAAACACCATCAGCGGCCGCGTTTTACCGCTGGCGTACCTGCAACAGGCCTGGCAATTCAGCCGTGAACACAAGCTGGCACTGCATATCGACGGGGCGCGCATCTTCAACGCCGCAGTCGCGCTGAATGTGCCGCTGAAAGAGATCGTGCAGTATTGCGACACCTTCACCATTTGCCTGTCGAAAGGGCTGGGCGCACCGGTAGGCTCATTGTTGTGCGGCAGCGAAGCCTTTATTCAGCAGGCGATACGCTGGCGCAAAATGACCGGCGGCGGCCTGCGTCAGGCCGGTATTCTGGCCGCCGCGGGACTCTATGCGCTGGAGCATAATGTCGAACGGTTGCGGGAAGATCACGATAACGCCAAGTGGCTGGAGCAGCAGTTGCAAAACATTGGCGTGGAGATCGCCGAGCCGGGCGCGCAAACCAACGTACTGTACCTGCGTCAGTCCCCTGAATTGGCGGCAAAACTGGGCCCCTGGATGCGCGAGCGCGGCGTGCTGATCAGCAGCGGTCCGCTGACGCGTATTTTGACCCACCTCGACGTCAGCCGTCAGGATTTACAGCACGTGGTCGATTTGTGGCAACAATTCCTCAAGCAGCATGCCTGATGCATGCCTCAACGGGGCGCTAACACGCCCCGTGTTTTAGAGGATCCAGCGGCCGTAAACCCAATACCAGATCGCCAACGTTGCCACGACGTTCAACACCACGCTGAAGATAAACCAACTTTTGAACGGCTGTTTTTGGGTTTTGTGACGGAACAATTGCTGCGCAACGATCGCCCCAATCCAGCCACCCACCAGCCCGAACACCCATAGCGTGATTTCAGGCACCCGACGCCAACCCTTGCGCGCGGCCAGTTTATCGACACCGTACACCAATAACGTCAGCAGGTTAGCCAACAGCCACCACATCCAAATCGGATGCAGGAAAAATAAACTGGCGATCAGCGCCAGACCTAACAGGGCATAACAAACGGCATTGAGTTTCATATTTTTTCGGCTTAGCACAGACAAACGGTGCGTAGTGTGACGCTGCCTTAAGGTGGATGCAATGCCCGCATAACCACACAAAAAGTGCATTTAAACCCTGAGTTTGGCATGCTGTCATCGACTTCCACTGCATAAGGCAGCGCTAATGACACCTCAACGCGTATTGGTTCTTGGAGCCAGCGGCTATATTGGCCAGAACCTGATCCCCCACCTGATCGAACAGGGACACAGCATTACCGCTGCCGCGCGCCGCCTTGAATGGCTTCAGGAGCAGCATTGGCCGCAGGTCAACTGCCAGTATGTGGATGTCTACCAACCAGAAACCCTGACCGCCGCGCTGTGGGAGATCGACGCCGTTTATTATCTGATCCACGGTATGGGCGACGGTGATGACTTTATCGAAAAAGAACGCCAGGCGGCGGAGAATCTGCGCGATGCGCTACGCAACGCCAGCGTAAAACAGGTCATTTTTCTCGGTGCGCTGCAACCGGAAGGCGAGAGTTCACCGCACCTGGTGGCACGCAAGCTGACCGGGGAGATCTTGCGCCAGAGCGGCGTACCGGTCACCGAGCTGCGCGCCAGCATCATTGTCGGCCCCGGTTCGGCGGCCTTCGAAATTATGCGCGATATGGTCTACAACCTGCCGGTGCTAACCCCGCCGCGCTGGGTACGTTCCAAATCTTCGCCGGTCGCGTTGGAAAACCTGCTGGTGTATCTGGCCGATCTGTTGGCGCACCCGGCGGAAGAAAACCGCATTTTTGACGTCGCCGGCCCGGAGTACATCAGTTATCAAACAATGTTTGAACGCTTCATTGCCATCAGCGGAAAAAAACGCTGGCTGATCCCCATCCCCTTGCCCACCCGGTTTATCTCGGTATGGTTCATCAGCATGATCACCTCGGTGCCCACCTCGATCGCCAATGCGTTGATCCAGGGGTTGAACCACGATCTTCCCGCCGACGGTAAACCGCTACAGGCTCTGATTCCACAGACGCTGCAAACCTTCGATCAGGCGGTGGCGGCTACCCTGCGGCGCGAGGAAGAAGTGGTCGACTCCGCCGACTGGGGCTACGCTCCGGAAGCACGAGCCCGCTGGCGACCTGGCTATGGCTTCTACCCGAAACAGGCGGGCTGTTCGCTGGAAACCCAGGCCTCCAGCCAGGCGCTGTGGCATACGGTGCAGCAACTGGGCGGGAAAGAGGGCTATTTTTACGCCAATATCCTGTGGAAAATCCGTGCCCGCATGGACGATATGATCGGCAATCGCGTGGTTTATGGCCGCCCCCAGCGTGAGACGTTGGCCATTGGCGACCTGGTCGATGGCTGGAAGGTCATCACCATTAAACCGCTGCGGCAGTTGGCGTTGCTGTTCGGCATGAAAGCGCCGGGGCTGGGCCGGCTGGTGTTCACCATCAAAGATCATGGCGACCACCGCACCCTGGATGTGCGTGCCTGGTGGCACCCTGCCGGTTTTAGCGGACTGCTGTATTGGTTCGCCATGATGCCCGCTCACCTGTTCATTTTTCGCGGTATGGCGCGCCGTATCGCCAGGCTGGCCGAAGAGAACCCGCGCAATATGTCCTGACCATCGCTTATTTGTCGATCAACCGCACAGTTTACTGCTGCGGTTAGGGCCTTTCCGATTGCATAGCGCACGAAATAACGGAAGAATGGCATCTTATTTGCTGGAACGCCGCTGAAGGCCGTCAGCATTCTGATTTTTGGTGAGAATAGAGTTCGTTATGAAGGTATTGGTCACCGGTGCAACCAGTGGGTTAGGCCGTAACGCCGTTGAATATCTCCGCCGCCAGGGCATTAAAGTGCGTGCCACCGGCCGCAACCAGGCCATGGGCAGTCTGCTGGAAAAAATGGGCGCGGAATTCATTCATGCCGATCTCACCAACCTGATCTCATCGCAGGCCAAAGCCATGCTGGCCGACGTGGACGTGCTGTGGCACTGTTCCAGCTTCACCTCGCCATGGGGCACCGAAGAAGCCTTCGAACTGGCCAACGTGCGCGCTACCCGTCGCTTGGGCGAGTGGGCAGCGGCCTACGGCGTTTCGCAGTTTATCCATATCTCTTCGCCGGCGATCTACTTCGATTACCATCACCATCGCAACATTACCGAAGACTTCCGCCCCGCGCGCTATGCCAACGAGTTTGCGCGCAGCAAAGCCGCCGGTGAACAGGTGATCCAGCAGTTGGCGATGTCCAACCCGCAAACCCACTTCACCATTCTGCGTCCTCAGGGGTTGTTCGGGCCGCATGACAAAGTGATGCTGCCGCGCCTGTTGCAAATGATCAAACGCTACGGCAACCTGCTGCTGCCACGCGGCGGCGCGGCACTGGTGGACATGACCTATCTGGAAAACGCGGTGCACGCCATGTGGCTGGCCACCCAGAAAGAAAATACCCCGTCCGGCCGCGCTTATAACATCACCAATCAGCAGCCACGTCAGTTGCACAGCGTAGTGCAGCAGTTAATTGACGAGTTGGGGATGAAGTGCCGGATCCGCTCTGTGCCCTATCCCATGCTCGATATGATGGCGCGCGGTATGGAGAAACTCGGCAGCAAAAGCGAGAAAGAGCCGGTACTGACCCACTATGGGGTCGCCAAGCTCAATTTTGATCTGACGCTGGACACCACTCGTGCCCAGCAGGAGTTGGATTACCGGCCCATAGTTTCGCTCGATGAAGGCATTTCCCGCACCGCTCGCTGGCTAAAAGAACACGGTAAACTGCACGGCCTTTAATTAGCGAGCTGCCCCGTACTTCAACAGCAAGGCATCAACGATCGCCTCCGTCTCCGCATCCGGCTCACCGCGATAATCGCTGGGCCGGAAATGCATCTGAAACGCCGCCAGCACGTTCTTCTGCTGCCTGACATCCCACCGAGCGTCAATACCATAACCGTAACGCGCCAGCTTTTCGATCAAAGGAGCCAGGGGCACGGCCGCCTGCTTGTCGCGGCCGGCCAGTAGCTTCTGCACCTGCTGCTCGTCCGGCCAGGCGCCAATACCGGCCTGCGCCAGTTGCCGCCAGGGGAATAACGGACCCGGGTCCTGTTTGCGTTGGGGCGCTATATCGCTGTGCCCCACTACGTCTGTCGGCTGAATGCCATAGCGTTGGATGATATCGCGGCTCAGCGGGATCAACAGGGCTATTTGCTGTGGCGTATAGGGCTGCCAATGGGTAAACAGCAGGGTGCGGTTGAATCCGCGATTGACTATTTCAATCCCTATCGAGGTATCGTTCAGGTTGGTTCTGCCGCGCCAGGTGCTGGCCCCGGCATGCCATGCGCGCAGGGCTTCAGGCACCAGTTGAAACGCCACCGGTTTGCCTTGTACCAATGGCGGGTGCGCGGGCAGCAGATAGTGCGCGCTGACGTGTTCATCCGTCAGGGTTTTAAGCGAGGAATGGAAATCTTCTGCGGTGTAATGCATCACCAGAAAACGAATGCGCTGGTCTGCTCCCTGCGCCTGATGCAGGGTTTCCAACTGATAGTCGCCCCGGTCTATGGTGGTGCTTTGCGGTGCGCTTTGGCAGCCGGCAAGCAATGCGGCAGCAAATATCCCTGGCCAAATTTTCACGAATCCCTCCTGCCGTCGAGCGGCTCAAATTTGTAACTCAAATTGATTAATCTGTATCCAATAATCAAGTTAATCAATAAATGATGACAGAGAGGCCAGATGTGCAAGTGAGTGTTGCGCCGCGCTGGCGGACTCCATGGCAGATGATAGCTTCATAGTATTACCTGCGCTGATAAAAGTGAGTCGCTCATGTTCAAGCTCAACCCTGTCGCCTGGCTGATCTGCATCGCCATGCTGCCGCTCAGCGGCTGTGACCAAAAAACGGTGGCCAATACCATGGGGGGAAGCGCGCCTGCTGTGGCCACGCCCGCGGCAGCATCAACCTATACGCCACTGAGTGCCGATCAATTGTATCAACTGGTCAGCCCGGTGGCGCTTTTTCCTGACAAACTGTTGGCGCAGGTGCTGGCCGGTGCGGGTTATCCCGATCAAATCAGCGCGGCGGATAACTGGCTGGCGCAAAACCGGGGGCTGCAACCGGCCGCGCTCACCGCAGCCGCTGGCGCTCAACCCTGGGACCCCAGCGTACGCGGTTTGGTACAATTTCCTGACGTGCTGGATCAGATGGCTAAAAATATTCCCTGGACCACCGCGCTGGGCAGCGCTTATCTCAACGACCCTACCGACGTGATGAACGCCATTCAGGTCATGCGCCAACGTGCCGCCGCCAAAGGCACGCTGAAAACGTCGCCGCAGCAAAGGGTGGTCATCACGCCTGCAACCCGTTACGTTGAACCGCAACCCTATCCGCAAAGCGTCGTGGTTGCGCCGGCGCAAACCATTGTCATCGAACCCAGCCAACCGGATGTGGTTTACGTGCCGCGTTACGATCCCTGGGTGGCCTATGGCGAACCTGTCCCGGCCTACCCGAGCTATCACTATCAGAGTGCCTCAGGCTATAGCAGTGGCGATATGCTGGCGGCAGGCGTGATCAGTTTTGGCGTGAGCGTCGCGGTCGGGGGATTGATCAATCAGCATCATGACAACTGGCATAGCTGGGACGTGCGCTGGAATGATCGGCGTCAACCGGTGGTCTATAACAATGCGCCTTATATCTCGCACTCCACCACGGTGATTAACCGTGTCACCAATATCAACCAATACAATAATGTGAATCGCAGCACCACGGTGAATAACTATCACAATGCGCCAGTCAATCAGGTGCCGCATTTTGCCGCACCAACGCCTTATGCGGCCCCTAAGGTTGCCAACCTGCAACAGCCACATTTTACGCCGCCCGTCGCAGCCAATGAACGCCAGCCGATGACGGCGCCGAACTTTGCCCATGCAGCTACGCCAGCGCCCCATGCGATGACACCGGTCGCCCATGTTCAGCAGCCAATGACCCTGCCGAGTTTCGCTCATTCAACACCGGCAGCCGTGCGCCCGCCCCCAGCGACAGTCACGGCCCCCGTTCATCAGGCCGAGATGCGACCGGCTCGTACGCCTGAACAACATCTACCGACACCTGTCAGCGTACAGCAAAGGGCGCAGTTGCCGGCCGTTAAACCTGTCGAACACGTCGCGCCCAAGGCTAACGTTATTCGCCCACAGCCGGTTCAACCACGGCCAAATGCCATGATGTCGCATAGCGCACCAACGCCGTTCCATCAGCCACAGATTCAACAGGCACAGCATCACCCTGCCCCAGCGGCCAAACCGCAGGAACATCGCCCGCTAAAAGTGGAAGAACACAAGGTAGGATAAACGAATGCCCCCGGCCTTGGCCGGGGGCAAAGAAAGGATTAGCGGCTGACTTTCACCGCGGTACCGCTGACGGTCACCATTAACATGCTGCTGTCTTTACCCACGGTTTCGTAATCGATATCAATGCCGACCACCGCATTGGCGCCCAATTCTTTCGCCTGCTCCTCCAACTCCCGGAAGGCAATCAGGCGCGCTTTACGCAGCTCTTTCTCATAAGCGCCCGAACGGCCGCCCACGATGTCGCGCACGCCGGCAAAAAAATCGCGGAAAATATTCGCGCCCAAAATGGCCTCGCCGGTGACAACGCCGCAGTACTCGGTAATAGTAAACCCTTCCAGGGTCGGGGTAGTGGAAAGCTGCATGAAAACTCCTTGCTTGATTGATTCATCGCACTTATCTGACCATTGATTTGGCATTATGTTCTGTATTGAAATGGCACGCAGTACGAATGCAAGGCCAGAAATCGCATTTATACTGTAGGCTAATGGTCTTCATGGTAGAGACTTTCACATAAGGTAATGAGATGAAAACAAAAACGATTGCGGCTGTTTTGCCCTTAGCGCTGTTACTGAGTGCCTGCACCACCGTCGAACCGGCATTCAAGGATATCGGCTCCCGTACCGGCGGTTGTGTGGAAGGCGGCCCGGATACGGTCGCACAGAAATTTTACGATCTGCGCCTGCAACAGGGCGCCGCTACCACCCTGCCCGACAGCAACCGTCTGGCGCAGTTGCAGCCTTACCTGAGTAAAGTACTGTATCAGGATCTGGTGACCGCCAACCAGAACCCGGGCAAACATCAGGTCACTGGCGATCTGTTTACCGGCAACGCGCAGGGACCGACCAGCGCCACCGTTGCCAGCGCTTCTACCATCCCGAATACCGACGCCAAAAATATTCCATTGCGCGTACAGCTCAGCTACCAGAAGGACGGCGGCAGCGCGGTCAATTGGCAGGATGAGGTGCTGATGGTGCGTGAAGGCACCTGTTGGGTGGTGGATGATATCCGCTATCTGAACGTGCCGCCGCATGCCGCCAGCGGGACGCTGCGTCAGGTATTGGAAAACCAGTAAGCTCACACGCCCCACCGTCATCTGCTTGATGTCGGTGGGGAAAAAAATGCCTTGATTCCGCTCAACATTCGTTCACTTTGAGAATTTTCGCTACATACCTCACAGCGTGCACGACAAATCCCCCCTTCGAACCTGACTCGCGGTATCTTGTGCTATTCTTTTACTATCCTGCCGCGCAGTAATAAATTTTAACGCACAAAGATTGCATAAGTATTCTGTGGAAGTTAACATTCGCGGCATCAATATCTATTCAATTCTGGCGCATGAGCATTCAACTTAACGGTATCAACTGCTATTACGGCGCACATCAGGCGCTGTTTGACATCACGCTGGATTGCCCAGCAGGGGAAACTTTAGTGCTGCTGGGTCCAAGCGGCGCGGGGAAAAGTTCATTGCTGCGGGTGCTGAACCTGCTGGAAATGCCGCGCTCGGGTCAGTTGCAGATCGCCGGCAATCAATTCGACTTCAAGCAGGCCCCAGGCGAGAAAGCCATTCGTGAGCTGCGTCAGAACGTCGGCATGGTATTCCAACAATATAATCTCTGGCCTCACCTTACCGTGGTGCAAAACCTGATCGAAGCGCCGTGTCGCGTGCTTGGCCTGACCAAGGCTCAGGCGATGGAGCGTGCCGACAAGTTGCTGAAGCGTTTGCGCCTGACCGATTTTGCCGACCGTTTCCCGCTGCACCTTTCCGGCGGCCAGCAGCAACGCGTGGCCATTGCCCGTGCGCTGATGATGGAGCCGCAGGTGCTGCTGTTCGACGAACCGACCGCCGCGCTGGATCCTGAAATCACCGCCCAAATCGTCAGCATCATTCGCGAGCTGGCCGGCACCGGGATCACCCAGGTGATCGTCACCCACGAAGTGGAAGTGGCGCGCAAAACCGCCAGCCGCGTGGTCTACATGGAAAACGGCCACGTAGTGGAACAAGGCGATGCCAGCCACTTTGCGCAGCCGCAGACCACCGAGTTTGCCAATTACTTATCACACTAACAATTTTACTTGCTGTAATTTGGGGAGTTTGCGATGAAAAAACTAATAATCGCCGCCGTTCTGGCTGGCATCAG
Source organism: Serratia sp. Je.1.23.a (assembly GCF_051129805.1). Lineage (NCBI taxonomy): Bacteria > Pseudomonadati > Pseudomonadota > Gammaproteobacteria > Enterobacterales > Yersiniaceae > Serratia > Serratia sp. Je.1.23.a. Next base: position 862,676 of record NZ_JBCPSR010000001.1, on the reverse strand, counting down.
CGTTTCCGCCTCTGCAGCCGAAACGATCCGTTTCGCTACCGAAGCTTCTTATCCTCCGTTTGAATTTATTGACGCCGGCAACAAGATCCAGGGGTTTGACGTCGATCTGGCCAATGCCCTGTGCAAAGAAATGCAGGCCGAGTGCAGCTTCACCAATCAGGCTTTTGACAGCCTGATCCCGAGCCTGAAGTTCAAGCGCTTTGACGCGGTCATGGCCGGTATGGACATCACGCCTGAACGTGAAAAACAGGTGCTGTTTACCAAACCGTATTACGACAACTCCGCGCTGTTTGTCGCCCAGAAGGGCAAAGTTGCCGACGTAGCGGCGCTGAAAGGCAAAAAAGTGGGCGTGCAGAACGGCACGACGCACCAGAAATACCTGACCGATAAGCACCCTGAAATCACCACCGTGCCTTACGACAGCTATCAGAACGCCATTTTGGATCTGAAGAATGGCCGCGTTGACGCGGTATTTGGTGACACCGCAGTGGTCAACGAATGGCTGAAACAGAATGCCGCTCTGGCCGCGGTAGGCGATAAGGTGACCGACAAAGACTACTTCGGTACCGGGCTTGGCATTGCCGTTCGCCAGAAAAATACCGATCTGCAGGGCAAGTTCAATGCTGCCCTCGACAAGATCAAACAGGATGGGACTTACGAAACCATCTACAAAAAATGGTTCCAGCAGTAATCTATCCCCATGAATGAAATTCAACCTCTAGCAAGCGCCGCCGGGATGACCGTCGGCCTTGCCGTTTGTGCCCTTATCCTCGGGTTGATCCTGGCGATGCTGTTTGCCGTCTGGGAGTCATCGCGCTGGAAAGTGGTCAGCTGGCTCGGCACCGCCTGGGTTACGCTGTTGCGCGGCCTGCCGGAAATTCTGGTGGTGCTGTTCATCTATTTCGGCTCATCGCAGCTGCTGTTGATGCTGTCCGACGGCTTCACCCTGAACTTTGGCCTGTTCCAGCTGCCCGTCCAGCTGGCGATTGATAATTTTGAAGTCAGCCCGTTCCTGTGTGGCGTAATTGCCCTCGCCCTGCTCTATTCCGCCTATGCGTCACAAACATTGCGCGGGGCACTCAAAGCGGTGCCACAGGGGCAATGGGAATCCGGCCAGGCACTGGGGATGAGCACTGCAGCGATTTTCTTTCGCCTGATCATGCCGCAGATGTGGCGCCACGCCCTGCCAGGGCTGGGCAATCAGTGGCTGGTTTTACTGAAGGATACCGCGCTGGTGTCGCTGATCAGCGTTAACGATCTGATGCTGCAGACCAAGAGCATCGCCACTCGTACCCAGGAGCCTTTTACCTGGTATGTGATCGCGGCGGCCATCTATTTGGTGGTGACCCTGTTTAGCCAGTACATCATCAAACGCATTGAACTGCGCACCACGCGTTTTGAGCGGGGGCCAGCCTGATGTTTGAGTTCTTGCCGGAAATTATCAAAGGGCTGCACACCAGTCTGACGCTGACCGTTACCGCGCTGATCGTGGCACTGCTGCTGTCATTGGTGCTGACGGTGATCCTGACGCTGAAAACGCCGATCCTGACGCCGCTGGTGAAAATCTATATCACCCTGTTCACCGGTACGCCGCTGCTGGTGCAGATCTTCCTGATCTACTACGGCCCCGGCCAGTTCCCGGCGATCCGCGAATATCCGTGGTTGTGGGATCTGCTGTCGCAGCCGTGGCTGTGTGCGATGATCGCATTGGCGCTGAACAGCGCGGCCTACACTACCCAGCTGTTTTACGGTGCGGTGCGGGCGATCCCCGCCGGTCAGTGGCAATCTTGCGAAGCGCTTGGTATGTCGCGTGCCCAGTCGTTGCGTATCCTGCTGCCCTTTGCCTTCAAGCGCGCACTGTCGTCTTACTCCAATGAAGTGGTGTTGGTGTTCAAGAGCACCTCGCTGGCCTACACCATTACCCTGATGGAAGTGATGGGATACAGCCAGCTGATGTATGGCCGTACCTATGACGTGATGGTGTTTGGTGCTGCCGGGTTGGTCTATCTGTGCGTCAACGGCCTGCTGACGTTGTTGATGCGCATGGTCGAGCGTCGGGCGTTGGCATTCGAGCGCCGCAACTGAGCCCGCCCCCTCAGGTTTCGGAGCCCTGCCATCGTGCAGGGCTTTTTTATTTTCGTCGTAATTTTTTAATCATTTATATTGCATATTAATGCATTAAATGTCAGGGTAAACGTCGATAAACAGCCGCCAAAACCTTTGGGTTATTGTCAGTAAAATCAAGCGGTGAAGAGATAAAAACACGCAGACTTGCAGACAGGAGCTTTACGCATGAAAAAACTATTACTTGCCGCTACGGTATTGGCGGGCATCGCCTTCAACGCCAGTGCAGCTGAGACCATTCGCTTCGCCTCTTCCGCCACCTATCCCCCCTTCGAATCGCTGGATGCCAGCAACAAGATTGTCGGGTTTGATATCGATCTGGCTACCGCGCTGTGCAAGCAAATGAAAGCCGAATGCACCTTTACCAATCAGGCGTTCGACAGCCTGATCGCCGCCCTGAAATTCAAAAAATACGACGCGGTGATTTCCGGTATGGACATCACGCCAGAGCGCAGCAAGCAGGTTTCCTTTACCCAGCCTTACTACGCCAACTCGGCAATCGTCATCGCGCAGAAAGGCAAGTTCAGCTCGCTGGCGGATCTGAAAGGCAAAAAGATCGGTATGGAGAACGGCACCACCCATCAAAAATACATGCAGGATAAGCACCCGGAGATTAACACCGTCTCTTACGACAGCTACCAGAACGCCATTCTCGAACTGAAAAATGGCCGTATTGACGGCGTGTTCGGTGATACCGCGGTGGTCAACGAGTGGCTGAAGAATAACCCGCAATTGGCGCCGGTCGGCGAGCACGTTACCGATGCCCAATACTTCGGCACCGGCCTGGGCATTGCTGTGCGTCCGGACAACCAGGCGCTGCTGGCCAAGCTGAATGCCGCTCTGGACGCCATCAAGGCCGACGGCACCTACAAAGCCATCAACGACAAGTGGTTCCCGCAGTAAGATCTCTCCAGGGCGTGGTATGCACGCCCTATTTCAAACTGTATGCTTATTGCCCAAAACGCCTTTAGTGGCGTACCAGCAGAGTCAGCACTTCGTAGTGGGCGGTATGAGGGAACATATCGAACAGTTGCACGCGTTCAATGCGGTAACCCGGCAACATCTCAATGTCTTTCGCCATCGTCTCGGCGTTACAACTCGAATAGAGAATATAGCCGGGCGCCATCTGATTCAGATAGTCGCACAAATCCTTGCCGATGCCGCGCCGTGGCGGATTGACCAGCACTAATTGGGGGACGCTACCCTCAGCGGTGGCAAATTTCGTGGAATCCAGCGCCTGGAAGTTAACCTGTTGCAGACCGAGCGTTTTCGCTGACTGACGCGCACAGGCAATCGCCTCGGCGCTGATCTCAATACCGGTCAGGCGGGTATCCGTCTGCGCACAGTGCAGGCCAAATCCTCCCACACCGCAGAACAGGTCCCACATGCTTTCGATGCCCAATGCACGAACCCAGTCACGAGCGGTAGCGTACAGTTCAGCCGCCACCTTTGGGTTGGTCTGGAAAAAACTTTGTGGGCGGATATACAACGGCACCTGATTAAATTGCTCTTCCAGCGCCTGCTGTTCGGTCAGTGGGATCTCCAGCTCTCCTTCCATAATCGCCATATGCACCGGCTGAATATTGGCGGAGATCACCCTGAGTTGTGGCAATTGCTGCTGTAACCAGGGCAACGCCGCCCGCAGCTGTGCCAATTTCCCCTCTGAACGCAGTACAAAGCGCAGCATCACGCCGCCGCTGTGGGTGCTTTCGGTCAACAGCAGGTACTTCAGTTCCCCGCGCTTACGCGCCACGTTATAGGGCGTCAAACCGGCGCGGGCGATAAAACTTTTCAACACCGCGAACATGGGCGCAAAACTGGCGGGATACAGTGGACAGCCACTCAGATCAACCGGCGTGCCATCGCGGTGCAGCATGCCGAGCAACGGGCGCTCTACGCTGCCGCTAACCACCATTTTGGCCTTATTGCGAAATGCGCTCTGCTCGCCGGCAATCGGCGCCAGCCAATGCGCGACGTCGCGTTCGGCCAGCAGGGATTGCAGGTGATGCTGTTTGTCTGTCAGCTGCTGCGGGTAAGGCTTTTCCAGCCACTGACAAGAACGGCAGGTGCCCGCCGCATACAAGGCGCAATGCATTAAGTTGACTCTGAGTTCGGGGTGAATAATTAAGGGCGCAGAGTTTATCACTCTACGCCCTTAAAATCTCAATTGCGCGCGGCGAAATAGCGGCGGCTAGTGGCAGGAACGAACAATAAGGCCAGGATGACGACATCGGGGATTTTCTGCAGGATTAACACGTGCAGAATTTGGCCGCTGGTTTCGCCCTCCACGGTAAAGACTTCGGGCAAAAAGCTGCCGATGGTCGCCAACAGCAAATAACCGACCACCGCACACTGACAGGCAACATAGACCCAACGACCCCAATTGCGACCGCGCATTACCGCAAAACCGCAGCTGATTTGCAGGCACAGCAGCACCAGACCAGCCAAAAATATCAGGGTGGAATCCCAGGCCTGGGCGCTGGTGCTGACAAACTCCTGAGCGCCATCGACGCCCAGTTCACCCAACAGCAACAGCACGCTGATGCATTTGATAGCCACCATCGCCGTACCGGCCACCATCACCGGTACTGGCGCATCTGAAGTCGTTCTCATTCCCTGCCTGCTGTTCAGCATGTCTGCCATATCCATGTTCCGCAACGAAAACGCCGTCTATACCCTCATCTTTCAAGTTGCAGCGTGGTTACCTGCGCTCACACCCCAGTTACTTAAGTAAGCGCCTGGGGAAGAGCGAGCTGGCCGCCTGGCTGTAACTCTAAAGCTGTAGGGTATATTCAAACGAGATATATAAAGTCAGGTAATCAATTGCAATACCAATAATTGCAAAAATAGCAGGTTTAATCAGACTCAGCTACGGGCGGCCTTTTGTAATTCGCGCGATCGCTGTTTTTCCGAGCGAGCCATAAACCACCAGGCGATCAGACCGATAATCCCCACCACCAGCAGGATCAAACTGGCCAGGGCGTTGATTTCCGGATTAACCCCCATACGCACGCTGGAGAACACCAGCATCGGCAAGGTGGTCGCGCCCGGCCCGGCGACGAAGCTGGCAATCACCAGGTCATCCAGCGACAGTGTGAATGCCAACATCCAGCCGGCAACCAGCGCCGGTGCAATCATTGGCAACGTGATCACGAAAAACACCTTCAACGGCGTCGCGCCCAAATCCATCGCGGCCTCTTCGATCGAGCGATCCAATTCACGCAGGCGCGAACTGATCACCACTGAAACGTAGGCAGTACAGAAGGTGACGTGCGCCAGCCAGATGGTGAACATGCCGCGTTCCGACGGCCAACCCAACGTATGCCCCATCGCCACAAACAGCAGCAACAGCGACAGACCGGTAATCACATCCGGCATAACCAGCGGTGCAGTCAGCATAAAGGCAAAGCCGGTTGAACCACGAAAACGGCCAAAACGCACCATCACCACCGCAGCAATCGCACCAAGCACTACGGCGGCGGTCGCTGAAGCGGCAGCAATGGTCAGGCTGAGCCCGACGGCGCTGATCATCGCCGAATCATGGAATAACGCGGTATACCAACGTGTCGACCAACCCGCCCACACCGTCACCAGTTTTGAACTGTTGAACGAGTAAATCACCAGCATCAGCATCGGCGCATACAGGAAGGTGAAACCAAGCACCAAAATAGCGATACGCCACGGTGAGCGCACTACCGGCAAGTTGTTCATCCCTGCCCCCCCATTTCCTTGTTCTGGTGCTTGTGGAACCAGATAATCGGCAAAATCAACAGCAGCAGCATCACGGTGGCAACCGCCGAAGCTACCGGCCAATCGCGGTTATTAAAGAATTCCTGCCACAGTACCCGGCCAATCATAATACTGTCAGGCCCGCCCAGCAGTTCCGGGATCACGAACTCGCCGACCGCCGGGATAAACACCAGCATCGAGCCGGCAATGATACCGCCACGGGTCAGCGGCACAATCACGCTGAAGAAGGTTTTCAGCGGTTTGGCGCCCAGATCCAGCGAGGCCTCCACCAGCGAATAATCCAGCCGCGTCAAGGCGGTATAAATCGGCAGCACCATAAACGGCAGGTAGGAGTAAACCACGCCGATATAGACCGCCAGATTGGTATGCAGGATCACCAGCGGCTGATCGATAACCCCAAGCCACAGCAGGAAATTGTTAAGGATGCCGTTGTTTTTCAATATGCCCATCCAGGCATAAACGCGGATCAAAAATGAGGTCCACGACGGCAGGATCACCAACAGCAGCAAAATATTGCGGGTTGATGCTTTGCTGTGCGCCACTGCCCAGGCCAACGGATAGCCAATGATCAGGCAACATACCGTTGACACCGCCGCCACCTGCAGCGATTGCAGATAGGCGTCCAGATACAGCGGATCGTCGGTCAGTTGCAGGTAATTGGCAAAGTTGAGCGCGATGTCCAACTTGCCGTCAGCCCAACTCATCAGGTCAGTGTAGGGCGGGACCGCCAGCGCCAGCTCCGCCAGGCTGATCTTGAACACAATCAGGAACGGTAGCAGGAACAGCAACGTCAGCCACAGCAGCGGCACCGCAATCACCAGTTTGCGGCCGTGGGCCATTTGCAGGCGCTGGAAAAAGGCTTTCAGCGGGCCGGGCCCGTTGGCCGGCGGTTCCGGCGGCGTGCGTTCAGCAAGCATTGTCATAATGATTATTCCTCACCTTCGCCATTCACACCGTTAACACGACACAGCTGTCGGCTTCCCAACACAGCCGCACTTCGTCGCCCCAGGTCGGCATCCCTTTGCGGAAACGGTGACCGTTTTGCAATTGGGCGCTGAGCATCTGGCCGCTGAGCAGCTTCACATGGTAGATCGACAAATCGCCGAGATAGGCAATGTGCACCACCTCCCCCACGGCAAAGTTGCAGCCATCTTCCGGGATCTCTTCGCACAGCATGATTTTTTCCGGTCGCAGCGCAACCTGGATCGGCACCCCGTCCACCACCGAGGCGTCGGAGTCTACCTTGATCGCATGACGCAAACCGGGGCTTTGCAGGATCAGGGCATCGTCCTGACGCTCTTGCAGCACGCAGTCAAATACGTTGACCGAACCGATAAACTCGGCGCTGAAACGGCTGTTTGGGTGTTCGTAGATCTCTTCCGGCTCGCCGATCTGCACAAACTTGCCGCGATTCATGATGGCGATACGGCCTGCCATGGTCATCGCCTCTTCCTGATCGTGGGTGACCATCACGCAGGTCACGCCGACGCGCTCAAGAATGTCCGTCACTTCCAGTTGCATACGGTCACGCAGTTTTTTATCCAGCGCACCCATCGGTTCATCCAGCAGCAGCAGCTTTGGCCGCTTGGCAAGGCTGCGCGCCAGCGCCACACGCTGGCGTTGGCCGCCAGAAAGCTGGTGCGGCTTGCGTTTGGCAAACTCCTGCATATGGACCAGCGACAGCATTTCCGCTACCCGCTCGGTGATTTCCCCACGCGGCATCTTGTCCTGTTTCAGGCCGAAGGCGATGTTTTGCTCCACCGTCATGTGCGGGAACAGGGCGTAGGACTGGAACATCATGTTAATCGGCCGCTGGTATGGCGGCACGTGCGACATGTCTTGCCCATCGAGTACGATTTGCCCTTCCGTCGGCTGTTCAAAACCGGCCAGCATGCGCAACAGCGTCGACTTGCCGCAGCCGGAGGGGCCCAGCAGGGCAAATATTTCGCCTTTGTAGATGGTCAGGCTAACGTCTTCGACCGCATTTTGGCCGTCAAAGGTTTTGGTGAGGTTACGGATTTCCAGCAGAGGGGTGAAGACCTTCTGCGACTTGGCTTGAGGACGAGGGATAGCGTCGTTCAATCGGGGTGCTCTCCGGTGCAAACAGTACAAAAAACCACGGCGATTGCCATGGCCCAAAATGGCAATGCAGGCGGGTAGCCCCGCCTGCTGGTCAAGACAACACTGAAAGCCGGGCCCGGCATTTTGGGCCCTGAGTACTAGCGTCCGCTTTTAACTTTAGTCCAGGCGCGGGTAATCACACGATCCAACTTCGGCGATTGCACGTTCAGCGTGAACAGCTTGGCACGCAGATCGGCCGGCGGGTAGACGTTCGGATTATCACGCACTTCCGCTTTCACCAGCGGAGTGGAGTCCTTCACCGCGTTGGCGTAATAGACGTAGTTGCTGATGCCGGCCATCACATCAGGCTTCATCAGGAAGTTCAGGAACTGGTAGGCGGCGTCCTTGTTTTTGGCATCTGCCGGCATGGCAAACATGTCAAAATAGGTCAGCGCCCCTTCTTTAGGAATGGCATAGGCCACGTTCACGCCGTTCTTCGCCTCTTTGGCGCGGTTGGCCGCCTGCATCACATCACCGGACCAGCCTATCGCTACGCAGATATCGCCGTTCGCCAGGTCATTGATGTATTGGGAAGAGTGGAAGTAACGGATGTTCGGCCGCAGCTTAAGCAGCAGATCGTTGGCCGCACCGGTGTAATCCGCTGCGTTGGTGCTGTTGGGATCCTTGCCCAGGTAGTGCAGTACGGTAGCGTAAACCTCGCTCGGCGCATCCAGGAAGGAAACACCACAGCTTTTAAGCTTCTCGAGGTTTTCTGGCTTGAGGATCAGATCCCAGCTGTCGACCGGCGCATCTTTGCCCAGTACCGCCTTCACCTTGTCGACGTTATAGCCGATGCCGGTGGTCACCATCAGGTAAGGGATACCGTACTTGTTGTCCTTGTCATTGTGTGCCACCAACTGCAGCATTTCGGGATCAAGGTTTTTGTAGTTCGGCATCTTGCTCTTGTCGAGCGGCTCGAAAATACCGGCCTTCGACTGGCGCTCAAGGAAGTTGGATGAAGGCACTACCAGATCATAACCGGTGCTGCCCGCCATCAGTTTGCCTTCCAACACTTCATTGGAGTCAAAGACGTCGTACACCACTTTAATGCCGGTTTCTTTCTGGAATTTGGCTAAGGTGTCCGGCGCAATATAGTCGGACCAGTTATAGACGTGCAGCGTTTTTTCCTCGGCTGACGCCGTGACGGACGCGGCCATCAGCAGGCCGGCAACAACACCCGATAACCACTTTTTACGTTGGGTGACCATCCGTAACTTCCTCCAAAACAGGGGTGAATCATAGAATTGAACTTGTATCGCAAACTGATACAAAACCTTTCCTGATCGAGCGCAATCGTTGCAACCGCGGATTGAATAGCTATGCAGTTGATTGCAGACACCTTTTTCAACTGCCCAGCCCGCATGGTCACCTGGGGAATCGCAAGCCCTTAGCAGAATCAGCAGCATAACCGCTGTTGCCAAAACGCACCAGCCTCCGGGGGCAAAAACGGCTTTTATCGATTTTTTATGCAGTTTCTCTCTATGTGATACGCCATTAATGGCATAAACGGCGAGAAATATCGGGCAAAAGAGGGTAAAACGCAGAATATATTATCGTGGAAGGGAATAACGGCAGCATGCCGCCAGAAGGGCGACATGCATAATCTACAGCGGGGATCAGTGCAACATTGGCAGGCGTTCGGCGCTAGCCGGGTTCTCTTCTTCGTCACCCATAAACAGCAGATCGTTCGCCCGCGCCTCGAGGATCACCATGGAGATCTGCTCTTCGCCCTGCTGCATAAAGTGCGCGAACTGTTCCAGCGTGACGCCCACGGCTATACTTAGTGACTGACAGACGATCAGCTTCGGCAGGTTATCATCCTGGATATCGACAAAGGCTTTGATGGTCAGCGAACTGGCGTTGATCTGGCTGAGATCGGCCACCAGAGGGATCAGCGCGGTCGGCTTCACCTCGGCCAGGGCGGAAAACAGAATAACGTTGTCCACCAGATCGAGTTTGGCGTCAAATACGCCGTCGAAGTTTTGCATGTGCGGCAGGTGCAGCGCCTGACAGGAATCGCACTCAAAGAATGAAATGCCCGATTGATCCAGCCAGCGTCGCAACAACGCCAAATCAGGGACAATGAGTGAATCCATAATACCAGCCTCACAATATTCAAAACGCGAAAAGGCGCATAGCTTACGGAATATTCCCCCGCGATGCCACGATCAATGCGGCTTAATTCGCTATTTGGGCAAATATCGCCGGGAAAAAACCACAAAGCTGGCGATTGCAAAGCCGATTTTGGTCGGCGACATCAGCCGCCCGACTTGAGACGAAATCCCGCTCTGGCGCGCGGCTCGATATACTCGATCATCATGCCGGCAATATCCAATCCCGTGGTGGTTTCCACCCCTTCAAGCCCCGGTGAGGCGTTCACTTCCATCACCAGCGGGCCGCGAGTCGCTCGCAAAATATCTACCCCGGCGACGTCCAGTCCCAGCGTGGTGGCCGCCTTAACCGCAACAGCTCGCTCTTTGGCGGTGATGCTCACTTTGCGGGCGGTACCGCCACGGTGCAAATTGGACCGGAACTCTCCGGGCTTGGCCTGACGCTCAATCGCGGCCACTACCTTGCCGCCGACCACCAGACAACGCACGTCACTGCCCTGTGCCTCGCGAATATATTCCTGCACCAGGATATGGGCGTTAAGGCCGCGAAAGGCGTCAATCACGCTTTCCGCCGCCTGGCGGGTTTCCGCCAGCACCACGCCGATACCCTGCGTCCCCTCCACCAGTTTCACCACCAGTGGCGCACCGCCGACCAGCTCAATCAAATCACCGGTATCGTCCGGCGAATGGGCGAAACCGGTGATTGGCAGATCGATCCCCTGGCGTGCCAGCAACTGCAGCGAACGCAGTTTGTCGCGTGCACGGGTGATCGCCACCGACTCATTCAGCGGGTAACTACCCAGCAGCTCAAACTGGCGCAGTACGGCGGTACCATAAAAGGTGATGGCGGAGCCGATGCGCGGGATCACCGCATCGTAGCGTTCCAACTGACGGCCGCGATAATGAATGGTCGGCGCGGCCGGGTTAATGTTCATATAGCAAGAAAGCGGATCGATAATATCCACGCTGTGGCCGCGCTGCTCTGCCGCCTCCACCAAACGCTTGCATGAGTACAGCGTTCCATCGCGCGAAAGAATGGCAATTTTCACTCGTCACCCCAAAAAGGCAATCACCTGCCAGGCAGGCCTGCACCGACGGCCATCACTCAGCCGCGCGGCTCACTGTCGTTTTTATCGACCGGCGAATGAGGCTTATGCCGATCGTTCTGCGGCGGCTGACCGCCGCGCATTAGCGGGCCAAATCCTTGCACCACGCGCCAAACCAAAAAAGCCGCCGCCGGGACCATCAGCGCCACGCCGAGGAAAATCATGCCCACCGCTGCCTGCTGGGAAGCCAACCAGCCCGGCAATTGAACGTGACCGTGAATGCTCAGATAAGCCAGCACTAATGACAGCATGCCCAGGCCTTCCAAAACCAACACCGTACGGGGTAAGTCACCGAATGAACGCATATTTTTCTTCTCCAGAAGCTCTGCCTCCAGTGTAGTGAATTCCCCCCGATGGCGACAGCCCCGGCGGCTTAATCGGTTAGATGAATCAGATTAACAGGTAATTCCTGCTTTTTTTTCGCTGACCCAACGGGCATAGTAGGCGCCATCAATGCGGGTAATGCTCAACCTTAAGTCTTTTTTGACTGACAGAATGTCATTGCAGTTGCGATTAAATTATTGAATATCAATCTAAGGAGTGTTGCATGTTTGCAGTTATCTTCGGGCGCCCAGGCTGTCCTTATTGTGTCCGTGCGAAAGAGTTGGCGGAAAAACTGACTGAAGAACGTGACGATTTCAACTTCCGTTATGTTGATATCCACGCTGAAGGCATCACCAAAGCCGATCTGGAAAAAACCGTTGGCAAACCGGTAGAAACCGTTCCGCAGATCTTCCTCGATGAGAAACACATCGGCGGCTGCACCGATTTCGAAGCTTATGCCAAAGAAAACCTGAACCTGTTCCAGTAAGTTTCAGGCAAGAACGACAAAAAGGCGCTCAAAGCGCCTTTTTTTATTGCCGTTCGCGGCGGTGACATTGCAGATAAGCCTGCAACAAGCCGCCGATAAACAGCGCCAGCAGCGCGCCAAACATGCACCAGAATACCGCGCTGGTGGCGTAAGCCAATTCCTGCCAGAACGAATAAGAGGGTGTTAACCAAAAGTGGCGGATGATCAGGCACAGCGGCAGTGCATAGAGCGCACCCAGTAACGGGCAGAGAATGCGTTTTTTACTCGACAGATAACTGGCAACCACGCCGGGTATCACGAACAGCAACAGGCCGGTCTCCCCCCGATGCTCATGATCGGTACTGCCAAAGACTCCGCTCTGCTGGCCGAGATACACCAGGCTGAACAGCAGGAAACAGCTCAAAATACCCCACCAATACCGTTCGCTCGCCATACCCTACTCCCCCTTAATCTGTTACCACACCGTAGAAATCAGCCGTGTCACAAAGCCGGTGACGCCTTGCCGAAGAACGGCAACGCTGAACTGAACTTTTTCCTTGGCTACTAAAAGAGAGCTATCCCGCTAAATTTCAGGCTGCGCATCCTCGGCACCGGCGGCTATGCCATTGGGCAGAGCACGTCTCTGGCTGCAGACGACGGCGTTGCGGCTTGAAATACAACGGGTAAAAATGCGTTCGGTGGCGCAGGAACTCAGCTTTATGCTGGCTGTCATGCGCCATAGCGACTAGAATAAACGCCGCCGATCGATGGTTCGAATCGCCTTCCGCTGGTTAGTTATTTATGACGTCGATTTTTGACTGAATTTATATCTTATAGTTATCTATATCAAGCACTTACTGGTAAACAATAAGTTATCCTCCGTGAACATAAACGTCGCTAGTTTGTTAAACGGTAACTACATCCTGTTACTGTTCGTGGTACTCGCACTGGGGCTGTGCCTCGGTAAAGTCCGTCTGGGCTCCGTTCAACTCGGTAATTCCATTGGCGTTTTGGTGGTTTCGCTGCTGCTTGGCCAACAACATTTCGCCATTAACACCGAAGCGCTAAATCTCGGCTTTATGCTGTTTATTTTCTGCGTTGGCGTGGAAGCCGGGCCCAACTTTTTCTCGATATTTTTCCGCGACGGTAAAAATTACCTGATGCTGGCGCTGGTAATGGTCGGTTCCGCGATGGTGATCGCCATCGGTCTCGGCAAACTTTTCCACTGGGATATTGGCCTGACCGCCGGCATGCTCGCCGGATCCATGACCTCAACCCCAGTCCTGGTTGGCGCTGGCGATACGCTGCGCAATACCATCACCAACGGCCCGGCGCTGCTGGCGGCACAGGATCATCTGAGCCTCGGCTATGCCCTGACCTACCTGATTGGCCTGGTGAGTCTGATTTTCGGCGCACGTTACCTGCCTAAGCTGCAACACCAGGACCTTTCCACCTCCGCTCAGCAAATTGCCCGCGAACGTGGCCTGGATACGGACAGCCAACGCAAGGTTTATTTGCCGGTTATCCGCGCTTACCGCGTGGGACCGGAGCTGGTGGCCTGGGCCGATGGCAAAAACCTGCGCGAACTGGGCATCTATCGCCAGACCGGCTGCTATATCGAACGCATTCGTCGTAACGGTATTTTGGCAAACCCGGACGGTGACGCGGTGCTACAGGTAGGCGATGAAATCTCGCTGGTTGGCTACCCTGATGCCCATGCACGGCTGGATCCCAGCTTCCGCAACGGCAAAGAGGTCTTCGACCGCGATCTGCTGGACATGCGCATCGTCACCGAAGAGATTGTGGTCAAGAACAGCAATGCGGTGAACAAGCGCCTGAGCCAACTGAAGCTGACCGATCACGGCTGCTTCCTCAACCGGGTGATCCGTAGCCAGATTGAAATGCCTATCGACGACAGTATCGTGCTCAACAAAGGCGATGTACTGCAGGTCAGCGGCGACGCTCGCCGGGTGAAAAGCGTGGCGGAGAAGATTGGCTTTATCTCGATCCACAGTCAGGTCACCGATCTGTTGGCATTCTGCGCCTTCTTTATCATCGGGCTGTTGATTGGCCAGATCACCATCCAGTTCAGCAACTTCTCGTTCGGCATCGGTAACGCCGCCGGCTTGCTGATGTCCGGCATCATGCTCGGCTTCCTGCGTGCCAACCACCCGACCTTTGGCTACATTCCGCAGGGCGCGTTGAATATGGTGAAAGAGTTCGGCCTGATGGTGTTTATGGCCGGTGTTGGCCTGAGCGCCGGTGCCGGTATTGGCCACAGCCTGGGTGCCGTTGGCGGCCAGATGCTGATTGCCGGACTGATCGTCAGCCTGGTGCCGGTGGTGATCTGCTTCCTGTTCGGCGCTTACGTGCTGCGCATGAACCGTGCCCTGCTGTTTGGCGCCATTATGGGGGCCCGCACCTGTGCGCCAGCGATGGAGATTATCAGCGACACCGCACGCAGCAATATCCCTGCCCTGGGCTATGCCGGTACCTATGCTATCGCTAACGTATTGTTAACCCTGGCCGGTTCGCTGATTGTAGTGTTGTGGCCGGGGATCCTCGGCTAAACGATAAGCAATGAAGATGAATCAGTGGCAAAAATATTTTGAAATTTTTATCCCCGGTGAGAACTTTCCTTGCCGGGGGTAGTCTGAATTAGTGCCACTGCTTTTCTTTGATGTCCCCATTTTGTGGAGCCCGTTAGTCCCGCCTTTTTAGGTTCAAGACTATCGGGTTTTTTGTTGCCTGAAATAAAGTGAGCCGGTGGTTCGGCCCAACAAAACCATTAAATTCATTGATACTCAGACGTGACTTATAAGCAGGCGTCACTCATCCGAAAATTGCGATGAACTCAAAGATTGCGCGAATAACTCACCCATTTCGCCATGTCCCGATGGGATATATTCCCACCGCACACCACCATCCCGATCACCGCATTGGCGGGCAGCTTGGGCGCAATAGCCAGCACAGCGGGAATGAGCGTTCCGGAAGCCAATTCGACCCACTGCTTAGCCTCTTCGCCAAAAGCGATCATCCCTTCGATGGCAGCCTTATCTGAAACAACCACTATGTCTTCGACATAAGCTTGAGCATGCGCAAGCATCATTTCATCAATGACGGGCACCCCCAGCGTGGAAATAATGGACGTGACCTCAATCTCGACAGGTTTCCCCGCGCCAAGCGCCTGATGCATTGAATTGGCGCCCGCAGTTTCAACACCCCAAATCCTGATCTCCGGCTTGATGGTTTTCAGCGCCGTCGCCACACCGGCCAGCATGCCACCGCCACCTACAGCAACAAAAACATCGGTTAAATCAGGACAATCGGCGATAAACTCAAGTGCCAGGGTGCCATGCCCTTCGGCTATCAGCGAATCGTTACAGTCATCGATAACCACATAACCTTCGGCTGCCAAGGCCTTCGCTCGCTCAAACGCCGCATGAACATCCGTTTCTATCATGACGCTACTGCCCAACTGACGGACCCGGGCGATAGCGGTTGAGGGTGCGCTGGGTGGCATAATAATGGTGACGTCAGCGCCAAAGATTTTCGCAGCCTCGGCGATCGCAATACCAAAATTACCGCCGCTCACCGCAACAAACCGGTTATCTTTAAGCTCATCCGCCAGTTTCAAAAATTTGTTAAGCACCCCTCGGGCTTTAAAAGAGCCGCCAAGCTGGGTGTTTTCCAGCTTCAGGAAGACGGGCCGCTGGATCTTTTCAGCCAGTTTCGAACCGGGAATGGCCGGAGTGCGAATCACTTTCTCAGATAAACGCTCCGCTGCTTCAATGATGGCGTTAAATTCAATTAATTTTGTCATGTTGGCCCAGTTAGGTAGATTGCGTTGCTGTGTATCGACACCAAACTACATACTTTTACTGCCGTTTTCTATTGCTATACCCCACTGTGCGACACACAAAAAAAGCCCGTTTGGGGGGCTATGGCCAACGGCGCAATGCACTCCCCCAAACGGGCTTTTATTCGGTAATGACTTAGCCGTGCTAATGGTTAGCACGCATCGATATTATTTCTGCTCGGCCTTGCTCACCGTCTCTTCGGCTTTCCACACGCGGTATTTCACTTCCACGTCTTTCGGCACGTAGACCACAATCGGCAAGCGGCTGTTGTAACGCTGCATGGACGCGTCACCCAAATTGGCAGCGATAAATTTCTGCTGTTTGCTATTGTCTGGGCACCCCATCAAGGTGGAGGCCGGATCGGACAGTTTTTCCAACACCAGATAGTCATAGCCCCAGCCGGAAAGGGTTTTGCTTTCCAGCGTGCCGCCGATCATGTGGTGGTTGCAGTCCACTTCCAGCGTTTTGCCGATCAGCAGTTCCACCTTGAAGTTCTCTTCGTGTTCCTGTTTAGGCAGGTAAATCACCTGACGGCTCATACCTTTTTCCGCTTTAGGGTATGGTGCGACCTTTTCCAGCGGCTGTTTGCTGATATCGGTGTCTTCGGCAGAGGTGGCAGCAATGGCGCTGGCGGAAACGGCCATCAGCAGGCCGGAAAATACGACGGATGCCTTGTTCATGTTTTATCCCTACAATGATTAAATGCTTCGCCCATAAGCTAATACACTACTGACAAGCTCGCCAGCAGTTTAATCTTCTTTACAATGGACAATGGTTAGCAATAACAACCAGAATGCCGACCACAAATCAGGATAAGCAATCAGCGAGATGCGTTTTCAGCGATATAAGCCTTCACCACCTGGTAGACATAATCCTGACACGCAAGCCCGGTCTGCGGATCGTATTTACCCTGGTTGGTAATATTGTTGGACAGGACGCGAATGCCGACAAAAGGAATATTGAAAGCCGCGGCTATCTGAGCGGCGGAAGCCGTTTCCATCTCTTCTACCGAGGTATGATATTTTTCGCGGAAGTCACGAATGCGATCCAGTTCGCTGTTCCAGACGTCGGCGGAGCCAATCACTCCTTCAACGACCTTGCCCTGCGCGTAGCTGCCCTTAACGCTCTCCGCTATCGCCAACAGTTTAGCGTCTGCCGGGAATTGACGGATCGTATGGGGATTTTTATCCTCACCGGCGCTGCCTTTCGAAGCCAGCAAATCCATAGGTTGCCACTGCCGTGAATCACTGCCTTCGCCCTGTGCTTTTTTCGGCGTTTTAAACGCGCCCAGGCTAACCGAATATTTTCCCAGCACGATGTCATACACTTTCAGCGCAGGATCGTGGCCGCCGGCAGTCCCCTGATTGATGATCGCCACAGGGCGGAACTGGGTCGCGGCGATCGCCGTAGCCGCCGCCGCGTTAGACATGCCTTTCAGCGTTTCCGACACCACGACCGGATAACCGTCCACGGTGCCGCGCCAGAAGCGCCAGCCGCCAATTTGTTCTTCACGCGGGTTGTCCAGACGTTGGGCGAAACGTTCCGCCTCCACCGGCATTGCGCCCTGAACCACAATCGGCCCGGGGGCAACGCCCTGCTGCGCCACCGTCAGAGGAGAAATCAGCGCGCCACAGGCCGCCAACAGCACAAGATTCAATTTTTTTGTCATCGCCACATCTTCCCAATAAAAAGCAAACGATTACCTTAACGGAAAGCCGATAGCTCGCCTATCCCTTTCTCGCAGCAGGCTTGCCCGGGCATTAAGGTTTTCTTAAGACAGAATTATTACAGTGGGGCTCTCTATCACTCTGATTGAATCTGAGCCCTGCGTGAATCCAAAACCTTCACTAAATCAATCCTCAACAACACCCCAAATTCAGACTAACGCCCTTTACTCGCTGCCGGCATCCTTTTACCGTTGGCAGGTTTTTGGGTTGATAGCCAGTGGGTTGCTGTTCCTTTGGCTGTCGCGCAATGAACAGCTGGACTGGGCCATCAGCAATTACTGGTTCGACGCCGCCAGCGGGCATTTT
This sequence comes from Serratia sp. Je.1.23.a, assembly GCF_051129805.1. Taxonomy (NCBI): domain Bacteria; kingdom Pseudomonadati; phylum Pseudomonadota; class Gammaproteobacteria; order Enterobacterales; family Yersiniaceae; genus Serratia; species Serratia sp. Je.1.23.a. Next base: position 844,781 of record NZ_JBCPSR010000001.1, on the reverse strand, counting down.
CCGTGGCAGAACAATCACTGGCTGGACTTGATTAACCACCGCCTGCTGAAAATCGGCGTGATTACCGGTGCGGTGCTGGCGCTGTTCTGGGGCATTTATCGCCGTAACCCGCGCATGATTGTCACCATGCTGCTGGTCGGCATTGGTCCCTTGGTGGTCGGGATTCTGAAAGCCACCAGCGCACATTCCTGCCCTTGGGATTTAATCGAATACGGCGGTAAGGCGATGTCCTACCCTCTGTTCGGCGCAATACCGGCGGTACCTGGACCGGGGCGCTGCTTCCCCGGCGGCCATGCCTCCAGCGGCTTTGCCGTGATGGCGCTGTTTTTCCTGTTTTATCCGCAACGCCCACGCCTGGCTTACTGGTGTTGGTTCGGCGGCATTGTGCTCGGCATGCTGATGGGTTTTGGTCAGGTCATGCGCGGCGCACATTTTCTTACCCATAACCTGTGGGCGGGTTGGTGGGTCTGGCTCAGCCAACTGGCTGTTTATTGCATGGCGAGCGGGTTTATCCGCCGCAAGACGAGGTAACTATGATAGAGCAGTTGAATTATCTTCTTTTCGCCTGGATCAACGCGACCCCGGCGTCCCCCGAAGGATCGATCGATATCGCCACCTTTCTGGCGCGCGATCTGATCGCTATCGTGCCGATGCTGATTATCGGACTATGGCTATGGGGGCCGCAGAACCAATTGGTGTCGCAACGTGAAGTGGTGGCCAAGACGACAATTGCTCTGCTGTTTGCCATGCTTTCTGCCGCCACTATCGGCATGTTGCTGCCACATGAACGGCCATTCGTCGCCGGTGTGGGGTATACCTTCCTGGCGCATGCACCGGACAGTTCCTTCCCCAGCGATCACGGTACCGCCATCTTTACTTTCGCACTGGCTTTCCTGTTCTGGCACCGTGTCTGGTCGGGGATTTTATTGTTAATCGTGGCGGCTGGCATCGCCTGGTCCCGTGTCTATCTGGGTGTGCACTGGCCGTTGGACATGGTGGGTGGCTTCCTGCTCGGTCTGGTAGGCTGCCTGTTTGCCCAACTGGTGTGGAACCTGTTCGGCGACATCATTGCCGCCAAACTGACGCGCCTGTACCGTTTCCTGTTCGCCTTCCCGATCCGTAAAGGGTGGGTTAAAGAGTAATCTCTCTTCAGACAGGGGCGGCTCCGCCCCTGTCTCACACCACCCCGGTGGTGACACTGAAGGCTCTCATTTTCCCCGCCTCTATCACCATTGCAGGCAGTTTGTCGCCCTTACCGGTGGCCGGTTGGATAAACATGAACAAACGCTGGCTGCCCTGTTGTGTGACGGGGCGCAGACCATAGTTAAATTGTGCGGTGGAAAAACGCGTGACGTATCGCCTGCCCTTTGAGGCCAACATAAAGAACTCGGCCTGATCGACATACAACGACAAATCGTCCGAACACAGCACGCCCCGATCGGCGATGCTCCCCGTTGGCATCAAGGCCGGTGCCGGTAAATTCTGCCGGAAAATGGCTGCTGGGATGCAGCCATAATTTAATTGGCAGACATAATTCAGCGGTAAAGGCGCTTCGGCGAGATTAGTGATTTGCATATCAATGGAAAATTGTGCGCTGTCCGCCGTCAAGCTCACCGCCGGGCGCAACCTGCACTGCCGATCGGCAAGTTCGCCACTGCCGTACAGCGTCAGGGTATTCCCCTCTAGCTTCAACGCTACACGCTGCATGTTTAATTCTGATGATGAACCATCCTCATACGGCCAGGGTGAATGGAAAGCAACGCCGCTATGAGGATGGCAACGGGCCGCCTTGACGCTACGCCGGCCCGACTTCAGCGAGTAGCCATCAAAATCGGCATCCCAAATCGTCATCCCACTGTAGGGCAATACCCGCAGCGAGCCGCGGCTATTTTCCAACGTCAGCATCGGTCCTGCCTGAGCACAATCAACAGCGGTAACCACAAAATCCGCATTGCGGAAAACTTCATCTGGTTGTGCCCCAAACCGCTGTGGCACCAGATTTATTAGCATATCCATAGTTTTTCCCCTGGGTGTTCTCGCAGGTCAAACCTGCATCCAGCACCAAAATGTTATTTAAATAACATATCATCACTGCCAATGTTATACACCACACAGCCTAAAAACGATGATCTGTGCTTCATTTTTAAAATCACGCTATCCTAACCGTCAGATGGATGTTATTATTCTAACATTATTCACATTGTGCTTTGATCAAACCTCAACAAGGAATCGAAATGACGACTGAAAACATTGATTACGCCCGCTATGTCGACCACACCCTGCTGGCGATGGATGCCACCGAAGAGCAAATCGCCAAACTCTGTGAAGAAGCGCAGCAGCACAACTTCTACGCCGTTTGCGTTAACTCCGGCTATGTGCCGCTGGCTGCGCATCTGCTGCAGGAAAGCGAAGTGAAAATCTGTTCGGTGATCGGCTTCCCTCTGGGTGCCGGCCTGACCGTAGCCAAAGCCTTCGAAGCCAAAGCGGCGATTGCAGCCGGCGCGCAGGAAATTGACATGGTGATCAACGTAGGCTGGCTGAAAAGCGGCCTGCTGGATGAAGTCAAAGCCGACATCGCCGCCGTGCGCGAGGTTTGCGCGGCGATCCCGTTGAAGGTAATATTGGAAACCTGCCTGCTCAGCGATGCGCAGATCGTTCAGGTTTGTGAAATGTGTCGCGAACTTGATGTGGCCTTCGTTAAAACCTCTACCGGCTTCAGCACCGGCGGTGCTCGTGAAGAGCACGTCAAGCTGATGCGTGCGACGGTAGGCAGTGAGATGGGGGTTAAAGCATCCGGCGCCGTGCGCGATCGCGCAACCGCCGAGAAGATGATCAAAGCAGGCGCTACTCGTATCGGCACCAGCTCTGGCGTAGCAATCGTTTCCGGTGATCAGGCTGCCGCCGGCAGCTACTGATAAACTGAGGCGCCTCAGTACCGGGCGCGCGCCGTGATAATCTGATGCGGGGTAATGTGTCCAGCCTTAGGCTGGTCAACTATTACCCCGCATTTGTGTGTTCGGCCCTGGAGAATGGCTCTTAACCCTGTGGGAAGACAGATGGAAACTCGGCGCGAAGAACGAATCAATCGGTTAGTCCAGGCGTTAAAGCGCTCTGACAAGATCCATTTAAAAGAAGCCGCCGTGCTGTTAGGCGTTTCAGAAATGACCATCCGCCGCGATCTCAGCGCGGAGCCGGCCGCCGTGGTGCTGTTGGGTGGCTATGTGGTCGCCGATCCCCGCAGCAATGGCGTCACCAACTATTTTGTCTCCGATCAAAAGGCCAAACAGGTCACGGAAAAGCGTCGTATCGGCCTGCTGGCCGCAGCGTTGATCAACGAAAACGACACCGTATTTTTCGACTGCGGCACCACCACCCCGGCGATCATCGATGCCATTGCCGACGATCTGGTGTTCACCGCAGTATGCCACTCGCTAAATACCTTTTTGGCGCTCCAGGACAAACCGAACTGCAAAGTGATCCTGTGCGGCGGTGAATTCAAGCCGAACAACTACATTTTCACCGCCGTCGGCCAACACAACGAGCTGGATCATATCTGCCCGAATATCGCCTTTATCTCCGCCGCCGGTCTGAGCCTGCAGCATGGCGCCACCTGCTTTAATTTTGACGAGCTGGAAATGAAACACCGGGCAATGGCCATGGCACAGCAAAAAATCCTGGTGGCCGATCACAGCAAGTTCGGTAAAACCAAGCCCGCCTGCATTGGTCCGCTGACGCAGTTCGACCGGGTGATTACCGATCGTCAGCCCGAGCCGCAGTTTGCGGACTTTTTCAGTGAAAACGCGATCGCCATTCGTTTTTAAGCTGAATTTTACCGTCGGTTCCAGCCGACGGTGCCCTTCACTGGCTCCCTTCTCTCTGCAAAAATTGAACAAATAATCTTCGATTGATGCGCAAATCTCTTTATCCACAGCCAATCTCAGGTTAATAAATTGCAACAGTTCTTCCTGCTTATTCCTTTAGCACGGATAAATCCCACACAATATTACTTTCACGCCCGGTATCTGCGGGGTTTTATATGATAAATCGCAATAACATCTACAAGATAAATATCAACAATTACGCAACCAATCCGGTTTAAATATAACCAATTTAGTTTATTTATATGATGAATGGTTAAGCATTTTTATCCGCTATCCAGTTAAGTAGTTTACCTTCGTTATTAGCGGGATATTTTAAATAAAACCATATAAAACAATTAATTAAAAGTTAATTCACTTAAAACCACAATGTGATCTACGTCACTAAAACCGCTTATTCCGGGTTTTTAGCTAGATCCAAACCCACGCTTAAAATATATTGCTCGGCTTGCTGACAACGGCAGCGTTTTATCTGGTTACAGATCGTCCACACCGGATAAATCCTGAAACATCCATGAGAGCGTTTTCAGCATGAAATCTTACACAAGTGCGCAACATATGCATGAAAAACCAATAAAAAAGCAATTAACCGCACATATTACGCATTTGAGAGCATGATCACGGTTGTTTCTACTGTAAATCGTTATCTTGCCGCCAACGAAAATCGGCAGGCCATGACCTTCCGGCAGCAGTATCGATGTGAGGCCCTTCGGGAGCGGAATATCATTTGATTAATTATCCGCCACACTGGCCAACGGTAATTAGCATAATAAACAACCAGGGGGACGCCAATTATCCCCGCAAGCAACACCTGATTCTTACCGATGCCGCCATCTGCTCTTGCGACATTCGGTTTTAACCTTAAGTTTTGCCTTTAATTTTAAATTAACGTGTTCACTTCGGAGATATTTATGGACACTACACAGACCGGCACCATTGCCTCTGCGGCTTCTGGCTCTACCAGTACCTGGCGTAAAACCGACACCATGTGGATGTTGGGCCTGTACGGCACCGCGATCGGCGCAGGCGTTTTGTTCCTGCCAATCAACGCCGGTATCGGTGGTTTGATTCCCCTGATCATCATGGCCATCATCGCTTTCCCGATGACCTTCTTCGCCCACCGTGGCCTGTGCCGTTTCGTGCTCTCCGGTAAAAATGCCGGTGAAGACATCACCGAAGTAGTTGAAGAACACTTTGGTATCGGCGCCGGTAAGCTGATCACTCTGCTCTACTTCTTCGCCATCTACCCAATCCTGCTGGTTTACAGCGTGGCGATCACCAACACCGTCGACAGCTTCATTACTCACCAGTTGGGTATGACGTCACCACCGCGCGCCATTCTGTCGCTGATCCTGATCGTGGGCCTGATGACCATCGTTCGTTTCGGTGAGCAAGCTATCGTGAAGACCATGAGCATCCTGGTGTTCCCGTTTGTTGGCGTGCTGATGCTGCTGGCTCTGTACCTGATCCCTAACTGGTCCACCGCCATCTTCGACAACGTTTCCCTGTCTGGCGCCGGTACCGGTATGGGCCACGGCCTGATCATCACCCTGTGGCTGGCGATCCCGGTCATGGTGTTCTCCTTCAACCATTCGCCGATCATCTCCGCCTTTGCGGTAGCCAAACGTGAAGAATACGGCCAGGAAGAAGCCGAGAAGAAATGCTCTCGCATTCTGGGCTTCGCTCACATCATGATGGTGTTGACCGTTATGTTCTTCGTGTTCAGCTGCGTGCTGAGCCTGTCCCCGGAAAACCTGGCGGAAGCCAAGGCACAGAACATCTCCATTCTGTCCTACCTGGCCAACCACTTTAACAACCCGATGATCGCCTACATCGCGCCGGTTATCGCCTTTATCGCCATCACCAAATCGTTCCTGGGCCACTACCTGGGCGCACGTGAAGGTTTTAACGGTCTGATCGCCAAATCGATGAAGAGCCGCGGTAAAACCATCAGCACCAACAAGCTGAACCGCATCACCGCCATCTTCATGCTGGTGACTACCTGGATTGTTGCGACCCTGAACCCAAGCATCCTCGGCATGATCGAGAACCTGGGTGGTCCAATCATCGCCATGCTGCTGTTCCTGATGCCGATGTACGCTATCCGTAAAGTGCCTGCCATGCGCAAGTACAGCGGCCACATCAGCAACGTGTTCGTGGTAGTGATGGGCCTGATCGCCATCTCCGCAATCCTGTACAGCCTCTAATCCAGCCCGGCCGGCGCCCTGTGCGCCGGCTTCTCTGCACGGCCCCCTTTCCTGCATTAACGCCTAACACCTGAAGAAGGAGGCGAAACCATGGTCAGCGTTTTCGATATTTTTAAAATTGGTATTGGCCCATCCAGCTCCCACACCGTCGGTCCGATGAAAGCCGGCAAGCTGTTCGCCGATGAGTTGATCGCCAGCCAGCAGTTGATGGATACCACCCGCGTCGTGGTGGACGTCTACGGCTCGCTGTCTCTGACCGGCAAAGGACACCACACCGATATCGCCATTATTATGGGCCTGGCGGGTAACCTGCCGCACGACGTGGATATCGACGGTATCGCCGGTTTTATCCGTGACGTTGAGCAACGCGGTCGCCTGCTGATGGCCAAGGGTCATCACGAAGTGGATTTTCCGCTGCAAACCAGCATGAACTTCCACAGCAATAATCTGCCGCTGCATGAAAACGGCATGCGCATCAGCGCCTTCGCCGACGAACGTCTGCTGCACAGCAAAACCTATTACTCTACCGGCGGCGGTTTTATCGTCGATGAGGAACATTTCGGCCTGTCGGAGGCGAATCCGGTTCAGGTGCCCTTCCCGTTCAATTCGGCGCGTGACTTACAACAGCACTGCAAGGACGCCGGCCTTTCGCTGTCCGGTCTGGTGATGCAAAACGAGCTGGCGTTGCACAGCAAGGCCGAGATCGACGCGCACTTCGCCGAAGTCTGGCAAGTGATGCGTGCCGGTATTGAACGCGGCATGAATACCGAAGGCCTGCTGCCCGGCCCAATGAAGGTTCAGCGCCGCGCCGCTGCTCTGCGCCGTATTCTGGTGACCGGCGACAAGAACAACATCGATCCGATGAACGTCGTTGATTGGATCAATATGTTCGCCTTCGCCGTGAATGAAGAAAACGCCGCCGGTGGCCGCGTGGTGACCGCCCCAACCAACGGTGCCTGCGGCATCATCCCGGCGGTACTGGCCTATTACGACCAGTTTATTCGTCCGGTGAACCCTAATTCCTATAGCCGTTACTTCCTGACCTCCGGCGTCATTGGCGCGCTGTACAAGATGAACGCCTCTATTTCGGGCGCAGAAGTGGGCTGTCAGGGGGAAGTGGGCGTCGCCTGCTCCATGGCGGCGGCCGGTCTGGCGGAATTGATGGGCGGCAGCCCAGCTCAGGTTTGCATCGCGGCCGAGATCGCTATGGAGCATCATCTGGGGCTGACCTGCGATCCATTGGCTGGCCAGGTTCAGGTGCCCTGTATCGAACGTAACGCAATTTCCGCGGTGAAAGCGGTCAATGCAGCACGTATGGCTCTACGTCGTACCAGCGAGCCGCGGGTGTGCCTGGATAAGGTGATTGAAACCATGTATGAGACGGGCAAGGACATGAACGCCAAATACCGTGAGACGTCGCAGGGCGGTCTGGCGATCAAGGTGGTCGCCTGTAACTGATAAAAGCAGAGGGCGCCATCATGCGCCCTCTGTTTGATACCAACGTGGTCTTTGAACCCTCGTGATAACTAGCCGAACACGCTGCCGAACCACTGGGTCAGTTTCATCATCACCATGTCCCAAATACGGCTGAAGAAGTTCCCTTCTTTCACCTCTTGCATCGCCACCAGCGGATATTGCTCGATGGTTTTGCCGTCAAGCTGGAAATCGATGGTGCCAACCACCTGATTTTTTGCCAATGGCGCTTCCAGCGTCGGCTGGTTCAGCTTGTAACTGGCCTTCAGGTTTTTCATCTGCCCTTTCGGGATAGTGACCGCCGCATCTTTCGCTACGCCCAAAGGCACCTCGCCAACGTCGCCAAACCACACTTTCTGGGTAACAAACGGCTTGTCGGTTTTGATAGGCGTGGCAGTTTCGTAGAAGCGGAAGCCCCAGGTCAGCAGCTTTTCACTTTCGCTAAAGCGGACGCGATCGCTCGGCGCGCCCAGCACTACCGAGATCAAACGCATCGGGCCATCGGTGGCCGAGGCCACCAGGTTATGACCGGCGCCACCGGTGTAACCGGTTTTAATGCCGTCAACGTTCAGGTTGGAGCTCCACAACAGACGGTTGCGGTTAACCTGGCGGATCTTGTTGAAGGTGAACTCTTTTTCTTTATGCAGCGCATATTCATCCGGCACGTCGCGGATTAGTGCCTGACTCAGCAGCGCCATATCACGTGCGGTACTGTACTGCCCTTCCGCATCCAGCCCGTGCACCGTCAGGAAATGGGTGTTCTGCAGGCCCAGCGATTTGGCGTAGTTGTTCATCAGGCCGACAAACGAATCCTGGCTACCCGCGACATAATCGGCCAGCGCGATGCTGGCGTCGTTGCCCGACTGAATGACGATGCCTTTGTTGAGCTCCATCACCGGCACCTGGTCGCCCGGCTTGATAAACATCAGCGAGGAGCCGCGCAACGCCGGGTTACCGGTAGCCCAGGCATCTTTACCTACGGTGACCATGTCTTCCGGCTTGATCTTGCCGGCCTTGATCGCCTGGCCAATCACGTAGCTGGACATGATCTTGGTCAGGCTGGCGGGATCGAGCCGGGTATCGGCATTGCCCTCCGTCAGAATTTTGCCGCTGTTGTAATCCATCAGCACAAAAGCTTTGGCATCGACCTGCGGGGCAGCCGGCGCTTCCGCCGCCTGTACGACAGGCGCAGCCAAGAACAGGATGCTGACGCTAAAGGTTAATTTTTTCAGGGTAGTGGAAAAGTTTTTTTTCATCATGACGTCGCCAGAGTATCCATTCAAATCATTGAAATAGCGTTAACTTTCAAACATATTCACGTTTTCAGCCAACCAGCGAGAGTGGCCCGATACGCGTTTTCCAACCGCAAACTCCCTGCGGCCCCATGACGGGTTGAGCGGCGTACCGAAAATGCCCTTGCTGTGAGTTTATTAGATTCATCTTATTTTTGCAGGGTTTAGCGCGAATTTTCAGCATTTTTACATAACTGTACGCTGTTACGCGTAAATTGGATGAAAAGCCGACGGTGCGTCGTTTTTTTAAACGGCCCACGGCCATACGGCTGAACATCTGCACTGCTGAACATCCATGCCTCCATACGTCCAAATTGAATTAATATATTCCAAAAAGGCATATTGAGTGGTTATTTGTTCTTTTTAATAGGCTTATTGACAGCGCTATCATCCAGATAACGGCTTTAAACCGAATTATTCTGGAGATCCTCATGGCAATACCGCATTCCGTCATCGATATGATCGGTAACACCCCGATGCTGGAACTGACTCAGTTTGATACCGGCCCCTGCCGCCTGTTCGTCAAGCTTGAGAATCAAAACCCCGGCGGCTCCATCAAAGACCGCGTAGCGCTGTCGATGATCGAGCAAGCGGAACGCGACGGCAGCCTGCAGCCCGGCGGCACCATCATTGAAGCCACCGCCGGCAACACCGGCTTGGGCCTGGCGCTGGTGGCGGCCCTGAAGGGGTATAAGCTGTTGTTGGTGGTGCCGGACAAGATGAGCCGCGAGAAGATTTTCCATCTGCGCGCCCTGGGAGTAGAAGTGGTGCTGACCCGCTCCGACGTGGGCAAGGGGCACCCGGCTTACTATCAGGATTATGCCAAACGGCTGGCCGACGAAATCCCCGGTGCGTTTTATATCGATCAGTTTAACAACCCGGCCAACCCGGCGGCCCATACCCGCACCACCGCGCCGGAACTGTGGCAGCAGATGGAGCATCAGGTCGATGCCATCGTGGTTGGCGTCGGTTCCGGCGGCACACTCGGCGGCCTGAGCCACTATTTTGCCGAAGTCTCGCCACAAACCGAGTTCGTGTTGGCGGATCCGGCCGGCTCGATCCTGGCGGACTATCTTGATAACGGCCAGATCGGCGAGGCCGGCAGTTGGCTGGTGGAAGGGATCGGCGAAGATTTCATTCCGCCGCTGAGCGACTTTAACCAGGTGCGCAATGCCTATCGTATCGGCGATGCCGAAGCCTTCACCACCGCACGCGATCTGCTGCGCAAAGAAGGCGTGTTGGCAGGCTCATCCACCGGCACCCTGTTGGCGGCAGCGCTGCGCTATTGCCAGGCACAAACAGAGCCGAAACGCGTGGTCACCTTCGTCTGCGACAGCGGCAACAAATACCTGTCTAAAATGTATAACGACCACTGGATGCTGGAACAAGGCCTGCTGAGCAAGCCGCAGCATCAGGATTTACGCGATTTGATCGCCTACCGTCATGACGAAGGGGCCGCCGTTTCGGTCGCACCGGAAGACACGCTGGCTATCGTTCATGCCCGCATGCGGCTGTATGACATCTCGCAGCTGCCGGTGCTGGAAGGCGATCGGGTTGTCGGCCTGATCGACGAGTGGGATCTGCTCAATGCCGTGCAGGCGGACGCCAGCCACTTCAGTCTGCCGGCCGCCCGTGCCATGACCCATTCGGTCAATACGCTGCAAAAAGAAGCCAGCTATCAGGATTTACTGGCCACCTTCAATCACGGCCACGTAGCGGTCGTCCTCGACGGTGAGCGTTTCCTCGGTTTGATTACCCGCACAGACGTGCTTAACGCCTGGCGCCAAAAATTACGTTAATAAGGAATGATTGTATGGCCAAGTTTGATACGTTGACGGTTCATGCCGGTTACACGCCGGATGCCACCGGTGCGGTAATGCCGGCCATTTATGCGACCTCCACCTACGCCCAACCGGCGCCGGGGGAGCATACCGGTTATGAATATTCACGCAGCGCCAACCCAACGCGCACCGCATTGGAGAGCGCCATTGCCGAACTGGAAGGCGGCAGCCGTGGGTATGCCTTTGCCTCTGGCCTGGCCGCCTGTTCAACGGTGCTGGAGCTGCTCGATCAGGGTAGCCATCTGGTGGCGGTCGACGATCTGTACGGCGGCACCTATCGCCTGCTGGAGAAGGTCCGCAGCCGTACCGCAGGCCTGCGCGTCACCTATGTTTCCCCGGCGGACCTTGCCGGGCTGGAACAGGCCATCGAACCGGATACCAAAATGATCTGGGTTGAAACGCCGACCAACCCACTGCTGAAATTGGCTGATCTGAGCGCCATCGCCACCATCGCTAAAAAACACGATTTGATCAGCGTAGCGGACAACACCTTTGCCTCGCCTTATATCCAGCGTCCGCTGGATCTCGGCTTTGATGTGGTAGTGCATTCCGCCACCAAATACCTCAACGGCCATTCCGACGTGGTCGCCGGTGTCGCTGCGGTGGGGAATAACCCAGAGTTGGCCGAGCAGCTCGGCTTCCTGCAAAACGCGGTGGGCGGCATTCTCGATCCGTTCAGCAGCTTCCTGACGCTGCGCGGCATCCGCACCCTGGCATTGCGTATGGAGCGTCACAGCAATAGCGCCTTGCGTATTGCCCAGTGGCTGGAAGGCCAACCTCAGGTAGAAGAAGTCTACTACCCTGGTCTGCCGAGCCACCCGCAGCACGCGTTGGCGGCCAGGCAGATGAGCAGCTTTGGCGGCATGATTTCCGTACGGCTGAAAGGCGATGATGCCTATGCGCGCCGGGTGATCAAACGTTCACAGCTGTTTACCCTGGCAGAGAGCCTCGGCGGCGTGGAAAGCCTGATCAGTCAGCCGTTCAGCATGACTCACGCTTCTATCCCGCTGGAACAGCGGATGAAAACCGGTATTACGCCGCAATTGCTGCGCCTGTCGGTAGGGATTGAGGATGCGGAAGATTTGATCGCCGATCTGCAGCAGGCACTGGCAGAGTAATTCAAAACAATCGGGTCGAACATGTTCGACCCGACTCACCCGGTTGGGCGCGGTATGCGGCCTCCTCCCTTAAGCAACCACATCCTGGTAATAACGCTGCGCCACATCCGGATGGGAACGGATGCGTCCTTTCAGGTAGTTAAAGCCTACGTCGCGCAACAGCGGATTATGCGGATCGCTGGTTGGGCCATGGGCTTCCGCGGCCAGATATTCAGGCAGCTGATACACAGGCACCACCGCGTCCAGTCGCGCCCCGAGGAAGAAAGCAATCGACAGTCGATCGCTCCCCGCCGGCGGCGTCTCCACCCGATGTACCGTGGCGCGCAGGTAGCCGTTGGTTGCCAACTCTAGCAATTCGCCAATGTTGACCACAAAGGTATCCTCAAGCGGTTCGGCGTCAACCCAACGCCCTTCATCCACTTCAACCTGCAGACCTTTCTGCCGGTCCTGCAGCAGGAAGCTGAGAAAACCGGAGTCTTTATGGGCGCCAACCCCCTGCCCGCTCGCGGTCGCTTCACGCCCTGGATAACGGATCAGTTTGATATGTTCATTGGGTTTGTCGCCGTAGAGCGAATCAAATGCTTGTTCCGGCAGTGAAAGCGACAGGGCAAAGGCGCGCAACAGCCGCAGCGACATGGCGGTCATTGCCTGCTGCCATTGCAATAACAGCGGTTTCAGCTCGGGCAATGCCTCCGGCCATTGGTTCGGCCCTTGCAAACGCGCCCAGCGTGGGGTTGCTTCAGCCAACGGCAGCGCCGCTCGCTCTGCACCGATATCAAACTGTTCGCGCCAGTCTGGCTGGCCGCGGGTCAATTCAGCCGCCGCACGGTTATAGCCGCGAAAATGCGGCGAATGCACCATCTGCACCGCCAGTTTGTCGGCTTCCGGCAGGGCGAAAAACTGCCTCGCCAACCGTTGCAGCTGTGCATTCAGGGCACTATCAACGCCGTGGCCACGCAAATAGAAAAAGCCGACGTCACGCGCCGCAATACGCAAACCGTCAAGAAACGCCTGCCGCTGCCCGGCGTCGCCATCAAGCTGCGAAAGATCCAGCAGCGGCAGCTTCTTCAGCGTCAGTGGGGGTGTCATCATCCTGTTCCTCTTCATCCCCGACAAAAATCGGGCCGGTATAAAGGCGAATTATCAGCATCTTCAACTCCTGGATAGCCAGCGTATTACCCCTATAGTTACCACTGCGGCTCAAGCGTCAGCCAATATTGTTGCGTTCTAAGTTATGCAAACCTTCAACAAAGCGTCGCAAAACTGTCATCAATGCGACTTATGCTCTGCGCAATTTCGTTGTCGCCACTGGCTGGCGACTAACGCTATCCGCTATTCTATAAACAGCCCATTCCCCCTCCCTGCCTGCCGGAGAAATACTGATGGATTTAGCCTTATTCGACCTGGATGAAACCCTGATTGATGAAGACAGCGCCAGCCTATGGATGCGTTGGTTGGTCACTGAAGGGTTTGCACCGGCGGAACTGGAACAGCAGGAACAGCAACTGATGCAGCACTATTATCAGGGCAAGCTGTCCATGGAGGACTACATGCAGGCCACGCTGGCGCCGCTGGCCGGCCTGAGTACCGAAACGGTGGCCGGCTGGGTGCAGCGCTATATTCGCCGCGATATCCTGCCGCGAGTCTACCCTGCCGCCCGCGAGCGGCTGCTGTGGCACCGCGAGCGTGGTGATTGCATTCTGGTCATTTCCGCCACGGGCGAGCACCTGGTGGCCCCCATTGCCGCCCAGCTTGGCGCCGACGGCGCGCTGGCCATCGGCGTCGAAGTGCAAGACGGCCGCTTCACCGGCAACACCTACGGCACCATGACCTACCAACAGGGCAAGGTTATCCGCCTGAAAAAGTGGTTGGCTGAACATCCGGAACTGAGCTTCGAGCACAGCCACGGCTACAGCGACTCCCTCAACGACAAGGCGATGCTGGAATACGTCGACAGCGCCACGGTGATCAACCCCGACAGCGAGCTCAACGCGTTGGCGCTGGAGCAAGGCTGGGAGATCTGCCGCTGGGAGCGCTGAATGTGTCGCCCACGTCGGCAAAAAATGCCTTCCAGTGTGACAAGCGCTGAATTGTGGAGTAGGAATAATTAGTTAGGTTGATTAACCCACGTAAAAGAGGCGTTCTATGCTGACCATTTGGGGTCGTGAAAATTCGAACAACGTCAGGAAAGTGCTGTGGTGCGCCGCAGAGTTGGAGCTGAGTTACAGCCATATCAACGCCGGAGGCGCTTTCGGCAAGGTGAACGACGAACTCTACCGTTCATTGAACCCGAATGGCCTGGTGCCGCTGCTGCAAGACGATGACTTTGTGCTGTGGGAGTCCAACACCATAGTGCGCTATCTGGCCGCGAAGTTTGGTAGCGAACCTTTCTACCCGCAGGATCTGCAGGCGCGTGCCAGTGCCGAAAAATGGATGGACTGGACCACGGCCACCATTGTCAGTCACTTTAGCGTGGTGTTCTGGGGTTTGGTGCGTACCAAGCCGGAACTGCGTGACATGGCGAAGATCGAAGCGGCGATTGCCACACTGGAAAAGCATTTCGACATTGTGGAAGACACCTTGGGTCATCAGCCTTACCTGTCCGGTGAAGACTTCGGTATCGGCGATATCCCGCTGGGCAGTTTCGCCTACGCCTGGTTCTCCATGCCGATCAAGCGCCAAGCTCGCCCGAACATGGAGCGCTGGTATAAGCAACTGACCGAGCGGCCAGCCTATCAGCGCGGTGTGATGAGTGAGTTAACCTGAGTTTCCTGCGCCCCGCATCCGCTGGGGCGCAATTCTCTCCTAGAGCCCTACCCGCAGCAGCTTGCCGTTGCTTGCATCGGTTAACAGGTAAAGATAACCGTCAGGCCCGAGCCGCACTTCGCGAATGCGTTCACCGCGATCCTCCAGCAGCCTTTCTTCAGAAACCACGTTGTCTCCCTGCAGCGTCAGGCGGATCAGCGCTTCCTGGGCCAGCGCACCAATAAACAGCGAATGCTTCCAGGCAGGGAAACGCGGCGAATCATAGAATGCCATGCCGCTGATACCCGGCGACACCGGCCAATAATGCAGGGGTTGTTCGGTGCCCGCGACCTTCTGCCCTTTCGCCTCCGGGATCGCCAGCCCGGAGTAATTGATGCCATAGGTGGCTATCGGCCAGCCGTAGTTTTTCCCTGCCTGCGGAATATTGACCTCATCGCCACCGCGTGGACCGTGTTCGTTCTCCCATATCACCCCGCTCCACGGATTCAACGCCAACCCCTGAGGATTACGGTGGCCGTAGGACCAAATTTCCGGCCGCTTGCCGGCCTGGCCGACAAAAGGATTATCCGGCGGTACCGCGCCGTCGGCGGTTAAGCGCACCATTTTGCCCTGTAACTTGTCCAGATCCTGCGCCGTCGGCCGCTGATTATTCTCCCCGAGCGCGATAAACAGATTCCCCTGACGATCAAACGCCAGCTTGCCCCCAAAATGATTGCCGACCGACAGCTTGGGTTGCTGGCGGAAAATCACCTTGAAATTCTCCAGCCGTCGGTTGTCGGTGCTAAGTTGCCCGTAGCCTACCGCCGTCCCCGCTTTACCCTCATCGCCCGCTTCGGCGAAGCTGAGGTAAACTCGTCGGCTGGTGGAAAAATCGGGCGCCAGCAACACTTCCAGCAAACCGCCCTGGCCTTCGGCATATACCTGCGGCACACCGGCGATAGGCGCCGAAAGCCCCTGGCCCGGCTGCCACAGCCGTAAACGCCCCGGCCGTTCGGTGATTAACATTCCTTGTTCGCCGGGCAGAAATGCCAGCGACCACGGGTGTTCCAACTTGTCCTGCAATTGCGTTACCGTCGGCGCGGCGTGCAGCAAGCCGCTGAACAACAGCAAAGCGGCTATCATAGTCAATCGGTGCATAGCGTCCTCCTGGACAAAAAACAACCTACTCAGTGTAGCCCAGCAGGCTGATTTTGACGTTTGTTTTAAATTTCAACGTGTTGCCTTTTAGTCAGACTGTGCTTAAGTTAAGGGTTCACCAAGGAGGAAAGATGAACATCACCGTAACCGAGACGCTCAATGAAGACACCCTCGACGTTATTCGTCAGGGGCTTAGAGCCCACAACAGCCCCTATGTGGATCCCAGCCTGCGTAAGCCGCTTGGCATTTACGCCCAGGGTGCCGCCGGCCAGGTGGTCGCCGGCCTGACCGGCGAGACCTGGGGCAACTGGCTGAGCGTTGAATGGCTATGGGTAGCGGACTCGCAACGCGACAGCGGCCTGGGGCGTAAAGTATTGCTGGCGGCGGAACGGGAGGCGAAAGCACGCGGCTGCCGCTATGTTCGTTTGGATACCTTTAGTTTTCAGGCGCGGCCGTTCTACGAAAAACTCGGTTATCAACTGCAGATGACGCTGCAGAATTACCCGGTGGAACATGAATGTTACTTTCTCACCAAAACCCTAATTGAATAGCAGGTGACCTGATGGAAACCGCAACCATGGTTGTGAATTGCGTGGCATACAAGGCCGGTGAACGGCTGGGCGAAGTGACCATTGATGATATCAGCGAGGTGGTCAAACAGCCGGATACCTTCGTCTGGCTCGGGCTGTGGCAGCCGGAAGACGCCTTTATGCGCAAAGTGCAGGAGGAGTTCGGGCTGCACGATCTGGCGATTGAAGATGCGCTGTGCGCCCACCAGCGACCGAAGCTTGAAGCCTACGGTGACTCGCTGTTTATCGTGGTCAAAACCGCGCAATGGGGCAATGACGAAATTGAGTACGGCGAAACACACTTCTTCGTGGGCAAGAACTTCCTGATCACGGTACGACACGGTGCATCGCCCAGCTACGCCCCAATCCGCGCCAAGGCCGAAGAGAACCATAAGCAAATGTGCCGCGGCCCGGGCTTTGCCTTGTATTCGGTGTTGGACTTTGTAGTAGATAACTACCGTAGCGTGGTGGCGAAGTTCGAGGCAACCATTGAAGGCATTGAAGCCAACATGTTCAAATCGGAATTTGATCAGGCCGCCATCGAGAACGTCTACACCCTGCGGCGGCACCTGCTGGCGCTGCGCAATGCCGCGATGCCGATGGACGAAATCTGCAATCAGTTGATCCGCCTGCATGAAGAAGTGATCCCGAAAGAGCTGCGCGCCTACGTACGCGACGTGCAAGACCATGCGCATCAGGTGGTCAGCAATATCGACGATATGCGCGAAATGCTGACCAACGCGATGCACGTCAATCTGGCGCTGGTCACCGTAAAACAGAACGAAGTGGTGAAACGCCTGGCCGGTTGGGGGGCGATCCTGGCGATCCCTACGGTGATTTTCAGCCTGTACGGCATGAACTTCGCCGACATGCCAGAGCTGAAGTTCCCCTGGGCCTACCACGCCACGCTGGGGGTCACCGTCGTCGGCTGCTTCTTCCTCTACCAGAAGCTGAAGCGCTCCGGCTGGCTTTAAACGAGGATGGGGCTGCGCATGGCAGCCCCTGATTACCGGTTACTCGGGCTGTACCTGCGGCTGTGGGCTTGGCCGGGTCAGTAAGCTGCCCATCACGAAGGCCGCGCCGCCCGCCAGCAAGCCGCCGTAGATAGGGCTGTTGGCTTCAATACCCTGATAATACATCAGCCCCAAAACGCTCAGGCTGCCGGTCAGCATGCTGGCGATAGCGCCGGTGCTGGTGGCCCGTTGCCAGAAAATCGCACCAATCAGCGGGATCAGCATGCCGCCCACCAGCAGGTTATAAGCCAGCGTCAGCGCCGCCATCACATCCCGCACCACAAACGCCAACCCCAGCATGATGCAGCCCATGATCAGCGTAGTAAATCGCCCGGCGGTCAGTCCGCCCGAGGGACGCTTGCGAATCGCCGGCAATACGTCCTCCAGCGCGATGGTCGATGACGCCAGCAGGCAGGCGCTGGCGGTCGACATCAGCGCAGCCAGTGCGGCGGCGGCCACCAATCCGCTGACGCCCGGCGGCAGTACCGCCTGCGCAATGGCGGCAAAAGCCCCGTCGGTATTAGCCAACTGCGGCAGCACCAGCTTGCCGGCCATGCCGATCAACGCACCGGCTACGCCATACAGCACGCAATACACGCCGGCCCCTAATCCGGCATAACGAGCAATAGTGTTGCTGCGGGCGGTAAATACCCGCTGCCAGATATCCTGACCAATCAAAATGCCGAAGAAGTAGATCAGGAAGAACACCGCGATAGTATCCAGCCCGATGGATGATAGCCGGTAGTAGCTATCCGGCAGTTGGCTACTGAACGCCGTCCACCCCCCGGCTTTGACGATGCTCATCGGCATCAGCACCAACATCATGCCAACGGTCATGATGATAAACTGGATAATGTCGGTCAGCGTCAGTGACCACATGCCGCCCAACGTTGAATACAGCACCACCAAACCGCCACCGAGCAAAATCGACGTGATAAACGACAGATCGAACATCACCTGCATCACGCTGCCGATGGCAATGATCGACGTCACCGCCACCATCAGATCGTAGGCCAACATAATGGCGCCGCTGGTGACTCTGGCCGCTGGGTGATAACGGCGCGACAGCACCTGGCTGACGGTGTAGAGCTTTAGCTTAAGCAGCGGCTTTGCCAACACCATGCTCAGCACCACGATGCCCGCCCCCAGCGCACCGCACAGCCACACGCCAGAGATGCCGTAGGTATAACCCAGTTTGACGCTGCCGATGGTTGACGCCCCGCCCAGCACCACCGCAGACAGGGTGCCCAGATACAAACAGGGCCCCAGATTACGTCCGGCAACCAGATAATCCTCTTTGGTCGTCGCCCGGCGAACGCCTAACCAACCCACCGCTCCTATCACCAAAAAGTAAAACACCACTACCAGCAGATCGAGATTCATGAGTCACTCCGCATGTTTATTATTGTTATTGGATCCAGGCGCAACGGCTCCGCCGGTCAGGTATGGCGACGTCTTATCGCCCAGGCAGCACGCATAACATTTCAAACAGCAGGTTGGCCGCCAGCAGCGCGGTATTACCGGAACGATCGTAAGGCGGTGAGACCTCCACCACGTCGGCGCCGATCAGATTCAGCCCCCGGCATCCTCGGACAATTTCCAGGCCCTGCCATACCGACAACCCGCCAACTTCCGGCGTGCCGGTACCCGGAGCAAACGCCGGATCCAGCCCATCGATATCGAAGCTGAGATAAACCGGCCCACTGCCCATCTGCTCGCGCACTTCGGCCATCAGCGGCGCTAAAGAGCGATACCAACACTCTTCCGCCTGCACCACGCGAAACCCCTGCCGGCGCGACCAGTCGAAATCGGCAGCTTCATAGCCGCTGCCCCGCAGCCCAATCTGCACAACCCGTTGCGGTGCCAACAGCCCCTCTTCAAAAGCGCGACGGAAAGTGGTGCCGTGCGCCAGTTGCTCGCCAAACATCTCCTCATTGGTGTCTGAATGCGCATCCACGTGAATTAAACCGACCGGGCCATGACGGCCGGCGGCGGCACGCAGGATCGGCAACGTCAGCGTGTGATCGCCTCCCAGCGTCAGCGGGATGCAGCCATGGGCCAGAATGTCGCTATAGGCCAGTTCGATACGCCGAACGCTGTCCGCCAGACTGTAGGGATTGATGGCGACATCCCCCAGATCGGCAACCTGCAACCGTTCGAAAGGGGCAGCGCCGCTACCCATGTTGTACGGGCGGATCATCACCGACTCCTGACGGATCTGCCGAGGCCCATAGCGCGTGCCGCTGCGGTTTGAAGTGCCAATATCAAGAGGAATGCCAACGAAGGCCGCATCCAGACCGCGCGCATTTTCGGCAACGGGCAGGCGCATCATGGTAGGGATACCGGCAAACCGCGGCATGTCGTTGCCACTTTGGGGTTGATTAAGCATGTGTTTTCCTCGTTCTGGCATGATTTAATTTCAACATTTAGATAACAAATACAGGCTACCCCGATGGCCGACAGGGCTACCATTCCATCTTTGTGATGTAAGCATTGAAAACACCGATGTTTTGTAACGCGTTGAACTGTTGGTTTTATTTGTAATCTGTGACATAAAAAGAGTGGTATGGGCCCATCAGAGCGATGCCACAAATGTTACCGATCGGTTAACAAGGAAAGTTTTGCGGAGGAAAAGATGCTCACAAATCTAAGCGACATCGATCTGCGCCTGCTGCGGGTGTTCGTCGCCGTCGCAGAAGCCCATGGCGTCAGCGCCGCCCAGGAGCCGCTGTTGATGAATCAGTCGACTATCAGCACCCATCTTGCGACGCTGGAAACCCGGCTGGGGTTTCGTCTGTGCCAGCGAGGGCGCTCCGGTTTTATGCTGACGCCCAAAGGAGAGCGCATATTGATCGCCTGCCGCACGCTGTTTAACGCCGCACGCGACTTCACCCGGGTCAGCCAGTCGCTGAACGGTCTGCTGACCGGCGATCTGCAAATCGGGCTGGTGGATAATCTGGTGTCGCTGCCGGGCAACCCCTTCAGCCGTGCTATCAAACAGTTTCAACGCCGCCATCAGGACGTGCAGTTGCAGTGCCGAATTTGCGCCCCCGGCGAAATTGAACAGGGGCTGCTGAATCAGCAGCTCGATTTGGGCATCGGTTATTTCGGCCAGCAGCTGGAAGCATTGCAGTATCAACCCTGGATAAGCGAAACGCAGGCGGTCTACTGCAGCAGCGATCATCCGCTGTTTACCGCAGAGCAACCGGGTCGCGAACAAATTGAGAATGCGCGTTGGGTCAAGCGCGGTTATCTGTTGGCACAGCAGCTCTGCCCGTTGGCGCCGTTAAACCTTGGTGCCGTCGCCCACCATATGGAGGGGGTCGCCCATCTGGTGCTCAGCGGCGAATATCTCGGGTACCTGCCGACCCATTATGCCGCGCGCTGGGTTGAACAGGGAGCACTGCGGCAGTTAGGCGGGCAGGCGCTCTCCTACCAGGCAACCCTGAGCCTGGTGACCCGACCCGGAGCGCCAAAGGAGGCCTTGTTGGCGCTGATAGAGGATTTGAGCGGATTGGCACGAGCGCCACAGACAAAAAACCCCGCAGGCGCGGGGTCAGATACTGATATTAATTGACCGGCATGCGCGCCGGATCCGGATACTGATATTCGAACCCCAGCTCATTGCAGATGCGGCTACCGTCCACCAGGCGCCCACCCTGCTCTGCCTCAATGGCGAACTGCGGCGGGGCCAGATGCAGCTGTTCGGCCAGCGCCGGGTAAAATTCACGCTTGGTGGGATGGGCCGGGGCGCAAAGGTTATAAACGTGACCGCCTTTCGGCAGTTTCAGCAACAGTTGAATCGCGGCGATCACATCGTCCTGATGCACCAGATTCACCCCTTGCGAACCGCCTTTGACGTCGACTTTGCCGGCCAGGAAACGACCGGGGTGACGATCCACACCCACCAGTCCCGCCAACCGCAAGATATCCACCGACGTGTTTGGCAGTTCATGCAGCCAACGCTCCAGTTCCACCAGCACTCGCCCCGAAGGCGAAACCGGCTGCAGCGGCGAATCCTCGCGTACCGTGCCGGTAGTTTCACCGTATACCGAAGTCGAACTGGTAAACAGAATACGCGGTACGCCAAAAGCCATCGCGCTGTCCACCAGCATGCGTACCGCATTGAAGTAGTTCTCGCTGCCCTCGACAGTGCGGCGCGCAGGCAATGTCACCACCAGCGCATCAACGCGCAGCAAAGACTCCAGATCCTCCGGTTCGCAAATCAGCTCCGGCGTCATTTCCAACTGATAACATTCAATGCCGCTCATCCGCGCGGCCTCAACGCCATCCGGCGTCGTTTTACTGCCAACGACGTCAAACCCACGGCTCATCAGCGACAGGGCCAACGGCATGCCCAGCCAGCCCAGACCAATAATGGCTACCTTTTTCATCACCTTCCTCTCCTGAAGATCGCAGCGCTTTACCCATTAAGGCTACGCCACTGCGTGAAGTGATACAATCCACCCAGTTTAAGCTTAGGTAAAGTCGCGTCCAGCTAATTACTCAACCTGTTTCAATAAATTAAATTTATGACCGTAAAAAAGGGTTGCGTGACAGACGGCGGATAGTTTAGGTTAATTAGCAATTGAGTTTGTAGCGACTTTATACAGAGAAAACACCATGACACGCATTCAGTTCAGCCACCATCATCACCATCATCCTGACTAGTCTTTCAGGCGATGTGTGCTGGAAGACGGTTTTTTAATCTTCCAGTGGCGCGCAGAATGCAAGAGAGAGCCCTCGGAAGATTTCTTCCGAGGGTTTTTTTTTGGCTCCGGACAGACAGAAAAAATAATTTTTAAAATAAATTCAAATACCCCAAATAATTCGAGTTGCTTGTAGGCGGCAACTGAGTGAATCCCCAGGAGCTTACTCAAGTAAGTGACTGGGGTGAATGAAGGCAGCCAACACCCAAGCCACTTGAAGTATGACGGGTATAAAATTACAGATTAAACAGAGGTTACCATGCTGGACAAAACACGTTTACGGATAGCAATGCAGAAGTCAGGCCGCCTGAGTGATGAATCCCAGGAATTACTGGCGCGCTGCGGCATTAAAATCAACCTGCAGCAACAGCGCCTGATTGCCTTCGCGGAGAATATGCCGATTGATATCCTGCGCGTCCGTGATGACGATATCCCAGGGCTGGTGATGGACGGCGTGGTCGATCTGGGGATTATCGGTGAGAACGTGCTGGAAGAAGAGCTGCTCACCCGCCGCGCTCAGGGCGAAGATCCCCGTTACTTCACCCTGCGTCGCCTGGACTTCGGCGGTTGCCGTCTGTCGCTGGCTACCTCGCTCGACACGGAATACACCGGCCCGCAAAGCCTGCAAGACGCCCGCATCGCCACCTCTTATCCACACCTGCTGAAACAATACCTCGATAAACAAGGCGTGCGCTTCAAATCCTGCCTGTTGAACGGTTCGGTGGAAGTGGCACCGCGTGCCGGTCTGGCCGACGCCATCTGTGATCTGGTCTCCACCGGTGCCACGCTGGAAGCCAACGGCCTGCGCGAAGTGGAAGTGATTTACCGCTCGAAAGCCTGCCTGATCCAACGTGACGGCGAAATGCCGGAAGCTAAACAGCAATTGATCGACCGCCTGATGACCCGTATTCAGGGCGTGATCCAGGCACGCGAATCCAAGTACATCATGCTGCACGCGCCGAGCGAGCGCCTGGACGAAATCGTTGCGCTGCTGCCGGGCGCGGAACGCCCAACCATTCTGCCACTGGCCGGTGCGCAAAATCGCGTGGCAATGCACATGGTCAGCAGCGAAACCCTGTTCTGGGAAACTATGGAAAAGCTGAAAGCGCTGGGTGCCAGTTCGATTCTGGTGTTGCCAATTGAGAAGATGATGGAGTAACGCCATGTCGACTTTCAAGACTCCGGTCAATTGGGCAGACTGCAGCGCCGAACAGCGCGCGGCACTGTTGATGCGCCCGGCGATCTCCGCCTCGGACAGCATCACCCGCACGGTGAGCGAGATCCTCGACAACGTGAAGGCCAACGGTGACCAGGCGCTGCGCGATTACAGCGCCAAATTTGATAAAACCGAGGTTGGCGCGCTGCGCGTCACCGCCGACCAGATCGCCGCCGCCAGCGCTCGTCTGGGTGATGATATAAAACAGGCGATGGCAGTCGCGGTCGCTAACGTCGAAACCTTCCACAATGCGCAAAAGCTGCCGCCGGTGGATGTGGAAACCCAGCCGGGCGTGCGTTGCCAACAGGTCACCCGCCCGATCGACTCGGTCGGGCTGTATATTCCCGGTGGCTCCGCGCCGCTGTTTTCTACCGTACTGATGCTGGCGACGCCGGCACGTATCGCCGGTTGCCGCCGCGTGGTGTTGTGCTCACCGCCGCCGATTGCCGATGAAATTCTCTATGCCGCGCAGCTGTGCGGGGTAAAGGAAGTGTTTCAGGTTGGCGGCGCACAGGCGATTGCCGCTATGGCATTCGGCACCGACTCCGTACCGCGCGTGGCGAAGATCTTCGGGCCGGGCAATGCCTTTGTCACCGAAGCCAAGCGCCAAATCAGCCAACGGTTGGACGGCGCAGCGATCGATATGCCAGCCGGTCCTTCCGAGGTGTTGGTGATTGCCGATGCCGGTGCGACGCCGGCGTTTGTCGCCTCTGATTTGTTGTCGCAGGCGGAGCACGGTCCAGACTCGCAGGTGATTCTGCTGACGCCGGACGCCGTTATGGCACAGGCGGTAGCCGAAGCGGTCGAACAGCAACTGGCGCAACTGCCTCGCGCCGAAACCGCTCGTCAGGCGCTGGCCAGTAGCCGACTGATCGTCGCCAAAGATCTGGCCGAGTGCGTGGCGATCAGCAATCAGTATGGCCCGGAACACCTGATCATTCAGACCCGCGATGCCCGCGCCCTGGTCGACAGCATCACCAGCGCCGGTTCGGTATTTCTCGGTGACTGGTCGCCAGAGTCCGCCGGTGACTATGCGTCCGGTACCAACCACGTATTGCCGACCTACGGGTATACCGCGACCTGTTCCAGCCTGGGCCTGGCGGATTTCCAAAAACGCATGACGGTGCAGGAACTGACGCCGCAAGGCTTTATGAACCTGGCCGCCACCATTGAAACCCTGGCCGCCGCCGAGCAGTTGATTGCCCACAAAAACGCCGTCACCCTGCGCGTTACCGCACTGAAGGAGCAAGCATGAGCATTGAAAACCTGGCGCGCGCCAACGTTCGCGAGCTGACCCCGTATCAATCGGCTCGCCGCCTGGGGGGCAATGGCGATGTGTGGCTGAACGCCAACGAATACCCGATCGCCCCGGAATTCCAACTGACCGCTCAAACCTTTAACCGCTATCCGGAGTGCCAGCCGGCACGGGTGATCGAGCGCTACGCCGATTACGCCGGGGTTAAAAAGGAACAGGTGCTGGTCAGTCGTGGGGCGGACGAAGGCATTGAACTGCTGATCCGCGCCTTCTGCGAGCCGGGCAAAGACGCCATCCTGTTCTGCCCGCCGACTTACGGCATGTACGCCGTCAGCGCTGAAACCTTTGGCGTGGAGCGTCGCACCGTGGCGGCCAAAAAGGACTGGCAATTGGATTTAGCTGCCATTGCCGACAGCCTGGATAACGTGAAACTGATTTACGTCTGCAGCCCAAACAACCCAACCGGTAATCTGATCGATCCCAACGATCTGCGCACCCTGCTGGAAATGGCCAAAGGCAAGGCGATCGTCGCGGTGGATGAGGCCTATATCGAATTCTGCCCGCAGGCCAGCGTGGCCGCCTGGCTGAGCGACTATCCGCACCTGGCTGTCCTGCGCACTCTGTCAAAAGCCTTCGCGCTGGCTGGCCTGCGCTGTGGTTTTACTCTGGCCAACGAGGACTTGATCGCCCTGCTGCTGAAGGTGATCGCACCTTATCCGCTGTCTACTCCGGTCGCCGATATCGCTGCACAGGCGCTCAGCACCGAGGGGATCCGCGTGATGCGTCAGCGCGTTACCGAGATTGCCGCCAACCGCAGTTGGCTGCAGCAGGCGCTGCAAAACTGCGCTTGCGTTGAGCAGGTTTTCGCCAGCGACAGCAATTACCTGCTGGCTCGTTTCACTGCTTCCAGTAATGTGTTTAAAACCTTATGGGATCAGGGCATTATCTTAAGAGACCAAAATAAACAACCTGGGTTGTCCGGCTGCCTGCGCATCACCATCGGCACCCGTGACGAATGCCAGCGCGTGGTTGACGCGCTGTCTGCCCTGCCCGGTGCAACCGAGACTCGCCAGGAGCCAATGTGAGCCAGAAATTCCTCTTTATTGACCGTGACGGCACGCTGATTGCTGAACCCCCAGAAGACTTCCAGGTTGATCGCCTGGACAAGCTGGCGCTGGAGCCGGACGTCATTCCTTGCCTGCTTGAATTGCAGCAGGCAGGTTACCAACTGGTGATGATCACCAATCAGGATGGCCTGGGTACCGCCAGCTTTCCGCAGGAAACCTTCGATCCGCCGCACGGCCTGATGATGCAGATCCTCAGCTCCCAGGGCATTCACTTCGAAGATATCCTGATCTGCCCACACCTGCCGGCGGACAACTGCGATTGCCGCAAACCCAAAACCGCGCTGGTCAAAGGCTATCTGGAGCCCGGCGTGATGGATACCGCTCACAGCTACGTGATAGGCGATCGCCCCACCGACGTTCAACTGGCGGAAAACATGGGCATTCAGGGCTTGCGCTATCAGCGCGATACCCTGGGCTGGAAAGAGATCACCCGCCAACTGACCCAGCGCGATCGTCATGCGCAGGTTAACCGCGCCACCAAAGAAACCCAGATCGACGTCAACGTCTGGCTGGATCGCGAAGGCGGCAGCAAGATCAAAACCGGCGTGGGTTTCTTCGATCACATGCTGGATCAGATCGCCACCCACGGCGGCTTCCGCATGGATATCAACGTGAAGGGCGATCTGTATATCGACGATCACCACACGGTAGAAGACACCGGTCTGGCGCTGGGCGAAGCCCTGAACAAGGCGTTGGGCGACAAACGCGGCATCGCACGTTTCGGCTTTGTGCTGCCAATGGACGAGTGCCTGGCGCGCTGCGCGCTGGATATCTCCGGCCGTCCGCACCTGGAATACAAGGCTGAATTTAACTATCAACGCGTCGGCGATCTGAGCACCGAAATGGTCGAACACTTCTTCCGCTCGCTGTCTTACACCATGGGTTGCACGCTTCACCTGAAAACCAAAGGCAAAAACGACCATCACCGCGTCGAAAGCCTGTTCAAAGTGTTTGGCCGTACGCTACGCCAGGCGATCCGCGTTGAGGGCAATACCCTCCCGAGCTCGAAAGGAGTGCTGTGATGAACGTGGTGATTTTAGACACCGGCTGCGCCAACCTGTCTTCTGTCACCTACGCGGTGCAGCGACTGGATTATCAGCCGCAGGTAAGCCGTGACCCGGAGATCGTGTTGCGCGCCGATAAGCTTTTCCTGCCGGGCGTCGGCACAGCACAGGCGGCCATGGATCAGTTGAAGCAACGCGAGTTGATCGATTTGATCAAAGCCTGCACTCAGCCGGTGCTGGGTATTTGCCTCGGTATGCAGTTGCTGGCAAAAAGCAGCGAAGAGAATGGCGGTATCGACACGCTGGGCATTATCGAGACGCCGGTCACCCAGATGACCGACTTCGGTCTGCCGCTGCCGCACATGGGCTGGAACCAGGTGTCGGCACAGGCCGGCCACCATCTGTTCCGCGGCATTGAAGACGGTGCCTACTTCTACTTCGTTCACAGCTATGCGATGCCGATATGCCCAAGCACCATCGCCCAGGCGAACTACGGCGAGCCCTTCACCGCCGCCGTGCAAAAAGACAACTTCTTCGGCGTGCAGTTTCATCCAGAACGTTCTGGAGCAGCCGGTGCGCAACTGTTGAAAAACTTTCTGGAGATGTAGGCAGCATGATTATTCCAGCTTTGGATTTGATCGACGGCAACGTGGTGCGTTTGCATCAGGGTGATTACGGCCAACAGCGCGACTACGGTAACGATCCGCGCTCACGCCTGCAGGACTATCAACAACAGGGTGCACAGGTATTGCATCTGGTCGATCTGACCGGGGCCAAAGATCCTGCTGCACGCCAGATCCCGCTGCTGCGCCAACTGCTCGCCGGGGTTAACGTGCCGGTACAGGTTGGCGGCGGCATTCGCAATGAGCAGGACGTTTCGGCACTGCTGGAAGCCGGTGCGACCCGCGTGGTCATCGGCTCCACCGCAGTGAAACAACCGCAGTTGGTGCAGGGCTGGTTTGAGCGCTATGGCGCAGAGGCCATGGTGCTGGCGCTGGACGTGCGTATCGACGCCGACGGCACCAAGCGCGTGGCGATCAGCGGCTGGCAAGAAAATTCAGACGCCACTTTGGAACAGGTGGTGGAACAGTTCCTGCCCTACGGCCTCAAGCACGTGCTGTGCACCGATATTTCCCGCGATGGCACGCTGGCTGGCTCCAACGTGGCGCTGTACCAGGAAATCAGCCAACGCTATCCGCAGATTGACTTCCAGGCATCCGGCGGCATCGGCAACCTGGACGATATCGCCCAACTGCGTGGCAGTGGAGTTAAAGGTGTGATTGTGGGGCGTGCCCTGTTGGAAGGTAAGTTTAGCGTTGAGGAGGCAATCGCATGCTGGCAAAACGGATAATCCCGTGTCTGGATGTCAAAGACGGGCAAGTAGTGAAAGGCGTGCAGTTCCGCAACCATGAGATCATCGGTGACATCGTGCCGCTGGCGCAACGTTATGCGCAGGAAGGTGCGGACGAACTGGTGTTCTACGATATCACCGCCTCAAGCGATGGTCGTGTAGTGGACAAAAGCTGGGTGTCGCGGGTGGCGGAAGTGATTGATATCCCCTTCTGCGTCGCCGGTGGGATCAAAAGCCCGGAAGACGCCAGCCAGATCCTCTCTTTCGGCGCCGACAAGATTTCCATCAACTCTCCGGCGCTGGCCGACCCCGATCTGATCAGCCGTCTGGCAGATCGCTTTGGCGTACAGTGCATCGTGGTGGGTATTGATACCTGGTTCGAAGCCTCAACCGGCAAGTATCACGTTAACCAATACACCGGCGACGAAAGCCGCACCCGCGTCACCCAATGGGAAACCTTGGATTGGGTTAAAGAAGTGCAAAAACGCGGTGCCGGCGAGATTGTGTTGAACATGATGAACCAGGATGGCGTACGCAACGGTTACGATCTGGAACAGCTGCGGAAGGTCCGTGAGGTATGCAAGGTGCCCCTGATTGCCTCCGGCGGCGCGGGCACCATGGAACACTTTCTGGAAGCGTTCCGTGATGCGGACGTTGACGGCGCCCTGGCCGCGTCGGTGTTCCACAAGCAAATCATTAATATCGGCGAACTGAAAAAGTTCCTGGCCGCCCAAGGTGTGGAGATCCGCCTGTGTTAACAGAACAACAAAGAAGCCAGCTCGACTGGGAAAAAACTGACCACCTGCTGCCAGCGATTGTGCAGCATGCCGTTTCCGGCGAAGTGCTGATGCTCGGCTACATGAACCAGGAAGCGCTGACCGCTACCGAACAAAGCGGCAAGGTCACCTTCTTCTCTCGTACCAAGCAGCGCCTGTGGACCAAGGGCGAAAGCTCTGGCAACTTCCTCAACGTAGTGAGCATCACCCCAGACTGTGATAACGACACGCTGTTGATTTTGGTCAATCCGATTGGCCCGACCTGCCACTTGGGCAACACCAGTTGCTTCTACCCGGCCGCCAGCGATTGGGGTTTTCTGTATCAGTTGGAGCAACTGCTGGCAGAGCGCAAAAACGCCAGCCCCGACAGCTCTTACACCGCCAGCCTGTACGCCAGCGGCACCAAGCGTATCGCGCAGAAAGTCGGTGAAGAAGGCGTGGAAACCGCATTGGCCGCAACGGTGAACGATCGCGAAGAGCTGACCAACGAGGCCTCCGATCTGATTTATCACCTGCTGGTGCTGTTGCAGGATCAGGATCTGGATTTGAGCAAGGTGATTGGCCGGCTGCGCGAACGCCACCAGAAATAGTCTTGCTTTGCAGGCAATAAAAAAGCCGCCGGGCGTTAACCTCGGCGGCTTTTTTTATGCTTCAAACGTTGGGATTATTCCATCCATTCGGTATGGAACACGCCTTCTTTGTCGATACGTTTGTAGGTGTGAGCACCGAAGTAGTCACGCTGCGCCTGGATCAGGTTGGCAGGCAGAACCGCTGAACGGTAGCTGTCGTAGTAGGAGATTGCCGCAGAGAAGGTCGGCGTAGGGATGCCGTTCTGCACCGCGTAGGACACCACGTCACGCAGCGCCTGCTGATATTCGTCAGCAATCTGCTTGAAGTAAGGTGCCAGCAACAGGTTAGCGATATCCGCGTCCTGTGCATAAGCGTCGGTGATTTTCTGCAGGAACTGTGCACGGATGATGCAGCCGGCGCGGAAGATCTTGGCAATGTCGCCGTAGTGCAGATCCCAGTTGTTTTCTTTGGAAGCCGCTTTCAGCTGAGAGAAGCCCTGCGCATAGGAAACGATTTTGCCCAGGTACAGCGCGCGGCGCACTTTCTCGACGAATTCGGCTTTGTCACCGCTGACTGGCGTCACTTTAGGACCGGTCAACACTTTAGATGCGGCAACGCGCTGGTCTTTCAGTGAGGACAGGTAACGTGCGAATACCGACTCGGTGATCAGCGACAGCGGTTCGCCCAGATCCAGAGAGCTCTGGCTGGTCCATTTGCCGGTGCCTTTGTTGGCAGCTTCGTCCAGGATCACATCAACCAGGTATTTACCTTCTTCATCTTTCTTGGTGAAGATATCTTTCGTGATGTCGATCAGGTAGCTGTTCAGTTCACCTTTGTTCCACTCGGCAAAGGTATCAGCCAGTTCTTCATTGCTCAGGTTCAGCGCCTGCTTCAACAGGGAATAGGCTTCTGCGATCAGCTGCATGTCGCCGTATTCGATGCCGTTGTGCACCATCTTCACATAGTGACCGGCGCCATCAGCGCCGATGTAGGTCACGCAAGGCTCGCCTTCCGCTACCGCAGCGATTTTCTCCAGGATTGGCGCCACCAGCTCGTAAGCTTCTTTCTGGCCGCCAGGCATGATTGAAGGCCCTTTCAGCGCGCCCTCTTCACCACCGGAAACACCGGTACCGATGAAGTTGAAGCCTTGATCAGACAGTTCGCGGTTACGACGAATGGTGTCCTGATAATAGGTGTTGCCACCGTCGATCAGAATGTCACCTTTATCCAGGTGCGGAGTCAGGGAAGCAATGGTCTTGTCAGTCGCTTCACCCGCTTTCACCATCAGCAAGATGCGGCGTGGTTTTTCCAGCGATTCAACGAACTCTTCGACGGTGTAGTGCGGCACCAGGTTTTTACCTGGATTCTCGGCAATAACTTCATCAGTTTTATCGCCTGAACGGTTAAAGATCGAAACGGTGTAACCACGGCTTTCGATGTTCAGTGCCAGATTGCGGCCCATTACCGCCATGCCGACAACGCCGATTTGTTGCTTGGACATTGAAGAACTCCTGTCTGAGGATGACCCTGTTAACAACTGTGGCCAACAGGTTTTGTGATGTGGCACACATGTTAACTCAGGAAGCTGCTGCGTGGGTAGTGATTGGTGCGATAGTTATTTTTGTAACAAACGGGCAGCACTGCAACGGTGTAAAAACATAACAACATGAATAATAAACAAAAAATAATATTATTCTTCATTGTATAAGACAAATCAGTATTGCTGCTTACACGGGATGCTGTACAATCCAGCGATTTAACTGGTTTAGGAATGGAAAGTGAGAGCCACCTCAAGCATTTTTACATTATTTTTCATTGTTTTAGCCATGTTGGGTACCGTCAAAATTTATATCGGTGGCAACATCAATTGGTTAATTCAAATAATGTTATTATTGGCAGCCACTGTAACGTCTCTGGCGGCATCCCAACTTTCCACTGGTCAAACGCTACTTGGCCGTCTCTCCCGACTTGGTGACTATAAACCGATGTTGCTCGGCTGGTTGCTTTTTATGGCGGGTATCGCTGCAGCATCATTAGCTAACCATGGTCTAGGGTTTTATACTCTGGCTAAGTATTTGGCCTTTATGCTCGTGCTCGTCATGCTGGTTGTGATTTCACCACTCACACCAAAGCTACTCGAGAAGTCGCTAAGCGCAGCGTTGATCGTTTCATTGATCCCATTAATATTACTGGCATTGTTTCGACAAACTGACGCAATGGTGATTTTGGGGGATGGACGAATGGGCTGGCTTGCCAGTTGGCCTGGTGTTATCTGGAAAGCTGGCGCATTCGTCTGGCCTTTCGCTGTTTGGCGCTGCCTTAAACAGCCACACACACGTAATCTCTTACTAGCTTTTAGCGCTGTGTTAGTTATGGCCCTCGACGGTAGCCGCACATCCATGTTGTGGTTGGTGCTGGTTTGGGGCGGATTAGCCGCTGTTGCATTTGCCAGCAAGATACATGTTAAACCGGTACGTAGTCATCTTGGCCTTCTTCTTGTTACCATTTTATCCTTTTCGATCATCCAACCTATACTCCTCAATTGGGTATCAGGCCACTATGATCCATTGATCACACAACTGCTCAGTAAAAGCGAAAGCAATGGTAATATTATCAATGAATTACAAAAAGAATATGTTACCCCGAGCAGTGAATCAACGGCAGACCGCTTAGTCAGTGGTGATAATACAACCCGCCTGGAGATGTTACGTGTAGGTTGGCAACATGCAGTAGAGACATTTCCTTGGGGAGGCGGTTTTGGCAGCACGAGGGTGATGGACTTCGGCGCCAGTAGTGTCATTCACATGACTTACCTGCAATTACTCGCAGACGATGGCGTGTTGGCCTTTGTTGGCTATATCCTGTTCCTGCTATACCCTCTCTACCGAGGGGTGAGATTCGTCACCAGCCAACGAGAGCTGTTTGTTGAACGTTTTGACTCTATGTTATGCCCACTTTCGACTCTGACTCTGTTCCTGTTTATGGGATTATTCCACCCATTAAGTAACGAACTTACTGAATGGGGTATTATTTTGGCAGCGCTAGCTATTGTGGTCACCCATGTCTCGCGTCGCCACTAATACCGCCTGGTTAATGATCGCTCAAATCGGGGGATTGGTTATCCCCTTGATTGAGCTTCCGGTCTTAGCACATGCGCTAGGTCAGCAGGGGTACGGGCAGGTTTTGTATGCGCTGGGCATCGCGTTAACAGCATCAGTATTCGTTGAGTTTGGTTTTAATTTCAGCGCAGCACGCAGTGTGGTGAAAGCCCAAGGTAATCAGAAACAATTGGCGCAGTTGGTTACCAATGTCTTGCTAGCGAAACTGCTATTGAGCCTGGTTGTGGGTATCATTGTCGCTATCTTGATTTTTTCAGGTATCGGGGCCACGACAATCCCGAACCACTGGTTCATCTGGATATCGTTGTTCATACTGGCATTTGGTTTTACCCCGCTTTGGTACTATATCGGTCTCGAAAGGCTTATTTTACCCGCCTTGCTGGATATAGGATTACGCAGTATTGGCTTGCTGGCCACCATAGTTTTGGTTTCCACTCCCGCCCATGCGCAACGTGTGTTGGCTATCCAGGCTACGGTTGGAATAATCAATACATTGCTCCCAACCTTACTTATTGTGCGTACTACCGGTTTTGGCCGTATGAGTTTCTCGGGAGCAACCACCGTTTTACGCGAAAGCTGGGAACTATTTCTTTATAAAGGGGCCCAAAGTATCATGGGTTCAATTGCATCTACACTCTTAGGTTTACTCGGGGGCGCGCGCGCAGTCGGCGCTTTTGTGCCAGCTGAAAAACTGGTCAAAGCTGCGAGTGGATTTGCCGGACCGGTGTTAAATGCCGCATTTCCTCATTTAGTACGTCTGCAACACAATTCGGCTCGTGATGCGAAAAAAATGGTTGTGCTGATTTTAATTGGCTTATTCATCGCAACTACACTATTTGCACTCGTTACCCTTTGGCTCGCACCATGGATTGTCAATATGGTATTCGGGCCAGGTTATGAGGACGCCATCGAATTATTAAGAATTTTAGTATGGGTTGTTCCTTTGCGTATCAATAATATGGCACTGGCCATACTATGGTTTATTCCTAGTGGAAAAGAAAGAATTGCCAGCAGAGCTATGATGCTGAATATCGGTATTATTTGCCTGCTCTCTTTGTTGCTAGTTCCCGTGTGGGGCGGTTTAGGCATGACCATTGCATTCCTAAGTGCCGAAATCGTAATGTTTACTCTATTTCTACTGTTATTTTGTAGGAAAGCCACCAAAGCAAGCGACAAATGATAATGATTTACGTTATCGTTAAGCATGGCAAACTATTATTAACTGCTTTGCTTTATTAGTATAATGAAGGAAATGAGTTTGAATAACTTCACATTAAGCGTCGTCATTGCCACCTACAACCGACCAGAGCTGGTTGTTCGCGCGGTAAACTCAGTCATAGCTGAAAGAAATGCGAAGCATACGATTGAAATAATTGTAGTTGATGATGCCTCGACCACTCCACTGCCAAAGTTTGAGACAGAAGGTTTGGTTTATCATCGCATGCCCGTCAATGGTGGTCCTGGCCCCGCTCGTATGGAAGGGATAGCGTTAGCCAACGCACCGTGGGTGTTGATACTGGATGATGATGATACTCTCGAGCCTGGAACCGCCGATTATCTGGAAAAAATACTTCCTCTTGACGAAAATGCCAGTCATCCGGTTTACCAATTTGCTATAACGGCACAAAACCAAAAAGAAAAGTATCAGCTGATTACTTTTGATGACTACGTAAATAAGAAAATTGAGGGTGACTTTACCCCTGTATTCAACAAGAAAATATTTCTTGATACCGGTTTTCGCTATCCGGAAAACCGAGCAGGCGGTGAACACTTACTTTGGTGGAGAATCGCCGAAAAATTCGGCATACCATCGTACAATCACCCTTTAGTTCGCGTTTCTGATGACGCCGCATTACGTTTAACACATTACTCATCACAAATAAAAAAATCGGTCTGCCATAAACAACTGGCAGAAATAGCATTAGAAAACTTTGGTGAGAAATTACGCAATAATCACCCACAAGAATTTCAACGCATTAATTTGGCACTTATTACCTACACTCTGTTAAGTAATGAGCCGCAGCAAGCACGTAATTATTTAAAAAAATCCCCACTCGGGAAAAAATTGAAGATTGCGTTATGGAGCATCAGTTGGCTGCCACAACCCTTGATAAAAAAATTATTCCTAATTTACAGGAAGAATCAAGGATAATAAAAGTTATGCAAATAGATTACGTTATTACCGGTTTAGAAATTGGTGGCGCTGAATATCAGGTTGTTTCTCTGCTAGAGAGGTTGGCTCAAAAAGGTCATCAGATGCGATTGATTTCACTGACACCACCTTCGTCGGCTGTTTTTATTGAAAGGCTCGCCGCTGCTGGCGTTCCCTTACTATCCTTGGAAATGAAATCTGCCAAGGACTTGCCGTTGGCGTTACTACGCTTGTGCAAGATATTGCGCCAATCAAAACCGGATATTGTGCATGCACATATGGTGCACGCCAACCTTCTAACGCGCTTGGCGCGGCTGTTCCTACCTTCGTTGAAAATAATCTCTACCGCACATAATACACACGAAGGCGGCAAACTTAGAGACTGGGCTTATCGTCTGACAAACCCCCTATGTCAGATAAACACGACTATCAGCGAAGCCGCAACCCGCAGATTCACTAATGAAAATGTGCTGCCGCGGCATAATACTTACACCGTTTTCAATGGAATTGATACGGATAGGTTTATACCGCCGACGATAACAAAGGTGACAACTTCCCCTTTCTGTTGGCTCGCAGTAGGACGACTCGTTGATCAAAAGGATTATCCGACGCTCATTCAAGCATTCACGCATATTTCAAGCAGCAAATTACTGATAGCTGGGCAAGGGCCACTGGATGCAACCTTGAAACAGCTGGTAAAACACTATGGTATCGAAGATCGGGTTGAGTTTATCGGGTTGTGTGATGATACTGCACCTTTATACCGGCAGGTCGACGGCTTCGTTTTGTCATCCGCTTGGGAAGGCTATGGTTTAGTCGTTGCGGAAGCTATGTCTGCGGAACTTCCGGTAGTTGTTACTGATAGCGGCGGGCCACGTGAGATTGTCGGCAGTGATGGGACGTCAGGATTGATAGTGCCAATTAAAGATCCATTGGCTTTAGCGAATGCCCTGATGTCTATCGAAAAAATGCCAGCCCATGAAAGAGAAAAAATGGGTGCTATCGCGCGGACCAGAATACAGGAAAAATTCTCATTGAATGAAATAGTTACTCAGTGGGAGAACATTTACACAGAGCTGAAAAATAAGAACAAATAGCTTATAAGGTTTTTATGAAAATAGTATTGATAGGCACAACAGCAAACTGCGTTATAGGTTTCAGAGCAGATCTGATTAAGTCATTGCATCAGCAAGGGCATATCGTTTACGCATTTGCGCTTGATTATGATGATAAAAGCCGCAAGCAGGTCGCCGCATTGGGCGCCACGCCAGTGAATTATCGTTTCAGTCGCACAGGTCTTAACCCGATAAAGGACCTCTATGATACTTATACACTCAGTAAACAGTTGAAAAGCATTGCGCCAGATCTTGTGTTTTCTTATTTTTCAAAACCATGTATCTTCGGCACACTAGCTGCGGTCCTTGCCGGCGTCAAGAAACGTTACGCGATGCTCGAAGGTTTGGGTTACCTGTTCACTGAACAACCTCAAGGGGTTAGCTGGAAAGTTAATCTGCTGAAGAAAACCCAGACAACACTATACCGTTTAATTTTTCCCAAGCTAGACGCTTTAATTTTATTGAATCCAGACGATCGCAACGATCTATTAGTTAAGTCAGGGATAAAAGTAAAAAGAGCTCATGTGTTAGGTGGGATAGGTCTTAAACTAACTGATTATCCCTTCACTCCTACTCCAACAGAGCCGATATCATTTATTTTTATCGCTCGCCTTCTGGCGGAAAAAGGGGTACACGAGTATGTTACAGCGGCAAAGGCAGTAAAACAGCGTTATCCTGACGTTCAGTTTTATATGTTAGGGGCCGTCGATAAACAAAACCCTGGCAGCCTGACTGAAAACAGTCTCAAAAAACTGATAGAAGACGATGTCATTATTTACCCTGGCCACGTTTCGAATGTGCAAGAGTGGATAAAGAAATCCAGTGTTTTCGTTCTACCATCATATTATAGGGAAGGAATCCCCCGCAGCACTCAAGAAGCAATGGCTATGGGTAGAGCGGTGCTTAGCACTGATGTGCCAGGATGCCGCGAAACGGTTATTCACGGGGTCAATGGGTTTTTAATCCAACGCTGGTCGCCAGAAGAATTGACCGCACGTATGATTGAGTTAATAGAAGATCCTGCAAAAATCGTTGAGATGGGGCTCGCAAGTTACCAGTTGGCACAACAGAAATTTGATGCTCATGAAGTCAATGGTCGCTTATTGGAGATGCTCGAGATCCCGCAGGATAAAATGCAGAACTAGTATTCTAAATGTAAAAAGATAGAGCGTGGCCAAAGCCACGCTCTATCTAAATGTAATCAGGAAAGTACTTAATTTCTTCAAAAATTAAGATTTCGCTTTGTTGAGGTAATACGCTCAACTCTCTAACAAAGCCACCAGATTATTTGGCTCAACCTACTTCAGATAAATTTGATTACTGCGTGCTTGAGCAAGTAAATTGATAACCAAGCAGTAAAGAACAAAAACACACATAAAAAACAACAGCGAAAAAACTTCTGCAATATGCAGCATTTCGCTTACGATGCCAATAGCCGCCAAAAGAGTGGCAATAAAGACCATAATTATTACAGTCCTACGAGCAGAACTGCCGGAACGCATCAGAATATGGTGCAGATGTTGACGATCAGGTTTGAAGGGACTGTTGCCACATCGAATTCGGCTAATCATGACTCTGACCATATCCATTAATGGCACAGCAATCAGCCAAAGGGCAGTTACCGGTTGCATGACTTTATTTTCGCCCTGGCTTCCCAAAATCAGTACCCAGATAACTGTAAATCCAATCAAAGTACTACCAGCATCTCCCATAAAGACCTTGAACTTGCGTCCCCAGATCACACCCAAGTTAAGTAAGAGATAGGGCAAACATGAAACCATAAGGCATAAACACCACAACGCCATGTCGGTATTACCGTGAATATAAAACACAACCGTTAATGCGCAAAAAGTCACGCAAGACAAGGCTCCAAGCAAGCCATCAACCCCATCAACCATATTGAAGGCATTGATTGCTCCCCATATTGCAAATACTGTAATAACGGTGCCACCAATCCCCAAAACAAGTTCGTGTCCAAAAAAGATCTCGCCAAAACTTTTGAGGTACAATCCATTACAGATCATCAATACAGCGATTGCAGCTTGTAGCGCAACCCGAGGCCACACTGGTAAATCATAGCGATCGTCGAGTACGCCAATAGCTAACAGCAACGTGGCACAAACCATATAAAGAGTGAAATCTGGCAACCACGTCGGTTGCATCAAGTAAAGAATCCAAAGTGAAAGATAGACAGAAACCCCACCAACCAAAGGGATATGACCTTGATGAAATTTTCGACTATTGGGTTTGTCGACTAGTCCAACTTTCCTTGCGACCTTCCTCGCCATAAAAAGAACGGCAAGCGCACTGAAAAAAACGGCCACAATTTCTTGCATATATCAAATACCCCTAGTACTTTTCCTGCTATTTTACCAGACACGAGCCTTCTTCTGCAGGCAGAGGCTAAAAATGCCGTACTTCTATGTCGTTACACACCCATAGAGTTGACACATTACGTTTTCTGCTACAGCAATTAGTCAAGATTATTCTGATTATCCACAATCTGCGCGCCACTATACTGACAAAATAGCATAAGTTTGTCTAAACAAAGATACAATGAGACAAACATTGATAGGTACATAGTTCTCCCCTATCTCCAGTCCTGACAACCGAGACCTGTGTACTTGATAAACATAGACTAGTTCGCTACTCGAAAATATTTTGTTTTATAATAGCTTACAAATTCTAACGCAAAGCCTGACCACTGGAATCGATGAAAACCAATAGATGCAGTCAAATTATTGTCAGTGCAATGAATAAGCGGATGCATCGGGATTTGGGAATAGAAAATGGAGTAAGTAAGCAATTACCGCACCTTCTGGCACGGTAATATTATATGGTGAGCTTTACTACCGGTAACCTTTCGGGTTTTTCTTCTGCCAATTCCAGGTATCGCGCATCATTTCATCAATACCACGACGCACCTCCCACCCCAGTTCCTTACGCGCCAGATTAGCATCCGCCCAGAAAGCGGGGAGATCCCCATCACGTCGCGGCAAGATTTGATAAGGTATCTTCACACCTGAAGCTCTCTCAAAACCCTGCACCATACTCAATACCGAGTGGCCCACTCCCGCCCCCAGATTGTATGCTTTGAATCCATCAACTTTCTTCAGATGATCCATAGCCATCAAATGTCCCTCAGCCAGATCCATCACGTGGATGTAATCACGCTCGCCGGTGCCATCTTTCGTCGGGTAATCCCCACCAAAAATGCCCAGTTTTTCCAACTTGCCAATGGCCACCTGGGAGATATAAGGCAACAAGTTATTCGGGATACCGTTCGGATCTTCACCGATCTCACCGGACTCATGAGCACCTACAGGATTGAAATAACGCAAGGCGATAATAGAGAACTGAGGTTCTGCCTTAGAGAAATCCTGAAGAATCTGCTCGACCATCAGTTTAGATGTACCGTAAGGGCTGGTGGTTCCACCTATTGGCGTTGTTTCTATATAAGGAACCGGAGAATTTGCGCCGTACACTGTTGCCGACGAGCTGAAGATGAATTGGGTCACCCCAGCGCGACGCATTTCCTCTAGCAGCACTAGCGTCCCGGCCACGTT
Source organism: Serratia sp. Je.1.23.a (assembly GCF_051129805.1). NCBI lineage: Bacteria > Pseudomonadati > Pseudomonadota > Gammaproteobacteria > Enterobacterales > Yersiniaceae > Serratia > Serratia sp. Je.1.23.a. Next base: position 805,527 of record NZ_JBCPSR010000001.1, on the reverse strand, counting down.
GTTTTGATAATACTCCAGCGGCTTACGAGTCGACTCTCCTACCGCTTTCAAACCAGCGAAATGAATCACGGCGGTAATATCATGGTCATCAAAAATGCGTCGCAGACACTCAGCGTCTTGGATATCTCCTTGGTAAAACACGGCAGCTTTGCCCGTTAACTTTTCTACACGACGCAAAGACTCTTCTGATGAGTTCGACAGGTTATCTAACACAATGACCTTTTCACCACGTTCCAGCAGGGTCAGAACTGTGTGAGAACCGATATAACCGGCACCGCCAGTGACTAAAATAACCATAACAACTCCTTATTTTTATCCATGCCGTTTAAATAGATTTGCTGCATCAGGTCTGCAAACTTTCTATCGGACTTACTCTAATTCAAATACCTTATATATCAACGTTCTTTTATTCATATTCAGCGCAGTATACACTTTAAATCAAAGACATTTACAACCCAAGAAAAAGAGCGGCCTAGGCCGCTCCCCATAAAAACGCATCATCACGGATGTATCTTAACGTGATAACATTGCCAAAATTTCGTCGGTTTTTTCTTGCATCAATACCACGTTCGCACGTGATTCAACATTGAGACGAACTACCGGCTCGGTGTTGGACGAACGCAAGTTAAAACGCCAATCGCCAAACTCCATGCTGATGCCATCGGTGTAATCCACTTCACCAGCCTGCGCCAGATAATGTTGCTTGACGCTGTCAATTGATGCAGCCGGCTGTGCCAGTTTGATATTGATCTCCCCGGACGAAGGGTACGCCGCAATACGGTCCTGCACCAATTCCCCCAGAGTTTGTCCTTTAACACACACCAATTCAGCCACCAGCAACCATGGGATCATGCCGCTGTCGCAATAGGCGAAATCGCGGAAATAATGGTGCGCACTCATTTCGCCGCCATAAATCGCGTCTTCCGCACGCATGCGTTCCTTAATAAATGCATGCCCGGTTTTCGACATTACCGGTACCCCGCCCGCTTCGCTCACCACATCGATGGTGTTCCAGCTCAAGCGTGGATCATGAATGATTTTTGCGCCTGGTTGTTTTTGCAGGAAAGCTTCTGCCAGAAGGCCAACAATATAATATCCTTCAATGAAGTCGCCTTTTTCGTCAAACAGGAAGCAACGGTCAAAATCGCCGTCGAAGGCAATCCCCATATCTGCACCATGCTCACGCACCGCATTGGCAGTATCTGCACGACATTCTGGCAATAACGGATTAGGGATACCATTCGGGAAGGTACCGTCCGGCTGATGATGAACCTTGATAAACTCCAACGGAACGTTCAAAGCTTTGAGAGAGGCTTCAATAGCATCGATCACATGCCCGGCAGCACCGTTACCAGAGTTGATAACCAACTTCAGCGGCTTAAAGTTTGCAACATCGACATAGGAAAGCACATGTTTAACATAATCTGCCAACACATCCTGACGAACATAGCTGCCACGAGTAGCTGCAGGCTCAGGGAATTGGTTTTTCTCCGCCAGTTCCTGGATTGCGCGCAAACCGGTATCACCGCTGATAGGGCGCGAACCCTCACGCACCAGCTTCATTCCGTTGTAGTCGATCGGGTTATGGCTTGCGGTCACTTCCACACCGCCATCTGCTTTAAGATGGGAGGTGGCAAAATAGACCTCTTCGGTGCCGGTCATACCAATATCGATAACGTCGGTGCCGGCATCCTGTAGGCCCTTTGCCAAAGACAGCTTCAAGCTTTCGCTGGTCAGGCGTACATCGCTGCCGAGAACGATAGTCTTCGGCTTCAGGAATTCGCCATAAGCGCGCCCAATTCGGTAGGCGATATCATCATTTAGTTCCTCACCCAACTTACCGCGCACATCATAAGCTTTAAAACAGGCTAACTTTTCCATCACCAAATCCTTTAATTAAACTCGGCCGTACCGATCATGTAAACGCTCAATGTCATCTTCTTCCAGGTAAAATCCTGATCGAACCTCAATGATTTCAAGATCGATTTTCCCAGGGTTCTCCAGGGTGTGGACACTGCCAGCAGGGATGAATGTAGACTGGTTCTCTGATAAGAAGAATTCTTTATCTTCAACATTTACCTTTGCCGTACCGCTAACGACGACCCAGTGCTCTGCGCGATGAAGATGACGCTGTACTGACAATCCCTCACCAGGGCGAACAATGATTTTTTTGACCTGGAAATGTTCGCCGTTGTCGATATCACAGATCTTGCCCCATGGGCGATAAGCAGAGGAGTGCTGGCGAAAGTGATGAAGGTTGCGTTTTTTTAGCTCATCAACCACTTTCTTAACGTCCTGAACGCGATCCTTAGTCGAGATCAACAACGCATCATTGGTATTGATCACGATAAGGTCATCCAGCCCGATAGTAGCCACTAGCGCGCCATCAGATGAGATATAGTTATTATTGGAATCTATGGAGATAATCTCACCGACGTTAACATTGCCGAGAGCATCCTTTTCTGACACGTCCCACAGAGATGTCCATGAACCTACATCGCTCCAGCCGGCATCTATGGGGATCACCACTGCATCACGTGTTTTTTCCATCACCGCATAATCGATGGAGTCACTTGGGCAATGCTTAAATATTTCTTGATCAACACGGATAAAATTCATATCACGCTGGCTGTCGACCACAGATTGTTGTGTTGTACTGAATATTTCAGGGCTGAACTGTTGCAGCTCTTGCAGGAATTTGGCAGTTTTAAACATGAACATGCCGCTGTTCCAACTAAACTCACCACTGGCAAGATACTCCGTTGCCTTTTCCAAGCAAGGTTTCTCCACAAATGCATCAACTTTGAAGCATTGGCTGGAAAGTGCAGAACCACGCTTGATATAGCCGTAACCCGTTTCCGGATGCCCAGGAATAATACCAAAAGTCACCAAATTATCTTCGGCGGCATGCATAATTGCCGTTTTTATAGCTGCGTGGAAGTTCTCCACTTTTTTAATCAAATGATCTGCGGCCAACACCAAAAGTATGCTGTCATCGTCTTCTTCAGCAGCCAAATGTGCTGCCAATGCAACAGCAGGCGCAGTGTTACGCCCAATAGGCTCTAAAATAATATTGGTCGCAAGCTGATCAATTTCGCGCAGTTGCTCCGCTACCAGAAAACGATGATTCTCATTGCAGATAACTAAAGGCGCGGCGACTTCGACTCCATCCAACCCTGACAAACGTTGCAGAGTTTGCTGTAGCAAACTGAACCCACTGTCATCAATGGAGAGAAATTGTTTGGGGAATGATTCGCGCGACAGTGGCCACAACCGGCTACCTGTACCACCGGCCATAACCACAGGAATTAGTTTTGACATTATTAACCCTTAACTCAGTCGTCTGTCTTATAAACGAGAGTGCGGCGTAGCGCCTGCCAACCCAGCATTATAAAAGTCATACAATCACACACGAAAATTACGTGTATGCTAAAAAACCCCTACCTAAACTCATCTCGCCCCATAGATATACACGCGATGATCTATACCGGAAAATACTGTGCTATCGGCAAGGTAGGAGCACCACTGGTTGCTAACATAACGTATTGAGACAAAAAAGAGCAGCTCAGGGCTGCTCTTTCAGACAAATACTCATGGTGAGTATTTGAACCATTTCCCACTACTTGCTCAACGGTTCATGGAAAAATACTGCGCCACTCGTTTCACGTCCTTTTCGTCAAGCGTTCCAGAGTCGCTCAACAGGGTGATCCAGGACTTTATGTAGGTGTACTTAGCCGAAGCCAGGTCTCGCTGCGCGCTGTAAAGTTGTTGCTCGGCATTCAGCACATCGACGTTGACGCGCTGCCCTGCCAACACGCTCTGGCGGGTGGCAGTTACCTGCGTTGTGGCCGATTTTACCGCCAGTTCATACGCCGCTAATTTTGCGCGACTACTGATGCAAAGATTGAACTGCTTACGCAGATCGTTCAGCGTGGTACCGACTTGTGCATCCATTTCATACATCGCCTGCCCATAGCGTGAAGCCGCCTGGCGAGTCGATGCGGACACCCCACCGCCGGCATAGATCGGCACACTCACCTGCACGCCGATACTGTCGGTGCGGTATTTTTGGTTAACCGTGTTATCACTGCTGGAGTCATTTTCCGAATGCGAAGCATAGAGCTGAACCTGCGGCATAAAGCCCGCGCGGTTTCTCTCCACTTCATACTTGGCGGCATCAACGCCATGGCGCGAGGCAGCCAACATCGGGTTATTCTCCAGGGCAATTTTTTGCCACTCTTCAAATTTGGAAGGGATTAACGGCGCCACCTGGAATTTACCGGGGCGCAGTACCTGTAACTCATCCAGTTGATCGAGCGGTACGCCAATAATCACCTCCAGCTCGCGTTGTGCCGCATCCAGAGCATCACGTGCCTCAATTTCCTGCGCCTCTGCCAGACTGTAGCGCGCCTGGGTCTCTGAAACGTCGGTAATGGTGCCTTCACCCGCGCTCATTAAGCGATCGTTTAGCGCCAATTGCTCTTTGTAAGCCGCCTTTTGCGCTGAGGCCAGCGCGATCTGGTCTTTGGAGTAAGCCACTTCAACATAGGCGGAGATCACCCGCACAGCCAGATCCAAATATTTACTGCGGTAACGCTCATCTGACATCAGCGTTTGCGCCACGCCGGCCTTGTAACGCGCATAGGCTTCGTAATCGAACAACGGTTGCGTCAGCGTTATCGAACTGGAATGGCTGCGATACTGCTGTCGTTTGGTCGCCTCACCAAGGCTGTTGCCAAAAATGTCACTCGCCGGATACTTTTGCGTCTGCCAGTTACGCGGTGAATTCTGGTAATTGGCCGACACCTTCGGCAGCAGCCCCGCCCTGCCGATGTTTTCGTTTTCATCCCCCGCTTCTTTTTCTTTTATAGCCGCCCGAAAGGTCGGATCTTTTTCAAGTGCCAGCGAATATGCGTCTAGAATCCCTATCGAATGAACCGGCGCAGATATCGCAAACAAGAGGGTACTGATAGCAAGGCCAGCAACCTGTCGTTTAAATTGAATCAAAATTATTCCTCGGTTAATGAAGTATGAGCGCGATCCAAAATAGGTTTAAACAAATAGCTTAGCAGTGAGCGTGACCCTGTCTTCACGAACACCTCAACAGGCATACCCGGCTTAACATCCTCCCCGCCCAGCATTTTCATGCCTTCAGGAGATACCGTGACCTGCATTTGGTAGTAGGGTTCGCCATTGGCCTTGTCAACCAAACGGTCGGCAGAAACCAATGTCACCGTCCCCGGGATTTTCGGGGTTTTGTTCTGGTTGAAAGCGGTAAACATCAAATCCACCGGCAACCCGTTGTACACCTTGTCAATCAACTCTACCTTCAGGCGGGAATCCACCACCAGCGTAGCCTGACTGGGTACAACGTCCATCAGGTGGTCACCCGCTCCCACGACGCCCCCCTGAGTAAAGATATTCAATCCGACTACGGTGCCATCCACCGGCGAGGTGATCGCGGTATTGCCGAGATCAAAATTCGCCATTTCCAGCTTGTTTCTGAATTCGCTTGCATCCATCTGCGTTTGCGCCAGTTGGGTTCTGACTTCGCGCTGATAGTCGGCAAAACGCTGATCGATCCGCTGCTGAGACTCCTGCAGCTGTTTTTGTACTTGGCCGATCCGCCCGACGGTTTCATCGATGCTGCTGTTAACTTCCGCAAACTGACGCTGCACTTCAAGATAACGGTTACGCGGTAAATAGCCGTCGGCAGCCAGTTGTTTCATGCTGTTCATCTGCTCGCGCAGGCTGGAAAGCTGGATCTGCTTGTTGACCCTGGAATCCTGCAGGCCTTTTAGTTGGAAGCGCATACCGTCCATCGACTGTTTATAACCGTCGACTTCGCTTTGCAGCCCCTGACGGCGTGAGGAAAAGAGCTGGGTTTGCAGCGCGATGATCTCGGCAACCCGCGGCTGAGCCTGGAGTTGTTCGAAGACCGGCGAGAAAGTCACTTTGCTTAATCCATCACGTTCAGCAAGCAGGCGGCCTTCGGTGGCCAGGGTGGTGTAGTATTGATCGCGCAGAGAATCAACCTGCGCCTGCGCCTGTACCTGACTCAGTTGCACCAATACTTCACCGGCTTTAACCCTGTCGCCTTCTTTTACAGTGATACTTTTAATGATGCCGCTGGCTGGCGCCTGTACGGTCTTGCGGTTGCCGGAAACAATCACCGAGCCTGGCGAAGCAACCCCTTTATCCAAAGGTGCAAATGCAGCCCAGGCGAAAAAACCAAACAGGCCAAGCCCCACCACCAACCATCCCATGCGGGTAAAACGCCGCTCGTCCTGTGGGATCTCTTCTGAATACGAGTCTTGCGGCTCGCCAATGTGCGTAGACATACCAACTCCTTCGACTGCAGGCGGCGCTTTTGCCCCGCCCGGCAAGTTCACGGCTTAATTAATTTGAGTTTTTGGGATATTGCCTTCGTCCGGCTCGGAATTGACCGCACGCACGGCTTGCTGTGGAGTCTGCGCTTTTTGCGCATTGGCCAAGGCTTGCAGAACCTGCTGCGTTGGGCCAAACGCATTGACGCTACCGTTGACCAACAGCAGCAGCTTGGTGGTCATCGACAGCAGGTTGGTGCGATGGGTAATCAGAATCACCGTTTTATTACGCTGCTTGAGGAACAAAATGGCCTGATTCAGCGCTTTCTCACCGGCGTCATCCAAATTGGAGTTAGGCTCGTCCAACACGATCAGAGATGGATCGCCATACAGCGCACGCGCCAGGCCAATTCGCTGCTTCTGTCCGCCGGATAACCCTGCCCCGCCGTTACCGATGATCGAGTCGTAACCATTAGGGAAGCGCAGGATCAGTTCATGCACCCCGGCCAGCTTGGCGGCTTCAATAACTTTCTCGGAGTCTATGTCGTTAAAACGAGCGATGTTTTCGGCGATGGTACCGGCAAAGAGTTCGATATCCTGCGGCAGGTAGCCAATGTAGGGCCCCAGCTCATCTTTATTCCACTGGTAGATATCAGCATTATCAAGACGCACAATGCCTTCACTGACTGGCCAGATACCGACCAGTAAACGCGCCAGCGTAGACTTGCCGGAAGCGCTTGGCCCGATAATCCCCAGCACGTCGCCCGGTTGAATAGCAAAGCTGACATTGTGCAACACCGCATCGGCTTTTGATCCCGGTGGGGTGGCGGTGACGCCTTCAACCGAGATGATCCCTTCAGGACGGGGAAGCGACATCCCCATTCCGCGCGGTGGATGCTTATCAAGCAGTTTGACCAAACGCTGATAGGATAGTTTGGCTGAGCTCCAGCTTTTCCAGACGTTAATTACCTGCTCGATGGGCGCCAGAGTTCGCCCCATCAAAATAGAGCCCGCGATCATCATGCCGGGTGTGATATGCCCATCAATCGCCAACCATCCCCCTAGCCCCAAGACCAATGACTGCAGAGAGAGACGAACAAATTTGGTGATGGAACTGACGGTAGTCGCGCGCTCGCTGGCAACACGCTGGCTATTGAGAAATCTCTGATGCAATCCAAACCAACGTCGTTTTAGATTAGGCAGCATGCCCAATGCTTCGATCACTTCAGCATTGCGCAAATTGGTACTTGCCAGGCTGCTGGACATGATCGATAACTTGCTCGCTTCGCCCAAGGGTTGCTTGGACACCATTTCGTTGACCACCGCCAACGCAACCAGCATCAATGAGCCAACCAGAGCAAACAAACCCAACCACGGGTTGAACAGGAAAATCACCAGCAGGTAAATCGGGAACCAGGGCGCATCGAAGAAAGCAAACAGTGCGCTGCCGGTCAGGAACTGCCGTACGGTAGTCAAATCACCCAGCATCTGCCCTGCATCGGAAGAACCATTCTTAAGGTTAGATTCGTACGCTGCCGTATAAACCCGCGTATTCAAACGCATATCCAATTGGCTACCGATACGGATCACCACCATGCTGCGCACATACTCCAGCAGCGCCATCATGCCGAACATTCCCAGCATAATCAGCGTCAGCATCAGTAAGGTGATTTCATTGCGCGAAGGAAGCACCCGGTCATAAACCTGGAGCATATAGATTGAAGGAACAAGCATTAACAAGTTAATAAATGCGGTGAATATGCCAACGGTCCAAAAAACTTTACTGCGTGTCCGTATAACATCCGCAATTTCATTGCGCGGTATAAATTGATTCACATTCTGCCCTTACATCATGTGCACTGTCAGTCCAATCCGCATTGATTTCTTCTAAGGAAATTCCTAAAAAAAACAAAAATAAAGAAAATCCTAAAGAAGCCTCCCCAAACATGCTCGAGACTGCAGATACTTTTTTTAACTATAGATAGTGAACGGCCATATCAGCAAGGCAATACGTAAAAAAAAACCGCAAAGACATTTGTTAGAAACGCAGGAAAAACAACAAGATGAAAGACATGATGAAATGTGAGGGAATTATGAGGAATGGAATAAGTTAGAGATAATGATGCCGATCACAAAATAAAACAATACGGGAAGTTTGACCTCCCCGTATTATTTAACTAATAACAGTTTCAATGGAAACTATTAACCTGCAGAGCTTACCTTATGCGTAATGCAGAGTATCCAGCAGTTGCTGATGATTTTGCCCTGTCAGGTAAACAACGCTGTCGCTAGTATCCAGCGTGTGGTTATTGTTGTTATCAATAATCACATAAGAGCTGGCATTATCGCCAGTACCGCCAAACACTACTGACGCCACACCCACTTTAGCCGTCAGTGCGTTGCTGCTACCGAGACCGAGGATACCGCCCAACAGGCCAATAACGCCGTTGGTCAGCCCGCCAACCAGAGTACCCAGCAGCGCATCCAGAGTATCAGAAGCACGAGTGCCGTAATCCGCCACCGCAGTACCACTGGTATTGCCGGAGATGGTCAAAGCAGAAGCCGCATCAACGATCTTGTCTTTGGTACTGTCAAAGTCGGTAATGGTAACACCGGCCTGAGTGGTACTGGACTTCAGTTGATAGGTATTCACACCATTGCCACCGGCCAGGGTGGTGTTACCCAGAACGTTGAAGCTGTCAGCCGCACCGGTCCCTTCGACAGTCAGTTGATAACCATTCAGACCCAGAGCGGTAAGTACCGGAGCCAACAGCCCTGTAGTCACGGCACTCAACGGCAGGATGTTAAGCAATTGAACGATAATACCGTCACCGGTACCGGCATGGTTTGAGTTCAGATCCAAACCACCAGTATTAGCAGAAGCGTTAATATCACGCACGTTACTAAAACCACTGCCCACAGTCAGATCCAGTAAGTGATCGCCTGTAACAGCAATGTTTTGCACCTGAGCATTTGTGCCAGTCAGTGACAAGATATTGTCAAAACTACCGGTACCGCCAGACGCAATGTTCAGCGTGCTCAGTACAGTTGGCAACAACAGACTGCTGCTGCTGTTCAGAGCCAGTGAACCGGCATTCACATCGGTTGAACTAACGGCATCGAAAGTGACGTTAAAGTGGTCCGTGGCATTCTGCAGGAAAGTAATTTCCACACTACTTGCCGCCGTCGCATTACCGGTCACTTCCAACTGCGCGGAGTTACCGCCGGCAGCATTAATCACTTTCACTGCCTCGGCCAAACCAGACAACACAAAACCTTGTGAGCCAATAGTGGAAGTTGCTGCCTGATTGACCGTGGTGCTAAGAGTCCCAGTAAGGCTTGATTCTGAGGTGGCGCGCCCAGTTAATACACCAAAGTCAAAGGTATGGTTGGCAGCCGTTGAACCACTGCTAACCGTCGCTTTGCCAATATAACCAGCCAGGTCAATTTTCTCAAAGTTAGAGAATTGTGAGGAGTTGGTGGTAATCGTCGCCGTACGAGCCAGAGCGTTCCCTCCCATCACCACGTTTTTGGTAATAAAGTTGGCCGAAATGGTATCAACCCCATTACCACCGTTGGCCTGGATGTTGGCACTTACCGTGTTAGCACCACCAACCGCGGCATTGCCTAACCATTTCAGGCTGTCATTGCCTTCGCCGAGGTTAAACTTGGCCGTCGAAGTTGCAAGGCCAACGTTTGCATCGGTAGTAACGAGAACATCATCAGCACCAGAACTGGCGTTAAGAATAACGTTGCCGTTATTCACAGTAATGTCCACACCTGGGTTGACGCCATTATCTGACAGGTTAACCGTTGCTGCGCTGGAGCCGTTAATGGTCAGATTCGCCAGATGATCGGCGAACTTCAAATTAACGACGCTAGCAGAGTTAGCGTTCAGAAGAACATTAGTAAGCACCGCTGTTTCAGCATTACTTAACACATGATTTGTATAAGAATTTATAGATCCCGTCGCATTGCCACCTGTAGCTGTAGCCGTTAAAGTAGCACTGGTTTTGTAATCCAAACTGGTACCAATAATATATTCAAAAGCATGCTGCTGGGAAACGGTAGTATTATCAGTTGCCGTGGAGTTACGCATATCATTTATAATTGCAGCGGCAAGGACAGCTTTGTTACTCCCTAGGGCTGCAAAAGCAGCAACTTGAGCATCAGTAGCTACAGCTCCGTGCACAATTTTGTAGATTTTTTGAATGTACTCATCACCATTAAGTTGCCCCACTCTTTTCTGATATTCAGAAGTTAACAACTGTTTAGTAATCATATTGGTATAACTAGTTCCGCTATTTAAGTCAGCACTCCAATATTTTAAACCTCCAGCGTCAACCCATCTGTCCCGTCCCAACAATCCAAGATAGGATGCTGCTACCTGCTCCTGAACTGCCAAAGGAGCAATACTCGAAGTTGTTGAATACAATATAGAATCAATTTTTTGATCAAAAACTGTTTGAACATTGATTACTGCAGGATCAAAACCTTGATAATGAACTACGTTATTCACGAGAGTGGCTAAAGCAGAGGATAAACCTCCAGTAGATAGAAGATCCGTAACCACGTTAGCCGCTGGGCTACTACCATAGACTAAAGTATAAACCTGAGTAACAATCTGGTTATTACTTAACCCTTGGAAAAGGGTCTGACCAGCACTACTATTAAGCAAGGATGTAACAAAAGTTTCATTAGTAAAGGTACCGCTTTCGATTTGTTGCCCAAAATGTTTAAACTGGGTTTCAGTCGGATTTTGCCCCAGAACAGCATAGTACAAGGCAGCTGCCGTTGTTTGATTAGCAAGAGAAGCCATGATTAACCCCTATTTAATGTATTCTCAACCCGGCGGAAAGGAATCGCCCTGAGAAAAAACGTTTGATTGAGCAGAAGATGACAATCTCCTACAATCTAAATAAAGGCTGGATAAGCTATTTTGTCAAGGTCACACTACGCAGCATTTGCCCAGAAAATTTCATTTTTTTTATCCAATGAAAAAAAACACAACTCACTGATATTTAATAATAAAAAAAAACTAAAAAACATAAGAGTGGTAATTCAGTTAAAAAATCCTAAACCAGTTAGTGGAAGTAAAGTCAACTATGCCAATGACCATACGGATAATTTTTTATGCAAAAATCATATAGTCCTAAATTTATTATATAGATCATAAGGATGCAGTCGAAATCGTTTCACGTCATTTAAATAGCACGCTAGTTAAATGCAAAAAAAAAGCCTCGGAATTTCACTTCCAAGGCTAGAAATTTTATCTTTAAGAAAGAGTCAGTATGCAGACTTATGCACAAACCCCTTAAAAACAGTAAGGATAATTATTTTTATATCGAACCAAACACTCCATTCACGAATGTATTCAAGATCGTATTCTACACGCTTCTGCATTTTGTCTAGTGTGTCGGTCTCCCCTCTCCAACCATTTATTTGAGCCCAACCCGTTATCCCAGGCTTAACTTTATGTCTAAGCATATAGCCTTCAATCAGACTACGGTATTGTTCATTATGAGAAACGGCGTGTGGTCGTGGGCCTACAATAGACATTTCACCAAATAAAACATTGAAAAATTGAGGGAGCTCATCTAAGGATGTTCTTCGTAAAAATTTCCCAACTTTAGTAATTCTAGCATCGTGTTTTTTTGCCTGTACAACAGTATTATCATTTTCCATAACACTCATTGAACGAAACTTCCAAACTTTGATAGGTTTTCCGTCCATGCCGTAACGTATCTGTCTAAATATCACAGGACCGGGTGATGTAAACTTAACAAATAAAGAGATCAAAATTAGCACAGGTGAAATAAAGGCCAATATCATCATCGAAAGAATAATATCTTCCAACCGTTTGAAAACTTTGTTAATACCATTCAGATGAGTATCGAACAATGGAACTACTGGTACTCCATTAACTTCTTCCGTTCGAGACTGTAAAATATTAAAAGTAAACAAATCAGGTATAAGCATGACCGAACACGTTGTATCCGTCAGCTTTTTCACTAAGTTTTTAATCTTAACCTCATCCCCCATACTCATAGCAATATAAATTCTATCAAGTCTTCCTTCGCGTGCATCTTCGATTAATTTGGAAAAATCCCCAACATACTCAATACCCTCTTCCGAAATAGGGGTATCGTCATAAACACCAACGACCATAAAACCTAGCCAAGAGTCAGCTTTAAAACCGCGGAGTAAGCTTAGTCCAACAGGCATTGAACCAGCAACTGCAACTCTCCTTGTATTATAACCAAGGTTACGAACGAAGCCTGCGATAAATCGTATCGCGATACGACACCCGACGAGACCAAGGCTCACTAAAAGATACCATTGAAAGAAAATTTTGAGAGAAAAATCAAACTCAGGTAGAAACGAAACTAAACCTATTGTAAAAATAAAACTCAGCGTCCAATTTTGTATAATTAAAATAAGTTCCGTTGATATTTTACCGCCACGCCATGACCGATAAAAATCAGTCATCCCTCCAATCATCTGATAAACGACCAGAACTATTAAAAATACCAATAAATGCCTATAATTAAAAGGCTGGGAATTTAAAAAAACAATAACATACAGACCAAGAAAAATAATAAATATATCAGAAAATCTTTGCGCCATAGAAATTAATGATGCATTGGTTTTTGAATGGGTTCTATGATGTAAGATTGCCATTAAAATTACCTAATTTAGAATAGACGTATAACCAACCGAAAGCACCGTTTTCTATCCCCGAAATAAAGATGATGATGGAGTTGAAAAATTTGACTCTACACCGTCTTTTCCATTACAGGATATTTATATTAATCAATTAATATTACTTATTTTCAGCAATTCAACTAGAGAATAGTTATCCATACATAAAAATAAATCAACAACTACTTCACAATCAATTTTTGATTTAACACACCAAACCTATGTTCGCGATTCTTCACATTGCTACCATCGTCGATAAGGTCGTACCACCATACACCTTTAATAAAATCTCTTTTTTCAGCCTCATCCATATACTGTTGCATATACTGATAAACTTGAGAGTCAGAGACTCCGTTTGGACCATTATACGAAGTATATCCTACTTCTGTAATATAAAGAGGGATCGATTTTCCTAGTATCCCTTTTAAATGATCTTCGTATTTGTCTATGGCTTTAATATTGTTTTCTGGAATACGCATACTCATATCTGGGTTACCATACGAGTAAGGATGAAGTGATATTCCATCGACGTAATCTAACATGCCATTTGCAATTAGATTATCCATCCATTCGAGCTCTTTTTCTTTGAAAGGATTTATTGAACCTGCAACTATAATTGCATTAGGATCCTGTTTTCTTATAGCTTCAGACGACTTCTTCACTAACTTTAAATAAACTTGGAAGTCAGGTGGTGTTGACTTGAATGGAATCCCTGTTCCATATAGCCACTCATTCCAAATTTCGTAATACTTAACCGTGCCTTTACACCGCGCAGCGGTAAAAGATACATATTTAACAAAATTATCAATATCTTCTTCAGTCCTAGGGTAATCAAAATTTGTTAACTTTTGATTACCATAGGCTAATATCAGCATACTGCTAATATTCGGATGCTTTTGAGAGAAAAGATAATCAACTTTATTCACATTTCCCGATAGTAAAAAATCTTTACCATTTTTTTGAAGTAGCTGCCAAGGATAATCATCACGGATAGATGTAAAACCATACTTTTTAGCTAATTGAATATAAAACTCTGAGTCACGGGGGTAATGTTTAAAGTGTATGTTAATGCCTCTTTCGAAAGCACTAACCGATGGGCTTATAAGTACAGCAGCTAAAATTAAATTTTTAATAAAAAATTTCATATTAAGCGCCTCGATCATTGAAATTAACTTAAGACAAAGCCTTAATGTTACAACGTCTAATGATAATTACAGAATGCGATAAAAATTTTTATTTTAACAAGGCTTCATAATCTTGATAAATTTTAACAATCTCTTTTTCATCAAGCGAAACTTTAGTTAGCTCCATAGCTTTATCCAAAGAAGATTGAAGTTCCAACTCGATATCACAGATGACTCCATTACTCATGTTAATGATCTCTTTAATTCCTCCAGGGTAGTCATTCGCAATAACCGGTGTTCCACAAGCTATAGCTTCAATAACCACATTAGGATATCCCTCCCAACGAGAACTAGAAATAAAAACATCAGCATGTTTCATATATACATAAGGGTTATCCGTTGAATCAACAAAAGATACTCTATCTTTGATTTCAAATCTTTTTATAATTTCAACTAACTCATCCTTCTGCTCACCACTACCAATTAATGTCAAATGATATTTGTTTTTATCCAGTTTTGAAAATGCAGTTAAAAGTAGATCAAATCCTTTTTGGTAAGTAAGACGACCAATAGATAACAAATTAATCTTACCCTCTGGGTATATATCAGAGGCAGGCATTGAGCTCATCTTAACTATTCGTTCAATATCAACAGGATTATTTATCTTGATTAACTTGCTTTTTGGTATTCCCATTTTTTCCGATAAATCAGAGTACATTTCATTGCTCTGCACCACGATAGCATCGTAATTTTTATAGCAGGATTTATAAAGAAACTTAATTAAATTATTTTTTTCAAACAGCGTCGGTAAATTAGACTCTCGTGCTATTTTTTTTACTTTATTTCCCAATAAAAAAACAAATGGTGAAAGGGCAGCATTAGATACACCGTCACTAATAAAAAGTGTATCTATACTATTTTTTTTACAATACCCCTTAATTCCAAAAACAAACTTAAATATAGAATCTCTAATTCTCCCATCTAAGTTCAAATATGACACAATAACATCTTTAGATAAGTCAGAAAGCAAAGAGTTTCTCTTGTCATCTTTTTTGTAAAGAAGAAGATGTACGCGGAAATCCTCTTTATTTAGATTATTCAACAAATTAAAAACAACGCGCTCAGCACCTGTCCATCCTAAATATGGCATGATAAAGACTATATTCTTCAAGACGTAACCTCTTATTCACGAAACTGGCTTAATAAAAAATCATTTTTTGAAAATTCTTTTCAAAAAAACAGAATTTATTTCTTGGCAGGTTTTTATTTTCATGATTAATGCGCAAAAATAATATACAACAGCCCCCAAAAAAACTTTAATTAAAATCTCATACAAACCATTTTCTAAATGAATAAAGTATATCGATAGGGCCATAACTAAAGCACATAAAATAATAGGTGCCATGGTTTTTATTTGCTTAAACGCCCCATATCCAAACCATTTCCCAGGATAGTATGCATTGATAAAAAAGCAAATAAACGATACAAGCGCACTCCCCATAACTACAACTTTTAAACCGTATGGTACGGTCAATAATAATGCAGCGATAGTAATAGGCAATTTAGCAAGATCGATTCTCAAGTAAGCATCAGAACGACCGACAGCATTAATCAAACTACAATTTAATGCACTGATAGGAATTATAAGTCGTGATAACGCTATCCATTGCATCACGATAATAGCTCCCTCCCACTGAGCTGAAAGAAAATACCTGACGAATGGCTCTGATATTAACATTAAACCTACCATCACAGGAATTATAATGAAAGCGACACCTTCAATTCCGCGGTGATAAAATTTAATCAATGATTCTCGATCATTTTGCAAACTGGACATTACCGGAAAGAAAACATTTTGCAGTATGGTAAATAGATTCATTGATATAAGATCAGGAATATTTCTCCCTTGTGTATAAAGACCCACATCTTTAATTGAGAGATATCTACCAATCAATATCGCATATCCATTATCTACTATGCTTCTAACCAAACCTGCGATAAGCAACTTGGAACCAAATCCAAACAGACTAACAAGTGAGTCAAGTGAAAAAACTAATGCAGGGAACCATCTGATAAAAACAAATGAGAGCAACACAATCAGTGAGTTATTAATTATCTGTTGCCAAACAAGGGAATATACTCCAAAACCTTTGTTTGCTAAGACAATAGCTACAACCCCACTAATTAATGCACTAATTAGATTTATTTTAGTTCTAAGCTTAAAATTCAGTTTTATAGATAATATAGTCATTTGCACTAAGTATAGTGGTTTAATCATAACCACAATCGACAGCATTTTAAGAATGCCTTCCAACTCAGGTTTATGATAATAACTTGAAATACTTGGTGACAATGCAAAAAGTAAAATATATAAAACAATTCCAATTACGATATTAAAATAAAACACAGTAGATAAGTCTGTGTTATTCCTATTTTTCTTTTGAATCAAAGCTTGGGAAAAACCACTATTTATTATAATGTCAGATATAAGAATGAATACCAAGATTATACCGACTAAACCAAACTCCGCTGGAGAGATAATACGGGCAAGAACAATACTGACTATAAACTGAAATCCCTGGACAGAAAACCGCTCTACCGCACTCCAGAGCAGTCCTGATATCGTATTTTTTTTTATGTTATCATTCATCTCATCTTTCTCTTGATGGCATTAACATAA
This sequence comes from Serratia sp. Je.1.23.a, assembly GCF_051129805.1. Taxonomy (NCBI): domain Bacteria; kingdom Pseudomonadati; phylum Pseudomonadota; class Gammaproteobacteria; order Enterobacterales; family Yersiniaceae; genus Serratia; species Serratia sp. Je.1.23.a. The sequence continues at coordinate 788,695 of NZ_JBCPSR010000001.1, read as the reverse complement.
AATATCCTCTCAACATTTAAATCACATTCAAATAATCACAATGCAAATAGACTTACATTTAATAATTAAAGATCATTTCAATTAAGGATTTCATCTCAATTTCCTGATGATCTTTTACATATAAAGAATGTTTAATCCCTTTCAAGCTTAAAGAATTGTGACACTCGCTATCTAAATGAATTCTAAAGATTCTGTTTTCTATTTCCATTACGTTTTTCGGATCAAAATAAAGTACATTATCTTTGCAAACTTCTGGAATACTTGATACAGAAGAAGCTAGAACCGGGGTACCATAACGCATTGCTTGCAGTGGCGGATATCCATACCCTTCGTTAAGAGATGGATATATGAAACTGTATGCATTCTTATAGAGCCAATTAAGCGATGATGTATCTATGTAATCCATAAAAATAAAATTTGAATTTCCCTCTAAAAACGAAGGTGGTTTCTTGAGGCCTGTTACTACTGTTTTTATACCGCACTCGCGATTTTTTTTATAAAAATTAGACAAGGCCATCAATGCTCGATGGTTATTCTTCATCCATCTATTGGCGCTCACTAACAAAAAGAAACCGTTATTTTTTAGAGATAATGTTTTAAGTTCCGATGATAACTCAGGTTCTTCATCCCCGAACGGACAAGGAGCAGGATATACATGCACAAATTCAGGTTTCAAATGGCTAAAGTTCGAAAGAATCGAATATTTTGTATGTTCCGAAACCGTAACTATAGATATATTTTTTTTGGTTAGCAGCCTTTCAAATAACGATAGGTATTTTTTTTGTGTATGGTTCTTAAAAATAGTCCGTTTTATTAATAGTTTGATCTTTGGAATTAAACCAAAAGTATACTTCCATTGCACATCGTCATATGGGCACTCGATCTCCCTTAACCCATGGACAGTCATAATAAAATGAGTATCTTCAGTTGGAAGATTATACAATTCATAGGGCATTGCCGAGTAAAATATTTTCGGCTTGAGATCTTTTATATAATTACAGAGTTGCTCAACACTTTCCACAGCATGTAAATATATGTTGTTTTCATTGCAAGCTTTGAGAATATTACCTTCGAGTTCGTAATTGCTATTGTAAACACATTGGAAATTTACAAACCCATTGCTTATAGCTCTAAAAAAAATCTCCTTAGCATATTCACCGCCCCCGTGAAACTTTGCGTCCTTGGTAGCCTGCGTTGCCATCAGATCCATTATAATCAAAACATTATCTCCAACTATTGTAACAGGTTAACCTGAACCGTTTCGTATACCTTTCGCTTCAAATCCATTGCTGAAAGTGATGAGTACTCATGCATGTAATATTCTATTTTCTTAGAGAGTATGGCCGGTGATAGCTGACAATTATTAATGTGCCCTAATATTAATGTGTGCATCCGCCCTGAATAAACTACTTTTGCATCTTTAAGGTGGTTTAAATATTCGTTTAGGCTTGGGACATTCTCAATCAAATTAATATAGTTTTTATTTTCATCACATATTATCTTATCGTAGATGAATTTATTCAAATCGGCATCCTCTACAGTTGTAGATACAAGCTGAACAAAATTACCAGTTTGAATTTCTTTTTCGATTATATTTATCCAGTATGATACATAGCTTTCAAAATCACCCTCATCAACTGCATTTATTTCATCAATATTTTTTTTGTGAACATAATATGCTGTAGCTCCAACGATTGAGATATTCTTCTTTTTAATTTCAATGGTTGAGTGCTCATCGTACAAGGCATATGCTAGATCAGGTATATAACCAGGCTTAACCGAAAAGAAACTTTCAATTTTCTCAATAGATTTTTTCTCACGAACAAAAAATCCTGATGAGTAAGAGAATGCTTTTTTATATAACCATTTATCTATCTTAGTAAATTTTTCTGCGCAACCAACTCCTACAATATAGAAAGGAATTTTATTTTTCTTGGCCTCTCTAGACCAAATATACATTGCAATTGGGAAGGTACCACCCGACTGAATTAGTTGCCCACCTCCAACAATCATTGCCCCATAGTTATCAACAAAAACATTTCTAATTCTTTTTATATTATTAATGTACCATCTCGTGTACTTAACAAATTGGTTTTTCCAAAAAATATAATGCCTGACTCTCCTGATAAAACTTACTTTAGTGTTTTTTTTCACAGGCTGGGATTTGACATTTTTTTTACCCGCATCAAACCCGATACTTTCAGCTATATAACCAGCATCACTAACTACTTTTCTTATTCCTTCATTAATAGCATGATCGCCAATATTGTCAGAACAAACTTCGTTTACAATGAGTATTTTTTGCATATATAACCAAATGTAGTTAAATTAAATTTCACTTGTCCTGTATAAATAAACTCACGCTATCTACAAGATTTCAATATTTTTCAGAAAGTTAATTCTAACCTTACCTTCTGAAAAATTATTCATTACGTATGATCGTCCCCTAGCTCCGATTTGTTGTAGTTCTTCTGGAGAGTATCTCAATTCAATAATTTTATTTGCGAATTCATTCGAATCATTACATTCGATGTATTCTACTCCGGCAGTAACACCAATACCTTCGACACCAATACTATTTGTAATGACGGCAACACCATAACTCATAGCCTCAACAACTTTAACTTTTATTCCTGAACCAAAAGGAATTGGCGCGATCAAGCATGCCGCGGTAGACAGCGCTGAGCTAATATCTTCAACCATCCCTTTCAGAATAATTTGGTTACTACTTGCACAGAGGTCAATAGCTCGCTGATCATAATCACCATAAACGTATATCTTTATATTTTCATTTTTTAAATTTTCTGTAGCGAATATATTTGAAATTTCTCGTAGACATGCCAAATTATGATTTGCTTTTAAATTACCAACAAATACATAGTAATTATCTTCATCCAATAATTTTTCAGTGAAGACATTTTCGGGAACACATGGTGGATTAAAGAAAATGTTTTCCAGTCCAGTCGACTCTTTGAATAATGATGCCTCCAAAGGCGATGTGAAAGACAAATTATTAAATTTTCTTGAAAGAACCACTTCTCTATTACCAATAAGAGAACTCTCCATGGAAAGGATCATTTTTCTGAATGGCTTAACAATTGTTGCAAAAAAAGAGGGATATTTTTCGGAATATGTGCCGAGTAAATCTATATTGTCAGAAAAACTACTCACCATTCGTTTGTATCTTAAACTTAGCAAATCATCATATTCCAATATTTTTTTTACTTTTTCCTCTTCTACTAAATATGCCATCCTAACCATGTCAACTAAAACCAGATCATAGTTATTTTCTCTTATTAACTTAGCTACCATTTTCTTGGCTCTTGCCGAGTAAAATAGACGTTCTTGGAAGGAAAATTTCCACCTAAAAATACCGTTAAATAGGATTTCTAAAGGATGAGGTTTTGGCATTTGGATGTGGTTTTTTTTATCACATTTTTTTTTATTCTCATCAAAATGCGCAATGTCTACCTTAACCTCGCCTTCTAGCAAGAATCTTATGTTTTGATTTATCATGTACTCCCTACCTGCATACGAAGTCGGTAGCCTAGATACTATGTAAAGTACTTTTTTCATAAAATTCTGACCAGTTTATTTATTACGTTTTCAGTTGAAAAACGCTGTGAATTGATAACCCCAGATAATTTTAATTCATCGCGGTCGTTTTTGTTTAACTTTAATATTTTTACAAGCTCAGCTTTCCAAGCTTCAACATTATTAATATCCTTGACCAGGACAGCGCTGCCATTAGTTATTTCTCGATGAGCGTCAATATCCGATGCAATGACGATACTTGAGTTAGCCTGAGCTTCGACAACAGTCCGCCCGAATCCTTCATAAGTTGATGGGGCCAAATAAACATCAGTGAGTCCATATATATAATTTATCATTTCATTTGATGAAGAACCAAACAACATATAGGTGATGTTATTTTTTTTACACTCCTGTATAAACTCATCTTCTCTTATATTGTCTATGGCAACCCCGACCTTCACTAATAATATTGGTCCAGTTTCTGTCATTGCTTTAGCCACTAACTCTGGGAGTATACTTACGTTTTTCCTCGATTCGAAACTTCCTACATTGGAAACAACAACGTAACCTTTACTTTTGTATTCTTTAATCTTCGAGATAAAGGCTTGCTCCTCATTTAGCGGCAATACCATTTCCATTAGTTTATCTTTTGGAGTGTTTTCTTTAATAATATTTGGTATTTCGAAAATATTCTCTTTATGAATTCCATATTTCTCAGAAAGACTTTCTTTTGTAAAGTCAGACGGAGTGATATAACAAACACTCTTGCTGAGCCTCAAAGCCGAAAATATAAATTTCAAATACATTCCCTTGAGACTTCTATCGTTACTTTCTGGCACATGGTGTATTATTACCATTGTTTTTTTTCGGGAAAGAAATCTAAAAAAAGTCAAAAAAGAGAATGCTTCTTGGTATACTACGAGGTCATATTTATTATATTTAACCAAGGTGTTAAAAGGCAATGAAATGAATTGCCAAATATATCTTTTTAAAGAATTTGGCTTACCGTTGTCCTCATAATAAATCGTATTTACGTTTATTTCGCTAATATCAGTCAAGCCATCAATAAGCTCAAAACTATACTTTGCCACACCGGTATTGAATCTACTTTTGGGCCCTACAATCCATGCAATCATCTCTTACCTTAATTTTAACCGAGATTAATAATAATGTTTTAATAATACCCCTGCAGTGACACTGTTTAAAACATATTATGATATTACATTAAAGCCAAATCCGTACTGGAATCTTTATACCCTAGACTCAGGTCTGTTAAAAATAAAAAGATTGCAACAATGTAACCCGCTTCGACTTTATGATTATTTATAACTGAATTACGAAGGGATTCATTTTTCAGAGAGCGAAGGAGAAATGCTTTCTCGGCTTTGGCTATTTTTATAGTATAATGACAAATAAATAAAAATGTAGAAAAACAGATTCAATGGGAAATTCATCAATATATTGTTTGTGAAAAACTCAATCCCTAAATGATAAAACAGTAAAACCAAAGCTAAATTCGTTCCAATACCAGGCTTAGCTATAATGTTAAGCATGATTGTTAAATACACAACTAAATATACAATAACCCCAAGCAAACCATAGTTACTTAACACGTTCACATACGTGCTATCCAATGCTTTGCTTGCTTGCTTTAATCCGCTTGGTCCTTCCGTGCCATTAGTACCAATACCTACTCCGGTTAATAATGAGTTTTTTTCCACGTCATTGAATATATCGTTGTGTTGCTGAACTCGAATGAATATAGAACTGTATGCGGAATCATGCAGGCTGGTATTTTTCACTTGGTCATACACAAAATAACTATTAAATACAAACATTGACACAAAGAAAACAGTTACTGATGCTCCTCCCCAGATCACTCGCTCAAGTTTTCTATCTACTCTAAGAAAAATAAGAAATAATTTAATAATTGTATAAGCCGCAATTCCTATTATAGCAGTTTTATATAATGTCGCTATTGCTCCAGCAAGGAATGCAGTTGCGAGTATTATTTTGATTTTTTTACTAACAACCCCGGATTCGAGTGTCACAAAAAAGCATAACACCATCAGAGTTCCCGAACCGATAAAACTAGTTAATGTTCCCATTGCCCTCAGGTTGTCACTAACATTATCAAGCCGTAAGCCACTTCCCCTGGATGAGTTATTGAATTCATCTACTTGAAGAAAAACCATAAACCATTCGGTGAAAACCTTTTGAACTATTATTACACCGATATTTATTATACCGACAATTATTAATGTTTTACAAAGTTTTCTATAAAGTTCAAGGCCATCATCAAATGATAGGAATACATTCACTAACCCCAAAACAAAGAAAAATGGTATGAAGTCGCTTTTAAATTGATACAAAACAAGTGCTAATTCATCACCAAGAGAACTTATGACATAGGTGGTTAGGATAAAGGCTGGTATGATAATCCCTAAGATTAAATTAACTACTTTAATCTTCCCTCTAAGAAGGATAAAGAAAACTGACAACAAATAGTATATTATAACCAACACTTCTTTCCATAGTTTAAGCGCAGGATTATCAAGTCTAGCTGCGACAAGACTAAATATACTTGTAAAGCAAAAAATGAAGAAACAAACCGTGGTGAAAGTCACCATTATTTTTTTAGTGTTCTGTTTCATTACACACCATTAAATACAAATACGGTTTATAAAGTAATTTATAAATACAAGAAAATTCTATAAAACCTATGAAAACTTAGCTATATAGTAATATAGCAGCCATCATTTTAGATGGCTGCTATATCTAATTGCTATTTTTTATTTTCCGAATAATTATAATCATAGTTACTATATCCATAACCATAATAACTACTCGCTTTTTTTACCATACCATTCAGGATACAGCCCTTAACATGAACACCACTTTGTTCAAATCGTTTTAGACTAACCTCGATTTCTTTTACTGTATTTTCTTCAAAGCGGACAACAAGAAGTGTTGTTCCTGCATAGCGACCAATAATAGCTGCATCAGTAACCGCTAATACAGGAGGTGTATCAACAATAACTAGATCATAATTTTTTGATGCCCATTCAATAATTTCATTAAATCGTGGGTGCATTAAAAGCTCTGCCGGATTGGGTGGGACTTGCCCTCTGGAAATAAAGTCAAAATCGACTGAAGGTATATGATTTAGAGTGTTTTCAACTTTAATTTTTCCCGAAAGGATATCTGACAAACCATCAACGTTTCCAAACCCAAAGAGCTTGTGCGCATAACCTTTACGCATGTCGGCATCAATAAACAGTACTTTTTTCCCAGTCTGAGCAATAATAGCGGCCAAGTTACTACTAACAAACGTTTTACCTGCATCAGGACTAGCACCGGAAATCATGAGAACATTATTATTAGCCTCCATCATTGCAAAGTGCAAGCTTGTACGTAATCCCCTTATTGCCTCGATAGCTAAGTCAGCTGGATTTTCCACAGCTAAAAAATTAGGTTTAATAGTCTTATTTTTATTAATTGATTTCTTACTATTTCCTATATTTTTCTGCTGTAACCATAGTGAAACAGGAATGCTTGCATAGACATTAATGCCTAACTCCTCAAGCTGCTCTGCTGTTTCAACACCTCGGCGAAGCAACACTCTGAACAAAACTGCGCCAATAGAAACAATACCACCTAAGATGATCCCCAATAAGACGACAATCGTTTTCTTAGGTTTAACAGCATGTGGCTCGGTTACTGCTGAGTCAATGATCCTGACATTACCAATTGCACTCGACTTTGCTATGTTCAATTCCTGTTGACGATTAAGCAGCTGCATATATACAGCTCGTCCAGATTCAACATCCCGGCTAAGGCGGAGTACTTCCTGTTGTGTTGCAGGCATTACTGACACACGTTTATTTAAACGTTCTTTCTCACTTTGTAGTGTTTCACGTTTTTCCATTAAAGCTTTATATGTGGGGTGTTCTTTTGTATATAGCTGAGATATCTCTGCCTCGCGGAAAGTTAATTGATTAAGTTGATTATCAGCATTTACAATTTGATCTAAGACTGACTTAGCTTCCATTGTCAAATCGACAGAATCTTTTTGACGGCGATATTCATTTAACTTATCTTCAGCTGAATCTAATGCACTCCTTACCTTTGGTAATTGCTCTTGCAAGAAATCAAGACTTTTCGCATTTTGCGCGGCTTGGCGAGCAATGTTCTGCTCTAAGTAGTTTTGAGTGATGCTGTTTAATATCTTAGAAATTAATACAGGATTATCACCACTAATTGTCAAATTCAACATGCCTGTATTTTTCCCCTGATCTGTGACAGAGAAAATATCTTGCAAGTCTGAAATTGCTTCTAAATTGGTATGATATTTGATGACAAATTCAGTTCCCGGCAATGCATTGATTTTTTCGACTAACAGTGTAATTCCATTTTTATCAAGAACCTTTCCAGTTTCTCCAGTAGCCTCAATATTTTCGCCAGCTATCCGATAATGTGTATTATCAACGACTGTCAGAACTATTTGTGCCTCACTCTTACTCTCATTCGGCGGTAGATAGAGACGGCTAACCGAAAGCTCGCCTGGCTTTTCACCCATCAAGCGAGCCCAACCTTGCCCAAAGATCGGGAAGTACTTTTGACTCACTACAGCCTGCAAATTCAGATCATTTACTGTTTTACCTAAAATCATGCGGGATTGTAAGAGTGCTATTTCTGGCGCTGATTGCGGTTGGCTATCAGGCAACACTTGACTCAGACTATCAAGGATAGCATTACCCTGTTTTTGCTCTACTTGGATAAGAGCATCAGACTGATAAATTGGCGTCGCAAATAGAGAGTAAATAATTGCTAGCACTGTAAAAATTGATGTCACACCCAAAATCAAATATCGATGATCAATTAGCTCACCGATGAGACGTCCCAGATCAAGTTCATCTGATTCGGTGTTATTTGGTTTATTAGAACTGACAGATTGCATGCGCTTATTTCCTGACTAATTATTTGTTGATTTTTTCTACCCAGCGTTGACAGGATTGATCAATTAGTTGATAGACAAACTCAAAAGCTTCCTTGCTTTGCCGGTATGGATCGGGAATCTCCTTTTTATCCAACCATTGCCCCAACAGCATTGTCTTTCCTCTCACTTCAGGAGCGATGCTAGTAATTTTCTCAATATGCTTTCTTTCCATTACTAGAATCAAGTCATATTGACGCCCTAATTGAGCTGTAAACTGAGTGGCATGATGGCCTTCAAGAGATAAGTTATATTTTTCAGCAACAACGATCGCAGACTGATCTGCTGAATGATCAACTAATGCTCCAATTCCTGCCGAGTCAATTTTCTTATTTGGCAACGCTTTGCGTAGTAGTCTTTCTGCTATCGGAGAACGGCAAATATTCCCAACGCAAACAACCAGTATTGAATCAAACATTGTTTATTCCTACGGCCAATTACGAATTCGTAACGTACCTTCACTGAGATCATTATAGCTAGAAATAGTCGGAGCTAACTGACTGATCAAACGATTCCAGCGGGCAACGGGAGCTGCCGTCACATACACAATATCATATGGCTGCAAATGGAACTCAGCCCCCATAACCATCGCAGTCGCATCTGCCATGTTTAATTGGTAAATATTGGCAAGCTTGTTACCTTCAGTACCATGTAATGGGCGTATAACAAAAACACCAGTCGCATCTGCGGAGGATTGGCTGATGCCTTCCGAATTTCCCAAAGCTTCAGTCAAAGTCATCCCGCTTCTATCCATTTTTAGTGTCGCAGGAGTTTTAACTTCACCCATGACAAACACTTTCAAATCATCATTACGTGGTACGTAAAGAATATCGCCTGGATAAAGAAGATGGTTTTGTGTCAAATCGCCTTTTTGCATTAACGCCTGTAGAGAAATACGCTGCTCTTTACCATTATGAGTTAATACAACATTACGCCAATCAGCATTTTCTGCCAAACCGCCTGCGGCGTTGATGGCATCCATCACAGTTAACGGCACGTTGGTAATAGCTTGCTGGCCGGATTTAGAAACCTCTCCTGTGATATACGTTTTCTGTGACCGGAATGCTGCAATACTCACATCAACCTGAGGGCTTTCTATATAGTGAGATAAACGCGATGAGATTTCATTTCTAACTTGGACAACCGTTTTACCAACAACTTTTACCTTGCCGATATAAGGATAGAATATGGTTCCATCTGAATTCACCCAGTTACCAGTATCGCTGGCGCTACGGTATTGACCAGCTGGGGTAGTTAATTCTGGATGATCCCAAACGGTCACCATTAAAACGTCACCTACACCAATGCGATACTCATAATTCTGCAATTCACGTTCCAATGCACTATTCGGTTGCGCTATCGCAGGCTTTGGCCTCATTTTGCTAATCAATCCTGGTGTCATTGGATAGACGTTTACCAGTTTATCAATATCAAAATCGCTATCTTCTTGTTTTACAATATCTTTACCACTAGTGGAAAGGTGGGTGCCGGGGATGATTGTACAACCACTGATCACACTAATCGATACCAAAATCGGTATCAGTTTCCATTGTTTTTTTGCCATCGAGTTATCATCACTATCAAAGTAAGAATGTTTGCGGTGCTAAGCCCCGGGTCACCATAGCGCTTTCACGGCACTCAGCAAAATGATTTGTCATCAGCCCAAGCAGGCATGAAAAATTCGCACTCATTGTGCAAGCATTGAGTTCGTACCTGCTACTATAAAGTAACGTCAAAAGTATTATCGCATAATAATCAAAAAAAAAGTGTGCCTAACTAGGCGCATTTCGATTCAGCATAGTAAAAGGCCACGTCAGAATTGCTCTGAGGTAGCCATAGAATTTTCGTGATTAGCGTTACAATGAGAGTTGGTCAGCCCACTCTCGAAACGCCTTACCCTGTGTAGGGTGACGTAAGCCATAGGTGACAAATGCCCGCAGATAACCCATCTTCTCGCCACAGTTGAAAGACTCACCTACCAGCTCCATCGCCTCGACCGGTTGGTGTTTCAACAGTTCAGCAATGGCATCTGTAAGCTGAATTCTTCCCCAAGCGCCTGGCTCTGTTTTCTCCAACAGTGGCCAAATATCCGCGGACAAAACATAGCGTCCTACTGCGGAATAATTGGACTTCAGTTGAACCTCGCGACCTGGCTTCTCGATAATCGAGGTCATTCGCGAGCTCTCACCTGGCTGTAAGCTGTTAGTCTCACATTCAACAACGGAGTAATCATGCAGCACATGCTCATCAGCTGCCTGAACCAGCACCTGACTCAGGCCTGTCTGTTCAAAGCGGGCAATCATATGCGGAAGGTTGTCTTTTTTCAGATTGGCTTTTGTGTCGTCGAGCAACACATCCGGTAATAGAACCACAAAAGGCGAATCACCTACCAAGGGTTTGGCACAAAGTACCGCATGCCCTAACCCTTTTGGTTGACCTTGACGAATATGCATCAGTGTTACACCTTTTGGTGTAATCGACTGTACCTCGTCCAGCAACTGACGTTTTACACGCGCTTCAAGCATCGCTTCCAGTTCGAATGAGGTATCGAAATGGTTTTCAATCGCATTTTTAGAAGAGTGCGTCACCAAAATAATTTCTTTGATTCCTGCCGCAACACACTCATTGACAATATATTGAATCAATGGCTTATCGACGATCGGCAACATTTCCTTGGGAATAGCCTTGGTTGCAGGCAGCATACGCATACCCAACCCTGCAACAGGAATGACAGCTTTCAACTTGGTCATGGTAATCCTCTTTCAATATTATGATCGTCTTTTCAGCCGCAACTCTTACTTGCCGTTCAACGTCTGCTTTAACCACTGGGTAAAGCCTTCGCCTTCCGAGGTGTGACGCAGACCATACTGCACGAATGCCTTCATATAACCCAACTTATCACCACAGTCATGTGATTTGCCGCTCATGTGGAAAGCCTCTACGGTTTCCTGCTTCATCAATGCCGCAATGGCATCGGTCAGCTGAATTTCATCACCGGCGCCCGGTAAGGTTTTTTCCAGTAGCGGCCAGATATCGGCCGACAGAACATAACGCCCCACAACCGCCAAGTTAGAAGGCGCATCTTCAAGCGCTGGCTTTTCAACGACCGCCGTCATCGGGGTACTCTGACCTGCAGATAACGTTGCACCACCGCAATCGACAACCCCGTATTTCGAGACGTCTTGCTCCGGTACCGGTTCCACCATGATCTGGCTAAAACCAGTCTCCGTAAAACGTTCGATCATCTTGGCCAGGTTTTCTTTACGCAGGTCTGCGGTGGAATCATCCAACAATACGTCAGGCAGCAAAACGACAAATGGCTCATCACCTACCATAGGTTTGGCACATAACACCGCGTGACCTAAACCTTTTGCCTGACCCTGGCGCACTTGCATAACCGTCACGTCGGCTGGGCAGATGGTCTGCACTTCTTCCAGTAACTGACGCTTTACGCGGGATTCCAAAACGGCCTCGAGCTCAAAAGAGGTATCGAAGTGGTTTTCAATCGCATTTTTTGAGGAGTGGGTGACCAGCACAATGTCTTTGATCCCGGCAGCCACACACTCGTTAACAATGTACTGAATCAGTGGTTTATCGACCACCGGCAGCATTTCTTTAGGAATAGCTTTTGTCGCCGGCAACATACGGGTTCCCAGGCCAGCTACGGGGATCACAGCCTTCAGTCTCTTTTGCATGTTTTTTTATCCACAATCAAATAACTATAACGCAGCTGAACTCAGCCTATCCCGAGACGCTTATGAAATCTGGCTCAACGTGGTTTAGCCACGCTACCGCCCCTGGCTTTCAGCTACCAATGCACTGTCATCGTTCTCTTATGTCGGCGTTGTATGGGCGTCCGGCGACTAATCGCATTTTAATGTAAGTTAAGGATCCTGCTCTTTTGTTAAGCGATAGACAGATCACAGAAAAGACAAAATAAATACACCCTTATAACCAAACGATGATACTTGTAAATGTTTATATGGCTAAGATTCTTATACTATTGCCTTATCGATACAAGCCTAAGATACCCGTTAAGTACCCTTTTCAGAATAAGACTACCAAGACGGAAAAATTGTACAAAGTCTAACAGTCCATAATGTCCCTAACGATATGTTTTTAAAACCTTATATTTCCGTTGATTTTATCTACAACTTCCCATACTTCTGCTCCGGCAGCAGATTCTTCACTCCAAAATCCTCGTATTTCCACATCGTATTGTGTTGTTCTCCACTTAAGGGGGTGATTTTTTATGCACTATTTTGGCCATTTCCTTCATTTTGCTTGCTTGTCATGCCAGACAGCGGTTTTAAAGTTGAATTTTCCCCGCCCAGCACCCATCATTCACAGGCGGCATAAGCCGTCGAACTTACAGGTGAAATTGGGCGTATGGAATGGATCGCAGATCCAACAATTTGGGCCGGCCTGGCCACTCTGGTCGTGCTGGAAATCGTTCTGGGTATAGACAACCTTATCTTTATCGCCATTCTGGCGGAAAAATTACCTAAACATCAAAGAGATAAAGCCCGCGTCGTTGGTTTGTTACTGGCACTGCTGATGCGCTTGGCCCTGCTGGCTTCCATCTCGTGGTTGGCCACGCTCACCCAACCGCTGTTTTTTGCCGCCGGTCATCCGTTTAGCGGACGCGACCTTATTATGCTGGTCGGGGGTATCTTCCTGTTGTTCAAAGCTACCATGGAGCTTAACGAGCGGCTGGAGGGTAAAGATGAAGAGCAACATGGTTCGCGCAAAGGCGCCCGCTTCTGGCCTGTGGTGGCGCAAATTGTGGTGTTGGATGCCGTCTTCTCGCTCGACTCGGTGATAACCGCCGTCGGCATGGTCGACCATCTCGCCGTCATGATGATTGCGGTTTGTATCGCTATCGGCTTGATGCTGTTGGCCAGCAAGCCATTAACACGCTTCGTCAATGCCCATCCGACAATCGTCATCCTGTGCCTGAGCTTCCTGCTGATGATCGGCTTTAGCCTGGTCGCCGAAGGTTTTGGCTACCACATTCCTAAAGGCTATTTATACGCTGCAATAGGCTTCTCCGTAATGATTGAAGCATTGAACCAGCTGTCACAGTTTAATCGCCGCCGTTTTCTTTCCAAGGTGCGGCCCCTGCGCGAACGAACGGCTGAAGCCGTGCTGCGCATGCTGAGCGGCAAGCATGAGGAAGCTGAAGTGGACAGCCACTCCGCCAATCTACTGGCCGACAGCGACAGTGAAAGCGGCGAGATTTTCAATCAGCAGGAACGTCACATGATAGAACGCGTGCTGGGCATGGCACAGCGTACGGTTAGCAGCATCATGACCTCCCGCCATGATGTGGAATACCTTGAGTTGAACGATCCACAAGAAAAACTGACCCAGTTGCTGGAAAAAAACCAGCATACGCGCATCGTGGTGGTGGAAAACAGCGCCAGTGATGAGCCGCTCGGCGTCATCCATACTATTGATGTGTTGAAACAGCAGTTGAACCAAACCCCACTTGATTTACGCTCTCTGGTGCTGCAACCGCTGATCTTCCCCGAACAGTTAACTCTGCTGAGTGCGCTGGAGCAATTCCGCCAGGCACAGACGCATTTTGCCTTTGTGGTTGATGAGTTCGGCTCGGTCGAAGGGATTGTCACGCTGACCGACGTGATGGAAACCATCGCCGGTAACCTGCCGGAAGCAGGTGAAGAAGTCGATGCCCGGCATGACATCCAGCAAAATGAGGATGGCAGTTGGACTGCCAATGGCTATATGCCACTGGAGGATTTGGTACTTTATCTGCCATTACCACTGGAGGATAAGCGTGAGTACCACACGCTGGCTGGCTTGTTGATGGAGCACAGCCAACGTATCCCTCAGGAAGGTGAACAATTGCGGATCGGTGACTACCTGTTTGAACCGCTGGAAGTCAGCAGCCACCGTATTTTGAAAGTGAAAATCACGCCGTTGTCAGTACCAGAACCGGACTACGAAGTTTAAACTCAGGCCGGGCCTAGCCCGGCTCCTTTTATAAATGCTGGGGAACCAGCAGCTCCGTCGCCACTATAACCACGATTAACCCGACGATCACCGGCACCGAAGTGCGTTTTACCACTTCGAAAGGCGAGATCTTAGCCATGCCGGCCACCGCAACTACCACGCCGGAAACCGGTGACAGGGTGCGTCCCAGATTTGACGCCTGTAGCATCGGGATCACCAGATACGCCGGATTAACCCCCATCTGTGCCGCCAATTTAGGGATAAGCTCAACGAAAGCATAAAATGGTGCATTACCCGAACCGGTCGTCATAGCTGCCAGCATGGTAATCACCACCAACACCAACATCATGATAATGCCACCGGTACCGAACGACTGCGCCAGGCTAATCAGCCCACTGATAAACCCGACGGTACTCAACCCTTGAGCGAAAACGCCGGCTGCCACCAACAGCATAACGACGCTGGCGAACGCATCCGCCATACCGCGATAGGCCACTTCCAACCCGGTGAATACCTGTTTGGCGCTAAAACTGCGCAGAAATTCGATTACCGCCGCCAGCAACATGCACCCGACCAACACGGTGATGATATGCAGTTCCGGCCCCCATTTGCCATCAAATACCAATACACCGAGTATCGGTGTGAAAGGCAGTACGGCGTAGAAACCCGGTGCGTGGGTGGTGATTTCACTCACATCCATAATGTGATGCTGTTCGTTGTTCTTTTTGTCCAGATAGCGTTGCCAGAAGAAATGCGCGATGGCCATGCAGACAATGGCCGCAATGGAAATCGGTAAAGTGGTTTTAAATGCAAAATCGACCAGCGGCATTTCCGCCGCCTTGGCTGCCAACACCACGTCACCCGAGGTGGGCGCCAGGATAATCGCCGCAGGCGAAGCACAGATAGCTGCCGCCGCCCCCCTGCTGATGCCGACATTGACCATCAACGGGAATAACGTGGCCATCAGCAATACGCCCAGGCCCGTGGCTGAAGAGACCGCCAGTGACATCAGACAAGCGACAAAATAAGCCGCGACCATCAAAAGATAGGGAGAGTTGATCATCTGCAGCGGACGAGAAGCCAGCTTCACCACCACATCATTCGCGCCAATGTGCGTCATATAAGCGGCAAAGCCACACAGCATCATAATCATCATGCCAAGATCGCCACCGCGACTCATCAGCAAGATTTTGACGTATTCGATGATGTCAGTCGCACGCCACCCGGTAGTGGCAGCACTGGCAGGCAACAGGCTTTTGCCCATCAGGGCGCTGATTGCCAACAGCAATAAGCCCCCCACCATCAACACCCCGGTAGCGGAGTAGCCCTTGATGATGTAGCGGCCAACGCCCGCCGCGACGACCGCCCCAATCAGAAGCTCTATCATATTCCCTCAACTTATCTTTATCGTTATTGACCATGCCAAAGCGTATAAATCGCTTAACTGCGCACACTCTGCACAAACTCAGCCAAATGCATCATGATGTTCGTCAATGTTACGGGAGGAAATTATTGGGGGGAGAAACACTTTACGGGGTTTATCAAAAATGCGGGCCGAGAACCGACCCGCATCGTTAAGATTAGAGTTTATCGAGCAGCTTTTTCAGATCCTGCCCTTCGCGTGAATCCTGGTTCTTTTCAGCCCATTTGTTCAGCGCGTCCTTCGCCCGGTTCTGCAGCGTTTTACGCAGTACCTGATCGACCTGCAATTGGTAGTTGAGCTGATTCCACGGGCCATAAACCCGCAACGGAATCGGCGTTTTCTGCAGTTGTTCGATCAGATCGCTGCGCCCTTGCCAACCACCGGTTACCCGCACATTAAGCGCCATATCGCACTGTTTACCCGGCATATTTACGCTGCCGCCACCACTGAGGTTCAACAACGGTGAGTCTGCGCCCAGCTCGGTGATTTTTATCATGCCGTGATTTAGGCTGGCTTTCGCCGACAATTGCTTCACTTCGGTGTAACGCTGGTAATCGTCTTGCCCGCGCACGCTGTTGTCGTTACGCGCCACCGCTTGCTGAATCAGTTGCTGAATATTCAGGCCATGCAACTGCGCATCCTGCATCGTCATCTGAGCCGTGCCCTGCCAGCGTCGTTCAAATGACTGTGAGGTAAAGCGATCGCCGGTTAAATCCCCCTGCATGCTGAATTTGCCGGTCAACACCTGTGGCATCTCGAACGCTTTCAAAACGGTGCCAAGTTCAACCTGTTTCACAACCGGCTGCACAGTGATTACCGGGTGGCTGCCCCGGGCGTCGAGCGTCCCCGGCAACGCGAAATCACCACCGGCCAATTGCCCGGAGAGCGAATGCGATGTTAACAAGCCCTGGCGGTTTTCCGCCTCTAGCACCAAATGGGCAATGCTCATACCGCGATAGGTCAGTTGATCCACGTTCAGTTTGAGTTGCGCGTTAAAGTCTCGCAACACCTCTAGATTTTGTTGCGGATCGTCAATTTGGCTGGCAATGACCGGCGCCGAAGTCACGCCCTGCACTTGCTGGACTTGCGAATCGGTGGATTGCCAACCGGTAAACGCATCCATATTCACCGCAGTGGATGCCAGGTTCAGCACATAAGTCGGGATTTCACCGAGTTTAATATCGGCTGCACCGGTAAACCGGCTGTCATTAGCGCTAACATTCAGTTGGCTCAGCGCGACTTGCTGTGGTGTTTGTTGATATACCACCTGAGTGGTGCCATCACCCTTGATGCCACCGGCCAGAATGTCTGCACCTTCCAGTTGGTAACTGAACTGGCTCACATTGGCCGCAATACGCCGAGGGTATTGCTGTAAATCGATATCCGCTGCGATGCTGAAACTCAGATCGCGTTGATTGCGGTTCACCCGGCTGGACAGTTCCATTTGCGCCTGGCGTTTGGCATTTTGCTGCAGGCTGAGGTTAATATCACGAACGTTAATCTGTTCGTTATTGGGGCGCTGCCAAATTAGCAGGCTGTCCACCACGCGAAGGTTATCGATATCAAATTTCCACGGCGCCTCTGCCGACTCTTCGGAATGGCCCGCGGGGGCGATCGGTGCGTCAGGTTGAGTCTGCTCTTCACTGTCTGGCGTAAGGCGGATGACGGCATTTTTCAGCATCACCTGTTTTACAAACAGTTGATGCGACAGCAACGGCAGCAGTTTGACATCAAGACGCATATTTTCTGCGCTGACCACTGGGGCTGTGGCCCCCGGCGCGGTCAGCGTCATACGCCCTGCAAGAATGCTGAGCTGTGGCCAGATATGCCAACGCAGATCGCCATCCAACGTCAGATGATAACCGCTCTTTTGTTCAACCTTCGTGACCATGTAGGCACGAAAATCATTCGGATTAACCAACAGCACCAGCGCAGACATCCCCGCCACCAGCACCACCAGCAAAATCACCAAAGTCGTCAGTAATCTTCTCATGCCATCCTCTTGTCAACGCCACACCGACAGTGCTTCCAGCGCTGTTAGTCCTTGTCGATTCGACTGGCTACCGCACCCTGTTGATCGCGGTATTTTGCATCCTGCCGGCTGTTGTAAGGACGTGCCGCCGGCCCTGAAAGCGGTTCAAAACTCAGCGCGCCAATCAGCATGCCCGGGCGTAATGCCAGCGGTAGCTTACCTGAATTATAGAACTCCAGAACAATTCGGCCCTGCCAGCCTGGGTCGATACGGTGTGCGGTAACGTGCACCATTAACCCCAGGCGCGCCAGAGAGGAACGACCGTCCAGCCACCCAACCAGATCGTTTGGCAGCGTTACCGACTCCAGCGTCACCGCCAGTGCCAGTTCGCCAGGATGCAGGAAGAAGGCTTCGCCTTCTGGCAGAACGATTTCATCACTCATCACGCGATCCAGCGCGGCACTGACTTCATCCTTGGGTCCGCTGAGATCAATAAACGCGGCGGTGTGGCCGCGAAACACGCGGAACTGATTGCCTAAACGGACATCCACTGTGGCCCCGTTAATACGCTCAATCGGCGGACGCGGTGAAATCACCAGTTTTTCGCAATCCAGCCAGGCTTCTATATCACGGTCGCACAGTCTCATTTGTTTATCTCCATCAAAGCGTGTCACTAAAACAAAAATTGCCACACAACGAGCGAAAGGTCTACGCCGCAGCGTAAATAGTTGCCCGCTGGCCGGAAACACAGGTTTCCCGGCCATTGAACGGCATTATTCAAAGAATTGGCTGATTTTGGCTTTCAGAATATCGATCGCAATGCGGTTTTTACCCCCGCGAGGAACGATAATGTCAGCATATTGTTTGGAAGGTTCGATAAACTGCAGGAACATCGGACGAACGGTTTTCTGGTATTGCGCCATCACCGAATCCATTGAACGACCACGCTCATTCACGTCGCGCTTCATACGGCGCATCAAGCAAATATCCAGTGGCGTATCGACAAAGATCGAGAAGTTCATTTCCTGACGCAAACGGATGTCCGTTAATAGCAGGATCCCCTCCAAAATAATCACCTTTTTCGGTTCAAGGTGAACAGTCTCTTTTTTGCGCGTGTGTTCGGTGTAGCTATACAAAGGTAATTCTATCGCCCTGCCTGATTTCAGCATTTGCAGATGCTGGAACAGCAGATTGTGGTCCATGGCACTCGGGTGGTCATAGTTGGTCTTGACCCGTTCTTCCATGGTCAGGTGTGTCTGGTCTTTGTAGTAACTGTCTTCAGGAATAACGCCGATATGTTCATCGCCAACCTGATCGCGAAGCTCACGATACAATGTACTGGCGATAAGGCTTTTTCCGGAGGCAGATGCGCCGGCGATACCAATAATGACGCACTGATGCGGCTTGTCAGTCATAAAATTAAAGACCTGATTTCGTAGTGTGAAGGGGGGGACTAAAACGCGACAATTATAGGGAGTTAGCGGGCATTGCGCCAGACTATATTGGCGCCGTTGGGCGCTATCTGCGGTTATTTCGCCAGAATAGGCATGGCAGCGTTTTAAGATTATTGCGTCTAGGGCAATTGAACGCCACAGGGTAAACTCCGACGCTTGCTCATCATCCTGCTAATGGGATGATATCTTTTACCGGAGATTGACGTGCTGGACTGGCATTTTCTGACATTTTTTGGCGACAGCATGTTGCTGTTGCCCTGCTCGCTGATTCTTTTTGCCGTATTGGTCGCCCCTCGCACCACCCGGACTGCCGGCTGGCAGTGGGCGCTGGTCTTCGGCTGCGCCGGTGGCGTGGTGTGTGCATCCAAACTGGCCTTTATGGGCTGGGGCATTGGCATTAAAAGCTATGATTTTACCGGTTTTAGCGGCCACTCTGCGTTGGCGGCCAGCATCTGGCCAGTACTGCTCTGGACGTTGACCGGCCGATTTTCTCATGCCGTGCGCAGCATGGCGCTGGTGGTGGGTCTGGTCTTGCCGCTTACCATCGGGCTCTCTCGGCTTGCTATCCATGTGCACTCACCTTCGGAAGTGGTGAGCGGACTGATTCTGGGTTATCTGGCCAGCACCCTGTTCCTGTGGTTGCAGCGTGGTAAACCACGCCCCCAGCTTTCCGTTCCGCAGATTATCGTCGCACTGGCGCTACCAATGGTGCTCATGGGCGTACGGCAACCGGCACCGACTCAGGGGCTGTTGGAGCATATTGCCACCGTATTGGCACAGATCGAACGCCCGTACACCAGGGCTGATTTGCACAAATAAGTTATTCCCCCATAAGCAAAACCCCGGAAATATCCGGGGTTTTATCTTTCTGCCTGCGACGATTACAACTACAACGCGCGGAAAGAAATTTCTGTTGGGATAGCTTCGCCCTGCCAGTACATTTGCGCGGCCACCCGGCCGGCAAGTTGGCGATACAGTTCGGCAAACTCACTGTCCGGTCGGCTTATCACCGTTGGCGCACCGCGATCCAAATCCTCGCGCAGAGAAATGTGCAGCGGCAGTTGCCCCAACAGGCGGCTGTGGTATTTCTTCACCAGCTTCTCCGCCCCGCCGGTACCGAAGATCGGCTCGTGATGTCCGCAGTTGCTGCAAATATGCACGCTCATGTTTTCCACGATACCCAAGACCGGCACATGCACTTTTTCAAACATCACAATGCCCTTGGCGGCATCGAGCAGCGCAATATCCTGCGGTGTTGTAACAACCAGAGCGCCAGTGACCGGAATATTTTGCGACAGCGTCAACTGGATGTCGCCAGTGCCCGGCGGCATATCCAGCACCAAATAGTCCAGATCCGGCCACAGCGTGTCCTGCAGCAGTTGCATCAGCGCCTTGCTGGCCATTGGACCACGCCAAACCATGGCGTTGTCATCGGTCACCAGATAACCGATCGAGTTGGTCGCTAACCCGTGGGCCACGATCGGCGCCATGTGCTGACCGTCCGGCGAGGTTGGTCGCTCGTTTTCGGTCCCCAGCATGTTCGGAATTGACGGGCCATAGATGTCGGCGTCCAAAATACCGACCTTGGCGCCTTCTGCCGCCAGCGCTAACGCCAGGTTAACCGCTGTGGTGGATTTGCCCACCCCGCCCTTGCCGGAACTGATGGCGATGATATTACGCACGCCCTTGATGCCGGCCTGATCGTTGGCGCGTTTCAGCGTGGTGATATCATGCTTCAGTTTCCAGTCAATCGCCTCGGCGCCGGTCACGCGCAGCAGTTCTGCGCTGACGCTGTCTTTGAGCGCCTCAAAACCACTTTGCCAGGCAAAGGGCATGGTCAATTCAATATGCAGCACATTATCCAGCAGCGCGCAGTGGTGAATTGCCTTCAGCGCAGTCAGATTGTTTTTTAACGTCGGGTGTTCAAAGGCGGCCAGTACACCGGTCACCAGGACACGCAGAACTTCGGGGTTGGTCTGCTCGGGGGATTTTGCGTTCATCCCGGCTCCTTGATTTTGAATGGATAGCTTCCCGCTAAGCATATCAGAAGTGAGAGCCGGTCGGCGCATGTCCGCACAAAGAAACCGCCCTAGCCGTGGCGGGCGCGATCGGGTAACATCGAAGACCCTTTTTATTCATTACAGAAACCAAGTTCTCACTATGGCTCAAGTCGCGAAAAAATTATTGGTGACGTGCGCGCTACCGTACGCAAATGGTTCCATCCATCTCGGCCACATGCTCGAGCATATCCAGGCAGATATCTGGGTTCGTTACCAACGAATGCGCGGCAACGAGGTTCATTTCATCTGTGCGGACGACGCGCACGGCACGCCAATCATGCTGAAAGCTCAGCAGTTGGGTATCAAGCCGGAAGAAATGATTGCGGAGATGAGCCAGGAGCACCAACAGGATTTCGCCGGTTTTGGCATCAGCTATGATAACTATCATTCCACCCATAGCGATGAAAACCGTGAACTGTCGAGCCTGATTTACGGCCGCCTGAAAGAAAACGGCTTTATCAAGAACCGCACTATTTCCCAGCTGTACGATCCGGAGAAAGGCATGTTCCTGCCCGACCGTTTCGTCAAAGGCACCTGCCCGAAATGTAAATCACCGGATCAATACGGCGACAACTGCGAAGTCTGCGGCGCGACCTACAGCCCGACCGAGTTGATCGAGCCGAAATCCGTGGTTTCCGGGGCAACGCCGGTATTGCGCGATTCAGAGCACTTCTTCTTTGATCTGCCGTCGTTCAGCGAAATGCTGCAGGCCTGGACCCGTTCCGGCGCGCTGCAAGAACAGGTGGCAAACAAGATGCAGGAGTGGTTCGAATCCGGCCTGCAACAGTGGGATATCTCCCGCGATGCGCCGTATTTCGGCTTTGAAATCCCGGACGCGCCGGGCAAATACTTCTACGTCTGGCTAGATGCGCCTATCGGTTACATGGGTTCATTCAAAAACCTGTGCGACAAGCGCGGCGATCTGGATTTTGACGAGTTCTGGCGTAAGGACTCCACGACCGAGCTGTATCACTTTATCGGTAAAGACATCGTTTATTTCCACAGCCTGTTCTGGCCGGCGATGCTGGAAGGAAGTAACTTCCGCAAACCGACCAATCTGTTCGTGCACGGCTATGTGACAGTGAACGGCGCCAAGATGTCCAAATCTCGCGGCACTTTCATCAAGGCCGGCACCTACTTGCAACACCTGGATGCCGACTGCCTGCGTTATTACTACGCCGCCAAGCTGTCTTCACGCATTGACGATATCGACCTGAATCTGGAAGATTTCGTGCAGCGGGTGAACGCCGACATCGTCAACAAAGTGGTCAACCTGGCTTCGCGCAACGCCGGCTTTATCAGCAAGCGTTTCGGTGGCCAACTGGCCGACAAGCTGGCCGATCCGGCGCTGTACCAGACCTTCGTTGACGCAGCGCAAAGCATCGCCGACGCCTACGCCAGCCGTGAGTCGGGCCGTGCAATCCGCGAAATCATGGCGCTGGCCGATTTGGCTAACCGCTATGTGGACGAACAGGCTCCTTGGGTGGTGGCGAAGCAAGAAGGCCGCGATGCCGATCTGCAGGCCATCTGTTCCATGGGTATCAACCTGTTCCGCGTGCTGATGACCTATCTGAAACCGGTGCTGCCGTCACTGACCGAACGTACCGAAGCCTTCCTCAACTGCGAGCTTACCTGGGACAGCATCCAGCAACCGCTGTTGGGGCATCAGGTCAACGCATTCAAGGCGCTGTTCAACCGTATCGACCTGGATAAGGTCAATGAAATGGTTAGCGCCTCGAAAGAAGACATGGCGGCAACGAAAGTGGTCAGCGGGCCGTTGGCGGACGATCCTATTCAGGAAACCATCACCTTTGACGATTTCGCCAAGGTTGATATGCGCATTGCGCTGATCAAGAGCGCCGACTTTGTTGAAGGTTCAGACAAGTTGCTGAAGCTGCAGCTGGATCTGGGCGGCGAATCACGTCAGATCTTCTCTGGCATTCGCTCCGCTTACCCGGATCCGAAAGCGCTTGAAGGCCGTCTGACCATCATGGTCGCCAACCTGGCACCGCGTAAAATGCGCTTCGGGATTTCTGAAGGCATGGTGATGGCTGCCGGCCCAGGAGGGAAAGAGATCTTCCTGCTGAGCCCGGACAGCGGCGCACAGCCAGGAATGCAGGTGAAATAATACCTGTTTTCCAACCTCTAAAGGGTCGAGCTTGCTCGGCCCTTTTTATGCGCTTAGTCCAGTAGTGATACGCCAGGCTTCAGGCTAAAACCGGCAAGTAATCCCTCTCCAGGAGCTTACCGAAGTAACCTCTTTTTTTACATCGCCTCTTCCCAGACGGCCAAAATGAGCTATGTTATCCATACTGGTTTTATCACTGTATGCATAAACAGGTCTGATATGAAGGGATTCCCACCGCTGATTAACGCCTTGCTGGTCAGTTCGCTGGTACTGACCATTGGCCGCGGCGTAACGCTGCCGTTCATTACTATCTATCTGACCGGGCATTTTCATCTGCTGCCCAAAAGCGTCGGCATCATTCTGGGTATCAGCCTGGCGCTCGGCATTTTCGCCAGCCTGTATGGCGGCTACCTGGTAGACAAATTCAACAAAAAAACGCTGATCCTGATTTCCATTCTTTTGTTCGCCCTGAGTTTTTTCGCTATCCCGTGGATCCCGCGGCCAGGGGGGATCGTTGTGGTTTTGGCTATTTTACATACCGCCTATTCCGTATTGGGCATCACCATTAAAGCGTGCTTTGCCGACTGGCTGCCGGTCGCGCAGCGCATCAAAGCCTTTTCAATAAACTATACGCTGGTCAACGTCGGCTGGGCGGTTGGATCATCGTTGGGGGTACTGGTGGCAGGTCTGGATCCGCTGTTGCCGTTTTACCTTTCCGGTGGATTGGCTTTATTCACGGTGGCGACGCTGAACTTCATCCTGGGCAAGCAGCCCGCTACGGCCCCGGTCGCGCTGGATGCAACGCCCGCCGCCCGCCCTAATTTTCGCCAAACGCTGACCATCCTGCGTAACGATCGCCGGCTGATTTACTTTACCCTTGGCAGTACGCTGGGTGCGGTGGTTTTTGGCCAGTTCTCCGGCTATTTATCGCAATACCTGATCACCGTTTCTAATGCAGAGTTCGCTTATCAGGTCATTGGGGCGGTGATGATCGTCAACGCCTGTATCGTCATCGCCCTGCAGTATCTGCTCAGCCGCGGCATGCGTCAGGAAAATATGCTGCGCTGGCTGGCGCTGGGCACGCTATTTTTCATTCTCGGGCTGATCGGTTTTTGGCTGGCCGGGCAATCGCTCTGGCTCTGGATCCTTGCCATGGCGATATTCACCCTGGGCGAAATCATAGTGATCCCGGTGGAATATATGTTTATCGACTTCATCGCGCCACAGCACCTGAAAGGCAGCTATTACGGCGTACAAAACCTAAGCGCTCTGGGCGGCGCCATCAATCCGGTACTGTGCGGTTTTATTCTCAGCTACGCCGCGCCGCAAATGATGTTTCTGATGTTGATTGCTGCTGCGCTGCTCAGCCTGCTATTCTTTTTTCTCGGGCATCGCCTGGCGCAGAGGCAACAACAGAATGCCAACTTCGCCAGTGCAGAATAAACCTGCGTCCCTTTTCATCGTGGTTGTCAACCAGCCCCATCGGCATGGTAGCCATAGAGAGAATTCATGGTGTGATTTGTGGCGAAGATCACAGTTTAATTGTATGATGAATGCATCGGTTAAACGGGATTAAGTTATGGCCAAGCTACTCACTCTGTGCTGGAAATACCTGAGGGCATTCGTCCTTATCTACCTTTGTCTGTTCGCCGGCAATGCCATCGCGGCTCTGCTGCCGATCGCCATTCCGGGCAGCATTATCGGCATGCTGTTGCTGTTCGCCCTGCTCTCCACCCAAATTCTGCCGGCCAAATGGGTCAAACCCGGTTGCCACCTGCTGATCCGCTATATGGTGCTGTTGTTCGTGCCTATCGGCGTGGGAGTGATGAAATACTATGACCAAATTATCGAGCATCTGGGGCCGCTGGTGGTGTCCTGCATCGTCAGCACCCTGATGGTGTTGGTGGTGGTCGGCTACACCTCACATTATTTCCACCGGGAGCGCACCATCATCGGCAAGCCGGATGCCGCGGAGGGCGAAAAATGATCCATGAAATCTGGTGGTCATTACCGCTGACGCTGGCCATCTATTTTGCAGCGCGCAAACTGGCGCAATGGCTGAACATGCCGTTGCTGAACCCACTGCTGGTGTCGATGGCGGTGATCATCCCCCTGCTGTTGCTGACCGGTATTCCTTATGAGCGTTATTTTCAGGGCAGTAAAATCCTCAATGACTTGCTGCAACCGGCCGTAGTGGCACTGGCTTATCCGCTGTATGAACAGCTGCATCAGATCCGCGCGCGCTGGAAGTCCATTATCGCCGTCTGCTTTATCGGCAGCCTGACCGCGATGATCAGCGGCGGCGCCATCGCTTTATGGATGGGGGCCACGCCGGAAATTGCCGCTTCCATCATGCCAAAATCGGTCACCACCCCCATCGCCATGGCGGTCGCAGAGTCGCTCGGCGGCATTCCGGCAATCAGCGCCGTTTGCGTGATTTTCGTCGGTATTCTCGGCGCGGTTTTCGGGCATACGCTGTTCAAAGTATTGAAAATCACCACCCGCTCGGCACGCGGGTTGGCAATGGGGACCTCGTCACATGCGCTGGGCACGGCACGCTGTGCGGAAATGGACTATCAGGAAGGGGCATTTGGTTCACTGGCCCTGGTGATCTGCGGCATCATCACCTCGCTGCTGGCGCCGTTTCTGTTTCCGGTACTGTTGCACCTGTTTGCCTGAGGCCTAAAACTTGCGATACATCTCGCATTTATGGTTTTCATTGCATTGATTTCATCAATAAAGAGATTTGCATCACACTTTATTCGCACCGGGCTGCCTAGAATGTTATCCCGTTAACCTGTAGAGAGAGTTTCTATGCACCCGCGTTTTCAAACCGCTTTTGCTGAACTGCCCGCCACATTGCAATCCGCCCTGCTGCCTTATTTTGATGCGCCTGATTTTCCGGCCATGCTCAAGGCGGAACAAGTGGATGCTATCAAGCAGCGCTGCGGGCTGGATGATGATGCTCTGGCATTCGCTCTGCTGCCGCTGGCGGCGGCCTGCTCGTTAGCGCCGATTTCGCAGTTTTATGTTGGCGCCATTGCTCGCGGGCAGAGCGGCAACCTGTATTTTGGCGCCAACATGGAGTTCAGCGGCGCGCCGATGCAACAAACCATTCATGCAGAGCAGTGTGCCGTGACTCATGCCTGGCTACGCGGCGAATCAGCGTTAGCCTCCATCACCGTTAACTACACGCCTTGTGGTCACTGCCGTCAGTTTATGAACGAACTCAACAGTGGTACCACGCTGAAAATTCGTCTGCCCGGTCGCGAACCTGCCACCCTGGGCGACTATCTGCCGGATGCCTTCGGCCCGAAAGACCTGAATATCGCCACGTTGCTGATGGACCGCGTCGATCATGGTTTTCAACTGACGCTGACCGACGAACTGGAGATGGCCGCGCTGGCTGCCGCCAATCAGAGTCACGCGCCCTACAGCAATGCCCACAGCGGCGTCGCACTGGAAGCCGAAGACGGGACGATTTATAGCGGTCGCTATGCGGAAAACGCAGCCTTCAACCCCAGCCTGCCACCGCTGCAGGCCGCACTGATTCTGATGAACGTCTCCGGCGGCGACTGCCAAAAAGTGGTTCGAGCGGTGCTGGCCGAGCCCGACAGTGCCATCCTCACCCAATGGGATGCTACCCGCGCCACGTTGGCCGCGCTGGGTTGCCAAAATGTCAGTCGTATCACTTTCTAAATCTGCCCCCTGGCGGTGCTGCCCGGCACCGCTGTTACCAGCCCCGCCAGCCGATTACAATGGCATTCACGTCTTAAAACACTTTCTTTAGTTAAATTAGGACTTGATCGTCGATAATTACGCCAATTTACCTCATGATCCGATAACAATTGCTGTACATATTTCCCCGATCTTTTAGGATCTAGCCCATAAAGTTATCCGATACGTTGAAGAGCAAAAGCCATGGAACTTGAATACGAAAGCAAACGCCCTCTCTACATCCCTTATGCCGGCCCTATTCTGCTGGAATTTCCGCTGCTCAATAAAGGCAGCGCTTTCACCGAGGATGAACGCAGCCATTTCAACCTGCACGGGTTGCTGCCAGAAGCGGTAGAAACCATCGAAGAGCAGGCGGAACGTGCCTACCGCCAGTACCAGGATTTCAAAAACGACAGCGATAAACACATTTATCTGCGTAATATCCAGGACACCAACGAAACCCTGTTCTATCGCCTGCTGGAAGCGCACCTGAGCGAGATGATGCCGATCATCTACACGCCGACGGTGGGTGAGGCCTGTGAGCACTTCTCCGATATTTACCGCCGGGCGCGTGGGCTGTTTATCTCCTACCCTAACCGCGACCGCATTGACGACATGCTGCAAAACGCCACCAAGCAAAACGTTAAGGTGATCGTCGTCACCGACGGTGAGCGCATTCTCGGTCTGGGCGACCAGGGTATCGGCGGCATGGGCATTCCAATCGGTAAACTGTCGCTATACACCGCCTGCGGCGGCATCAGCCCGGCCTATACCCTGCCGGTGGTACTGGACGTCGGCACCAACAACCCGCAGCGCCTGAACGATCCGCTGTACATGGGCTGGCGTCACCCGCGTATTTCAGGCGACGAATACCACGCCTTTGTTGAAGAGTTTATCCAGGCGGTCAAGCGCCGCTGGCCGAACGTGCTGCTGCAGTTCGAAGATTTTGCGCAGAATAACGCCACCCCGCTGCTGAACCGCTACCGTGACGAAATCTGCTGCTTCAACGACGACATTCAGGGCACCGCAGCCGTCACGCTGGGCAGCCTGATCGCCGCCAGCCGCGCCGCCGGCAGCCAACTGCGCGATCAGACCGTCACCTTCCTGGGCGCCGGCTCTGCAGGTTGCGGTATTGCCGAGCAAATTATCGCGCAGATGAAATCCGAAGGCCTGAGCGAAGACGAAGCCCGCGCGCGCGTCTTTATGGTCGACCGTTTCGGCCTGCTGACCGACAAACTGCCTAACCTGCTCGATTTCCAGAGCAAGCTGGTGCAAAAAAGCGAGAGTCTGACCGCATGGCAGACAGAAAGCGATGCCATTTCCCTGCTGGACGTGGTGCGTAATGCCAAGCCAACCATTTTGATCGGCGTTTCGGGCCAGCCAGGCCTGTTTACCGAAGAACTGATCCGCGAAATGCACAAGCACTGCCCGCGCCCGATCGTCATGCCGCTGTCCAACCCAACTTCCCGCGTGGAAGCCCGCCCGGAAGACATCATTAACTGGACTGAAGGCGCTGCATTAGTAGCAACCGGCAGCCCGTTTGCGCCGGTGAGCTACAAAGATCAGGTCTTCCCGATTGCCCAGTGCAACAACTCCTATATCTTCCCGGGGATTGGATTGGGCGTACTGGCCTCCGGCGCCACCCGCGTCACCGACGCGATGCTGATGGCCGCCAGCCGTGCGCTGGCCGACTGTTCGCCGCTGGCAACTGACGGGCATGGCGCACTGCTGCCGAATATCGACGATATTCAGGGCGTGTCCAAATGCATTGCCATGGAAGTGGGTAAAGCGGCACAGCTGCAAGGCGTTGCTGTGGTCACCTCAGAAGAAGCGCTGTCGAAAGGCATCGAACACAACTTCTGGCGCCCGCAATACCGCAGCTATAAGCGCACTTCATTCTGATTTGCGCAGTTAAACATCAGGCCCGGCTCGCCGGGCTTTTTTTATGCTCAAAACCGCCTAAAAATGCGGTGCAATGCTTGCTTGATAGGGCGTCAAGCTTGCGTCGGCCTGTCAGGTAAAGTAGCCTTGAGCCATCTTTTTTGGCCCCTGTGCGCGTAAGGCAATAACATGTGGAAACGCCTGATAATCAGCCTGTTCATCATCACTGCGCTGTTGATGCTTTCGGCTCTCGCGCTCGATCGTTGGATCAGTTGGAAAACCGCGCCTTACGTCTATGACGAACTGCAAGGCCTGCCTCATCGCCAGGTCGGCGTGGTACTGGGCACGGCCAAATATTACCGCACCGGCGTGATCAACCAATATTATCGCTACCGCATTCAGGGCGCGATTAATGCCTATAACAGCGGCAAAGTGAAATACCTGCTGCTGAGCGGCGACAATGCCCAGCAAAGCTACAACGAGCCGATGACCATGCGCCGCGATTTGATCGCCGCCGGCGTGGCGCCCAGCGATATCGTGCTGGATTATGCCGGTTTCCGTACTCTTGACTCTATCGTACGCACCCGCAAAGTGTTCGACACCAACGACTTTATCATTATCACCCAGCGCTTCCATTGCGAGCGCGCGCTGTTTATCGCGCTGCATATGGGGATCCAGGCTCAGTGCTACGCTGTCCCTTCGCCAAAAGACATGATGACGGTACGGGCACGCGAGATCTTCGCTCGCCTTGGAGCGCTGACCGATTTGTACATACTAAAACGCGAGCCGCGCTTCCTCGGGCCACTGATCCCCATTTCCGCCATGCATACCGTACCGGAAGATGCCCAAGGCTACCCGGCAGTTTCGCCAGAGCAATTGGTTGAGCTGGAACACAAGCTGGCTGCGGAAAAACAAAAGGCCAAATAAGCTTTATACCGCCCTGGAAACAGCAACGGCCAGCATTTGCTGGCCGTTTTCATAGCTGAGACACAACTATTTTTTCTTGGCGTATTTTAAGGAGTCCAACGCCACGGCGAAGATAATGATGCCGCCCTTGATGATGTACTGCCAGTAAGGGTTAACGCCAATGTAGGTCAGGCCGTAGTTGATAACCGTAAAGATGATGACCCCGGTCACGACCCCCAGAACCGTCCCGACACCGCCGGCAAAGGACACCCCGCCTACCACGCACGCCGCAATGGCGTCCAGTTCATACATAAAGCCCAGGTTATTGGTGGCGCTGCCGATACGGCCCGCTTCCAGTAAGCCGCCGAAGGCGTAGAACACCCCGGACAGCGCATAAATCATGATCAGGTTCAACGGCACGTTCACGCCGGAAACCTTGGCTGCCTCAGGGTTGCCGCCGATGGCGAAAATATTTTTGCCAAAGCGGGTTTTATTCCACAGGATCCAGACAAAAATAATCGCAATGATGGCGTAGAAGGTGATGTACGACAGCTTAAAGTCGCCAAAACGCAGGAACCCCTGGGCAAAGGTGGAAAACTTGGGATCAAACCCCGCCACTGGCGATGCGCCAACAGAGTCGTAATACAGCGAGTTGATGCCGTAAACGATGATCATGGTGCCCAGCGTGGTAATAAACGGCGTCACATTGAGGTAAGCGATGATCAAACCGTTCACCAGACCGATCACCGCACCCACGGCGCACACCAGCAGGATCACCAGCGGGATCGACCAGGTTTCCATATGCGGGAATACCTTGTTCACGTTATCCATCGACTGCAACAACGTCGCCGCGATCACCGCCGCCAGGCCAACCTGGCGCCCGGCGGACAGGTCGGTCCCCTGGGTAACAATCAGCCCCGCCACGCCCAGTGCAATAATGATGCGCACCGAAGACTGGGTCAGGATATTGCTCAGGTTCATTAGACTGAGGAAGGTCGGGTCCTGGATAATAATAATTGCCAGCAGCACCAGCAACACTACGTAAATGCCACCTTCCTTGAAATAGGTGAACAAAGTTTTTTTATTCAGCGCGTTCATAATTCTGATCCTTAAAGGTGCAGGGATGCGAGACGTAAAATTTCATTTTGCGAGGTCTGTTTGGTGTTAACGATGCCCGCAACCTGACCATTACTCATCACCAGTATTCTGTCGGTAATTCCCAAAAGCTCCGGCATTTCAGACGAGACAATAATGATCCCCTTGCCCTTCTTCGCCAGTTCGGTCATCAGCTGATAAATTTCGAATTTGGCACCGACGTCAATGCCGCGCGTCGGCTCATCCAGCATTAATATTTCCGGCTGAGTCAGCAGCCAACGGCCGATGATCACCTTCTGCTGATTACCGCCCGACAGCGAACCTATGTGGGTATGGTGGCCCGGGGTTTTGACCCGCATGGCATCGATCACCCACTGGGTATCGCTTTTCATGCGGGCGTTATCCAACAGGCCGATTTTATTTTTGTAGTTGCGAATATTGGAGATCAGCGAGTTGAACCCCACGTCCAGATAGGCATAAATCCCGGTTGAACGACGTTCTTCGGTGACCAGTGCGAAACCGTGGTTTATCGCCTCATTGGCGCTGTGGTTGTTGATGGTTTTGCCGTGCAGCTTGATGGTACCCGCAATTTTTTCGCGGATGCCAAACAGGGTTTCGACGATGTCGGTACGTTTGGCCCCCACCAGCCCGGCGATGCCGAGGATCTCACCCTGATGCAGATCGAAAGAGACGTCGCGAATCGAAGGCTGGCGCAAGGAGGTCAGGTTCTTCACCTCCAGGATCACCTCGCCCGGCGTATTCTGTCGATCGGGGAAACGCTGGCTGAGCGAACGCCCCACCATCATCGAGATGATCTTGTCCATATCCAGCCCTTCCAGCGGCTGGGTGGCGATCCACTGGCCATCACGCAGAATGGTGATTTCGTCGCACAGCTGGAAGATCTCTTCCATCTTATGCGAGATATAGACGATGCCGCAGCCGCGTTCCTTCAGCTTGCGGATAATGGTGAACAGGTGGTTCACCTCTTTTTCCGTCAGCGATGAAGTGGGCTCATCCATAATGACAATCTTGGCGTCATAGGAGAAAGCCTTGGCGATTTCAATCATCTGCATTTGCGATACCGATAGCGTGCCCACTTTATCCCGCGGGTTAATATCAATATCCAGCTCGTCGAATATCGCCTGGGTATCTTTCAGCATCTTGTCCTGATCGACAAACATGCCCTTGGTCGGGTAGCGCCCCAACCACATGTTGTCCATCACGGTGCGCTGCAAGACCAGGTTTAATTCCTGATGCACCATGGACACGCCGTGTTCCAGCGCCTCTTTAGAGCTTTTGAAATCTATTTCCTGGCCCTGAAAAATAATACTGCCGGCATCCTTTTTATAAATGCCGAACAGGCATTTTAATAATGTCGATTTCCCCGCGCCGTTCTCTCCCATTAATGCATGAATGGAGTGCGGACGAACGCGCAGATTCACATTATCCAATGCCTTGACGCCGGGAAATGATTTACTGATATCAGTCATTTCCAGCAAAAATTCGCGTGGGCTGTCGGCCATAAATACACCTGGCTATGTGACCCGACACCTTCCAAACCGCCGCCTAATTAGCTGCAGCTTGAAACTCATCGGATCTGGGCTGTGATTTTAAGAAAAATTACCCCGCCGGCGGCTTTCCTGGTGTTGGCGCTGGGCAGCGCACCGCAGGCGGGGCCATTCAGAACTTACTTAACAAATTTGGACAAATTGTCCTTATCTACGCCAACGTAAGGAATGCGCACCACTTTATTGTCGATTTTATATTGGGTGCCGTCGGCAGCAGGTTTGCCCGCCGCCAGGTTTTTCGCCAGCTCGAAGGTGGCTTTGGCCTGATTGTCGGCATCGTTCAGCACCGTCCCTGCCATTGCGCCGGATTTCACCATCGCCAGAGCCTCTGGCAAGGCATCGACACCGAATACCGGGATGCTGGATTTGTTGTGCGCTTTCAGCGCTTCTACCGCCCCCATCGCCATGGCATCGTTGTTGGCGATAACCACTTCGATTTTGTTGGCGTTAGGGCCGGACAGCCAGGCGTCCATCTTGTCTTTTGCCTGTGCGGTGTCCCACATCGCGGTGTCCATCTGCAGTTGCTGAGTTTTGATACCGTCGTCATTCAGCGTTTTCACCACGTAAGTGGTACGCGCTTCTGCATCCGGATGGCCCGGTTCACCTTTCAGCAACACGTACTGGATCTGGCCGTCTTTATTCAAATCCCAGTTCGGGTTGGCCTTCCAGTGTTTCTCAATCAGTTGGCCCTGGATCACGCCGGACTCTTTAGAGTCGGTGCCCACGTAATAGGCTTTGTCATAGCTGTCCAGCGCTTTGCGGGAAGGCTCTTTGTTGTAGAACACGATAGGGATATCGTTTGCGCGTGCCTTATCAATCACCACCGGGGCAGCCGCTGGATCCACCAGGTTAATCGCCAGCGCTTTTACGCCCTTGGCGATCAGCACGTCGATCTGGTCGTTTTGTTTGGATTGGTCGTTCTGCGAGTCATTCATCAGCAGGGTGACATCCGGAGAGGCCTTGGCGTCTTTCTCGATTGCCTTGCGCACCACCGACATAAAGTTGTCGTCATATTTATAAATCGTGACGCCAATACGGGTATCTGCGTGAGCTGCGGCGCCAAACATCATGGCTGCGGCCGTCGCGGCCAGGGTGAAAACCTTCTTATTCATTGTGTGTCTCCGGTTTATGTAGGGTCTTGCTCGGTATTAGGCCAAGGGCAACCGGCGGTGTCAGCACGACCGGGCCTGGCAGTTTCCCTGTCATCCGTGAATCATGTTATTCCTGAAAAATGTGGCGCCAGCGTGAGTTAAAACAGCAGCGGCAAGTGCCTTTACGCTGGAAAACGCCTAGAGCATAGACGGCGTGATGTTAATAATCTGTGAATTTTCTCACAGATTGAAAACGGTTACACAAGATTAAATGTTCAGAGAGTGACCGCCGCCTCACTTTGCCAAGGAGCCACAGAATGGCGTCGGACCAGGGTCGGCATAAACAAATGGCGGGCCTGCGGCTCCAGCTTGCCTGCCGCGCCCAGCAAGGCCAGTTCGGTGGCCAGCGTCGCCATGGTGACAATCGGGTAACGCACCGTGGTGAGCTTGG
The DNA here is from genome assembly GCF_051129805.1 of Serratia sp. Je.1.23.a. Classification (NCBI taxonomy): domain Bacteria; kingdom Pseudomonadati; phylum Pseudomonadota; class Gammaproteobacteria; order Enterobacterales; family Yersiniaceae; genus Serratia; species Serratia sp. Je.1.23.a. The sequence continues at coordinate 754,443 of NZ_JBCPSR010000001.1, read as the reverse complement.
GGCTGGTGTAGCGAGCGATAGGGATGTCGTCGAACCCAACCAGCGAAAAGTTTTGCGGTACTGTGATACCGTTTTCTTTCAGCACCGCCATCGCCCCAGCGGCCATGGCGTCGTTGTAGGCGAATACCGCACTAAGATGCAGGTTGCGGCCAAGCAGTTCGATCATCGCCTCTTCCCCTCCCTGCAAATCTGGCGAACCATAGGCACGCCAGCTGTCGGGCGTTGCCAGCCCGGCCGCCGCCATCGCCTGCGTGTAGCCTTGTTGGCGCAGCGGCCCGTCTTCGATTGGATGGTTCGAGCCCAGATAACCAATACGCTGGTGGCCCTGCGACAGCAGCAAACGCATCGCCATCTCTGCACCACTGACGTTATCGAGCCCGACGCAGCGATGTTCATAGCCGGGTATGATTCTGTTGATCAGCACCATACCCGGCACCTGATCGAGAAAGGCGATCAGCTCGGCATCACACAGAGTTTTAGCATGAACAATCAAGGCGTTGCAGCGTTGGCGAATCAGCACCTCGATGGCGTGGCGCTCTTTATCCGCCTGGTGATAGCTGTTACCGATCAACAGGTATTTGTGGTGCTGTTGCGCCACGGTGTCTACCGCTTTCACCAGTGCGCCGAAGAAGGGATCGGAGACGTCCATCACCACCACCCCAAGGGTATCGCTGCTCTGGGTGGCCAGGGCTTGCGCATTGGCATTGGGTCGATAGCCCAGTTCAGCCACCGCCTTCAATACCTGCTCGCGCGTCTCTTTGCTGGTCAGGGCGCTGTGATTCAGCACGCGGGAGACGGTCGCCACAGACACGCCCGCACGCTTCGCCACGTCGCGAATGGTGGTTGGGTGAACAGAGGTCATGAAGGATCCTGAGGTCGGGGTAGTTGACAGTGGCGCTATCCTACCCCGTTTGTCATCCTCCTCTGCGTGAATTACGTCACAGGAAAGAAAACGTTTACATACATTTTTTTAACCTACCTGAGCCAGATCTCAATTCACCGCCTTGGGCTCTACCTTGCCGGTAGCCAGGGCGGTGAGTTTGCGCCACAGCCACTCCACCGGCCCCTGCTCGAAATAGCGCAGCCACAGGTTTGAAAACAACAGGTTAGCCAGCCAGACCAACGGAACGAAAGCCAAAAGTTGCAGGCGGTCAAACTGTTGATACAGGCCAAAGCGATAAAACAGCGTGGTGCAGATCAGCGTTTGCAGCAGGTAATTGCTCAGCGCCATGCGCCCGACCTGCGTCAACCAGTGTCCAATGCGCAAACGCGACAGCGTCGGCCAAAAACCGTAGCACAGCGCCAGATAGCCCATCGCCTGCAGGGGCGCCCCCAGCTCACGTGGCACCTGCAATAAAAAACCGCTCCAACGGTAGTCCCAGTGAAGATGCCATTGCAGCACCACGGCCGGCAGTTGGATCAGCAATGAAAGCGGTATCAGCCATGCTGCTTGCCGGCGGTAGTAACCCGGTGAATAAGTGCCGCGTAGCCAGCCACTGCGCATTAAACCGGCGCCGAACAGCATCAGTCCCGCCAACTCCCAACCGTATTGCGCGCCAATCGCCAGCAGGCTGGAGGAGAGAAGATCGGTGCGGCTGCGCCAGGCTTCCATCCCGCCCTGCAGCTTCCAAAACTTCTCATATTGCAGCTCTGCCACGCCGGGTTGCCAGAAACTGCCAGGTTCACCGTGCGAAATGAAGCCCAACAACAACAGCACCCCGACGCCAATCAGGTACAGCACCACGCCGGTTTTCAACAGTTGATAGGTTTCTTTCGCATCGCGGATCATCCGCCAGCACACCAACCCGATCAGCCCATAGGCCAGCAGGATATCGCCATCCCAAAGGAAAATGGCATGTCCCAGGCCAAACAGCACCAGCCACGACAGCCGTGCACGTATCCAGCCTTTGCCGCGGCGCAGCAGCATCTGCAACCCCGCGCCAAACAACAGGGCGAACATCGCCAGGAATTTAGCCTGCGCGAAAATGTCCAACAGCGCCCAGGTCCAGGTATCGCGCGTTGTAGGCAGGCCCAGATAGGCCGGATTGAGATAGGCCGCCTTCGGCAGGCCAAAGGCGCTGATATTCAGCAGCAAAATGCCAAGGATGGCGATACCGCGCACGCAGTCCATCGTGGCGATGCGCGGCAAAGGAGCCGTTGGGCTAGTGTTCATTATTTTATCGCCGTATTCCGCTCATTAAAAAGGCGCCCGCAGGCGCCTGTTACCATTCTAGCGACCCATCACGACTGGTGATGGCGCACCGCGCGCAGGAATTCCTGACGGGTGTTCTGGCTGGACTTGAACAGCCCGCCCAGAGAGGTCGTGGTGGTGGCGCTGGTCGCGTCACGGATACCGCGCGCCTTAACACAATAATGGACCGCATCAATTGATACCGCCACATTATTGGTGCCCAGCAAGGTTTGCAATGCCACCAGGATCTGCTGAGTTAAGCGCTCCTGCACCTGTGGGCGCTGGGAGAAGAACTGCACAATACGGTTGATTTTCGACAGCCCAATCACCGCATCCTTGGGAATGTAGGCAACGGTCGCCTTGCCATCGATGGTGACGAAATGGTGTTCGCAGGTGCTGGTCAGGGTGATATCACGCACCGTCACCATTTCATCCACCTTCATCTTGTTTTCAATGACGGTGATTTTTGGGAAGTTGGCGTAGTCCAGGCCGGAGAAAATCTCATCGACATACATTTTGGCGATGCGGTGCGGGGTTTCCGCCAGGCTGTCGTCGGACAGATCGAGATTAAGCAGCTGCATGATTTCGGTCATGTGCTCTTTAATACGACGTTTACGCGTTTCGCGATCCAGCACTTCGCCGCGCAACGGAGTTTCCAGACCGCGCTCTTCGAGCGCCGCGTGAACCAATGCAGCTTCTTTACTTAATGATGATGTCATTTCTTCTCTCCAACGGACTTGAACTCACCCATCCGGCTGTTTTACCGAGCAGAGGGATGAATTGCATACTCTCCTGACGACAGACGTTTCCGCAGTTAATAACGTGAACCCAGTCAAGATTTTGCCCCCACTCTAGATGAGAGCGAGGGGATTATCCAGTGATTGTGTTTCATCCGCAGGTGAAATATTCGCATTTAGCACAATCAGGCCGGCTGCGGCTATTCCACGTTTTTTGTACGGAATTTAATCACTGCGCCATCGGTTTTCGCGACAGCTCGCGCGCCGACGTATTGACCACCAGCAGACCGGCCACAATCAGCGCCGCCACGGCCACGTACAATGCCGGTTCCAGCCGGTGGGTCAATGCGGTAGACAACGCCGACAGCGTCGGACCAACCAGTTGGCCAATCGCATAACCGGTGGTCAGCAGTCCCGCCATATAACGGGCATGGTTGGGGGCCAGCTCACGGCCATGCTGGATCGACAGCTGCACCACGCTGAGGAAGCCGCCACCGGTCAGCAACGCGCCCAGTGCCAAGCCGGCAACTCCCGGTACGATTTCCGCGCTTAACACCCCCAATGCCTGTACCCACAGGGTAATAGCCAGCCGGGTTTGAGTAGTCAGCCGGTGACGGGTCAGAATACCGATGACAATCCCCAGCACCGCCGCCCCACCAAAGATCGGCCAGACAAATTGCGCGAACAGGCTGCCGGGAAAGCGCGCCGCGGCCATTTGCGACAAAAAAGTGGCCGGCAGAATATAACCAAAGCCTGCGAGACTGTAGCTCCACACCAGACGTTTCAGCGCCGGGGTCAACAACAATGGCTCAGGCGCCACGTCAGGACGATGCAATTCGCCGGGCTTCGGGAGATTAATGCTGATCGCGCCAATCAATACCAGCGCCAGTACGCCGTAGACCAGCCAGGCCTGTGACGCGGTCAACGCCAGGCTGTGGATCCCCACCGCCAGCATGCCGCTGATAAAAATCCCGGCGCCCGGGCCGGCAAACACCGCCGCGCTGAGCGCCGGTCGGCCATAGTGTGCCAACCGTTCGTTGGTCCAGGCCGCTACCAGTACCATCGACCAACCGCTGGCCCACCCGATGAAGAAACGCACCGCTCCGTGCCACCACTCCCCCTGCACCCAGGCGGAAAGCAGCGTCAAGATTACCGCCCCCCACACGCCCAACCACAGCCGACGTTCCACGTGTCGGCTGGCACGCATGGCATCGTAAGCGCCGCACAGATAGCCCAGATAGTTGATGGCCGCCACCAACCCGGCGCCGGTCAGAGTAAACTGATGCTCAGCAATCATCAGCGGCACCTGCGGGGTAAAGGCGAAACGGCCGATCCCCATGGCAACGATCAACGCGATAAAACCGCTCAGGGCAATTCTTAAGGCCATGTAGAGTTATCCATACTGTTAAAAGAAAGTTGCCAGTATCATGCAGCAGTATTACACTCACAAAAACTGAATAATACTCATCAAGTTCATCACGAAAAGAGAAGATAATGGATCTGACCCAGCTCCGCATGTTTTGCAGCGTCGCCGAAACCGGCTCCGTCGCCCGTGCCGCAGAGCAATTGCACCGCGTCCCCTCGAACCTGACCACACGCCTGCGTCAGCTCGAACAGGAACTGGGCACCGATCTGTTTATCCGTGAAAAACAGCGACTGCGCCTTTCGCCGATGGGCCATAACTTTCTCTGTTATGCCAACCGTATCCTGGCGCTGAGCGAAGAAGCCATGAGCATCACCCATGCCGGTGAGCCGGCGGGTAACTTCGCCATCGGCTCGATGGAAAGCACCGCCGCCACCCGGTTGCCCACCCTGTTGGCGGCGTATCATCAGCGTTTTTCGCAGGTGTCGCTGTCGCTGACCACCGGCACCTCCGGCGAGATCACCGAGCGAGTCCGCGCAGGTACGCTGGCGGCCGCGCTGGTCGACGGGCCGGTACAGTATGACGAACTCAATGGCTGTATTGCCTTCCCCGAACATATGGTGGTGATCTCCTGTCTCGACCACCTGCCGATCCATAACGCCAAAGATGCCAAGGGCGAAACCCTGTTTGCCTTTCGCGCAAGCTGTTCTTACCGTCTGCGGTTGGAGTCCTGGTTCAAGCGCGAAGGTGCACTGCCAGGCCAGATTATGGAAATCCAGTCCTACCACGCCATGCTGGCCTGCGTCGCCAGCGGCGCCGGGCTGGCGATGATCCCGCATTCGGTACTAAGCCTGCTGCCCGGCCATGAACGGGTGAAAGTACACACCCTGCCGGACGACATTGCCCAAACTGCCACCTGGCTACTGTGGCGACGCGACGCCTTTGGCCCGAACGTACGCGCCCTGAAAGAACTGATTATTGAACAGGCAGAAACCGTTGCGGTTGAAAATACTGCCCATGACTTACCCGATGCTATCGACATAGCCTGATTTAAAAAATAGACCACTGGAGACTATGATGGAAATGATCAAAACCCGTGCCGCCGTTGCCTGGGGACCGAACCAGCCGCTGAAGATCGAAGAAGTCGATCTGATGCCACCGCAAAAAGGCGAAGTGCTGGTGCGGATCGTCGCCACCGGTGTCTGCCACACCGACGCCTACACCCTGTCCGGTGCCGATCCCGAAGGCGTGTTCCCGGCAATCCTCGGCCATGAAGGCGGCGGCGTGGTGGAAGCCATCGGCGAAGGCGTGACCAGCGTGGCGGTAGGCGATCACGTGATCCCGCTGTACACCCCGGAATGCGGCGAGTGCAAATTCTGTAAATCCGGCAAAACCAACCTGTGCCAGGCGATCCGCGCCACCCAAGGCAAGGGCCTGATGCCGGACGGCACTACCCGCTTCTTTAAGGACGGCAAGCCTATTTTCCACTACATGGGCACTTCAACCTTCTCCGAATACACCGTGGTACCGGAAATCTCACTGGCCAAAATCAGTAAAGAAGCACCGCTGGAAGAAGTCTGCCTGCTCGGCTGCGGCGTCACCACCGGCATGGGTGCGGTTATTAACACCGCCAAAGTGCAAAAAGGCGATACCGTTGCCATCTTCGGCCTTGGCGGCATCGGTCTGTCAGCCATTATCGGCGCACAGATGGCCGGTGCAGGTCGCATCATCGGCATCGACATCAACACCAGCAAGTTCGATCTGGCGCGCAAGCTGGGCGCTACCGATCTGATCAACCCGAAAGACTACGATAAGCCGATTCAGGACGTGATCGTTGAACTGACCGACGGCGGCGTAGATTTCTCCTTCGAGTGTATCGGCAACGTCAACGTAATGCGTTCAGCGCTGGAATGCTGCCATAAAGGCTGGGGCGAATCCGTAATCATCGGCGTCGCCGGTGCAGGGCAGGAAATCTCTACCCGTCCGTTCCAACTGGTGACCGGCCGCGTCTGGCGCGGCTCTGCCTTTGGTGGGGTGAAAGGCCGTTCGCAACTGCCGGGTATCGTCGAGCGTTATATGAACGGCGAATTCGCGCTGAATGACTTTATTACCCACACCATGGGCCTGGAGCAGATTAACGAGGCGTTCGATTTGATGCACGAAGGCAAATCCATTCGTTCCGTTATTCACTTCGACAAAAAATAAGCCAGGAGGCAGAGATGACCTTGTCATTAGAACTTCTCGAAGAGCACCGCATGTTTGGCGGCTGGCAACAGCGTTACCGCCATGCGGCGCAGAGCCTGAATTGCAACATGACTTTCAGCATCTATCTGCCGCCACCGCGCGATGATAACCCGCCGCCGGTGCTGTACTGGCTGTCGGGGCTGACCTGCAATGACGAAAACTTCACGCTGAAGGCCGGTGCGCAGCGTATCGCCGCCGAGCTGGGACTGGTATTGGTGATGGCCGACACCAGCCCGCGCGGCGACGATGTGCCGAATGATGAAGGCTACGATTTGGGCCAGGGCGCAGGCTTCTATCTGAATGCCACCCAAGCGCCGTGGGACAAGCACTTTCGCATGTACGACTACATCAGCGATGAACTGCCGGCGTTGATAAACCAGCATTTCAGCGTCAGCGAGCGCCAGTCGATTTTCGGCCATTCGATGGGCGGCCACGGCGCACTGATGATGGCGTTCCGCAATCCGCAGCGCTTCCGGTCGGTATCGGCGTTTGCGCCGATCGTCAATCCCTGTCAGGTGCCCTGGGGACGTAAAGCCTTTGCCGCCTATTTGGGCGACGACGAAAGCCAGTGGCTGCAGTATGACAGTTGCCACCTGCTGGCCAACGGCGCGGAAAAAATGCCGGTATTGGTGGATCAGGGTGACGACGATCAGTTCCTGGCAGATCAACTGCAGCCGGCAAAACTGGCCGAGCTGGCACGCCAGCGCGACTGGCCGCTGATCCTGCGCATTCAGCCGGGCTACGATCACAGCTACTTTACCATCGCCAGCTTTATCGAAGACCATCTGCGCTTCCACGCCGAACATCTGTTCCGCTGATCATAAAACCGTAACAGTGCTTGCGATAATCGCTATCGCAAGCACTTATTACGGCGACTGCTTATTCCCGGCCATTAAACCAATAATAAAAATTCTCAAGAGAAGTCAGTACCGCCTTCACGCCAAAAAAGGCGAAAACCGCCACGGCAATATCCACATAGCTATTATGAGGTTTCATAAGGGCCAGTGAAGAGTATTGAATTAAATCAAATGATACCCATATCCATAAACGACATATATAACGTCTTTCATTTGATATTCCATTGATGCGGTGAATATTACCAACGGCACTGACCATTCACACTATTAGGGCTATTATTTCCACCCAAAGCACCCTATCGGCCCCGGTCCGCATAACCAGAGTCAGCATTTCCACCCGAAATAAATCAAGATCCTGTGATGTTAACTCACGAACAGCCCTATTATTCACCCCATAAATTAAGGTTATTAAACCCTCACAAACTAACACACCGGACAATCAAAATAACAATATAACTACAAAAATGAAACACGAATTTCATTTAGTAAAAACGTGACGAGAGCAATAGGTTAATCATGTATTCTTCGGTTATTAACCGACAACACTAAAAGACTCAATTTAATAGAACACTAAAAACTTAGCGTATTAACCTTGAGATAAATTCATCTTATCCGGTACGTTAGCCTTCTCTCACGCTAAAGATCATCAAACATTCTCGATGCCGTTATACCAACGGTAGAAGGCTTGCATCAGGTTACAGGCCTTCCAGATACCAAAAAATGCCAGCAAACCAACAACCACATCCACATAGCTAATATTGGGGTAGGCTACCAGAAGCGACGAATTGCGCACCAGATAGGATCCTCCCCAATAGGTGATGATGGTAATCAGCATGCTTGTTTTAATTCCCTTTTTACTGATATGGCTCATAGCCAGCTCCTTTGGACTAAAAAACGGTTATCCCTTCAACTTCGGATCCAACGCATCGCGCAAGCCATCCCCCAACAGGTTAAACGCCAGCACGGTGATAAATATCGCCAGGCTGGGGAAAATCGCCACGTGCGGCGCAATCACCATATCCGCCCGCGCTTCATTGAGCATCGCGCCCCACTCCGGCGTTGGCGGCTGGGCACCCAGCCCGAGGAACGACAGGCTGGCGGCGGTGATGATTGAAGTGCCGATGCGCAGGGTAAAATACACCACAATCGACGAAATTGTCCCCGGCAGAATATGCCGCATGATGATGGTCCAGTCTGACGCGCCAATGCTGCGTGCCGACTCGATGTAGGTCAGATGCTTCAACACCAGGGTGTTGCCCCGTACCAATCGGGTGAATGCCGGAATGCTGAAAATGGCCACGGCGATAATCACGTTGGCCATGCCGCTGCCTATAATCGCCACCACGCCGATCGCCAGCAGAATGCCGGGAAAGGCGAACAGCACATCACAGATACGCATGGTAATGCGATCCCACCAGCCTTCGTAATAGCCCGCCAGCAGCCCCAGCAGCGTACCGATCAGCCCCCCCACCAGCACCGAGAACACCCCGGCGGCCAGCGAAATACGGGTCCCCATCAGAATGCGGCTGAAAATGTCCCGACCCAGCGAATCCACCCCCAGCCAATGCATCAGGGAAGGGCCTTCGTTCAGGCGGTCGTAATCAAAGTAATTTTCCGCGTCAAAGGGAACCAGATAGGGTGCCAGCAGCGCAGCAAACACCAACAGCAGCACCAATAGCGCTGCGACCAGCGCCACGCGTTGCTGACGGAACCGCCGCCAGAATTCATGCCACGGCGTTCGTACCGCGTTAGGGTCAATTGTCGGCATCGCCTTCAGTGCGGCGTCACGTCGCCAATGCTTAATCATGCAGCGCCCTCATTTGTATCGTATTGCCGGGTTAATTGCCGCATACAGCAGGTCCACCAACAGGTTAATCAGAATAAACTCCAGCGAGAACAGCAAGACTTCGGCCTGGATCACCGGGTAATCACGCATCTCCACCGAATCGACCAGCAGCCTGCCCAACCCCGGCCAGTTGAAGACCTTCTCCACGACGATCGAGCCGCCGAGCAGGAAGCCAAACTGCAATCCCATCATGGTGACGACCGGGATCATCGCGTTGCGCAGCCCGTGTTTCACTACCACCATGGTTTCCCGTACGCCTTTGGCGCGCGCGGTACGCATGTAGTCTTCCTGTAGCACCTCAACAAACGAAGCGCGGGTAAAACGCGCCATCACCGCCGCTACCGCAGCCCCAAGGGTGATGGAAGGCAAAATATAGTGCCGCCAACTGTCGGCGCCCACCGTCGGCAACCAACCGAGATTGACGGAAAACACCTGCATCAGCAGCATACCCAGCGCAAAGGCGGGGAACGAAATCCCGGAGACCGCCAGGGTCATGCCGAGACGATCGGGCCAGCGGTTGCGCCACACGGCAGACACCATGCCGATGCCCATACCGAAAATCACCGCCCACAGCATGCTGCTCAGCGTCAGCCACAGGGTCGGTAAAAAGCGCGAGCCGATCTCTTCGCTCACCGGGCGCTTGGAAACCATCGAGGTACCGAAATCCCCCCGCAGCGCATTGACAAAAAAGTGCACGAACTGTTGCGGCAGCGGCTTGTCCAGCCCCAGATCCTTACGCACCAGCTGTACTACCGCTTCGTCGGCTTCCGGTCCTGCCGCCAGCCGCGCCGGATCGCCAGGCAGCATATGGACGAACAAAAACACCAACACCGCGACAATCAGCAGCGTCGGGATCAGGCCCAGCAGTCGTTTAAGAAAATAATTAAGCATCTTGGGTGCGTCCCTTCACCCCGCCCTCCAGGAGAGCGGGGATCGGTGCCTTATTTAAGATCGGCATTATCAAAGTTGAACGAGGTATCCGGCATCACGTAAAAGCCGCTCAGCTGTTTATTGTTAGCCGACAGCAAGCGCTCGGTGGCCAGGAAAATCCATGGCGCATCTGCCCAGATACGATCCTGCGCGTCCTTGTACAGTTTCTGCTTTTCGGCACGGTCGGTGGTCGCCAGCGCGCCGGTCAGATCCTGATCCACCTGCGGATTACTGTAGAACGCCGTGTTGAACTGCTTCGGCGGCGCAGCCTGGGTTGAGAACAGCGGTGACAAGGCCCAGTCCGCTTCACCGGTTGATGCTGACCAGCCGGTATAGAACATACGCACGCCGGTGTCTTTCACCCCAACGCTTTCCACCTGGGCCGCACGCTGACCGGCATCCATCGCCGTCACCGTCACTTTCACGCCAACCTGCGCCAACTGCTGCTGGGCAAACTGCAGCACTTTCTGCGCGGTGCTGTGGTTATGAGACGACCACAGGGTGGTGGTGAAACCGTTAGGATAACCGGCCTCTTTAAGCAGTTCGCGCGCCTTGGCAGGATCATAAGGCCAAGGCTGGTAACGGGTGGCAAAATCGATCGCCGGCGGCACCGGGCCTTCCGCCGGAACGGCGTAGCCGGAGAACGCGACCTTGATCAGCGCGTCTTTGTTGATGGCGTAGTTCAACGCCTGACGCACTTTCAGGTTATCGAATGGCTTTTGAGTCACGTTCAGGCTGATATAACGCTGCAGGATCGACGGCGCGGCCACCAAATCGAGCTTGGCATTGCCTTCCAATACCTTGGCCTGCTCATAGGGGATCGGGAAGGCAAAGGTCGCTTCACCGGTCTGCAGCATGGCAGCGCGGGTATTGTTATCCACGACCGGCCGCCAGGTGATGCTGTCGAGCTTCGGCAGCCCCTGTTTCCAGTAACCGTCAAACTTTTTCACCTTGACGAAATCGGTCTGGTTCCAGGTCACGAACTGATAAGGGCCGGTCCCCACCGGGTGGAAACCAATCTCTTTGCCGTACTGCTTCAACGCGGCCGGCGAAATGATCACCGCCGCCGGGTGCGCCAGGTTGTTGATAAAGGCCGAGAATGGCGCTTTCAGCACGATCTTCACCGTATTGGCGTCCACCACTTCGGTTTTGTCGATCATTTTGAACAGGTTGTAGCGCTTGAGGTGATTGTCCGGGTTGCTGGCGCGATCCAGGTTCACCTTCACCGCTTCGGCGTTAAACTCGGTGCCGTCATGGAATTTCACCCCCGGATGCAGCTTGAGGGTGTAAGTCAGGCCGTCTTTGCTCACCTCGTAGCTGTCCGCCAGCACGTTCACCAGTTTCATGTCTTTATCGAAACCGAACAGGCCCTGATAGAAGGATTTGGCCACCGCCTGCGACAGCGTATCGTTGGCGTCATACGGATCAAGCGTGGTGAAATTGGACGCGACGGCGATCACCGCATCTTTCGCAGCCCAGGCTGGGCCGGCGACCGCGGCCGCCAGCAGCACGGCGCCCGCTAATGCCTTACGTTTGAATGAGTGCTTCATGGTGCTTGTCTCTCCTGAGGTCACTAAAAGGCACCGGCGATCGGATGGCGGGCGACAAAATGCCCCGGTCCAACCTGCACTAGCGGTGCGGTAACGGGTTCATCGCCCAGCGCGCGGATCGGGCTGGGGATTTCATCGACCAGCAGCGGCTGGCGTTTATAAGCATGGTTAGGATCGGCCACCGGCACCGCCGCCATCAGCTTGCGGGTGTAAGCGTGCTGCGGGTTCTCAAACACCGCCCGACGCGGGCCAATCTCGACAATCTGCCCGAGATACATCACCGCTACGCGGTGGCTGATGCGCTCTACTACCGCCATATCGTGCGAGATAAACAAAAAGGCGATGCCGAACTCACGCTGCAGATCGAGCAGCAGATTGACGATCTGCGCCTGAATCGACACGTCGAGCGCCGACACCGATTCGTCAGCGATCACTACCTTGGGATTAAGCGCCAACGCGCGCGCAATGCAGATTCGCTGCCGCTGGCCGCCGGAAAACTCATGCGGATAACGACGCGCATGCTCTGGTTTAAGCCCGACGCGTTCCAGCAGCCAGGCCACCCGCTCTTGTGCCGCCTTGCCACGCGCCACGTTATGTACCAGCAGCGGTTCCATGATCGAGAACCCGACGGTCAGACGCGGATCGAGCGAGGCGTAAGGATCCTGGAAGATAAACTGGATGTCCCGCCGCAGGTGCTGCAACGCCGGGCCTTTCAACTGATTGATCTGACGACCGTCAAAGGTAATGGTGCCGCGCTGGCTGTCCACCAGCTTCAACAACGAGCGGCCAGTCGTGGATTTGCCGCAGCCGGACTCTCCCACCAGCCCCAGCGTTTCGCCGGGGTAGAGATCAAAACTGACGTTTTCCACCGCATGCACTCGCCGGGTGACGCGATTTAAAATACCGCTGCGTAGGTCAAAGCGCGTAACCAGATTTTCTACCCGCAGGATCGGCGTCGCCCCCGGCGGTACGGTATTCTGTGGCCCGCCATTGTCTGCGCCGTTCGGCAACGGGAATTTCGCCGGGAAGTCCAACTCCGCCATTGATCCCAGCCTGGGCACCGCCGCCAGCAGCGCTTGGGTGTAGGGCTGTTGCGGCGCGGCAAACAGTTCGCGCACCGGCCCCTGCTCCACCTGTTCCCCCTGACGCATGACCAGTACCCGATCGGCTATCTCCGCCACTACGCCCATATCGTGGGTAATAAAAATCACCCCCATCTGCATTTCCTGCTGCAGTACGCGGATAAGCTGCAGGATTTGCGCCTGAATGGTGACGTCCAGCGCTGTGGTAGGTTCATCGGCAATCAATAAGGCCGGCTTGCAGGACAGCGCCATGGCGATCATCACCCGCTGGCGCATACCGCCGGAGAGCTGATGTGGGTAACGGTTAAGTACGTCTTTGGCTTCGGGAATGCGCACTAAATCGAGCATCTGCAAGGCGGCTTGTCTGGCGGCGCGGTGATCCATCGCCTGATGCAGGCGCAGAGATTCGGCGATCTGTTCCCCTACCGGGAATACCGGGTTCAGCGAGGTCATCGGTTCCTGAAAGATCATCGCCATATCGGCACCGCGCACCGTGCGTAATGTACCCTGACGTGCGTGGGCCAGATCGAGCACCTCGCCGTTACGCCGACGAAAGGGCATCGTCCCGCTGACGATATTGCCACCGCCCTGTTCGACCAGGCGCATCAATGCCAGAGAGGTGACAGATTTACCCGAACCGGATTCACCGACGATCGCCAGCGTCTCGCCGCGATCGAGATCGAATGACAGGTTGCGCACCGCTTCTACGGTATCGCCCTGTTGTTGAAATTGGACGCTCAGATCGCGCACCGACAGCACGCGCTGCGGCGGCAATAATAGCCCGGCGTCGGCCGCAAGCGGCATTAAGGCATCGGTCATGCACCCTCCTGGCGATCGGTTAGCGGTAAATCCCTACGGACGGCGCATCGCCGACATAACCGAAACCACGGTACATGCCTTCACTGTTGAAAGGCAGCGCCACGTTGCCGTGACTGTCGATGGCAATCATGCCGCCGCTGCCACCCATCGCCAGCAGTTTTTCCATCACCACCCGGTCAGTGGCCTGCTGCAGACTGAGCCCGGCGTACTCCATCAACGCGGAAACGTCATAGGCCGACACGCCGCGCATGAAGGTTTCCCCGGTACCGGTGCTGGAGACCGCCACCGTGGCATTGTTGGCGTAACAACCGGCACCGATGATCGGCGTATCCCCCACCCGGCCGGCCTGTTTGTTGGTCATGCCGCCCGTCGACGTTGCGGCCGCCAGGTTGCCTAGGGCATCCAGCGCCACCGCGCCAACGGTACCGAATTTACGATCGGGATCGATCGGCTCACCGCTTTGCGCAGCGCCATCGTGATCGAGCAACACACGCCCAAGCTCGGCCTGAGCACGGTGCAGTTGGTCAAAACGTGGTTGGGTAAAGAAGAAATCGGGTGCGACCATTTCAAGATCGTGGGCGGCGGCAAATTTCTCCGCACCCTCCCCAGCGAACAGCACGTGCTGGCTGTTTTCCAATACCGCGCGCGCAGCCAGCACCGGATTGCGTATCCGGCTGACGCAGGCCACGGCACCGGCATCGCAGGTGCTCCCATCCATCACACAGGCATCCAACTCGTGGGTGCCCTGATGGGTGAATACCGAGCCTTTACCGGCATTAAACAATGGGCACTCTTCCAGCAGCCTCACCGCCTCGGTGACCGCATCCAGGGCGCTGCCACCCTGGGCCAGGATCTGCTGGCCGGCGGCGACGATGTCGGACAACGCCTGAATATACTCCTGTTCCTTTTCAGCACTCAACGCCGCACGGGTAATTGCGCCCGCGCCGCCATGAATGGCAATCACTGGTTTGCTCATTTGCCTGTCACCCTGTGTTAATCCTGCCAATCCCGCCCCTCATTAAGGGGAAATAGATTCACCTCGGCGGCAGCCCACAACGCGGCGGCCGGCAAGGCGACGGGTATAATTATTATTCGGCCTTTTCCCGACTATATTTAGCCGCGCTATCGAAGTAAAGCATAAAGTCTTCGCCCAGCTTTTAGCGTAGCCCGCTTAGATTATTTCGCACATTGAAATAGCTTAATGGAATAAAAACAGAGGGTTATAAATTGGAAAAACCGTTCTGAATAACGATTGGGATTTTTGGTAGAAACCCGTGAGGGGCACACAGTAATTACCGGCAAAAATAATCGATATCTCTAAATATCCGGCCGTTGTGCGTTCAACCTGCTGTTTTTTAGCCGGCTGAACGCAGATGATCAATATTTAGAATCCTGACCCCGGCAACAGCAGAAAAGCTTCCTCCTCCGGGGTAGAGACTCGGCCTAATATCGCATTACGGTGTGGGTAACGGCCAAAGCGGTCAATAATGGCTTTGTGCCGCACTTCAAACTCCAACTGATTGGCATTGCCCAGCTCGGTATACAACGCCAAAGCCTGTTGATGAATCAACGCCGACTCTGAATGCATAAAGGGCAAATAGAGAAAGCCCCGTTGCTCTGGCGTAAGTCGTTCACATTGCCCACTACGGACCGCTTCCTGTGCCAGCACCAACGCCATGCAGTCGCTGGCAAATGAACGCGGCGTGCCGCGGAACAGGTTGCGACTGAACTGATCGAGCACGATCACCTCCGCCAACCGCCCCTCAATGGTGTCTCGCCAGTGCGCCAGCTCGCCGGCGGCGGCGGCCTGCCAGATCTGACCAAAGCGCGTATGCAACAGGCGATCGAAATCATCGTCCTTTTTGAACCACATTGCCGGTTCGATCTCGTCAAACCAAAAGTCTAATACCTGTCTGTGCATCACTGCCTCCCGTTGTTTACTTCAGCATAGCATCCTTCATAATACCCCCACTTTGCCGCCATTTGTCGCGCACCCTGATTACGGAGTTCCTTATGGATCATTGCCATACTTCCGATCTTATTTCCCTGGAGCAGGCGCTGGAGAAGATGCTCAGCCAGATCTCCCCCCTTCAGCAGATCGAATCCATTGCCCTGACCGCCGCCGCCGGCCGCATTACCGCCGCGCCGGTCATTTCGCCGATTGATGTACCGCCCTTCGCCAATTCGGCCATGGACGGCTATGCCGTGCGCCTCGCCGATCTGCAAGCCAACGCGCCGCTGCCGGTCGCGGGCAAAGCTTTTGCCGGTGCTCCGTTCGACGGCAACTGGCCAACCGGTACCTGCGTACGCATCATGACAGGCGCGCCTGTCCCAGCAGGGGCCGAGGCGGTGATCATGCAGGAGCAGGCCGAGATCAGCGATGCCGGCGTGCGCTTCACGGCCGAAGTGCAAGCCGGGCAAAATATTCGCCTGGCGGGGGAAGATATTCGCCAGGGTGCCGGGGTTTTACCTGCGGGTATCAGACTGGGCGCTGCGCAGCTGCCGCTGTTGGCCTCGCTCGGCGTCGCCGAGGTGCAGGTGGTACGTAAGCTGAAGGTAGCGGTGTTCTCCACCGGCGACGAGTTACAGCCGGTCGGGCAGCCGCTGCAGGCGGGCCAAATCTATGATACCAACCGCTTTGCCGTACGCCTGATGCTGGAACAGTTGGGATGCGAAACGCTGGATCTGGGCATTATCCGTGATGACCAAAACGCGCTGCGCGCCGCCTTCGAGCAGGCAGACCGCCAGGCCGATGTGGTGATCAGCAGCGGTGGCGTCTCGGTCGGTGAAGCCGACTACACCAAGCAGATGCTCGACGAGCTGGGCGAAGTCGGCTTCTGGAAGCTGGCGATCAAACCCGGTAAACCCTTTGCCTTCGGCAAGCTCAAGCAGGCCTGGTTCTGCGGCCTGCCGGGCAACCCGGTTTCCGCAGCGCTGACCTTCTACCAACTGGTGCAGCCGCTGTTGGCGAAGCTGGCGGGCCACAGCGACTGGCATTTGCCACCGCGTTTGCAGGCTCGCGCCCTGACCCCCCTGAAGAAAGCGCCGGGACGCCTTGATTTTCAGCGCGGCGTGTTTAGCAGCAACGCTCAGGGCGAGCTGGAAGTGAGCACCACCGGCCATCAAGGGTCACACGTGTTCAGTTCTTTCAGCCAGGGTAACTGCTTTATCGTGCTGGAGCGCGAACGCGGCTCCGTGGCAGTGGGCGAAAAAGTGGACATTGAGCCCTTCAACGCCTTGCTGAGGAGCTGAGCATGCTGCCGGAATTAACCGATGCCGAAGCGCTGCGCTATAACCGCCAGATTATCCTGCGTGGCTTTGACTTCGACGGCCAGGAAAAACTGAAGGCCGCCCGGGTACTGATTGTCGGCCTCGGCGGGTTAGGCTGTGCCGCCGCCCCCTATCTGGTCGCGGCGGGCGTCGGCCACCTGACGCTGGTTGATTTCGACACCGTTTCACTCTCTAACCTGCAGCGCCAAATCCTGCACCGCGATGCGCGCATCGGTATGGCGAAAGTTGAATCGGCCCGTCTCGAACTCAATGCCATCAACCCACATGCTCAGATTGAAACTGTTGATGCACAGCTGGACGACGACCAGATGGCGGCGCAGATTGCCGCCTGTGATTTGGTGCTGGACTGCACTGACAACGTGGCGACACGCAATCTGCTAAATCGACTCTGTCATGCTCAGCGCAAACCCCTGGTGTCCGGCGCGGCGATCCGCATGGAAGGGCAGCTCAGCGTCTTCACCTATCAGCCCGGAGAACCCTGCTACCGCTGCCTGAGTCGGTTATTCGGTGACAACGCCCTCACCTGCGTCGAGGCCGGTGTCATGGCACCGCTGGTCGGTACCATCGGCACGCTGCAAGCGATGGAGGCCATCAAACTGCTGACGCAGTACGGCCAACCGCTCACCGGAAAACTGCTGATGTTTGATGCCATGACGATGCAGTTCCGCGAGATGAAGCTGCCGAAGGATCCGCATTGCGACGTTTGCGGCGGGGAATAGCAGAGACAAAAAAGGCGGGAATGCTCCCGCCTGAGTTTGATGACAAATTCGTCACCGGTTATATCTTCGGGCGCAGCATGCCGCGCCCCTGCCGCTGGGTTACACGATACCCTGGCTACGCAGATAATCTTCGTAGTTGCCGGTAAAGTCGATCACTTTGGTCGGCGTCATTTCCAGTACGCGGGTCGCCAACGAGCTAACGAATTCACGGTCGTGGGAAACGAAGATCAAGGTGCCTTCGTACATTTCCAGCGCCATGTTCAGCGACTCGATGGATTCCATATCCAGGTGGTTGGTCGGTTCATCCATAACCAGGATATTAGGACGCTGCATCATCAGCTTGCCAAACAACATGCGGCCCTTCTCCCCCCCGGACAACACCTTCACTTTCTTCTTGATGTCGTCCTGGCTGAACAGCAAACGGCCCAGCACGCTGCGCACCGCCTGCTCGTCGTCTTTTTCCTGCTTCCACTGGCTCATCCAGTCGAACACCGTCAGGGTGTCATCGAATTCGTATTCGTGATCCTGAGCGTAGTAACCGATCTTGGCATTTTCAGACCATTTCACGGTACCGCTATCCGGCAACGTATCGCCCACCAGCGTTTTCAGCAGGGTAGATTTACCGATACCGTTCGGGCCCAACACCGCCACTTTCTCGCCCACTTCAACCATCAGGTTGAACTTGCTGAACAGAGGACCGTTGTCGAAACCTTTGGCCAGCGCTTCCACTTCCAGCGCGTTACGGAACAGTTTTTTGTCCTGTTCGAAACGGATGAACGGGTTCTGACGGCTTGAAGCCTTAATTTCTTCCAGCTGGATCTTGTCGATCTGGCGGGCACGTGAGGTTGCCTGCTTGGATTTGGAGGCGTTGGCACTGAAGCGGCTCACGAACGATTGCAGTTCGTTAATCTGCGCCTTCTTCTTGGCGTTATCCGCAACCAGACGTTCACGCGCCTGCGTAGCCGCCGTCATATATTCGTCGTAGTTACCCGGATACACGCGCAGCTCACCGTAGTCCAAATCCGCCATGTGAGTACAAACCATGTTCAGGAAGTGACGGTCGTGCGAAATGATAACCATGGTGCTGTTACGTTCGTTCAGCACCTGCTCCAGCCAGCGGATGGTGTCGATGTCCAGGTTGTTGGTCGGTTCGTCGAGCAACAGAATTTCCGGATCGGAGAACAGCGCCTGCGCCAGCAATACGCGCAGTTTGAAGCCCGGTGCGATTTCGCTCATCGGGCCATAATGCTGTTCAACCGGGATGCCGACGCCGAGCAGCAGTTCGCCGGCGCGCGCTTCAGCGGTATAACCGTCCATCTCGCCGTAGGCCACTTCCAGATCGGCCACTTTATAGCCGTCTTCTTCGCTCATTTCAGCCAGCGCATAAATGCGATCGCGCTCTTCCTTCACCGCCCACAGTTCGTTGTGGCCCATGATGACGGTGTCCAGCACGCTGTATTGCTCGAAAGCGAACTGATCCTGACGCAGTTTACCCAGGCGCTCGTTCGGGTCGAGGAACACGTTGCCGCCGCTCGGCACCAGATCGCCGCCCAGGATTTTCATAAATGTGGATTTGCCGCAGCCGTTGGCGCCGATCAAACCATAGCGGTTACCGCCGCCAAACTTAACGGAGATGTTTTCAAACAGCGGCTTACTGCCAAACTGCATAGTGATGTTGTTAGTGCTTAACACAGCGCTCGCTCTTCATATCATTGGGAATGTGATTTGGCGCGCATTATGCCATAACGGGCAACAGAGATCGCGGGAAGTTTCGGTGACAATTTGAGCAAAGGTGCGGCGGCAGGCCAAGTGGAAAGAACGTCTCGGCCTGAGGGAGGTGAATGCAGAGGTTTACCAACACCCCTGTTTTAGAATACTGAAATAAACATCGCTGAATTTTTCTTTCCTTAAAACATCCCCTTTCAAAACCGAAACCGGTTGATCCCACACTTGGGTGAAATTGGGTTCGCCGGTTTTGTTATTGAGCTTTTTTAAGCCACAGGCAGCATAAAGTTTCGCTTCTGGGGTTGCCTGCGGGTTATTGGCAATACGCAAAAAAACGGCCCCCGCGTCCTGGTAGGTTAGGATTTCTATTACTTCGGTTTCTCCGGCACTACCAATGCCAACAAACCCGTTCATTCCCAAAGAGAAATGAGTCACCTTGGATAAATTATTTTCTGTCGCTTCACGGTGTTGCTCAGCGGCGTAACCGTTGAGGGAAGAGAAAGAAACAAAAACCAAAGTAATAACGCTCAAGATCCTTTTCACAAAAACCTCCCTATTCAGCCAAGAATGAAAGTGACGATCGGACCAGCTCGGTGCGCCAGACTACCACGGTATTTAGCCGGTTTTATAGCGGGCCGAAATGTCCCTAGCTAAATTTCTGCCGGTGCAAGACCTCGATAAACGCCCGTGACGCCGCGCTACGGTAGGCGTCTTTACGCTGCAACAGCACCGCCCGGCGAGCGGGCATGACCTCGGTAAGCCGTACCGGGTGCAACTGCGGGTTTTCCTGCGCAACCGCTGCCGGTAGCAGGGTAGCCAGTTGGCCACGTCGCACAATTTCAATGATGGCACCAATTGCGTTGGCCTCCATTGCTACCCGGGGGCGGATCCCCTGTCGACGACAATAATCGTCGATAAATTGACGGGTAGCAAAGTCCTCGCTCAGTAATACCAGCGGTTGCTGTTCGAACACCTGTGCACTCAAAGGCTCACGCTGTTGAACCAGCGGGTGCTGAGCTCCAACCATCATATTCAGTGACTCGGTAAACAGCTCCTCGGCCACGATGTCCACCGATTGCGCCTGACTGAACGCGATCCCCACATCCAGCCGGTCTTCCGCCAGAAGCGCCTCGATCCTGTCCTGCGTCATTTCATGAATACTCACCGAAACGCCCGGATATTGCCGATAAAAAGCATCGATAACAGGCCCCACCAGATAGGCGGTAAAGGTTGGCGTCATCGCCAGCCGCAAATTACCGCGTTCCAGCGTCGCCACGTCGTGGATCGCCCGAGTGCCGGCTTCCAGATCCTGCAGCGCCAGCCGGGCATAGCGCATCCAGGCCATACCGGCGTCGGTCAGGCGCACCGTTCGGCCGGAACGATCAAACAGAGGCGTCCCCAGGTTTTCTTCCAACTGCTTGATTTGTTGCGAAAGCGTCGGTTGCGAAACGTGTAGCGCTTCGGCGGCGCGGGTGAAGTTGCCCTGTTCGGCAACGGCAAGAAAATAACGGATGTGTCGCAACAGCATAACGCCTCAACTATTAGTAATTCCTATGGTGACCATTATAAATGGGTCTTAGACCCTATAGCCAGAGCGGCGCATCATGCCCCCATCGCTTAACGGCATCCTGATGGAGACAGCATGAAAGAGGTTATTGAGGGTTTTTTGAAGTTCCAGCGCGAGGCGTTTGTCGAACGTTCCGAACTGTTCCGGCAGTTGGCCACGCGCCAGAATCCACGCACCCTGTTTATCTCATGTTCCGACAGCCGCCTGGTGCCGGAACTGATCACCCAGCGTGAGCCGGGTGACCTGTTCGTGATCCGCAATGCCGGCAATATCGTGCCTTCGTTCGGCCCGGAGCCGGGGGGCGTAACTGCTTCTGTGGAATATGCCGTCGCCGCACTCGGCGTGGAAGATATCGTGATCTGCGGACACTCCGACTGCGGCGCAATGACCGCCATCGCCACCTGTCAGTGCCTGGATCATATGCCAACCGTAGCGAATTGGCTGCGTTACGCCGATTCAGCCAAGGCGGTGAATCAGGCCCATCCGCATACCTCTGAAAGTGAACGCGTCAGTTCGATGGTGCGTGAGAACGTCATCGCACAACTGACCAATATTAAAACCCATCCTTCAGTGGCGCTGGCGCTTGAGCAGGGCCGGTTGAAGCTGCACGGTTGGGTCTATGACATTGCCAGCGGCTGTATTGAAGCGCTGGATGGCGAAACCCGCCGCTTTATTCCACTGGCCACCAATCCAAATGTCACGGCTACCCCTGCCGTATCCCGTTTTTAATCTCATAAGGAGATAACATGACACAGTCCCTGCATTATTCATCCCCACGCGAAACCTTGACCGACACCATTATGGCCGCCAAGATCCGTAACAACCTGACTTTCGAAGCGATCAACCAGGGTACCGGGCTGAGTCTGGCCTTCGTCACCGCCGCTCTGCTGGGTCAGCATCCGCTGCCAGAACAGGCGGCACGTGTGGTGGCCGCCAAACTCGATCTGGACGAAGACGCCATCCGTCTGCTGCAAACCATTCCGCTGCGCGGCAGCATCCCTGGCGGTGTGCCGACCGATCCAACCATTTATCGCTTTTATGAAATGGTGCAAATTTACGGCTCCACGTTGAAAGCGCTGGTGCATGAGCAGTTTGGCGACGGCATTATCAGTGCGATTAACTTCAAACTGGACATCAAGAAAGTGCCGGATCCGGACGGTGGCGAACGCGCGGTGATCACCCTGGACGGTAAATACCTGCCGACCAAGCCTTTCTGATCCTGACGATGCCGGCGATAGCGTCGCCGGCATCGGATGCTTTTCTCCGCAGTCTCTGCGCTTCACCCCATCTATTCACCGTATCTGATAAGGCTCAGGCGTTCTTCCCCGGTAGGGGCGACAAAATATTGCGTGAGCAGATCGAAGGTCTCTTCACTGAGCACAAAGGGATGTTCACCTTGCTCATTTCTGTGTTTTATTCTGCTCTTGCACTGCGCATTGCTGACGTCCAGAAAATGCAGGCAGTGCGCTACACCGGCCTCCTCCGCCAGTTGTCTGGCCCATAAGCGCCGATCCGGCGTATTCATCGGAAAATCCAGCACCACCGACAGACCATGCCGCAGCAGTTGCACCAAATGCTCGCTCAACACCTGCCGCAGGTTGGCGGAATAACGAACGTAGTCCTGTAGGGTTTTCATCTGCTGGTCATATAACGTTGCCAACCAGCTATCTTCAACGATCAGCAGCGTATGGGGCTGCTGCGCCAGTCGATTTGCCAGGGTTGATTTGCCGGAGCCGGCTTTGCCGCACATCAAATGTAAAACGGCGTGGGAGGAATTATTCATGGCGTTCTCCTGAAGGTGAGTACCGGCAGGAGGAAAAGATGACCCGCCTTACCGGCGGGTTTTAGCATGACACAGACGCGCTATCCCACCACTCCGAGAATGGTGATAATAATCTGCGCGAATGAAACCTTGTTTATGCTCATACATTATCAATAAGGCAAATCCCCACATATTGTCAACAACGCTGTGCCTCACAGAGTCATAACTGATAATGGCCGCGCACTTTACCCCGCGTGATAGCCGCGGCTGTCATGAGGGGTCTGTTCTCGCTGATCCAGACCATAGTCCCGCACCACCTCAGCCACCCGCAGGCGATACTGTGCCAGCACGCCATGGCGGCCCCGTTTCTGTGCGGCTCGGTGCTGCTCGACATTTCGCCACTGCTGTACCGCCGCCTCATCACGCCAAAAGGACAATGACAGCAGCCGCTGCGGATCGGCCAGGCTTTGAAAACGCTCAATGGAAATAAAACCGTCAATTTCTGCCAGTAGCGGCTTCAGATCGGCGGCCAAATCAAGGTAGGTCTCACGTTGGCCGTCAGCGGCCTGCAGCTCAAAAATAACGGCAATCATAAGGCGCTCCTGTCAGAGAAAAATTCGGGTACGCGCGCATTTTGCGAAACCCGCCAGCGAACGTTGTTCAACGTTTGAACATCAACGCCCAATGCCAATAAATGCTGAATGCCACACTGTGCGATAATTTTCGCCCAGTCAGCCCCCGGGCAGCGATGCGCACCTTCGCCGAAAGCAAAACTTTCGTCTCCTGCACACAGCAAAACCAATACGCTTTGTCCGGCCAACACCTGGCAGCCGGCGACCTGGGTATCCTGCCGGGCAAAGCGGCGAGTATTTTGGATCGAGGGCATTTCAGTCAGTATCTGTTCAATGCGTTGTGGCACACTTTCCGTGTTGTCGCCCATCAGCAATAACGTCTGACCGATCAAACCGGCGGTGCTTTCGCAGGCCTGGAGCATCAAACCGATGGCGTTGGCCACCACGACCCGATCTTCAATGCCGAGTTGTGCAGATACCTGCTGCAATTCCTGCCATAGTGGACCACAACAGTTTGTGAGACGTGCCGAAATAGATTCTACCGCCCGGATCCCGAGCGCCACCTGAGGCGCACTGCCCCCAGGCGCTATACAGCGGGAAAAGTCCAGTATCTCGTCAACCAGCTCAGCCCATTCCTTGGCGGGGATGCCCAAAAGTGCCGCGATAACACACACTGGCAGAGCATAATTAAAACGGGTGATCTGCCTCGCATTCGCTATTGCAGGCATCAATTCTTGCGCCACAGCCCTCGCGGTTTGTTGGACTAGAGATGAGTCAAAAGCCGCTAAAGTTTGCACGATGGCCTTTTTAAGCCTGACATGCTCGTCGCCATCTCGCATACGCACCAAATTGCCAAAGATGGATTGCGCCGGTGTACCCAGCAAGGCTGCCGGGATAGGTTCATCTGTGGGCCGAACGCCAAAGTCAATATTGTGCAAAACCTCCCGCACGGCTAAAGGCGAAACGGCGATCCAACTTTGCTTTTGCGGCTGAAACTGCATGGGTTCCAATTGCATATAATTGGCCCGCGGATCATCGGCCGTGACGGCAGCAATGGCGCGGGAATAAGGGCAGGTTGCCATGTTGTTCTCCAGTAGGCTTGGCCGGTGTGAACCCATCCTAACGGTGGACGCACAGCCATACTTCGCCTAATCTCGAAGTATGAATAACATCGATATTGAAGATCGTCTGGCGGCACTGAGCGGTGCCATTGCCGACCGCACCCGGGCGCGCATGCTGTGCCTGCTGATGGATGGTCGCGCTTATACCGCCACCGAACTCAGCGCCGCGGTGGACGTTGCCGCCTCTACCGCCAGCGGCCATCTGGCACGCCTGCAGGAACAGCGACTGATCGCCTGCGTCAAGCAAGGGCGTTACCGCTATTTCCGTCTGGCGGGGCCGGAAGTCGCCGCCGCGCTGGAAACGCTAATGGCACTGGCCGGCGTCGAAAAGCCCGTGGTGAAAAGCACTACTCCGACGTCGCTGCAATTCGCTCGTACCTGTTATGACCATCTGGCCGGTGAAGTGGCGGTAAAACTGCACCAACGCCTGCATCAGCTAACCTGGTTAGAAGGTGAGGAAGACTATCGGTTAAGTGAGGCCGGCCACGCTGCACTCACTCGGTTGGGCGTCGACTGTTCCCCTGCGCCCTCACGAAGGCGCTTCGCCTGCGGCTGCCTGGACTGGAGCGAACGCAAGGCCCATCTGGGTGGTGCATTAGGTGCGGCGATGCTTACCGCATTTATCCGTCGTGGCTGGATAAAACGCCAGTTGGAGAGTCGTGAACTGCAGCTCACCGCCAGCGGGAAAAAAGCGCTTAAAGCACATTTTGACCTCACTGTTTAACCTCACAACAGGTTAGTTTTGGTGCAATACTCAATAAGCAAACCGTCAACCCGAGGACTCCCCATGCTCGATCAAACCCAATTCCCAATCACCAAACTGTGGCCGGCGCAGCATCCGGAGCGGCTGCAGCTCTATTCGCTGCCCACGCCGAACGGGGTAAAAGTTTCTATCATGCTGGAGGAGATCGGCCTGCCGTATGAAGCGCACCTGATCGACATCGGCAAAAACGAGACCTGGACGCCCGAGTTTTTGTCGCTGAACCCGAACGGCAAGATCCCGGCAATCATCGATCCCGATGGTCCAGGAGGCGAGCCATTACCCCTGTTCGAATCCGGCGCCATTCTGCTGTATCTGGCGGAAAAAAGTGGCAAGTTCCTGCCGCAGGATCCGGCTCTGCGTTATGAAACCATTCAGTGGGTATTTTTCCAAATGGCAGCCGTTGGCCCCATGTTCGGTCAGCTCGGCTTCTTCCACCGTTTCGCCGGTCGTGAATACGAAGATAAACGCCCGCTTGAGCGTTATAAGAATGAGTCGAAACGCCTGCTGGGCGTACTGGAAAGCCGGCTTGAAGGCCGCGACTGGATCATGGGCCAGGATTACACCATTGCCGACATTTCACTGTTGGGCTGGGTGCGTAATCTGATCGGCTTCTACGAAGCCCGCGAGATAGTCGATTTCGACAGTTTCCCACGCGTAGGGCAATGGCTGGAGCGCGGTCTGGCACGACCGGCGGTGCAACGCGGCGTCAACATTCCCGCCCGCAGCGAATAATGGCTTGCCTGGGATAGCCGCCCGGCTATCCCTTTTGCGTCTTCTTTACCGTCATAAAAGTGTCACACCCCTGCATTACCCTCCCTGCTTAACAAGTTCGTGTTATACCCCTATGATTTTTAAGCCACAGTCAGGCACCCAGCTCGCTCATCCCCAGGCGCAAACTCCAGTAAGTAACTGGGGTTAGCGAGTGCTGGTAACCACGCTGTAGCTTGAAAGGCGACCGGGTATTTATGTTTTTTTATTACGACAAGGAGCTTTCCCCGATGTTGCAGCCTGTTTCTCTGATCGCCAGTGCCGTGTTATCCACCTTATTATGCTCAAGCGCCTTCGCCGATGAGACGCCGGCCAACGCTGCCGGACTTTACGAGCGTGCGGCTCGCGGCAATATCGTTGAACCCGGCGGAGCACGTCGCCTGAGTGGCGATCAAACCGCGGCATTGAAAGCTTCGTTGTCTGATAAAACGGTCAAGAATGTGATTTTGCTGATTGGCGACGGCATGGGCGATTCGGAAATCACTTCGGCACGCAACTATGCCGAAGGCGCAGGCGGCTATTTTAAAGGCATCGATGCCCTGCCGTTAACCGGCCAATACACCCATTATTCGCTGGACAAGAAAACCCACAAGCCGGATTACGTCACTGACTCCGCCGCCTCGGCGACTGCCTGGTCCACCGGCGTCAAAACCTATAACGGCGCGCTGGGCGTTGACGTTAATGGCAAAGACCAACCGACCTTATTGGAAATTGCCAAAGCGGCGGGTAAAGCCACCGGCAACGTTTCCACCGCAGAGTTGCAAGACGCCACACCTGCGGCACAGATTTCCCACGTCACCTCGCGTAAATGTTACGGCCCGGAAGAGACCAGTGAAAAATGCGCAACCAACGCGCTGGAAAATGGCGGCCGCGGTTCGATCAGTGAACAGTTACTCAAAGCCCGCGCCGACGTCACCTTAGGCGGCGGAGCAAAATCCTTTAATCAGTTAGCCAAAAGCGGCGAATGGCAGGGAAAATCACTGAAAGAGCAGGCAACTGCATTAGATTATCAGTGGGTGGAAAACCTCGATGCCCTGAACGCCGTTAACGTCGCCAATCAGCAAAAGCCACTGTTGGGGCTGTTTGCCGCCGGCAATATGCCGGTACGCTGGCAGGGGCCGAAGGCCAGCTATCACGGTAATCTCGACCAACCGGCGGTGACCTGTCAGAACAACCCGGCACGTACGGCGGATATCCCGACGCTGGCGGTTATGACCGAGAAAGCCATCGACCTGCTGAAAACCAACAAAAATGGTTTCTTCCTGCAGGTTGAAGGCGCATCGATCGACAAACAGGATCATGCCGCCAACCCATGTGGCCAGTTCGGGGAAACTGTCGATCTGGATGAAGCCGTGCAGAAAGCATTGGAATTCGCCCGTGCCGACGGCAACACTCTGGTGATCGTCACCGCTGACCATGCTCACTCCAGCCAGATTATCGCCGCCGACGCCAAAGCGCCGGGCCTGACGCAAATGCTGACCACCAAAGATGGCGCGCCGATGACCATCAGCTACGGCAACTCGGAAGAGGATTCGCAGGGCCACACCGGCACCCAGCTGCGTGTTGCCGCCTACGGCCCGCATGCCGCCAACGTCGTCGGGCTGACCGATCAGACAGATTTGTTCTATACCATGCGTGACGCCATGGCGATCAAGTAAGCTAACGACCCCGTCCACTAATTAATTAAACCCTGTTCATCGTTGCTCACGCCGGCGATGAACAGGGTTTTCGCCGTTTGAAACCTCCAGGCTACTGCTATATTGTGGGACCTGTATTCCTCGCAAAAATGTTCTGCCCTGTCCGTAAACAAACCAATGTGATCCCACCCGACAATAAGGATGAGCTCTTGCATTTGATTACCCTGCCCTTCGACACCGAACGCCTGCAACTGCGCCGCTTCACGCCCGACGATCTCGAAGCCTACTCGACTTACCACCGTTTGCCGGAGGTCTATCGTTATCTGTATGCCCCCACCCCGGACAACGCGCAACTGGCCGATCAGCTTGCTCAGGCGATAGCTTCGCGCTTCAGTCAGGACGGCGATATTTTTTATTGCGCCGTCACCCTAAAGGACAGCGGAGAGTTGATCGGTGAAGTGTTGTTGAAACTGGCTAACCGCGCAGCATTACAAGCCGAGATCGGTTATATCTTCAGCCCGACTTATGCCGGTAAAGGTTATGCCAGCGAAGCCGTGCAAGCGATGTTGGATCAGGGGTTTAACCAAGTGGGCTGCCACCGCATTTTTGCCCGGCTCGATGCTGCCAATCAGGGGTCTATCGGGGTCGTCGAACGTCTGGGGATGCGCAAAGAGGCGCACCTGCGACAAAATGATCGTTTCAATGGCCAATGGGGTGATGAACTGATTTATGCACTGCTGAAAGAAGAGTGGCCATCGGCAGCAATGAAGGCCCGCCGCTAAGCGTCAACCAGCATCTTGGCCGCACTGAAATGCCCGGCGGCCATTTTCATTTTGTTACCTGCTGCTATTTGCCATTATTCCATAAATATTGTGTGATATTGGCATATCGTTTAAATCAGCGGCAATTAGACCTTATTAATTTAGAGGTTATATTTAAATAAAAATAATAAATGAATGATTCCTGCCTTTAATGGGCTTTTTTTAGTTACAAAAGTAGTTTTTAACAATATTGCAAACAATAATATCCCCGCAGTAACCAGAGTTGAACAACCTGTCCCCAGACAGCCTGTAATAATCCACTTTTCGTTAAGAAAACGATTAACAAAAAGACATTATCACTGTCACTCGGCTTAGCCGGGCGGGTTAGTTTTACTTATTTCCAGGGTAACTCCCGATAAATTCTTTCACCTGCAATGAGTAGAATTTACACACAAGAGATTTGATTCAATGAGAAAATTACTCGTCCTGATCTTCTGTCTGAACCTGTTTGGCGTTACGCAACAGGCGACGGCGGAAGAGAATAAGTCCGTTGATGTGGTACTGATCGGCGGTGGCATCATGAGCGCCACGCTGGGGACCTACCTGCATGAGCTGGAGCCAAACTGGTCCATCGACATGTATGAGCGCATGAACGGCGTGGCTGAAGAAAGCTCCAACGGCTGGAACAACGCCGGTACCGGTCACTCCGCCTTCGCTGAAATGAACTATACCCCGGAAAAAAAAGACGGCACCATCGACATCAGCAAAGCCGTGGTGGTTAACGAGTCTTTTGAAATCTCGCGTCAATTCTGGTCTTATCAGGTGAAAAATAACGTCCTGAAAGATCCAAAATCCTTTATTAACAGCGTGCCGCACATGAGCTTTGTCTGGGGTGACGACAACGTCAACTTCCTGCGCAAACGCTATGCCGCACTGCAACACAGCACCCTGTTCCGTGGTATGGAGTACTCAGAAGACCCTAACCAGATTAAACAGTGGGCTCCGCTGGTGATGAACGGCCGCGATCCGGCGCAGAAAATTGCTGCGACCCGCATGCCGCTGGGTACCGACGTTAACTTTGGCGTGATCACCCACCAACTGGTGGACACGCTGACCAAAAACCCGAACTTCAAGCTGAACCTGAGCCATGAAGTCCGCGACATCAAGCGCAATGCCGACAACACCTGGCGCGTCACCGTGGCCGATCTGAACCGCGACGGCAAAGAAACCACCGTGAATGCCAAATTCGTGTTTATCGGTGCAGGCGGTGCTTCTCTGACGCTGCTGCAGAAAACCGGCATTCCCGAAGCCGAAGGCTACGGTGCCTTCCCTGTCGGCGGTCAGTTCCTGGTCACCACCAACCCGGAAATCGCTGACCAACACCTGGCCAAGGTTTATGGCCTGGCCAGCGTAGGTTCACCGCCGATGTCGGTTCCGCACCTGGATACCCGCATGCTGGACGGCAAGCGTGTCTTGCTGTTCGGACCGTTCGCCACCTTCTCCGGCAAGTTCCTGAAAAACGGTTCACTGTTCGACCTGCTGCACTCCCTGAGTACTTCGAACCTGATGCCAATGACCCACGTCGGGCTGGACAACTTCGACCTGGTGAAATACCTGGTGGGTCAGTTGATGATGAACGACGACGATCGTTTCGCTGCGCTGAAAGAGTACTTCCCTGAAGCCAAACAGGCAGACTGGAAACTGTGGACCGCCGGCCAACGCGTGCAGATCATCAAAAAAGATGCAGATAAAGGTGGCGTACTGCAGTTCGGTACCGAAGTGGTCAGCTCCGAAGATGGCAGCATTGCCGCTCTGCTGGGTGCATCACCGGGCGCATCAACTGCCGCACCGATCATGCTGCACCTGATGGAAAAAGTGTTCAAAGATAAAGTGGCTACGCCGGAATGGCAGAGCAAACTGAAAGAGATCATTCCGTCTTACGGCCACAAGCTGAACGGCGATATTGAAATGACCAACAAGATCCGCGGCTACACCAGCAGCGTCTTGCAGTTGGACTATATCGAAGTGAAGCCGGAAACTAACTGATCCCCGTCTTTCCCCTCTTTGCTCAAGGCCGCCACGTGCGGCCTTTTTCATTTCCCTGCGACCCAAAGAGCACGTTTAGCCACCTTTTTCCACCGGGTTAACACTTGCGTAACCCGTCTCCGCGGCCTATTATCAAAGCATCAACTTGGATAATTACTGTTACCTACTGTGACCTGAATGTCGTACCCGCAGGAGAACTAAAACAATGGATCGCGTTAATATCATTCACGATTTGCTGGACTGGATTGAAACCCATCTGGATCAGCCGTTACTGTTAGACAACGTAGCGGCGAAGTCAGGCTACTCCAAGTGGCACCTGCAAAGGATGTTCCGCAGCACTACCGGGCATGCTTTAGGCAGTTACATTCGCGAGCGTCGACTGTCGCAAGCCGCGCAAGCACTGCGTTCGACCCCGCGCCCTATTCTCGACATTGCCCTGCAGTTCCACTTTGATTCTCAGCCGTCTTTTTCACGCGCATTTAAAAAACAGTTCGGCAAAACGCCGGCGGTTTATCGTCGCACAACCCGCTGGGACGTCGCAGAGATGCACCCGCAGCCGATAGAACCGCTGAACGGGCATCGCCATGAGTCCCCTGGCGTGCATCTGTGGTATGCCGGTAAATGCCTGGACAGTGTCTGTACCAACTGGGTTGGTCAACACTGAGATAAATTGCATTAAAAAAGGGGTTCAGCCTGCGCTGAACCCCTTTTTTTATTGAGAAATCTTACTTAAAGGTGACGTCGATATTGGCCGACGCGGTGAATGGCCCCACCTTCGGGTTGGTATTCAGCCATTTCAGGCTAGCCATGAAGTTCTTTTCAACGGTGCTACCATTGACCAGGCCCAGATCAACCGGGGAGTTCATCTTGATTGGCGTGTTTGGTGTCGCCGCCTGCGAAATCAAGATACCAAATCCGCTGTCGCTGGTTGGCAAGATCGTCGTAGCGTCCTGCACTGGATAAGTGGAGCTGAAACTGGCCTGCAGTGTCTCGCCCTTGCAATCCTGACCGGTAGCCGGATCAGACATATTGGCGCTGACCGAGAACGGTACTTGTTTTTCTATCTTGCCAGCTACCGCATTCTGACGCGGAATGGTGCCAAAATTCACGGTTGAGCCATTGTTAGCCACTACGGTGATTTTCGGATTGCAGGAAATAAACTGAATATTTCCCAGACCGTTAATATAGGCATTGAAGTTGCTGCCGACCACGTTGTTGAGACCGCCGACCCCATCAACCTGAAATACGGAATAAGTGCCATTGTTGGTGATTTTCCCACCTGCAGGCGGAGGTGCCCCTGTCGCCTTGATATAAAGCGAGTAGGTCACCGTCACACTCAAGGATTGGGCTGGTTTGGCACAACCACCGCGACCATTTGGACGACATTGTGTACCCGGACCAACATCCTGTCTTGCGCCATTGGTCAGCTTATAATCCACGCTGTTGTAGTTGACACCAACCTCGATAGATTTGTCGATATTGCGCATGTCCTTCTTCGGATCCCAGTAAAGATAGGCATTTTCGCCTTTGGGATAATCACGGTCATCGACACATTGGAAAGTCGACGTGAAGGTTTGCGAGCGCCACAGCAGAGCCCCCGCCGCCGTATTAGCGGTTGACACTTTAATTGGCTTATCCAGCGTAATAATCTGACTGACGCTGCCATTCTGCTTACAAGACAGCGCAAAGCTGCTCTGCGAGAACGTCCCCAGCGTGACCAGCAGCCCTGCCGCCAGCCCGAGTTTTTTATGTTTTAACAACAAAGAAGACATATTCATTCCTTTTACGGTTTTCCGCAGGTCAGCGAAAGTTCCTGATAGCCCATCAGCTGTTCGGTCGCCGATTTCAGTTCCGGCACCACCAGTGAACAGCTGTCGCCGGCATCGCTGCCCCATTTAACCAACAGGCGATCCCCTGCGGATGCGCCGGAGATATAAATATCCCCATTGGTACCCACGGTACCGTTGTTCTTGCCGTCGGCGCTAAACACGTTGGCGCCGATTGGCGGTACGCTGCCGTCCAACAGTTTACTGTGTACCAGCAGGCTTTGGCCGGTGTGCGTTTCAAATTTCACGCGGGTAATGGCGCCATATGTCGGTACCACGTCGCGGGCCGCCATCGGGATATCCAGGCCGTTGCCGATATCCTCAGTGCGCAACGCCACGCGGTTATGACGATAAGGTGAGGCCGAGGTCATTACCGCGTAACCGAAGCGGTCGATAGCCACACCCGGCTGGTTTTCCAGACGGACGCCCTTGGCATCTTTGGCCTCAACCAGCACAAAGGTATTTTGCAGCGGCTGGGTCAGCGTCACGCCGCCGGAGTGCGCCACGATACCGCCCGACACGCCCAGGGTAGACTGCTGGTAATCATTACTGTAGCTGTAACCGGCATTGACGGTACCCATGCTGCCCTGGTAGCCGACGTTAGCCGAGCTGGTTTGGCCGGAGTAACGATCGTGGCCACTTTGCACCGCGTAGTTCAGGCGGTTATCGTCCAGCGCGGTACCACTCAGGCCAGCGCTGTATGTATTACCGCTCTGCTTGCTGTGACCGGCGTTGAAGCTGGCCGTCATATCAGACGAATCGCGGCTGAAGAAGCTGAACGGAATAGAGACGCTCATGTTGATGCTGCGATCTTTATAACCGTAGTTGCTGCGGCTGTCCTGATAGAACACGCCGTAGCTGATATTTTTGTAGCTGCTGTTAAAGCCGGTTTGAACTGTACGATCCTGGCCGGAGCCGCCCCAATATGACTGGTTGCTGATATTGGTGTACAGCGTTGAGTTACCGGCAATACGCTGGTTGATCGACAACTCTACACGCTGGCGTTTGTTATTGAAACGGCTGGTGTAATAGGTACGACGACGTGATTCTGCCCAATCCGGCACGCCCAGATTGCGGTCATTCTCATCGTAGTAATCGTTACGGTAGACGCCGTTTTCATAGCGATCGCGTTCCGCAACCGCATCAGAGAAATCATAGTAACCGGAGGTCGAGTAACGGTAACCGGCGATCTGGAATTCGGTGCCCCAGTCGTTGAGCGATTTGGAGTACAGGAAGCGGAAGCTCTCCCCCTGTTTGTCGTCACCGTTGACCAGGTTGGTGTCGGAATAGGACATATCGAAGGAAACTGCCCCCCAGACACCCATGTTTTTACCCATACCCACTACCGCCGAACGGTAATTTTCCGCGACCAGCACCCCACCATAAGGCGTGATGTCATACGCCATGCCGTGGGACAAGGTGCCTTGCACAAACTTCGGCTGGTATTTGGTGGTGCCGTCATGGTATTTACCGGCGGTCATCTGGTAGTCCCAGATCCCTTCGCGCAGCATGTTCGGCACGGAAGAGAACGGCACCACGAAAGAGGTTCTTGAACCGTTGGCCTCAATGACCGTGACGTTCAGGTTACCGCTCAAGGTGCTCGGGAAGATGTCGGTCAGCGCAAACGGACCCGGCGGCACGTTGGTGCTGTAAATGGTGTAGCCGTTTTGGCGGATCTCAACGCGGGCGTTGGTCGACGCCACGCCACGGACCACCGGCGCGTAACCGCGCTGGCTTTCCGGCAGCATATCGTTGGCGCTGGAAATCTGCACACCGCGGAACTGAATGCTGTCGAATACATTGTTATTGGTGTTGGTCTGGCCAATCACCAGACGGCTGCGCAGGGAAACGATGTCGGTTTCCGCCCAGCTTGAAACGGTATTCCAGTGCGTGCCGGCACCCGACTGCTGATTCAGCGTCGAGTTGTTACGCAGGCGCCAATTACCGACATTGATGCCGTTGTTCAGGCTCAGGAAGTAGTAGTCGGATGTTTTATCGTTGGCGTTATTACGGTAATTATTATGGTTGCCGCTGAAGTTATAGTTAACGAAACCGGCGTTAATCCCGCGATCGTAAACCTTCGGCGAGATGGCACCCTGTGGACGCGGCTCCAGGAATATCTGCGGCACTTCCAAATCCATACGCTGTATGGCTGCGTCGTAGCTCAGCTTGGCACCCGAAATTTGCTGTGACAGAGCGTAGCACTGCGCGGCGCCTTCGGTTTTCATATCGCCCGGCAGTTTTACACCGTAGTCCTGGTAATCCTGCGCAGTCAGGCAAGGCGTTACCGGCGTGTCTTTGGCGTCTTTTTTGAATTCGATGTCACGGTGATCGATACGCTGTCCGTTCAGGTAAATATCGAACGGATATTTACCAGGCAGGATGTCATCGCCGCTGGACAACGCTGCCACCTGGGCAATGTTGTCATCGCCATGGATGAAGGAGGTGTTGAACTGCTCCTCCGCCATGGCCATATGAGAGAATGAAAATGGCACCGCAGAAAAATAAATTACACCATTAATCAGCCTGACCAAACGTTTTGGCGTGAGGGTTGTTATTCTTTTATGTGCCATTTTTTGTTCATTCCTTGAAGGGCTTAAATCAATTTAATGCAACGTTCTTAATCTCGGTGTGGCCGCCGTAATCGTTGATATAGGTGAACGACATACTGTTGGCCGACTGCGCGCCCTGTGGCAGAGCAATCCGCAGGCTATCTTGCGGTTTCACCATGTCGGCATTCACTTTCCAGCTTTTGCCACCGCTTTTCAGCGTCAGTACACCCAGCGTCACAAACAGTGGACCATTGTTGGTCACCACCAGATTGCTGCCCTGACGCTGCCATTTCAGAGCCTCTGCCTGCTGTTGCAGGTTGGCCTTCAAGGCTTCTGGGCGGTAGAACAGTTTGATACGGGTACGGATCGCCACCTGCAGCACGTTGTCTTGCTTAGGCGTTGGCGGAATTTCCTGTACGTTTACCCAGAGCAGACTTTCTCTGTCCTGCGGTAACCCGCTGCCGGAATAAATAAAGCGCAGAATTGCGTCTTTTTTGGCAGCCAGTTTTAAAATAGGTGGAGTGACCACGATCGGTAAATTCTTCGGCATCTGGCTTGAATCGCCAGTATCCAACCAGGTTTGCACCATATAGGTGTCGTCGCTGTCATTGCTGATTGAGAGCGATGCGGATTTACTTCCGCTGTTATAAATTACGCGCGTCGAATCAACCTGAATTCCGGCAAAAGCATTTACGGAAAACGCGAATAAAATACAAGAAAGCACTTTTTTCATCGGAATATCTCAACTCTCAGAATTTAGCCGTCCGTGGCCAATAGCTCTATCTATCCTGCCAGCGAATTAAATTACTTGTATTCGATGGTGAAGGTAGCGTTAGAGTTTGCCTGACCCGCAGTTACCAGATCCTGGTAAGATTTATAACGAGCGCGCAGGTTGAAAGTCGCAGAACCTGGGTTGTCGCCATCAGCAGCAACAGAAACGGTCGCTGGGGTAGCAACTTCCTGAGAGATTGGCAGAGTTGCGCCGTTGTTATCCAGGATTTCAACGCCAACGCCGTTAGCGCCGCCAGTTACAGCCAACAGCTCTGGGTGGCCAGCTGGGGTGTTACCGTCGAAACGCAGGGTGTAGTTACCCGCTTCACATTTCTCCAGGCTAATATCGAAAGCTTTAGCACCGCTGGTAGAACCAGAAGTTGGGAATGCGGTAGTAGGGTATTTACCCAGGTAAACTTCTTTATTCTGGTCTTTATCAACAACTTTACAGGTGGACTGTACGATTTCACCGGTGAATTTAACGTTGCCGCTTGCAGCAGTAGCGTTATAAGCAGTAGCAGACAATACCAGCGCGGCCAAAGGCAATAATACTTTTTTCATTTCCAGCTCCATAGAAAAACAATAAAATAATCGATTCAGTGACAGACGAATATATAGTTCCCCGGCACTGAGCATACACTCAGCGATAGCACTCCTTGCTTAAAAGGAGTGTTGCCTCGATGAACCCATTGCCGGACGAAATATAGACTAAGCGCATTCTTATTGTTAAATCGTTTAAAACATTCATAACCCCCCTCTTGATAGGAATAAACTATCAACAAATACCTATCGATCGATGTTGACGATTCAATCGAATAGGAATAATCTGTGTTTTGGAAAGTCATGCAGTCAGACATTTTTCTTTAAGGCCTGATTAACAGCATATTATTCCGTATATTTACATTTTGTTACCTTTAGAGCCCTTTGGACTTCACGACTAAATGCGCGTTAAATGGTCTGCAAGCGACATTTCACAATCACGTCGCACCAAATAAGACATTTACCTATAAACAGCCTGATATTGAATTAATTTTAGTTAAAAAACAGGTAGTTACATATCAATCAAGGGATTGAGGAATGCGCAGTTCTTTTAGAGAGAAAAATAACGGAATTAATTATGTTTTCCAGCCAATGTTCGCAAAATCCGGACAATTGCTGGCCGTTGAGTGCCTATCTCGATTCACTTTTAATAGTGAATATGCGCATTTCTCTCCTGAACAGTTCTTTCGTACTGCCGATAGCGAGACCCGAATTGAGATTCTGTTAGACCAGGTCAGTCTGATAGAGAAATATAATCACTGGTTTCGTGAAAATCAGGTTATAGCCACGCTGAATGTAGATGACCATTCTCTACGGTCGTTGGCCAATAGCCATTTTGCAGAAAGAATTAACGCCACTCGCTGTATACATTTCGAAATCAGTGAGAACTCAACCCGTTTGGTTAAAGATCGCGTTCATGGCGATCCTTCACTAAAGAGCTATTCATTTTGGCTCGATGATTTTGGTTCTGGCTATGCGGGTTTTTCCGCGCTGTATAACAGCCAGTTCCGCTTCGTTAAACTCGACCGTTTTTTGTTATGGGACTTTATGAAAAAGTCCGGCGGCGACGGTTTAATGCGCGCTTTATTGCGCTTTTTTTACCTTAATCATTACAAGGTAATTATTGAAGGGGTTGAAACCCCCGAGCATAAAAAATGGCTGGACGAAATGCCATATTACGCACTGCAGGGAAAGCTGTGGAAGGAATCCGACATCAAGGATTTGAACTCGCTTCTTACAGCTGAATACTTTTAACTCATTATGGGTGTTTGCCATTATGTCTAAAAACAATGTCCTTGTTATTAGTGAGTGTAAGTACAGCTATGTCGGCCTTTCGGTGTTACTGAAAAAACATTACGGCAAGTACGATATCAGACTGTTTTCAGATTTTATGCACGGTGGCGCCAAGGCGGAGAAAATAATTAAGCACGACATCGCCCTGATCTTCACCTCACAAAATCTGGAGCAAAGCGTTAACGTCATTGAAAGCCTGGTGTCTTTGCATCAGCAATACAACTCCAAAACGCGTCTGTTGGTGTTTTATGACGATGAACGCGTGGTGAAACTATTGTCGATCCTGGGCATCTCCGTTGAATTGGTGTCTACACGCATTCCACTTTATTCGCTGCAGGAAAAAATACAGAACCTGCTGGAAAGCAAAGAGCCCGGGGGGATAAAAATGCAGAAAACCCGCGAGCTTAGCCCGGCGGAAAGCGACGTTATCTTCAACCTGTTGCGCGGTGACAGCCTGCTGCATATTGCCCAAAAGCGCGGCACCCACCCCAAAACGATTTTCTCTCAGAAATACAGTGCGATGAAAAAGCTGCGTCTGCGCAGCATGAGCAGTATTTTCGTTGCCAGCAAGTAACTCCCTCCTCCCCTTCAGGCTGCCACCCGGCGGCCTGAAGGGCGGACTTAACGTTAAATTAATGTAACAATCAACGATAAAGCAGTAACAGCCACATAACACTCCTGTCTATTGGTTAGGATCCGCTCAGCAAACTTTCTGTGAGCCATGTCGTCTGGACTAATAAAAACATCAGGAGATGTTATGAAGTCATCATTATTCAGCCGTTATACCTGCCTTGTGTTGAGTCTTTTGCTGACGTTGGCGTCTTTGGCGCTGTTGTCCCATAGCCCCTGGTTTTGGCTACCGACGATCATTTTTGGTGGTCTGAGCGCTCTGGGCATTTATGATCTGACCCAACAACGCCACGCCATCTGCCGAAACTATCCGATCATCGGCCGACTGCGCTTTTTCTTCGAGTTTATTCGCCCGGAAATACGCCAGTACTTACTGGAAGAAGATAACGCGCAGATCCCGTTTTCACGTACCCAGCGCACGCTGGTTTACCGACGCGCCAAAAACGAAATGGGCGATAAGCCGTTCGGTACCCAGTTGGACGTTTATCAAACCGGCTACGAATGTATCGGGCACTCCATGCGTCCGGTCGAAGTATCTGACCCCACCAGCTTCCGCGTGACGATCGGCGGTCCAGATTGCAGCCAACCCTACTCCGCGTCGATCTTTAACATCTCCGCCATGAGCTTCGGCGCCCTGTCGGCCAACGCCATTCGCGCCCTCAACCTCGGCGCGGCAAAGGGCAATTTCTACCACGACACCGGCGAAGGCAGTATCAGCCGTTATCATCGCGAAAATGGTGGCGACCTGGTCTGGGAATTGGGCAGCGGCTACTTCGGTTGCCGCACCGCCGACGGCCATTTTGATCCGCAACGCTTCACCGAGCAGGCTAAAAAACCGCAGGTGAGAATGATTGAAATCAAGCTCAGCCAGGGTGCTAAACCCGGACATGGCGGCATACTGCCGGCGAAAAAAGTGGATGCGGAAATCGCCGCAACGCGCGGCGTACCTGAAGGGGTCGACTGTATTTCTCCGGCTTCGCACAGCGCCTTCAGCACGCCAATTGAAATGATGCATTTCATCCAGCAGCTACGTGAATTGTCCGGTGGCAAACCCGTGGGCTTCAAACTCTGTATCGGCCACCCGTGGGAATTTGTCGCCATCGCCAAAGCCATGTTGCAAACCCAGATCTTGCCGGACTTTATCGTGGTGGACGGCAAAGAAGGCGGAACCGGCGCAGCACCGCTCGAACTGTCCAACTATATGGGCATGCCGCTGCGCGAAGGGTTGTTATTCGTCCATAACACCCTGGTGGGCTGCGGACTGCGTGACAAAATCAAGATTGGTGCCAGCGGTAAAATCATCAGCGCCTTCGACATCGCCAGCGTGCTGGTGTTGGGCGCCGACTGGGTGAACTCAGCCCGTGGTTTTATGTTCGCCGTCGGCTGCATTCAGTCGCAAAGCTGCCATACCAATCACTGCCCTACCGGGGTCGCCACCCAGGATCCACTGCGACAGAAAGCCCTGGTGGTGCCAAACAAGGCCGAACGCGTTTATCACTTCCACCAGAATACGGTGAAAGCGCTGGCAGAAATGCTCGCGGCGGCGGGCGTCAGCCGCCCTGAGCAGTTGACTTCGCATCATATGCTGCGCCGTATTACTTCAACCGAAATCAAGGTCTACGCCGACATCTATTACTACCTGGAGCCTGGTGCACTGCTGCAAAAAGAGATCGAAAGCGATTTTTATGCGCGCATGTGGCGCATGGCGACGCCAAACAGTTTCGATCAGGCGATCGCCCTGCCGGCTTAAGGGGTACGTTTGTACCTGCTGAGGTGAAAGATAACGGGAATGAATTGCCCCCTCGCCTCGGGGAAGGACATTGGAGAGGGGGTTGCTTGCTACAGCGGCCCTCCCCCTCAACGGCGAGAGGGCATGTGGGTTATGGCTTACGCGCCGG
This sequence comes from Serratia sp. Je.1.23.a, assembly GCF_051129805.1. Lineage (NCBI taxonomy): Bacteria > Pseudomonadati > Pseudomonadota > Gammaproteobacteria > Enterobacterales > Yersiniaceae > Serratia > Serratia sp. Je.1.23.a. Next base: position 714,582 of record NZ_JBCPSR010000001.1, on the reverse strand, counting down.
GGCGTCGCCGGCCACGTAATAGTCGGCAGTGCTACGCGGCAACGGCGTGCGCTGGCGAATACGATCGGCAATCTTCTCGGCGATCATGATGGTGGTGGCGTTCAGGTTACCGGTGATGATCAGCGGCATAATGGACGCATCCACCACCCGCAGGCCTTCCATACCGTGCACTCGCCCTTGCCCATCCACCACCGCCATCTCGTCTTCGCCCATTTTGCATGAGCAGGAAGGATGGAAGGCGGTTTCGGCATGCTCACGCACAAAAGCGTCCAGCTGTTCGTCGGTCTGCACTTCTGGCCCCGGGCTTATCTCGCGGCCGCGGTATTCGTCCAATGCAGGCTGCGCCATGATTTCGCGCGTGATGCGAATGGCATCGCGGAACTCCTGCCAGTCCTGTTCGGTCGCCATATAGTTGAACAAGATGCTCGGATGTTGGCGCGGATCCTTCGATTTCACCTGCACCCGGCCACGGCTCGGGGAGCGCATTGAACCGACGTGCGCCTGAAAACCGTGCTCTTTCACCGCGTTGCTGCCGTTGTAGTTAATCGCCACCGGCAAGAAATGGTACTGAATGTTCGGCCAGGCGAACTCTTCGCGGCTGCGGATAAAGCCACCGGCTTCAAACTGGTTGCTGGCGCCCACGCCGGTGCCGTTGAACAGCCACTCTGCGCCGATCTTCGGCTGGTTGAACCATTGCAATGCCGGGTACAACGACACCGGTTTTTTACAGGCGTATTGCAGGTACATTTCCAGATGGTCCTGCAAGTTCTCGCCCACGCCGGGGAGATCGTGCACCAGATCGATGTCCAGGCGGTTCAGCAGCGCCGCTGGACCAACGCCGGAACGCTGCAAAATCTGCGGCGAGGCAATCGCCCCGGCACACAGCAACACTTCACGACGCGCACGGGCACTGGTGATTTGGTTACTTTCGCCCTGCAAGTAGTCAACGCCCACCGCACGCTTACCCTCGAAGCGGATGCGGTCGGTCAACGCGTGAGTGACAATCTTCAGGTTTGAACGGGAACGAGCCTGATCCAGATAACCCCGAGCGGTGCTGGCGCGACGGCCTTTCGGCGTGACCGTGCGATCCATCGGGCCAAAGCCTTCCTGCTGGTAGCCGTTCAGGTCATCAGTACGCGGATAACCCGCCTGCACACCGGCCTCCACCATTGCGTGGAACAATTCGTTATTACCGGCTTTCGGCGTGGTCACGCTGACCGGGCCGTCGCCACCGTGATAATCATTAGGCCCGATATCGCGGGTTTCCGCCTTGCGGAAATATGGCAGGCAGTCCAGATAACTCCAGTCCTCCAACCCCGGTGCTTTTGCCCAGTTGTCGAAGTCCATCGCGTTGCCGCGGATGTAGCACATGCCGTTAATCAGTGATGAGCCGCCCAGCCCTTTACCCCGGCCACACTCCATGCGGCGGTTGTTCATGTGCGGCTCAGGATCGGTTTCATACGCCCAGTTGTAACGACGGCCCTGCAGCGGGAATGCCAGCGCGGCCGGCATCTGGGTGCGAAAATCCATCCGATAATCCGGGCCGCCGGCTTCCAGCAGCAATACGCTAACATCAGCGTCTTCGGTTAAACGGGTGGCTAAAACGTTACCGGCTGAACCGGCACCGATAATGATGTAATCGTATTCCATACATTATCTCCTAAATATTCGTATGCCTGAATGATGCGAATGGCTTGAATATCGCATGCTGAATATATCCAGGCAGTTTTGGATGCAAGAAAGGATTATCCCCTATGGATTTCGCGTTACAGCTAGGCGGCAAGGGCGTGGAACCCCAGGAGTCAAGTAAGTGACTGGGGTCCGCGTTCGCAGCCAACAACGCTGTAGCTTGAAAGACGACGGGGATATTTAAAAGATGGAAATATATTCGCCCAGCTCGACTTGTACCGATTTGACCTGGGTGTAATGTTCCAGCGTACTGAGGCCATTTTCACGGCCGACGCCAGACTGCTTGTACCCGCCGACCGGCATTTCCGGCGCCGATTCACCCCAGGTGTTGATCCAGCAAATGCCGGCCTCCAACTGGTGGATCACCCGATGCGCCCGGGTCAGATCGTTCGTCACTAAACCGGCAGCCAGGCCGAAGGTGGTGTCGTTCGCACGGCGTACCACTTCTTCTTCGCTGTGGTAAGTGAGAATGCTCATTACCGGCCCAAAGATCTCTTCGCGCACGATCTCCATCTCGTCACCGCAGTCGGTAAATACCGTCGGCGCCACATAAGCCCCTTTGGCGTATTCCCCCTCAGTCACACGTTCGCCGCCGCACAACAGGCGAGCGCCGCTTTTCTTGCCGCTTTCGATGAAGCGTAATACCGACTCCATATGCGCGAAGCTGACCAGCGGGCCGAAGTTGGTTTGTGGATCGGTAGGATCCCCCAGGCGAATGCGCTTAACGCGCTCGAGGATTTTGGCTTCGAACTCGGCCTGCAACGCTGCGGGGACAAATACTCGAGTCCCATTGGTGCACACCTGGCCGGAGCTGTAGAAGTTGGCCATCATGGCGATATCGGCGGCGCGATCCAGGCAGGCGTCGTCAAAAATAATCAGCGGGGATTTGCCACCCAGCTCCATGGTGACTTCTTTCAGCGTCGAACCTGAGGCGTTAGCCATCACTTTCTTACCGGTTTTGACACCGCCGGTGAAGGACACCTTGGCAATGCCGGGATGATCGGTCAGGTACTGGCCGACTTCTGCGCCGCTGCCGGTGACCACGTTGAATACGCCGTCCGGCAAACCGGCTTCGGTATAGATTTCCGCCAGCTTCAGCGCCGTCAGGGAAGTGACTTCACTGGGTTTGAAGATCATCGCGTTGCCTGCTGCCAGTGCCGGTGCGGATTTCCACAGGGCAATCTGGATCGGGTAGTTCCAGGCGCCAATACCGGCCACCACGCCCAGGGGCTCACGACGGGTATAAACAAAGGCGCTGTCACGCAGCGGGATCTGCTGGCCTTCGATCGCCGGGATCAGACCCGCATAATATTCCAATACGTCGGCACCGGTAACGATATCCACCGCAGTGGTTTCCGACATGGCCTTGCCGGTATCCAACGTTTCCAGCGCAGCCAGTTCGTCGTTGCGTTCGCGCAGAATATCCACCGCACGGCGCAGAATACGAGAACGTTCCATCGCCGTCATCGCCGCCCACACTTTCTGTCCGCTGGCTGCACTGGCCACCGCACGGTTGACGTCTTCAGCGCTGGCGGACTGGATCTCGGCAAGCACTTCACCGTTCGCCGGGTTAACCGCGTTGAAAGTTTTTCCATCGGTACTGTCTACATAGGCACCATTAATATAGAGCTTCTGTAAGCCAAAACGGGACATAGGTTCTCCTTGGGTTATCCTCAGGGTGGCGTTTGCCCCCGGAGTTGAAACGTAATGTATTCGGTCGTGAGCGCGATCGCCTGCGTCTGGTTGAACGCCGCGCCGCGCAACGCACTGCGCAGCCACAGGCCGTCAATCAGTGCTGCCAATCCTTTGGCTGCCAGTCGCGCCTGCGCCTTGGGCAGTTGGCGACTAAATTCGGCACACAGGTTGGAATACAGCCGACGGCCGTTCACCTGTTGCAGCCGATTAAGCTGCGGCTGGTACAAGCTGCTGGCCCAAAACGCCAGCCAGGTTTTCATCGCCGCACTGTTGATCTGGCTGTCGTCGAAGTTACCGGCGACGATCGCCTGCAGCCGTGATGCCGGGCTCTGGTCGCTTAACGCCTGTAGCCGCAGCTTCACCGCCTCGCCCAAATGGCTAATCAAATAGCGCATAGTGGCTTCCAGCAGGCCGTTCTTGTCCTTGAAATAATGGCTGATGATGCCGTTGGAAACTCCGGCCCGCCGCGCTATTTGCGCGATGGTGGCGTCATGCATTCCCACTTCGTTCACCGCGGCCAGCGTGGCATCTATCAACTGCTGCCTTCTGATTGGCTGCATTCCTACCTTTGGCATAATTCGACTCTCACAAAACCGACTTCGGCCTCGTCTCAGCAGCGGGATTTCACGCCCTTTTCACCTGCTGAACTTGGTCTTCATGCTCACTATTAAACTTTTTTTTGATTGAACGTTCAATAAAAATTGCATATATTTTATTACCGCTTGGTTACAAATATGTACTTTTCGGTTGTGGAACTGGCTGATTTTTGTGAGGTATTTAACGAATCTGACCAAAATCAGTGTCTGTAAGCGGTTCCCACCACGAAACGATTTTCTGTTTCGTTAACAAGCAAAGCGGCAATCTTTGGCAAGCAGAATAGCGATTGCCGCGGCTTTATATCCGCACTTTTCCGGACGGCGCCGATGCGTCCGTTCAGGCTGGTGTGTGGGCACGATTTTACTCAGTTGTTAAAAAACAGAGGAAGACGATGACAACACGCGAAACCTCCTCAAAACCACAAAAGGATGGCCTTAATCCGGTGGTTTTCTTTACCTCGGCGGGGCTGATTCTGGCCTTCTCGCTGATGACCATCTTTTTTACCGATTTCTCCGGGCGATGGATCACCCGCACCCTGAATTGGGTTTCAACCACCTTCGGCTGGTATTACCTACTGGCCGCTACTCTGTACATCGTATTTGTGGTGTTTATCGCCGCGTCGCGCTTCGGTTCGATCAAGCTCGGGCCAGAACAGTCGAAACCCGAATTCAGCCTGATGAGTTGGGCAGCGATGCTGTTCGCCGCCGGCATCGGCATCGATCTGATGTTCTTCTCGGTCGCCGAACCGGTGACGCAATATATGATGCCACCGGAAGGCCAGGGCCAGACGATGGAAGCCGCCCGCCAGGCCATGGTGTGGACACTGTTCCACTACGGGCTGACCGGCTGGTCGATGTATGCGCTGATGGGCATCGCCCTCGGCTACTTCAGCTACCGCTATAACCTGCCGTTGACCATCCGTTCGGCGCTCTACCCGATTTTTGGTAAACGCATCAACGGCCCGATCGGCCACAGCGTAGACATAGCGGCCGTGCTGGGCACTATCTTCGGCATCGCCACCACGCTGGGTATTGGCGTAGTGCAGTTGAACTACGGGCTGAAAGTTCTGTTCCACATTCCGGAAAACCTGACGGTTCAGGCCGCGCTGATCCTACTTTCGGTGATCATGGCGACCATTTCGGTGACCTCAGGCGTTAACAAGGGCATCCGCATTCTGTCCGAACTCAACGTGCTGTTGGCGTTGGGACTGATCATGTTCGTGCTGTTCTTCGGGGATACCGAATTCCTGCTCAATGCGCTGGTGCTCAACGTTGGCGACTACGTTAACCGCTTTATGGGAATGACCCTTAACAGCTTCGCCTTCGATCGTCCGGTAGAATGGATGAACAACTGGACCCTGTTCTTCTGGGCCTGGTGGGTTGCCTGGGCGCCGTTTGTCGGCCTGTTCCTGGCGCGTATTTCGCGTGGGCGCACCATCCGCCAATTTGTAGTCGGTACGCTGATTATTCCTTTCGTGTTCACCCTGCTGTGGCTGTCGATTTTCGGCAACAGCGCGCTGTATCAGATCATTCACGGTAACGCCGCTTTCGCGCAGGAAGTAATGCAGTATCCAGAACGCGGTTTCTACAGTCTGCTGGCTCAGTATCCGGGCTTCACCTTCAGCGCCTCGGTGGCAACCATCACTGGCCTGCTGTTCTACGTCACGTCGGCGGATTCAGGTTCACTGGTTTTGGGTAACTTCACCTCGCGTCTGAGCGACATCAACAACGATGCGCCCAACTGGCTACGTATTTTTTGGTCAATAACCATTGGCCTGCTGACCATCGGCATGCTGATGACCGATGGCGTGCCCGCGTTGCAAAAAACCACGGTGATCATGGGCCTGCCGTTCAGCTTTGTGATCTTCTTCGTGATGGCCGGATTGTATAAGTCATTGCGGGTGGAGGATTACCGCAAAGCCAGCGCGTTGAACACCAGTGCGCCAATGCCGGTGTCCAGCAATGACGTGCTCAACTGGAAACAGCGCCTGTCGCGCGTAATGAATTATCCTGGCACGCAGTACACGCAGAAAATGCTGGATACCCGTTGCCGACCGGCGATGCAAGAAGTGGCGCGTGAGCTGGAACTGCGCGGTGCCAAAGTGGAATTCAGTGAGGTACCGCCGACCGAAGATGAACGTTTGAGCCATCTGGAGCTGCTGGTTCATCTGGGCGAAGAGCAGAACTTCATCTACCAGATCTGGCCACAGCGTTATTCGGTGCCGGGCTTTACCTATCGCGCCCGCTCCGGCAAGTCGCATTACTACCGGTTGGAAACCTTCCTGATGGAAGGCACCCAGGGCAATGACCTGATGGATTACAGCAAAGAACAGGTGATCGGCGATATTCTCGATCAGTATGAGAAACACCTGAACTTTGTGCATATCCACCGTGAGGCACCGGGCAATACCCTGACCTTCCCGGATATGTGATCCGTTCATCATGGCCAAAAGGCGCAGTTTAAAAACTGCGCCTTTTTTTACGGTATATCGTCAGGCAAGTCGGCTTTTAGCAGCAGTATCGAACCCGCCAATAACACCAGATCCTTTAGCAGAAAGCTGGTGGCACCCCCCATCGCCGGAAAGCCACCGGCCGAAGCTTCCCAGGCACCCGGAGTGGAGAAGATCAGCGTCAGGGTCGTCAGATAAGTCAGCGTCGATCCCACCGCCCCCAATAACCCCAAACGTCGCGACCAAAAACCGGCCAGCAGCAAAAGACCAAAGCTCCACTCGGCAACCCCTAACGCATAACTGGCACCGCGAATGCCAAACACATCGTGCATCCAGGCCAGCAGCGGGCTATTACCAATCAGAGGCACCAGCCCCTGCGCTTCATAATCAAACCACTTGGCATAGCCGAAAGCGGCGAAGATCACCACCAGCGCCAGCCGCATAAAGGCCACGTCCCAGTTCGAGCGCTTAAAGCGCTGCAGCCACATTGTCTGAACCATCGTCCCTCCCGTTGTACTTGCCCGCAGCCGGGATTAAACCAGCGACCATCCGGCTGCGGGGCGCGGCGGCTTACTGCCCCATAGCGTCTTTTTGCATAGCGTCTTTACTCATACTGTCTTTCTTCATGCCGTCATGCTTCATGGCGTCTTTACCCATGCTGTCTTTCTTCATGCCATCATGTTTCATGGCATCTTTGCCCATGCCGTCTTTCTTCATGCAATCCTTGCCCATACACTCTTTTTTCATGCCGTCTTTGGCCATACCGTCGTGCGACATCTGGCTCATGCCGTCTTTTTTCATCGCGTCTTTGCCCATGCTGTCGGCGGCATTGGCACCGAGGGAACCTAACATCAACGCGCTACACATCATTACTGCGAATAACTTTTTCATGGTATTTCCTTTTCTCATTTAAAAAGCACCTGTGTGCCGGGGATAGTTGGGGCCGTCGTTAGCTGCCGCCAAACCAGTTGTAACCTTGATCTTCCCAGTAGCCGCCGGGAAAGCGGTTGGTGATCTCTATGACCTGAATATGTTTCGGGTTCTTGTAGCCGAGTTTGGTCGGCATGCGCAGCTTCATCGGATAGCCGTATTTACGTGGCAGGATCTGGCCATCGTAAGTCAGCGCCATAATGGTTTGCGGATGCAGCGCCGTGGCCATATCGATGCTGGTGTAGTAGTCGTCGGCGCATTTGAAGCTGACATAGTTGGCGCTCAGGTCCGCGCCAATCGCCTGCAGAAATTGCGCAAAGGGTACGCCCCCCCACTTACCGATGGCGCTCCAACCCTCAACGCAGATATGGCGCGTCACCTGGCTGATTTGCGTCATACTGTGCAATTGCGGCAAGGTCCACGGCTGCTTATTCAGCACTAACCCTCTGACCTCCAGCCGATAATCCTCGCCATTGATATCCGGCGCCTCTTCCTCGGCGTAAAACGCGTTGAACGGGAACGGACGAGTAATCTGCGACTCGGCATACACCGGTGCCAAATGGTCGGCGTTAAACAGCCACCCCTGCACCCGATCGTTAAAGCGCGAGATACGGCTCAACGCCTGTTCCACATGGGTGTTGTCGCTAAGATCACAGCCGGTGAGCATCGCAATGCCACCCAGCGTCAACCCGTTACGCAGAAAACGGCGGCGTGAAGAGGAGGTCAACTGGCGCGCCAGCAACTGCTGTGCTTCCCTGACAATCTCCCGGCCTTCACTCAGGCTGATAAGGGGTTTATCTGTTTTCATCGGGTTCTCCTTAACGTCCACGCAGCATGGCCAACAGCGTGCGTGGTACCAGCGCCACCATGACCAGGTGCACTACTACAAACCCCACCAGCGCCGACATGGCGTAAAAGTGGATATAACGTGCCGCTTCATAGCCGCCGAGTAATTCGCGCAGCAGCGGAAATTGCACCGACTTCCACAACACCAGGCCAGACATCACCATCACTACGCCTGCCACCATCACAAACAGATAAGCAGCTCGCTGCACCATGTTGTAATGACGCAAATCGCTATGACCGAGTTTGCCCCGCAGCGCCGCCAGCAGATCGCTCAACAAGGCTTTTGGGCTGAGCGGCCAAAATTTACGTTTCAGACGGCCGCTGAACAGATTGATCAGCAGATAACACAACCCGTTGATCCCAAAAAGCCACATGCCGGCGAAGTGCCATTGGAGCGCCCCACCCAACCAACCGCCCAGCGTCAGCTCATTGATAAAACTGAAGTTGAACAGCGTGGAAGCGTTGTAGATGCGCCATCCGCTGGTGACCATGATCAGCATCGCCAACGCATTCAGCCAATGCGTCAGGCGCAGCCACAGCGGGTGGATCAGTGCGGGTTTCTCCGGCGTAATGGACATGGCCATGACGTCTCTCCTGACGGTGGCGGTTTCGATGGGCTGAGTATCCGTCCGATTTGTTCCCCAAGACCTCACGCAAAGTTAAATAAAATGTGATAACTCAGGCTCCGGTGGTTGTGTAGACTTCACTAAGGCCTGGCAATCAGCGGTGAGAGAATGGAAAAGCCAAAGAAAATTTTAATCGTCGAGGATGACGGCAATATCGCAGAGCTGCTGCAGTTACATCTGCGCGACGAGGGTTATGACATCAGCCATGCCGCCGATGGCAATCTGGGGATGGCGATGCTGGAACAGGGCGGCTGGGACGCATTGATCCTCGATTTGATGCTGCCGGGGATCGATGGGCTGGAGATCTGCCGCCGTGCGCGCAACATGACGCGCTACACGCCGATCATCATCACCAGCGCGCGATCCAGCGAGGTACATCGCGTGCTGGGGTTGGAACTCGGTGCCGACGACTATCTCGCCAAACCCTTTTCGATGCTGGAACTGGTGGCCAGGGTTAAGGCACTGTTTCGTCGTCAGGAAGCCATGAGCCGCAACCTGAAAATGGACGCCGGCACCTTGAGCTTTGACGGCCTGACCATCGATCCGATTGCGCGTGAAGTACTGTTGAATCATCAAGCCATCGACCTGACGCCGCGTGAATTCGACCTGCTGTATTTTTTTGCCAAACACCCCGGCAAGGTCTTTTCCCGCTTGAGCCTGCTCAATCAGGTGTGGGGATATCAGCACGAAGGCTATGAGCACACCGTGAATACCCACATCAACCGGCTGCGCATCAAGATTGAAAGCAACCCGGCGGAACCCGAGCGCATCCTCACCGTGTGGGGTATGGGCTACAAATTCGCGGCAGCGCCGCAAGAGTGAATCATGAAAAACCTTACGTTAACGCAACGTCTGACCCTGATCTTCGCACTGCTGATGGTAGTCAGCTGCGCCATATCCGGCTGGATGCAGGTGCGCAGCAGTACCCAGTACAGTCAGGCGGTGATCCAGCGGTTGTCCGGTAATCTGGCGCAGCACATTGCCGACAGTAACCCGCTGTTGGGGCAAAACGGGCTGAACGCCCCCTCGGTTCACAGCCTGTTCGATCAACTGATGGCGGTAAACCCCAGCGTTGAGGTCTACCTGCTCGACAAACAGGGCAATATCATTGGCAACGCCGCGCCGGCCGGCCACCTGAAACGCCAGAAAGTGGATTTGCTGCCGCTGCAGGCCTTGTTCGATGGCGCCAGCATGCCGGTTTACGGCGATGACCCGCGCAACCCGAATGCCAGAAAAGTGTTCAGCGCCGCACCGCTGAAGGTCAATGGCCAGGTTGAAGGCTATTTGTACGTGGTGCTGCTGGGCGAAGACTACGACGCGCTGGCCAGCAACGCGCTGTTTAGCTCTGCGGTTTCCATGGCGCTGTGGTCATCGGGCCTGATGGTGCTGTTCAGCCTGTTGGCCGGCGGATTCGCGTTCTATTGGGTCACCCGGCCAATCCGTCGTCTTACGCGTCAGGTCAGCGAGCTGGACAGCGGCGGCATCGCTGCGGTACAGGCCTATGCCGCGCTGCCGGTCGACGCCGCCGGACGCGACGAGGTCAGCCGACTGCAGCAAGCCTTCAACAGCATGGCGCAACGCATCGCCTTACAGTGGCAGTCGCTTTCACAGCAGGACCAACAGCGCCGCGAGTTTATCGCCAATATCTCGCACGACCTGCGTACCCCGCTGACTTCGCTGCACGGCTACCTGGAAACGCTGTCGGTAAAATCCGCCAGCCTGAGTGAAAACGATCGCCAACGCTATCTGGAGATCGCGCTGGCGCAGAGCCGCAAGGTTGGTCGGCTGGCGCAGGAGCTGTTCGAGCTGGCACGGCTGGAGTATGGCGTGGTGAAACCGCAGAAAGAGCCGTTCTCGCTCAGCGAGCTTGTGCAGGATGTGTTCCAGAAGTTCGAGCTGGCAGCCGAGGCTCGCCAGCAACGGTTGCTGGCTGATATCGCCCCAGGCATTCCATTGGTGTTCGCCGATGTCAGCATGATTGAACGCGTGTTGACCAACCTGCTGGACAACGCTATTCGTCACACGCCACAGGGGGGCGAGATTGAAGTGCGGCTCTGGCAGCAGGCAGGCAAGGTGCTGGTTCAACTTAACGACAGTGGCCCCGGTATCCCACAGGAGCTGCGCGCCGATCTGTTCGTTCGCCCTTCTATTCTGAGCAGCGCGCGTCGCCACGCCAGCGGGCTGGGATTGATGATCGTGCGGCGCATTTTGTTGCTGCACGACAGCGATATCCAACTGATCGAACAACCGCAACGCGGTGCCTGCTTCCGCTTCTCAATCCCGCTGCGTTAGCGCGTTATTATTCGTTGAGGCAGCTTTTATCGATGCTGATAAATTTGTCGTTATAGATAATAAATTTCTGCCCTTTCTGGCGAATACCGGCATGAGTCAAAGTATCGCCAGGACGCAGGTATTCGGTTACCCCTTCTTCGTCGGTACTGTCGCAACCGGGCTTGATCAACAGCTTGAAGTAGGTGTTGCCGGTATTGGTGACGGTGCCGCGCTGTGAATCGAGCCGATAGGCAAAATTGGTCTGACGTGGCCGCACCACCAAAATGGTGTCCATTACCACGATTGGCTCCAGCGTCACGCCAGTCGCCTTTTGCCCTGCGGGATCGAATAAGCGGGTCGGAATTTCTCGGAACGATACCCGGTAATAGCGTTCGCGGTTATCCTGCGGCCCGCGGTAAAAGAACTTGTAATATTCGCTCTGTCCCGCCTGCAGTTGGAGTTGACGAGGGGCAAACAGCAGTTCGCCATCGGCCGGTTTGCTCCGCGTTTCGCTATCACCCGGTCGATCAATGGCTCGCAGCGTCACCTGATAAATACGCGCGCTGCGGTTATTGTTCAGCACCCGCTTGGCGGTGAAGGATTGGTCCTGATCCATGGCGAACGTCAGGGTGCCAACGTTAATCGCGCTGGCATAAAATGGCAGGCACAATAGCCCGAGCAGCAAGCTTCTCACAGCCTTTCCCCTAGTTAATGTTGCGCCAGGTGGCTTCAACATGGATCTCCCCGGCGGCGCTAACGTCGCCGTACCAACCATTACCTTCAATCGTCCTCAGTGAAATCGGGTTATTCATCGGGATACTGAATTTCACCCGTGTTTTGTTTAACACCCCTACCTCGCCGGAAATGTCATTCCACGGCGTACTGCTCCATAACGCATTCGTCATGTCATGCCACTGCCCGTCGCAGCCGGCGTCATAATCCTGCTGCCCGTTGGTGCTGGTAGTGATGCTCAGCGTCGCCGGGAACGGTACTTTGGTGCTGTTATCCGCCGAGGAAAAAATGCAGTAGCTTCTGCCGCTGAGGGCCTGTGTCGGGCCGGTGGCCATGACTCTCACCTCATCGGCAGCGGTTTTACCACTGGTGGTAACAATATAAGTAAACTCCAGTGGTGGCTCACCCGGTCCAACGTAACCTTCACGATGAGGGGTATTGTCATAGTCGTCAGAAATAATGCTAATGCTGAAATCGCGCGGTTTAATAATCAGCTGGTTTGAGGTGGAAAACTCATACCAGCCGGACTCCGGCGACGTGGTGTTCTGGAAGCGGAAGTTAATCAGGTCGCGAGTGCCACTGTCGGAGATCCCCAGCTTCACCATCTGCTTAAAGAAGTTGCTGGCGAAAAAGACGTAGATGGCATTGCTGCTTTTCAGCTCGTTAAAGGTGTAATAGCTGCCGGTACCGGAAGTGTTTTTCCAGGTGTTGCCGTTCAGACTGAACTGCAGGTCGGCGGCGTTGACCGCCGAGGACAGCGCCGCATGGTTAATGGCCGGGAACACGTGAATTGAGGTATTGCTGACGCTGCCATCGGTCTGCAGATCGTAGCTGACCATTTTGCACATGATGCCGGCGCGCGCACCGATAGTCTGGTTTTTACAGTCGGCATTCCCCTCACCGATGATCGGCACGCCGTCGCTGTTAACAAACACTTCCGATACCGCGTTGGTGTTGATAAAGCGCAGATGCGCGGCCTTGCTGTGGGTCACGGTGCGTTTGTACCAATTACCGCTGGCCTGGTTCTGGCACCGTCCCCCAGCGCCGGCATCATAAGTGGCCGAGGTCTGGCAGCTGTTAATCTGCATGCTGAATGCATCGCCGGGGGCCATCTGCTGCAAATATTGGTAGAAACTCGGCGACATCATGCCGTGCATCCATTTTGCGCCGCCCGGCGTCACCACCGCACCATAAAACCCTTTTTCATCGGTGCTTTGCGGTAGGATCAGGCTGGTGTCCATATTACAGCCCGCATACCAGTTAATGCAGCGCAGGCCGAGGAACGGATTTTTTATCGGGGCATTTTCCAGCCACATGTCAAAGCGGTTGTTCGCTGACAGGCCGGTGTTATAACCATTGTCCACATAGCCCAGGCTCTGCTGATAAATGGTGCCGGAGCCGCCGTATTTCAGGCCGGTCCATTTATTCGCACCGGTCATGCGCGGATCCAGCACCCCGGACGGCGTAACGAAAAAGTTGTCGTCGGCGTTGTTTTCAACGAACACGAACTTCACGGTCGCGGCGTTTGGCCAGTTGTTAACGGTAACCGCCGCACGCAACGGCAGGGCTACCCACAGCATAAGCAGCAGCGCAGTTTTAGCCTTCATTGATCGTATCTCCTGCCTGCATATTGTTGCCGGCATAGGTTTTCAGCCCGGTACAGACCACGTCACCGACCCACACGGCGCCCTGAGCCTTGCTCAGATCCAGATCCACTTCGCAGCTCTGGTTACCGCTATGCGTAAAGTCGATAACCGGGAATTTCTTATCGACATCCATAATGAATTCGCCTTTGTCATCGGTGCGGGTGCGCCCGATATGGTTTTTGATATAGGCGTTGGCCAGCAGCGTGCCGTCTTCAGCCTTGATGCGACCGAACACCGTCACCATCTGTTTAATTTCTGGCGTGATCACCGCCACGTTACCCGGATACAGCGTCAGCTTGCTCTTGCGTTTGGTGACGATATCGAAGCTTTCCGCCGAGTTTTTATTGTTCATCAACTCCACTTCGTACTGACCGTACGGCGACAACGGCACATAGTTTTTATTGCCGGTCAGCTTGACCGTCCGTCCGTCGACCCGGGCGGTCAGCATGCCGTCGTTTTCAATACCGGTATTAAAGATGATGCCTGCATTGCCTTCGCTTCTGCCGCTGACCGCAATATCACGCCCCTGCCAACCCACGCTGCCGCTGGCGGACAGGCTTGAGTTGACGTAACCGTCGGCGGAGCTGCTGACGTTGACCGTACCGGCGGAATATTTGGTATCAAAGCGCGCGTATGCACCGCCGTTAAGGCTGTTATCGCCGTTGGTGTCGCCGGATATCGCCCGCGACAGGTTGGCGCCGAGGGTGCGGATCGGCCCGTTTTGAATATCCTTGCGCGCCGCCAGGTTAGCCGTGGTATAGCCGTTTTGATTGGAAACTCCTGCGCTAAGCCAATTGCCCATCGGCAAAGAGAAGTCCAGCGCAATATATTTACCGGTATTTGCGCTGTAGCCACCGTTGTTATAGCGCTGTATGCCAGCGCGTACGCCCAGCGTACCAAAGCGGCCGGTAAACACATTTTGATAATAATCGGCGTTATAGTAATGACTGTTGTTCTTCTTATCGTCGTTGTAGCTGAGACTCAGGCTACCCAACGGCGACCATAGCGCACCAAAATTCATCGTGCCGCCGATGGCACGGTTATATGCATCGTTTTGCAGCAGTTTGTCGCCAATCGAGGTTTTTTCCTGATTGATCCACACACTGCTGAAACCGCCAGGCAGAGCTGCGCTGACGCTGTTAACCAGGCTCCATGAGCTGTCGGAGGCCGCCATGTTCTGCAGGTTGAACTGAATCGACTCGGTGAGCGGTACGCTGATGCGGCTTTCACCGACCGCGTTGCTGTCAAACGAATAGCCGGACAGCGCCCAGTTGAGCCTGTTTACGTTGCCGGTAGCAGAGGCACCCAGCAGATAAGAATCTTTCGCCGGTCGCTGACGTTGGTTATCACCGCGCCAGTCGTCCATACGGATCATTCCGCCCCAAAACTGCCAGGCCAGCGGCGCATTGGCACCACGATTGGGGCTGAACAGTTTGTTCACCCGCTGCATGCGCTTATCTACCACCTTGCCGTTGACCACCACTTCGACTTCGACGTCATAAATGCCGTAAGGCAAGTTACCGGTATCCACTTCATGGTTACCCATGGCAAAATTTTGTACGCTGAGCAGCCGCCCTTCACGCGACAAGTGCACTTCCCCCGCCGATGGAAAAAATGCCACGATCGGCGTCAGCGACTGGCTGTTATCAAAAACGGTAGAGTTGGCACGGTTACCGTAGGACAGGCCGTAGATCTTGCTGGAGTTGATGGTGGTGACCGGTCCCAGCGACTGCAGGTTCCAGCTGTCGAGCATACCGGCGGCAAAGCGGCGGCCGGCAAAATCGCGCTCGTACATCGCCTTATACAGCGTAGCGTTTTCGTCGCCGCTGCCGATGCCGTAAATCGAACCGTTCACTTCCATGTGGTGCTCGCGCAGAGCGGTAACGCTGTTGAGTGACAGGTAACTGGAAGTGTTGCCCTCGCTGGCACGGGTGCGGTTATCGTAAATACCAAGGTTATAGTCCAGCGTGCTGCTGACGGCATTGACGCTCGACGCGCCAATGTCGCTGGAGCGCGCGCGGAGCAGGGTTCCCATCGCGGACGCTTTCACCACCAGCTGTAAATTGAGCTGGCGGAAATCCAGCGCCAGCCAGGCGTCGGGCGCCAGCGCAATACGCTGCTGCCGATCAAATGCGGCCTCCTGCAGCGCCTGCAGCTGTTTGATGGTTTCCGCAGTCAGCGGTGTCCCCTCGTCACCCTCTTCCAGGGTAATTTGGCGAATTTTTAGTTGGTCGTTTTCGAGGTACAAAAAGGCATGGCCAATACGGCGGTCGTCTTTTACACCGCTGTTTTTTTCAAAGTGCAACAGCAAGGGGATGCTCATGCCTTCACGCAACGCCAAGCTGAAGGTCTGGGGGATCAAGACGCCATCAATCTGGGTCAGTCCGGCAGCCATCGTCGTCTGACCCGGCAACAGCACGGCAGGAAGCACAAGCGCGCCGGCGGCAAGCAGGGTTTTCAACAACACATCATCCAGCGCACCTTTCACATCCACTCCTTGAATTCTTGTTATGAGTTCCATTCCGTATAGGCTTTGCCGTGGGTTACGCAGTCCGTTATTTCACCGGGATAAACTGGTCGCCATGCCACAGCGCAACGCGACCCTTCTTGTCGCTGACGTCCACCTTGCTGAAAGCTCGAGCCTTGCCCGGCATGACGAAATAGTTTTCCTTGCAGTCATTCCCCTCTTTCTTGTCGCGGCAATTACCATAGGCCACCACCTTAAAGGTGGCGTTGCCGGTGTTTTTGATCTGGCCGTCGGCAAACTGATAGTCGAATTGGTCCTGCCGTGGCGCCACCACCAAAATGGTGCCGATACGTGCCGATGTGGTGGCAACCGCGTTGCGTTTAGCCGAGTTTTTCCCCACATCGCTCAACGCCTGATCGAACCAGACAATGCGGTAATACCGTTCCTGGTTGTCGCTGGGGCCTTTGTAATAGAAACGGATCACGTCGCTGGCGTTGGCCGGCAATATCAGGCTGGCCGGCGACAGTAACATTTCATCTTTACTGCCCATCGGGAGCACCGTGCCGGACTCCAGCGGGCTGGAAATTCGCTCGATCTTGATATTCACCAGACGACCGCTGTCGGTGGTGTTCTTGATTTCTTTACTCAGACGCGCGCTATCGCTGTGCATGAACGAGCTGATCTCACCGACGTCGAGCGCGAAAACAGGTTGAGACAGCGATAGCAACAGGCAGGCGGCGAGAGAGAGTCGTTTCATAACGGTATTCCAGTGACGTTCTTCAGCGGGGTGGAATAAGCAGGGGATTGCCCCCTGCTCTAAACCAGCAACTCGGGGATTACGCAGTCCAGGTGGCGTTGAATTCCACGCTCACATCACCGCTCCAGATACCTTCCGGCAGGGTGCTGAAGTCGGTGACCGCAGTGGTACCGTCAGAGGTGGCGCCAATAATGGTGAAAGTAAACTGATCTTGTGCGCTGGTGCGGACAGCCTGATTGTAAGCGTTGGATAACGCACTCAGGTTGCCACCCAAAATGCCGGCAGAGGTGTCGATCATGGTGGTTTCCGCCGTTTTCTCTACCGCTGCGCCGTTGTAGTTCACGCCGACATTCAGAGTTGAGCCAGAGGTATCCAACTGAGTCAGGGTGTTTGAAACCAGTTTAGAAGTCAGTTTGAAGGCAGTTGCAGTGGCATCCCCTTCTACGGTCACGTCAAACAGACCTTTCTGGCTGTTGAAACCCTTGATGCCTTCCGCATAGTTGAAAGACAGGCTGCCGATTGGGGTAACAACCAGTTTGCTGGTGGTGTCTTTCTTCGCGGTAGCAGACCAGGTAGCCAGCGCCTGAGCGGTAACGTCGGCGGCTTGAGCAGTGCTGACCGCAGCGAAGGCGGAAATGATTGCCAGAGCCAGTGTAATTTTCTTCATGGTAAAACTCCCTTCAACTTTAAATATGATTGTGCGTCCATTAGCCTGACGTGCCTTAATCAGTCACTTGCATGAGTGCTTTTAGCCAGTCTGCTTGACGGAGAAAAGAGTAACCGCATCAAATCAAAAAAGAACCATTAACTACCAATGGTCAAATATTTAGATTTTTATTCTTACTTTAATGTTTATTTTGCTGCCAGTAAGTTAAAAGGGCCATGTAATGATGCTACAGGGAACAAAACACCTATTGTTTTCACCCCCTCTAAAACCGCGTTAACGGTATATAAAACGCACTATTGCGTCAGCACATAAATAAGGGCGACAGGTTTATTTTTGTAGGATGTTTAATTTGATGCAGATCAATTCATCTGGGTGGCTGGCAGGAAATAAAGGGATAAGCGCTTGGAACGAGAAAGTATTAAACCGCCGGCGCGGCGTGTGCCATTACAACCGACGGCGAATTTTTAGGCCGGGTGTTGAGTCCTGAATGCCAAAATCAGGTGCATAAACCCTGCTTGATTAAGCCTCAGCTTACGCATGATATTCAGCTTATGGCTACTGACCGTTTTACAACTGCGATGGGTA
The DNA here is from genome assembly GCF_051129805.1 of Serratia sp. Je.1.23.a. Taxonomy (NCBI): domain Bacteria; kingdom Pseudomonadati; phylum Pseudomonadota; class Gammaproteobacteria; order Enterobacterales; family Yersiniaceae; genus Serratia; species Serratia sp. Je.1.23.a. Next base: position 696,625 of record NZ_JBCPSR010000001.1, on the reverse strand, counting down.
ATACTGGCGATATGTCGCGGATTGGCGCCGGCGATCATCATCGCCAATATTTGCCATTCGCTACGGGACAAGGGCTCTACCGTGGATATCAACGCTTCCTGAATCGCGGGACTACGGTAACTTACCCCCGTGCCGACAGCATCAATGGCCTGATACAGGCAATCCAAGGGATCGTCTTTGGCCACCAGGGATAAATGCGTTTGAGCAGCCAGAATGGTCAATATGCTGGCATTGGTCACTTCAGTAAATATGATCAGTGGCGTCTTGGGCCAAATATCCTTTATCGTCAGGATGAAATGTAATACATCATACAAACTCTCACTTTCATTATACAGCTCCATTATGAGGATTTGTTTCTCATTCTCCTTTAACCCTGCCTCCACTGCCCTGATGCTGTGCACAAATTGGTAGTGTATGGGTTCGGTTCCAATAAGTGCCCGTAATCCTTTTCTCACCCAGGGGTTGGGTTCGAAAAAGAGAATGTCCTCCCTGAAAGAGATATTTTTCATAATCTATTACCATAATTAGGTATCACAAAAGCGGTTGGCGCGGAAATGCAAGGCAGCGCCGGCGAGCAAAATATAAGGCTTGCATCGAATAAATGCTGCATTATTAACCATGTGGTGAAAATTAAGTATTTAATATCAAGACAATAAAGATTGGTGGCATATTCCTTTCCCCCGGGGTGGCGTTCATCCTGACACCGATTGATGATTAATTAAGAATTGCGGCGTTGTCGCTTTCGAGTCCAGAGCAAATCTCTACCCGATGTTCACGTAAAATGCGACAGCGCAGAAAAAACAGGCGGGAAATGCCCGAAATGTAAGAACGTACCTGATTGCTGCGTACTACCAACAGGAATTCGTCACCGCTGCACTCTGCCGTTTGCGGGCCCGCATAGGCCAGAATGTCGCGACTTAGAGCAGCACTGACGGCAGCTGAGGCGCCCGGCATCGACATAAACACCTTACAACTGCTGACTTTGCCCAGATAGATTTCTTGCCGGGAAACCGAACCGGTGAGATAGGTGGTAATGCCAACCGCCAGCATAATTACCCCCAATGCCACTACGCTGACTATCGCCCACCAGCGCCGGGAATACCCGGTATAAACCGCTTCGGCTGCGGCTGAAGAGCCTGACGAAGGCGCGATTTCCGCTTGAACCGGCGCCGGTGGAGGGGAATTTATATCTCCATTTACGAAGCGATCTTCCGGCCCTTCGCAAGACTCCACCATAATTTCATATCGCAGCATAAAACCGACCTTGGGGACGGTGACAATCACCTCGTCCTCAATGCCCAGATTTTTAATAACCCGACGTAATTTACTCACACATTGGTTAAGATTATTGTTGCCTGACACCATGCCATAATCATCCCAAACCTTCTTGAATATTACCTCCCGCCCCACTGGCTCGCCATGATGCGTAATCAATAGCAGCAGTAACCGCTTCGACGGATTGGAAATAGAGATGGGATCGTCAGGAAACTCTGTCAGGCTCATGGTTCCCGTATCCACGTCAAAAATGATGTGGTCATTAATTCTATATTTCATTTTTCACAGGTTTCACTCTAGGATTATTTATCGCCGGCGTTAAATGTTAATAGAATATTAAGCAATATTTAATCAGATTAATTAGCCAACCTTAGCCACTGACCCTTCTGAAAATCAATTAACGCCACAAAGTAAATATTTCTCACCTTATCATTTTTGATATAAGAATTTTCTCATATGCCATAACCAAAGATTATACAAACATCCACATCATTGATATATTTATATGTAAAAGATCTTAAAGTTAGTTTTTTGTTTTGTAAATTACCGCCTTTAAGCTGAAAATTCTCGTCATTCCTTTAATGCAAGCAATTTTAATAACAACGTAACGAAGGGTGAATTTTGCCAAAAGGGGTCGCCGCCAAAAAACCGGGCCTAGGCCGCAACATTGCCCTAATTCTGGTCAGAATTAATCTTTTGATCCGGAGGTGATTGGGTTAGCCCAGCGGTAAATGAAAGTAAATAGTTTCGACCAGGCCGGATAAACGGATTTGGCCGCCCCAGCCAATCAAATCCGACGTGGGAAATAGGCTATTCTTGCGCGGGGAATATCAGGCTGAAGGTGATGCGAGCAGTATTTTCCTCGACAACACAATGGGCGTGCGCTGTGCCGCCATGCAGTGTCATGATCGCACGGACGATCGCCAGCCCCAGTCCGCTGGCATGGCTGCCGGAACTGCGGGCGGCATCGGCACGATAGAAGCGGTCGAACAACTTGTTCAGATGCGCCGGGAAGATCGGCGGGCCCTGATTAATAACCAGTATCGCCAGCCCACCATCGGCCTGACTGACAGCCTGCAGCTGTACCTGACTGTTTTCATCGGCATAGCGTACCGCGTTGGAGACCAGGTTACTCAATGCGCGCTGAAACAGCATAGCATCCGCCATCCATTGCCCTTCTCCCTGGCAGACCAACGTAATGCCGCGTTCTTCCGCCAAACCTTCGAAGTAGTCAGCCACCCGTTGCAGCTCTTGTGCCACATCAAGCCGCTGAGGGTTCAACACCGCTTGCCCTTCGCCGGCGCGCGCCAGAAATAGAATATTTTCCACCATACGGGAAATACGCTCCAGCTCCTCCATGTTGTTCGACAACAAGGTTTCATACTCTTCCACACTGCGCGCCTGATACAGCGCTACCTGACAGTGCCCCATCAGTGCCCCTACCGGCGTGCGGATTTCATGGGCCAAATCGGCGGAGAATTGCGTCAGGCGCAGATAACCTTCATTCAGGCGATCCAACATGGCGTTGAACGAACGGGTCAGTTGCTGCAATTCCTTCGGTACCCCGTGCTCGCTCAGGCGAGTCGACAGCGTGTTCGGGGTGATCACCGCCGCCTGCGCCGCCATTCGCCACAGTGGCTGCAGTCCGCGGCGCATCACCCAGTACCCCAGCAATGCAATCAGAATAAATGCCACCGCGACGGCGGCGACGATCCGCCAGAGATAACGCGCCAGCATCTTCTGCTCATTGACCATCACATGGGCAGCCGAGATTTGCAGCAGGTTACCGTCCTCCAGCCTGACCAGTGCCGATGCGGCACGCAATGGCACTCCTTGAGCGGTCACTCCGCCTTGAACCGCGCTCAAGCGCTGCGGCGTGCCGACCGGCGTCGGGCTCACCGGTGGCAGGATCAACCTCGCCGGATTCACGTTGATTAACGGTTTTTTCCCCGGCTGCTGAAAAATCAGCACGTCCTGTTCGTTACCCAGCATATTTTCGAACAGGCCGGTATTCGCCGTCAGACGCTCCAACGGAAAACGCTGACTCAGCAAATTGCGGTAATACTCCACCCGGCCGGTAACCTGCAAATCGCTACGGGTAGTCATCTCCTGACGCATTGCACCGTACAGGTAGCCGCCCGCGCCGCTAACCACCAGAGCCGCCACCAGCGCAAACAGCATGGCGCTGCGCAACGTCAGTGACAAGACGCGCCAACGCTGGATCACGGCCTTCATGAACGCGGTTCGCAAACGTAACCGATACCACGCACGCTGTGGATCAGCTTGACCTCGAACGGCCGGTCAATCTTGGCACGCAGCCGCTTGATGGCGACATCCACCACGTTGGTATCGCTGTCAAAGTTCATGTCCCAAACCTGGGAGGCGATCATGGTGCGTGACAACACCTCCCCCTCACGTCGCACCAACAGGTGCAACAACATAAATTCTTTATTGGTCAGCGCGATCACCTGCTCCTGCCGCACCGCTTTACGGCGCAGCACGTCGAGCTGCAGGTCGGCTATCACATAGTGATCGGCTTCACGTACCGTGCCACGCCGCAGCAAAGTGCGCAGACGCAACACCAGTTCCGTAAAGGAGAAGGGCTTAATCAGGTAATCATCGGCACCCAGTTCGAGGCCATGAATGCGATCCTGCACCCCATCTCGCGCGGTCAGAAATAGAATGGGCACATCACTTTTCTTGCGCAGTACCTCAATAATCTGCCAGCCGTCCAGCCCCGGCAACATTACGTCCAGCACGATAGCGTCATAGCCGTGTTCCAGTGCCCGAAACAGGCCGTCGGTGCCGTTACGTGCCAAATCGACGCTGTACCCCGCCTCTCCCAGCCCCTTTTTCAGGTAATCACCCGTGCTGATGTCGTCTTCAACCACCAGTATTCGCATTATCGCCACCTCATGACTCTTGCGGAAATACTAGCAGTTCTGGCGGACATTCTTGATGACATTAATGTCATCAAACGGACATGGTGCTGTCCCCGGTGTTCAACCATGCTTAACCGGCAACCTAAACAAAGGAGAACCTTATGATTACCCGTCATCGTTTTGCCGGTTTACTGCTTTCCACTCTCATGCTGTGCAGCGGTGCGGCCGCCGCAGCGCAAACCCCAGGCAAGGTGATTGCCCCGCTGCGTGGCGTTATCGATCAGGTGAGCGACACCAGCCTGCAGGTCACCGATCGCAAAGGGGAAAAGGTCAGCGTCAAGCTCAATGACCAGACCCGAGTGCTGAGCGTGTCGAAGGGCACGCTGGATGATATCAAGCCGGACAGCTTTATCGGCACCGCTGCCGTACCGCAGCCGGACGGCTCTTTGAAAGCGTTGGAAGTGCACGTGTTCGCAGCCAGCCTGCGTGGCACCGGCGAAGGCCACTCGGCCTGGGAATCCGCCGACGGTAAGGTCGACACCATGACCAACGGCACCGTGGGCAAACTGGTGAAGTCCAACGGCCGCACCCTGACCGTGACCTACGGCAACCAGCAGAAAACCGTTAACGTGCCGGAAGATGTGCCGATCGTCACTCTGGATCCCGGTGACCGCAGCCTGTTGAAACCGGGTGCGCATATCGTGTTGTTCTCCGCCACGGACGATAAGGGCGAACGCGTCGCTACCCGCATATCTGCCGGCAAAGACGGTACCGTTCCACCGATGTAATTCAGGAGTGCATGATGAAAAGCAACGCGCCGCGGCCGGTGCATCGCTGGCCGGTCCGCCTGACCCATTGGATTAACCTGTTCGCCATGGTCTGCATGTTCATGAGCGGCTGGGAAATCTATAACGCTTCGCCGCTGTTCGGCTTCCGCTTTCCGCCGCAAGTCACGCTCGGCGGCTGGCTGGGCGGCGCGATCGGTTGGCATCTGGCGGTGATGTGGCTGCTGGCCTGCAACGCGCTGTGTTATGTCTTGTGGAGCCTGTTCAGCGGCCACTTGCGGCGCGATCTGCTGCCGCTTGGCCTCGGCGCGCTGCGGCGCGATATCTGGCAAGCCGTGACGCTGCGGCTCAAACATCAGCATGGTCATTACAACGCCATTCAAAAACTGATGTACCTCGGCGTACTGTTTCTGGGGCTGCTGCTGGTGCTCTCCGGGCTAGCCATTTGGAAACCGGTGCAGTTACAAGGTTTGGTTAGCCTGTTCGGCGGCTTTGACATTGCGCGTTACGTACATTTTTTCGCCATGGCAGGCATTGGCTTATTTGTGGTGATTCACCTGCTGATGGTGATTATCGTGCCGCGCACGCTGTGGGCAATGATAACGGGTGGCAAACATGACGGATAAAAAACAACGCCCCATGGCACCGGGGCTGGAACCGGCACAAAAGAAACAGCTGGTTAATTTGCAGCGCCGCCTGATGCTTCGCTCCGGCCTGACGCTGGGTGGCGTCGCCATGCTGACCGGCTGCAACCTACAGGACGGTGACCAGGTGGATAAAGTGCTGTGGGCAATGTCCCGCTGGAACGATCGGGTGCAAGCCTGGCTGTTCAACGGCCAAAAGCTGGCGCAGACCTACCGTTCGGATCAGATTACCCATCCGTTCCCGTTCAACGCGTATTACCCGGAATACAACGTTCCGGAAGTGGATCTCGCCAGCTACCGGCTGGAAGTCTCCGGTAAAGTAGAAAAAAAGGCCCCCTGGACGCTGGAGCAACTGCAACGCCTGCCGCAGCAAAGCCAGATAACCCGGTTAATCTGCATCGAGGGCTGGAGCGCCATTGGCCAATGGGGTGGCGTGCCGCTGCGCAATTTCCTGCAGCACATCGGGGCGGATCTGAACGCCCGTTATGTCGGATTCAAATGCGCGGATCGTTACTATTCCAGCATCGATATGGCCACCGCACTGCATCCACAAACCATTCTGGCGCTGGATTTCGGCGGCAAGGCGCTGCCGGCCGATTACGGTTACCCGCTGCGGCTGCGGGTGCCGACCAAGCTGGGCTTCAAGAACGCCAAACATATCGCCGCCATTTTCGTCAGCGATACCAATCCCGGCGGTTACTGGGAAGATCAGGGCTATAACTGGTTCAGCGGCATTTAATTTCTGCGTAGCGCTGCGCACAGAGCTCACCCCCGCTGGTGCATTTATTCCGACGCTGTTAATACGAGGCTATGTTCAGCTTTTCTCCCCGGTCGTCATCAGCGTGATATCCGCCTGCAGGATCGCCTCTCGCGCTGCGGCGGGCAGATTATCATCGGTAATAATCGCGTCAAATACCGCAATCGGCAACGCCAGATAGGTGGCTATTTTACCGTATTTTGAGGTATCGCTGAGCAGGATACAGCGGCGACTGGCGTCAACGATGGCTTTCTTCACCATCACCTTATCTTCATTGGGCGTCGACAGGCCGCGCATGCTCCATGATGAAGCGGAAATAAACGCCAGGTCGATAAACAACCCACGTAGCGCCTGAGCCGCCGCTTCACCAACGCAGGAACGGTTCTCGCGGCAGACGGTGCCGCCGGTGTGAATGATCTTGCACTGGCTGTGTTCTATCAGGTAGCCCGCAATCACAAAATCATTGGTGACCACCGTCAGATCCTCGCGCTCACTGAGGTGCTTTGCCAATGCCAGCGTAGTGGTGCCCGCATCCAGATAAATGCAGCTGTTGGGCGGGACCTGCCGGGCAGCCAACTGACCAATGGCCGCTTTCTGTTGGCTGTACATCCCTTCCTTATCCTGATGAGAAGGTTCAATCGCCACCCGTTCAGCAGATTGCACCCCGCCTGACACTGCCAGTACCGCGCCCTGCTCCTCCAGTTTTTGCAGATCGCGGCGAATCGTCATATGCGACACTCCCAGCCGCTCGGTCAATTCGGCAATACTGACCACCCCGCGTTCTGATACCAGCGCTAAAATTTGCTGATGGCGTTCTACAGGTATCACGGTTCCCTCTCTTTTTACCGCAGTGATAATAATTGTGATTTTACGTCAATTTTCGTTCGATGAAAGCAGCCATTTTACAGGCCGTGAGATCGCTCATGGTATCGATGACTTATTTTAAATATTTTTAAAACAGTGAGATAACTCGACATCAACCTTTTTAAGCGCATCTATTAAGGCTTCTCTCAATGTTAATAATTGTGATATCGATCGCTGACTCAGCGCATCAATGCGCTTACATTTAACACAACAAAACAAATTATCACTAAAATTAACACGAGGTGCCAAATGACACAGCCAGGGGATTTTGCAGTTTGCATCGTAGGGTTAGGTTCCATGGGAATGGGGGCGGCGAAGTCGTGCATTAATGCCGGGCTAACGACTTATGGTGTCGATCTTAACCCACAGGCGCTGGCCACATTGCAGCAGGCCGGGGCCAAACAGGCTGCCACCAGCGCAGATGGATTCGCCTCTGAGTTAGATGCGTTATTGCTGCTGGTGGTTAACGCTGCTCAGGTCAAGCAGATCCTGTTCGGCGAAAACGGCCTGGCGGCGAAACTGAAGCCCAATACGCCAGTCATGGTCTCTTCCACCATCTCCGCTGCCGATGCCAGACAGATAGAACAACAACTGCTGGCGCTTGGCCTGACCATGCTTGACGCTCCGGTTTCCGGTGGCGCAGCCAAGGCGGCTGAAGGCCAAATGACGGTGATGGCATCCGGCGCAGAATCCACATTCCAACAATTGCAGCCGGTGCTGGACGCCATTGCCGGCAAGGTCTATCGCATTGGTGAAGAGATTGGCCTGGGTGCCACGGTGAAAATCATCCACCAATTGCTGGCCGGGGTGCACATCGCCGCCGGAGCCGAGGCCATGGCGCTGGCTGCCCGCGCCGGTATTCCTCTGGATGTCATGTACGACGTCGTCACCCACGCGGCCGGCAATTCCTGGATGTTCGAGAACCGTATGCGTCACGTGGTTGACGGCGACTATGCGCCCAAATCGGCGGTGGATATCTTCGTGAAGGATCTGGGGCTGGTGGCGGATACCGCCAAAGCACTGCATTTCCCGCTGCCGCTGGCATCTACCGCTTTTAATATGTTTACCGCCGCCAGCAATGCCGGTTTCGGCAAAGAGGATGACAGCGCAGTGATCAAAATCTTCTCCGGTATCGACCTGCCGCAAAAGAAGGAGAACGCATAATGCTGCTCGGCGTAATTGCAGATGATTTTACCGGCGCGACCGACATTGCCAGCTTTCTGGTGGAAAACGGCCTGTCGACGGTGCAGTTAAATGGCGTACCGCATGATGAAGTACCGATTGAAGCGCAAGCGGTCGTTATCAGCCTGAAATCAAGATCCTGCCCAGCTTCGCAGGCAGTTGAACAATCTTTGCAGGCGCTGGCCTGGCTGCAGCGCCAGGGCTGTCGGCAATTTTACTTCAAATATTGCTCAACCTTCGACAGCACTGCGCAGGGTAACATCGGCCCGGTGACCGATGCGCTGCTTGATGCGCTGGGCGAAAGCCAAACGGTGATTTCCCCGGCGCTGCCGGTCAACGGCCGGACGGTGTATCAGGGCTATCTGTTTGTGTTGGATCAACTGCTGTCGGAGTCCGGCATGCGCCACCACCCGGTGACGCCGATGACCGACAGTAACCTGCTGCGGTTAATGGAAGCACAGGCTCAGGGACGCTGCGGACTGGTAACGGCCGCAGATATGGATTGCGGTGCCGGCGCGGTGGTGGAAAAGCTGCAACAGCTGGCGCAGCAAGGCGTGCGATATGCGGTGCTGGATACGCTCAATGAGCAGCACTTGCTGACCCAGGGCGAAGCGCTGAAAAATATGAAGCTGGTGACCGGCGGATCGGGACTGGCCATCGGCCTCGCACGGCAATGGGCTCAGCCGGGACAAGGTCGTCCGCAGGCCGCGGGAGCCCCACAGGGGGAGAAAGCGGTGGTCCTGTCCGGCTCCTGCTCCGTCATGACCAATCGACAGGTCGCCCGATATCGTCAACAGGCCCCGGCCATGGCTATCGACGTGGCGCGTTGCCTTAGCGAATCTGACCGCGCGGCCTATGTCACAGAACTGGCCGACTGGATACAGCGGCAGGAAAATGCCCCGCTGGCCCCGCTGCTGTATGCCACCGCCGAACCGGAGAAACTGCAGCAGGTTCAGCAACAATATGGCATGGCTGCAGCCAGTCAGGCAGTGGAGTCACTGTTTGCCGGGGTGGTTAAACAGCTCCAACAATCAGGGTACCGTCGCTTTATCGTTGCCGGCGGCGAAACCTCTGGCGTAGTGACGCAGGCGTTGGGCATTCGCGGCTTCCACATAGGCCCCTGCATCTCTCCCGGCGTACCCTGGGTTCGCGCCATCGAACAACCGGTTTCACTGGCCCTTAAATCGGGCAATTTTGGCGATGATAACTTTTTCGCCCGGGCACAAACGGAATTCCCATTATGACAATGACGACCGAACAACAGGCACGCGAAGAGATGGTGCGCCTCGGAGCTTCGTTCTTCCAACGCGGCTACGCCACGGGCTCTGCCGGTAACCTTTCGCTGTTGCTGGCGGACGGCACGCTGCTGGCAACCCCGACCGGATCCTGCCTGGGCGAACTGCAGGCCGAGCGGCTGTCGAAAGTCAGCCTGAACGGCGAATGGCTGTCCGGCGACAAACCCTCGAAAGAGATCAGCTTTCATCGCGCGCTGTATCTGAATAACCCAGAGTGCAAAGCGGTGGTGCACCTGCACTGTACCTACCTCACCGCGTTATCGTGCCTGCAAGGGTTGGACGTGGAGAATGCCATTAAACCCTTCACCCCTTATGTGGTGATGCGGGTCGGCAAGGTGCCGGTGGTGCCGTACTACCGCCCGGGTGATTTACGGCTGGCGGAAGATCTGGCCAAACTGGCACCGACCCACCGCGCCTTTTTGCTGGCCAATCACGGCCCGGTGGTTACGGGCAAGGATCTGCGGGCGGCAGCGGATAATACCGAAGAGATGGAAGATGCCGCCAGGCTGATTTTCACCCTCGGCGACCGCCCAATACGCTATTTGACCGATGATGAAATTACCGAACTACGGAGCTGAACCATGCCTAAGTTTGCCGCCAATTTATCGATGATGTTTAACGAACTGCCATTCCTGGAAAGGTTCGAGGCTGCCGCAGCCGAAGGTTTCACGGCAGTCGAGTTCCTGTTTCCCTATGACTATCCAGCCGAATTGCTGGCGGAACAACTGCGCAGCAACGGTTTGCAGCAGGTGCTGTTTAATACCGCGCCGGGCAATGCCGAAGCCGGCGAATGGGGGCTGGCGGCGGTGCCGGGCCGCGAGCAAGATGCGCGTGCGGATATCGATCGCGCCCTGGCTTACGCCATTGAGCTGAACTGCCCCAACGTGCACGTGATGGCCGGCGTCGTTCCCCCTGGAGCGGACTGGCAGCGCTATCGCGATACCTTTATCGATAATATTCGCTATGCCGCAGACCGCTTCGCCCAGCACGACATCAAGGTGCTGATTGAAGCGCTCAGCCCACAGGTTAAGCCGCATTATCTGTTTTCCAGTCAGCACCAGGCAGCCGAACTGGTCGAGGCCATCGATCGCTCGAACGTCTTCGTACAGTTCGACTTTTTCCATGCTCAGTTGGTGGACGGCAACATCAGCGGGCTGATGCATTCGCTGGCCGGCCGCTACGCCCATATTCAGATTGCCTCGGTGCCGGATCGTCATGAACCGGACGACGGCGAACTGAATTACCCATGGCTGTTCGATCAACTGGACGCCATCGGCTATCAAGGTTGGATCGGTTGTGAATACCGGCCGCGTGGCGATACCACCGTCGGGCTTGATTGGCTAAGACCTTACCAATAAGGCACTGCGCCAACCCAGGGATTTCCAAAACATAAAAATTAAACGCACCCGTATCGCCAGCCGGCGATCGCGGTGCCTGACTCTTACCCGATTAAAGGCTATTTCATGTCTACCTCTATGCTTTTGTTGATTGCCGTATTAGGTGTGGTCCTGCTCTTGCTGATGGTCATCAAGGCCAAGATCCAGCCCTTTGTCGCCTTGCTGGTGGTCAGTCTGTTGGTGGCGTTGGCCAGCGGCATTCCTACCGGCGAAGTGATGAAAGTGATGACCGCAGGTATGGGCGGCGTACTGGGTTCGGTGACCATTATCATCGGCCTGGGCGCGATGCTCGGCCGGATGATCGAACATTCTGGCGGTGCCGAATCGCTGGCCCAGCGCTTCAGCAAAGCTTTGGGGCCGAAACATACCGTGGCCGCCCTGACCATCGCCGCATTTATTCTCGGCATTCCGGTCTTTTTCGACGTCGGCTTTATCATCCTGGCGCCGATCATCTACGGTTTTGCCAAGGTCGCTAAAGTTTCGCCGCTGAAGTTCGGCCTGCCGATGGCCGGCGTAATGCTGGCGGTGCACGTCGCCCTGCCGCCACACCCAGGCCCGGTCGCCGCAGCCGGGCTGCTGAACGCCGATATTGGCTGGCTGACCATTATCGGTCTCGCGATTTGTATTCCGGTAGGCGTGATCGGTTATTTCACAGCCAAGCATTTGAATCGTAAAACTTATCCACTGTCGATTGAGGTACTGGAACAGCTGCAGCTGGCGGCGCCCGAACCGGCGCCGGAAGGCAAAGCGCCATTGAGCGACCGCATCAATCCGCCTGGCGCCGGGTTGGTGGCCGCGCTGATCGTCATTCCTATCGCGATTATCATGCTGGGCACCGTTTCGGCCACGCTGCTCGAGCCGGGTTCAGCACTGCGCGACACGCTTTCGTTGCTCGGCTCACCGGCAGTAGCGCTGATGATTGCCCTCTTGCTGGCATTCTACTTCCTGGCCATTCGTCGCGGCTGGAGCCTGCAACACACCAGCGACGTCATGGGGGGCGCTCTGCCGACCGCCGCGGTGGTGATCCTGGTCACCGGTGCCGGTGGCGTATTCGGCAAAGTCCTGGTGGAGTCAGGCGTGGGCAAGGCATTGGCAGACGTGCTGACCACCATCGGCCTGCCGTTGATCCCGGCAGCTTTTATCATTTCGCTGGCGCTGCGCGCCTCTCAGGGGTCCGCTACTGTAGCGATACTCACGACCGGTGGCCTGTTATCGGAAGCGGTTAGCGGGCTTAATCAGCTGCAATTGGTACTGGTCACTCTCGCCACCTGCTTCGGCGGGCTGGGCTTGTCGCACGTAAATGACTCCGGCTTTTGGATCGTCACCAAATACCTCGGACTTTCGGTCGCCGATGGCCTGAAAACCTGGACGGTACTGACGACGATCCTTGGCCTGAGCGGTTTCCTGTTCACCTGGTTACTGTGGCTGGCGGTGTAATTTCTCTGGCATACTGCACAGACCGCCTCTGGCTCTGTGCAGGAAAAAAATAATGCCTCTTATCACTACCGCACCGCTGTTGCTTACCGAACGTTTACGCCTTGATGCACATACGCTGGACGATTTTGACTCATTGGCCGCCATGTGGGCCGATCCTGAAGTGGTTCGTTATATCGGCGGCACGCCGAGGGATCGTGAAGATTCCTGGGGCCGCCTGATGCGTTACGTCGGCCATTGGGCGTTGCTGGGTTATGGCTACTGGGCCGTGCGCGATAAAGTCAGCGGTGCCTACCTTGGCGGCATCGGTTTTTCCGACTTCCAGCGCAATATCCATCCGGCGCTTGATGCCCCCGAAATGGGCTGGACGCTGGTGACCTCGGCACAGGGTAAAGGCTATGCCACCGAAGCGCTGCGCGCGGCTTTGGCCTGGGGAAAAGACCATTTACCGGGCGATAAGGCGGTATGCATTATCTCCCCGGAAAATCAGCCCTCATTGGCATTGGCGAAGAAAGTCGGTTTCAGCGAAAGTCATCGCAGCGAGTACCACCAAAGCCCAATTCTGGTGATGCACTGCCCGCTATAAATCGGCAACCTGACCCGACGCGGTAGCCAAAGCCACCTCGACAAAGTTATCCCGTAGCGCATCAGGCTGCTGCGGGTTCCAGGCGATACCGACTTGCCATTGGGTCTGTTCGCCGCTCAGCGGCAGAATATCGATGCCCGCCGGCGCAATATGCGTGACGCTATGCGGCAGCAGAGCAACGCCAATGCCGGCGGCAACCAGTGCCAGCAAGGTTTGAATATCACCGGCCTGCTGTACCACGTTAGGTGCCAGTTGATGGGCGGCAATAAAACGCAGCGACTGGTCGCTCAGCCCGCGCCCACGCTTGGGCGTCAACTGTAACAACGGTAAGGTGTTGAATTGCTCCATCAGGGTGTCCGCCCGCAGCGCCAGCGCCGAAGGCGCCGCCAGCACCAATCGGTCACTCAGCAACGCACCGGCACGCAACGGCGTACTGACAGGTAATCGCACAAATCCCACCTGCAGCTCCCCCTGCAATAGCAACTGATATTGCCGTTCTGAAGGCAAGTCTTCCAACCCCACGGCAACCTCGGGAAAGCGATGACGGAAAGCGGCCACCAACTGCGGCGCCAGATGAAAGCTGGACAGGCCAAAGCCGATTGCCAAACGCCCCGCCTCCCCCCGTACCACCTGCACGGCTCGCTGCTGAAACTGCAGATGCTGAGCGACTAACGTTTGAGCTTCAGGATAGAGCCGTTGGCCGCTGGCGGTCAGTTGCGCCCCCTGACGGCCACGGTTAAACAAGCGGGCGCCCAGCATCGTTTCCAACGCCTGGATCTGTTTGCTCAGCGCCGGCTGGGTGATGCACAGCCGCTCTGCCGCCAAGCGATAATTGCCCTGTTCGGCCAGCACCACGAAGGCGCGGAGTTGTCGTATATCCATTCCGTTAGGTTATCAAAAAAGGAATTTAATTGATTATACAGTAATCAATGGCTTTGCTGTAATCAACGCCAGATAACAGCCAAAAGGTAATCCTATGACAAACTCTTTACGCGCCGCGACGGTGCAGTTTCAGCATCGCGCCAATGATAAAAACTACAACCTGTCGGTGATCGAGGGCTTTATCACCCGCGCCGCCGCCGAACAGATCCAGCTGCTGACCTTCCCGGAAATGTGCATCACCGGCTATTGGCACGTACGCCACCTCAGCGCCGGTGAAATTGGCGCACTGGCGGAGCCCATCGCCGACAGCCCTTCGCTGGCGCGCATTCGCCCGCTGGCCGAACGCTATAACATGGCGATCGGCGTCGGACTGATTGAACTGGGCGATGATGGCAAATATTACAATGCCTACGCCGTCTGCCTGCCCGACGGCAAGCTTCACGTTCACCGTAAACTGCATGCCTTTGAACACCCGGCAATCGCCAGCGGCGACAGTTTCACCGTGTTCGACACCCCATGGGGTATCCGAATGGGGGTGCTGATCTGTTGGGACAATAACCTGGTTGAGAATGTCCGCGCGACCGCATTGCTGGGGGCAGAGGTGCTGTTGGCACCGCATCAGACCGGCGGCACTCATTCGCGTAGCCCGCACGGCATGAAGCCGATCCCACTGGAAATTTGGCAACGGCGGCAGGAGGATCCGGCGGCGATAGAGGCGGCGTTTCGTGGCGAACACGGGCGTGGCTGGCTGATGCGCTGGCTCCCGGCACGTGCCCATGACAACGGTTTGTTTGTGTTATTCAGCAACGGAGTGGGACGTGACGATGACGAAGTGCGTACCGGCAATGCGATGATCCTCGACCCTTATGGCCGCATTCTGGCGGAAACCTGGGCGGCAGAAGATCAGATGGTCACGGCCAACCTTGATCTGTCGCTGATCCCACTCAGTACGGGCCGCCGCTGGATCCACGGTCGTCGACCGGCACTGTACGACATTCTTACGCAGCCGCAAGGCTATGAGCGAGATGCCCGCAGCGCACGGTTTTCAACGGAACCGGCGCAAAAACTGGGCAAGTGACCGACGCCGAATAACAGGCAAAAAAAAATCCGCCCGAAGGCGGATTTTTATCTGATGCGGCCAACTGCGCCACATGCTCATGCCCGCAGGCATGGAGAAATCTTAGAAACGGTAGCCTACGCCAACGCTCCAGATACCAACGTCAACACTGCGGATACGGCTCTGCTCGTAACCAACGTCCAGTGCTACGTCCTGGATTGGGTTGAACTGCAGGCCAGCACCGTAGGTGAAGCCGTAGTCGCTGCTGCCGTTACGGTCAGTACCGTTTTGAGCGTTGTCGATGTTTTTACCGTAACCAACACCCACTACACCGTAGATGCTTGCCCAGTCGTTGAAGCGGTAAGCTGGACCGGCAGTGATAGAGTTGTACTGAGCTTTACCGTAGTAACCGTTCTCAGAACCGTTCTTCTCTACGTGGGTAAAGGAACCGATAACACCCAGTGGGTTGTTGTCGAACTCGTAACGGTATTTCAGGTTGAAACCGTCGGCTTTGTTAGCAACGCCTTGGAGATCACCCTGCGCATAGCCAGCGGATACGGTGCTCTGACCAGCGAATGCGGTACCTGCGGTTACTGCTAATACACAGGCTGCTACTGCGGAAAGACATGCAATTTTTTTCATAACCACCTCAAACGCGTTATATTTTTAAGTAAATCCATTTGTTCATGCATTGAAAATATAACAAAAATTAGCGTGAAACTCTGCCTTAAAATGAGTGTCTAATGCTTTATATCGTGTAACATTAGATTTCAAGAACAGTGTATCTACTTCATTTCGCTCTATTTTCGAGCCGCATTCTACGCGTTTCTGTGATAAGAATCACCTATTTAATATCCAGACAATTCTTAAAAAAAGAGCACTTTTTGACCATAAAAGCTGTTCTGGCGCCGTAAGCCAGCGCTTTTTTTCGTTGAAAATGCTTTTCTCAGACACATTTACCGCAATTCATTTACACTGCCGTCATCCAAACATCGACCTCTTCCCAGATCGTGGGAAATGCATAAAAGGCTCTAAAGGATGTCTTCGTCTGCAACCGCAAAAGCGTCTTCTACGCTGCTGCCAATCTGCCTGTTGATCATCGCTATGGTCTCCATCCAAAGCGGTGCCTCTCTGGCCAAAAGCCTGTTCCCGCTGGTCGGCGCAGAAGGCATCACCACGCTGCGTTTGAGTATCGGCACGCTGATCCTCTTTATTATCTTCCGCCCGTGGCGCATGCGATTTGCCGCCGGCAGCCGACTACCGTTGTTCATTTACGGTCTGGCGCTGGGCGCGATGAATTACCTGTTTTATCTTTCCCTGCGTACTCTGCCGCTAGGTATCGCCGTGGCATTGGAGTTCACCGGCCCGCTGGCGGTCGCCATGTTCTCTTCACGCCGTGCGATTGACTTTTTGTGGGTGGCACTGGCGATCGCCGGACTCTGGTTCCTGCTGCCGTTGGGCCATGACATGGGCAGCATCGATCCCTTCGGCGCCGCCTGTGCACTGGGTGCCGGTGCCTGTTGGGCGGTCTACATTATCTGCGGCCAGAAAGCCGGTGGCGACCACGGGCCGGGAACCGTTGCGGTGGGCTCACTGATTGCCGCCGTGGTGTTTTGCCCGATTGGTGCCTGGCAAGCCGGCAGCGCACTGCTGAACGTTGATATCCTGCCGGTCGCCCTGGCCGTAGCTATCCTCTCTACCGCGCTGCCCTATTCGCTGGAAATTATTGCGTTGCCAAAAATACCGGCGCGGACTTTCGGCACATTGATGAGTTTGGAACCGGCACTGGCTGCGCTTTCGGGCATGTTGTTCCTGAATGAACACCTCACGACGGTGCAATGGCTGGCGCTGGCGGCGATCATTACCGCCTCTATGGGGGCGACCCTGACCATCAAACCCAAACCACAAATCGAAAACTTGTCCTGAGGATCGACCGCGCCTGCATTTACCCCAAGCAGAATGCAGGCGGGTTAACTGTTTTCACGCTGGCAAACAGGCATACTTTTCCCCGCAGTCCCCCCACGTTGTTATGGAAATAAACCCGGCAGGGTTAACCACATGGAGAGTTAAAGTGATTTATAACACGCTGTTTAACCCACGCTATGGCCGTGGGCTGTCACCGATTCTGATCGAGACCCTCACCAGGTTACGCCAATACGATCTGCCCGAACTGGCACAGGGGCGACATGAAATAAAGGGGGAAAAGATCGTTATGGACGTGATGACGTTAACCACCGGGTTAGCGGAGGCCCAGCATGCAGCACTGCATCAGGAATATGCCGTTATCCATCTGCTGCTCAGCGGCGAAGAACGCATTGATTATAGTGTGGCGGGAGATTGGCAAAACGAATTGCCCTATGACGAAGTGCGGGACATACAACTGCTGGATATCAAGCGCCACAGCCAAACGCTGGCGATGTTCCCCGGTATGTACGCCATCTTTTTCCCCCATGAGCCACATAAAACCGGCTGCCAACTGAACGTACCTATGTCGATCAAAAAGGCGTTAGTGAGAGTGCATTACACCCTGTTGCTGTAGCCGGCCTGCCGGTCTGAGTGACCGGCTTGTCCGCCATTTAATATGAACCTCTCATAGCTATTGCCGGGACAATGCGCGAAGAAACTTTTCGGTATGCGCCGGAGAGCGCAGTTGGATAAAGCGGATATGGCGATACCGGGCATCGTTCATATCCGCAAGGTAGCCGGCCCGGTTTTTACGGTAGGTTTTGATAGTCCATAAAACGATGGAATCACGGCTGAAAAAGGAACGGCGGAAGCTCTCACGGTTACCGGTGCCGGGCCACAACTCGGTACCTTGCCATGCACGTGTAGCGGCACGACGAACCGCCTGAAACAGCGTACGACAAAAGCCATAATCTACCCATACCACCCAATCAACGCTTTCCCATTTAATCGTTTTGGTCCGGCTGTAATTGCCGTCAAGCACCCAGCCGGACTCCGCCTTGGCCAGCGCCTGCGCGACCTGCGCCAAAAACTCGTCATCGGGTGTACCCTGCCATTGCGGACGCCAAAACAGCTTGTCCAGCTCGATATGAGGCAGCGCAAACTTTTCCGCTAGCTGGCGCGCCACCGTGCTTTTGCCACTGCCACTGGTTCCAACGACGTTAATTTTCATGGGAGCGAATTCTGAGATGGGGGAAAATAGCTTAGCGGGATGTTATTCGTCTATCAATATGAATTAACAGGCAATTAATAAAATGAAATAAAAATGATTTAGAATGACGAATTTTGATGAAAATATAAATGAAAATGGTTATTAAACGCCTTCCTGAAATTATTACCCTGCGGAACCACCCTCACGAGAGAAGACGAAACAATATCATTACAATTCAAACCATTAGTAAAAAAATAAATATATCCCTATAACCTTACCCTTACTGGAGTTAATTTTCAATTCGTTAGAGCCTATTTATCCAATAGCCATTTTCGACCTGCAAAATGCTATATCGCTGCTATAATTACTCCCGTGACAAAAATAGGACAACGAACTAACGAGAGGATATCTGATATGAGTACCGCTAAACTGGTGAAAACGAAATCTTCTGAGCTGCTTTACACTCGTAATGACATGGACGAAAAAACCAAACTGGAAGCCATCAAGGCGTTGAACCATCAGGTGGTGCAGTTTACCGACCTGTCGTTGATCACCAAGCAGGCGCACTGGAACATGCGTGGCGCCAACTTCATTGCCGTGCATGAAATGCTGGACGGGTTCCGTACCGCCATCATCGATCACCTGGACACTTTTGCCGAGCGCGTGGTGCAGTTGGGCGGCGTGGCGTTGGGTACCGTGCAGGTCGTGAATGATAAGACCCCGCTGAAAAGCTATCCGACCAACATCCACAGCGTGCAGGAACACCTGAAAGCGCTGGCCGATCGCTACGGTGTGGCCGCGAACGACATTCGCAAGGCCATCACAGAAGTCGCTGATGAAGATACCGCGGATATGTTTACCGCTGCGTCACGCGATCTGGACAAGTTCCTGTGGTTTATCGAGTCCAACATCGAATAAATCTGCGCGACAAACAATCAAAGCGTTCCGCATTGCGGGATTGAACAGGCTGCGGGCTTTGCCCCGGCCTGTTTTTCTTTTACGCCGCTTGAATTGCTCAAAAAACAGCCCATAGTAGATAAAACGAACTGATGAAGACTCAGCACAAGCGAGGTGATCATGGCAAGCGGATGGGCGGCAGACGGCGCCGTACAAGATCAAATCGACTCTACCGTCGATGATGCCGTACAGCGTGCCAGACAGGCGCTGGGACAGGGCGAAAGCGAACATTACTGTCAGGAATGCGGAGAGGAAATCCCTCTGGCGCGTCGGCAGGCGCTGAAGGGCGTGCGTTATTGCCTGGCCTGCCAAACCGAGTTGGATAAAAAGCAGGCGGCAAGCAGTTTATATAATCGTCGCGGCAGCAAAGACAGCCAGCTGCGTTGAGCTTATCGACGCAAAATACCCCCCCATGACCTCTCTGACAGAACACTCCTGCACCAAATGCAACAAGCTTGCGGCATAAAAGTTAGAGTTAGTTATCAATATTGAAGCGAAACCGTTAACTATCGGTTGTTTCAACCCCATTATTTGGTTAATGATAGACGCATGCACCAACAGGTCGCCAAAAGCACCATTTTGGGGCCTCAATTTGGTGCATAAAAATAATAATTCGACCTTCAGAGCCAACATCACACCGCAACTCTTTGTTTTTATAGTAGTTGAAAACATGGCACGATTTTTTCATGACACCAACTGCAATATAAAAAATGGGTAATCCGCAACCTGTACAGGAAATTCCTCTCATGAAGTCAATTTTTAAAGTCTCCCTGGCCGCACTTTCGCTGGCCTTTGCCGTAAGCTCCCACGCAGCAGACAAACTGGTCGTCGCCACCGATACCGCCTTCGTTCCTTTTGAATTCAAACAAGGCGATAAATACGTTGGTTTCGATATCGACTTGTGGGCCGCTATCGCCAAAGAACTGAAACTGGATTACACCCTGAAGCCTATGGATTTCAGCGGCATCATCCCGGCACTGCAAACCAAAAATATCGACCTGGCGCTGGCTGGCATCACCATTACCGAAGAACGTAAAAAAGCCATCGAATTCTCTGACGGCTACTACAAAAGCGGCCTGCTGGTGATGGTTAACGCCAACGATAACAGCATCAAGGGCATTGACGATCTGAACGGCAAAGTGGTGGCGGTGAAGAGTGGCACCGGCTCCGTGGATTACGCCAAGCAGCACATCAAAACCAAAGACCTGCGTCAGTTCCCGAACATCGATAACGCCTATATGGAACTGGGCACCAAACGCGCTGACGCGGTGCTGCACGACACGCCAAACATTCTGTACTTCATTAAAACCGCCGGCGCCGGCAAGTTCAAAACCGTTGGCGACTCGCTGGAAGCACAGCAATACGGCATCGCCTTCCCTAAAGGCAGTGACGAACTACGCGTCAAGGTGAATGGCGCGCTGAAAACGCTGCGCGACAACGGCACCTACAACGAAATCTACAAAAAATGGTTCGGTACCGAACCTAAATAACGGATGAAGTCAGTCACTGATTCACTTAAGCACAGGGGTGGTGCCTTAGCCCCTGCGCTTTGTTGTATCTGATTCCCACGTTTGGGATCACCGGGAGAAAACACCATGCAGTTCGACTGGAGCGCCATCTGGCCCGCCATCCCTATCCTGTTAGAAGGCGCCAAAATGACCCTGTGGATTTCGGTCCTCGGTCTGATTGGCGGCCTGATCATCGGCCTCGTTGCCGGTTTTGCCCGTACCTACGGCGGTTGGATTGCCAACCACATCGCCCTGGTATTCATCGAAGTTATTCGCGGCACGCCTATCGTGGTGCAGGTGATGTTTATCTACTTCGCCCTGCCGATGGCGTTCAGCGATTTGCGCATCGATCCCTTTAGCGCGGCGGTGGTCACCATCATGATCAACTCCGGCGCCTACATTGCGGAAATCACTCGCGGCGCCGTATTGTCGATCCACAGCGGCTTCCGTGAAGCAGGTCTGGCGTTGGGTCTGTCGCGCCGCGAAACCATCCGTTATGTCATTATGCCACTGGCGCTGCGCCGCATGCTGCCGCCGCTGGGTAACCAGTGGATCATCAGCATTAAAGACACCTCGCTGTTTATCGTGATCGGCGTGGCGGAACTGACCCGTCAGGGCCAGGAAATTATTGCCGGCAACTTCCGCGCGCTGGAAATCTGGAGCGCCGTGGCGGTTATTTATCTGATTATTACCCTGGTGCTGAGCTTCGTGCTGCGTCGTCTGGAAAGAAGGATGAAAATCCTGTGATTGAATTTAAAAACGTCTCCAAGCACTTTGGGCAAACCCAGGTGCTGCACAATATCGACCTGAAAATTAATCAGGGTGAAGTGGTGGTGATTATCGGGCCTTCCGGCTCCGGCAAATCCACGCTGCTGCGTTGCATCAACAAATTGGAAGAGATCACCAGCGGCGATCTGATCGTCGACGGTCTGAAAGCCAACGATCCCAAGGTTGACGATCGTCTGATCCGTCAGGAAGCCGGCATGGTATTCCAACAGTTTTACCTGTTCCCACACCTGACCGCACTGGAAAACGTTGCCTTCGGCCCAATCCGCGTACGCGGTTTGAAAAAGTCGGACGCGGAAAAACTGGCGCGCGAACTGCTGGCCAAAGTCGGCCTGGCGGAGCGTGCACATCACTACCCTTCCGAGCTTTCCGGCGGCCAACAGCAGCGCGTGGCCATCGCCCGTGCGCTGGCGGTAAAACCGAAAATGATGCTGTTTGATGAACCGACCTCCGCACTTGATCCGGAACTGCGCCATGAAGTGCTGAAGGTTATGCAGGATCTGGCGGAAGAAGGCATGACCATGGTGATCGTCACCCACGAAGTCGGCTTTGCCGAAAAAGTGGCTTCGCGACTGATCTTTATTGATAAAGGCCGGATTGCAGAAGACGGCAACCCGCATGACCTGATCAACCACCCGCCAAGCCCGCGCTTGCAGGAGTTCTTGCAGCACGTATCCTGATTTACCCTACCCAGCGGTGGGCCTGTTCCGGGCCCGCCGTTTCTATATGGCAATAGCACGCGTTATCACTCCCTGCGCCTCTTCATTTTCTACTATATTCTTTGTTTTTCTTAACATTTGTAATTAATCCGCCGATTTACAGAGCCCCAAGAGAGGATACATGCCCGCAACCGCATACTCCCGATTCGGTTCTCATCTGCGAGAACAGCTGTTTCCCCTGTTGCTGCTGCTGATCACTTATGCAGTTTCTCCACTGGCAACGGCGCAGCCCGCACAGGATCCCGCGCCCAGTGGCCAAACCGAGCAGCAAAAAGCCTCCTACGCGGCGCTCGCAGATATTCTGCAAGACGACAAAGCCCGTGCCGAACTGATTAACCATCTGAGACAGGCGGCGGATCAACCAGCCGCAGCGCAGCCCAAGTCAGCAACGCCCGAGCCATCAGACTCGCTAAGCGAAAGCCTGACCAGTTTGGCGCAAGACAGCCTTAGCACCCTCGACAAGAAGTTAAACTCGAGGCAAAAACTGATCGACTCTGGGCCAAAACGCACTTTCCATCCGGACGTTTTTTTTCGGGCTTTGGGCTATTTTCTGCTGACGGTTGCGCTGACCTTTGCCCTCTTCCATCTGATCCGCCGGATAATCCGCCCGCTATACAAACGCATCGGCAACTGGGGACACAACGCCAAACTTCAGCATGATTCGTGGTACAAACTGCCAACGGCGATCCTCGGCGCCTTCGCTATCGATTTGCTGGTGTTGTTGCTGGCACTGACTGCGGGTAACCTGTTTGCCCGTCATGTCCACGCCGACAACGCCACCATATTGCGGCTGCAAACCCTGTTTCTTAGCGCCTTCGCGGTGATCGAATTCTTCAAGGCGGTGCTGCGGCTGATTTTTGCACCCAATTTCGATTACCTGCGTCCTTTTGCGTTCTCCGATGCCGTCGCCCATTACTGGAATACGCGCCTTGCCTGGCTGAGTGGCCTGATCGGCTACGGCCTGATGGTGGTGGTACCGGTGGTGGCGACACAGATCAGTTACCCCGCAGCCGCCGCAGCCAATCTGGTCATCATGCTGGCACTGACGCTATACGCACTGGCGTTGATCCTGCGTAACCGCAAGCCGATACAGCTCCAGATTAACCTGTTGGCCGAACGATCGATGGCGTTCTTCAGCATCATTCTGCGCGGTTTGGGCCATGTCTGGCACCTGCTGGCGATCGCGTATTTCCTGGTGCTGTTTGTCCTGTCGCAATTTGATATTGGCAACAGCCTGAACTTTATGATGACCGCAACGGTAAAAAGCCTGGTGGTTATCGGCGTCGGGGCGTTGATCTCCGGCCAACTGACCCGCTGGATTTTCCGTCGTATTTCGCTGCCTGATGATGTCAACCGACGCTATCCGATGCTGGAACGACGTATTAATTCCTATATTCCCAATGGGTTGAAAATATTGCGGGTGATGGTGGTGCTGACGGTCACGCTGCTGCTGTTTGACGCCTGGCATCTGATCAACCTTTACCAGTGGGCAAGCAGCGAAAACGGGGAAAAAATCGTCGGCGGACTGGTACATATCCTGCTGATCCTGGTGATTGCGGTTATCAGCTGGACGCTGATGGCCAGCGTTATCGAACATCGACTGGCGCTGGAGTTGAGCAACGGCATCCGTCCCAGCGCGCGCGAACGCACGCTGCTGACGCTGTTTCGTAACGTGCTGGCCATCGTTATCAGCACCATTACCATTATGATTGTGCTGTCGCAGGTGGGGATTAATATTGCCCCGCTGCTGGCCGGGGCCGGGGCGTTGGGGCTGGCCATCAGTTTTGGCGCGCAAACGCTGGTAAAGGACGTGATCACCGGCGTATTCATCCAGTTTGAGAACGGCATGAATACCGGCGAGTACGTCACCGTCAGCGGCATTACCGGTACGGTTGAGCGCATGACCATCCGGTCGATTGGCCTACGGGACGATTACGGCGTCTATCATATCGTCCCCTTTTCTTCGATCACGACGCTGGCGAATTACGCCCGTGAATTTGGCGTGTACCGCGCCAACTACAGCGTTAGCCGTGACGAAGATATCGATCATGTCCATGAGGTACTGCATCAGGCCGTCGCCGCGTTGAAACAAGACGAACAGGTGAAGAGCTTTTTGGTGGGCGAACCGGTGTTCAACGGTGTAGTGGCGCTGGGCGATCGCTCCTTCACCACCCGGGTGACCGTACGCACCCAAGCGTTAAAGCAGTGGGTGGTGCAGTATGCCCTCGACCGTCTGGTCAAAATACACTTTGATCAAGCCGGTATCGCCATGCCGCAACAGGCCATTCAACTTTCTTATGCGCCGGACAATGGTGAACCACCCGCAGCTCAATAACGATTATTGTCCATGGCTACAAGACTGAGCGCCAAGGAAGGCCGCAACGTCTTGCAGATAGGCTTCGTCCTGCACGGAGCGAGGAGCGAACAGGCCAATCACATTTATCAGTAGTGGGTGGCGTGTAAACAGCGGTTTTAACATCATATGATCGGCATCTTCAATACGGGTTACCGTCAACAGATCCGCAGGAATATTGTGTCTGTAAATACGCTCGGTTTCATCGACGTCGACATTAAGATCGCGCCCACCGACGATCAGATGCACCGGCGTTTTGAAGCTGCGTAACCCCTCCGTCGCGTCGCTGATCATATTGGCGCGAATAAACTGCCAGCGATCGACGCTGATTGTCGCTGAATCACCAAACTCTTTACGGTACTGTGTATAGCCGTCAGGCTGACGGAGCAGTGACAACAAACGCTGGTCCTGCCGCTCACGAGCCTTAATCTGCGCTTGCGTTTTTCCCGCAGCCATCATTTCCGCCCGGGTGTTATAGTCCCCTTGACGAAGCCAGTTAATCGCCGGCGCCACTGCCAACGTGAAGGCGATATCCGGCCGTTGAGCGGCAACACTCGGCATGACCCATCCCGCCTGACTGGCCCCCCACAACCCGATGCATTGCGAATTAAAACGTCCGTCTTTTCTTGCCCAGTCGATAATATCGACCGTTTCCTTAGCCCGGTCGCTCATGGTTTGATGCAGCCAGTTGCCGGAGGAGCCGCCAACCCCCGCTTTGTCGAAGGCCAAAACGGCGTATCCTTGTTCAGCCAGGGTTTCCCAGAGGCTGTAGTAACCTTCATCCCGGTCTGCATTGGCCGGGCCGTCACCATGAATAAGCACAATGACGCCCGGTTTATCCACGGTTTCTTTCGGCAATACCAACGTGCCAGTAAGCCGATTGCCGCCCGCATTCAACGCAATAGGTTCGGCGACAAATTGATAATCGTTGGCGTAGATGATCCACCCCAGCATCATCAGGATCAGGGCCAACAAGCAAACCGCTGTTTTTTTCATCGCTTATCCCCGATAGGTTTTTCCAAGAACAACCAATGGGGCTGGCGGAACAGCAACCACAGCAAGAGATATTTCCTGACGGCCTTGCGCCTGAAACCGCACTGCTGATACAGCCGCAAAGCACCGACATTTTGCTGGCTTACATGCAGACGCAGCCATAGGTTCGGTCGGTAGGTCACGGCGTAGCGCGTTATCCATTCCAGTAATTTTTTCCCCAAGCCCCTGCCACGCTGTTTTTCATCCACCGCCAGATAAGAAAGATACAGTTCATCGGACGCAGGCTGATGTTGCAGCAGCGCAATTTGCAGATACATACGCCAGAAATTCAGCACGCCATAGCAGCGGCACAAACGCATTACCGGTAGCGCCCGTTCCCGCAAAATCACATTTCCCAACTGGCTGACAGATTTCAACCCGAATGCGGCCACCACCTGGCCTGCATGCCTAACGACAAAACTGTGCTCCTGGCTATCGCTCTGTTTCCAGACCCACAACCGGTAAAATAGCCGCCATTGCTGACGTTCGCTTAAGCCGCATGGGCGTTGAAATTTGTCGCTAAAGGCGGAAAAGATCAGTGCAGCGGTTTGCAAACGACAAGATTCACGATATGGCTCTACCTCAAACATCCCCGACCTCCGCTATTACCGGCCAAAGATCAACTGCTCCAGCAATTGGTTTGGCGGTACCCTTGTCGGTTCCCGGGACGGGAAAATCGTCTGCCGCCAGGCTTGGCTTTCAACAACATCCAGGATTAATTGAGCAAGTTCGTGAGGGTTTAACGACGCTTCGATGTCGCCACTTTGCTGGGCCAGTACCACAGCCTGCTTTAACGCCGCCACCAGTTGTTGCTGATTGACGCTGAATTTCTCAGCCAGTACTGGATTTCGCGCGACTTCAGCCACTATTTCCGCCGACAGTTGTACATTGCCCGGGGACGAGACGAAATCATAATAGGCGCTGATAAAATCGGATAACGCCTGCTTAGGTCGCTCATGATCAGCGAGCAACGGGGTAGCAAAATCGGCAAAAACCCGATGCTCCAAAAACGCAATTTCGTCGATCAGCGCTTCCTTACCGGCAAAGTGGTTGTAAAGGTTTCCCACGCTGACCCCTGCCGCAAGCGCAATATCCCGCATACTGGTCTGGTGGAACCCTTTGTGAGTAAAGCTATGCAACGCAGCTTCAACGATTTTGTCGCGATTACCCATTAATACTGCCCCGGCATAAGGAGGCGGCTGTCGCCGCCGAATAAAATGAACGAACGTTCATTCATATTCTAGCCTGGCCTAACGGATGTCAAGCCGATGCACTTAAACGGAAGGTCAACAATCCAGGGAGTGACAGAACGGCAAAAACGCCAACCCTGTTTGCCAGGGTCGGCGTGCGGGGCATCAGTGCGTTACCGCAATAGGATGTTCTAAATAAGCTGAATGCTATTCGTATTCCAGATTAAAGGTTGCCGACGCGCTAAAAGAACCGCGACCAATACTTTTCGTCGCGATCGCGGCTTGCTCCGCTTTGACATATGCCTTA
Organism: Serratia sp. Je.1.23.a; assembly: GCF_051129805.1. Taxonomy (NCBI): domain Bacteria; kingdom Pseudomonadati; phylum Pseudomonadota; class Gammaproteobacteria; order Enterobacterales; family Yersiniaceae; genus Serratia; species Serratia sp. Je.1.23.a. The sequence goes on along the minus strand of NZ_JBCPSR010000001.1, from coordinate 669,618 downwards.
AGCATAATCACATTACTACCCGCCAGTATTGGGTACTTCTTGGTCTCATGGGATAAAAGCACCGGGACGCCTTCGTCCGTCTCAATACCGATCCCCACGCCAGAGGCCATACTCCCCGAATCCAGGGCCAATAAGCCTGGCAGTTTTGGGTTCTCGGTACCGCTGAACGTCATCCTCACCGTATTACCCAGGCTAAGGTCACAGTCACTGAGACGTAACTCAAATTGTTGACCATGGGTACGTCCGTTCAGATACAGATATTTATCGATTACCGTTCCAAAATCCAACTGAATGTCGGCGTCCGCAGGTAATATCACGCAAGGTTCAGCTACCAGAGTGCCGTGCAACTTCAAATTGTCAGCGGCCTGTATCGGTAGGCTGAACATCAGCGACAGTCCCCATAATCCCCCTTTCCCTAGACCACAAAATCGCGCTCGTTTCATGTTCATCCCCTCTTTGCCGGCACGTCACCCTTTAGGTGGTCAAAGTCCCCTATGCTCCAGCCAGTACTCGATATCAATAACAGACAGGCATTAAAAACACGTAAATCTCGCATCAGTCGTAGTTCAGTTTAAAGTTGATCTGCGACCAAAAGGCCCCAGCACTCAGGGCAGCACGGGTTCGTTCCAGCATGATCTGATAGACCAGTTGATCCTGGCCCGGCGTCAGCAGCAAGGGCGTTCCGCGCTGCCCTAAAACCACTTCCCGACCGGTACTGTCCAGCAGTCGCAGCCCTACCCCTTCAGCGCCGCTGACCTGCACCAGTTGGGGATTATCGTCGTCCGCCGGTGCCACAAAGTACACCGTCGCCGAGGGTTGCTCGGCGCTCCATTTTCGCGTCGCTGTTCGTTCATCTACATTGCGAGACCCACTAGACAGACAGTCCAACAGTTTGAACGTTACCGTCACCGGCGTACCACGTGCGCCAATATGCTGGAATCGACCGGTTCCTACCTCACCCAGCGAAATATCCTGCCACGCTGACGTCATATCTAACCGGCAGGCACTCTCCGTCAATGCACCGCGGACATGCAGGACGCCGACATTACCGTCGTTACCCCACTGTTTTTCCGCGTCGGCGGCGGTAGCGGCGGGCAAAAGAACACTGCTCTGCCCACCAGCCAGCACCAAAATCAGGGCGCAACCGCATCTCCGTCTCCACGCAGGGCGCTGCCGCTTACAAAAGCTATCCTGATACGTTTGCAGTATCCTTTTATACCATTGCATGTCTTGCTCCTTGAGCCGCAGGGTACCTCTGAGTCCATGATTAACCGTTTTTTAGCGACTTAGCCTGGCAGGTACTGCCCGCACAGGTAAACTGGAGCTGTGGTCGCCCGCCATAGTCGTTTATGTAGGTCAGTACCGGGTTGCTACCCAGTGCCTCTGCGTTCAGATTCAACATGCCTTCGCTTTTCGGCGCCAACATCAGCGGTTCAAAACCCTTCAGAGGCAATCCCTTTGGGCTATTACTGCCGTCTACGATAGTGACGAAGTACGGCGTCGGATTGATCAGTTTGTACTTGTTCCCAACCTTGCTCAGCGTTAATGCTTCCTGAGCCGGTGACGCCGAGGCCGTCGGCTGAATAGCCTGGGGCCGGTAAAACAGTTTGATGCGCGTTTGTAATGCGATTTGCAGCGTGTTCGGTTTCTCACTGCGCGGAGGAATTTCGCGCAAATTAAAATAGAACAGTGATTCGCGATCCTGAGGTAACGTACTCAGCGCCGGCAAGCCCTGTACCTTCACCTGACTCTTGGCGCCGGGCTCGATGCGCTGCACCGGTGGCAACACCGTCAACGGGCTGGTGATTTTGTTGCCCTTTTCATCCTCAATCCATCCCTGTGCCAGATAGGGCAATTGCTTGTTCTCGTTACTGACGTTCAAACTCACTGACTTCTCACTACCGTCAAAAATCACCCGGGTTCGATCCAGCGCAATAGCGGCGTAAGCAGACTGAACTCCCAGTGCGCAACACAAGGTGCTCGCGACAAGGAAGGCGTTCATTTTCATTTTCATTTTCATTTTCATTTTCATTGATTTATTTCCATCTTATTGATTCGTCTGGTTGCATTATTTAGCACTGCCCGGCAGGTGACATGGCAGCAGCAGATTAGTCGTCCCGGTATTCGGCAACACCGCCGGCAATTCCAGTACGCACTGCAATTTGTCATCCCAGTGAACCGTCATGATCTCACCGGCGTTGATACCGCTGAGGTAAACGCTGCCGTCGTCGCTGACAATTCCAACGTTCTGTTTCTTGCTATTTAGCACCGTAGCACCGAACGCCGGTGTGCTGCCGTCCGCCAGGCGAAGTACTGCCATGGCTTTCTCGCCAGAAACCACGTCAAAGCGTCGGTAGCCGATAGCGCCCTCGGTAAGGGTTGCCTGCACCACCGATTTGCTCGCTTCTGCGTTATCCGGCATGGCATTGAGATCAATGCTCATCTTGTTGCGGTTGTAGCTGCTGACATCCGACACCACCAGCTTGCCCCAGTGGTTACTCAGCGCAGTTGCACCGTAACCACGAACCGGAATTCCGGCCACGCCGTCGGTATCTATCAACACCCGAGTCCCCCCCATTATGCCGGTACGGTGCAGTGCAGCCCCGTTGGCGGTAGCGGTCGCCCCCCCCTGGAAGGTAACCCCAAGTGACGAGTAGCTGCCCGCCTGGTAACTGGCGTTGGCGCTCACCTGGGCCAAATCGCCTTGGTGGTTGAAGTAACCACTGCTGGTGGCGCCGGTGTTAGAGCCGCCCGCACTGATCTGGTAGCTGTCGCGTTCATTCAGGCGATCGTAATAACTGGCTTGCTGTGAATTACCATTGCGATCGACGCTGCCGTTATAACTGAGGGTGCCGCTGTTGCCCCAAGGAACTGACAGCGACAGATACATGCCGTCGTCGTTAACGCCGTTATAAGCATTGCGATATCCGGTCAAAGACAGGTTCAGGTTTTTGACACGCCCCATATCGAAGTATCGCGACAAGCTCAGGCTGTAACGGTCGTTATCCGACTGATTCCAATAAGTCTGGTGGCTATAGTTCAGGTAGGTGCTAAAACCCAGATCTTGGAATTGCTTATTAAAGGAGACGGTATACATCTCCTTGCTACTTTGTGAGCGGGTACCGTAAGTGCGATAGTCCAGGTATTCGCTCATACTCATATAGTTCTGTTCCGAAAACCGATAGCCAGCAAAGGTCACCTGACTGTTGTACTCATCAAACCGTTTCGAATAACTCAGGCGATAAGAGCGCCCACTCAGCATCTCATTGCTCTGCGGCAAGCTGGCCCGTGACTGAGTGACATCAAATGAGAGCGCACCAAACATCAGTAAATCCCGACCGATACCCGCCGCCAGCGCGTTGTACTCACCACCGGCTACGCCACCGCCATACAGAGACCAGCCGTTATTGATACCCCAGGAAAATTCGCCGGTGGCAAATACCGGGCCATTGGTATTGTGCTGCCAATCGGTTGGTCGCCCCATGGCCACTTTGTAACGCACCTGTCCAGGACGGGTCAGATAGGGAATGCTGGCGGTATCCATCTTGAATTGCTGTACCGTGCCGTCTTGTTCTTCCACACGCACATCCAGTTGACCGGATACGGCATCGTTCAGATCCTGAATTCGAAACGGGCCTGCGGCGACCTGGGTTTCATACAGTACTCGGCCTTGCTGGCTCACCACGACTTTGGCATTAGTGCGAGCAACACCGGTCACTTCGGGTGCGTAACCACGCAGGTTTGGCGGCAACATGTTGTCATCGGTCGTCAGACTGGCGCCGGCAAATCGGAAGCTGTCGAAAATATCGGAGCTAAGGTAGTTTTCTCCCAGCATCAGCCTGGCCCCCAGGCGGGAAATGGCTCGGTAAGCGTAGTAGCGACTCCAATCCCAACTTTTGTCGCTAGGCGTACCGGAACCCGTTTGGTGCTGATAGCGACTCTGCCAGTCGGCACGCAAACGCCATGGCCCCAGATTGGCCCCGACAACGCCGTTACCGCTTAGGTTATAACCTTGTGTACCGGCTTTTTCCTGCCGCTGAGTTTGGGCGTTAACGTTGTAGTCAAACAGCAGTCCCGGAATGCCCTCATCCCAGCGTGACGGTGGATCCCAGTTCGCTGCGGTATATTCCAGATACGCCTGCGGGATGCTCACATATAACGCACCGGCGGCAATATCGCCCTTGGTCGTCATGCCTTTCAGGCTACTCACCGTCAGACATTCTCCCTGATGCCACCAGGTCAGCCCGTTTTTAGCACTCGGTTGCAGGCCTAATTGTTCAACCAATTGTGGACTCAGGCACGCTTCGCTGCCCTTGGGATCGTTGTCTGGGGGATAAAATGGAATATCTTGCTCTGGCAGTTCCTGCTTATTGAGATGTACCGCCATGCTGTAATTTCCTGGCATAATAAATCCGCCACGGGAAAACTGCCCAAGATCAATATTAGCGCGGTCTTTCACATCCAATACATCAGTGTTGAATTGAATGTCATCGGCCCAAGCGATATTCGTTACGCCGCTGAGCAAAGAAGTGATTAACATTCCCAATAAACGTGGGCGAGAGGGGAACGCCACAAAATGAGATAAGGTCATAATCCATAGGCCTTTTAATTATCCGTTAAGTGTTATCATCATTATTTTTAATAAAACCCTGCCCTCCCGTCTGAACAGGATTGAATGATCGCCACCCCTCTTCATATAAATATCGCCAAGATGTGATCAGTAATAATCCATTTTAAAACGCACGGTGGAGAAATAATCTCCAGGTTTTAATATCTTTTTATTACTTACCAGCCGCAGAGTGTAATTCAGATACCTATCACCGGGGGTTATTCCGATTGCAGGCATAGGAACGCCGGGAATGGCAATATGGCCGCGCTCATCAGCAATTTGTAACGCAACGCCCTTGGCTTCCCCTTCCAGATTAAAACCACCGGTGTCCGCGACACCATCAAAGGTGATTTGGAAGTTCTGCCAATTGGGCTGTTTAGGATCTAAACGCACTAACGTGCAATTCACCAACTTAACCACAAATAAACGCATGCTCCCCACGCCATCACGGCTGATTTGGCTAACAGGCATAGTTGCCATAGTGATAGTTTGATCGCGGCTGGATGTATCGATAGCACAAGCGGTTTCAAGAATAGCGCCCTGCATCGTGACGCGCCCCCATCCCTGCGGAGTAGCAAGACAGACATTACAAGCTGTCAGCCCTGCCACCAACAATGTCAAAGCGGCTCTTGCTTGTCGTGACATAGGTTCGTTCCAGAAGCAGAGTTTGAGCAAAAAGCATGCGGACAAACCCGCATGCTTACTCTGAAACGACTGACTTACAGGTAAGCCAAGGTGAAATCAGCAATCCCCGTAAAGTCACCCGGTACCACATCAATAGTTGCACCAGCTGCGGTTTTACCATCCCCTTTCAGATAAGCAGAGAAGCTCAGGGTATTTTTCCCATCCTGAATGCCCTGAGCATCCGTTGCTTTACCCAGTTCAATCGCTGCGCCCTTACCATCGGTGATAACGATGCTGGCGCCTTTAGCCGTGCCGGTAATGCCCAAACCGTTCACACCCTTGGCGCCAGTAAAGGTGGTAGTCACTGTCTTGGCGGTACTCAGAGTGCAATTTTCCAGACGGATCTCAAAATTCTTAGGTGAAGAAGAGCCGCCGTCTTTCAGCGCCACGTTGGAAATCTGGCCCAGTTGCACGGTTTGGTCGATGCTGTCCGGGTCGATAGAGCATGGAGCATCAATGATGGAGCCTTTGAAGGTCACTTTGCCGTGACCGGCATCCACAGCGTTAGCGGCAAAAGAAGAAACCCCCATTGCCATAACGGCGGCCAGCATAATTTTGTTCAATTTCATTTTTAATCCTTAAAAATAATGCGTTAACGATTTCCAATAATGACCGACATCCTGAGAGCGGGAAGACATAGCCTCAGTTGGCCATTAGTATTTTCAGCACCGAGCTGGACATCATCGTTCTTGCGAAATAGACATCCCTCTGCCAAAAGGCGTACGCGCTCATTCCGTTGAATAGGCGATAAATTTAATTTTTACTGGCGTAATCACATCACTAACAGGCAGTTTACATCGCCTGACCTAGTCCATAATCATATGAAAAACATACGGATAATTAATCTAAAACTCAGAGTTTATTTTAGCCTTCGCACTGTTGATACGGAGAAGTATGACAAAACATGTTCATAGTTAAAAATAAAATTTCCAACATGATTTAATTACGCCAGATTTATCCACTCTTGTATTACAAAGAAAGGTTTCACGATCTTTATGCCTAAAAAACCCAGCTTTTCACAAAAAAAAACCAAATGTCAAAGCATCGCGTTATTTTATATCTTAAAGTAATATTTTTTCGATATAATGCCGCAATTGTCGTAACACATAGGTCCCACACCAAACCGGGAAAGGCAGTACAAATTCCGTTGTATAAAGCACATCACACACCTATTTTTTTGTGAGGAATAATAGGGAGCAGCCAGTTATTCTTTGCTGAAGAGAGGGAAACCAAAGCATGAAATCCAGTGAAACAGAAAAGAAGAAAATAATAAAAAAACAGCTCATGAAATCTTTATATGAGCTCTGCGCAGTCAAGTGCATCTCACCGGAAACACCGCCGGAGAAATGGCTGAGCACTCGAGAAGTGGCCGATCAATGTCAATTGGGTATTTATCAGGCCCGCTATTTCTTATTACAACTGGCAGAAGAGAATTTAGTGGTAACGACGTCAGGATCTGTGAATAACGCATTAAGATGGCGAATAACGGATCATTCATGTTACCCGGCCAGCGAGTAGCCAATAATAAACCGGCCCCTATTGAAAAGAAGAGACGCTAACCGACACCCAGGTTAGCGCCTATTGGCCTCAGTGGGTTGTTTCCTCCTGCTTGACCGTGGTAAACGTCTGCATCAGTTTGACCACATCCTGCATACCTATATTCACCCGATTAATCACTTCACCGGCATCGTGCGTCAAGGTTACGCCACCGCCAGCCTGTTCCACACAGACCGCCATGCCGGCTATGGCCGCCGCCACTCCCTGCTGAATAGATTTGGTGATACGTTCAATTTCAGTCGCCGCCTGGCGAGACTGTTCCGCCAGAGTACGTACTTCATTAGCGACAACGGCAAATCCGCGCCCATGCTCACCCGCATGCGCTGCCTCAATCGAAGCATTAATCGCCAACAGGTTGGTTTGAGAGGCGATTTTACGGATTGCCTCCACCATAGTGCCTATCTGCTGTGAACCAATGCCCAGCTCACTGACCACCGCGGAAGTATCGCGCGCGGCCGCTTCAACCTGTTGCATGCCTGCGACCGCCTGCTGGACGATCACGGCCCCTTGTGCAGCGGTCCGGTCAGTATCCAGTGATAAATGGTGGGCATTACGCACCATTTCCTCTTCGTGCTGCTGTTGGATCATCTGCCGGGTGATATCTTGAGCAATTTTCACCACTTTGACCACTTGCCCATCATCATCAAGAATCGGGTTGTAGCTGGCCTCCAGCCATACCCGCTCTCCGCGTCGGTTCACCCGTTCAAAACGCCCGGTGATAAACTCACCGCGTGCGAGACGCCGCCAATGCTGGCGGTAATCGTCAGAATGGGCAAACTCAGGTGGACAGAGCACCGCATGCACCTGTCCCCGCGCCTCCTCGATTCGGTAGCCCATCAATTTCAGCATATTGTCGTTGGCGGCAAGGATCTTGCCCTGCGCGTCAAAGGTGATCATTGCCATCGAACGGTTTAGCGCCGACAGCAGGCTCTGATGCTCCTGCGCCTGAGTGATGCGCTCCGTCACAACGCTGGCGATCTTGACGATCTCCACCACCCGCCCCTGTTTATTCATCACCGGGGTATAGGTGCCCTGCAGCCACACGGCCTCGCCGTCTTTGCGAATGCGTTTTATATTATCGGTAATGGGCTTGCCGTTATTTAACATATCCCAGTGTTTGCGATATGCCGGGCTGACGACATATTCCGGGGAACAAAAGAGGCGGTGATGCTGGCCGATAACTTCCTGTCGTTGAAATCCCATCGTTTTTAGAAATAAATCGTTAGCGCGCAGCACGGTGCCATCGGGTTTAAATACGATCATGGCAACGGCATTTTCTATCGCGCTCAACTCGGCACGGCTGTGGGTGTTTAACTGACTGAATCGTAACAGCATAGGGTTAAAATCCTTCTGGCAGATGATTTAGCAGACAAATGCTTTTCATTTTATTTTTTCTGCACGCCGCGCCCACACGCAGACGTGCATCACCCTGAGAAACAGGCAGGCCTCATTCTCCTGGCAGATAAAACTCACCGGATTAAAATATCAATTAAGTAAGGTAACTATTGTGTTTTGAATAAATAACTTATTTAAGATTTTTAGTATTTGACGACGTATTGAGAATAACGCAACATGCGGAAATTGAAAGGGAAACGCGAAGATTTATAGGTGCCGGTCAAATAACCGGCACCAGAGTACATTAATCAAACAACCAAGATTCAGGCAACCAATAATTCCTCCGTTGATGCCGAACCGGTGACAGTGACCTCCGGTGGAACATAGCGCAGTTCGCTAAGTAACATCTGGTGATCCTGGCCCAAAAGTAAGATCACGCTGTCTGCAGCATCCAGCCGGTGATCGTCGTTATTGTCGACAATAATATAGCTGCTGTTTTGATCGGCCAATACACTGCTCACCCCCACCTTAGCGCTGAGCGCCCCCGGTCTGTCCAGATCCAACAGTGCCGCCAGCAGTTGGCTAGGGCTCCCCATCTGTTCATCTGTCAGCGCACCGATCCGGCCTTCAATATTTTGACCGTCGCTGGTACCGTAATCTGCCAATGAGCTCCACCCGGCATTATGGGATAAGCGTACGCCAGACAAAACGTCAGTAACGCTGTCTTGCTGTAGTGAAAATCCCTTGAGAGTGACGCCGGAAGCTGCCGTACTTGATTGCAGAGTTATACTGTTTTTCCCTGCACCTGCGATTAGCGTGGTATCGCCCATGATATTGAACTGATCATTGCCGCCCCCACCTTTGACTAACAATTGCTCACCCACCAGCCCCAATTCGACCAATAACGGAGCTAATTTCGCCTGGCTAGCGCCGCTGAGGGGCAGTAAATCCAGCATCTGAATCAGCGTACCGTTTCCGCTGCCGCCATGAGCCGAATTGAGAGTGAACGCGTTGCCAACAAAGGCTGAAGCGTCAATTAAACCCACATTGTGATACCCTTCTTCCAACGTCAGGTTGAAGCTCGAACGACCCGAAAGCACAATGTCATGCACCTGGTCATTGCTGCCGGTCAACGTCAGTGCACTGAGGCCCCTACCCGCGGCATTGATGGCAATCAGCTCCAGCGGATTTTCACTGCCGTGGGAATCCAGCGCCAAAAATCCGACGTTTCCACTGCCGGAAAATAACAGATCGACGCGGTGAGTAGCATTTTCCAGGAAATCGATTTCGATCCGGCTGTCAAACTGATTGCCCACACTGCTGAATTCAAGCCGTGCGGCTTGCGCATTGGCGTTAATCACTTTAACGTTATCTGCCCGGCCGGAAAGCAACAGTCCACCACTACCAAGATCGTTTGCCACCCGATCCTGAATGACATACCCACCTAGGGTTCCCTCAACCGTTGCGTTACCGCTTATCACGCCGTAGTCAAAAACGTGCGCTTCAGTGGCCAGTTTTACCGTCTGAATCCCACTCCAACTGACCTTATTCAGGGTCGCTTCGGCCTGGCCGATATAACCAGCCAGATCAAGCTGCTCAAAATGGCTGAAATTTGCAGCGTTGCTGCTAACCGTGCTGACACGCATTCCCCAAAGGTCTAGCGTGGACGTGAGTTTGACGATCAGATTAGCGGACAGAATGTCCATGCCTGCGCCACCGTCAGCCTTCAGCGACCAACCTACATGATTGGCGCCTCCGGTAGAGTTCCCGGCCCACAGCAGGCTGTCATTGCCCTCACTCAGATTAAAATTCCCGGTTGCGGCAGCGACATCGGCCAGCTCGGTTAACTGTACCCGATCGCTACCGTAGGTACCGTCGAGGGTGACGTTAGCATTATTTACGGTCACCGCCACGCCATATTTGACGTTCGGATTGTTGTGCAACTGAATGGCTGCAGCCCCATCCCCATTGATAATCAGATAGGAAAGTTGGGCAGCGTAGCTCAGATCCACTGCGGCATCCGTATCTGCATTAAGGAAAACCCGGAACAGTACCGCAGTTTCGGCGTTGCTCAACGAGTGTCCGACATGAGTGTTTACCGTCCCGTAGGCATTTCCGCCCTCTTCGCTGGTGCTTAGCGAAGCCGTGGTTTTATAGCCCAGGCTTCGCCCAATTTCGCGGGCAAACGCCCATTGCTCACTCTGAGTAACGCCGCCGATGATGTCGCTAGTCACCAGATCCTCAACCACGGCCTGCGTGATTAGCCCCTTGTCGCCACCCAACGTCCGGTAATGCGCCAACTGTTGCTCATCTGCTGCCCTGCCATGAACGGCTTGATACACGTGCTGAATAAAAGCATCCCCCTGCAGGTTGCCAATTTGTTCCTGAAACTCGGGAGTTGCCAACAGGGCAGCCACCAACTCAGCATAGCTCAGGGTGCCAGAGGCCAGGGTTTTGCTCCAGGTATCCAATGAACCGGCATCGATACTCCGTTCAGGAATAGCGCGGAACAGTGCTGCCACCTGTTCCAAATAAACCGTTGCGGGCAACTCCCCCGATGGATATTCATAACCGGCATCATTAAAATGCTGTTGCGCAGTTTGATCTGCCGGTGCCACTTCGCCACGTAATTGCTCAATCATGGCAACCAGCAGCTCACCACGTGTCGCCCCTTCCGCCAGTTGATGCTGATAATCGGCCAGCTCAGCCGCCGTTGGCGAACGCTCGAAACCCTGTTCAAACAACTGTTGAATAAAATCGCCGTCAGAAAGATTATTGATTGGCAAGGTCTCTATTTTTTCCTGCGCCAGAACAGCCAGATCTCCCCCCTGATTAATCTGACGGCCATACGAATTGATTTCGTCAGCTAGCCAAGGGGCTTTCAGCAGGTAAAACATAGCGATGGCATCGCCTGCCCCTCCGACAGCTTCCGCAGCGACGGAAGGAAAGAGACCCTCAGCAATCCGTTGGTCCAACGCATCACGCTGCGCCAGAATAGCGGGATCGTCACCAAGATAATTAAAAAGACTGATGACCACACTGGCGATCGCGCTGTTGAAATGGCCCTGAATAAGCAGCTCGTTAATATAATCCGGATCAGGATAAGTGTTATAAACCGAAAGATAGACTGAGGAGAGAATATCGTATTCGCTCAGGCCGTTCATCCAGTCGGCATCAGGCTGACTCATTAAAAAACTGGCAATATAAGCCGGCGGCTGACCGCTGATATCAAATTGACTGTCGTAATAGTCGATTTCTGAAACCGTTGGCAGACGCCCAAAAATACCGATAATCAGGGCGCCGACTTCTTGTTGCATAGATAAAGGAATCATAATAACCCCCCGCTAATGTATCGAATGAAAGATACGGCACATCGGTGCCGCAACCTGTCTCCTGCGACATGGAGAGAGACGATGCACACTGCTGGGATAGCTATTATTAGTATGGCTACAGTTAAGGAATCTTAATAGAATATGTCAAGAAAGGGAGTCAAGCCTAAAGCCGGTATGGGAGTTATCTCCCATACCGACAAAAATCTATGCAAACCCCGAAATTAACGCCAGCGTTCTGCCGCCCAGGCAGCCTGCTGTTCCGCGTCGTGGAAGGTCCAGGCTACAAAACGGCTGATCTTTTGCCCTTGCGCCATCTCAATGGTGCGCACTTCGGCGGCGCCGGCTAGCTTCAACGCGTGGTAAATCGATGGCAAAGTGGTGTTTTTGGAGATAAGCGAGGTGAACCACAGGCAGTTTTGCGCCTTACTCACGCTTTCCTCTACCATTTTACGCACGAAGGCTTCTTCGCCGCCTTCGCACCACAGCTCGTTATTTTTGCCGCCAAAGTTCTGTACCGGCTTATCCGCCACCTCACCCTTGCCCAGCTTATGCAGTTTGCGGCGGGTACTCGCCTGCGCTTCCTGCTCTGAACCGTGGAACGGTGGGTTACACAACGTGGCGTCGAACTTCTCCGCCACGCCAATGATGCCGTTAAAGATAAACTCAGGCTGTTTTTGCAAACGTAAACGTACGCTGTTTCTCAGTGTCGGGTTCATCTCGACAATCATTTTGGCCGAATTGAGCGACACCGGATCGATCTCTGAACCGGTAAAGCGCCAGCCGTATTCACGCAGGCCGACGATCGGGTAAATGCAGTTAGCGCCAATGCCTACGTCGAGGATCGCCACGCCTTTACCACGCGGTATCTCACCGCCGTTGCTGGTCGCCAACAAGTCGGCCAGGTGGTGCAAATAGTCGGCGCGCCCTGGGATCGGCGGACACAGATAATCGGCGGGAATATCCCAATGTTCGATACCATAAAAATGTTGCAGCAACGCACGGTTGAGCATTTTAACCGCCGCCGGATCGGCAAAATCTACCGAAATATCGCCCCAGGCATTCGGCTTGACGAACGGCTCCAGCGCAGGGCAACTGGCGATCAGCGCCGGGAAATCATAGCGCGAGCGATGACGGTTACGCGGGTGCAGGCCGCTTTTCTGCTGCGGGAAGGTTTTCTTTTTTTCCACCGTGACGGGCTCTCTTAAAGGTATTTCTGGCGCGTAAGATACCATAAAGCAGCGGCAAACTTGCAGCCGACGGGAAACCCGTCAGAATAAAAGTTCTGTTTAGCCACCCCAGGTCACTTATGAGCAGTCAGTCCCGATATTACTACGAACCCGCGACAGGCCATGGTCTGCCGCACGATCCCCTGAACGCCATCATCGGCCCACGCCCCATCGGGTGGATCTCATCGGTCAGCGCGAGCGGCCAGCGCAATCTGGCCCCCTACAGCTTTTTCAACTGCTTCAACTACCGCCCGCCGATCATCGGTTTCGCCAGCAGCGGTTGGAAAGACAGCGTGGCAAACATCGTCGAAACCGGGGAGTTTGTCTGGAATCTGGCGACGCGCCCGCTGGCCGATGCCATGAACAACAGCTCGGCCAGCCTGGCCCGCGGTGAAGATGAATTTGCCTTTGCCGGCGTGACGCCGCTGCCCAGCCGTCGGGTGAAAGCGGAAAGGGTGGCGGAAAGCCCGGTGAACTTTGAATGCCGCCTGTCACAGTGCATTCAGTTGCAAAGCGCCGACGGAGAAAAGGTGGATACCTGGCTGGTACTGGGAGAAGTGGTCGCGGTACATATCGATTCGTCACTGCTGGACCAACACGGCGTTTATCAGACCGCTGCTGCCGAACCTATCCTGCGCGCCGGCGGGCCGACGGCCTACTATGGCATCTCGGAGCAACACCGTTTCGATCTGGTTCGCCCGGATGCGCAAAAACGATAATAAACGGCCCTTTCCTCCTCTGGAGGGAGGGCTTAATTAATAATCAAATAAACTGAACGATATTATCAATACTCTCCGATTTCATCCTTCCTGTCGCTGCGCAATAATCACTCCATCGAAAGGAAAACGCCTTTCTCCCTTAAAAACAAGACAGGAATGACTATCATGAAAAACATCAAAACTTTTGCTGCTGCTATCGCTCTGAGCGCCGTCTCTTTCACTTCTTTTGCTGCCGACTACGTCAGCGCACAAGATGCCACACAGTTTGAGAAGGCCGGTGTGATCTCTGCCAGTGGCGCGACCGACCTGAGCAGCCTGAAAGCGCAACTGTCCGCCAAAGCCGATGCGGCCGGTGCCAAAGCTTTCACCATTACCTCCGCTGGCGGCAACAACCTGATGCACGGCACCGCGGTAATCTACAAGTAATTAACGGATTACAATGAAAAAGCCCGCCGATACGCGCTATCGGCGGGCTTTTTTATGGCTATTTAATTCAGGCGGGCATTAATCGCCGCGGCGAAATCACGGCACATCTTTTCATCGCCTTCGGCGTTATCGGCCAGCACGCGATCGCCATCCACCACGCGGATATGTGCCGCCAAATCGAAGTCTGCCGCCGGCTGTGGCCGGGCAACCGCAGCCGCTATGGTTTGCTGCGCAGCCTGCCAGGCCTGCGCCACCGTCTGATTACAGGCCTGCGCCAGATAGTCCGGATTGAAACCTTCACCGGTCAAACTACGCAGCGTGTCATCGTGGCTGACACCGTTACCCGGCAGCCAGTAATGACGCGCCAGATCCGGACCAATTGCCGGGTTATCGGTAAGGTAACCGTCGCGCTGCAAGAAGAAGTGTCGCGTCTGCTCAACCGCCATCAGCGCCAGCAGATAGCCCTGATATGAGCAGGCCGATTCCAGCGACAACAAATGCGGGATCGCCAGCGTCGGCCGCGGGCTGCCGCTGATGCCCAATATTTTTTGTTCAACTTCACGTGCCAGTGCGGTTATCGCTTCCGGCGTGCGCTGTTCGTCATCCCACTGATACAACGCCCACTCAAAGTAAGGCACCAGTAAAATATGACGTTCGTTGAACGCACGCATCGGCTGACGCGCAGCGATGCTGGCCTCAATCAACGTATCCGGCACGGCCTCACCCGCCGCGTTTTTCGCATAGCGTTTCAACCAATCGGCGTCGTCCAGCAGGCTGTCACAGAACATCGACTGGGTTTCGGCGTAGGCCATCGAGGTCGGGGGGAATTCCTGCGAAAAACAGGGCGCATTCTGGCAGATATTGGCAAAGTGCGCGGCGTGACCGCCTTCATGGAACAAGGTATTTAAACCATGAGCCCCGCTGCCGACCTGATCCGGCTGCGCCAGGCTGGTAAAGTTAATGCGTGCCGGTAGCCATTTGCCCTGCTGGATAAACGGCGGCACTGGCCCATGCATAAACCCGTTTTCATACTTGCCCTCGCGCACCAGCAGATCGAGATCCATCTGCGCACCGCGAAACCCGATATGCAGCCGTTTAAAGCTGTTGATCCAACGCTCCAGCGACTGGGCAAACGGGAAGTATGGATCCAGTTGGCGGGTCACATCACCGGCGCTGGCAAAACGTACGTTCCAGGGTTCCAGCGCCTGTTCACCCTTCTCCGCCGCCAACTGCTGCAGGCTTCGTGAGTTGGCTTCACGAGTTTGCTGCTCGAAGCGATCAAGGATGGCGAACAGCTGTTCCGGCGTCATACGCTCGGTTTTGTTCACCTTGTAGTCAAAATAGTTACGAAAGCCCATCTGGCGAGCAAAACGGTTTCGCAGGCTAATCAGCTCCGGCAGGCCGTTATGCAACAGCCACTGCTCCAGTTCACGCAGCGCGTTCTGCGAGCTGCGACGAAACTCTTCATTTTCATTGGTCGCCTGATTGGTCAACAGCTCGCCGAGCGAGGCGTTCACCCGCTGCCCGGCGGCATTCAAGTGGCTGACCGGGTTAGCCTTGCGGCGGGTATAAAGATCCGCCTCAGCGCTGATGATTTGATCCAACAGCGTTTGAGCCTCGGCATCTTCAATCGCGTTGCAATCAAAAAAGCGTAGCCAACCGTTCAGCCCGTGCTGCAGCGCATCTCGCTGAGCATCCTGCGGCAGGGCCTCCAGCCCGGCCAACAGTTGACGAATTTCCGCTAACCGACGCGGCTCGGCGATAAAACGTTTATAGGCGCTTTCCGCCGCCGAGAAGCGGGCCGAAACGCCCTCATCGCCAATACCCATATAGTTCTGCCAAAACAAATCTTCTTTGGTGCGGTGCACCTCAAGATAGTCCTGATTCAATTGATTGAAGTAATCGAGAGCCTGTTGCATAACCATCCTTTCAGCCGATTAGCGAAATATTCCAGTATAGACAAGGGTTTTACGCGCTGCGTAAACGTTCAAGTCCCTGTTCCAGGGTGTCGACTTCACCGGCGGCCAACAGGCAGCAGGCGATCTGGCGTTGGATCGCCAGCGGGATCGCCACGTCCCCCGCCAGGCAACGCTCAGTCCAGCGAGCGGTGGTTTCTGCATCCTTGGCTGCCGGCAGCTCCGGCGTGGGATCCTGCTCCGGACGCTCCAGCAACACTTGCTGCTCGCCGTTAACGATGTAATGGATCTGCGGGCAGCGCTGAGGATTGGCGTACGCCTCCCCTTCGGTGCCGTGCATCAGCAAGCCACGGGCGCCAATTTGACGGAAGAAAGAAGCCACCCGACCGACGTATTCCGGATGCGACACGCTGGCAATGCGCAACACATCCTGTTCACCAAACGGCGTTGCCAGTTTGGCCAGCGTATGGGCGCTGTTACGTACCCCTATGCGCCAGCGCAGGCCAAGTTGCAGATCCAAAGGGGCAGACAGCGCCGAGACCGGGATAAACACCGTTTCGCCGTTATCCAAACGCCGTTGGGCATGGGCAGCGTCTGGCGACCAGGGCAGGCCCAGCGCCTGAAAAGTTTCCGCGCTGGTAACCCGGGTACTGTCGTCCAACACGCCGTGCACCACTACCGGCAACCCGACGCGCGTCAGCAACAACGCCAACAGCGGTGTCAGGTTCGCCTGCTTGCGTGCTCCGTTATAGCTTGGCAGCACCACCGGCATCGGCCGCCCCTGCGGCGCCTGCAGACGCATCACCTGTTGCTGCATCGCCTGATAAAAACCGAGCATTTCCTCTTCGGCTTCGCCTTTAATCCGCAGGGCGATCAGAATACCGCCCAACTCCAGTTCGCCCACCTCACCGGCCAGCATCTTTTGATAGAGCTGGAAAGCGGTTTCCCGATCCAGATCGCGCGCATGGTTTTTGCCACGGCCGATTTCTTTGATAATTTTGGTGTAATCCATCGTTCTGCTGTCCCCTGATCCAATCTGGGATCAGCATACCCTATCCGCGTCGACGCTCAACCTCATCCGCCAGTTGCTGCTGGTCCGAATCGCCTGCTCGCAGCCCGGCGATCACCCCATCAGCGTCTTCGGCACTGCGGTTTTGGCTCATTTTCCATTTGCCCAAACGTTCGGTTACGACTATCTCAATGCCGACAATGCCCTGGATCTGTGCGGCAATATAGTGGGCCGGAGCATCTTCCATTCGCCAGGGTTCAGGTTGACGCCCCTCCTGCAGCGCAGTTAAACCCTCCAGCTGTTGTCGCAGCCAGCGGGCATCTTCCGTGATCCGTGGCGTACCGCGCAGCTGTACCACGCTGTAATTCCAGGTGGGTACCACTTTGCCGCTCCGGCGTTTGGTCTCATACCAACCAGGGGAAATATATCCGTCTCTTCCCTGAAAAATCACCAGGCACTCACTGGCAGCCTGCAACAGCCGCCAATGGGAATTGGCACGGGACAAATGCGCCCGCAGCAGGACGTTACCCTGCTCATCGGCATCGATTAAAAAGGGCAGCGGATCCGCCACCAGGCCCTGCTCCCCCTGGCTGATTAACATGCCGAGCGGGTTGGCGCGCACCAGCGCAATTTGAGCGTCCAGTTGGTCTTCACGGAATGAGGCGGGCAGATACATTACCTTGGCTCCTTGGGGATTTACGGTTGGCGGTAAATAGCAATAACACCCGCCATGGGTTTACTGAAGGGCCAGTTTGCGTTGTTTTCGGATGATCCACCTCAGCAAGCCGAAGGCAACGGCCATCGCCAGCAGGTTGTAAACCATCGCGCCGGCAAACGCCTGTCCGTAACGTTCTGCGCCAGCACCGCCCGCCAACAGGGGAACAAAAAACGCGCCGCTGGCGGCAATCCCCAGCGCCCCGCCCACCTGCTGCACGGTCGAAATGACCCCGGCGGCCATGCCGGCATGATGCTCTTTCGCCAGCCCGAGCACCAAATTAAGCAAAGGCGTCATGCTCAGCGCCTGGCCGAAGCCCAGGATCACCAGCCCCGGCAATAACCACAACGGCTGTACCAACGCCGCGCCCGACAGCACCTCCACCACCAGCAGCGCCATTCCGGCGGCATAGACTGCGACGCCAAGCGCCAGCACGCCGTTCCCCCAGCGTTGCACCAGCCCCGGTGCCAGGAACGAGGCCAGCATAAATGCCGCACTGGCGGGGGCAAACAGGCTACCGGCCTGAAACGGCGTCAGGCCTATTCCCGCTTGCAGCAGCAGGGCAAAACACAGAAAGAACGAAGAGGCGGTCGAGTAAATCGCCAGCACCACGCCCACCCCAGGGGCAAAACTGCCCTGCCGCAACAGCGCAGGATCCAGGACCGCATCCCCAGAACGCTGCGCCAGACGCCGCTCCCAACGAATAAAAGCCCACAGCATGCCAATTCCGCAAGCCAACGCCGGTAATACCCACCAGGGCCAGCCGCGCGATGGCCCTTCCAACAAGGGCACTAGCAGCAACAGCAAACCGGTCGCCGCCAACAGCAAGCCCATGCCGTCCAGCCGCTGTGCTTGTTCAAGACGTGACTCGGGAATGCGACGCGCCGCCACGATTGCCAATACGCCAATCGGCAGATTGATCAGAAAAATCATACGCCAGCCGCTGCCGAAAACATCGGCTTCAATAATAAACCCGCCGAATATCTGGCCGAAAATCGCCGCCAGCCCCAGCGTCATCCCCAGCCAGGCGAAGGCGCGCCGCCGCTGATGTGGGTTGTACAATACGCGCATCAACGCATATATCTGCGGAAACAGCAGCGCTGCCGCCGCGCCCTGAAGAAAACGCGCAACGATCAGCATACTCAGTGACGTAGCCATACCGCACAGCGCCGACGTCAGCGAAAACCCCAGCATGCCGAGGCTAAACATACGCTGTCGCCCGAAGCGATCGCCCAGACGTCCACCGGCAATCAACAACACGCCGAATGCCAACTCATAACCGGCAATGATCAACCCCACGCCAGCGAAACTGGCCGCGAACTGCTGCTGGATCACCGGCGCCGCGACGTTCACCACAAACAGGTCAAACACCGTCACAAAACCGCCCAACAGCAACACCGGTAACCCCACCAGACGACGATCGCCTTGTGCTAATGACTGTTCCATACGTGCCTCCAAAGATTACGATGGCAGCAGTATGGAACATGTCATAAACTGTTACTATATAGCCAGTTATACTATTACTAACAGCAACAGGACGGCCGCTATGCCACCGCGTACCCTCAACCGAACCCGTCAGGATCTGGCGGATTTCCTGCGTCAAAAACGCGAGAAGCTGTCACCGCAGGCCGTCGGCTTACCGAGCGGCACGCGTCGCCGTACGCCGGGGTTGAGGCGCGAAGAGGTCGCCGCGTTGGCAGGCGTAGGATTGACCTGGTACACCTGGCTGGAACAGGGGCGGGAAATCAACGTTTCGGTCGATTTTCTGGAAAATCTGGCGCGGGTATTAAAGCTGGATGCGACCGGGCGCTACCATCTGTTTTTGCTGGCGCATCAACGCCCGCCGGTACCGGTCGGTCATCAGTGGTGTCAGGTTTCACCGCTGGCGCGCCGCTTGCTGGACGATCTGCAACTGCGCCCGGCTTACGTGATGAATCTGAGCTGGGACATCATCGCCTGGAACCCGGCGGCGGAACGGCTATTCGCGATTGGCGATCGCCCGGCGGATCAGCGCAATATGCTTTGGATGCTGTTTGCCGATCCCCAACTCAATCAACGGCTGGTGGAATGGCAAGCGCAGGCACCGCAAATCCTCGCCAGCTTTCGCCGCGACTATGCGCGTGCGCCACAAGACGCCACCATGCAACAGCGGGTGCAGGCGCTGGAGCAGGTTTCGCCTCAGTTCCGTCAGCTGTGGCAACAGCATGACATTCACGGTCGCTGCCAGGGAGAACGCACGTTCATTGTGCCGGGCGCCGGCCAGGTGACCTTCGAACATGCGTCGTTTATTGTCGATGAAGAAAATCATTTGCGGCTGGTGATGTACAGCGCGCTGCCGCAATGCCCGGCCAGCGCGGCTTTTGAAGCATCCTTGCAGGAGTAAGGCTATTTGCGGCTGTCAAAAATCAGCTTGCAGGCCAGCCCGGCGAACACGCCGCTCAACAGGTAATTCGGCCAGCGCGCACTGAAGCGGCGGCCGATAAAACGGTTTTTCATGCCGCTGACCGCCAGGATCAACCCACCGTTAATCACCAACCCCACCAGATTTAACACCGTCGCCAGCAACAGCATTTGTACCACCAGCGAACCGGCATGTGGATCGATAAACTGTGGGAACAGCGCTAAAACGAACAGCGCCATTTTTGGGTTAAGAATGTTGGTGAATAATCCCTGCCGGAAAATACGTGCAGCCGGTACCGCCGCCAACCCCGCAGAAGCCTGCAAACTGCTGCCGGATCGCAGCGTTTTCCACGCCAGATACAGTAAATAAGCAGCGCCCAACATACGCACCGCATCATAGGCCAGCGGGACCGCGACAAACAGTTGCGACAGGCCTAATGCCGCCGCCAGCGCGTGGCAATAGGTACCCAGTTGGATCCCCGCCAGTGACGCGAAACCGGCACGGCGCCCCTGGCTAACGCTGCGCGAGGCAATCAGCAACATATCCGGCCCAGGGGTCACCGTCAGCGCCAGACAGGCCCCGGAAAACAGCAAAATGGTGGAAGCATCGATCATAAGTCACCCGTACGCAGCATGGTGGGAAGCAGGCTTTATCATAGCCGCGCCACCGGCGTTTACCAGCGCCAAATCATTGCCACGGCGCTTGGGGAGTGAAGGCCGCCAGCAGGGCATCAATGGCGACCCTCACCCGTAACGGCATGCCGGTCCCTTTTAACCAGACCACGTTAATCGCCAGCCCCGCACCGCAGCTGCCGGGTAAAACCTCACGCAACGTCCCGGCCGTCAGCGCATCATGCGCCAGCCAACGCGGCAGCATGGCAACCCCCTGACCGGCGCAGGCAGCCCCCAGCACCGCCTCCATATTGCCCAATCTTAAACGGGCCGGTGGCGACAGCCGCTGAGCTTTCCCCTGTTCATCCAGCAAATGCCACGGCTGGCTACGCCCATCACGCAGTAAGCCAATCGCCTGATGCTGCAACAGTTCTGCTAACGTGCTCGGTTCCCCCTGTCGTGTCAGATAACCCGGAGCTGCGCAGAGTATTTGCTGCTGCTCACCCAGTTGCCGGGCGGTGATGGCCGCGGCATCACCCGGCGAACCGATCCGCACTGCCAAATCGATCCCCTCTTCCGCCAAATCTGCCGCACGGTTGGAAAACAACGCTTCGATGTGCAATTTCGGGTAACGGTCCGCCAATGCCAGCAGCGGCGGCATCACCCACTTTTGGCCGAACAGCACCGGCAGCGATACCCGCAGTCGTCCCTCCGGCGTTTGGGCCCGAACCGCCAGCTGGTTTTCCGCCGCTTCCAGCGCCGCCAGCGCCTTCAGGCAATCGTCATAGAACAACTGCCCTTCATCGGTCAGCGACAGGCTGCGCGTGGTGCGTTGGAACAACCGCACCTGCAGCCGCTGTTCCAGCCGAGCCACGGCTTTACCTACCGTTGAACGCGAAAGGCCCAGTTGCTCGGCGGCACGGCTAAAACCACCGGCCTGCACCGCCTGCACAAAGGCGCGGATTGCATGTAATCGTTCGCTGGAAATCATCAGGCCTGCCCTATTGGCGATATTAATTCGCCTATTAAACGATGAAACAACGCCACTGGCTACCGCCTTCGCTGAGTAAACTGAACGCACTCTTTCTCTGCCAGGAAACCCCTATGAGCGAACGCAGTGAAATTCTGACCGACAGCGGCACCCCCCAACTATGGCGTCTGCTGATTGGCATCAGTATCGCCAGCTTTTTGGGCTGTATCGATTTCACCATCGTCAATACCACCATCCCCGCGATCCAGCGTGAGCTGGCCGCCAGCCTGAGCAGCGTACAATGGGTGATGACGTTGTTCGTGATGGCACTGTGCGCCTTTATGGTCAGCGCCGGGCGGCTGGCGGATCTGTATGGCCGTCGTCGGGTGTTGTACTTCGGAATGCTGACGTTCGCCGCCGCGTCGTTGGGCGCCGGGCTCTCAGGCAGTATTGAGCTGCTCAACGTCTGGCGTTTTGTGCAGGGCGCCGCCTGCGCGGTACTGTACACCGCCACTACGGCCATTGTCGCCGATGCCTGGCCGCCGCAGCAGCGCGGTCGTGCAATCGGCATTTTGCTGGCGGTCAACGGCCTGGGTCTGGCGATCGGCCCGGTGGCCGGTGGCCTGTTGGTCGGTTCCCTGGGCTGGCGCTGGGTGTTTCTGTTGAACGTGCCGCTGATTGCGCTGAGTTTCGCCTTCTGCCTGGGAACCGTTCGAGAGTCTCGCGCCCAACAAGGCAGCAGGCTGGATATCCCCGGTTTATTGCTGTTGGTGATCGGCGTTGCCGGGCTGCTGCTGACCATCAGTCAGGGCAGCCAATGGGGATGGCTGAGCGCAAAAACCGGGTTAACAGCTGCACTGGCGCTCGCCGCGCTCGGCCTGCTACTGCCGGTTGAACGACGGGCACATTCGCCGCTGGTACCGCTGGTTTTGCTGCGGCGTCCCGCCTTTTTGCGCGTTTGCCTGATGAGCGCGCTATTGGCCTTTTTCTACTGCGCCGCTTTCTTTTTGATGCCGATTTACCTGGAGAACACCCGCCACTACCAGGGAACGATGCTGGGACTGTTGTTGCTGCCAACCACCGCGGTGATGGCAGCCCTCTCGCCCTGGGTCGGCAGATGGGTGGATAAATCCGGCCCTCGCGCGACGTTGATCCTCGGTTTTACCGCCCTTGCCGGCTCCGCCGCCCTGCAAAGCCGGTTTAGCGTCGACAGCCCGCTGCCGCTGCTGCTCGGGGCCTTCGCCCTGATGGGGCTGGGCTGGGGCTGCATTCTCGGCCCGCTGGTGTTGGCGACGCTCAACAGCGTCAGCGAGTCGCAAAGCGGCGGCGCGTTAGGCATCACCTGGACACTGCACAATCTCGGCGGCGCCGTTGGCCTGGCGGTGGCGACCCTGATTTACCCGAGCTACGGCTACACGCCGGTGATGCTGTTGTTATTGGCGTTGTCATTGTTCGGGGGCCTGCTTGCCGCCTGGCGCAGCCGCTAGCCGAACGCGGCGCTCCCCCAGCAGGTTCATGCCTGCCGCCGCCAGCAAAATGAGGGCAGCGCCGGCAAACTGCAGCGCCACCAATCGGTGACCGAACGCCAGGCGATCCACCAGCATGGCGGCGATCGGATAAATAAACGACAGCGAACCTGTCAGGTTGGTCGGCAACTTTTGGATCGCGCCATACAGCAACACATACATGATCCCGGTGTGCAATACGCCCACCGTCACCAGCATGCCCCACTGTCCGGCATTGGCCCGCGCGTGGAAATCTACCATCGGCAACAGCATCAGCGCGCCGACCGTTACCTGGATCAAGGCGATCAGGTGCGGTGGCGTCCCTTTCAGCCGTTTGGCGGCCAGCGCCATCAGCGCGTAAAAAAATGCCGCGCCCAGCGACAACAAAATGCCCATCAGGTAGTTGTTCTGTCCACCGGCCTGTTTGGGCTGCGCCAACACCACCAGCGTCATGCCGATAAACGCCAATACCAACCAAAACAGCTTACGCAGGGTCAGCTTCTCGCCGAGAAACAGCGCCCCCAGCGCCACCAGCATGAACGGCTGCGTGTTATACACCGCCGTCGCGATGGAGATCGACGCATAGGAATAGGCAGCAAACAACAACAGCCAATTAACCACCAGCGCTACGCCGCCGGCGATTGCCACCAGCAACGTAGTACGCGTCAGGCTGTCGCGCCGCAGCTGCCCCAGCGCAGCACAAATGGCCAGCAGCACCAGCGCCCCTACCGCACAGCGCCAGAACACCACGTTGATCACCGGCTGGCCGGACATCAGCACAAACCAGCCGATGGTACCGGAAATCAGCATCGCGGCGATCATCTCCAGCGAGCCGCGTTTTATCTCTGCATTCATCTTGGTTTCCTCACAGTAAGCCTATGCACTTAGCTTGCGGCTTTCCTGCAGCGGTTTCCATGGCATAAAAAAGGCAATAATGCTTAAATTCCTTTTTAATTAAGGCATGAATTGAAAAACACCTAATGGAGAGCCTATGGATGCTATCGATCGTCAAATCCTGAACCTGCTGGCAGAGGATGCGCGGGTATCGCTGAAAACCCTCAGCGCCAGCGTCGGGTTGTCATCACCCAGTACCTCGGAGCGGCTGCGGCGGCTGGAGGAGAGCGGCGTGATCCAGGGCTACACCCTGAACGTCAATTTGCAGGCGTTGGGCTACGCTTTTCAGTCGCTGGTGCGCATCAAACCGCTGCCGGGCATGCTGAAAAAGGTCGAGCAAATGATTCAGGAGATCCCGGAGGTGGTTGAGTGTGACAAGGTGACCGGCGAAGACTGCTTTATCGTGCGCCTGGTGGCACATTCGATGGAGCAACTCGACCAGATCCTCGATCGGCTGGCCGAGCGCGCACAGAGCAATACCTCCATCGTCAAAACAACGCCGGTGAAACGCCGCCTGCCGCCAATGCTGTGATTAACGGGTACGTTTGCGGGCGAACGGGCTCTTGCGCTTCTTGCTCTTTTTCTCCGCTTCGGCGGCGGATTTAAGCGCTGCCTGGTGTGCCTTGTCGGCTTCAGGCACCTCACGCTGTTCGATGGGGAACACCGGCAATGCCGCCAGCAGGCGCGAGCCATAGCTTTTGGTCAGCAGGCGGCGATCGTAAATCACGATCTCGCCGTGGCATTCGTTGCTGCGGATCAGTCGGCCCACCTGCTGGATCAGGTTGAACGAAGCGCTCGGCAGGCTTTGTACCTCGAAGGGATAACGCTTCAGCGACTTCAGCCACTCGCCTTCGGTCAGGATCACCGGGCTGTCGATCGGCGGGAAGGCGATCTTGTGAATATGCACCTGGGTCAGCAATTCCCCTTTCAGATCCAACCCTTCAGCAAACGACTGCAGGCCGATCAGCACGCTGGCAGTGCCTTTTTCGACCCGCTTGCGGTGCTCTTCCACCAAGCGATAACGCGGTTGATCACCCTGTACCAACAGCATCAGGCGCAAATCGGTCACGTAGCTGAGGAAGGTCTGCATCGCCCGATGACTGCTGAACAGGATCAGCGTGCCCTTGTGTTTGCCGCTGGCCTGCTCGGCGCGGAAAAAGCGCGCCATCTCTTCCAGATGCTCAGCTTCGTTGGCCATCGCCGGTTCGAAACGCATGTTCGGGATGACAATCTTGCCCTGCTCAACGTGGTTAAACGGCGAAGACAGGGTTTCGAAACGATCGCCGGCCTTCTCGCTCAGCCCGCTCATTTCCTGCAGGCGCGCAAAGCTGTTCAATGAACGCAGAGTCGCCGAGGTGACGACCACATGCGGCACCTTGCGCCACAACAGCTTTTCGAGCTGGTCGCTCACGCGAATGCCTACGCAGTGCAAATACAGGTGCGTCACGTTATCGCGCAAATCGCGCGTGACCCATTTGGAGATCGGCGCATTGGAAGACTTGTCCAGCGCCGCCAGCCGCCACAGTTTGCTCATCGCCTCCAGATAACCCAGGGTGCGGCTCATCTGAATGATTGAACGGTGCAGTCGCACAATGTCGTGCTTACCGGTTTGCTCGCTGAGATCGTTGAGGATAAATTCCGCCACCCCACGCAACGCGTCAGTCAGCTTGAACAAGCGTGCGCTGGTTTCCACCATCTCCGCAGGCAGTTCGCCCATTTCAAACCGGTGTTCGGCAATCACGGTGTCGGTCGGCAGATAGGCGCTGACCTGATGCTCGAAAATCTGGATCAGCTCACGCATCTCTTCGCAGTGATTTTTCAAACGTTCATCGTTGGTCAGCCCCGGTGGGCTTTTCGGGCGATATTGCGTCATGCACTGTTCAACCTGACGCACGATCATGTCCAGTTGCAAATTGGTCGACAGCGCGGTGATTTCGCCGTCAATCTCTAGCGCGTCACGCGCCACTTCCGGCAGGTGATGGCCTTCGTCCAGCACCAGCAACAGCTCTTTCGGGTTGGGCAGTACCGATTCCGTTTCCAGCGCCGCCATCACCAGAGCATGGTTAGCCACCACCACGTCGGCGGTTTCAATCTCTTTACGGGCGATATAAAACGGGCATTCGCGGATGTAGTGGCAGTTACGCCCCAGGCAGTTGGCCTTGTCGGTGCTGAGCTTAATCCACAGCGGATCGTCGATCGTCAGCTGATAGTGGTCTCGCAACCCGTCCCACTCATGGCGGCTGAGCGCTTTGCTCAGTTTCTGGCACAGCGCCTGCTCTTCCCCGCTGGAAGGCGCCAGTTCGTCATCCAGGAACAGCGTCAGATCACCCTGCTCGCTGACGTCGGTGCTCAATGCCGCCAGATTACGCGGGCAAACATAGCGCCCGCGGCCAAAGGCGCCAGTGAATTTCAAATCGGGAATGATCTTCTTCAGCAACGGCAAATCCTTGCTGTAAATCTGATCCTGCAGCGCCACGTTGGCGGTACTGACCACCAGGGGTTTGCTCTCCGCGCGGCCTACGGCGATCCCTGGGATCAGGTACGACAGGGTTTTGCCCACGCCGGTCGGCGCCTCAATCGCCAGGTGGCGCGGATAATCTCCGGCCAGGGTTTTCGCGACTTCGGCGATCATCTGCCGTTGCGGTGCACGGGAAATAAAATCCGGTATTTGTTGCTGCAGGGCTTTGTACCACTGGCCAATCTGATCTTTAACTGCGGGGGAGAGCGCCATTCAACTCTGTATCTCAACGAAATGATGGCGCTATTGTCCCACAGACGGTCGGCTGCGTCAGCCTAGCCTTCGATCATTGAAGCGCGACCCGCACTGAACGACCACTCGTCCTGTTGGGTGGTGGTAATCACTACCATCACATCCTGCGGGCTCAACTGCAGGTTTTCTGCCAGCAACGCCGCCAACCGCTGATAAAAACGCTGCTTGGTGGCGGTATCGCGCGGACGGCCAATGGTGATGTAAAACAGCACATAATCCGCCGAACGTGGGCCGCCGAGATAATGGGGATCGTAAATCAGCTCGCCGGGGCGGTATTGATCAATGGCCTGAAACTTGTCGGCCGGCGGCACGCTAAAAGTCTCGACCAGCGCCTGGTGCAGGCTGTCAGATAAGGTTTTCAGATATTGCGCTGACTTGCCCTGATGCAAAGCGATACGGCTGAATGGCATGGGACTACTCCTGTTTCAATTCGCGCAGGCGTGCCACGGCAGAGGCCGCCGCTGGCCAACCGGCATAAAACGCCAGATGAGTGATCGCCTCGGCGAGCTGTTCAACGCTCACGCCATTGCGTTCGGCCAGTTGCAGATGAAACGGCATCTGCTCCACGCGGTTGAGCGCCACCAGCGCCGCCACGGTGATCAGACTGCGCTCGCGCGGCGTGAGCCCCGGTCGCTGCCATACATCGTCGAATAATACGCTGTCGCTGAGCTGCGCCAACTTGGGGGCAATGTCGCCAAATGCCTGCTGGCCAGCCTGTTGGGAAGGTTGCATCTTGCACTCCTGCTGCTTAAGGGAAGCTTTACGCTACCCTCAACCCGCATGGGTGAAAATCGGGATTTTCAGCATCAATCATTCACATAAACAGGACAATAAGCCCTCCTGATGCGCTGAAGGAAGTCGTCAACGTATAAATCTCACGCATGATTTTTGGCAGCGACCTGATAGGCATCACGGGGAATTCTGGGTGCCCGTAGAAGAAACAGACGCTTTCCGCGAGATTTTTAATCGTTCGACATGGAAATGAATATTTTGTCATAAATAGATCACATAACTACGGTAAAAAATCCTCGCTGCAAACAAACAGGCGGCACAGTGAAACAGCAGTACTACTGATGATAAGCGTCTTTCAATCGAATAAAGCAGGGTAAATCATGAAACGTAATCTTCTGGCCGTTATTATTCCGGCACTTTTAATTGCGCAGACAGCACAGGCAGCAGAAATCTACAATAAAGACGGCAACAAACTTGATTTTTACGGCCGCGTAAAAGCACTGCACTATTTCTCTGACGATGCCGGTAATGATGGCGATAAAACCTATGTGCGTATCGGTTTTAAAGGCGCTACTCAAATTAACGATATGCTGACTGGCTATGGCCAGTGGGAATATCAAATAGCAGCCAACCACTCTGAATCTGACGGCACAAAAGATACCAAAACCCGTTTGGGCTTCGCCGGTCTGAAATATAAAGATATCGGTTCATTCGACTACGGCCGCAACTACGGCATTATCTATGACGTCGGCGCCTGGACGGATATGCTGCCTGAGTTCGGTGATGACGCCTACGTCAAAACCGACAACTTTATGAATGGTCGTACCAACGGCGTGGCAACCTACCGTAACAATGACTTCTTCGGCCTGGTCGAAGGTCTGAAGTTCGCGGTACAGTACCAGGGCAAGAACGAAAACGACGGCCGTTCCAACAGCAAGGCGAACGGCGACGGTTGGGGTCTGTCTTCCAGCTATGAAATCATCGACGGCCTGAGCGTGGGTGCCGCCTATGCCTCTTCCAACCGTACTGCCGGGCAAAAAGCGGGCACCTTCGGTAAGGGCGACAAAGCTGATATTTGGGCCGGCGGCCTGAAATACGACAACAACGATGTTTACCTGGCAGCGACCTATTCGCAAAGCCGTAATATCGCGCCAATCTCCGGCACCGCCACTATCAATAATAATTCCACTTCCGTAAGCGGCTTTGCCAATAAGGCGGAAGGTCTGGAGTTGGTTGCTCAATATCAGTTCGACTTCGGTCTGCGTCCATCGCTGGGTTATGTTCAGCAGAAAGGCAAAGATATTGAAGGCATCGGCGACGCCGACCTGGTGAAATATATCGACGTTGGCGCCTACTACTATTTCAACAAGAACATGTCGACCTATGTCGATTATAAAATCAACCAACTCGACGGCGATAACAAGCTGGGTCTGAAAGACGACAACGTGATTGCCGTCGCCCTGACCTACCAGTTCTGATGTGATGAATAACCACCACTGCAAACCTTAGCTTCACTTTATACCCAGAGTTACTTCGCCGGGCGGCAACGCCCGGTTTTTTCATTTGTGCTTTTACCGCCTGTTCCTGCCTCATTTACCGCTGCATATCCCGTAACCGCACGCGGAAACTTGCCTTATAAAACAATCGGGTCTAGATGTATAGCTTCCGCCTTAGACAGGGAAAGCTCATGCACACCGATGAAAGCTTCGAGTATCAAAGCGCCCTGCGCTACAGCAGCGACGAGCTGGCGCAGATCCTTTGTCATTGTTTTGAAAACTATATTGTACGTTTCGTGATTGACGGTGATACCTTCGCCCGCCGTTTTGGTGCCGAAGACCTCAGCCTGAACGACAGCATTATCGTTACCCACCAGCAACAACCGGTAGCGCTGGCGCTGATCAGCCGCCGTGGCCTGCACAGCCGGATATCGGCACTCTCCATCCATCCGGAAATGCGCGGCAAAGGCTTGGGAAAAGCCTTGATGAAGCGCATTGTCGCCGACGCGCATCAGCGCGGCGATCGTCAACTGTCATTGGAAGTGATTGAAGGGAACGAGGCAGCGTTGGCGCTCTACCATCGGGCCGGGTTGCAAATCGTCCGTACGCTGACCGGGCATCTGGCCGCTACGCCGGTACTTGCCGAAGTTGCGCAGTTGCAAGAGATCGACCCGCTGTTCGTCTCTCACCGCCTGATTGCCGAGGGTGCCACCGACCTGCCCTGGCTGATCGCGCCGGAATCGTTGTTCAAGCTACCCGGCAAACCCCATGCTTTCAGCCTTGGCCACCAGGCCTATGCGGTGGTGCAGTTGGGCGTCGACAAGTGCTTTTTGCGCATGATCTACGTGCCGCCGCAGCACCGCAGTCAGGGCCATGCCCGTACCATGCTGGCTGCATTACAGGCGAAGTTTGCGCCGTTACCGCTGGTAGCCAACGTTTACGTTCCTGAAGTGGCCGCCCCCTTCTTCGACCGACTCGGCTGGCAGCAGGACGCGTTGCGCCAGTTTGAAATGACGATGACCTTGAACACACCACAATAACAATCAGAGAGTGATTTATTTATGGCAGGAATAATGAGACAGAAAATGGCCCTCGGCGCGGCGATCGGCATTGCGCTGGTGACCCTGACTGGCTGCGTGCAGCCAGCAAAAACCGATCGGCAGGCCCAACAGCAGTTGGCGGAGCAATCCGTGCTGGCGCTGAACTGGTTCCAGCAATCCGGCGAATATCAGGCGCTGACGCACCAGGCCTTCAACAGCGCCAGGCTGGCCTTTGATCAGGCCAAGGCCGCGCCGGGCAAGAAGAAGGCCGTGGTGGTCGATTTGGACGAAACCATGCTGGATAACAGCCCTTATTCCGGCTGGCAGGCGCAGCAGGGCCAACCTTTCGCCGCTGCCACCTGGGCGAAGTGGTCACAGGCGCAACAGGCCGGCGCGGTGCCAGGTGCCGTGCAGTTTGCCCGCTACGTCAACAGCCATCAGGGCACCATGTTTTACGTCTCTAACCGCAAACAGTCTGAATACGCCGCCACGCTGGCCAATATGCAAAAATTGGGCTTCACCGGCATGTCGGAAAAAACCGTGCTGTTAAGCGGTGATACCTCCAACAAGCAGACGCGTTTCGACGCAATCAAGAACGCCGGTTACGACATCGTGGTTTACGCCGGTGACAACCTGAACGACTTCGGCGCCGCGACCTACCACAAAGATAACGCGCAGCGGCGGGCGTTCGTCGCCGACAACCAAAGCAAATTCGGCACCGAGTTTATCGTGTTGCCCAATCCGTTGTACGGCGATTGGGAAAGCGGCATGGCGAAGGACTATAACAAGCTGACGCCAGAGCAAAAGCTGCAGATTCGCCAACAGGCAATCAAGGCCTGGAACGGACAATAACTTCCTGAGCCTTGCAGGGACGGCGCTGGCTGCGTTCTGATTAAGGGGGCGATACGTTCGCCCCCTTAGGCGATAACGCTTGAAAAACGACGGGGTAGTCAGAGCAATTTATACATATAACTGGTGGCATCCAGCGCACCGCCATTGCTGGCGCGAGCGTATTGCGGAATGCTGCCCGCCAGTTGAAAGCCCAGCCGACGGTACAGGCCTTCCGCCGTGTCGCCGGTCAGGGTATCCAGCACCAGTAAATGCCGTTGATGCTCAACCGCCAGCTGTTGCACCTGCAACATCAGGCTGCGGGCAATGCCCTGACGGCGAGCATCCGGGTGCACCATCAGCTTCACCACCTCCGCCCGGTGGCGGCCGTTATCAGGCATATCCAGCAGCAGTTGCACCGTACCGACCACCCTTCCGGCATCTCGATCTCGGGCCACCAGCAGCAGCCTTTCCTTCCGTTCAATAGCCGGCAACAGACGGTGCCAGAACGCCTGCGCCTGCTCAAGGCTAAACGGCATGACAAAACCGATGCTCGCCCCCTGCGAGACGCTGGCATGCAGCATCGCCGCCAGTTCAGGGATCGCACTCTGTACCGCATCGACGTTCAATTGCTGTATCTCAATCATGATTATGGCCTGCAGATAACGAGGGTGTAATGGGCCGGCTCGGGGCCGGGTGCATGAAATTTTGAAGCGCCGAACAAGCGGTAACGCAGGCAATCGCCCGGTTCTAGCTGAAAAGTTCGCGCCTCCAGCGTCAATTCAAGCCGGCCTTCCAGCAGCCATAAATGGTGTTCAAGCGCGTGTATCGAAGGGGCGTCATAAGCGATCACCGCGCCGGCCTCCAGCGTGCCCTCGATAAATTCCGCCTTATAGAGGGCGGCGGGCGGCGATACCGAACGACGATGAAAACCGCTGGCGCGATCAACCCACACCGTCTGCTGTTCGCGATGCAGCAACTCGGGCGGTTCGTCCTCAACCTCGCTCAGCAGCCGTGACATGGTCAGCCCATACGCCGCGCACAGTTTGTTCAACAACGAGGCGGTCGGGCTGGTTTCCGCACGCTCAACCCGCGATAGCGTTGCCCGGCTGATGCCGGTTTGCTGCGCCAACGCTTCCAGCGACCAGCCCTGCTGCTGGCGTAAATCAGACAGCCGTTGCGCCAAGCGAAGGTCGGCGCTGTCCACTCCGTTATCCATGATCTCTATAGCCCTGACATGAAGAATCCCATATAAGAGAAATAATCTCAAATACGGGATTCGTCAATCAGATTTTAAAGTAAACCCTGCGAAGTTATAAAACTCAGCAGGCGGCACCCGCCTTATTCAGGACGAACGCATTCGCTCACAGGGGTGACAGAGAGCGACAGCCCCGGCGATGCCAGCGCAACCTCGGCATCGCTGGTTGCCACAACAGGTGGAGTAATCGCCGCACAGCGCCAGGCGCTAAAAACCGCCAGCAGCGGCGCCAAGGCAAACAGCAGGAACAGCCAGCGCGCGGCGGAGGCGGCACCCGGTGCCCCACCCGGCACGTTCAGTCCGGCCAGGTTGGCGACCATCCCCGCCAACGCGGCACCGAACGCGGTGGCAAACAGTTGCACCGTAGTGATCGACGCGCCGGCAATATCCTTATCCGCCTCTGGCGAGACTTGCAGAATACGCGTCAGCAGATGTGGCCAGCCAAAACCGATACCAAACCCCACCACTGTCAGAGCGATAACAATCGGCGTCAGTGCCGACCAATGACCACCGGAAGGCGTTGGCATCAATACGCCCAGGGCCAATAGCCCGACAAACACAAACAGCGGCCCGCTGATAATGGCCCGACGCATACCCGCACTGCGCCAGCCCGAACTGAGGATCTCCGACAGCGTCCAGCCCGCCGCCATGGTGGCTGCGATATAGCCGGAAATCAGCGGTGACTGCCCGTGCAGCGTTTGCAGGAAATAAGGCACGAAGATTTCGCTGGTCATGCCCACAACCAGCAGGGAGACGGTGATATACAGCGAAGCCAGAGGGGAACCGCGGCGTAAAGCGCCTTGAGGCAGTAGACGGGCGCGGGAGTGTGCTTCACGGCGAATCAGCCAAACCATCATCAGCACGGCCAATGCAATACCGCCAAAATTGACCCAGGCGCTGTCGGCCAGGCTGCCGGCGGATACCACCAGCACCGCCACCGCCAACAGCAACAGCTGGGCTACCGGCAGCGGCGCTGCCTGCTGTTGCGGTTTGCCTTTCGGCAGGATCAGGAAGGTGAACCCGGCATACAACACCATGATTGGCAATAGGATACCAAAGGCCCAGCGCCAGGCGTTCAGTTCGGCGAAAATGCCGCCCACCGCCGGCCCCACCAGCGTAGCAATACCCCACATCGCCGAAATCAGCGCCATTGCCCGCGGCCAAAGTCTTTGCTCAAACACCAGGTTGATCATGGCGTACGAAAGCGCGAAAATCAGCCCGCCGCCGAACCCCTGCACGGTGCGACCTATCAGCATCACCGGCATCGACGGCGCCAATGCACACAGCATTGCCCCGGCAATAAAGAACAGCGACGCCACCAGATAGGCACTGCGTGCACCGTAACCACTGAGCAGGCGTGCAGATAACGCCGATCCGAGAATCGACGCCACCACAAACAGCGTGGTGTTCCAGGCATACAGATTCAGGCCACCAATATCCTGCACCACCGAGGGCAGAATGGTGGTGGCGACCAGAATATTGATCGCATGCAGCGCTACGCCGAGTGAGAGCGCGATCGCACTGGCGCCATTTTTGCCAGAGAATAAGTCGGCCCAGCGGCTATCATCGTTGGTTATCACGGTTGTCGTCCTGTTTTCAGAGGAAGGGCATTGAGTTAATAGTGATATTGCGTTAAATTTAACAAGAGTTAACTTGGAATAATGGTAGGGCGAGGCGGAGAAATATGTCAAGAATAAACTTGGAAAATGGCGGTGGTCCCGCACAATCGGTCAGTGACCGTTTGCTGACACTATTAAAAACCCGCGGCCCACAGCAAGCGTCTGATGCAGGAAAGGTTCTTGGCACCACAGGTGAGGCTGCGCGCCAGCAGTTTGTCAAACTGGCCAAAGACGGGCTGGTTGAAGCCGTGGCGGAAACCCGCGGCGTCGGCCGACCGGTGCAGCTCTGGCACCTGACCGCCGCCGGCAATGCGCGCTTTCCGGATACCCATTCAGAATTGACGGTACAGTTGCTGCGTACCGTACGCGACAAGCTGGGCGAGCAGGCGATTGAATTATTGATTGACACCCGCGAGCAAGAAACGCGGATTAATTACAAGCAGGCGATGATTGGCGCTACCGACTTGCAGGAACGGGTTCAGCGTCTGACGGCCATTCGTTGCCGCGAAGGCTATATGGCCGAATGCCGTACTCAGGAAGACGGCTCCTTTCTGTTGGTAGAGAACCACTGCCCTATTTGCGCCGCCGCTACCGTTTGTCAGGGGTTCTGCCGTGCTGAGCTGAGTATTTTCACCGAGGTGTTGCAGGCGCAGGTTGAACGTTCCGAACATATTCTGGCCGGTGCACGCCGCTGCGCCTACCGTATTTCGCTGCTGTAATCGGCACTCGGCTCAAGGCTATCTGCAGGCTGGCGTTCTCTCTCGATTCTCATCGGTTCGCCAGCCGACCTTGCCGTTAAAAAATAGTGAAAAGCGTTGCTAATCTTCCGTGCGATCGGGTTTACTGAGTCCTCTAATAATAACCTCCCTGCAGAATAAATATCCATGCTGAGTCAAAGTAGCCGTAACGTCCTGCCGTTAATCGGGGCGCTGTTCACGTTATATATTGTCTGGGGTTCTACCTACTTCGTTATTCGTCTGGGCGTGGAGAGCTGGCCACCGCTGATGATGGCCGGTATCCGCTTTTTGGTCGCCGGCATAGTGCTGTTCAGCTTTTTAGCATTGCGCGGCCATGCATTACCAACCCCCCGGCAGTGGCTGGCCGCTGGCACTATCGGTATCTTGCTACTGGCGGTGGGTAACGGTCTGGTGACCGTGGCGGAACACCAGCACGTACCTTCCGGTATTGCCGCCGTGATGGTCGCGACGGTACCGCTGTTCACCCTGTTCTTCAGCCTGTTTTGGGGCATGCGCAATACCAAGCTGGAGTGGGCAGGTATCGCATTGGGCCTGGTGGGGATCGTATTGCTCAATACCGGCAATAACCTGGTGGGCAACCCTACCGGTGCGTTACTGATCCTGCTGGCTTCCGCCAGTTGGGCCTTTGGCTCGGTGCTGGGGTCACGTATTTCGCTACCGGCCGGACCGATGGCGGGCGCGGCGGAGATGCTGGTTGCCGGAGTGGTTCTGCTGGTCGTCAGTCAGCTCAGCGGCGAACGCCTGACGCAGATGCCCAGCGCCAAAGGTTTCTTCGCGCTGGGATACCTGATTATCTTCGGTTCCATGTTGGCCATTAGCGCCTATATGTTTTTGCTGAAAAACGTGCGTCCGGCGGTAGCCACCAGTTATGCCTATGTCAATCCGGTGGTGGCCGTGCTGCTCGGCATCGGTTTTGCCGGCGAATCGCTGGCACCGCGTGAATGGGCGGCGCTGGTGATTATCGTAGCGGCGGTGGTGCTGGTGACGCTGGGCAAATTCCTGTTTGCTCGCCCGGTCAGTCGCATAAGCAGGGAAAGGTAGGGACGCTGCACGCTGCGGCCGAATTAATCGGGGCGAATGTATTCGCCCCCTACAGCGGCTGGAGTGACAAATCCACCGGAAACAGATTTAAACGCTGCCGCTTGAAAGACGACGGGTATTAAAACGATTCTTGTTTCATATTACGAAGCGTCTATAATTCCCGTTGTTCCTGGCAACCTGCGAAATCATCCCCATGCTGAAAAAATCGTTCATTATCGTTATCTTTCTGTGTGCCTTTGGTTCACTCGGCGGCGTATTCCTGGCCGGGCTGAATATGTACACCCGTTCCACCACGCCGCTAGAAGAGACCGCCACGTCACACGAAGCCGCCGCCACTGCCACTCCGGCAGAGAGCATTCAGGCCAAGTGATGCGTCCCGCGCTGGCAGCGTTGTTGTAAAAAAACGCTGCAGTCGCCCGACGCGCGCCGGTATCTGCAAAGGGCGCGGTAACCGCCTCATTGCTCCATTTCAGCAGCAATTCCCCTTCTCTTCTTTCGCCAACCGTTGGTGCGATTTTCTGCGCGCTGCCGCCGACAGAAACGTCAACAAATTACCGCTGTGTTCAACCCCATTCTGCGGTCAAAGTCTCATCTATTCAGTCTGCCACTCTTCCTGATGAAATAGCATTGACCGTAAAACACTCAAGAGTTATGGTTAAATCATAACTTTCTGGAGTACTGAAAATGGATGCAAGCAATGGACTGGACTACATCCTTAGCCTTCATGGCACCCGAGTAAACCGTGAAGATGGCTACTGGTGGAAAATAGAAGCATGGAAAGTAACCAAAACGGCTTTCATTCCCCATGGCATACGCTACAACTTGACGCTGCATGATAAATACAACACCCGAGTGTTTGGCATCGACAATGCCCATGCCATTAAAGTCCCTAGAAAAGGGCGATTTTCAGGCCGAATACTTTACGACCACCAACATCAGACGCCCACGGATAAAGGCTCACCCTATGAGTTTCATTCCGCTTTTCAGTTGGTGGAAGATTTCTTCACTAAAATCGATGAAGTCATAAGCAAGAGAGAAAACCGAGGTTGAAGATGAAAGCACTGATTGGCGTAATGCCTGAAGAGTTGATCCGCAAACGGATACTGGCCATTGCAAAAGGTGAATACCAGCCGCAGGAGCGTGAACCGCAGGTCTGGTTCACCTCAATGATTGCTTTGGCCCAGGTGCTCAGCAATGAAAATATTGCCTTGCTGCGGATGATTGATACGGAAAAACCGGAAACCATGAGCCGATTGGCGGAACTCTCCGGTCGGCAAATAAGCAATCTTTCCGCCACGCTGAAAACGCTCAGCGGCCACGGTCTGGTATCGATGGAAAAACGCGGCCGAACGGTCAAACCCAAAGCCTTATTTACTGACTTCGAGATCATTGTCGATCAAAAATTGAACGCACGCTTTAGCGCCGCCTGAACACGGGCCAGTCATAAGCTTACAGCGCTGTCACCCCGCGGGCGGCGGCCTGCTGCTCCAGCTCGGTGATTATTTGGTATGCCGAACGCGGCACCAGGCTGAAATCGCCGATCAGCAGATTGTCGCTTACCGCTTCGCCCAGCATCGCCTTCGCCCCGGCACGCAGTATTTCCAGCTGTTCCGGCGGGGTCTGCGACGAGGTAATCAAGGGTAGCCCCGGCACGCTGGCCGTTCGTCCAATAATTTTCAGCCCGGCCAACGCCTGTGGCCGTGCCCGTTTCAACAGTTCCAGGCTGACGCAGTCGACGGCGGCAATGTCTGCCTGCCGGTTTTGGATCAGCTTGAGCGACTGATAGTGCGCCCCGGAGGCGATGGCAGCACTGAAGAATCTGCCGTTCTGTGCCAAGGGTGCGATCAGCGCACGCAAGCTGTTATGCCCTGACTGAGAGTCGGTACTGTTGTATGCGGCGATCCGGCCGCGAAAATCCGCCAGCCGCTCGCCTGGGTCGTCGTCGCGCACCACTAACCAACTGCTGTAGTTCGCGCCCTCGCAACCCTCGACGCGGTAGTGATAAGTCCCGATCAGCTGCACCTGCTGCAGGCTGCTGACCAGCGGATAACCGCAGGTTTGGCTGAGCAATAAATCGTCCTGTAGCCAGTGCTGAGCCAGGTCGTGCGGCCAGACGAGCTGTTCAGGAGCCAGCGGCAATCCCAACTGCAGTAATTTATCGCGCAGCACTCGCCAGAAAGATTCGGCCGGCTGATGGGTCACGCCGTACATCGGCAAAGATACTTGCATCCTATTCCCTTACCCCGCAGAAGAAGCCGCCTGCGTCTGCTGACGCCAGGCGGTGAGATAGCGCACCCAGCGCTCAAACAGCATATCGGTAATGATCGCCAGCAGCGCCACCACTACCGCGCCCTGGATCACGTAGGCGGTATTAAAACCGCTCAGGCCAATGATTATCGGCGAACCAAGCGTTTTGGTGCCGACGGTGGAAGCGATTGCCGCCGTGCCGATATTGATGATCACCGAGGTCCGAATACCGGCAACAATCACCGGCGCCGCCAGCGGCAGTTCGACGCGCCACAGAATTTGCCTGGCGCTCATACCAACCCCTTGCGCAACCTCGCGGGTCGCGCTGGGTACCGATTCAATACCCGTCAGCGTGCCCTGCAAGATCGGCAGCAAACCGTACAGCACCAGTGCGATAATCGCCGGCTGTTCGCTAAAGCCCATCACAGGTACCGCTACCGCCAGCACCGCCACGGGCGGAAAAGTCTGGCCGACCGCTACCACGGTTTCCACCAGCGAACGAAACGCCTTACCGGCAGGGCGCGTCACGCCGATCCCAGCCGCTACGCCAATCACCACGGCGATCAGACTGGAGACCGCGACCAGCAACAGATGTGCCCACACCAGCGAGATAAAACTGTCCTGCTGATACACCGGCCTTTCCAGATCGGGAAACCAGGCAGCAAACAGGCCATGCAGATGATTCATGCCAAACACCAGCGCCAGCAGCAGGGCAAAGGTCCAGGGCAGCGGATCGCGCAGCCAACGCAGGGCTTTAGGCGCACTCATGACAGCGCCTTTTGGGCAATCAGATCGTTGAAATGCAGCACGCCGAGTGCCTCTCCTTGCTCCCCCACCACCGGCAAGCATTCACTGCCGCGCGCCACAAATACCGACAACGCTTCACGCAGGTTCATGGTGGAGGAAATAGGTTCACCGTCCGCATGCCCGGGCCGCACCCGTTCCGCCACCGTGCCTAAAGAAAGCAATTTGATGCCTCGATCGCTTCGGCCAAAGAAATCGCGCACAAAATCGTTGGCCGGTGCAGTCAGTAGCTCCAGTGGCGTGCCTTGTTGCACCACACGGCCCTGATCGAGCAACACGATGCGATCGGCCAATGCCAGCGCTTCGTCAATGTCATGCGTCACCAGTACGATGGTGCGCCCGGAGAGATGATGAATACGCGCAATCTCCGTCTGCAGCGCGGTGCGCGTTACCGGATCGAGAGCGCCAAAGGGTTCGTCCATCAACAACACTTCCGGATCGGCAGCCAACGCGCGCGCCACTCCCACCCGCTGCTGTTGCCCGCCGGAAAGCTGGTGCGGATAACGGTGTCGGAACAGTTCCGGCTCCAGGTGCAACAGCTCCAGCAATTCGGTCACCCGATCGCGGATCCGTGCCCGCGGCCATTTCAGCAATTGCGGCACGGTGGCGATGTTCTCCTCTACCGTCCAATGCGGAAACAGGCCGATCGACTGAATGGCATAGCCCATGCGGCGCCGCAGATCCTGCGGTTTGAGTTTTTGGATCTCTTCATCGGCAAAGTAAATTTTGCCCTGATCGTGTTCGACCAGCCGGTTGATCATTTTTAATGTGGTGGATTTACCGGAGCCTGAGGTACCGATCAGTACGGCAAATTCGCCTTTGGCAATCTGCAGCGTCAGATCGTCCACCGCCGGCTTACCCTGAAAAATCTTGCTGACCTGATTAAACTGAATCATCGGCGTGACACTTCCAAAATTGAAACCATAAATTTAAACAGCGAATCGACGATTACCGCCATCACGATCACCGGGATCACGCCCAGCAGCACCAGATCCAGCGCGCTGCTCAGCAAACCCTGGAAAACGATGGCGCCGAAACCTCCGGCACCGATCAACGCGGCTACCACCGCCATACCGACGGTCTGCACCGCCAGAATGCGCACGCCGGTCAGAAACAGCGGCAAAGCCAACGGCAGCTGTACGCGAAAGAAAATCTGGCCGCGCGTCAGCCCCATACCGCTGGCAGATTCGATCACGCTGGCAGGCACGCTCTGTAACCCGGCCACCACGCTGCGCACCAGCGGCAACAGGGCGTACAACACCAGGGCGACTATCGCCGGCGCCATGCCAATGCCGCTGACGCCGTGTTCCGCCAGCCAGGGCACCGCCTTCGCCAATCCGGCCAACGGTGCGATCAGCAGGCCGAACAGGGCAATCGACGGCACGGTCTGGATAATGTTCAGCGTGGAGAAGATCGGGGTTTGCAAACGGGATGAACGAAAACACAACACCCCGAGCGGCACGCCGATCAGCAGCGCCGGGACCATCGTCGCCAGCAGAATAGTCAGGTGCTGCAACAGCGCGGCATCAAACACATCTTGCCGGTTGTAATACTCTTTCAGCAGCGAAAGCTGATCCAACTGGTGGCCGAACAGCAGCGCCAGCGCAGGCAATATCACCAGCAGGTTGCCGAGCATGCGCCACAAATGCGAAGATGTGATGCGGGTGATGGCATCGGCAGCCATCAGCAGGCTCAGCGCCAGCATCAGCCAGCAGCCGCTGCCCCAGGAGGTACGCGCCAGTTTTGAACCTTCCTGCGCCAACTGCTGCGCGGCATGCCCGCTCAGCCAGAAGGTGAGCGCCAGCAGCGCTGCAGCCGCCAGCGCGGTCAGCAATGCATTGCGCCTGAGCGGTGGCAACAGGCTGAGCACTGCCAGCATCAACAGCGGGGCCAATAGCCACAGCGCCGGGCCGTGCAGCAGGGAAATCAGGGAAATGCTCTTGCCCGACAGCAGGCGATTGGGGGCATAGCTGAGGAACGGCAGGCCAAATGCGGCCAGCAGCAACAGAACAAGCAGCGTCAGTAATACGCGGTTTTTTACGGCAATAATCAAAGAAACTCTCCGGCTCCATAGTCAATGGGCCCTGCTCTCCCTCTCTCCCATGGGGAGAGAGGGAATATCAGCGCTATCCCTTAACCAATCCTTTTTCTTTCAGATAAGCGGCCGCAACCTGTTTGGCATCCTGACCTTCCACCGCGATCTGCGCATTAAGTTTTTGCAGCGTCGGGCCGTCCAGCGTTGCAAAGACCGGCTTCAGCAACTCGGCGATATTGGCGTGCTGTTTCAGCGCGGCTTCACGAATGATCGGTGCCGGTGCGTAAATCGGCTGCACCCCTTTTGGGTCTTCCAGCGTTTGTAGCCCCAGAGCCGCCACCGGGCCATCGGTGCCGTAAGCCATGGCCGCGTTCACGCCGGAGGTTTGCTCCGCCGCCGCTTTAATGGTCACCGCCGTGTCCCCTCCAGCCAGCGACAGCAGTTGATCCTGATTCAGCTTAAAGCCATAGGCATTCTGGAATGCCGGCAGTGCGTCCGGACGTTCGATAAATTCTGCCGAGGCCGCCAGTTTGAACTTGCCGCCGCCGTTGATCCATTTGCCCAGATCGGCCAGCGTCTTCAGGTGGTTGGCGTCCGCCACGTCCTGACGGATGGCAATAGTCCAGGTATTGTTGGCCGGCGAAGCATCCAGCCAGACAATTTTGTTCTTGTCGTAATCGAGTTTTTTGACCTTCTCAAAACCGGCCTGGGCGTTCTTCCACGCCGGATCTTTTTCATCGGAGAAGAAAAATGCGCCGTTGCCGGTGTATTCCGGGTAGATGTCAATCTCGCCGGAGGTGATCGCCCCGCGCAGCACCTTGGTGGTACCGAGCTGTAATTTGTTGGTGGTTTTGATGCCGTTGGACTCCAGCACCTGCACGATGATGTTACCCAGCAGCGAGCCTTCGGTATCGATTTTTGAGCCCACGCGCACCGTATCGGCCGCCTGAGTCACGCCGATACTCGCGGCAAGTAAACCCAGTGCCAAAGCGAAAACGCGACCACGTAATGGGGTGATTGCCATACTTTTTCCTCTTGTTGTGTATTTTCCGGCTATTTGGCCAGATCGATTGGAAAATCCTGAGACGCGCGTTTCCATCGCACGATAAAAGTCTCCGCCGGCCAGGCTTCGGTTTCGCCCTGAACTTCCTTTAGCGGCTCGCCGGCGTTAAACGGATGAACCTCAACGGCGACCGGGGTAAAAGCGTATTCGCTGACCCATTGGCCATAGCCCTGCACCACAAATCCCTGGCTGCGCTGCTGGTAAGCACCGCGCTCCGCCAGATAGACCTGCCTTAAACCGTACCACGGCAAGCCGGGGAGATCATGGTGAACTAAATGATAGTTCAGATTGAGAAACAGCAGCCGCCACGGCCAAGCCGCCTCATTAATAATAGAACGTGCCTGCGGAGCTTCAACGGCTCGGTGCTCAAAAAACGATCTTATCTTGGTCAGCGCCAGCGCTGGATAGCCGATCGCCAACAGGTAAAACGCCGTGCCAATGCCATGTTGCTTCAGCCAAACCAGCACTGCCGCCAGCAGCAGCAGATGCACCAACCACATCGCCAACGTGCGCAGTTCACCGGCGGCAATCGCTTTCAGCGCATTAACCCCCGTCGCGACGATATCCAGCGCCGGACCGAACACAATCCGTCCGCTAAGCGTATTGCGCACCTTGGCCAACAGCGGAAACAATCTGGGATAACGCTGCCACTGTGTCTGACTGAAATAATAACTTTCGGGATCTTCATGCGGGTCGGTCAGATGTTCATTGCGGTGATGCTGAATATGCGAATCGCGATACAGCCCATAGGGATACCACACCGCCAGCGGCAACAGGCCAAAGAGTTGATTGATGCGAGGCCACCGCGTCGGATGGCCGTGGATCAGCTCATGCTGCAACGACATATACCAGGTGGCCAACAAAATCAGCAACGGCGTGCCAAGCCAGGGTCCCAGCGACTGCCAGTAGTGCACCACCCCAAACCAGCCGCCGTACACCGCCGCCATGATGCCCCAGGTCGGCAACTCGCATCGCCAATACCAGCGCTGGTTAAGCTTTTGAATCCAAAGGCGTTGTGCAGAATGCAAATAGTGGCTGTGGCTTTTGGCTGAGGACATGCGGCGGCTCGCTGTGGGTCATTTTCCTCAGTATCTGCGAGCAGCGCAGGCGCTCAAAATAACGAAAGCGGTAAAGCAAAGTTAAAAATCAGCTATTTATGCCGTACTTTTGATGCCCCACACAATCGCGAGCTCATCCGATGCGGTAAGCCATCGGCATCAGGGAACGAAATCCAGCACCGAGCTGTTGAATAAGGCGTATTCGGTCTGACTGGTCATTTTGGGCAGTTTGACGCGCTGTACTGCCTGACTTGCTACAGCGCAAAACTCAGCATCGCCTGC
Organism: Serratia sp. Je.1.23.a; assembly: GCF_051129805.1. Classification (NCBI taxonomy): domain Bacteria; kingdom Pseudomonadati; phylum Pseudomonadota; class Gammaproteobacteria; order Enterobacterales; family Yersiniaceae; genus Serratia; species Serratia sp. Je.1.23.a. The sequence continues at coordinate 626,678 of NZ_JBCPSR010000001.1, read as the reverse complement.
CAGTACCTTGAAGTCCTTCAGGGAGCCGTCCGGTAACAGATGAATGCTGATCGAACAGGTTTGGGATTTGTATTTGCCGAGCGTCGGCATTTCTTGCGTAATAGCACGACGCATTCTTTCCGGGTAGTTGCCCGACGGCGGCTGCACCGATGCCGCGACAGCCATCGGTTTTTCCAGCCCGGCAATCTCGGTACGGTGGTCCGTATTACAACCGGCCAGCAACGGTAACAACGCTACCAAAAGCCACATCCCTGTTCTCATCATTCTGCATCCTTGTCGTTCCGCACAATGGCGGGGCATCAAGATGCCGGGTACAGGCTCCCGGCATCGGCACACTGCTGCAAGCGTTCACGCCACCATTTGGACGCCAAACCGGCGTTATTCTCACGCCAGCCAAAATAAGCGACGTCGCTGCAGCGCTCAGATTCGACGTTTTTCGCAACCAACTCGCCACTTTTCAGGTAAGGTTCAGCCAGATAACGCGGCAAATAACCACAGCCGAGACCGCTGAGCTGCGCCCGCAACTTGGCGTCGAAACCGAACACCGTCAAGGTGTCCTGCTCCTCGAGAATATTCAGGTTCTGCGGTGCGTTCACCCTTGAGGTATCACGCACCACCACGGCTCGGTGCTGACGGATCTCTGCCTTCGGCAAAGGCTCCGGCATTGTCGCCAGCGGGTGTTGCGGCGCGACGGCAAATACGTAGTCCAACCGACCCAACTGACTAAAAGCATAGCCTACCCGCGACGGGGGTTCACAAATCGCGCCAATAATAATATCCGCACAACCATAAACCAGCGACTCCCAGGATCCCGCCAGCACCTCGTGACTAACGCGCAGCCGGGTATGGTGATTCTGCTGATAAAATTCTTCCATCAGCGGCAACAGGCGCTCAAAAGGAAACGAGGCATCGATACCGAGAGTGATCTCGCTTTCCCAGCCGTTTTCCACATAGCGAGCCTGCTGCTCCAAATCCTGTGCGGCGCGCAATAGCACCCGGCCCTTTTCCAACATCAACTTGCCGGTATCGGTGAATTTGGCGCGGTGGCCTGAGCGATCGAGCAAGGTGATGTCGAGATCGCTCTCCAGTTTTTGCACCATATAGCTCAACGCCGAAGGTGTTTTAAACAGCACGGCGGCGGCGGCCGCAAATGACCCGTGCCGATCGAGCGCATCCAGAATCAATAACGCCTCCAGGTTTAACCTCATCGCTTCCTCTCCGTGTATAAAAAAACTCAACAAGACGGCAAAAATTCTGCGCTATCTTTGAAATCAGCCCCTGCCTACCATGCGGTTTATCGACGTTACATTCACCCGTTGTTAAACCTAAGTCTTTCTGGGAAGGTAAATAATGTCTAAGTTTCAATTGCTTGATAAAGATAATTCTGCACTGATTTTCATTGACCACCAGCCGCAAATGTCTTTTGGCGTGGCCAATATTGATCGCCAGCAGCTGAAAAACAACGTGGTCGGTCTGGCGAAAGCCGGCAAGATTTTTAATGTTCCCACCCTTTTCACCTCGGTTGAAACCGAAAGTTTCAGCGGCTACATCTGGCCAGAACTGTTGGCGGTTCACCCTGAAATCACCCCGATTGAACGCACTTCGATGAACTCCTGGGAAGACGCAGCCTTCGTAAAGGCCGTTGAAGCCACCGGTCGCAAAAAGCTGGTGATTTCCGCGCTGTGGACCGAAGTCTGTCTGACTTTCCCGGCGCTGATGGCGCTCGAGGCAGGCTATGAAGTTTACGTGGTCACCGACACTTCCGGCGGTACCTCGGTGGATGCGCATGAGCGTTCCATCGACCGTATGGTGCAGGCCGGTGCCATCCCGGTAACCTGGCAGCAGGTGCTATTGGAGTATCAACGCGACTGGGCGCGCAAAGAGACTTACGACGCGGTTATGGAACTGGTGCGCGAACACAGCGGTGCTTACGGCATGGGCGTTGACTACGCTTACACCATGGTGCATCACGCCCCGGCGCGGGTGGCGAAATAAACCTTAACCCCGGCCGCGTCGCCGGGGTTTTTCTGGAGTCGGTGCTATGGCCCACCCGCAGCATGTCACGCTAGTTATCACTCACCGTTTGGCGCCGGGGCAGGAACCGGCCTACGAGGCCTGGCTGAAGCGCATTATGCCCGAAGCCGCCAACTTTGCCGGACATCTGGGCGTTAACGTGATCCGCCCCACCGGTCATGAGCAGGCCTACACCGTACTGGTCCGTTTTGACAACCTCGACAACCTGTCCCAGTGGGTGAATTCACCGCTGCGCAAACGCTACATCGAGGAAGTTTCGCCGCTGCTGCTGGAGAGCGACAGCATTGAAATTCGGCCCGGCGCAGAATTCTGGTTCACGCCGCCGAGCGCCAATACCCGCCAGCCCGCCAAGTGGAAACAATTTTTGATCACCCTGCTGGTGATTTTTCCGTCCACCAATCTGGTGCCCTGGTTTTGGGGAAACCTGTTGCCGCAGTTGAACGGCACGCTGGTCGGCCACCTGCTTAATGACGCCACCGTCGTCGCCCTGGTGGTCTTCCTCTGGATGCCGATAGTCACACGCATATTTCATCAATGGCTCACCCGCCGTTAGGCGGCCTGCCGGGAGAACATTATGAGTAATTCTGCTTCCCTGATTATCACCAACGGTAAATTTCACACCGTCGATCGCGAGGCGCCTACCGCCCAGGCGGTTGCTATCCGCGACGGCAAATTCCTCGCCGTCGGCAGTGAAAACGACGTTATGCAGCATGCAGGACCTGAAACTCAGGTGATTGACCTGCACGGCCACACCGCCGTCCCCGGCCTCAATGACTCGCACCTGCACCTGATCCGCGGCGGTCTGAACTACAATCTTGAGCTGCGTTGGGAAGGCGTGCCGTCGTTGGCCGATGCGCTGCGCATGCTGAAAGAGCAGGCACTGCATACCCCCAGCCCACAATGGGTGCGGGTGGTCGGCGGCTGGACCGAATTCCAGTTCGCGGAACGCCGCATGCCAACGCTGGACGAAATCAATCAGGCGGCGCCGGACACCCCGGTGTTTATTCTGCACCTGTACGATCGCGCTTTACTCAACCGAGCCGCGCTGAAAGTGGTGGGCTACACCAAGGACACGCCAAACCCGCCGGGGGGTGAGATCCAGCGCGATGGCAACGGCAACCCAACCGGCATGCTGATTGCCAAGCCTAATGCCATGATCCTGTATGCCACGCTGGCCAAAGGGCCCAAGCTGCCGCTTGAACAACAGGTCAATTCCACCCGTCAGTTTATGCGCGAGCTCAATCGCCTGGGCCTGACCAGCGCCATCGACGCCGGCGGCGGCTTCCAGAACTACCCCGATGACTATCAGGTGATTTCCGAACTGCACGATAAGCAGCAACTCACTCTGCGTATCGCCTATAACCTGTTCACTCAGCGACCGAAGCAGGAGCTGGAAGATTTCCAGCTGTGGACCGACATGCTGAAACCCGGTCAGGGCACCGATTTTTACCGTCATAACGGTGCCGGTGAAATGTTGGTGTTCTCCGCCGCCGACTTCGAGGATTTCCTCCAGCCGCGTCCGGATCTGCCGGAAGGTACGGAAGATGAGCTCGAGCGCGTAGTGCGCCATCTGGTCGAGCACCGCTGGCCGTTCCGCCTGCATGCCACCTATGACGAATCCATCAGCCGCATGCTGAACGTGTTCGAAAAGGTGAATCGCGATATTCCGTTCAATGGCCTGCACTGGATCTTCGACCACGCGGAAACCATCTCAGAACGTAACATCGAGCGGGTGAAAGCGCTGGGCGGCGGCATTGCCGTACAGCATCGCATGGCATTTCAGGGGGAATACTTTGCCGAACGCTACGGCAAAGAAGCCGCCAAACAGACGCCGCCGGTCGCAAAAATGCTGGCGGCCGAGTTGCCGGTAGGGTTAGGCACCGACGCCACCCGCGTGGCCAGTTATAACCCGTGGACGGCGCTGTATTGGCTGGTGTCCGGCCGTACCGTTGGCGGTATGGCGATGTACGACGACAGTGCGCGACTGGATCGCGAAACGGCCCTGATGTTGTGGACCCAGGGCAGCGCCTGGTTCTCAACCGAACAGGGTAAAAAAGGACAGATTAAGGTCGGACAGTTAGCCGATCTGGCCGTGCTGTCGCAGGATTATTTCAGCGTACCCGAGGAGCAGATCAAGGGGATTGAATCGGTGATGACGGTGGTGGACGGCAAGGTGGTGTACGCCGCCGGCAGTTTTTCACCGCTGGCACCGCCGGCAATTCCGGTACTGCCTGACTGGTCGCCGGTGACCCAGGTGCCGGGGCATTATCGCTCTGCCCCTCCTTCTGCCGCGGCCCGCGTCGGGGTGCTGAGCCAGGCGCACCAGTGTTGCGGCCCTTGCGGCGTGCACGCGCATCAGCATGACGTCGCCCGCCGTTCCAGCATTCCTGTTTCAGACGACAATGCCTTTTGGGGCGCATTCGGTTGTTCCTGCTTCGCTTTTTGATTGGCAGGCTATCACCGCAGCAAGTTATCAAGCTAATAGCTTATTAACTTATTAGCCAGTTAAGCTATGACGCTCTCAAGTTGTGAGCGTCATAGCCCTGGGTTAATCGCGATTAATTTCCAGCCAGCGCCGTTGTTCGGCGGAGGCGGCTATCGCATCCAGCACGCAAGATACTTTCCAGCCCTCTTCAAAGTCAGGCCACATGCGATCACCGGCGGCAATGCCGTTAACCAGGTCGCGGATCTCCACCGTTTTCTGATCGTTAAAACCAATGCCGTGCCCTGCGCTAATACAGAAGGCGGCGTAATCCGGATGCTTAGGGCCTACCAGCAGCGTTTTAAACCCTTGGCGCTCCGCCGGCTCATCGTGACGATACAGCTTCAGCTCCGCCATTCGCTCCTGGGTGTAACTTAACGTACCCTTGGTTCCGGTGACCACGTAGGTCAGCCCCATCTTGCGCCCGCAGGCAATGCGTGAAGTCTCGATGGTACCCATGGCGCCACCGGCAAAACGCACCAGCGCGCTGGCCTGATCCTCATTTTCAACCTGATGCATCAGCGTAGGGTCTTTCGCATCCGGGCGCTGTTTGATGATGGTCTGCATATCGCCGGAGACCGCCACAATGTCACCCACCAGGTAATGCGCCATGTTGACAATATGCGCCGCCAAATCGCCCAGCGCGCCTAACCCGGCCGTGGCCTTGCGGCAGTGCCAGTCGATAGGCGTACGCGGATCGGCGAGATAATCTTCATTGTGAGTGCCGTAAAAATGCACCACTTCGCCAATCTCGCCATTGGCGATAATTTCGCGCGCCAGCTGGCTGGTCGGGTTCTTCATATAGTTGAAACCCACCAGCGTTTTAACCCCCTTGGCGCGAGCGGCCTGCACCATTTCAGCGGCGTCTTTGGCGTCCAACGCCAGCGGTTTTTCAGAATAAACGTGTTTGCCGTGGCGAATCGCTTCCAGCGCCATCTCCTTATGCAGGAAATTCGGCGCGCAGATATCCACCACATCAATAGCCGGATCGGCCACCAGCTGGCGCCAGTCGGCGGTCGAACGAGAGAAACCAAATTCCGCAGCGCGCTGCTGCGCCAGCTCCGGCGTCACTTCCGCCAGCATTTCCAACACCAGTTCCCCCTTCAGTGGAAATACCGTGGCAGCCTGCGCATAAGCAATAGCGTGGCAGCGCCCAATGTAGCCAGTGCCAATCAAACCAACGCGTACCTGTTTCATCACCCTCTCCCGTTGCCTGTATCCGTAATCTGGTCAGCGCGCCACTCAATGAAACGCACCGTCTGTGATACGGTTATATGAAATATAAATTTCAATAACAAGCAAAGAGAAAAATAAAACTCATATCCGTGATGCCGTTCATGAAACCTTGCAGACGGGAATGTAACGAGGCCGCCTCGAGGGTACGCTGCGTCTTCTGGCCAAAGATGTCAGGCCAAAATGAATATTTTATTTCATATCACGGCAACCCGTTGGCACCATACAGCAAGAAACCCGGCCGCTGTTGCAGCCGTTGCAAATACCCTTGTAACCCTGGGTAATCCGGGCGCGAGAAAGGCGTCATCAGCCAACGATTGAGCGACAGCCCAATGACCACATCCGCCAGGCTAAAGGTCGTGCCAGCAATATAAGCATTCCCCTGCGCCAAATGCTGTTCGAGCATGCCCATTAACCTGTTCCACTCCCGCTCCGCCGCTGCCAGTCGCTCCTGATCCTGGTAGGCGGCATCCTGGCGAACTCGCGACATGAAAACATAGCGCCAGGCGTTGTTGAGATCGGTGGCCTGCCAGTCCATCCACATTTCTACCGCTGCCCGTGCGCCCGGTTCTGTCGGCAACAGATCCTGACGCCCTTCCCGGCCCGCCAGGTAACGACAAATCGTGTTGGATTCCCACAGCACCCGATCGCCGTCAATCAATACCGGCACCAGGCCATTGGGGTTGAGGGCCAAAAACTCCGGTGTTTGCGTGGATCGAAAACCACTGCCCCAGTCTTCTCTGGACAGCGGCAACGCCAGTTCATGGCTGGTCCACAATACTTTGCGCACATTGATCGACGAGGCCTTACCCAACAATTTCAACATTTATGTTCTCCAAAAAGGCTTGCGCCCTTCTTGCATTGCCTGCGCGCGCGACAGACCAATGTCCGCCAGTTGAACATCGTCCAACTGCAACAAAGATCTACGGGTGCGATAACGCTGCAGGTACAACTGCCAAAGTGGAAATCTCGCCCGGTGCTGTACCGGTTCGCCCTCAACAGAAATGCTCATCACAGGTCCTCTTTCGGTTTGGCCACGAAACCTATGATGCTGATCGAGCGAAAAACAATACAGATTCAGGGCGTTGATATTTTTTCCATACAAAAGCTGTCTCTGCCTATCTGAATGGTCTAATTTAATCTCATCTGTACCGGTTTTTTCCTCAACCACTCTCACTTTGGGTATCTGTATGACACGCTACGCCACCCTGGCCGCGCTCCTTAGCCAACGCATCGAACAGGGGCTCTATCCGGCCGGCGATCGTCTGCCGTCGGTGCGCGCCCTAAGCCTGGAACACGGCGTCAGCATCAGCACGGTGCAACAGGCCTATCGCCTGCTGGAAGAGAGCCAACTGGTGGAAGCGCGCCCCAAATCCGGCTATTTCGTACAAAGGCGCCGCACTCTGGCCGAGCTTCCCGCCGTCACCCGTCCGGTGCAACGACCGGTAGATATTTCGCAGTGGGAGCAGGTACTGGAACTGATCCGTAATAAACCACGCGAAGATGTGATCCAGCTCGGCCGTGGCATGCCGGATATCAGCGAACCTACGCTGAAACCGTTGACCAAAGCGCTGGGCACCCTGGGCCGTCACGGCGATCTGCGCAGCCTGCTCTACGACAGTATTCAAGGCGTTATCGGCTTGCGTGAACAAATCGCCCGGCTGCTGCTGGACTCCGGTTGCCAGATTAGCGCCGACCAGTTGGTGATCACCACCGGCTGCCACGAGGCGTTGTTCACCGGCCTGCGCGCCGTCTGCCAGCCGGGGGATATCGTGGCGGTAGACTCCCCCTGCTTTCACGGCACCATGCAAACGCTGAAAGGGTTGGGCATGAAGGCGTTGGAAATCCCTACCGATCCGCTGACCGGGATCAGCCTGGAGGCGCTGGAACTGGCGCTGGAGCAGTGGCCGGTGAAAACCATTCTGTTGACGCCCAACTGCAATAACCCCTTGGGTTACATTATGCCGGAGGAGCGCAAACAGCGTTTGCTGACGCTGGCGCAGCGCTACGATGTGACGATCATCGAAGACGACGTATACGGTGATATCGCCTACCAATACCCAAGGCCTCGCACCATCAAATCCTTCGATGAAGACGGCCGGGTATTGCTGTGCAGCTCGTTCTCCAAAACGCTGGCCCCCGGCCTGCGCATCGGTTGGATTGCCCCAGGGCGTTATCTGGAGCGCGTGTTGCACATGAAATATATCGGCACCGGCTCTACCGCGACCCAGCCACAGCTGGCGATTGCCGAATTCATCCGCCACGGCCACTATCTGCAACATTTGCGGCGCATGCGTACCCGCTACCAGCAGAACCGGGACGTGATGACCGGATGGATTATGAAGTACTTCCCGCCCGGTACCCGTGTTAGCCAACCGCGCGGCGGCTTTATGCTGTGGATTGAGCTGGATGAAGCGTTTGATACCCTGCGGCTAAATCGCCATTTGGAACAACAGGGTGTGCAGATCGCCGTCGGCAGCATTTTTTCCGCCTCCGGTAAATACCGTAACTGCCTGCGTATCAACTATGCGCCCAAGCTGACGCCAGAGATTGAACAAGCGGTGCAACGGGTTGGCGAGACCATTCAAATGCTGATGCTGGCGCACGCCCCAGAGCGCGACATCACATTGGCGCGATCGGATTAAACTCTGGCGCAATCGGATTATCCGCATGTGGACGAACCTTCTAGAGTAGAACCTCTTCAACAAGCAGGTACAGGAAGGTGGTTATGTCTCAGTCTCAGGTATGGTTAATTACCGGCAGTTCACGCGGTTTGGGCCAGCAGTTGGCGCAGGCTGTATTGGCCGCCGGCCACCGTCTGGTCGCGACCGCACGCCAGCCACAGCAGTTACAGTCGCTGGTGGAACAGTACGGTGAGCAAGTGGTCACCGTGGCGCTGGACGTTACTGACGCCGTGGCCGCCAAACGTGCGGTACAGACAGCAATAGACAGCTTCGGCCGACTGGATGTGGTGGTCAACAATGCCGGCTATGGCAACATCGCGCCGGTGGAAGATGCCGATGAAGCCGATTTCCGCGCCCAGGTCGATACCAATTTCTATGGCGTTTTTAACGTCACCCGCGCGGCGCTACCGGTGCTGCGTCAACAGGGCAGCGGCCATATCATTCAGATCTCCACCATAGGCGCACGCCTTGGCGTACCGGGTCTGAGCGCTTACCACACCGCCAAGTGGGCGGTCGAAGGCTTCTCCGAATCGCTGGCAAAAGAAATTGCGCCCTTCGGCGTGAAGGTGACCCTGGTTGAACCCGGCGGTTTCCGCACCGACTGGGCCGGCTCATCAATGACCATCGCCCCTGTCAGCGCCGCTTATCAGGCAACGCTTGGGCCCATGCTAGACTACTTGCAACAGCATAACGGCAACCAACCCGGCGACCCGGCCAAGGCCGCGCAGGTTATCTTGCAGATCGCCGAGATGGATGAACCCCCGCTGCGCCTGTTACTCGGCAGCGATGCGGTATTTATCGCCGGACAGGTGCAGGCCGAACGGGAAGCGGCGGATGCCAAATTCCGTTACCTCAGCCTGAGCACCGACCGGGACGATAGCCAAGCGGATCACGAAACCATGGCGGCGTTAGTGGCCGGCAAATCATAAGGAACACCATGAGCAGCGATCAAATCCCGGTCTCCAGCGCCTTAGCCATTCGTCTCAAAGCGCTGGGGGTGGATATTGAAAAGCTTGGTCAACTGGCCGGCCTCCCCAGCGGGCTGCTCAGCCACGGGCGCGAAAAGGTCAAGCTTTCCACCAGGCAGTTCTTTGATATTTGGCAGGCGCTCCCGCGCCTGACCGATGATACGGCCTTTGGTCTTCGCCTCGGCAGTGACGTCGCACCGGAGCATTACGATATCGCTTCGGTCGCGGCGCTGCATTCGGCGACGCTGGGGGAGGCCTTGCAAAAAGTCGCCCGCTACAAGCGGTTGGTGTGTCCCGAAGAACTGACGCTGACGGAAGACGGCGAGGCCGTGCGGTTGCACACCCGTTGGACCATGGCCGAAGGTCATGCCCCTGAACTGTTGGTGGACGCCATGTTTGCGTCCATCACCACTCTGTGCCGTCGTGGCACCGGCCTGGCTATTCAACCGAGGGCGATTGAACTGACGCGGCACCACGATCCCGCTTCGCCGTTGCTGCGCCATTTTAGCTGTCCGATCCGCTTCGACGCCCCGTTGGACGTGTTGATATTTGATCGTGCGCTGATGCAGCAGCCCTTTATCACCTATAACCAGGACATGCTGGCCGTGCTGCTGCCTGGGCTGGAAGCCGAGTTAGCCAAGGTCGAGCAGGACGACAGTTTGCCCGCACGGGTGATGGCAATCCTCACCCGTAGCATGCGCGGACAACGACCCAGCGTGAACAGCGTGGCTGCCGAGCTGTACCTCAGCCCACGCACCCTGCAGCGTCGTCTGCAACAGCACGGCTACAGCTATCAGCAACTGTTGGATAAAACCCGCCACCGTACGGCCTGTCATCTGCTGTCGGATACCGATCTGGAGCCCGGTGAAATTGCCTTCGTGCTCGGGTTCGAAGAACTGAATTCATTTAGCCGCGCCTTTATGCAATGGGAATCACAAACGCCGAACCGCTGGCGTCATCAACGCATCGCCGGGCGTCAGGAGAACAGGTTATGAAAGTGATAATATTCGGTGCCAGCGGCATGGTCGGGCAAGGCGCACTGCGCGAATGTCTGCTCGATCCGCAGGTGACGGAAGTGCTGAGCATCGGCCGCAGTGAACTGGCGCAAAGCGATGCCAAGCTCCGCCAACTGACGTTGCCCGATCTGAGTGATTTGTCCGCCCTGGAGACTCAGCTCAGCGATTATGACGCCTGCTTCTTCTGCCTAGGCGTATCTTCCGCCGGCATGAGCGAAGCACGCTACCGTGCCCTGACCTACGATCTGACGCTGGCTGCGGGCCGCCCGCTGGCGCGGTTAAACCCGAACATGGTCTTTATTTACGTCTCCGGCGTCGGCACCGACAGCAGCGAACAAGGCCGCAGCATGTGGGCACGGGTCAAGGGCGCAACCGAAAATGCCTTGTTGGCGCTGCCGTTCCATGCGGTGATGTTCCGCCCGGGCGTTATCGTGCCGCTGCACGGCATCCGCTCCCGAACCCGGCTTTATGATCTGCTGTACCGGCTTTTTAAACCGCTGTGGTTTGGCGCCCAACGGCTGTTCCCCAATCAGGTCACCACCACCGAACGTATCGGACTGGCAATGTTGGCCGTGGCACGGCGCGAGACAGACTTGCGCATCCTTGAACCGGTGGAGATTAACCGTTTGGCCCTGCCCTCGGCGGGTTGATTCTGCTATGTTAAAGCCGCGCGCGTGGGCCACCTGTGCCACGCTTTCGCCACTGCGACAGAGACAGACCCATGCCGTCAAAAATTTTATTCAGCGCCTGCCTGGCCGGTTTTAAAGTTCGCTATAACGGTTCCGATAAACCATTGCCCCATCTCACCCTGCTGCGCTGGCAGCGCGAAGGCCGTTTAGTGGTTTGCTGCCCGGAACTGGCCGCCGGCTTCTCCACGCCACGTCCCTCAGCAGAAATCACCCCGGCCGCCGAAGGGGCCACGGTGCTCGCGCAACGGGCTCGGGTTATGGAGATCAGCGGCGGTGACGTCACCGACAGTTACCTGCTTGGCGCCCATCTGGCGCTGGAAATCGCACGGCGCCACGGGTGCCGCTTTGCCCTGCTCACCGACGGCAGCCCGTCCTGCGGCAGCCAATTTATCTACGACGGTTCTTTCAGCGGCCAGACCAAACCCGGCAGCGGCGTCACCGCCGAACTGCTGCGTCAAAATGGCATTGAGGTCTTTTCCGACCGTCAGTTGGAGGCGCTGATCGCCCGGGTGGAGGCCGAGGAGCTACCCTAACGCTGCAGGTGCTCCGCCAGCCGCTGTTGAAGATGGGAGATCCCCTGCGGGTGATGGATAAAGCGGTCGAGTGTCATCATCTGCCAGCGCTGCCCTTCATCGCCAAAGCGAATGGCGGCAATCTGCTGCGGGGTGATTTCGCCCAGCATAAACCAGGTCGGTGGATAGCCAGCGAAAATCCCCTCGTAGCGCTGCTGGTGAAGAACCTGTCCCGCGGCAATCCGCAGGCCGAACTCTTCCTGGGTTTCCCGCTGCACGCATTGCAGCGGCGTTTCGTCGTTTTCGCGCCCGCCACCGGGCAGATCCCAGCAGCCAGGCCAGGGAATGTCGGGCTTGTCGTCTCGCTGATAGGTCAGCACGCTGTTGCCGCATAACAGCGCGATTTTCGCGCCGCCAAAATGCTTATCCGTCATCCCGCTAGGCTCCCGTTTTCGCCATTGAGCTAACATCTTACCTCATCGGAGTGCGCGCTGGTGTATAGTGAAAAACCGTTTTCACCACAGGCGAACAATGACGATGAACTCTCCGTTTCTGGTTACCCCCCAATGGCTTGCACAACATATCAACGATGAAAATCTGGTCGTGGTCGATGTCAGAATGTCACCGGTCGGCCTGGTACCGAAAAAAGATATGCTTGCCGAATTTGAACGCGGTCATATCCCGGGCGCGGTGTACTTCGATATCGATGACGTCGCGGATAAAAACACCGATCTGCCGCATATGCTGCCCACGGCGGAAGCCTTCAGCGCGGCAGCAGGCAAGTTGGGCATTAGCGATCAACACACCATTGTGTTCTATGACGAGGGCAATCAGTTCTCTGCCCCACGCGGCTGGTGGACCTTCCGTAACTTTGGCGCGCAGCAGGTTTATGTGCTGGACGAAGGCCTCAACGGCTGGACTGCGCTGGGCCAACCGCTGGAAACCGGCGCAACGCAACGCACGCAGCAAACCTTCAACGCCCGCTTCAATGCAGACGCGGTAGTCACTATGCAGCAGGTGGAACAGGCGCTGAACACGCAGGTGCAGATCCTCGACGCACGCGCCGCGCCGCGTTTTTACGCTGAAGCCCCAGAGCCGCGCCCTGGCCTGCACCGTGGCCATATTCCCGGCAGCATCAATATTCCTTACGGCGAACTGCTGGAAAACGGCCGCTTCAAATCGCTGGAAGCCTTCAAGAAAACCTTCAGCGACAAGGGCGTCGATCTCAACGGGCCAATCATCACCAGCTGTGGCTCCGGGGTAACTGCGGCAGTGCTGGCTTTTGGCCTGCTTTCCCTCGATGCAAAACAGGTGAAACTGTATGACGGCGCCTGGACCGAATGGGGTGCGCTGAGCGGCAATCAGCCGATCGAGCAGGACTAGTTTTTGATTCTGTCGGCCACGATTTGCGCCAACCGCTGAATGGCCGCCGTTGGAGTTTCTTGTGCGCGATGCAACACCACGCCAAGCGGGCTTAACGCCGGTAACATGCCGGGCGGCAGAAGGGATAATCCCGACGGCAGCCCGGCATCGGTGCGTACCGTCACTCCCAGCCCGGCGCTGACGGCGGCCCATACGCCATTCAGGCTACGGCTGGTAAAGGCGACACGCCACGCAATCCCGGCGCGATCCAATGCCTGCGTCGCCGCACTGCGCATCAGGCAAGGGGCGTCGAACATCACCAGCGGCAGCGGTTCATGCCCACTGCGCCAAAGCGACAGATCAAAATCAGGCGAGGCGATCCAGTGCATGTGCCTTTGCCCCAGCGCCTGGTGAAATGGCGTGCTGATGCCCCCGTCCCACGCCAACGACAAATCCAGCTCCCCTTTCAATACCCAGTCGATCAGCTCGGCATTGCGGGCGATCCGCGCTTCGATGCGCACACGCGGATGCGCGCGAGTGAAACTGCCCAACACCTGCGGCAAAAAGGTTTCCCCGAAGTCCTCCTGTAACCCCAAGCGTACCCGGCCATGCAAATCCAGCCCGCGCACCGCCGCGGCGGCCTCATCGTTCAGCTCCAGCAGCCGGCGGGCGTAGCCCAGCAATGTCTCGCCGGCCTCGGTCATCACCATGTTGCGCCCGGCCTTGCGCAGAATCGGGGTGCCAACCTGTTGCTCCAGCTTTTTCAGGTGTGCGCTGACCGCCGAGGTTGAGCGCCCCAGCCGCTCCGCCGCTTTAGCGAAACTGCCCAACTCAATACCGGTAACGTAGCTGCGCAGATCTTCGAGATCAAAGGTGACACGCCCCATACTGACCGTCCCGTTTTTAAGAACCATTAATCAAAATAATACCGATTTATGGATAAACATGGCGCGTCAGGCATCGCGGGTCAACCGCTTTCAGCAAGGCGTTCGGGAATACGCTTCCCCCTGCCCGCCGGTGACGACGGGCTGCCATTCAGCATGAGGTAAAGCCTGACGCCAGGCGAGCACGGGTAAAAATCGGTTTTCACTCTTTGACCACACAGTGCCACGGGTTGACAGCCTTATTTGATATTGATAATCATTATCACAATAAAGTTTTCAATAACGATTTGCAGGATGCGACTCGTTGAGGTCACCGCTATGCCACAGTCCCTGATCACGCCTTATGTCACCCGTTGCTGTATCGTTGGCGGCGGCCCCGCCGGGCTGATGCTCGGCTATTTGTTGGCTCGGGCTGGCATTAACGTGACGGTGCTGGAAAAACATGCCGATTTTCTGCGAGATTTTCGCGGCGATACCATTCACCCCTCGACGCTGGAAATCATGCACCAGCTTGGCCTGCTGGAAGCATTGCTGGCTCTGCCACACCAGCGTGCGGAAACGCTGCATGCCGAGATCGCCGGGCGTGACATTCGGCTGGCAGACTTCACACGCTTGCCAACCCGCTGCAAATTTATCGCCTTTATGCCGCAATGGGAGTTTCTCAACTTTCTGGCAGAAAAGGCCGCCGCCTTTCCCGAATTCACACTGATCAAGTCCGCGCAGGTGCACCAGCTGTTGTACGATCGCGGCCAGGTCTGCGGCGTGCTGGCGGACACGCCGCAAGGGCCGATCCGCGTTCGCTGCCAGTTGGTGATAGGTACCGACGGACGCAACTCGGTGGTGCGTGAACAGGCTTCTCTCAGCAGCCACAGTTTTGGCTCACCGCGCGACGTGTTGTGGATGAAAATCGATAAACAGGAAGGCGATCCGGCCTGGTCGATGGGCCACACCGGGCCAAAGCAAAACTTCATCATGATCGACCGGGGTGAATACTGGCAGTGTGGCTATTCGATCGACAAAGGCAGCTTCGAGGCGATCCAACAAGACGGGCTGGAGAATTTTTTACTGCAGATTGCCGAGGTGGCACCGTTCCAGGATCATCGCCTGCAAACGATCGTCAGTTGGCAACAGGTGAAGCTGCTCAGCATCCGCATCGATCGTCTGGATCAGTGGGCCAAGCCGGGCGTGCTGTGCATTGGCGATGCCGCGCACGCCATGTCACCCATCGGTGGCGTTGGGGTGAATCTGGCGATTCAGGATGCAGTCGCGACCGCCAACGCGATCATTCCCCCGCTGCGCAGCCAGCGCTTGCAGCTAAAACACCTGCAGCAGGTACAGCGACGCCGCAACTTCCCCACCAAAGCCACTCAGTTCCTGCAAATCAAAATGAGCCAGCGCAGGCCGAAAAAACGCCGTGCCGGCGAGAGCTCCAAACTGATGGCCCGGGTAGGCAATAGCCGTTGGTTGCCACATTTGTTTGGCCGGATTATCGGTCTGGGATTCAGGCGCGAGACGCCGAAACATTTGGACTGATCGGGCTCAGTCAGGATCAGGAAGAAGAGAGGAAGAGAGGAAGAGAGGAAAAGCGCTAAACCGATAATATTGGCGTGCTCAACCCCCCTCCAGAAGCGTCATCCCCATGCGATCGGCCAGTTCGAATAGATGTATTAAAACGCTTTTATCTGTTACTGATACCGTGCTAACAGCAATAGATAACTCGTTTCCATTAAAGCGTCAGGTTCACTGGCTTCGCTTTCAATGTCGACTGCAGCTACCGGAACCTTCACTCCAGCAGACTTTGTCACCCTATCCCACGCAATCTCCAGCATTTGCATCGCCGTATTCGGATCCACCGCGGAGTCACGTCAGTTTTTTACGCAAAGCGTTATTACCGACGTGACTCTGGCCTTGGGGTTGATGAGCATCGGGATCGATTTCAACTACCAGGAATCGCGCCGAACCTTTACTTGGCTTAAGATGCTGTAGCTGATCGGCAGTGAGCATCTGCATGGCCATGGATATCCCTGTCGACGATGGGTGTGTTGTTTCTCGGTCATACTCCCTCCGGTATGCGGATATTGAGTATGCGCTGGATTGCCTAAATCCTCGCCAACGGCCCTGTTCCTATCCATCAAGAGGTTTACATGTTCAGTATTCGCCAGGCTTTACGCCATGATTTAGCGCTAGTTCGTGACGTCGGTATTCGTACTTATCAGGCCCATTTTGGCGAACTTTGGCACCATAAAGCGGAATTGGATGCTTTTTTGGCTCAGGACTTTGCGGTCGAAGCCCTGGAGCAGACCCTGCAGGATCCGGACGTGTGCTGGCTATTGGGCTATGAAGACGAGCGTCTGGTGGGCTATGCACGGCTGAACTTCAACAGCCTGCTGGCGCCCACTCAACAGACGGGCGCAGAACTGCAGAAAATCTATTTCCTGCCGGAATATGCCGGCCAGGGTTACGGCCAGCGTTTTTTTGAACAGGTACAGCAGCGGGCACTCGAACGCCAGCAGACAACGCTGTGGCTGGAGGTGCTAAAGCGCAACACCAGCGCCCAGCGTTTTTACCAACGTCAGGGGCTGAGCATTTGCGGCGAGACCTGCTACACCAGCGCCCAAGGTTCCATCGGCATCTGGTATATGTCGAAAGCGCTGTAACTCCAGCGCTCAAGCATGAGATTACCCCGGAAACTCCAACGTGCCGGTCAGATCCCCCAAGGGTTTCTGGCCACGCGTCGCCATTGCCTTATCGCGATCTGCCAGCCCTTCCAGCGTTGGCAAATCAAACACCCGACTGATGAGTCGCAAGATGGATCCGGTATCGTACACTTGGTGATCGACATATCCCTTACGGGCGAACGGTGAGATCACCAACGCTGGAATGCGCGAGCCAGGTCCCCAACGATCCCCCTGCGGCGGTGCAACGTGATCCCACCAGCCGCCGTTTTCATCGAAGGTAATGACCACCACGCTGTTATCCCACTGCGGGCCATTACGCAGGCTATTGATAATATGGGAAATATGACGGTCGCCGGCTTCGACATCCGAATAGCCGGCGTGCATATTGAGGTTGCCCTGTGGCTTGTAGAAAGCGACCGGCGGCAAGGTGCCCGCTTCCACTGCAGCCAGGAATTTATTGCCGGCGGTTGAATCGCCAATGCCGCCATCACGTAAATGAGCTTCGCGCGCCTGCGGGTTGGCCGGCCCCAGATTTTCAAAGTAATTGAACGGTTGATGATGATACTGAAAATCCGGTGCGCCGGGGAAATCACCCTGATCTTTGCGGTTGTCCAGCGCGTACTGCCAACCACCGGCGTACCAGGCCCAATCGATCCCTTTCTGGCTGAGCAAATCACCAATGTGCGGGTGTTTCTGTGGCGGCATAACGTTGGGCATGGTGGCATCCGCCAACGTCGGATCTTTCTCATCCTGCGTCCATGACGGCCAGTACGGTGGCGCCATGGTATTGACCGCGTAACCATCCGGCGTCAGCAGGCTTTTGCCGAACAGCGGAATGCCGAATGAAGCGCTGACCGGCGAATCGCTCAGCGGCTTTAAACGCCAGTCCGTCACGTCGTCGCTTTCAAGCTGAGCAATGCCGTCTTTGGCGACAGAATTTTGCACGTCGGGGTAGAACGGCGGGCGGGCGCAAATCAGATACTGATGATTGAGGAACGAGCCGCCAAACGCCCCCTGGAAGAAGTTATCGCACAGGGTAAATTCCTGCGCCAACGTCCATAGCCGCAGGTTGTATGCGCCGTCGCCGTAATAGCCCATGGTCAGAGCACCGGAATCGGCCCAGGCGACGAATTTGTCATTTTTGCCGCCGTTGATCTGCATCTGGTTCTGATAAAACACGTGCCACAAATCACGAGTTACCACGCCATGCGGCAGGTTTTCGCCCTGCGGCCCGGCCAGCACAAACGGCTGGTTCGGCAGTTGAGTGGTAAAAACCGCATCTTCGTCGATTTTGTAGTTAACATGCCCGACTTCCTGAGCCTTCGGCACCAGGCCTTTCCAGATCGGCGGCAGCGTATCCAGCAGTTGACCATCGCGATCGCGCTGCTGGTACTCCTCCGGCTTGAGCGCCGACAGCGGTTTTTCTACCCCGGGGAAATTGGCGAACAGGTTGTTGAAGCTGCGGTTTTCGGCGTAAATCACCACCACATTCTTCACATAGCGCCGCAGCAACGAGTTTTGCGCACTTTGCGGCAAAGCGTTTAGCAGCACTTTTTTGTTCCCCTCCGCCGCGGCTCCGGCCAAGGGGGCAATAGAGGCGCCAACGCCCAATGCCGTCGCCCCCGCCAAAAAGCGGCGACGCGCCGGGTTGCTCGGTTGCTGCTGTTGATCCTGCGCCGACGGCGGCAAATCATTCTGTGGTTTATCGCTCATGTCTGTCCCCTTAAAAAATTTAACCTGTTGATTTATTATCAATTTATTTAAGAGTCATTATGCTATGGCACAATTATGAACGAAATGTGACAGACTGCGGCAGGTTAGCATTTGGCAACACTTTCGCGAACTTCGCCGCAGTTTTATCAAAATGCCGCCCCCTCAGCGCCTATCGCGAGTCCCGTTGCAGCATCAACAACATCAGCGCCAGCGTATTGGGCACCATATACAGTAAGGCACCCAGCTGCACCGCCAGCGGATCCTCCTTGGCCTGCCAGGCCATAAACCAGTCGCCGGCGACCACCATAAAACCGATCCCCCATACTGTAATCGCACATAGCGCACCCAGCATGGCCCAGGCTTTGCCTCTGGCGAACGTCGCATAAGAGTGACCCATATGTTTCACCATCAACACTATGCCCAAGGTTGCCGCGATCCCGGCCAGAGATTCCAGCAGGGTAATAAACGCCAACCCGACCATTCCGGCCCAGGGCGCGGTGATGGCACGCCACATCAGACCGGGCACCTGATAGGTATTTTGCATAGTTAGCAGGGGCCCCACGGCATGCCGGGCGGTATTGGCAAAATCCGCAGTATTGTTCAGCAGGCTGAAAATCCCCCACAGGGCCGGGAACAGTGACAGGACGATACAAGACAGGCGTGAGATATTGATTTCGTTCATAATTATCCTTAATTATTTTAGGTGTATCCCCGATTATCCAAACGGACCGAGGTTTGCAGTCGGTCAGTTCCTGGAGTATCTTAGCAACTATATTGTAAGAACAAATCTTACAAAAGAGACATAATTGATGGAGGCGCACAATGGGCAGAACGTTAACGGTAGACCTGGGTGAAGAACTGCGTGGGTTTGTCGAAGGCCTGGTCGCCAGCGGCGACTACCGTACCCCAAGTGAGGTCATCCGCGAATCGGTACGTACCCTGCGCGAACGTACAGCTGCATCAAAACTGGAAGAACTGCGCCGCTTGATCGCCGAAGGTGAAAATAGTGGCGATGCCCAAGAGTGGGATCGAGATGTGTTCATGGAAAGAATACGGAGTAAAACAAAAGGATGCGGAGAAAAATAGTCGTCCGCCCAAAAGCGCTGGATGACATGGAAAGTATTTATTTCTATGGCCTGGAGCGGTATGGATTACAAGCCGCCGAAGACTACCTTAACCATATTCATAAGGCATTTGATAATCTTAGCCATTCTCAGCTTGGCAGAAACGTAGCCTTGATTGCACAAGATCTCTGCGTTCTGCCAGCCGCTGGGCATCTCATTTATTTTCGTGAAGATATCCATTGGGTAAGAATCATCAGGGTTTTGCATCACTCCCAGGATCCCACCCGCACGCAATTTATTGGGTAATCCCCACGTTTATATCGCCACCAGCCCGCGTACGCCGTCCTGCTCCATCGCGCTGCCTGCCCCGCGCTGAATGATGCTGCCACGCGACATCACGAGATAGCTGTCTGCCAATTCGGCGGCAAAATCATAGAACTGCTCTACCAGCAGGATCGCCATATCGCCACCTGCTGCCAACTGCTTGATCACAGCGCCGATCTCTTTGATCACCGAAGGTTGGATCCCCTCGGTCGGCTCGTCGAGGATCAACAACTGCGGCCGACAGGCCAGCGCACGCCCAATCGCTAACTGCTGTTGCTGCCCGCCAGAGAGATCGCCACCACGCCGATCTTTCATCTGCAACAGGACAGGGAATAACTCATAAATATGCTCCGGCACCTTACGTGCCTCGGTGCCGGAAAAACGCGCCAGCCCCATCAGCAAGTTTTCCTCTACCGTCAGCCGCGGGAAAATCTCTCGCCCCTGCGGCACATAGGCGATCCCCGCTTGTACACGCTGGTGCGGTTTTTTGCCGTTAAGGGCCGTTCCCTGCCAACTGAGGGTGCCGCTTTTAACCGGGATCAGCCCCATCAGGCATTTCAGCAGCGTGGTTTTCCCCACGCCGTTGCGCCCCAGCAGGCAAGTCACCTCACCGATGCGGGCCTCAAACGACAGGCCGCGTAAAATATGGCTGCCGCCGTAGTATTGATTCAGCTCGTTAACCTGCAACATAGTGGTTCCTCAGCGCCCCAAATAGACTTCAATCACCTGCTCGTTGGCCTGCACCTGCGCCAAAGAGCCCTCCGCCAGCACCTGGCCCTGATGCAGTACGGTGACATGATCGGCGATGGTTTCGACAAAGCCCATGTCGTGCTCTACCACCATCAGCGAATGCTTGCCCGCCAATGCGCGGAACAGCTCGGCGGTGTACTCGGTTTCCGCATCCGTCATCCCGGCTGCCGGTTCGTCGAGCAGCAACAGGTGCGGCTCCTGCACCAACAGCATGCCAATCTCAAGAAATTGCTTCTGCCCATGGGACAGCAGTCCGGCGGGCCGATGTCGCTCATGGCCCAGCCGCAAGGTTTTCAGCATCTCATCGATACGGTCGCGCTGTTCGCCGCTCAGCCTGGCGCGCAGGCAGGCCCACACCGATTTCTTCGCCTTCTGGGCAATCTCAAGATTTTCGAACACCGTCAGTGCCTCAAACACCGTAGGCTTTTGGAACTTGCGGCCAATGCCGGCCTGGGCAATCTGCATCGGATCCAACGCGGTCAGATCGACAGTTTGATCGTAAAACACTCTGCCGCTGTCCGGCCGGGTTTTGCCGGTGATCACATCCATCAAGGTGGTTTTCCCTGCCCCGTTTGGCCCGATCACACAGCGCAATTCCCCTACGCCAATCTGCAACGACAAATCGCTCAGTGCGCGAAAACCGTCGAAGCTGACGTTGATCTTGTCGAGCAACAGCACCGGATCGGTTTGCTGGCGATGTTTATCCGCCGGCAACGGTTGGGTAAACAACTCGTCGGTCATTTGCAGCGAATTCATTGTGATTTCCCTCTGCGTAGCAGGCCGATAACCCCTTTGGGCAAGAACAGCGTGACGATGATAAACATCAGGCCAAGGAAGAACTGCCAGTATTCCGGGATCGCCATGGTGAACCAACTTTTGGCGCCGTTGACGATACCGGCACCGAGCAGCGGCCCCACCAAGGTGCCGCGCCCGCCTAATGCCACCCAGATGGCGGCTTCAATCGAGTTGGTCGGCGACATTTCACCCGGGTTGATAATGCCCACCTGCGGCACATATAACGCTCCAGCCAGGCCGCACAGCACCGCCGACAGCGTCCAGACGAACAGCTTGAAACCTTTTGGATCGTAGCCGCAAAACGTCAGGCGATTCTCCGCATCGCGCACCGCGGTTAACACCCGGCCAAACTTGCTGCGCGCCAGGGCAAAGCCGATCGCCAAACTGGCCGCCAGCAACAACACCGTTGCCAGAAACAGCGCCACCCGCGTGCCGGTCGCGGTGATCGGAAAACCCAGCAGCGTGGTGAAGCCGGTAAAGCCGTTGTTACCGCCAAACCCGGTTTCGTTGCGGAAGAACAGCAGCATGCCGGCATAGGTCAATGCCTGCGTCATGATGGAAAAATAGACGCCTTTGATTTTTGAACGGAAGGCGAAGTAGCCGAAGACAAAAGCCAGCACGCCCGGCACCAGCACAATCAGGCACAATGCCCAGGCGAAATACTGGGTGCCGCTCCAAAACCAGGGCAGTTCGCTCCAGGACAGGAACGCCATAAAGCTCGGCAGGCCCTCTCCCGCCGCCTGGCGCATCAGGTACATGCCCATGGCATAGCCACCCAGAGCGAAAAACAGCCCATGACCCAGGGACAACAACCCGGCATAGCCCCACACCAGATCAAGCGCCACCGCCACCACGGCATAGCACAGAATTTTGCCTACCAGCGTCAGGGTATAGGTGGAGATCGCCAGCGGGTGATCCACCGGTAACAGCGCGAGAAACGGCATGATTAACAGCGTCAGCAACGCCAGCCCGCCGATGCCGAGCGCCAGCCGGGGGGCCGTTTGCACCCCGGTTACAGTCAAAGGTTGGCTCATCAGTCATTCACCCTGCCCTTGAGGGCAAATAGCCCCTGAGGACGCTTTTGAATAAACAGGACAATCAGCGCCAGGATCAGGATTTTACCCAGCACGGCGCCAATCTGTGGTTCGAGAATTTTGTTGAGGATGCCGAGGCCAAAAGCCGCCACCACCGTACCGGCCAACTGGCCCACGCCGCCAAGCACCACCACCAGGAAGGAGTCGATGATATAACCCTGCCCCAGCTCGGGCCCGACGTTGCCCAACTGCGACAAGGCTACGCCGCCCAACCCGGCAATGCCGGACCCCAACCCGAATGCCAGCATATCGACACGGCCGGTGGGCACACCGCAACACGCGGCCATGGCGCGGTTTTGCGTCACGGCTCGCACGTTCATGCCCAGTCGGGTTTTATTCAGCAACAGCCAGGTGAGGATCAGGACCAGCGCCACAAACACGATGACGGCAATGCGGTTCCACGGCAGCACCAGATTCGGCAGGAGCTGAATACCGCCCGACAGCCAGGCCGGGTTTGCGACCTCCACGTTTTGCGCACCGAACAGCACCCGTACCCCTTGGATCAGCACCAGGCTAATGCCCCAGGTGGCCAACAGCGTTTCCAGCGGTCGGCCGTAAAGGTGGCGGATCACCGTGCGCTCCAGCGCCATGCCGATGCAGGCCGTGATGGCGAACGCCACCGGCAGCGCCACCAGCGGATACAGCGCCAGCCACTGCGGCGCAAACTGCTGAAACAGCCCCTGTACCAGATACGCCGAATAGGCGCCAAGCATCAGCATTTCGCCGTGCGCCATGTTGATCACCCCCAGCAGGCCATAGGTGATTGCCAAACCGAGCGCCGCCAACAGCAGGATCGAACCCAGCGACAGACCGGTAAATGCCTGGCCGATCAGGTCACCGATCATCAGCCGATGTTTCACGCTGCTCAGGCTTTTCATCGCTTCGGCACGTACCGCGGCGTCCGGCTCATGGCCTGTCTCCGTCAACGCCTGCAGGCGCGTTTGCGTTTCAGGATCGCCCGAGCTGCCAAGCAAGCGCACCGCGTTAAGGCGTACCCCGGCATCGGCATCGTTCAGTTGCAGATTCGCCAGCGCGATGCTCAATGCCTCATGCACCCGGTTGTCTTGTTCCAGCGCCAAACGCTGGGTCAGCAGCGGCAACTGATCGCTTTGCGCCTCGCGCTGCAGGGCCTGCGCCGCCTGTAAACGCACAGCCGGGTCCTCGCTGACCAGCCGATGCGCCGACAGTGCGTTGGCAATCAGGATGCGCAGCCGGTTGTTCAACCACAGCTTCTTCGGTGTGCCGACCGGGGCAGCGCTGCCAGACAAGGGCTGGTAGTTTTCGCCCTGCTGGACAAAAGCATGTTTGGCGTCGTCGATCACCACACTTTCTTGTTTCAGCGCTTGCAGCAACGGCAGTCGCGAAGCATCCGGCGCGGTGGCCCATGCCTGTAATAATTTGGCTTGCTGCGTGCGATTGGCCGTAGCAAATTCATCGGCCGGACCCGCCTGCGCGAACATCGGCAGGCAGCACAGCAGAAAACACAGAGGCCTGAGTTGGCTTAAAGAGAAAAGTTTCATCGGGTGTCTCGTCGCAATGGGGCGTCGTAGCCTGCCCCCGCCGCAGCGGGGGAACCGGGTTTTACTGACCGCCTTTTACCGGGTGATCCGGCTTTTTATCGTTGCCGGCAATGTACGGGCTCCACGGCTGAGCGCGAACAGGCGCGTCGGTCTGCCACACCACGTTGAACTGACCGTTGCCTTCAATCTCACCGATCATCACCGGCTTATGCAGATGGTGGTTGGTGGCGTCCATGGTCAGGGTAAAGCCCGATGGCGCAGCGAAGGTCTGTCCGGCCATGGCGGCGCGCACCTTATCAACGTCGGTAGTTCCGGCCTTCTCAACCGCCTGCGCCCACATGTGAATGCCGACATAGGTCGCTTCCATCGGGTCGTTGGTCACGGCGGTGGCGTAGTTCGGCAAGTTATGGGCCTTGGCGTAGGCTCGCCATTCGCTGACAAACTGCTTGTTGGTCGGGTTATCCACCGACTCGAAGTAGTTCCAGGCCGCCAGGTTACCCACCAGCGGTTTGGTGTCGATACCGCGCAGCTCTTCTTCACCGACCGAGAAGGCAATCACCGGCACATCGGTAGCCTTGATCCCCTGGTTGGCCAGCTCTTTGTAGAAGGGGACGTTGGAGTCACCG
Organism: Serratia sp. Je.1.23.a; assembly: GCF_051129805.1. Taxonomy (NCBI): domain Bacteria; kingdom Pseudomonadati; phylum Pseudomonadota; class Gammaproteobacteria; order Enterobacterales; family Yersiniaceae; genus Serratia; species Serratia sp. Je.1.23.a. Next base: position 602,250 of record NZ_JBCPSR010000001.1, on the reverse strand, counting down.
TTGATGGTGGAGATCACCGCCGTTTTGCCCCCGGCGGAGAATTTTTTAATGTTGGCGACAATGGTCTGATAGTCGCTGTAACCGAACGGCGTATAGACCTCTTCAATGTCTTTATCCGGGATCCCTTTCGCATGCAGGAAGGCGCGCAGTATCTTGTTGGTGGTGCGCGGATACACGTAGTCGGTTCCCAACAGGAAGAAGCGTTTGGCCGCTCCGCCGTCTTCGCTCAGCAGATACTCCACCGCCGGGATTGCCTGCTGGTTAGGCGCGGCACCGGTGTAGAACACGTTCGGCGACATCTCTTCCCCTTCGTACTGCACCGGGTAAAACAGCAGGCCGTTGAGCTCTTCAAACACCGGCAGCACTGACTTGCGCGACACCGAAGTCCAGCAGCCAAACACCGCCGCCACCTTGTCCTGACTCAACAACTGACGCGCCTTCTCGGCGAACAGCGGCCAGTTGGAGGCCGGATCCACCACCACCGGCTCAAGCTTTTTACCCAACACGCCACCTTTGGCGTTGATATCGTCGATGGTCATCAGCGCCACGTCTTTCAGCGGCGTTTCAGAAATCGCCATGGTGCCGGACAGCGAGCTCAGGATACCGACCTTGATGGTGTCGGCGGCCTGTACGCCCCAGGCCATCCCCATGCCGATCACGGTGGCGGACAACGCAAAAGCTTTTATAAAGTGACGACGTTGCATAATTCAAACTCCTGATGTTGATGTTAGAAAACCCACCTTGTTAAGAAGAATTAACCCTAGGAATTTCGAGTTACCGCCAACAACGCTGCAGCTCGAAAGACGCCGGGTTATGGCTGACGAAGCCGGGCCTGATGCAGCATATGCAGAGTTATTTTTCTTACTTCAGCCTTGCTGACGGCAATATGGTGACTGAGCCGCGTTTGCGCCTCCTCGGTTCGGTGTTGCAAGATCGCCAGCAAAATGGCGGCGTGTTCGTTGTAGGTCGCCTCCACCCGGCTTTCCTGGGTGAAATCGAGCCGACGTATGATGCGAATTTTCTCGGTCAAATCGCGGTGAATACGCGCCATTTCTCCATTCCCCGCCGCCTCGACCAGCGCCATATGAAACTGCTCGTCGTGCACTGAGACGGTTTTTCCCTCCTCCAGCCGCGGTTCGTCGATCCAAAAACGGGTAAGCGCCGCCAACTGCCCCGGCACCTCGCCCATTGGCCGAGCGCACAGCCGTTTTACCGCTTCGCACTCCAACACGATGCGCAGGTCATACAGTTCTTCGAAGTAGGCAAAATCGAACGGCCGCACCTGCCAGCCGCTGCGAAAATGCACCTCTACGTAGCCCTCGCGCTCCAGCCAGAACAACGCCTGACGCACTGGCGTACGGCTGACGTCCATACGCACGGCAATTTCGTTTTCGCTGAAGCGATCGCCCGGCAGCAGGTGAAAATCAAAAATGTCGTCCTTGAGCTGCAGATAGATACGTTCCGCCAGCCCCTCCGGCCGAGCCTTGCTGCGGTTATTGGTGATTTGCATCGCATGCCTCTCCGTGGGCGCGGCATAGCGCGCCCCGACGTGAATGATTGAGCGTCAGCTGGCGTGTTCCAGCCACAGCAGCGCATCGCCCGGCCCCACCGGTCGCCCCTGCTGACAACTGATGCGCTTGATGATCCCGGCGCGCGGCGCGGTGACCGCCAGTTCCATTTTCATCGCCTCGACCACGATCAGCGGCTGACCGGCTTCCACCCTCTGCCCCGGCTCAACCAGGATCTTCCACACGCTGCCATTCAGGTCGGCGCTGACCAGGTCGCCATCCACCTCTTCCTCATCAGTCTGCGGTGGCAACAATTGGGCCTCGGCCTCCCCCTCTTCCGCCTGCCAGCGCGTCACTTCGTGGCTGAATGCTTGTTGCTGGCGCTGCTGGAAGGCGCTGATGTCTTCCGCGTTTTCCGCCAGAAAACGGCGGTAATCGACAAAATCGAATTCGCTGTCCTCAATGCGGATCTGCGCGCGCCCTTCGCGGAACGCCTCGCGCTGCTCATCCAGCTCCTGCTCGCTCACCGGGTAGAAACGGACCTGATCGAAGAAATGCAGCAGCCAGGGCTCGCCGGGGTTGAACTGCGGGTTTTTGAGAAATTTGTTCCAAATCGGCAAGGTACGTCCGACCAACTGATAGCCGCCCGGCGAATCCATGCCATAGATGCACATGTACATGCCGCCGATGCCAACCGTGCCTTCGGCGGTATGGGTGCGCGCCGGGTTGTATTTGGAACTGAGCAAACGGTGCCGCGGGTCGATCGGCACCGCGCAGGGTGCGCCCAGGTAGACGTCGCCCAGCCCAAGGATCAGGTAGCTGGCGTCGAAGATGATGTCGCGCACCTGCTCGCGGCTGCCGAGCCCGTTGATGCGCTGGATAAAATCGACGTTGTTCGGCAACCAGGGGGCCGACGAACGCACCGTCTGCTGGTAACGTTCCACCGCGCCCAGCGTGGCGGAATCTTCAAACGCCATCGGCAGATAAACCGTTCGCGTCGGCACTTTCAGCTGGCTGACATCACCCAACGCCTGTTCGCGCGCCAACAAGCGCTGGAGTAAATCGGCCTGACCGATAATGCGGCTGTCATAACGGATCTGCAGCGATCGCACGCCGGGTGCCAGCTCCTCCACGCCCAGGATCACGTTCTGCTTGAGCGATTGCATCAGCAAATGGATGCGCAGCCGCAGCGCCAGATCGAGCACGTTGTCGCCGTATTCCAGCAAAATGTAACCATCCCCGGCCTGGCGATAGACCACTGCCGGCCGACTGTCGGTGGCCGGTAACGCCGCCACTATGGCGGCGGAGGCGGTCGTGCCCGGCATCAGATCCGGCGGTGCCAGGGTGATGGCCTTCACCGCCGCCAGGGCTTCGATACTGCCGAGCTGCGCCTGCTCCAGCGACTGCGCCTGCTTGAAACCGATAGGATGAAAACGGATGCGATCCCCTGGTTTCACCTGACCGACCTTCCACAGCTCCGCCCTGGCGATGGTCACCGGGCAAACAAAGCCGCCCAGGCTCGGTCCGTCGCGGGTAAGGATCACCGGGAAATCGCCGGTGAAGTTAATCGAACCGATGGCGTACTCGCAGTCGTGCACGTTGGACGGGTGTAGACCGGCCTCGCCGCCGTCCTGTCGCGCCCATTCCGGTTTAGGCCCGGACAGGCGTACGCCCAACCGGTTGGAGTTGTAATGCACCTGCCATTCGGCGGCAAAGAAACGTTCGATGGATGCCGGGGTAAAGAAGTCGGGTGCGCCGTGCGGACCATACAGCACGCCGATATTCCACAGATTGCCGTACTGCGGGATCAGGCTTTCGTCCATTGCCTGCGGGGCCGCAATCGGCGCCGGGGTAGTGGCGGCGGCCAAACCCGGTTGCGATACCGCCAGCATGTCCGCCACGCGCAGGGTACGGCCGGCGTGGCCGCCAAACTGCCCCAGCGCAAAGGTCGAACGGCTGCCCAGATACACCGGCACGTCAAAACCATTGCGTACCGCCAGATAGGTACGGCATCCCCGCTGTGCTCGCCCCAAACGCAGTACCTGACCGGCACACACCGCTATCGGCTGCCAGTAGGCCACGGCCTCACCGTCCAGATCGGCGGGACAATCCGCGCCGGTCAGAGCAATGATGGCGTCGCAGTGAAAGCGCAAGGTCGGCCCCTGCAGGGTAAACTCCAACCCGGCGGCGCTGGGGTGGTTGCCGACAATGCGGTTGGCCAGCCGGAAAGCGAAGTCGTCCATCGGCCCGGACGGCGGCACGCCGATATCCCAATAGCCAACACGGCCGGGATAATCCTGCACGCTGCTGTAGGTGCCCGGCTGCAGCACTTCAATGCTATTGGGTTGGAACCGGAAGCTGTCCAGCATGCGTGTCCAGACGCTGCCGTTCTGGAATGCCTCGGTCGCAATCACCTGTCGCAGGTAGTCCAGGTTAGTGGCAATCCCGTGCAGTCGGGTTGCATCCAGCGCGACACGCATTTTCTCCAGCGCCTGGCGGCGGTCTTCGCCATGAACGATCAGCTTGGCGATCATCGGGTCATAAAAGGCCGACACTTCGCTGCCGGTGGCCACCCAACCGTCGACGCGCACGTCGTCCGGAAAGTGCACTTCAGTCAGCACGCCGGGGCTGGGTTGGAAATGCTTCAGCGGATCTTCGGCATAAATGCGCACTTCAATCGATGCCCCCTGCGGCGCTCGTTGCAACGCCGCCCAGTCCAGCGCATCGCCCGCCGCCACCTGCAACATGCATTCAATCAGATCCAGCCCGGTGACACATTCAGTCACCGGATGCTCCACTTGCAGGCGAGTATTCACTTCCAGAAAATAAAACTCGTCACGCGCAGCGTCGTAGATAAATTCCACGGTGCCGGCGCTGCGGTAGTTGACCGATGCCCCCAGCGCCACTGCGGCTTGATGCAGCGCCTGACGCGTGGCGGCGGGCAGATTCGGTGCCGGGGTTTCCTCCACCACTTTCTGGTTGCGGCGTTGCAATGAGCAGTCGCGCTCACCCAGCGCCACCACCCAGCCCTGACCGTCGCCAAATATTTGCACTTCCACGTGCCGGGCTTGATCGACAAAGCGCTCAATAAAGGCCCCTGAGTCGCGGAAGAACTGCTCGCCCAGGCGTTTTACGCTGTCATAAGCCTCACGCAGCGCGGCTTCATCGTCGCAGCGCGTCAGGCCAATGCCACCACCACCGGCGGTACTTTTCAGCATCACCGGATAGCCAATGCGGCCGGCGGCATTGACCGCCTCCTCAACGCTGTTCAGCAGACCCGTACCCGGCGTCATCGGCACCTGCGCCACCGCCGCCAGCTCGCGAGCACGGTGTTTCAGGCCAAACTCGCGGATTTGCGCCGCCGTCGGACCGATAAAAGCGATGCCCGCCGTTTCACAGGCGTCGGCAAACTCGGCGCTCTCGGAAAGGAAGCCATAGCCCGGATAAATCGCCTGCGCGCCGGTTTGCGCCGCGGCAGCCAGGATCTTGTCGATGCACAGATAGCTGTCAGCGGCCTTGTCGCCACCGAGCGGTATCGCCAGATTAGCCTCGGTCACGTGCGAGGCGTTGCGATCGGCGTCGGAATAGACCGCTACGCTGGTGATGCCCAGACGTTTCAGGGTGCGGATCGCCCGGCAGGCAATTTCGCCGCGGTTGGCAATTAATACGGTAGTAAACATAATGAAACCCTTATAAGACCAGATTCGCTATACCCAATAGTTTTCAGGCAGTGGCTAGGCGGCAAACAGGTAAATCCCCGGGAGCTTACTCAGGTAAGTGACTGGGGTGCGCCTGTGCAGCCAACAACGCCACGGTTTGAAAGATGACGGGTATAGTGGCGCCAACCGCCAAATTCAGTGATGTCCGTCGCGCCCTCTAGCGCCCAGGGTTCGCAGATAAAGCCTTTCACCCGTCGCCCGTCTGCCAGCAGCAAGGTGCCCATACCCAGCGGCGCCGGGATCTCGGCCACCAACTCGCCGAAACGCGCCAGCGGGATATCCCATAGTTCGACGCTGATGGCGGCCCCCTGAGCGGCTTTGACCAACCCCGGCTTTGGCGGTTGGCTATTGGCGAGGGCGTAGAGGCGATAGCACGGCGCGGTAGTGGTTTGCTCTACGAAGGTTGCCGCGCGTTGCACGAGCTGGAAATTCAGCGGCATATCGCTGAGGTGCGCACCGACCACCGCTACCCGCACGTGCTGGCTGGATGGCGTCAAGAATTGAGCAGCAGGCAACCGGCGACCCGTTGCGCCAAGCGGCAGATCCTGGGCCTGCTGCCAGCGCTGGCCGAACGCCGCCAACGCACGATCGTGCCAGGCGGGTGCAATCAGGGTGATACCGGCAGGCAATCCGTCGTCACGCATCGGCGCAGGCAGCGCCAGTGCGCTCAGATCGGCCAGGTTGGTGAAATTGGTGTAGGTGCCGAACTGCGAGTTAAACAACACCGGCTCTTGCTCCATTTCCGCCAGGGTGCGGATCGTCGGCGAGGTCGGCACCACCAGCGCATCAAAGGGAGCCAGTTGCTGCTCAATCTGCCGCGTCAGTTCGGCACGCAGGTATTCCGCCTTGTAAGCATCGCAGGCGCTGTACTTCAGGCCGTTATTGACGATGCCGCGCACCACCGGATTGATGGCCTGCGGGTTGGCGCTCAGCATCGCTTCGACCGCCACGGTGCGCTCCGCCACCCAAGGGCCGTAGTAGAGCTGCTCCGCCAGCACGCGAAACGGCGTAAAATCGAGGGTTTCCAGCGTCACGCCGCTGCTTTTCAACTGCGCCAGCGCCCGCTGAAATGCCCGCTCGGCCTGCACATCGCCGAAAAATTCGAGTTGCGCAGGCACCGCGAAACGAGGTGACACAGGTAAATCCGCCGGGGCGGTGCGGGGGTTAATGCGGGAATAGGCATCGGCTGCGTCATAGCCGCCGGCCAATTCGGCCACCAGCGCTGCGTCCGCCACCGTCAGGGCAAACACCGATACGGTGTCATTCAATCGGCAAGCGGGCACCACGCCACGGTTCGACAACCCGCCTTTGGTCGGTTTCAGGCCGACAATATTGTTGAATCCGGCCGGAACGCGCCCCGAACCTGCGGTGTCGGTGCCCAGAGAAAACGGCGTCAGGCCGCGCGCCACTACCGACGCCGAACCGGAGCTGGAACCGCCGCTGACGTAGCGACTATCGAAACTGTTGACCACCGCGCCGTGTGGCGAACGGGTGCCCACCAGCCCGGTCGCAAACTGATCGAGATTGGTTTTACCGATCGCGATGGCTCCGGCAGCGCACAAATTGGCGACCACGGTGGCATCCGATGCCGCCAGATAAGCGAACTCCGGGCAGGCCGCGCTGGTCGGCCAGCCGCCGACGTCGATGTTGTCTTTTACCGCAAAGGGTACGCCAAACAGCGGAAGCTGGCTGATATCGCCGGCAACCGCTTCAAGTCGCTGCGCCAATCTTTGGTACTGCACTTCACGCTGTGCGGCGCTGGCAAGATACAGCCAGGCGTTGTCATCCGCCGGCAGGTCGGCGGCCAGTGCAGTCAGGGTAGCGCGCACGCAGGCAATGCGCTCGTCGGCCGGGCGGGTGTGATAGTGGTGTTGCCATTCGCTGAGGGTGAAACCGCGTAGCGTATTAACAGGCTGGGTCATCGGCTGAATTCCATCTAGTACACAAGATGGGATTCAATAGAGCAACCGACGTGCCAATTTTTAATCGTATGATTTCAATAAATTATAATTAAAACTTATGACAATAAAATAATCATCCTGCACCAGCGCTGCACAATCGGCGAGCAAAAAAGGTGCAGTACACTTTCTGTTATTACAGCGCTGGCGGGGCTTTCTGGTATGCACCACGCTCTCGACTCACGCGGCTAAATGCCGCTTTTCGATTGATCACAAACAAGCCGCAGCCCACTTTGATGAATATATTAGCGCCAAGGGAACTGGGTTGATGACGGAAGTAACCCGTCACTGCCATATCGCCTCGCGAACTTTAATCGCTCGGGGTAACAGCCCCAAAGCGTAAAAACGGTCGGCTATCGCCTGCTGCTGGCGAATGATATTTAAATCCATTCGGCGTGTCTGATGGCTGCGACGAGCCAGTGCGTGGGTGAGCGAGGGGATACCTTGCCCCAGTTCTGCCGACAACAGCGTTGCCGCTTCGTCGCGATGGGCGTCAATATAGTGCCCGGTTTGTTCCAGCGCCGCCATCAGGCCGTGCAGCAAATCGGAAGAGTGGCCGGCGAAATCGCGGTGAGCAAGATAGAACTGATGGTTGTTCACCCTCCCTACGCCGTTGGCGATAACCCTGAACTGCCCGCTTTGTTCAGCATCGCTCAGCAAGGGATCCCACATCATCCAGGCATCCACCGCATGATGATCGCTGGGGGTCAGCGGGTATTTTGGCGGCGCATAAACCACCCGTACGTCTTCCAGCGTCAATCCGGCTTCATCAAGGATCTGCAACAGCAGATAATGCACATTGGAGCCTTTATTGACCGCAATCCGCTTTCCGCGCAGGTCGGCAAGAGTGCGGATCGGGCTGTTGTCGGTAACCAGCAACGCCACGCTTTGTGGTGCGGCCGGTTCCCAGGCAACGTACAGCAATGGGCTGTTAACGGCCTGAGCAAATAAAGGAGGAACCTCGCCGGTAGTGCCAAAATCGATCTCTCGGTTAGTCAGGGCATGCAGCAACTGAGGACCGGCAGGAAACTCGCTCCACAACACGCTCACCCCACTGTCGGCCAGGCGCGCCTCCAACGACTGACGGGCCTTGAGTATTCCCAGGTTGCCAAACTTCTGGTAACCAATACGCAATTCGCGTTCGCGGCTGCCGGTCTCCCGGCCTGATTTTAACGCCGTGCCGCCGACGCTTCTCCTGGCTTTGATTAAGCCAAGATGCCCCAGATGGGTACGCAGCGTATTACGGCTGATGCCCAACAGCGCCGCGGCCTGCAACTGGTTACCCTGGCTCAGTTCAAAAGCATTACGCACCAGCGAGTCGATCACCCGCTGGTAGAGGGGGCCATCGTTACCCACCAACTGCTGGCGAAGAAAGCTGTCCAGCGAAGCATCCCCCTGAGGCGCCAAGCTGGCCATTTCAGCGCTTAGCCTCAGCTGCTGCGGCGTAATCAGCGGCGCTTTGCTGAGCAGCACCGCATTATGCAGGGTGTTTTCCAGCTCGCGGATATTTCCCGGCCACGGGTAATCCATCAGTGTGGCCAGCGCCTCTGCGCTAAGACGCAGCTGAGGGCGCCCCAACCGCCGCGCGTACAGCGTCAGGAAATGCTCAGCCAACAGTGGAATATCCTGCCGCCGCTGGCGCAAGGGAGGCAGAGTGACGGCGGCCACGTTGAGCCGGTAATAAAGATCTTCACGAAAGCGGCGTTCGCGGATGGCATTCGCCAGATCCACATGGGTAGCGGCCACGACGCGGACGTTCACTTTTACCGGCCGATGGGAGCCCACCCGGGTCACTTCCCGTTCTTGCAATACACGCAGCAGCTTTACCTGTAGCGGCAGGCTTAACTCACCGATTTCATCCAGCAGTAAGGTGCCCCCTTCTGCCGCCTCGAACCACCCCTGGTGGCGATCCACCGCCCCGGTGAAAGCACCTTTCTCATGTCCAAACAGTTCCGACTCGGCAAGGCTCTCCGTCAGCGCGCCACAGTTCACCGCCAGAAAGGGGCGATCGCGCCTTAGGCTGTGATGGTGCAGATAGCGGGCCATTAGCTCCTTACCCGTGCCGGTTTCGCCCACGATAAGCACGGTGGCGTCCGTCGGAGCCAGACGATCCAGAACGTTTTGGAAGGCAAGAGAAGCGGGGTCAATTAACCGCGGACCGGAGCTTTGCATCGTCGATACCTTTAAGGGAACAGTACAGAAACAATACCGACAGCGGCCAGACAAGACGAGAGGCTGAACCGCCCCGTTGCTGCAAATGCAACAGCCTGCCATCAGTCACTGCTGCATTTGCAGCAAAACCGTCCACGGCAAAAATTGCTAACTTGTTAATAGATAAGAACAAAAACAACCACTCATTTTGGCATGCTTTCTGCTTGGTTGTTTATAACCAAGCATGGAAATTCTATTGAATAAATTAAGATATCGTTATATAGGAAATGACTAATGAGCGAACGGCAGGCGCAAAACATCAACGTATTCTGGTTCTTACCAACCCACGGCGACGGCCGTTATCTGGGCACGACCGAGGGCGGAAGAGCCGTAGATCTGCCTTATTTGCAACAGGTTGCGCTGGCGGCAGACAACCTTGGCTATTACGGCGTGCTGATCCCAACCGGCAAAAGCTGCGAGGATTCCTGGCTGGTCGCGGCCGCACTCGCCCCCCTCACCAAACGTCTGCGCTATCTGGTCGCCGTGCGCCCTGGGTTACAGCCCCCGAGCCTTGCCGCGCGGATGGCCGCCACGCTGGATCGCCTTTCGGAGGGACGTCTGTTAATCAACGTGGTGACCGGTGGCGATCCCGTCGAGAACAAAGGCGATGGGATCTTCCTCAGTCACGCCGAGCGCTATCAGGTCACACGCGAGTTTCTGGAGGTCTATTCCCGCCTGCTGAAAGGCGAAAAGGTCGATTTTCAGGGCGATTATTTGCGGGTTGAAGGCGCTGAAGTGCTGTTTCCGCCGGTACAGGAGAACGGGCCGCCGCTATTTTTTGGCGGCTCGTCAGAGGAAGCGCTGGAGGTGGCGGCGAGCCAGATCGACACCTATCTCACCTGGGGAGAACCGGTTGAGCAGGTGGCGGAGAAAATTGCCGTGGTGCGTCGGCGCGCACAGGAGCGCGGACGCACGCTGGACTACGGCATTCGCCTGCACGTCATTGTTCGGGAAACGGAAGAGGAAGCCTGGGCTGCCGCCGACAAACTGATTGCCCATTTGGATGATGACACCATCGCCGCCGCACAGAAAATTTTCTCGCGTATGGACTCGACCGGACAGGCCCGCATGAGCGCACTGCACGGTGGCTCGAAGGACAGTTTGCGCATCGCCCCCAACTTATGGGCAGGCGTGGGGCTGGTGCGCGGCGGCGCAGGTACCGCACTGGTCGGCAATCCACAACAGGTTGCCGAACGCATCCGTGAATATCAGGCATTGGGGATCACTAATTTTATTTTCTCGGGTTATCCGCACTTGGAAGAGGCTCATCGGTTTGCCGAACTGGTAATGCCGCTGTTGCCGCTGGCGGGCAACGTCGAAAAACGACAGCGCACGGTTAACACCGGGCCATTTGGAGAAACCATCGGCGGCGATCGTCGTCCGGTGAAAAAGTGAAACTGAGGAGAAAACCATGAGCAATGAACCGATCAAGTTCGCCTACTGGGTCCCTAACGTGTCGGGTGGCCTGGTGATCAGCCAAATCCCTCAGCGCACCAGTTGGGATGCAAACTATAACCGCAAGCTGGCGCAAATTGCCGAGCGTGCCGGGTTTGACTATGCCCTGACGCAGATCCGCTTTACCGCCGGCTATGGCGCGGATAATCAACATGAGTCGGTGACATTTTCGCAGGACTTGCTGGGAGCGACGGAGAAGCTCAAGGTCATCGCCGCCCTGTTGCCGGGCCCATGGAATCCAACCCTCGCCGCCAAACAGATTGCCACCATCAGCCATCTGTCCAACGCGCGTATTGCGGTCAATATCGTCAGCGGTTGGTTCCGGGGCGAGTTCAAAGCCATTGGCGAACCCTGGCTGGATCACGAGGAGCGCTATCTGCGTTCGGAAGAGTTCATTCGCTGCCTGCAGGGCATCTGGCAGCAGGACAGCTTCACTTTTGCCGGTGATTTCTACCGCTTCCGCGACTATTCGCTGAAGCCGAAACCGCTGGATCCGCAACCGGAGATTTTCCAGGGAGGCAGTTCAAGAGCCGCGCGGGATATGGCCGCACGAGTGTCCGACTGGTACTTCACCAACGGCAACACCCCGGAAGGTATCCGTCAGCAGGTTGAAGATATCCAGCTAAAAGCCGCCGAAAATCAGCACAAGGTCAAGATCGGCGTCAATGGCTTCGTCATTGCCCGCCAAACGGAGCAGGAAGCGCAAAGCGTACTGCGTGATATCCTGGACAATGCGAATCCGGATGCGGTGAAAGGGTTCCAGTCTGAGGTGAAAAATGCCGGTAGCGCCTCCCCTGAGGGGGAAGGTAACTGGGCGAAATCGACGCTGGAGGATTTGGTGCAATATAACGATGGCTTCAAAACCAACCTGATTGGCACCCCGCAGCAGATAGCGGAGCGGATCGTCGAACTCAAACAAGCCGGCGTGGATCTGATGCTGCTGGGCTTCCTGCATTTTCAGGAAGAGGTGGAGTTCTTTGGCCGCGAAGTGATCCCGCGGGTTCGCGAGCTGGAACGCCAACAGCAACCGGTGTTAAGTCATGGCTGATCGGCAGATTGTCATCATTGGCGGCGGCTTTAGCGGTACCGCGCTGGCTATTCATCTGGCGCGGTTGGGCCAATCCGGCCTGAAGGTGATCGTTATCGAGCCTCGAGCCCAGTTGGCTCAGGGCGTGGCTTATGGCACGGTCGACCCGGCGCATCGCATAAACGTCCCTGCCGCACGTATGCAGCTTTCCGCCGCCGAAGAAGGTGATTTCGACCGCTGGCTGAGGGCGGAGGGAGGCCTCATACAGGATGACAAAGCGCTCTGGACGGATGGCAGCCTTTATCCGCAACGGGGACGGTTCGCCGCCTATATTGTCGACAAGCTGGCCGCTGCGCTGGAAACATCGCCAGTAGAGGTCACCCATGTTCAGGATTATGCCGTGGCGCTGCAAAATGCAGAGGTGCTGACGGCCTCCGGGGATAGATATCGCGCGGATGAGGTGGTGCTGGCCATCAGCCACCCGCCCCCTGACGTACCGAGACAACTACAGCAGGTGCCGCAAGACCATCCAGGCCTGATCGCCAACCCGTGGCGGACAGATGCGTTAATCGAGGTGGAGAAGAGTGCGCGGGTGGCTATCATCGGTTCCGGATTAACCATGTCTGACGTGGTGGCATCGCTTGACCGCCAGGGGCATCGTGGGCCGATCCTGGCATTCTCGCGCCGCGGCCTGCTGCCCCGGCCAAATCTGACCGGTGAGTCGCCGCCTCGCCAGCTTGATTATCGGCGTCCACAGGCCGACAGCGCCCGCGCCTGGGTGCGGCGAGTCCGACAGGAAGTAGCGCTGGCCGCCAAGGAAGGCCTGCCCTGGCAAGGGGTACTGGATGACATACGGCTGAACGGACAGCAGATTTGGCAACGGCTTTCGCTGAAAGAACAGCGGCGCTTTCTACGCCATCTGCGTCCATGGTGGGACGTGCACCGTTACCGCATTGCACCGCAGGTCAGTGAGGTATTGTCCCTGCTACAGCAAAATGGCCGCCTTAAGGTGCTGGCCGCCAGCCTTAGGCAGGTTGAGGTAGACAAAGAAACGCTCATTCTGACGGTGAAGGCACGCGGTAAAGCCGCCACGGAAACTCTGCGGGTGGATAAACTGATTGTCACAACTGGCCCGGCGCACGGTGCGTTGCTCAACAGCGATGCGCTGCTGAAGCAGCTCGCAGCGGAAGGGGCTATCCAGCCCGATCCGCTGGCGCTGGGAATTTGGGTTGATGCCCACTCGCGAGCGATTGATCGCCAGGGAAAAAGTAACGATCGTCTCTACGTGGTAGGCCCCGCCGCTCGCGGACGCTTCGGTGAACTGATGGGGTTGCCGCAGGTGGCGCAACACGCAGAATCGCTGGCGCAGCAATTGCTCGGCGCTTCGCCAATCCCCCCTGCGAGCTGAAGCCGTTGACAAAGTGCTCTGTTGTTTAATGGTAGGGGCGCCGCATGCTGCGCCCAATAGCATAATCAATGAATTAAATCGGGTCGAACATGTTCGACCCCTACCGGTTTAGCCTTTTCGAGCGTTTGTCAGCAGTCTGAGCCCTGTTTGGGTTTGGCTGCACCGCCATTAAAATAGAAACATGATTAATAATTACCGGGAAAAATAAATACGCTCCGTTACAAAATCTTAAGCTATTTTCCCTCGAGGTATCGCTATTACTTTACTGCCGGGCTTTAGATAATAGACCTCAGGCCAGTTCATGTTATCTGTATGTTTCAACTAAAAACGAAAAGTTAAAAACAAAGATATTATGGCACTCAAAATCCCGTTCCCAATTAATCACTAAAGTTTTATCGTAATCTGCCGAAAACACACAGCACTTCTCGCGGCAAAATAGTGTTATTTGCCGCACTGGCACCTCACTGAAATCTCAGGTTGTACTATGTTTGAACGATTAAAAATCTCCCACGGGCTAATGGGGATTTTAACCCTATTCTGTATTATTCAGATATTCTCCGGCGTATGGAGCATTCTGGATGCCTCAGGCACCAATAACCGCATTACACAAATCTCCTCCGGCTTTAATCAAATCATGGCAATGGATAATGCCTACGCTTCCGTTACCGAGATCCGTGAAGACGTGCTGAAAGATGCCTTGATGCTCAGCACGCAGCCACAAAATCACAATGCAAAAAAATCTCTGGGCGAACTTCGCCAGCGCCTCACTGAAGTTGATAAATTGATGGAAGAATTTTATCAACTGTCACTGAAGGATCAGGATGAACAAGCGCGGACCAAGAACGTCAAGAATCTGTATGAAAAAGCACGCGGCGACCTGCTTAAATTAATTATCAGCCTGGAAGATGGCGATATCTCCCGTTTCCAAACAATTATGCACAATAGCTCAGCCACGCATTTCATGTCTGCGCTTGATGAGACATCAGCCTACGTTGCCAACGATATTATTACTCCAGCGGGTATTGCGGCACAGGACAGTTACCATAAAATGGTGCCTTTATCGTTGACGTTTATTTTTATCTTTATTCTGCTCACCGGCGTGGTACTGGTCTGGATCAGAAAATATGTGATCAACAAAATCAATCAGATTATCGACTATCAAGCTGAAATTGCACACGGAAATTTGGCGATAGAAATTAATGCCAGTGGGAATAATGAAATTGGCAAGCTGATGCAAGGGCTCGTCAATATGCGTGATGAGCTGGCGAATACCGTCAGCGCCGTCCGTGCAGGCACGCAAAATATTTATACCGGCGTGCAGGAAATTGCCGCGGGTAACAACGACCTCTCAAGCCGCACGGAAGAACAGGCAAGTTCACTGGAAGAAACGGCGGCCAGCATGGAGCAGCTTTCTGCTACGGTGAAAAACAACGCAGAGAGCGCCGGCGCTGCCACTTCGTTGGTGAAAAGCGCTTCGCAAAGTGCCATCAACGGCGGCGAGATTACTCGCAAAATGGTGGTCACCATGAGCGATATCGCCGACAGCTCACGCAAAATTGGTGATATCACCAGCGTCATTGACGGTATCGCTTTCCAAACCAATATTTTGGCCCTGAATGCGGCAGTGGAAGCGGCGCGTGCAGGTGAACAAGGCCGTGGCTTTGCCGTGGTCGCCGGTGAAGTGCGCAACCTTGCACAGCGCAGCGCTCAGGCAGCCAAAGAAATTAAAACGCTGATTGATACGTCGGTGCTGCGCGTCAGTCAGGGCAACGATCTGGTAGAGAACGTTAACGGAGCCATGACGGAGATTGTAACCGCCATCGGTCAGGTCACGGAAACCATGCAGGAGATCTCAAGCGCCTCAGAAGAACAAAGCCGTGGGATTGCACAGATCGCGCAGGCCGTTAACGAAATGGATAAGGTGACCCAGCAGAATGCCGCGCTGGTTGAACAATCAGCTTCCGCCGCCAGTGCGCTGGAAGATCAGGCCAATCACTTGAACCAAACCGTCGCCGTTTTCAAACTATCCACGTCCGTGCCCGCCGCGATTAATGTCCGCCCGCAGGTTATTACCGCACCGAAAGGACCAGCGCTTGCCGATGATGACACGGAGAATTGGAGCCGTTTTTGAGGCGCTAAATAAGAGTTAAGCTCGATTTTGGTTCATATCGCAGAAAGAACAACGCCAACAGGATGTTGGCGTTGAGAAGCGGTTTTCATCAATGGTGGCGTAACTTATGCGCCGCGCAGGCGTTGCGCCAAACCTTTGAGGAAATAACGCAGCATCTGATCGCCGCACGGGCGGAAGTTTTTGGTGCCTTCTTTGCGGAACAGCGCGCTCAGTTCTGGCTTGGAAATGCGGAAATCTACGGCGGTGAATATCTGATGCATGTCGGTATCTTTCAGCTCAAACGCCACGCGCAGCTTTTTCAACACCAGATTATTGGTGATCGGCAGTTCCACTTCCGGCGCCGGGAACTTGTCGTCCTTGCCGCGTTTGAAAAACACCAGACCGTTCAGGAAGTGAGCCATCACTTCGTCCGGGCACTTCTCGAAACCTGGCTCACCTTCTTTGATGACGTAAGCACCCATTGCCGAGACCGCAACATCGAAATTATCCAGCTTGATAATCTCGACCATTTTCGCGTCGTTAATACTCAGCATGTAGCGCACGCTGCGCAGCACGTCATTGTTGATCATAGAATTGCCTTTAGCTTGTAAACCGGAAGGCGTGCTCGCGTTGTTAAATCAAATAAGTGCCGCACGCCTTGAATATGTGCGGCAGTATAAGGATCAGTGCAGGGTTTCTCAATCGATTTGGCTTTTGGGTTATCAAACCGGCACCATATATATACCCTAAATAATTGGAGTTGCATCAAGGCGGCAAGGGAGCGCATCCCGATGAGCTTACTGTAGTAAGTGATTCGGGTAAGTGAGCGCAGCCAACACAGAGGCAGCTTCAAGTATGACGGGTATAGGTTATTCAGTAATCCGTTCCAGCCCTACCGGCGTGAGGCAATAGCTCTGCTGCTTGCCCTTTTCAGCCAGCCGGACGTGCTGCATCTCGTTGGTGATAATCAGGCGGTTATCCGGTTCCTCATGACGCAGTTGAATCACCTCGCCGCCGTAGCCGGAAATTGGCAACACGACCGAACGAGCCTGTTGCTCCTGGTTACCCACCAGCTCATCGCTATACAGCACGTTACCTTCCGCATCCGTGTAGCTAACGGCCGCATAAACATCCGTGAAGTAATGATGTGCAATCCCTGCCCCTATCGACAGGGTGAAAGTTTTCTTCACCAAATCGACCGTACCGGTCAGGAACTGACGATCGCCAATGCCTTTGCCGGCAATGGTAAAGGCATTGCCCAGGTGATCTCCCGGCCGGGTATTGTGAACCGGAATGCAATCCTGATAGCTTGCCGATAACTGCTCGCGCTGCGGGCTGTCGAAGGTATTGATCGCCAGATAGATATCGTCTTTAAACTCACTGAACGGCGCTAAATACGCCTGACGGTATTCACGCAGACGCTGTACCGCTGCCTCAAGACGCACCAACAGAGCTGCCTGCGGATCTCCCGACAAGGTTTCGTTCTTCAATCCGTATTGGGTGATCGTCAATACGTTGGTTTTATTTTTATTATCAATGATATCCGGAGAGGCCGGTGCCACCCGTACGCGTCCCGGTTCCACATGATAGATTTCAATTTTGTCGCCGACGGCAAGAGGCAACTCATCATGGCTCAGGCTCGCGGCGGTGCCCTGGATATCCTTGCTGAAGATCACCGCATCTTGTGCATTGCGCAGGGTGATTTTGGCATAGGTCTCTCCGGGGAAGTAAGAGTGCGGTTCCTTGCTGGTAACGTCAATCACCACTTTGCCCCTGCCGCGATCGGCCACAACCGTGGCGAAAACGGCATCACTCAGCCCCAACAGATTAATTTCTTGCGTGGCGATCGGCGACGCAACTTTTTTAACCAAGCCGAGCTTCAGCGCGTTATCGCCCTGTTTCAGCACCAGGTAACCCTGGGCCAACTGATACTTCCGGTCTTTGCCGGTAGGCAGTCGCAGGGTATAAACGCCAATCGGTAGCTCTTTCAGCACCAGGGTTGGGCTGTCGATCCGCATTTTGCGAAGGTAACGTGCCCCTTCCAGCAGGATCAGATCTTCGCCATAAATCTGGGTGAAATCGTCAATGTCAAAGCTCAGGGTAACGTTGCCTTTCAGGCCGGTAGCCTTCAACTGGGCGGAATCCACCAGACGCAGGGTGGAGTCCAGCTTCAACTGCGTTTTCACCGCATCAAGATCCTGCGCGGCAACCAATTGATAGAGAGGATAAACCGCTTTCGCATGGCTAAAGACATTACGCTTCTGCTGGACCGGTGTGACGTAGCCGCCGACCAGTTGGATAAATGGCGTAACGTCAACCTGCTCGCCGGAGACCGCAAAGCTTTCGCTGAGCATATCCAGCAGCGCATGTTCGGAAGGAACAAAGCCTGGGGTGTTGCAACTTTTACGGTATTGCTGATTAAAGTGAGTGAAGGCATTTTTGCCCGCCTTATCCACCATCAGAACCGCAAAGTAGAGTTTCGAGCGCAGGTCCCATTGATTAAGCGGGATAGCTTTGGCGATAAAATCGACAATAACCTTCTCCACGCCAGCCATATCGCCATGCGCATACAACCAGCCCTCTTGATATTTGCGCGCCCCCAGCATCACGTCCTGATAACAGGCAGCATAGATATTGTTCCACATCTCACCGGTGGCGAAGTATTTATCGCCCATAAAATGGCCCTGATAACCATGGGCAATTTCATGCAGGCTTCCCCAGTTATTGTCTTTCGGGGTTAGCCAGAAACTGCTGACCGAATTACTGGTTTCCGCCGTCCAACGACCACCGTAATAAGCAGCGCCGGCGCCATTTTTATCAGCCTTAATAAAGTAGCGGTTTTTAATATTAAGATCCGAAGCATTCTCAGCCTCGAATGACACCCCCGCCAGCGCATTATAAAAAGTGAAAATGCGATCGTAATAGGCGATCAGGCCGTCGATGTTTTTAGCTTCGCCCAGCGCCTTCAGCTCTTTTTTGCTGATTTTTGGCACCAGCAGCGCCGCGTAGTCGGACTCGACAAGTGCAAATTCCGCATCCTGATTATCCCAGCGGGCGAAGAACGCCGTTTCGTTTTCGCCTTTACGGTAGACCGGCAAGATTTTCGACGTGTCCGGGTACTCAACCTCCACGACGGGCGCCCCAGCCGCGTATGGCGTGTCGATAAACGGCACGGATACGGCCTTCACGCTGGCCTCAACCCAGCTGCTGCCGATAGTGAATTCGGCCTCGGTTTTGCTGTCGTCGTTCAGCAAGCGCAGCTTCAGCTTGCCGCTAAAGGCCGAATTGGTCTGGCGAACGCGTACCACTTGGCCGGCGGCGAGAATAATCCCCAGATGTTGACGATCGTGGTCAATCCCTTTGCTCATGCCCGCAGCATCTAACCAAACGGGTCGCGTCAAAG
Organism: Serratia sp. Je.1.23.a; assembly: GCF_051129805.1. Classification (NCBI taxonomy): domain Bacteria; kingdom Pseudomonadati; phylum Pseudomonadota; class Gammaproteobacteria; order Enterobacterales; family Yersiniaceae; genus Serratia; species Serratia sp. Je.1.23.a. The sequence continues at coordinate 583,451 of NZ_JBCPSR010000001.1, read as the reverse complement.
TATAAAGTGATTTTGATTTAGTAATAGTTGGCATCCTGCATTCCTCAAGGTTATTTTGTCCTCTAACAGACCTGGATAAAATAATTAAGAATGCACTTACGCACTAATCGATAGCGATTACTGAAGTACCACACAACACATAGAACATCGAGGGGGATAAATCCCATAAAAATAACAAGGCGCAACGGTGACATTGCGCCTTAATCATAATTACCTGGCTATTTATACGCTGCGTTAATCTTGTAAGTGGATAACGCAGCATCAGAAGCCAAATATGTCCAACCGCCAGTGAAATAGTGTCAGTGCTTAATCGATTTGGCTTTTCTGCTGATACAACGGAATGTCTTCGCCGATAATGTATTTATTACGCAGGATCGATGACACCTTATCCATAATCATCACCACCACCACCAGGATCAGCGTGATAAACATCACGACGTCCCAATTCCACAGCCGCATGTTTTCCGCATACACCAACCCTATCCCGCCAGCCCCCACAAAGCCCAGCACTGCCGCCGAGCGGGTGTTGGATTCAATCTGGTAAAGGCTTAACGCCAGAAAGGTCGGGAACGACTGGGTGAAGATACCGTAACGGTGCTTTTGCAGGCCGTTGGCCCCCACCGCCGTCAGACCACGACTCGGGGATTTATCGACCGCCTCATGCCCTTCCGCATACAGTTTTCCGAGCAGACCAACGTCCTGCATCACGATCGCCAGCACCCCGGCCAGCGGCCCCATACCAACCGCGCGGACAAAAATAAGCCCCCAGATCGCCATATCGATGCCACGAAAAATATCTAAAAACCGCCGCACCACCACCGATATGGGTCGCAACAGCGGCGTTGACATCACGTTGCGCGCTGCGAAGAACGACAGCGGCAAGGCGATCAGCGAAGCGGTAATGGTCCCGGCGAACACAATGCCGATGGTGATGAAAATCTGCTGGAAATAGTACATGAACGGCCAGTTGACGAAATCATGCCAGACGAACATACGCATAAAATAGCGGCCAAGCTGATGGCATCCGTTAACGAACTGCGGCCAGGAGATGCCGAAAAACTGGAAGAAGAACAGGTAATACAGCGCGATCGCTACCGCGATAATGCCGACGGTGCGCAGGTAGCGACGCTGCTGCGAGAATATTTCCGGATGCTGCTGCTTGAGCGCCTGCATTCCTTCCGCCGTGAGCGTTGGTGCTGTGATCATTTTTTCCCCTCCACGACCCGTTTGCGCAGTTCGCCCGAGGCATAGTCCAGCAGCGAAACCACCAGAATTATCAGCAGCAGCGTCATGCTGACCTGGTCATAGCGATCGAGTTTGATATTGGTCATCAGCTCTTGGCCGATGCCGCCCGCCCCCACCAGCCCCAAAATGGTCGACTGACGGAAGTTGATTTCCAGGCGCATAAAGCTGTACGACAAGAAGACCGGTTTTACCTGCGGCCAAAGGCCAAACCGCATGCGCTGCAGCGGCGTCGCGCCACAGGCCGCCAGCCCACGTACCGGCTTGTTGGACGCGGTTTCGATCGATTCATAAAACAGTTTGGTCAGGCTGCCGATGGTGTGCAGCGCCAGGGCTAAAAAGCCCGGAATGGCGCCGATGCCAAACGCCATCACGAACATGACCGCCCAGGCCAGCTCCGGCATGGTGCGCAAAAACGCCACCAGCGTCCGGATTGCCAGCCGCAACGACGCCGGGCTGTGGGTATTATTGGCCGCCAGGAATGCCAGCGCCCCCGCCACCAGTACCGAAAGAATGGTGGCCGCCAGCGCCAGCTGCAGCGTTTCCCAAATCAGCGGCAGTTGGATATTCAACCGATAGCCCCAGTAGGCCAAAGAGCCTTCGGTGCGGCCATCGGCGAACAGCAGATTCCAATGCAGGGTGGGGATGGTTTCCGCCAGATAATCAAAGAAGTGAGGAATGGAGACCCACACGGTATGCAGGTTGAACTCGGCGATGCTGCCGGCGCCCAGGTAGAGCGCCACCAGACCGAGCGACCAAAACAGCGTCTCGCGCTTTTGCTTGCTGCGGATCTGTTGGTAGTAGTGCGCAAAATCTGTATTCAAAATAGGTTTCCGACGTGAGGAATTCAGCGGGGCTCGACCAGGCCGAGCCCCGTCAGCATTAACGGTCGCCTTTGGTCAGCTCACGTTTCATGTCGATGATGTTCTGGTATTCCGCCAGAGTGGTGTCACCGATGTGCTGTTTACCGCCCATGGCCTTGATGAAGCACTGGTGATCGTCCTTATCCAGCTTCTTGATGGCCGTCACGACCTTGGCTTTGAAATCAGCCGGCAGCGAGTTGCTCACCAGGATTGGGCCATTCGGGATCAGCGGCGACTGCCAGATAATGCGCAGCTGTTTCATCAGATCGGGATGGTCCATACGGATCATGCGGTTGAACGCGCCGCTGGTATAGCCGGTGTTGTAGTCGCCGATCATCGACGCCCAGGTCACCGCGCCTTCGAACTGGCCGTTCAGCACGCCAAGGATGTCCTGCTCATGGCCGCCGGAGAAGGTGACGCTAGAGAAGGCGTTGTTATATTTATTGTCTACCGTGCCGCCGAACAGTTTCTTGAACTCCTGGTTCGGGATCAGGAAACCGGAAGTGGAATCCGGATCGGCGAAGCCGATGGCCTTGCCCTTCAGATCTTCCAGCTTTTTATACGGGCTACCGGCTTTAACCACTACCACGGAGTGGTAACCGCGAGATTGGTCAACGTCATCTATCGCGATGCCGACGATATCAACCGCTTTCGGATCCTTGATATAGACCGAGGCAAACGACGACGGTGACATGCTCAGCACCAGATCGATTTTGCCGCCCAGCAGGCCCTGGATCACGCCAGAATAGTCAGAGGAGTTGCGCAGCTTGGTGTCCACGTTCAGTTCCTTGTCCAGGAACTGCTTCACGCACTGGTTGTCGCCGATTTGCTGGGTGGCGTTCTGTCCGCCAAGAATGCCCAGATTCAGTTCTTTAGGTGCATCCGCTGCGGCAGCATTAAATACCATCATCGCGCCGGCCATCACTGTGGTCAGACTCAATACTTTTTTCATTACAATGCCTTGTGTGTGTAAAGGTAAAAGTGAAGATAAAGGTTCTGGTGGTTAATGGATCTGATTGGCTTCCTCGCCGTACAGCTGGTGCAGTATCCGTTCGTTCAATTGCGAAGGGTGGCCGTCAAACACGATCTTGCCCTGTGCAATGCCGATCACCCGGGTGCAGTACTCTTTTACCAACTCGACCGAGTGCAGGTTCACCATCACTGCGATGTCGTTTTCGCTGACTTTTTGCAGCGCATCCATAATGCGACGGGTATTTTTCGGATCGAGCGATGCTACCGGCTCATCGGCCAGCAGGATTTTGGGGTTTTGCATCAGCGCGCGGCAGATCGCCACTCGCTGCATCTGACCGCCTGACAGGTTTTCGGCGCGCTGCAGGGCATGCGGCAGCATATTGAGCCATTGCAACAGCTCGATAGCGCGGGCGCGGTCGGTATCGTCAAACAGTTTGAAGAAGGATTTCAGGGTCGAGGTGTGGCTCAGTCGCCCCAACAGCACGTTGGTCATCACGTCCAGCCGTGGCACCAGGCAGAAGTCCTGGAAGATCATGCCGCAGCGGGCACGCCATTGCCGCATCTGACGAGGGGAAAGCTGCGCGATATCCTGAGCTACGCCGTCATCCTCAAAGTGCAGCATCTCGCCACAGCTCGAAGGAATGGTGCCGTTCAGGGTATGCAGCAAGGTGGATTTGCCGGCGCCGGAACGCCCGATCACCGCCACGAATTCACCGACGTGCAGATCGAAGTTGATGTCATCCAGCACGCGATGCTGAGATTTATACGCTTTTCCCAAACCTTTAACCGATAACACTTTTTGTAGTTGAACCGGTTGCTGCCCTGGAAAATCGGTTGGTGCCAGTTTTAACAGTGCCTGAGCCATATGATTTCTCTGGTTTCAGTGACTAATCATTATGGGCACCTATTAACGGATAAGTTTATGACAACGGGATGATGCTTTTGTGGCCGGGAAATGACGCGTGCCATCATTTCCCGCAGGGGCTTATTGAAAGTGAATGACACCCTTAATTAACTGCTTGTTGTTGATCACCTGCGCTTCGTAATGCTCCGCCAGGGTATCGAAATCAAAATGGTGTGAAAGCATCATCTGCGCGGTGATTTTCCCTGCCGCCATCAGCCGCCCCACCTTGGCAAAGTCTTCGCTGGTCGCGTTGCGGCTGCCCATCAGGGTAGTTTCCTTTTTATGGAACTCCGGATCGGAGAACTGCAGGTCGCCCTTAAACAAGCCGACAAACACGATGCTGCCGCCGTGACGAATCAGATCGACGGCGTGGTTCATCGCCTGCGGGTTGCCGGTGGCGTCAATCACCTTGGCGGCCAATTTGCCGTCGAACTGGCCGCGCAGCGCCGCATCAAAGCGTTCATCCTGCGGATCAAGCGTTGGTAACTGCAACACCTGCTCGACGTGCCGCCGACGCTCGGCGCTGGTATCCGCCACCACCACCTGCGCGCCATCGGCTTTGGCGATCGCCGCGACGCCCAGCCCGATAGGCCCGGCACCCACCACCAGCAGCTGATCGTCCGCCGCAATTCCGGCACGACGCACCGCATGAGCGCTGATGGCAAAGGGCTCAATCAGCGCCGCCGCTTCAGGAGCCACATCGTCCACCGCCAGCAGGTTGCCGATCGGCACGCTGAGGTATTCGCAAAAACCGCCATCCTGATGAACACCCATCACCGAAATATTCTCGCAGCAGTTGGTTTTGCCACTTTGGCAGGCGCCACAGCGGTGGCAAGAAATATACGGCATTACCGCCACCCGCTGGCCCACCTGCCAGTCAGTGGTGTTATTGCCGACGCTGACAATTTCACCGCATATTTCATGACCCAATACGCGTGGATAACTGAAGAAAGGCTGATGACCGGACCAGGCATGAATATCCGTGCCGCAAATGCCGACGGTGATTATTTTTATCACCACTTCCTGCGCGGCAGGAAAAGGCACCGGACGCCGTTGATAAACTAATTTTGTCGGCTGCTCACACACTAAGGTTTTCATTGTTGTCATCGTTTTTCCTCCACTAATGATGAGGAGGTTATTAAATAAAAACCGGAGCGCCGCCGATATGTTCAGACAAATCTGTGAGGTATCGCTAAATAAACCGATTTAAATTGGTTTTAAATGCATAAAAAACACCTGAGGCACAGCATGAGCAGAACCCAAAACCTGCGGCAAAACGTAGTAAACCAGATGATCGACAGCATCAATAACGGTCACCTGCGCTCGCCGCTGCCGTCTCAGGCCGCCCTGGCCGAAATGTACAACATCAGCCGCACCACCGTGCGCCATACGCTGGCGCACTTGTCCCAGTGTGGCGTGCTGGAAAAAGTCGGCGATGACTACGTTATTTTACGCCGGGCACTGCCGCAAGATGGCTTCGACTGCCAGAGCCTTTCTCTTGATGAACAGGGGAAAAAGTTTGAAAAGGCGTTCTACCAAATGATCAACCAAAAGCAGCTGCGCGCCGGCGATACCTTCAGCGAACTGCAGCTGTCGCGTGCTGTCAACGTGAGCCCGGTGGTGGTGCGGGAGTTTCTGCTGCACTTCAGCCGTTACAACCTGATCGACAGCGTCCGGCGCGGTCAGTGGAGCATGAAGAAATTTGGTCAACGCTACGCCGAACAGCTGTTTGAATTGCGCCAGATGCTGGAAACGCACGCCCTTTCCCACTTTATCAATCTGCCGATGCACGACGAGCGCTGGCTGCAGGCCAAAGAGCTGCTGAGCCGTCACCGCCAACTGCGGGAAAACATCAGCGACAACTATCGCCTGTTTTCCCAATTGGATCGCGATTTCCACGGGCTGATCCTCTCCGCCGCCAACAACCCGTTCTTCAACCAGTCGCTGGAGATCATTTCCGTGATTTTCCATTTCCACTACCAGTGGGATGAAACCGATCTTAAACAGCGCAATATCGTCGCCATTGAAGAACACATGACTATTCTCAGCGCGTTGATCTGCCGTAACGATCAGGAAGCCATCAACGGCCTGCACCGCCATCTGGACACCGCCAAGCAGTCCATGATCCGCTCGATCAATCAGAGCATCGCCTGATTCGGGATGGCGTTCTTTATTGATAAAAAACACCCCCACAGCATTTAAAACCGATAAAAAGCAGCAAAATATTGGCTGCTGCACGGAACCGCGACAAAACACACCGCCAACCCCATTTCGCCCACTAGGCTTACTGCCGACCACCTGCTAATGCACTTCCCAGGGGAATACCCGGAATAATAAATATTATTAATGCGAAATTCTGGAGGCAAAGAAAGATGGAAAGAACCCATACCGTCGATAGCGGCAAACCACAAACGGATCCCTATTCTGATAACATAATTCCTATGCCGCCGGAGGGCATGTTAGTCCGCTCGGCAAAAATTAAAAAAATCCAAACTACGGCCATGTTGTTGCTATTTCTGGCGGCAATAATCAATTTTCTCGATCGCAGCTCGCTCTCAGTGGCGAACTCCACCATTCGGGAAGAAATGGGGCTGAGCGGTACCGAAATCGGCTTGCTGCTGTCGGCTTTTTCATTGGCCTACGGCATCGCCCAACTGCCCTGCGGGCCGCTGTTGGATCGAAAAGGCCCACGTCTGATGCTGGGGATCGGGATGTTTGTCTGGTCGCTGTTTCAAACGCTGTCCGGCATGATCCATAACTTCACCCAGTTTATCTGGGTACGTATCGGGCTGGGGATCGGCGAAGCGCCAATGAATCCGTGTGGTGTAAAGGTGATCAATGACTGGTTCAACATTAAAGATCGCGGCATGCCCATGGGCATTTTCAATGCCGCTTCGACCATCGGACTGGCGATCAGCCCGCCGATCCTCACGGCCATGATGCTGGCCTTCGGCTGGCGCGGTATGTTCATCACCATCGGCGTGTTGGGGATCGCCCTGTCGATCGGCTGGTACATGCTGTACCGCAACCGGCAGGACGTCAGCCTGAGTGCTCAGGAACAGGCCTATCTGAACGCCGGTAGCGTCAGCGCGCGGCCTGAACCGATGAACTTTCGCGAGTGGCGTGGGCTATTCAAAAACCGCACCATGTGGGGCATGATGATCGGCTTTAGCGGCATCAACTACACCGCCTGGCTGTATCTGGCCTGGCTGCCGGGTTACCTGCAAACCACTTACCATCTGGATCTGAAAAGCACCGGGCTAATGAGTGCCATCCCCTTCCTGTTTGGCGCCGCAGGTATGTTGTCGAACGGTTTCGTCACCGACTTTTTAGTTCGGCGCGGAATGGCACCGCTGAAAAGCCGCAAAATTTGCATTGTGGCCGGCATGCTGCTGTCCGCGTCCTTTACCGCCGTGGTTGCCCAGGCTACCACCACCTACAGCGCGGTGTTGTTGATCGGCATGGCGCTGTTTTGTATCCACTTTGCCGGCACCTCCTGCTGGGGCCTGATCCACGTGGCGGTAACCTCGCGTATGACGGCCTCCGTCGGCAGCATTCAAAACTTCGCCAGCTTTATCTTCGCTTCGTTCGCGCCGGTGGTCACCGGCTGGATCCTCGATACCACCCACTCTTTCAACCTGGCGCTCATCCTCTGTTCCTGCTTCACCCTGATAGGTGCACTGTCGTATATCTTCGTGGTTAAACACCCGATCGTTGACAGCGCCGCCTAAGGATTTCACTCCGCCGCCCTCTCCCACGGTTGAGGGCGTGCGTTCAACACAGGCTAAAGAAATCCAGCCCCAACGCGCCTTTCACCTGTGCCAGCGTCTGCTTGCTGATCTTATCGGCACGCTGGGTGCCCTGCTGCAGAATACGCAACAGCTCGCCCTTGTCGGCCAGATACTCGGCCCGACGGGTACGAATTGGCTCCAGCAGGCTTTGCAGGCAATCTTCCAACAGGCGTTTGATTTTCATGTCCCCCAGCCCGCCACGACGATAATGCGCCTTCAGATCGGCAACCAGATCGGCATCCTCACAGAAAGCATCCATATAGGTGAACACCATATTGCCCTCCACGCGGCCGGGATCCTTCACGTTCAGGTGACCAGGATCGGTAAACATACTCATTACCGCCTTGTGCACCTGCTCGGCATCGGCGCCCAGAGTAATGGTGTTGCCGCGCGATTTCGACATCTTGCCCTGCCCATCCAGCCCCGGCAGGCGGCCGACGTTGCTCAGCAACGGCTGGCATTCCGTCAGTACCGGTCTGCCAACGATGCGATTAAAACGCCGCACGATCTCGTTGGTCTGCTCCAGCATTGGTAGCTGATCGTCACCAACCGGCACGTGGGTCGCGCCAAATGCGGTGATGTCCGCCGCCTGGCTGACCGGGTAAACCAGAAAACCGGCCGGCAGGCTGCGGGAAAAGTCTTTTTCGATAATTTCGCTTTTCACTGTGGGGTTGCGCTCCAGCCGTGCCACGCTGACCAGATTGAGAAAATACATCGTCAGCTCAGCCAGCGCCGGCAACGCGGATTGCAGGCAAATCGTGGTTTTCTCCGGATCAATGCCGACCGCCAGGTAGTCGGCGACCAGATTCAGCACGTTGGCGCTGATTTTTTGCGGATTGTTGCCGTTATCGGTCAGCCCCTGCAGGTCCGCGACCAGCACCGTTTGCTGATGCTGTTGTTGCAGCTCAACGCGCTGGCGCAAGGATCCGACGTAGTGGCCTAAATGCAGGGATCCGGTGGCGCGATCGCCGGTCAAAATGGTGTAGCTCATTGCATTGCTCCTGAAAGTAAATACACCACCGGATCAACGCAATAAAAATGCCGCCAGAACCGGCGGCATTGAAAAGAGGTGTGAATACCCGTGCCGCCTTCAGAGGAGGCGCCACCAAGACTGGCTGTGAGTGGAGTGCATCGGCATATTCATGCTTTTAAGGTATCCCCCCACTGCGCCGGTTGTCAATAACCGCACGCTGCCAGGCCGCCGCCTGTTCGACGGCGATACGACAAAATGCCTCGTTCAGCGGTGAAGGGGTGCGTAACGCCAGCGCCAGCGTATAGGGCACCGGGCTACCTGCGCCACTCAGTTCGCGGAACACCACGCCGGGTGATTTCAGTACCGCAAACAGAGCCGGCATCAGTGCAATCCCCACCCCACCGGCCACCAGCCCGCCGATGGTTTGCATCTGCCGAGCTTCCTGCACGATACGCGGGCTGAACCCCGCCACCGCACAGGCCTGCAAAATCGCCGCGTGCATCCCCGGCCCATAATGTGCCGGAAACAGCACCCAGGGCTGATCGGCCAAATCGCTCAGCGTCACGTGCCGTTGCGTCGCCAAAGGGTGGTGATCCGGCAGCGCCAGCACCATGCGATCCTGTAAAAAAGGCAGAATCTGCAGCTCATCCTGTGGCGCTATCGGCAGGACCACCATACCGATATCGGCGCGATCGTCGCGCAGCGCGATCAGCTGTTCGGCGGTGGTGGCCTCCTGCAAATGGAACTCCGCCTGCGGGTGCGCCTGACGAAACTGGCGCAGGATCCCCGGCAACAGGGCATTGACCGTGCTATCGACAAAGGTCAACCGCAGCGATTCCGTCAGGCCACGCGCCGCACGTCGGGTATTGCCAAGGGTGCGCTCAAACTGCGCCAAGGTCCGCCGCGCCTCGATCAGAAACACCTGCCCAGCCTCGGTGATGCGCGTGATCCGGTTGCCGCGTTCCAGTAAGGGGACACCCAGCTCCTGCTCAATCTTTCTGATGGCGGCCGTCAACGGCGGCTGCGCCATGTGCAATCGCTCGGCGGCGCGGTGAAAGCTCATCTCTTCGGCGACGGCGACAAATTGCCGCAGTTGGCGTAGCTCAATCACGTGATACCTTTTTCGTATTTTGGAAGCATAAATAGAGTATTGGATGTATCGATAGCGAAAGCCAATACTTTCCGAACCCTCAAGTTCTGCGCCATTCCGGCGTGGACCACGGGCACAGGAGAATCAGCTATGACGCAACGTACAGCGGTGATTACCGGCGGATCCAGCGGTATTGGACTGGCCATCGCCCAGCAACTGGCACAACAGGATTACCGCATCGCCATCGTGGCGCGTAACCCTCAACGCCTGCAACAGGCGGCGCAGCAAATTGGCCACGGCACCCGCTATTATGCGGCGGACTTGAGCCAACGTGGCGCGGTGGAAGAAGTGGCCGCCCAGTTGGCCGCCGATCTGGGCACTTTGGATGTGCTGATCAACAACGCCGGTTTTACCCGGGTGATTGCCGCCGATACGCCCCTGGCGCAGGCCGAGCAGGAATGGGACGCGGTGATCGACGGAAACCTGAAAAGTACCTTTTTGTTTACGTTGGCGATGTTGCCGTACCTGCGTAAACCGGGCGGTCGCATCATCAACCTGAGTTCGATCGCCGCCCAATGCGGCAGCGGCAGCGCCGGTGCTCTGGGCTACTCTGCCGCCAAGGCCGGCGTGCAAGGTTTTACCCTCAGCCTGGCACGCGAACTGGGCGAAGCAGGCATCACGGTTAACGCCATTGCGCCGGGCTTTATCGCCGATACTCGCTTTTTCGGTACCGGTTTGCCGCAGGATCGCATTGACGCCATCGCGGCCGAAACGCCGATGGGGCGCACCGGCCGGGTAGAGGATATCGCCAGCGCCGCGCTGTGGCTGGCTTCGAAGGAGGCCTCTTTCATCACCGGAACCGTTACCTCGATTAACGGGGGGGCGCGGGTCGGTTAAGAAAGCGTTACATTCCGCCATTTGCGTTCTCCGAGCGTCGCGTTAGGGTGAAGGAAGATAACCTGAGAAAAGGAACGCGATATGAAGATCGGATTTGCCGGCCTGGGCGGTATGGGCAGCGCGATGGCCGCCAACCTGTTGCAGGCTGGCTATGGGGTAAAGGTATGGAACCGTTCGCCCCAGGCAGCACAGCCTTTGGTGAACGCCGGGGCCGTGCAGGCTCGGCAGCCGGAAGAACTGGCGGAGGTGGACGTACTGATCACCATGCTGGCCAACGATGCCGCCACCGAGCAGGTAGTGGTGGAAAGCGGGCTGCTGCAACAACTGCGGGCGGGAGCGATTCACATCAATATGGCGACGGTTTCGGTGGCGTTGGCCAAACGGCTGGCGTTGCTGCACGCGGAGCGCAACGTCGGTTATATCGCCGCACCGGTGTTGGGGCGGGTGGACGTAGCCGCAGCCGGCAAGCTGAATATTCTGGCGGCGGGCGATCCGCTGTTGCTCGCCAAAGTGCAGCCGCTGTTTGAGGTGCTCGGCCAGCAGACCTGGCATTTTGGCGACCAGCCCGAACAGGCCAACATCGTTAAAATCGCCGCCAACTTCACGTTGGCCAGCGCCATTGAGACGATGGCGGAAGGCAGTGCTCTGGTGCGCAACTACGGCGTTTCCGGCGCGGATTATCTGCACATGCTCACCAGTACCCTGTTTGCCTCTCCGGCTTACAAGGGTTATGGAGGGTTGATCGCCGAAGAAAAGTTTGAACCTGCGGGTTTTAAATTAAGCCTGGGGATGAAAGACGTCGGCCTGGCGCTGGAGGCCGGCGCCAACAGCCACACGCCAATGCCGTTCGCCAGCGTGCTGAAGGACAACTTCCTCGACGCGGTGGCGCAAGGCGACGCAGATTTGGATTGGTCGGCGTTGGCCAAAGTGGCGGCACGCAGAGCCGGATTGAAGTAATCCTGATAGGCCCGGATCGCTCCGGGCTTTTTATTTGGCCGTCAGAAACGAATTTCTGCCGTTGGCAGTGCGTCGATCAGGACACCAAAGCTTTCGATATTCGACAGTGTGGCATTGTGATGGGCGCGGATCTGCAGGCCGGAGGCATGCGCTTTGTCGTGGCTGGTATGCGCATCGGCCGCCAGCGTCACCGGGTAACCCAGCGCGGCGGCGCGGCGGGTGGTGGTATCCACGCAAAATTCGGTGGAATAGCCGCAAACCACCAGATGCGAGATACCGTTCGCAATCAACAGCGGCCCCAATCCGGTACGCAGGAATGAGTCCGGCGTGGTTTTCTCTACCCGATGATCTCCCGCCTTTACCTGCAAACCGGGATCAAGTTGCCAGGCGTCACTGCCGTGCGCCAACTCATCATGCTGCGTTTGATGCTGAATGAAAATCACCGGCACGCCGGCCTGACGGGCAGCGGCGCTCAGGGTGTTAATGCGATCGATCGTCGCTTCGGCATCCGCCGGCGGCGGTGTAAACAACCCTTTCTGCACATCAATAACCAACAGCGCTGACTTCATGATTAGCTCCAGAGAATAAATTCCGTCTCAGCATACCGGCTGACGCGGGCGGAAGATATGGTCAACGCCCTGCTCACGCAGTTTGTTAACCAACTCATGACCCCCATTCGGCGTCGCATGCGCCAGCAGACGCTCGGCTTCAAATACCGGGCTGGCCCAGAAAATATTGACCGGATCGCCATACTGTTTCGGCAAGCTCAGATGCTCGTGATACGGATAAAAGGAGGAAGACAGCACGTAGCCCTCATAACCCTGAGGCGCCACTTCGGACTCCAAGGTATGCCCTTCGCCAAACCAGGTGATTTTTGACCAGGGCACGTGGGCGAAACCGGCCAACGCGCTGGCCATCTGTATCGCATTTTCCTCGGTCATGTATTGACCGTCGATGGCGATACCCATTTCCATGCGGCGATAGCGGGAGGCGTCGTCGTTAAACAGGATCTCTACCCACGGCATCGGCCGGATGCTGACACCCAGGGTAAGGAAATAGTAGATGCCGTCGCGTTCATGCTGAGTGATCGCCATCGGCGGCCACTTGCCCTGATCGATGGCGTAGTATTTCACCGAGGGGCCAAAATGCTGCTCGTAATGCGCCTGATAATCGCTCTGCATCTTGGGCCAGGGATTCCCTTCCTCCCGCTGCCAACTGCGCCAGAACTGACGGGTACTTTCCGCCAGTGCATACTGGGTATTGGTGGAAGCGGAACCTAGCGGATAAGCCAGCGGGCTCTCTTTAATGCAGCTGGCGGAATAACATACCGAATGGTCGATATACAGGCTCCAGCCGGGGATCACCGCCAGCAATTGGCCGTAATACCACAGTGCCGCGCCGTCGTCGCTCTCGGTCCAAACCACCGTCAGCCCTTCCGGGTTCAGCGGCGCTTCCCCTTCCAGATTGCGGCAAAACTCGGCCGCCAGCATCGGTGGCTGCCCCAGCGCCAGTGCCGCGCTGTCTTCCTGCTGCGGCGCAGCGGCCAGGTTACGCAGCCAGCAAGCGCGCACCTGAAAACGTTCGCTATTTTCTTCTGAAGGGTAAATATAAAAATAAGCAGCCCGGTGATCTTGCTGAACCACCGCGACCAGCGTCTGGTTCTCATTACTGACTTCAGCAAGTACGTGTGACTCGTTCATATAACCTCAAATAGGCTCAAGGCGCAGAATAATGCTGCACGCTAAATAAAATGGAAATTGGCTTTTATCCAGTGTAAAGCGCATTACCGCTCGGATCACCCGTAAAAGTCTCAAAAGTGCCCCGAAACATCGGGTTATTGGTAAGAATTATAGTCTGCGCCGATTCAGGCCTGTCGGTTAATTCGGCGCAGCGCACGCTGATATGAACCATTACGCATTGAGGCACGCAGCACTTTACCGACGCCCCCTGCACCGGTGCGCACCAGGCGGCGGCGTAAGTTTCCGGGATAAAAATCAAACTGTTGTTGCGCCCAGTCAGGCAGCAGGTCGATACCCGCCTGCATCACTAAAGCGCCAAAAGGCCGGGCCAATGCGCTGGGGGCCGGCGCGGCCAGCAGAATACGCGCGACTTCCCGCGTGCGCTCATCGCACACCAATTGCGGACGCATCCGTTGCAGATACTCCTCTACCGCCGTGCAGGAGGTTGGGATTTCTTCCGCCCCCAAGGCTGCGGCTACGCGTGCAGCCTCACGGTAATATTGGTCCTGCTTTTCACGGGGAAGAGACGGGTTGCGGTAGCGTAAATGGCTGGCCAAAAAACGGCTGCTTTCCACCACGTGCACCCAGGTAAGCAACTCAGGATCGCTGGCGGCGTAAGGCCTGCCGTCGCTGCTGACGCCGTTGACCCGCAGGTGAATAGCTTTGACTTTGGCAATCAGGCGTTCGGCTTCGGCGGTGGGGCCAAAAGTGGTGACGGAGACAAACTGGCTGGTACGGCGCAGGCGGCCGAGCATATCTTCACGAAAGTTGGAATGATCCCACACTCCCGCCAACGCCAGCGGGTGCAGCATCTGCATCAACAAGGCGCTGACGCCCCCGCACAGCATCGAGGTAAAATCGTTGTGCACCTGCCAGATAACCGACTGCGGGCCGAACAGGCCCGGATCCCCCGGCGGATTTTCAAAATCAATGCCGCCGAGCGCCAGCCCGGTCAGGCTGATGACCTGTTTTTCTATCGCTGCGCGTATCACTTCCATCCTGACTGGCCCCGTTTAGCTTCTGGCGGCCAGTGTAACATGAAGCGAAATACGGCTTTTAACTCCGCGGGTCGCTATCGTTGAGCAGCACAATTTTACCGGCAAAGCTGCGATCTTCCAGGCGACGGTGCGCCGACGCCCCCTCTTTGAGCGGGAAGGTTTCGATGTGCGGGATAGCAAACTCCCCATTCTGCCAACTGCTGAACAGACGCTCGGCCCGCGTACGTCGCGCCTCTGCGCTATTGAGGTAAGTCCAGAGATCGCCCCCCACTACGCCTTTGGAATCCATCATCAGCTGATAGGCAGAGATCGCCGGTGCCTCACCCCCGGCCATGCCGAAGGTGACCACCCGACCGCCGGGGCGCAGCGCGTCGATGCTTTGTTGCAGGGTGATGCCCACGGAGTCAAAACCGTACTCAACGCCGCCGTCGGTCAGAGCGGCAATCTGCGTGACCCAATCCTGCTGATAAGTGAAGGCCGCCGTCGCGCCGTTGTTTAACGCAATCTGCTGTTTATGCGCCGAAGAGACAACGGCGTAAACCTGCGCGCCACGCGCCACCAGCATCCGGGTAAGGATCTGTCCGACACCGCCGGCGGCGGCATGCACCAGGGCGCGATCGCCCGCCTTGACCTGAACGCTGTCATTGATCAGGTACTGCGCCGTCAGCCCCTGCAGCAAAATAGAGGCGGCTTCAACGTCGCTCAACGCCTGCGGCAGACGCAGCGCGTGCTCCACCGGCACATTGATGCGAGTGGCATGACAAAAAGGTACGTCAGCAAAACCGATCCGCTCTCCGAGTTGCCACCCCTGAACGCCCTCACCCAAGGCAATGATGGTCCCGACCCCTTCGTAACCGCCAATATGAGGGGGATTGCCGTGCAGCACGTAATTGCCCTTACGGCGATAGATATCGGCAAAATTCAGCCCGGCGGCCCCCATGCGTACCTGTACCGCACCCGCAGGTACCGCCGGCGTCGGCAGCTCAAGGTATTCGAGCACGTCCGGCCCGCCAAATTGTTCAAACGCTAATGCCTGCATGTCGCCACTCCGGAAAATTTCCGCCAATAACACACTGACGGTCGATAGATTGATTATCGCAAAGCGCTATACTCGGCAACAGTGGCCAAAAAAGCATTCAGAAAACACCAGGGGTTTATAATGGATCGATTAACCAGCATGGCGGTGTTTGTACGGGTGGTGGAAAAAGGCAGCTTCGTCGCCGCCGCCGAAGAGATGGCTATTTCACCGACCATGGTTGGCAAACACATTCGCGCTCTGGAACAACGGTTGAATGCGCCGCTGCTTAATCGTACTACTCGCCGCCAGGGGCTGACCGAGGCCGGTCGGGTGTTTTACGAACGCTGCCGCCGACTGCTGGCCGATGCCGACGCGGCCGAAGCCAGTGCGCGGGCGCTGTTAAGCTCCCCGAGCGGGCTGTTGCGCATCAGCGCGCCGGTCACCTTCGGTAACCGCGTTCTGACACCGATACTGACCGAGTTCCTGCAACGGCACCCGGAGGTGGAAGCGGAAGTGGTGCTGTCGGATCGCAAGGTGGATTTGATCGAAGAAGGCTACGAGGCCGCGTTTCGCATCGGGCCGGTGGCGGACGACGGCCTGGTGGCACGCGCCCTGCCCGATTACCGCATGACGCTGGCTGCCTCGCCGGATTATCTGGCACAGCACGGTGAACCCACACGGCCGGAGCAGCTCAGCGCACACTGCTGCTTTGGTTTCAGCCAGTGGGATGGCAACCACTTTTGGCGACTGTTGGGGCCGCCGGGAGAGATCAGCGTACCGGTCAGGCCTCGATTGAGAATGGACTCCGGTGAAGGGGTACGCCGGGCGGCATTGGCGGATTTTGGCATCGCGCTGCATGCCACTCTGCTGCTGGATGAAGATATCGCCGCCGGCAGATTGGTCCGGGTACTGCCGGAGTATTCACCACTGCCGCGCCCGATGCACCTGGTCTATCTGCCCGAAAGGCGGCAATCCGCCAAGCTGGAAGCCTTTATCGCCCTGACCGTAGCCAGACTGTGGGGCCGGGTTTAAAATAAATGAGTTCAAATACGGGAGTTACCATGTTCACTATCCGAGCTCGCGCGGCAGAAGACAATGCGCAACTGGTGGAGATTTGGCAGCGTTCGGTACGCGCTACCCACCATTTTCTTACCGAAGAAGACATCGCCAAACTCTATCCGTTGGTGCTGAACGATTACCTGCCTGCGGTCAACGTTTGGGTTGCCGTGGACGGCACCGGCCAGCCCTGCGGTTTTATCGGACTGAGCGGCAACAAAGTGGAAATGCTGTTTATCGATCAGGATCAGCGTGGCAAAGGCGTCGGCAAGGCACTGCTGGAGCATGCGGAAACCTTGCATGACGAGTTACAGCTGGACGTCAATGAACAGAACCCGCAGGCCAGCGGTTTTTACCGCCACTACGGGTTTGAAATCACCGGGCGTTCCGCGCTCGACGGCCAGGGCAACCCTTTCCCACTGCTGCACATGAAGCTCGCCAAACGCTAACGCCAATCCCTCGGCCATGGTCTGCCCTGGCCGTCGTTTTACCATCACTTCCGCTCATCACTTGATATACCAAATCAGAATAACTAATAGAATTTACATTCTTCCTGTCACTATAAACCCCCGGTAGGATTGGCCCGTATTCACCCAGCAACAGAGGTTCCGTCTGCCCTTATCCCAAGAAGCCGATCCCTTTCCGGCGTGACGCGCTCCGGACGGAATTCTGTGATGTATTAAATAAGGATTCGCTTCTCTATGATCGTTCTTTCGAACGTTTGCAAAACTTTTGACAGCGCACAGGGCCGCGTTGTCGCAGTGGATGACGTCAACCTGACGGTCGAGGCCGGGCAAATCTACGGCATCATCGGCTACAGCGGCGCCGGTAAAAGCACGCTGATCCGCTTGCTGAACGGGCTGGAAACGCCCAGCAGCGGCAGCATTCAGGTTGAAGGTTTCGATATCGCCGGAGCCGAAGGCAATGCCTTGCGCCAGGCGCGGTTGAAAATCAGCATGGTGTTCCAACACTTCAACCTGCTGTGGTCACGCACCGTCAGTCAGAACATTGCTTTTTCCATGCAAATCGCCGGCGTGCCCAAAGCACAGATTAAACCGCGAGTGGCGGAGCTGGTCGCGCTGGTTGGGCTGCAGGGCCGCGAAGATGCCTATCCGTCGCAGTTGAGCGGCGGACAAAAACAGCGCGTCGGCATCGCCCGCGCGCTGGCCAATAATCCGGGGGTTCTGCTGTGCGATGAGGCCACTTCGGCGCTCGACCCTCAAACCACAGACTCGATTCTCGATTTGCTGCTCGACATCAATCGCAAGCTGAACCTGACCATTGTGCTGATCACCCATGAAATGCACGTCGTGCGCAAAATTTGCCACCGGGTGGCAGTGATGGAAAACGGTCGCATCGTAGAGGAAGGCCCGGTGATTGACGTGTTCACCCGGCCGCAGCAGCCGATCACCCAACAGTTCGTCAAACAGGTTTCGCAATATCAGGAAACCGAGGAAAGCTTCAATCCGCTGTTGAACCAACATCTGTCGGGCGTGATTTTCAAGCTGACGTTTGTCGGCGTGCAGACCCATCAGGCGGTGATTTCCGACGTTATCCTGCGTTACAAGGTAAGTATCAACATTCTGCACGGCAAAATCAGTCAAACCCTGAATGGTTCCTTTGGCGAACTTTACATTCACGTCGAAGGCAACGACCTGCAAATCGACAGCATGCTGAAGCTGTTAAAAGAGCAACAGATCGCCGTTGAGGTCATTAAACATGCTTGAGTCACTGTTCCCTCATCTGCGTCTTGATTCGTTGTTGAACGCCACCTGGGAAACCCTGTATATGACCTGGATCGCCGGTTTGGCGACGCTGGTACTTGGTATCGTCCTCGGGGTGTTGCTGTTCCTGACCTCCCGCGGTCAGCTGCTGCAAAACCGCGCCGTCTATTCGCTGATTTCAGTGCTGGTCAACGTGTTCCGCTCCATTCCTTTCATCATTCTGATCGTGTTGTTGATCCCGTTCACCAAGACGTTGATCGGCACCATTCTGGGCGCCGATGCGGCATTGCCGGCGCTAATCGTCGGCGCGGCGCCGTTCTACGCCCGATTGGTCGAGATTGGCCTGCGCGAAGTCGACAAAGGGGTGATTGAGGCGGCGCGATCGATGGGCGCCAAAACCAGCACCATTATCTTCCGCGTGCTGCTGCCGGAATCTTCACCGGCACTGGTTTCAGGCATTACCGTTACCCTGATCGCGCTGGTGAGCTACACCGCGATGGCCGGGGTAATTGGCGCAGGCGGGCTGGGCAATCTGGCCTATCTGGAAGGTTTTCAACGCAACCACGGTGACGTGACGCTGGCCGCAACGCTGACGATTTTATTGATCGTTTTCGTTATCCAGTTCATTGGCGACACCCTTACAACCACGCTCGATAAACGATAAATAACCAGGGAATAATGATGATGAAAAAACAAATTATGATGCTGGCTTTCGCCTCACTGACCGCGTTGGCCTCTTTGGGTGCCTCGGCGGAAACCAAGCTGGTGGTCGGCGCATCTAACGTGCCGCACGCGGAAATCCTCGAGCAGGCCAAGCCGATACTGGCGAAGGAAGGCATAGATTTGGTGATCAAACCTTTCCAGGACTACATCCTGCCCAACACCGCGCTGGCCAGCCACGATATTGACGCCAACTATTTCCAACACGTGCCTTACCTGAATTCGGTGCTTAAGGATCATGCCGACGACAAGAGCTACGACTTTGTCAGCGCCGGCGCTATCCATATCGAACCTATCGGTATTTACTCCAAGAAGTACAAAAGCCTGAAGGATTTACCGGACAACGGCAAAATCATCATGCGTGACGCGGTGGCGGAAGAAGGTCGTATTTTGTCGATCTTTGAAAAAGAGGGCGTGATTAAACTGAAGCCGGGCGTGAGCAAGGTGGATGCGCGCATTTCTGACGTGGTGGAAAACCCGAAACACCTGAAATTCCAGGCCAATGTGGAAGGTGCACTGCTGCCGCAGATGTACAACAACGACGAGGGCGATGCGGTGGTGATTAACGCCAACTACGCCATCGACGCCGGGCTGAACCCGACCAAAGACCCGATTGCGGTGGAAAGCGGCGAAAACAACCCTTATGCCAACATCATCACCGTGCACAAGGCCGACGTGAACAAGCCGGAAATTGTGGCGCTGGTGAAGGTGCTGCACTCCAAGGCGATTCAGGATTTCATCCGCGAAAAATACCAGGGTGCGGTGATCCCGGTTAACCAATAATACCGACCAAGGCCGCAGCGATGCGGCCTTTATTCCTGTCGTGTGCCCTGCTTAGACCTTATTGCCCACCTGACTCAGGCGCGGCCAGACCAGCATCAACGCATCAACCAAACGCAACAAATCTTCACGGCTGGCGCCTTCGCGTGCCTGAGTCGACATGCCCTCAATGGTACAAATGATAAATTTGGCCAGCAGCGCGGTATCGGTTTTCACCAACAGTTCGCCCTGTTCTACCTTGCGGTCGAAGCAAGCCTTCAGGCTGGCCTCCTGCATATGATGTTTCTTGCGCAGCATCTCGGCCACATCACCAGAAGAAGATGATAACGCCGCGGACGCACAAACCATCAGGCAGCCGGACGGTTTTTCCGGATCGGTGAACAGCTGCGCCAGAGAACGCACATAATCCTCGACGATCTCCGCCACCGGCAAATCCTGCTCCAGCCGTTGGTCGATGCACGTGGTGTATTTTTCCAGGTAGCGCTCTACCGCTGCGCGGAACAACCCTTCTTTATTGCCAAACTCCGCATACAGCGTAGGCGCTTTGGCACCGGTCACCTCGACCAGATCGGCCATCGAGGTGGATTCATAACCATGCAGCCAGAACAGATCGAGTGCGCTGTCCAGCGCACGGTCGCGATCAAACTGCTTCGGTCTGCCACGCGTTTTTTTGGCGCAGACTTCTTCATTGATGCTCATAGACCCTCTCTTATCCCGCTCCGCAGCAGGGCTTGCCAATTAAATTAACGGTCATTATAAAAAAATATTGCGCTCTCGTCGAGAAGAGATTATCATTTAGTTATCGATCGTTAAGTAATTAGCGACAACCAATTTAAATACGCCCATTTACGTTGATAAAACAGGAAATAACTTCATGAAAAACTTAAAAATGACGCTTGCAGCCCTTGCGCTGGCCTCTGTTTCATTCGGCAGCTTCGCCGCCGATCTGGTTAACAGCCAACCGGCAGATCAGCAGAAAGCCGGGGTGATCACCGTCAGCGGGGCTTCAGACCTCACCGCTCTGGAAGCCGGTTTGGCGGCCAAGGCTGACGCAGCCGGGGCAAAATCGTTCCAGATCGTTGGCGCAGGCGGCAACAACCAACTGCATGGCACCGCATTAATTTATAAATAACAATAAGTTGATTAAATAATGCTGGAGTGGCTACGGCTTTTGGCCTTCCAGCAAAAAGCTGTCAGAAAAAATTAATTAACGAACACTAAAAAAATAGTTGCAAAGCGTCGAACAGGCGTCTAACATTAAATTATCGATCGTTAATTAATTTAACGACCCAACAGACAAAACCTTATACAGAATATAAAGATAGGAATAAGACTATGAAAAACCTGAAAATCACCATCGCAGCCATCGCACTGGCCACCGCTTCATTCGGCAGCTTTGCCGCCGATTTGGTTAACGCTCAACCGGCAGATCTGCAAAAAGCCGGCGTAGTCACCGTCAGCGGTGCATCCGACCTGACCAGCCTGGAAAACAAACTGGCGGCCAAAGCGGATGAAGCAGGCGCTAAATCATTCCAGATCATCTCAACTACCGGCGACAACAAGCTGCACGGTACTGCGATCATCTACAATTAATGGCTGAATCAGCTATTGCGCAAAGAGGCGGCCTTGGGCCGCCTTTTGTTTTATGGTTGGTACTCAGTCGCTTTGCAGATTCTTGAGCAGGTAAATATTGCAGCCGTGGTGGCCGGTATTGCCGCGTCTTTCCGTCAGCAGCGTAAAACCCAGCGCATAATACAATCCCAGCGCCTCTTTCAACTGCTCGGTGGTTTCCAGATAACAGTAGCGGTACCCCGCTGCCCGCGCCGCTTTCAGCGCCTGCACCACCATGTAACGCGCCATGCCTAACCCGCGTACGCTGGGTTTGAAAAACAGTTTTTGCAGCTCGCAGTAACCGACGTCACCGCCCGCCAAAGGGGCAATGCCGACGCCCCCCACTACCTGGCCTTCCTGTTCCAGCACCCAATATTTTCCACCGTTATCCTGGTAAACGCCGGTCAGGCGATCCAAATCGGGATCGTGCAGACTAACGCCTTCCATTTTATCCATGCCGTACTCGCGGAATACGTTGCAAATAATCCCCGCCATCGCGGCATCATCATCCTGGGTTATCGGACGAACCCGCAAAGCGGCGTCACGCTGCTTACGTGCGTTACGTAATGCCGAGGTCATCTTTTTCATCGCGGCCGTAGTGGCAGCCAACTCATCATCGTCCAACTGCGCCAATGCATCCTGCATAAATCCATCGGCATTGGTGTCTATCGCCGCCAGCGTTTTACGGCCCAAACGGGTCAGTTGATTCAGGTTGTGGCGTTTATCGTGCGGATAATCCACCGCTTCAATCATGCCTGCGGCAACCAGGCTACGCACCGCCCGGCTGGCACTGGCCTTATCGATACACAACCGGGTGGCCAGTTCGGTCACGCCCAGGGGTAGCGTGCTGATCTCAATCAGAATATGGATCTGTAATGGTGAAAAACGGCTGCCGTTACTCTGTTTATTCAGCATGCCCAGTTCTCTGACCAGGTTGCGCGACAATGCCCTGAAATCTCTGATGTTCACAATCAATGTCCCCGTTGATACCAGCGCTAAAACACTTCACTTAGTTGATAGTGTTACCTAATATTCATTACCATAACGGATTTTTAAACGGCGTGAAATCTCAACCTGACGAGAGACCTGCAGCAATCTGTCGCCTCAAGTAGAATTACATTCTTTACTGAATTAAATTTACAAAATAAAAATCCATAAAATATATATTTTACAAATAATAAACCCATCAAAAACCGGGCAATTCAGCAAACCAGATAAAATACGAATGATATCCTTACACAATCCATTGTATTTGAATGAGTTATTTAATCCCCAATAGCGCCAATTATGTCGATATTCAGTTGTATTTTGTTACATATCCATGGCAGGATTGCCCCGTTTAAATAGCACCTGTTATTTCCCCTGCCGTTTAAATTCCTGGCGCAAAACGGTCTGTCTTGCGCGCTTTTATAATCATGGAGAGATTGTATTCCGATGAAAAAATCACTCGTTGTCTGCTCAGTCGCCCTTTCCGTCAGCCTGCTGGCAGGCTGTGCTACTGAATCCTCGCGCTCTCTGGAAGTGCCTAAAGTGGCGTCCTACAACACCAGCTACCAGGGGCAGCGCAGCCCTATCTCCGTCGGCAAGTTCGATAACCGCTCCAGCTATATGAACGGCATCTTCTCCGATGGCGTCGATCGCCTGGGCAACCAGTCAAAAACCATCCTGATCACCCATCTGCAGCAAACCGGCCGCTTCAACGTGCTTGATCGCGCCAATATGGATGAGTTGAAAACTGAAGCCGGCATTAAAGGCCAAACCCAGACGCTGAAAGGCGCCAACTACGTGATCACCGGTGACGTGACCGAATTCGGCCGTAAAGAAGTGGGCGATCACCAGCTGTGGGGCATTCTGGGGCGCGGTAAAACGCAGGTGGCCTATGCCAAGGTCAATTTGAATGTGGTCAACGTACAGACCTCAGAAGTGGTTTACTCCACCCAGGGTGCCGGCGAGTACCAACTATCCAACCGTGAAATCATCGGCTTCGGCGGCACCGCCAGCTACGATTCCACCCTCAACGGCAAAGTGTTGGATCTGGCCGTACGCGAAGCGGTCAATAACCTGGTTGCCGGTATCGAAAGTGGCGCATGGCGCCCTGCTAACTAACGGAATAGAAGCAGCAATATGATAACTAAAAAAATGGGTGGGGCGCTGTTCGCAGCGACCCTGCTGGCCGGCTGCGCCGCGCCAAAAACGCTCTACAACTGGGATGGCTATCAAACTTCGATTTACCAATATTACCAACAGGATGGCCAAAGCCCTGAACAACAGATTTTGACGCTAAAAGAAATTGCCGAAAAATCTCGCGCCAAGAATAAAGCCGTGCCGCCGGGCCTGCATGCACAACTGGGGTTGCTGTACAGCAAAACCGGCAATACCGGCCAGGCCATGACCGAGTTCAATACAGAGAAAACGCTGTTCCCGGAATCAGCGCCGTTTATGAATTTCCTGATGGCTAAGGATAAGGGGAGCTTTAAATGAAACGTGCATTAGGTTTCTTCAGCGTCGCCGTTACCCTGCTGTTGAGCGGCTGCGCCAAACAAGCACCTTACGATTATGCAGCCTTCCACGAGAGCAAGCCGAAATCCATCCTGGTGCTCCCCCCTGTCAATCAGTCGCCGGATGTCAAAGCCAGCCATAGCGTCCTTGCAAGCACCACGCTGCCGTTGGCGGAAGCCGGTTACTATGTGCTGCCGGTCGCCGTGGTCGAAGAGACTTTTCAGCAAAACGGCCTGACCAACGCCAACGATATCCGTGCGGTCAGTATCCAAAAGCTGCATAAGATCTTCGGTGCCGACGCTGTGTTGTACCTGGATGTCACACAATACGGCACCAGCTATATCGTTATTAACAGCGAAACGCGCGTTACCGTGAAAGCCAGGTTGGTCGATTTGCGTAACGGCAAACAACTTTGGGCCGGCAGCGCTACCGCCTCCAGCAACGAAAATAACAACAACTCCAGCGGCGGTCTGCTGGGTATGGTAATCAGCGCCGCCATCGCGCAAATTGCCGATACCATCAGTGACAAGGGGTTCGATGTTGGTGCCATCGCCAATACCCGCTTGTTGTCAGCAAACGGCCAGAACGGCGCCATTTTGTATGGCCCGCGCTCGCCGCATTACGCCAGCCAACGCTAACCTCCAAGGGCGGCAGATCCGGCCGCCCAAACCTGGTTTCCCTTTTGCCAAAAGTAGCCCATGCTGTAACAGTGATGAGGTGAGCTACCGCTCATCTTGCACCTCCTTTTGGCAAACAGGACGGCTTGCTCATGACGAAAAAAACCACGTTGCTGCAGTTTTTCCATTGGTATTACCCCGATGGCGGTAAGTTATGGCAGGAAGCCGCCGAACGCGCAGAGCAAATTGCCGGGATCGGCATCACCGACCTGTGGCTTCCCCCTGCCTATAAAGGCGCTTCCGGCGGCTATTCGGTAGGTTACGACAGCTATGATCTGTTCGACCTGGGGGAGTTCGATCAAAAAGGCAGTCGCGCCACCAAATATGGTGATAAAGAGGCGTTGGCCCTTGCCGCTAACCGGCTACGCGACAACGGCGTAAGGGTCATTTACGACGTGGTGTTTAACCATAAGCTCGGGGCCGACGAAAAAGAGCAGGTGCACGTATACAAAGCGGATGCCAACAACCGCAATGACATCAACGATCAGGGTTTTGACGCCCTGGCCTATACCCGCTTCACCTTTCCAGGGCGGCAAGGTACCTATTCCAAATTCATTTGGGACTACAAATGCTTCGGCGGAGTGGATTACGTAGAACAGCCCGATGAAAAAGGCGTTTTCAAAATCGCCAATGATTACGGCGACGACGGCTGGAACGATCAGGTCGGCGACGAGAAAGGCAACTACGATTACCTGATGGGCGCCGACGTTGAGTTTCGCAACCCCGCCGTGACGGAGGAACTGAAATACTGGGCTCGCTGGCTGATGGAGACTCTGCCCTGCGACGGTTTCCGGCTGGACGCCGCCAAACACATCCCGGCCTGGTTCTTTAAAGAGTGGGCTGATCATGTGCGTGACAGCGCGCAGCGCGATCTGTTTATCGTCGCCGAATATTGGTCGCACGATCTGGCAGCGTTACAACAGTATATTGACCTGGTCGAGGGCAAAGTGATGCTGTTCGACGTAGCCTTGCACCTGAAGTTTCATCAGGCATCCAAGCAGGGGGACGGGTTCGATATGGCGCAAATTTTCACCGACACCCTGACCGCCGCCGATCCGGCCCATTCGGTCACGCTGGTCGCCAACCACGACACCCAGCCGCTGCAATCGCTGGAAGCTCCGGTCGAACCCTGGTTCAAACCGCTGGCCTATGCTCTGATCCTGCTGCGCGAACAAGGCGTACCCTGCGTGTTCTATCCCGATCTGTACGGTGCCAGCTATAAGGATAAAGGCAGTGACGGCCAGGAATACCAAATTGATATGCCGGTGATCCCGGAGTTGGAAAAGTTGATCCAGGCGCGTCAACGCTTTGCCAACGGCGTGCAAACCGATTATTTTGATGATAAAAACTGCGTCGCTTTCACCCGTAGCGGCACCGCCGATGCCCCTGGCTGCGTGGTGGTGCTCACCAACGGAGCTGAAAGCGGCAAAGCGGTTTCGCTGGGCGATGCTCTGGCACATAAAAGCTGGCGTGATCTGCTCGGCAACCGTCAGGATGAGGTCATCACCGACGAACTGGGGCAGGCAACTTTCCCGGTTAACGGCGGCAGCGTCAGCGTTTGGGTGTTGGCGGAAACCCTGTAGCGGGTACGCCGTTGCGGCGTTCGGTCGCAACGGCGGCAAACTATTTTTTGCCTTTCAGGTCTAAATTGGGGTAACACCTTAGCAAACCATTCACACCGGAGCCTAAATAGGGTACAAGGCTGCATGAAAATTCCAAAACGACTCCAGCCATTGGTAGATGATGGTTTAATTGACGACGTCATCCGCCGTTTGAAAAGTGGCAAAGAAGCCGACGTCTTTATCGTGCGCTGCGGCGAAGAGATCCGCTGCGCCAAAGTCTACAAAGAAGCAGAAAAACGTAACTTCAAGCAGGCCGTGAACTATCAGGAAGGGCGCAAAGTGCGCAACAGCCGTGATGCACGCGCCATGAGCAAAGGCTCTAAATTCGGCCGCCAGCAGCAGGAAGAAGCCTGGCAGAACACCGAGGTCGATGCGCTGAACCTGCTCGCCAAAGCGGGCGTTCGCGTGCCGCAGCCGGATATCTGTCTGGATGGCGTACTGCTGATGGAACTGATCACCGACGAAGAAGGCCTGGTAGCGCCGCGCTTGAGCGATGTTACCCTGACGCCGGAACAGGCACGGGCCGATCACGCATTGATGATGAACTATGCGGTACGCATGCTGTGTGCCGGGCTGGTGCATGGCGACCTGTCGGAATTCAACGTGCTGATGGACAAAAACGGGCCGGTGATTATCGATCTGCCGCAGGTGGTGGATGCCGCCGCCAACAACCACGCCAAAAGCATGTTCGAACGTGATATCAACAACATGTCGCAGTTTTACGGTCAGTACGCGCCAGAACTGCTCGGCAGCAAATATGCCAAAGAGATTTGGGCGCTGTACCAGGAAGGTAATCTGACCCCGGCGAGCGTGCTGACCGGCAAGTTTGTCGAGAGCAACAAACGCGCCGATGTCGGTTCCGTCCTGGAAGAGATCCAGGCGGCCAGCGAAGAGCACCAACGCCAACTGATGGCCCGCAACGAAGAAGATTAATCCTCCGGCCCTTTTTATCGGGCCGGGGTTTATTCGATCCTGACGACGTCAGGATGGCGTTCCGTCGCGGCTTCGTGGTAAATGTCCCCCAGATAGCCGGCTATCTCGCTTTCGGTCAATTCATCCGGCAACACGATGTCGTAACTGCGCGCATACTTGCGCTCCGGCAACGTCACGCGAAACAGCTGCCACTGCCCCCCTGCCCGTTTGACCCCCAGCAGGCGGCCGAACACATTAAAAATCATCACCCGCATTCCCTCCCCGGCGCGTTTTAGGCTATAACACAAGCTAGCCCCGCCGCATCGAAAAGGAAAGACAATGACCGCTAATGCGCCACAGTTCTGGCGTGATCCGCAGCTCCCCTTCGTGGAAGCCCGCGCCATTGAAGATGGCCGTAAGGTTTGTTACGCCCTGCACAGCCATGAAATCTTTTCCATCGGCGCCATCACCGACGGCACCAGTATTTATATTAACGGCAGCCAAGCGTTGCAGGTCAGCACCGGCGATGTGGTGATCATCAATCCGCAGCAGGCCCACGCCTGTAACCCCATCGGCGACCAGCGCTGGTCATACATCATGTTTTATATTGATGCCGCCTGGCTGGGTAAATTGCATCAAGAAATCGTCGGCGGCGACGGCCGTTTTATCCCCTTCACTCAGGTGCTCAGCCGTGACCCCGAACTGTTTGGTGGCCTGAACCGGCTGTATGAGCTACTGATCGACCCACTGCGCTGCCATTTGGAAAAACAGATCGCTCTGGTGGAATACTTCAGCGATTTGCAGATCTCTTTGGGGAATACGCCAGTTACCCCCTACGAGCACCCAAGATTGGCGGCCGCGGCAGCCTTTATCAACGCGCATTGCACCCAACCGCTCACGCTGGAAGCCATCTGCCAGGCGGCAGCGCTTTCGCCCTCTTACCTGATACGCGCCTTTAAACAGCGTTACGGCATGACGCCGCATGCTTATCTGGTTAACCAACGCATTCAATTCGGTCACCGGTTGCTGAAACGCGGTTATCCGATCGCCGCAGCGGCCAGCGAAAGCGGTTTTGCCGATCAGGCGCACTTTCAGCGCACCTTCAAACTGTTGCTGGCCGCCACCCCCGGCCAGTACCAAAACCCACGCTAAATGCCGTCGGCCAACAGATAGCAGGCGCTGGCTGCCAACAGCAGCGCCATCAAGCGATTAAAACGCCGTACGTTGCGTGCCTGCTGCAGCAGGCCGGTCAACATCGCGCCGGTGTAAGCCCAGCAGGCCACCGAGGCATAACAGATCACAAAGTAAATTACCGCGAACTGCCACAGCAGCAGGCGATCGCCATCGGCAACAAACGCTCCCAGACTGGCCACCGACGCCAGCCAGGCCTTGGGGTTCAGCCACTGCAACAGCGCGCCGTACCAGAAAGAAGGGGCTTGCGGTTGACTACCCTGCCCCAAGCGGCCGTCATCAAACGCCAGTTGATACGCCATAAACAACAAAAACGCGATGCCCGCCCACTGGATAACCTGCGTCAGCACCGGCCACAGCACCAACAGCGAGTTCAGCCCCAGACCTAGCAGGATCAACAGCAGAGTAAACCCCAGCGTGGCGCCCGAAACATGGCGCAGAGTGGCGTTGAAACCGAATTGTGCCCCCGCGCTCAGTGCAACGATATTGACCGGACCGGGGGTGATGGAAGAGGCCAGCGCAAATGCGGCCATGGAAAGATAGATATTCATTAAAGGCACCTGAGAAAGAGTTCACAGATGCCAGACTGACGGTTTGGCTTGTCACTGTATTGAACAGAATTACCCTACGCCGGCGCTAACCCGGCATCAGGCCGATAAAGCTGGTTTTCTTGCGTGGGCCGGTCATCAGCGCTTCCAGTTTCTCCACGCATTGCAGATAGTGCGGCGTCTTTTTGTGAGCGGCGACCGCCTGCTCGTCCCGATAGGCTTCATAAATATAAAACCGCGTCGGGATGGATTCATCTTGCAATACGTCAAAACGCAGGTTGCCCGGCTCTTCTATCGCCCCCAGGTGATTGGCGCGAAAGACCTCAATAAACTCGTCGATTTTGTCCTGTTTAACGTTAATTTCTACCAGTGTGACGTGCATGGCGACTCCTTGTTAAACCTCGAAGGTCAATGTTCTTTCCAACCATAGGTTTAATCCCACAGATTGCCCCTCCGCAAGGGTAATTTTGCAGCCTGGCTCACAAATCCCGCCAGGCCTGTCGCTTCCCCCACCGGGGCGAACAGTACGGCATCTATAGTTAAGGTTCCTCCCCAGAGAGTGTGAGCTATGGATAACTATTTGATGGCGCTGGATGCAGGCACCGGCAGCGTTCGCGCGGTAATCTTCGATCTGGCGGGTAACCAGATCGCTCAGGGCCAGGCAGAATGGCAGCATTTGGCCGTGCCGGGCGTGCCCGGTTCCATGGAGTTTGACCTCAGCCACAACTGGCAGTTGACCTGCCAATGTATCCGCCAGGCGCTGCAAAACGCCGGTCTCTCTGGCCAGGCCATCCGTTCCGTGGCCTGCTGCTCCATGCGTGAAGGCATCGTACTCTACGATCGCGACGGCGTGCCGATCTGGGCCTGCGCCAACGTTGATGCCCGTGCCAGCCAGGAAGTCAGCGAACTGAAAGAGCTGCATAACCATAATTTTGAGCGCGAGGTTTACCAGTATTCAGGCCAAACGCTGGCGTTGAGCGCCATGCCGCGCCTGCTGTGGCTGGCGCATCACCGGCCGGACATTTACCGTCAGGCGGCAACGCTGACCATGATCAGCGACTGGCTGGCAAATATGCTCAGCGGTGAACTGGCGGTGGATCCCTCCAACGCCGGTACCACCGGCATGCTCGACTTGGTCAACCGCGACTGGCGTCCGGCGCTGCTCGATATGGCAGGACTGCGTGCCGATATGCTGTCGCCGGTGAAAGAGACCGGCTGTGTGCTGGGACACATCACCGAACAGGCGGCACAGCAAAGCGGCTTACTGCGCGGCACACCGGTCGTGATGGGCGGCGGCGATGTGCAACTGGGCAGCCTGGGGCTGGGGGTGGTGCATGCCGGGCAGACAGCCGTGCTGGGCGGCACCTTCTGGCAACAGATCGTCAATCTGCCGGAACCGGCCACCGATCCGGAGATGAACATTCGCATCAACCCACACGTGATCCCCGGCATGGCACAAGCGGAGTCGATAAGTTTCTTCACCGGGTTGACCATGCGCTGGTTCCGCGACGCCTTCTGTGCCGAAGAGAAGCTGCTGGCGGAACGGCTGGGGGTCGATGCCTACAGCCTGCTGGAAGAGATGGCGGCGCGCGTGCCGCCTGGGGCCTACGGCGTGATGCCGATATTTTCCGACGCCATGCATTTCAAGACCTGGTACCACGCCGCGCCGTCGTTTATTAACCTGTCGCTCGACCCGGAACGCTGCAATAAGCAGACCCTGTTCCGTGCGCTGGAAGAAAATGCCGCCATTGTGTCGGCCTGCAATCTGGAACAAATCGCCAGCTTCTCCGGCGTGCAGGCCCGTTCGCTGGTGTTCGCCGGCGGCGGCTCGAAGGGCAAGCTGTGGAGCCAAATCCTTAGCGACGTTACCGGCCTGACGGTGCGTGTGCCGGTGGTGAAAGAAGCCACCGCGCTGGGTTGCGCGATTGCCGCTGGGGTGGGGGCGGGACTGTATGAATCGTTGGCGCAAACCGGGGAACAGCTGGTGCGTTGGGAGCGAGAATATCAGCCGGATATGGCCAACCATGAGCTGTACCGGCACCAAAAAGAAACCTGGCGTCAGGTGTATGCCGATCAGCTCACCCTGGTCGATCACGGCCTGACCACCTCGATGTGGAAAGCGCCGGGCTTGTAATACACGACCGGGTGCAGCCTGCTGCACCCATCGCATAAGCTTATGCCAATTAAACATTTAGCCAGCCTGACGGCCGATAGCCCATGCCAGACTGGCCCCACGCGATTATTCCCGCTCAGAAACAGTGTAACCACCGTAAACGGATTTATCCGCCGCAGAGGCCTGCGTAAATTGTGATCTCTGTCACTCCGCGCCTACCGCGCGGTTTACGCATCCACCTGGGACGAGCGGTACTATGCTGAATAATAATGAGAAACCTGCACCATCACCCTGGCTGGCGATCTTCTCGCTGACCGTCGCCTGCTTTGTGATGGTTACCACCGAATTTCTACCGATTGGCCTGCTGACCAATATCGCCCCATCGCTGGACGTCAGCACCGGCAAAGCCGGACTGATGGTGACCGTGCCCGGTATCGTCGCGGCAATCGCCGCCCCTGCCCTCAGTCTGGCGGCCGGTCGGCTCGATCGTCGCCTGCTGATGCTGGCATTGAGCGTGCTATTGACGGTTTCCAACCTGGTCTCCGCACTGGCGGTAAACTTCCCCATGATGTTGCTGGGCCGCGTGCTGCTGGGCATCTGCGTCGGCGGTTTTTGGGCCTTTGCCGCCAACTACGGCCGCCATCTGGTGCCGGAAGCCAGCCAGGGCCGGGCCACTGCGCTTATCCTGAGCGGCATTTCGGTCGGCGCCGTGTGCGGCGTTCCTGCCGGTGCGTTGATTGGAGACCTGTTCGGCTGGCGCGCCGCTTTCTTTGGCAGCGCGGTGCTGGCGGTCGGGGTGTTATTGGCACAGCTGCGCCTGCTGACATCGGTACCCCCCACCCGGCCGGTTACGCCACGCGATCTGCTGTTGCCGCTGCGTCTGCCGATGGCGCGTACCGGGCTTATTGCCATCGTGCTGCTGTTTATCGGCCATTTTGCCGCCTACACCTACCTGAAACCGCTGCTGCAGCAGGTATTCGTCCTCAGCCCGTCGGCGATTTCGCTACAGCTGCTGGCCTATGGCGCGATTGGCCTGCTCGGAACCTTTTTGGGCGAGAGGCTGGCCGAACGCAGCCTGCGCGCCACCTTTATCCTGATTGCCGCCATGTTGGCTGCCATTCTGATTGTGTCGCCGTTCCTCAGCGGCATCGCCGGGGCTACGCTGATGGTGATGGTATGGGGGTTAGCGTTCGGCGCCGTGCCAGTGTGCGCTACCAACTGGATGTTCGCTGCGGTACCGCAGGCACCGGAGGCCGGCCAGGCACTGTTGGTCTGCGTGATCCAGATTGCCCTGGCCTCCGGCGCGCTGCTGGGTGGAGAAGTGGTTGACTGGCAGGGCGTCAGCAGCGCCATGTTGTTCGGTGGCGCACTGACCCTGTCCGCCGCGCTGGTGTTCGGCCTGACCTTGCGCTCCGGCATGATTAGCGCTAAACAGTCATAATCATTATTTACTGGCAGAAACACTCCCCGGCTTGCCGCCGGGGTTTGCACTGAGAGCGCTATGGATCATCATTTACTCGCTATCCGGGTGTTTAACCGAGTGGTGGAAACCGGCGGCTTCACCCGTGCCGCGGACTCGCTGCGGATGCCCAAAGCCACCGTCACCAAGCTGATCCAGAGCCTGGAAGATCACCTGCAAACCAAGCTGTTCAAGCGCACCACCCGCAGCGTGTCGGTAACGCCCGAAGGCGAATGTTACTACCAACGAACGGTTAAATGGCTGGCAGAGCTGGAGCAAATGGAAGGCAGCATGACCGAGTCGCAGAGTGCGCCGCAGGGCGTGCTGCGCATCGACGTTGGCGGTGCCACCGCTCGCCAACTGCTGTTGCCGGCGCTGCCGGACTTTATTGCCCGCTATCCGCAAATACAGATTGATCTGGGCGTGGGCGATCGACTCATCGACCTGATCAACGACAGCGCTGACTGCGTGATCCGCAGCGGTCCGCTGGCCGACTCCAGCCTGATTGCCCGCCGGTTGTTCGAGCTTGAATGGGTAACCTGCGCAACCCCGGCCTATCTGGCTCATTACGGTACGCCGCAGCATCCCTGCGATCTGGAACTGGGGTATCCGCTGGCACACTATCGTCATGCGTTGAACGATCGCATCCTGCCGCTGCACTTCGTCGATCGAGGCAAAGAAATCGATATCCAGCACCGCTATCACGTCAGCGTCAACGAAAGCAATGCGCTGCTGGCGGCGGCGCTGGCCGGATTGGGTATCATCCAAACCTTCCGTTTTATGGCACAACCGCATCTGGACAGCGGCGAGCTGGTCAGCCTGCTGCACGACTGGCAACCACCGGCTGAGCAGATGTATGTGGTGTACCCCTCCAACCGCCATCTGAGCGCCAAAATGCGGGTATTTATCGATTGGGCGATCGAGACCTTCAAATAGGCGAAAATCGTCGCTATAGTTGTCTGCCCTTGGGCAAAAAATGAACCGAATCATGCGTATCGAACGACTTTCTGCGCATCGCCAGCGCATTGGTGAACTGGCCGCTTTACTGCATCAGGAGTGGCAGGACTTCCCCCCGTGGAGCTGCCGAGAGAAAATCAGCCAGCGCCTGGAACAGCGCTGTGAACCACAGCACCCCGGGCTGGCGCTGTTGGCTCTGTCACCGCAACAACAGATCCTCGGAACCGCCAGCCTGATCGTTTACGAACTGGCAGATAAGCCAGAGCGCAAGTTCTGGCTGGGGGAAGTCTTTACCCATCCACAACACCGCGGCCAGGGCGTGGCTAGCGAACTGATCGCCCAGTGCATTGCCCACTGCCGACGAGAACAGATCACCGCGCTGTATCTCTACACGCCCGACCAACAACCGCTTTATCAGAAACTGGGCTGGCAACCTGTTGAGCAACGTGAAGTTTGTGGCGAAACCGTCACGGTGATGTGCCACACGCTGTAAGCCGGCGCTTTGTGGTATTATTTTACGCATTATTATTATCACCCGACGGGCATACACCATGGCATATATCCCAAAAAACTACGCGAGGCTGGAGACCGGCTACCGCGAAAAAGCGCTGAAAATCTTTCCCTGGGTCTGCGGACGCTGCTCGCGTGAGTTTGTGTACTCCAACCTGCGCGAACTGACGGTTCACCATATCGATCACGACCACAGCAACAACCCGGAAGACGGCAGCAACTGGGAAATGCTGTGCCTGTATTGTCACGACCATGAGCATTCAAAATACACCGAAGCCGATCAGTATGGCTCAACGGTTGTTGCCGGTGAAGATGCGCAAAAAGACGTCGGTCTCGCGACCCATAACCCGTTCGCCAACCTGAAGTCGATGTTGAAAAAGTAGCGTTCTGGCAGCGTCATCATTAGCAGCTTAATAACTTATTAAGCTGCTAAATTAAAAAAATCCTTCCGCTTGTCCCCCCTTCCCAGAACATTCCTACTTACCCGCTGACTACGTTACCAGCAAAATAGGCTGTAAAGTTAACCGCATACTGGCTTGGCAAGCCGCCGACATTGGTGCATATTGTTCAGGCTCTGTTGTAGTTAACCTGTTTAGTTATCAACCTAATAAGCACATTAACTTAATAAGTTACCAGCTTAATAAATTGAGAGATGGCAGCATGATTGTTTTGATTGGCTCGCAAAAGGGTGGCGTAGGGAAATCGACCAAGGCGGTCAATATCGCCGGATATCTGATCCTCAAGCAGGGAAAAACGGCCATCATCGTCGATGCCGACGATCAGAAATCAATCATGACCTGGTATAACGATCGCCAAAATGTTGAAGGTCTGCCGCATATTCCGGTGGTTGCCGCCTCGGGTAAAATCAAAGAGACGCTGCTGGAGCTGGATCGCCATTACGATTATGTGATTGTCGACACTGCCGGCCGCGACAGCGCCGAACTGCGCTCGGGCCTGTTGGCCGCCGATCTGTTCCTTTCTCCGCTGCGCCCGTCGCAGATGGATCTGGATACCGTCGGGTATCTGTCTGAAATGTTCGCCGCGGCGCAAGAATATAACGAGAAGGTGAAAGGCTACATCGTGCTGAACATGTGCCCGACCAACATCTTCATTAATGAAGCCAACGAAGCGGCGCAGGTATTAAGCGAATACCCGGAACTGACGCTGGTCAGCAACCGCCTGTGCGACCGCAAGATTTACCGCGACGCCTGGGGCGAGGCGATTACCGTGCATGAGGCGCATAACGAAAAAGCGCAGGCGGAAATCGAAAGCCTGGTGAAGGAGGTGATCCTGTGAAAAAACGCACCCCAACCCACCGCATGTCGGAAGACGAATTTATCAATAGCGCCACGTCGCACACTTTGCTGGTTCCCGCCCCCGAAGCCAAGCCGCAGGGTCGCAAACGCACTTACAAAGCCATTTCAGTCAGCCTGACCGATAATCACGTCGACGCCATCGATGAAATCATTGTGCAGGCGGCGCGTAACGGCGTGGTGCGCATTACCCGCTCCGATATCATCAAGCTGGCGATTGACGGCCTGGCGGAGAAGAGCGAAGAACATCTGATGCAACTGCTGAAAAAGCTGTAATAGCCTCTTAACCTGCCAACTTAATAAGCCATTAGCTCACCAGGTTGGCAGGTAAAAACCCCTGTTCACGCAGTATCGCCTGCCCCTGTTCCGCCAGAATAAACTCGGCCAAGGGCTGTGCCCGTCCATCCAACAGACACAGACCGTAGTCGGCCTCAATCGTCAGCCAAGGCGGTAACTGCCGCACCACCAGCTCGGGAAACCTTGCCAACGCCGCACCATAGCTGGCGTAACCGAGGAAGATATCCGCCTGCCCGCTGTTGAGCAGATACTCAGCCGCTGGCCGGTCCATCGGCAACGGCGCCGAATCTGGGCCACCCACCAGAGCCAAAGCCCGTTGCCGCAGGGCTGTCCCCTGCCCCGGCAACAGGGATTCAATACGTTCAAATAATTGCAGCGCATAGTCACCGGAAGGATCGGCACCCGGCGTTGAGGTCGCCACCCGCCAACGCGAGTCCAGCAGTACCTCCAACAACGGGCGTTCTGTTAGTCCGGCACTATTACGTACCGTCGCGCATAACCGGTTACGGGCAAAAGTTTGTACCCGTGGCGATAAATGCAGATCGACCAATCGCTGCGGATGCGCCAGATTGGCCGAAGCGAAAACATGCGGCCGTTCACCGGCTTCAATGCGCTGACGCAGCAGGCCTGCGGGACCAAATACCGCATCTACAACCTCGCCGGTTTGTGCCTGAAACGCGGCCAGCAGCGGCCCAAATGCCACACGCAGGCTACCGGCGGCAAACAGCAGAAGATTACTCATGATGACGCTCCCTTTGACTGCGATATAAAGGCACCAGCGTTTCAAACTGCCGCCCCTCAATCTGCAAAGCCACCCGCTCAATCGCCAAATCAAACAGTGGCGACAAGCACTCGGCCGTCAGCACCCTGGCACAGGGCCCGATTTGATGCTGTCCCTCGGCCCCCAGCAGCAAGGCGCGATCGGCCACCGCATGAGCATGGTTGGGTTGATGGGTCGAAAACATCACCGCCATCTGTCGTTCCCGCGCCAGTGACGAGATCAGGCTCAGCACCCGATCCTGGTGATGAAGATCCAATGCCGAAGTGGGTTCATCCAGTATCAGCACCTCGCAGCTCATCGCCAATGCGCGGGCAATCAGCACCAGTTGCCGCTGTCCGCCCGATAAACTGCCAAATTCACGGTCGGCAAAGCCCAACATATCCAGCGACTGCAGGGCTTCTTTCGCCAGCCGATGATCCTGCGCCGAAGGGGAGCGGAACAACCCCACATAACGCGCTCGCCCCATCAGCACGATATCCAGCACCCGATAGGCAAAAGGCGCCGTGAAATGCTGCGGCACAAAACCGATGCATCCGGCACATTCAACCGCCCCCTGTTGCAGCGGCAGGGTGCCGAGCAACAGCTGCATCAGGGTACTTTTGCCGCGCCCGTTGGGGCCCAGTACCGCCAAGACTTCGCCACGCGACAATTGCAGGCTCAGCGCGTTAAACAAAGGCGCTTGGCCGGGCCAACCAAAACTGAGATCTTTAACCGTCAGTAATGTCTCAGCCATGCCAACCTCTCAGTTGCGCACGGCGCAGCAGCAACGCAAACAGCGGTGCGCCAATCAATGCCGTTAAAATGCCCAGCGGAATTTCACTGCTGCTCAGCGTGCGTGCCAAATCGTCGATCAACACCATATACAACGCCCCCAAACACAGAGAAGCCGGTAACAGACGACGATGATCGGGGCCAACCAGCAGCCGGGCAACGTGCGGAATAACCAACCCGACCCAGCCAATGCTGCCGCTGACCGCAACCTGTGCGGCGACAATCGCGGCGCACAACGTCAGGATCAGCCAGCGGGTGCGCTCGACGTTAATGCCCAGTGCAGCGGCATCCTCATCCCCCATCGACAGCAAATTGATGCGCCAGCGCAATGCCAATAACAGCCCGCCAGCCAACAACAACGGCAGGAAAAGCATCAACAGTTTATTGTCGTCGGCGGTGGAGAAGCTGCCCAGCAGCCAGAACACGATGCTCGGCAGTTTCTCTTCGGTATCGGCCAGGTATTGCAACAGGCTGACGCAGGCGGAGAAAAAGCCGCTGAGGATCACCCCAGCCAGCACCAACGACAAAATATTGCGCCGGGCGATGGCGCTGGTAATGGCAAAAATCAGCAGCAACGCCGCCATGCCGAACACAAATGCAGACAGCAACAGCGCGGCCATCGGCAGGCTGAGTAAAATTGCCAGCGTGCCGCCAAAGGCCGCACCGGAAGAGACGCCGATGATATGCGGATCCACCAGCGGATTACGAAATACCCCCTGCAGCGCGGCGCCACACAGGGCCAGAGAGGCGCCGGCCCCCATCGCCAATAACACTCTGGGTACGCGAACCCCCAGAATCACCTGGCGTTGAACCGCATCGATAGCACCGTTCGGGCCGGTCAACGGCTCCAGCAGGATCATCAGACTGTGAGCTGCCGATACCGGGTAACGGCCAATCCCCAACGACAGCAGCGCGCAAAGCAACGTCAGCAGGAGCAGCCAGCCAAGCCTCATTGCTCGCTCTGGCAACAGCTGCTGCGATAATACTGCCGGTAATAGGCATCCACCCGCTGCTGCAAATTGACGTCGCTAAAACGCTGCGGATACAGCTTTTTCGCCATCCAGAGTTCACCCAGCGCCAGCGCTTCCGGCATCGGGTAACCCCAGGCCTTGGTGTATTCCGGCATCAGATAGACGCGTTTATTTTTTACCGCGTCAATCCCCTGCCACTGCGGCGAACTGAGGATTTGCTGCACCACCTCGGGATAACGCTCCTGAACGAAAATCACCGCTGGGTTCCACTTCAGCACGTCTTCAATCGATACCTGCTTAAAACCCTGAATGTCCTTCGCCGCCACGTTTAGCGCACCGGCGTGCTGCATCATCAGTCCGGTGTATTTGCCCGATCCATAAGTGGTTAAATCCGGATTGGCCATATACACCCGAACCCGTTGGTCCGCAGGCAGGTCTCGCAGCCGGTCGGCCACCAGCGTTCTCTGCTGAAAAACGTCCTGGATCATCGACTCTGCCTGCGGCTGGTGCCCCATCACCTTGCCGATCAGGCGGATACCGTCCTGCAGGCCAAGGTTATAGGCCTGATCTTCATCATTGAGTACCGGGTTCATTTTCCCGGCCTGATCCGCCGCCTCACGGCGCAACGAAATAGCCACCACCGGAATACCGGCCCGTTCAATCTGGGCAATCATTTCCGGCGGTGCATAGTTGGCGACAAACACCACCTGCGGGTGCAGGCTGAGCAGGCTTTCGATGTTCACCGAGGTGAGATCGCCCGGCATCGGCATTTTTGCCAACCCAGGTGCCAGTCGCAGATAATTCGGCCCCAGCTGTTTCTTCCAGCTACTGAGCACACCCACCACCTGCGGTAGCGCATCGAGCTGCACCAGCAGGTTCAGCGTCTGGTGTTGCAGCACCACCGCGCGGGTGATGGTATCGGGCAATGTGACCTGTCTGTTGAGTTGGTCGGTGACCTGGCGATCCGCCTGTGCGGCGGAAGAGAAAAGAATAAAAATCAGCAACAAGCGTTTGAACATGGGGGTTTCCGGTGAGTTATCGTTATATATAAAATCATATAGCGATAGCTGTGGCGAAACAATCAGCGGGATCAAAACAACGGGATTTTCCGTGCGAAAGCAGAACGGTTATGCGTTGAAGGGCTTGGGATCTCAAAAGCAACGCAAACCCTCTCCCACCGCGGTGAGAGAGGGTCAGAGAGGGTGATTACTTCAGCGTAAAGCTCTGTGTTTGCACGTTGTCGGAATCCAGACCCACCATCACGTTAAACTTGCCCGGTTCCGCGCCCCACTTCAGGCTGGCGTTGTAGAACTTGAGATCGTCTTCGGTGATCGGGAGCTCGACGGTCTGCGCCTGGCCCGCTTTCAGCATCACTTTCTTAAAGTTGCGTAGCTCTTTCACCGGACGGCTGACCGAGGCGGTCACGTCCTGCAGGTACAGCTGCACAACGGTGGCACCATCATATTTGCCGGTATTCTTCAGCGTGACGCTGGCGGTGATCTTGCCGTTGCGCGCCATTGTCGGGCTGGAAAGTTTCAGGTCCGACAGGCTGAAGCTGGTGTAGCTCAGGCCATAACCGAAGGGATACAGCGGACCGTTCGGCGAGTCAAAGTAGCGCGAGGTGTATTTGCCCGGGTTTTCCTTGCCGAACGGACGGCCGGTGTTCAGGTGGTTGTAATACATCGGGATCTGACCGACCGAACGCGGGAAGGTCATCGGTAACTTGCCCGACGGGTTGTAATCGCCAAACAGCACGTCGGCAACCGCATTACCGCCTTCGGTACCGCTGTACCAGGTTTCCAGCATCGCATCCGCCTGCTGGCTTTCCCAACTCAGCGCCAGCGGTCGGCCGTTCATCAGCACCAATACCAAAGGCTTGCCGGTGGCTTTCAGCGCCGCGATCAGGTCGCGCTGGCTTTGCGGGATAGTAATATCGGCGCGGCTGGACGCTTCATGCGCCATGCCCTGCGATTCCCCGACCACCGCTACCACCACGTCGGCTTTCTTCGCCGCCTGTACCGCTTCGTCAATCATCTGCTGCGGTGGACGGGTGTCAAACGCCACCGCCGGCTCATACTCGTTCAGGTAGTCGATAATGCTCTTGTCCTGAGTGACGTTGGCCCCCTTGGCATAGAGGATTTTCGCCTTGTCGCCCACCGCACGTTCCAGCCCTTCGCGGAGGGTCACCGACTGTTTGATCACCCCGGCCGCCGACCAGCTGCCCATCACGTCACGCTGGCTGTCGGCCATCGGCCCGACCAGCGCAATGGTCGCCTGTTTGCTTAACGGCAATGTCTGCCGGTCGTTCTTCAACAGCACCATAGTCTTACGCGCGATCACGCGCGCTTCGGCACGGTGCAGGCGGCTTTCGGCATTGGTGTCCTGCGGGTCGGAACCTGCCGGGCCAAGATGGGTGTAAGGGTCTTTAAACAGGCCCATATCATATTTGGTGTTCAACACGTCGCGACAGGCACGGTCAATGTCGCTTTCCGACACCAGCCCGTCTTTCACCAGCCCCGGCAGGTATTGGTCGTAATATTCGTCGCTCATGCTCATGTCGACGCCAGAGGTGATCGCCAGTCGTACTGCATCACGCGCGTCCGCTGCCACACCGTGTTTTATCAGCTCTTTGATCGCACCGTGGTCGCTGATGGTGATGCCCTTGAAGCCCCACTGATCGCGCAGCAGGTCCTTCAGCAGCCATGGGTTAGCGGTGGCCGGAATGCCGTTCACCGAATTGAGCGACACCATGACACCACCGCTGCCGGCTTCCACCGCCGCTTTATAGGGCGGCAGATAGTCCTGATACATCCGCAATGGGCTCATATCGACGGTGTTGTAGTCGCGGCCGCCTTCAGTAGCGCCGTACAGCGCGAAGTGCTTCACGCTGGCCATGATTGAGCCGGGCTTGGACGGGTCACCGTTTTGGTAGGCATCCACCATCACCTTGGCGATTTTGGATACCAGCCAGGTGTCTTCACCGAAGCCTTCAGAGACCCGGCCCCAACGCGGATCGCGGGTGATGTCGACCATCGGCGAGAAGGTCATGTTCAGGCCGTCGTCGCTGGCTTCCTGCGCCGACACTCGACCGCTGAGTGCGATGGCTTCCAGATCAAAGCTGGCCGCCAACCCGAGGCTGATTGGGAACACGGTACGTTGGCCGTGCACCACGTCATAGGCAAAGAACAGCGGGATTTTCAGGCGGCTGAGCTGCATCGCCTGATCCTGCATAACGCGGATATCCGGTCGGGTGACGGTGTTGAAGATCGCGCCAATCTGCCCCTTGCTGATGCCGTCGCGGATCGCCTCTTTCGGGTTATCCGGGCCGACGCTGATTAACCGCAGCTGGCCGATTTTTTCTTCCAGCGTCATCTGCTTCATCAGGTTGGAAACAAAGGCATCGCGCTGCTGGGCATTAACGCCTTGCGTTACGGCGTTTTCCTGTGCAAAAACCGGGCTGATGGCCAGACCGGACAACATACTCACCACACAAAGCCATTTCATATTTTTTATCTCAGGCATGCTCCCGTCGCAGAGCGCGGCGGAGATGATTAATCGACGTGAAAAGGCAGTGTGCCATACTCCTTTTCACCGCAGAAATACTTTGTAATGTTAAAGGTTACAAGCTATTAGCGCGGGCCGGGCGATAGTTTCTCAGCCGGGTGCGGCTTTGCGCCGCCTCATCGCCCAGGAAATCCACCAGCGTAGTTAATGCCAGCGGTTGCACTGCTCGTTCAGGATAGACCAGATAGTAAGCCGCACCGCTGAGCACGCTGAGTGGGAACGGCGTAACGATACGCTGCGCCTGAATGTCTTCCTCCAGCAAACATAAATCACCGATGGCGATGCCAAAACCCTGCAGTGCCGCACTCATCGCCAGATCGAGCGTATCGAAATGCTGCGCCTTACCGGAAGGCAGCGTTTCCTGCCCCGCCGCCTTTAGCCACAGCAGCCAGTCGCGGCGATCGCGCGTGGGATGTAACAGCGTTTTCTCCGCCAGATCGGCCGGCGTTGGCGGGCGGGATAAATCGGGCAGGTAAGTCGGCGTGCAGACCGGCGTGAGAATTTCATCGAACAGATGATGCACCGTCAGTTTTTTGCCCTGCGGCTGGCCGAACACCACCGCGGCATCGAAGTGTTCCGCAGCGAAATCCAGCCCGTGCGATACCGAAGCGGTCAGCTCAATATGCATTTCCGGTCGCTCGTTTTGAAGCCGGATAATACGCGGCAACACCCAGCGCATGGCACAGGTCGGGCACTTGATCCGCAAGGTCCCCGGCTGCGCCCCGATTCTGCTCAGCGCCTCGTCCAACTGTCCCAGGGCTTGCTGCACCGGGGCCAACAGCATGGCTCCCTGCGGCGTCAACGTCAGGCCACGCGCGCGTCGGCTAAACAACGGATAACCCAGATGCTGTTCCAGCCCCAGTATTTGCCGGCTGACCGCGCCCTGCGTCAGGTGTAGGCTCTGGGCGGCGTGAGTGAAATTAAGACGCTGGGCCACCACCAAAAAGGTTTTCAATACGTCGAGCGACGGCAGTGATGACGACATGGCGAGTTCCTTGATATCCCCTGAAATTCCAAGAATTCCCCCAAATAATTGGAACGACATCAAGGCGGCCAGTGAACGCAACCCGATGAGCTGACATGAGTCAGTGATTCGGGTAAGTAAGCGCAGCCAACGCCGAGATCGTTTCAAGAATGAAGAGGAATCAGTCATGATCTGAGTGCATGGCAAGTATGACAAACTTTCCCTTGTTGGCCTACCGTCATTGATGCTTAATCAAGCGATATCCCCCTATTCCCTGGAGCCACTCATGCAGAGCGCATGCGCACAACGCTCGAAGTTGCCGGACGTCGGCACCACTATTTTTACCGTTATCGGCCAGCTCAGCGCCGAACACCAGGCCCTGAATCTGTCGCAGGGCGCGCCAAACTTCGCCTGCGAACCGCAATTGGTAGAGGCAGTGTCGCAAGCCATGCGTGCAGGACATAACCAGTACGCGCCGATGAGCGGCGTGGCAGCATTGCGTATCGCGCTGGCGGATAAAGTTGAACGTTTATATGGCGCACGCTATGACGCTGGCGAAGAAATCACGGTCATTGCCAGCGCCAGCGAAGGGTTGTATTCCGCCATCAGCGCACTGGTGCACCCTGGCGATGAGGTGATCTATTTTGAACCGGCGTTCGACAGCTATGCGCCGATCGTGCGTCTGCAGGGCGCCACTCCGGTGGCGATTAAACTGTCGCTGGAAGATCTGCATATTGACTGGGATGAGGTCGCTGCGGCCATCAACAGCAAAACGCGGATGATCATCGTCAACAGCCCGCACAACCCAACGGGCAGCGTATTCGGTGAACATGATATCGAACGGCTGACCGCCCTGACTCGCAATACCGACATCGTCATTCTGTCCGACGAAGTTTACGAACACGTGGTGTTCGACGGCGATATTCATCACAGCATGGCACGCCACCCGCAGCTGGCCGAACGCAGCGTGATCGTTTCGTCGTTTGGCAAAACCTATCACGTCACCGGCTGGCGCGTCGGTTACTGCATGGCACCGGCGGCGCTGATGGACGAGATCCGCAAGGTACACCAGTTTATGGTGTTTTCCGCCGATACCCCGATGCAGTACGCCTTCGCCGAAGCCTTGGCTAACCCGCAAAGTTATTTAGGGCTGGCGGCTTTCTACCAGCAGAAACGCGACCTGCTGGCGAACGCCCTGCAAGATTCGCGCTTTGAATTACTGCCCAGCCGTGGCAGTTTCTTTATGCTGGCCCGCTTTAGCAGTTTCAGCAGCGAAAGCGACAACGATTTTGCGGTGCGTCTGATCCGCGAAGCCAAAGTCGCCACTATCCCGCTGTCGGCGTTCTACAGCGACGGCACCAATACCGGCATTATTCGACTGAGTTTTTCAAAAGATAACCAGACCCTGCTGGAAGGCGCACGCCGTCTGTGTCAGGTGTAATGCATCCACTTTTGCTTTGACCATGGGAAAAGGGCTCTGAATATGAAATCACTGAAAACGTTGATCGCCGCAGGCTGCCTGCTGGCCGCCGGTTCCACGCTGGCGGCGGAAAACACCTTGCGTTTTGGCCTGGAAGCGCTGTACCCACCGTTTGAATCCAAATCTGCCAGCGGTCAGCTCGTCGGTTTTGATATCGATCTGGGCAATGCCGTTTGCGCCGCCGCCCAGTTGAAATGCAGCTGGGTTGAAACCTCTTTCGACAGCCTGATCCCGGCGCTGAAGGCGCGCAAGTTTGACGCCATCAACTCGGCGATGAACGTCACCGATCAGCGTCGCCAGGCCATCGACTTCACCGATTCAATCTATCAGGTACCGAACCGCCTGATCGCCAAGGCCGACAGCGGCCTGTTGCCGAACGCCACCTCGCTGGCAGGCAAACACGTCGGCGTGCTGCAAGGCTCGATTCAGGAGACTTACGCCAAGGCTCACTGGGCGCCGCAGGGCGTGGACGTGGTGTCTTATCAGGATCAGAACCAGGCCTATCTGGACCTGACCGCCGGGCGTCTCGACGCCACGCTGGTGATGGCCCCGTCGGGACAAAGCGGCTTCCTGGCGCACCCGGACGGTAAGGGCTTTGCCTTCGTCGGCGATGCGGTCAGCGACGACAAAATCCTTGGCGAGGGCATTGCTTTCGGCCTGCGTAAAGGCGATGAGGCGCTGAAGAAAAAACTGAATGAGGCGATCGTCAAAGTGAAGCAGCAAGGCACGGTGAG
Source organism: Serratia sp. Je.1.23.a (assembly GCF_051129805.1). Lineage (NCBI taxonomy): Bacteria > Pseudomonadati > Pseudomonadota > Gammaproteobacteria > Enterobacterales > Yersiniaceae > Serratia > Serratia sp. Je.1.23.a. The sequence goes on along the minus strand of NZ_JBCPSR010000001.1, from coordinate 538,753 downwards.
CGAGCTGGCGAAGAAATATTTTGGCGATATTGACGTAACGGTGAAGTAAAAATCAGGGGCGAAAATCGCTTCGCCCCTGACTGTTTTAGCGATCGAATACCGAACTGTTCAACGCACGATCCTGCTGATGGCGCTCCAGCGCCAGCTCAATCAGACGGGTAATCAGTTGGCTATAGCTGATGCCGCTGGCGGCCCACAGTTTGGGATACATGCTGATATTGGTGAAGCCCGGCAACGTGTTGATCTCGTTGATCACCACGTTGTTGTCCGGCGTCAGGAACACGTCCACGCGCGCCAAACCGAAACATTCCAGCGCCCGGAAGGCTTTCAGCGCCACCTCACGGATTTTGTCGCTCACCTCCGGCGTAATCGCCGCCGGTACCACGACCTGAGCACCCTGCTCGTTGATGTATTTGGTGTCGTACGAATAGAAGGCGTCGCTCAGCACGATTTCGCCACACAGGCTGGCCTGCGGATCATCATTGCCCAGCACCGCACACTCGATTTCGCGGCCGACAATCGCCGACTCCACCAGCACCTTGTGATCGAAACTGAACGCCAGCGCCACTGCGGCCTCATAGCCGGCGCGATCCTGCACCTTGCTGACGCCCACCGAAGAACCCTGGTTAGCCGGTTTAACAAACAGCGGCAGCCCCAGGCGTTCGCTGAGCTGTTCAAACGTGAATTTGGCGCGGTTGCTGCGCGTCAGGGTTACAAAGGGCGCGACCGCCAGCCCGGCATCACGCAGCAGGCGTTTGGTGACGTCTTTGTCCATGCTGACCGCAGACCCCAACACACCAGCGCCGACGAACGGCAAATTCGCCATCCGCAGTAGCCCCTGCAATGAACCGTCTTCCCCCAGCGTGCCGTGCACTATCGGGAACACCACGTCGAGCTGGCCCAGCGCACCGGCGCTGCCTGACTCGATCAACTGCTGTTTTTCCTGACCGGGGATCAGCGCTACATTTTTATTTGAGCGGTTCAACGCAATCAGCGCCGGGTTTTCCGCATTCAGCAGGTAGTTGGACGCATCGTTGATGTGCCAATGCCCCTGCTTGTCTATCCCCAGCAATGTGACGTCAAACTTCTCTTTGTCTATGGCATCCACAATGTTTTTTGCCGACTGCAGTGAAACCTCATGCTCCGCCGATTTACCGCCGAAGATCACCCCAACACGTAATTTGGTCACGCCCTAATCCTTCTGAAAAATCATGGCAAAAAAGTCGTTTATCACAATAAACGCATTGCCCCGTGGCAGCAATCGTTGCAACCCGGAAAATGACCACCCCACGGAATGCCAAATTGCGACCATCCAAAACGTATACACTTCGTATATTACTCACTGAGGAGCAGCCTATGGGCATTGTGAAAATTTCAGACGCGCTGCATGACGATCTGCGCCTCGCCAGCCTGACGATGACGCGTTCGATCAACGCGCAGGCGGAATACTGGATCAAGATCGGCATGCTGGCGGAGTTCCATCCGGAACTGACCTACCCCCAACTGGTAAAAAAAATGATGAAAGATAACGCGATGACGTTAAAGGAGATTGTCGGGTGAAACAGATTGTGATCAAAACACCGGAAGAGATTGTCAAAATGCGTCACTCTGGCGCGCTGCTGGCAAAGGTGTTTGCTATGCTCGATGAGGTGATAGTCGAAGGTATCTCCACGATGGAGATTAACGACCGCGCCGAAGCCTTTATCGTTGATGAGCTGAAATCGCGCCCGTCTACAAAAGGACAGTACGGTTTTCCCTATGTGCTCAATACCTCGATTGACGAAGTGATCTGTCACGGCGTTCCGTCGGTCAGCAAAATACTGCGCTCCGGCATGATCGTTAACGTCGACATTACGCTGGAACACGACGGTTATATTACCGACTCCAGTAAAATGTACTGCATTGGGCAGATCACGCCGCTGGCCAAACGGCTGGTGAATAACGTCTATGAGTCGATGTGGCAAGGCATCCGCATGGTGAAACCGGGCGCGACGCTGGGGGATATCGGCCATGCAATTCAACAGCATGCAGAACAGGCCGGATACAGCATCGTGCGGGAGTACTGCGGCCACGGTATCGGCCGCGAGATGCACGAAGAGCCGGCGGTAATGCACTTTGGCAAACCGGGTACCGGAATGGTGCTGCAGGAAGGCATGGTGTTTACCATCGAGCCGATGATCAATCAGGGCGACCACCGCATCAAGCAAAAGAAAGACGGTTGGACAGTGGTTACGCGCGACAAAAAGCTGTCTGCCCAGTGGGAGCACACCGTGGCGGTCACCGCCGACGGCGTGGAAATCCTGACGTTGCGCGACGAAGAGCGCCAGGCTGGTTACAAAGAACGATACTAAGTTATTAAGCCATTAAGCTACCAAGTTAATGACTTACTAAATTAATCACCTCATGGATTTCACCGGGCAATCGACAAGGCTGCCCGGTGGAAAACGATGGGGACGACAGGGAGATCGGCATGACGCAGTCCACCAGCGCCACCAACCAGGCGTTTCTCAGTAAACTCAAAAGCATCGTCGGTGGCCCGCAGCTGCTGACCGGTGAACGCAGCACCGAACGTTACCGCAAGGGCTTCCGCTCCGGCGAGGGCCAGGCGCTGGCGGTGGTGTTCCCGACACGCCTGCTGCAGTTGTGGCAGTTGCTTGAGGCCTGCGTCGCCGCCGATAAAATCGTCATCATGCAGGCGGCGAACACCGGTCTGACCGAAGGTTCAACGCCCAGCGGCAACGACTATGACCGTGATATCGTCATTATCAGCACCCTGCGGCTCAACCATGTGCAGGTGCTGGACAATGGCAAACAGGTGGTCGGCTTCCCCGGCAGTACGCTCAACCAGTTGGAAAAATTGCTCAAGCCTTATGGCCGCGAACCGCATTCGGTAATTGGCTCGTCCTGCATCGGCGCTTCGGTGATCGGCGGCGTGTGCAACAACTCCGGCGGTTCACTGGTCAAACGCGGCCCTGCCTATACCGAGATGGCGCTGTATGCCCAACTGGGTGAAGACGGTCAGTTGCGTCTGGTTAACCATCTGGGCATTAACCTCGGGGACACGCCGGAAGAGATCCTTACCCGCCTGGAGAAAGGCGACTACCGGCCGGAAGATGTCGAGCACGGCGAACTGCGTGCCTCCGACAATGAATACGCCAGCCGCGTACGCGACGTTGATGCCGATACGCCCTCCCGTTTTAACGCCGACAAGCGCCGCCTGTACGAAGCCTCCGGCTGCGCAGGCAAGTTGGCGGTATTTGCCGTGCGGCTGGATACCTTCGAGAAAGAAGGCAAAGAGCAGGTGTTTTACATCGGGACCAACGACACCGCCGTACTGACCGAACTGCGCCGCCACATGCTGAGCAAGTTTGACAACCTGCCGGTTGCCGGCGAATACATGCACCGGGATATTTTTGATATCGCCGAAGTGTACGGCAAAGACACCTTTATGATGATCGATAAGCTCGGCACCGATCAGATGCCGACCTTCTTCACTCTGAAAGGCCGCATGGACGCCAGCCTCAACAAGCTGCCGTTGCTGCCGCATAACCTGACCGACCGCCTGATGCAGGGCCTGAGCCATCTGGCGCCCAGCCACCTGCCTAAACGCATGAAAGAGTATCGCGAGCGCTTTGAACACCACCTGCTGCTGAAAATGGCCGGGCCGGGCGTCGAAGAGGCGCAGCAGTACCTGAGCCAATACTTTGCTCAGGCCAACGGGGCGTTCTTCGTCTGCACCCCGGATGAAGGCAAGAAAGCTTTCCTGCACCGCTTTGCCGCCGCCGGTGCCGCGGTGCGTTACCATGCGGTGCACGCCGACAAGGTCGAGGATATTTTGGCGCTGGATATCGCGCTGCGCCGCAACGACACCGACTGGTTCGAAACCCTGCCGCCGGAAATCGACAGCCAACTGGTGCACAAGCTGTATTACGGCCACTTTATGTGTCACGTCTTCCATCAGGATTATGTGGTGAAAAAAGGCGTCGACAGCCATGCGCTCAAGGAAAAGATGTTGGAGATCCTCAACCAGCGCGGCGCGGAGTACCCGGCGGAACATAACGTCGGCCATCTGTACACCGCCAAGCCGGATCTGCAGGCGTTCTACCGCAGCGCCGATCCCACCAACAGCTTTAATCCCGGTTTGGGCAAAACCAGCAAGCGGAAGCACTGGGCCGGTAACGGTCAATAACCTTCTTCCCTCCGGCTCGCCGCTGCACGGGCGAGCCCTCCTTCAAGATGCTTCCCTCTTTTGCAATCTTAAAGATGCATTTTTATTGCAACTTTAAAGTCTGCTGATTATTATGCGGTGTAAATAAGAATCAATAACAAATTTGTCATGACGGATACGTGACATCTGCCGTGACGTTCACCGCAAAATTAATGAGAAGGAACCTACCATGAGCCAGACCCTCGATTCCGCCCAACTGCTGTCTGCACTGGACAAAGTGATGGTGATCTCCACCACCGACCTGCAAGGCACCATCACCTATGTCAACGACCTGTTTTGCCAGCTCACCGGCTTTACCCGGGAAGAACTGGTCGGGCAACCCCACAACATCGTGCGTCACCCTTCCGTCCCCAAGGCCATCTACAAAGAGATGTGGGATACCATTAAAGCCGGAAATATCTGGACCGGCATCATTCCCAACGTTGGCAAGGGTGGCGTGCTGTATGTGGTCGACACCACCGTGCAACCGCTCTATGACGCTCAGGGCAAAATCGAGGCCTACATCAGTATCCGCCGTGTGATCAACGATCTGATGACCGATTTCGACTCCGTCGAATTCTCCAAAGAACAGTTCGACAACCACTACGATAAGTAAGAAACATGGCCGATATCATCGAACGTATCCTGATTGGCTACGGTTCGGAATCGGGCAAAGCCCAGGCGCTGGCTACGCGCTTGGGCGAGTTACCTTTTCTGCACCCTTACGCCCCCACCCTATTGACCCTCAACGAAATTTCACCGGCAAACCTGGGGAAAGGCGACCTATTGCTTATCGTATCCAGTTCGTTTGGTGACGGGGAGCCGCCCGCCAACGCCGAGCTTTTTTTCGACGTTCTGACACACACGCCAAACCTCGCGCACCTGCGCTACGCCATTTTCGGCTTGGGCGACACGGCGTACCCGCGTTTTTGCGGTTTCACGCAATGGCTTGACGCCGGGTTGTCCGAACGCGGCGCGCAGGCCATCGTCAACCGCGTTGATGCCGACGTAAACTTCGAGAGCTTTTTCACCACCTGGTCAGCCGTAGTGGAACAGGTGATTGCGGGGGATTGGCAGGCCGGTCGCGATCTGCATCTGCGCGTCACCGCCTATGGCGAGGACAATGCTTTTGCCGCCGGCCTGCTGGAGCGCCGTTCGCTCAGTGCCCGCGCGCCGCATGCCTGGCATCTTCGTCTGGATATCAGCGGCAGCGGCATCGCCTACCGGGCAGGCGATACGCTCTACCTGTTGCCGGAAAACGACGAGGATTTACTGCTTCGTCTGTCAGCCTGGTTCGACCGGCCGGAGGCCGCAGAGGCGCTGCGCAGCCGGGAACTGCGCCAAATAAGCAAAGCGACATTGCGCGAACTGGCGCAGCTTGCCGGCAGCGAAGACCTTAAGGAGATGCTGAAAATCCGCCAGCGCAAAGCGCTGGAAGCCTACCTGTACGGCGCCGATCTGCTGGACGTGCTGCAAGAGTTTTGCACGCCGCAGTCGGTCACTTTGGATGATCTGCTAACGCTGCTCCCTGCCTGCTTACCGCGCGCCTATTCGATCGCTTCGGCTTCGCGAGAAGACAGCCTGGATTTGTGCGTTCGCGAGGTTCGCTACGAGCGTAATGGGCGCACCCGAAACGGCACGGCCACCGGCTGGTTGCTCGATAACCCAGGCCCCTTCCGTGTCTTCTGCCGCGCCAATCCCAACTTCTACCTGCCATCCGATCCGCAAACTCCCGTGCTGTTCATCGGCACCGGTAGCGGTATCGCCCCGTTGATAGGCTTGCTGCGTGAAATGGCGATCGACGGCGGACAGCGAGAAACCGCCTTAATCTTCGGCGAAAAACGCCGTGACGAAGACTTCCTATACCGCGAAGAGCTTGAGTCACTGTGCAAGAATGGCGTACTGAATCGGCTCATTACCGCGTTTTCCCGCGATGGTACCGCCAAATACTACTTGCAGCACGCGATCGAAGAACATGCCGATTACGTGAGGGAGCTGTTGCTTAAGGGGGCACACCTCTACCTGTGCGGCAACCGACAGTATCTTGAAACCGCCGTCGCGCAGGCGCTGGAAAAGGCCTGTGCTCCAGGGGACGAAACCGCGACGGACAGCCTGTGGCAAAGGCTGACGCAACAAGGGCGTCTGCATCTGGAGCTGTACTGAGAACGGTTGCGGAGTGCGCCGTTTTTAGGTTGCGCCCTCCGCCAAACTTGACTATCTTGAAGAGGTTAATCACTCCCTGTATTCAGGAATATCCATGACAGAGTTTGCGCACGCTACCGATCCAGAAAACACGCCGCTTGCGGCCGTCGTTCTGCTGTGCGCATCCTCAGCCCCACCCGCCCTTTTCTCTGTCGTTACCGCGGTAGCCGCTTACCCACCACACGCCGTGGTTGTGCGTTAAGCCAAACCGAATTTCTCACCTCCAGCTTTCCTTGCTTTGCGCTCAGGCGTAGAACGCCGCGCGTGCTGGAGCTTGTTATTTTCACGACAGGTGAAAACAAAATGCGATTGATTTCTCACTGGGCCAACGTCGGCTTGGCTACGCTATTCGTTCTGCTCTGGAGCAGCGGCGCAATTTTCTCGCGCTGGGGGTTGGAGCATGCTTCCGCCTTCGCTTTTCTCTTCTTTCGTTGCGCCATCGCACTGGCGCTGCTGTTGGCTATCGGCCTGTGGCAACGGCAGTGCTTGCCGGCTCCGGGCACCCGTCTTCGGGTGGCGCTGATCGGTCTGCTGATGATCGGCAGCTATCAGATTTGTTATTTGCTGGCGCTGGAACAGGGCATTACCCCCGGCGTATTGGCGACGCTGCTCGGCGTTCAGCCGATACTCACCCAGTTCATTACCGAACGCCGCTGCTCAGGGTTGCGCGGCTTGGGCCTGCTGCTGGCGATGGCCGGACTGACGCTGGTGGTGTATCAAAGCCTGATGATTGCCCACTTCTCACTGGTCGGTATGCTGTGCGCCTTTATCGCGCTGGGCTGCATAACCGCCGGGACTTTGCTGCAAAAAGGGCTTAGCCAACCGCCGCTGGCGGTATTACCGCTGCAGTATGCAGTTGGGCTGCTGATGTGTTCGCTGGTGCTGCCGTTTGAACCGCTGCGGGTCGATTGGAGCCTGGCATTTGTTCTGCCGCTGCTGTGGATGGCGGTGGTGATTTCGGTGTTGGCCACCTTCCTGCTGTACCGGCTGATCCAGCGCGGCAATCTGGTGCAGGTCACCAGCCTGTTTTATCTGATCCCGGCGGTAACCGCCCTGCTGGACTATCTGCTGCTCGGCCACGCGCTGGCGGCCATCAGCATGCTGGGCATGGCAGCCATTCTGCTCGGGGTGATGCTGGTGTTTCGCCAACCTTAAATAGCAAAAGCCCCTCACGCCAGGCCGGCGTGAGGAGCTAACACTCAATCACTTCAGAACAACCAGGAACCATACCCCCACAGCAGCACCGTAACCCCAAGCAGTAACTCAAGCAGCAGGATGCCGATGGCAAAGGTAGAGCTGGAGAAAATAAAGCCTTCTTTACTGTCGATATTCAGGAAGTGAGGTATGCCCAGGTTCAGCAGATAGCCTGAATAACACAGGCCAATCACGCCGACAAACAGACACAACCACACGACGGGATATAACGCCACGATGCCGCTGAGGAACATCGGGGTGGCGACATAACCGGCGAACACCATGCAACGATGCAAGCTGGGACGAACCTCATAACGGCGCGCCATCCAGTGGATCACTTTCCCCATGATAGCTACGCCTGCCAGCATCAGCAGGTAAAACGCGACCGCCGTATAGGAAGCCGTAAACATATCGAGCCGGATAGCGTGCCCTTCGCCGGAAAGCCAGCCCAGTTGGGTGGTACCGATAAACGCGCAGATCACCGGGATCAACGCCAGCAACAGCACGTGGTGGGTGTAAAGGTGCGAGACGCTTTCGTTCTCGCTTTTAATGTGTTCGAACTCGGTGCTTGGATGCGCCAGAAGTCCCCAAACATGATTAACCATGAGACACCTCCTCCATCGCCGTAGGTCGCGATCGGCGAACGAATTTACCCCTCTGACGGATTGCTAACCGTACGAGGATTGCGGCCACGGGGCTCTCTCCCCTGTACTAATTATAGTCTTTCGCTGAAAAAACGTTCAGAAAGCGCAGACGCGGCGGCAGTTTGTTTTATAATTCCCGCCTGCTTATCCGCCGTGAGGAATGCCATGTCATCCGCCATCAAGATTCGCCAGGTCGGCATCGTCGATGTCGACGCCGGGCAAAATGTCACCGTCGTAGAGCCCTGTAATCTGTACGGCTGCCGACTCGGTGACGGGGTGTTCGTCGGCCCCTTTGTCGAAATCCAAAAAAACGTCAGCATTGGCGCCCGCAGTAAAATCCAGTCTCACAGCTTTATCTGCGAATATGTCACCATCGGCGAGGACTGTTTTATCGGCCACAACGTGACCTTCGCCAACGATCTGTTCAAAGGTGGCGCCCCCAATGCCGATCCGGCAAGCTGGGGCCGCACGCGGATTGGCGACGGCGTCTCCATCGGGTCCGGCGCCACGGTACTGGCGGTGGAAATCTGCAGCGGAGTGGTGATCGGCGCCGGTGCGGTGGTCACCAAAAACATCACCCGCAAGGGGATTTACGCCGGCAATCCTGCCCGCCTGCTAAGGGAACTGACCCCATGAGCGAAGCGATTCAAATTACCCCGGTGACCCAGTTGCCCGACGGATACTTGACCGGCTGCGACTTCAGCTTTCAGATTGCCCACTACGCCCAGCCGATTTTCAACGCGCCGATTGACAGCTGGCCGCTGCTGCCGGTGACGCCGTTTCGCAAGCACTACCCGCTGGCACCGTTCGTCAATGATGAAAGCGAAACCTTTCTGGCGCGTCATCGCGGGGAGGCGGTCGGCCATATCACGCTGAGCAATAACTGGAATGGCTATGCGCTCATCGAGGAGATTGTCGTCAGTGCTCATGTGCGCCGACTCGGCGTCGCCACGGCGCTGCTGGAGAGCGCACGGCTCTGGGCGCAACGTCACGAAACCGCCGGGCTGATGCTGGAAACGCAAAACACCAATTTGCCTGCCTGCCGCTGCTACCAGCGCTTTGGGTTTATCCTCGGCGGCATCGATCATCTGCTGTATCGTGCTCAACCTGATATTCCCGATCACGAAATTGCCCTGTTTTGGTATTTGCCGTTTAACAGCGAAATCGGGTATTAAGCGATCGCCGAACGTTGAGGCTATGTTTAAACATTAACCATCCTGGCCATGGTGAGAACTGTTATCATTTCTACGATCACAAGCCGAACCATTGGAGGGTAAAATGTACAGGGTAGTTTCAATGATATTGGCTATTGCGCTTAGCGGTTGTGCAGATAAAATTCCGGTCGGGCAAACACCTGAACCCATCACTACCCCACCTGCAGATCTCAAGGCCAGCATGGACAACGACACGTTAAACAAACTCAATGAGCTTCTCGCCCTGCGCGCCAAGGCAACGCCCGAGCAACGGCAGGATAACGGCCGCATGATCGACCTGCTGTCACGACCTTTCCTCGGTACGCCCTACGTCGCCAACCGGCTGATTGGCTCGCAGACTACGCCGGAAGAACTGGTGATCGACTTCCGCGGTCTGGATTGCTTCACCTACATCGACTATGTCGATGCGCTGCGCCAGGCCAACAGCCAGGCTGACTTTGTACAGCGGCTGATTCAAATCCGCTATGCCAATGGCGATATCAGCTTCCTGAAGCGTAAACACTTCTTCACCGACTGGTCGCATCAGGCCAAAACCAACGTAACGGACGTTACAGCCACGCTCAGCCCGCATGCCGTGACGCTGGTGAAAAACCTCAATCAAAAATCAGACGGCAGCAGCTATCTGCCAGGGCTGAAAAACGTTCGACGCAGCATTACCTACCTGCCCAGCGAGGCGATTGACGACAAGGTTCTGGCCCGGTTGCACACCGGTGATTACATCGGTATTTATACCAACCTGGCCGGTCTGGACGTCACCCATACCGGTATCTATATCATGACCGAAAACGGCCCAGTATTGCGCAATGCCTCGTCGCGTAAAGAGAATATGCAGGTGGTGGACTCGCCGTTTATGGAGTACGTCCAGGCTACGCCAGGCATCGTGGTGCTGCGCGCCAAATAACATTCCCCTCCCCCTTCAGGCTTTGCGCTTGCCGCTAACGGCGTAGCGTCTTGCAAGAAGGGGGATTTAAAACTTCCCGTTATGAGCTATAAGCGTTTGTGCTGAGCAAGCGTTTGACTTCCCCGCAGGTTCAGGCTTAGCTAGCAGCACAAAACCAACTGATTTCATTGTTTTTTTCAGGGAGCACTCGATGACCAAAAGCTGGCGTTATACCCCTCTGCTGGCGGCGTTTGCCGCGGTGCTGGCACTGCAGGGCTGTGAACAGAAAACCGATCAGAATCACATCAAGGTAGGGGTCATCAACGGCGCGGAACAGGACGTAGCGGAAGTCGCCAAGCAGGTGGCGAAAGAGAAGTACGGCCTGGATGTTGAACTGGTCGGTTTCAGCGGTTCATTGCTGCCCAATGACGCCACCGACAAAGGTGAACTGGATGCCAACGTTTTCCAACACCGGCCATTCCTCGAACAACAGAATAAAGATCACGGCTACAAACTGGTTGCGGTAGGCAATACCTTCGTGTTCCCGATGGCCGGCTATTCGAAAAAAATCAAATCGCTGAAAGAGCTTCAGGACGGCGCGGTTATCGCTATTCCGCTGGATCCCACCAACCTCGGCCGTGCGCTGCTGCTGCTGGAAAAAACTGGCCTGATTAAGCTGAAACCGGGCAAGGGGCTATTGCCGACCTCACTGGATATCAGCGCCAACCCGCATAACTACAAGATTATGGAGCTGGAAGGCGCACAGCTGCCGCAGCTGCTGGATGATCCGAAAGTCACCGTGGCAATCATCAGCACCACCTACATTAATCAAACTGGCCTGACGCCAACCAAAGACGGCATTTTCATCGAAGACAAGGATTCGCCGTACACCAACATCATCGTGACGCGTGAAGACAACAAGGACGCGCCGAACGTACAAAACTTCATCAAAGCCTACGAGTCGGATGAAGTGGCCAAAGCCGCCGAAAAGATCTTTAACGGCGGTGCGGTCAAAGGCTGGTAAAACAGCGCTCCACTGGCGAGCACCTGTGCAGGTGCTCGCACTTTTAATCTCTCCCCAGGTTCAGTCCCCCGACCATCGCCGCCCTCGGTCCGGCAGCTAGCCAAAACCATTCCGCAGCTCATTACAGCCCCGAACGCCAGCCTCACCGCACCGGGTAAATCATTGGCCGCGCAACACCCAACATTCTCTGCGTTCATCCCCGTTTACAGCCACATTTGCGGGGCGACGGCCAAAAATTGCTTTGGCAAAAGTGTCGACTACAATTCAATCGAAATACCTCCCTACAAAGTCATCATTCAATAATATTAGAGGTGATTATGTTACAGAAACACGAAAACGTAATAAGTATGACTACGCTTAGCCGTCAGGCCACCCAACAATTAACGCCGTCGTTTTCTGCATTGCCCCATACGCAACACGCTGACGGAAAATACCGCTTACGGCGCTATTCGGTAGTCAAACATCTCAATGGCCATGTGGTAGAGGTTGGCCAACGCAATTTCGTGCAGTCCGATGAGATCAATCACTTCCAGGGCAACGTGGTACGCCATTTTGAACCCATTGATAGCGACGTGTTGCAAAGCGCCGGTATGGATGAAATGTGTAATCTGTTCGCGGAAAGTAATGACTTACCCGAAGGCGCGGAGATAGAAATTCACCAGATGCGCGTGGTCGCCATTCATAATGAAACGCAGGTCGCGCCGGAAGGGATCCATCAGGATGGTTTTGATCATATCGCGATGATTGCTATTCATCGGCAGAATATTGTCGGCGGCGAAATCATGTTATACGCCGATAATCACCAGCCTCCCTTCTTTAAAAAAGCGCTGGCGGACGGCGAAGCCGTTTTACTGGCGGACAGCAAGTTATGGCATAACGCCACGCCGATCAGCGCCATTGTCCCGGAAGAAGAAGGACACCTGGATATCTTTGTCCTGACTGCCCGCGGAGAAAAAGCATGACCTTTACGCCCGAACTCGCCCGAGCCCAGTTTAGCGCGCTGACCCAGCATTATAACGATCAACCGGTGATCTTCTTCGATGGTCCTGGTGGGTCTCAGGTTTCACGAGGCGTACTGGAAAAAATGACGGACTACCTGGGGAAATATAACGCCAATCTGGGCGGGCACTATTTTTCCAGCCACGTGACCGGCGAAGTGATGAATAATGCCAGGGAGTCGGTGCGCGCCTTATTAAACGCGCCGACGCCCGATAACATCATTTTTGGCATGAATATGACCTCGCTGACATTCCATCTCAGCCGAATCATTAGCCGTCACTGGCAGGCCGGCGATGAGATTATCGTCACCGAACTGGATCATTACGCCAATGTCTCCAGTTGGCAACAGGCGGCAAACGATAAACAAGTCACCGTGCATCAAATCCCCCTGCAACAAGCAGACTGTTCTTTGGATGTTGCCCGACTGTGCGAACAGATCACCGCTAAAACCCGTCTGGTGGCGGTGACCTACGCGTCCAACGTTACCGGCAGCATCGTCGATATAAAAACCATCACCGAAGCCGCTCACCGGGTCGGCGCTCAGGTTTATGTCGATGCCGTGCACTATGCCCCACACAATCTGATCGATGTGCAGGCATTGGGGTGTGATTTTTTAGTGTGCTCCGCCTATAAATTCTTTGGTCCGCACATCGGCATGGCCTATATCGCGCCGCAGTGGTTACAGCGGCTGCAACCCTATAAAGTAGAACCGGCTACCGACGTGGGGCCAGGACGTTTTGAGACGGGTACTCAGAGTTTTGAAGGGCTGGCAGGAGTCACGGCAGCCGTTGACTACCTGGCGCAATGGGGAACGCCCGGCGCGTCCTTAAGGCAGCGTTTGCAGGAAAGTTTTGCCGACTACCATCGCCATGAAGAGAACCTGTGCCGTTATTTTTTGCAGCGCTTACAGCAAATAGACGATGTACAACTGTACGGTTCCCCTCAGGCGGATTGCCAACGCCGCACGCCCACCTTTGCACTGACCTTTAAGCGACATGCCCCCGAACAGGTTGCGCGCCGATTAGGCCGGCACAATATCTGCGTCGGCAGCGGGCACTTCTATGCGCAAGGCTTAATCCAACGGCTGAACCTGCAAGACAGCGGCGGCGTATTGCGTATTGGGATGATGCATTACAACACCCTGCAGGAAATCGACACGCTGTTTGAGCTGCTCGTCAGCGAAAGGTAGCAGCACATAGATCCACAAAGCCCAGCCCCCTGGCTGGGCTCATACGGCTGCCCCCCCTGCATATGGGTTAAGTCGGTAGGGGTCGAACATGTTCACCCGATTTAATCTGTTGATTATGTAATAGGGCGCAGCATGCAGCGCCCCTACTACGAAATAACAGAACACTTCGCCAATATTCCCTAAGGCAAAGCCCCTCCTCCTTTGCCAAAAATATCCTTAACTCCGCTATTGACCCTCACGCTACGTCAGGTTTTAGTATCCCGGAACGCACAAGGGAGGAGCACACCGATGTTATTGAAAGTGGGCGAACTGGCCCGCCGTTCCGGCATTACCGTCCGGACGCTGCATTATTACGACAGCATTGGCTTGCTGGTTCCTTCTGCGCGTTCCGACGCCGGGTATCGGCTATACAACCGGGCTGACATCACTCGCTTGCACCACATTCAGGCATTGCGCCGAATGGGCGTCTCGTTGGCAGAGGTCGGGGCAATTTTGGCGCGTTCGGGGATGGCGCTCACTTCGGTGATAGAACAGCAAATCGTCATGCTGGAGCGGCAGTTGGAACAGACCGCCGCGCTGCGCGATCGTCTGCAGCATATGCATGCTCAGCTCACCGCCGGAGACGAACCGGAACTGAACGACTGGCTGACTACGTTGGAGTTAATGACCATGTACGATAAATATTTTACCGCAGACGAACTGGCCCAATTGCCTTTCTATCAGGCCGACCCGAGCCGCAATCAGGAGTGGGCCGAGTTGGTCAGCAGCATGCGCCAGTTGATCGATGGCGGCGTTGAGCCGCAAGCGTTGCAGGCCCAGGCGCTGGCGCGTCGTTGGATGCTGATGCTGGAACGCGATACGGCGCGTAATCCGGCGTTTCTCACCCGACTCAACGCCATGCACGCCGATGAGCCCGCGATACGCGAACAAACCGGCATTACCCCGGCTATGACCGACTATGTGACTAGGGCATTCGCCGAAACCAAGCTGTCAATCTACCAAAAATACCTGTCGGCGGAAGAATACGCCCATGTGCGCCAGCACTACTTTACCCGCCTGCAGGAATGGCCGGCACTGATCGCCCAGTTCCATCAGGCGCTGAATGAGGGCATACCGCCAGAGTCAGCGCGGGCAAAACAGCTGGCAGCCCAATGGCTTGAACTGTTCCAGTCCTACGCCGGTCCCCATCCGGCCACCCAGATGAAAATCCGCCAGGCCATGGAGCAGGAACCGACGCTGACGGAAGGCACCTGGCTGACCCCGCCGCTATTACGCTACCTGCAGCAGGCGGTGGCGCACTTCATGCGCGGCTAGCCCGGGGTTATTCCCCCGTCCGAATGCTGCTCGCAGCGGCTCCCGGCGCATGGCGAAGATCGTCATGCGCCATTTTTTCGTTTCGCGGATGGGTATAACTTTTTTTTATCTTCAGCATAAGAAAGCCCAATTTTCCTTGTCGCCAGGCGCGGCGCATAATGCGCTTATCTTCTGATTTCCAAGGTAAACATGAATCACTATGCCCCACACCGCTCCGCTGATCCTCACCGACGCTACGCCGGACGACATAGCCGCCATCCAACAGATTTACGCCCATCACGTGTTATTCGGCGCCGCTTCGTTTGAAGAAACGCCCCCCACGCAGGAAGAAATGCGACAGCGGCTGGGCAAAGTGCAAGAGGCCGGGCTGCCCTGGCTGGTGGCCAAGCGGGATCATCTCGTCGTGGGCTACTGTTACGCCACGCCTTATCGACCGCGTCCAGCCTACCGATTCACCGTGGAAGAATCGGTATATATCGCCGAAGGGCAACAGGGTCAGGGCATCGGCAAAGCGCTACTGATCGAGCTGATTGCCCGCTGCGAGCAGGGGCCGTGGCGCCAAATGTTGGCTGTCGTCGGCAATGCCGGGGAAAACCATGGCTCGCTGGCTTTGCATCAAAAACTGGGGTTTGGCAGCGTGGGGACGCTAAAGGCGGTAGGGTTTAAATTGGGTAAGTGGCGCGACACCCACATCATGCAGCGTGCGTTAGGCGAAGGTGGCGACAATCCCCCTGATGGGCTTGCAGCGAGCAATTTGCGAATTATCGACTACAGTAAATAATGATTTCATCAGGTTAGCGAAAACTCGCGCCGTCATTCAAATCAATTGGGAGAGACGAATGAAAATCATTCTGTGGATTGTCGCTATTATCTTTATCGTTGGCCTGCTCACCATCACCGGCGTGTTCAAGCTGATCTTTTAAATGACCCCGCGCCGAGAGGCGCGGGATTAGCTTAGGCCTTTAAACGTCCCCGGATCGCCCCCAGAGCCGAAACCACCAGCAGGACTACGCCGCCGGCAACCAGACCAAACACCACGTTGAGCAAGGCGGGAATCACACCCTGCAGGATCTGACCGAAGGTAGGCACCACGGTGGCGTACGACGCCCAGTCCTCAAACAAATGATGCACCGGCGGCAAGCCATGGGTCAGGATACCGCCCCCGACCATAAACATGGCGATGGTGCCGACTACCGACAGGGTCTTCATCAGATAAGGTGCCGCACTGACAATACCGCTGCCGATTGAGCGGGCCAGCGCACTGCTTTTACGGCTCAGATACAACCCCAGGTCGTCGAGTTTGACGATGCCGGCCACGATGCCGTAAACCCCCACCGTCATCACAATCGCGATACCGCACAGCACAATCACCTGCTGGCTGAAGGTCGCCCCGGCCACGGTGCCCAGAGTAATGGCAATAATTTCGGCCGACAGCACAAAATCGGTGCGGATAGCTCCTTTCACCTTGCGTTGTTCATAGGCCGCCACGTCTTCATTGGCGTTCAGCGCTTCTTTATTCTCTTCCCCATCCTGTTTTTTGTGGGTCAGGCTGTGGAACACCTTCTCGAACCCTTCGTAACACAGGTAAGCCCCACCCACCATCAGCAGCGGCGTGATCGCCCAAGGGGCAAATGCGCTGATCAGCAACGCCAGCGGCACCAGGATCGCCTTGTTGATAAACGAGCCCTTGGCCACGCTCCACACCACCGGCAGCTCGCGATCGGCCTTTACGCCGGTGACCTGCTGCGCGTTAAGTGCCAGATCGTCTCCCAATACCCCGGCGGTTTTTTTCGCCGCCATCTTGGTCATCAGCGAGACGTCGTCCAGCAGTGAGGCAATATCGTCGATTAAAGTCAGTAAGCTACTTCCAGCCAAAGTGGTTCATCCTTTTCATATTCACGAGTCACGATCTCTTCGTAGAGATTCATACTACAACATTAATGATTGTCGATTTGCTAATGAATATTTTAGTGGAGAAATAACGATTGGGAGGAGAGACGGGGGATAAACAGGAAGTATTGCTGGATGATTGCCCAGGAGGTTGCAGCAAATCATCCAGTGGGTAAAAGCGTATAGCCGTGCCGGTCATCAGGTTAACGCGCCCTAAGAAGCGGCGGTAACCGTTAAAAAAGATCACCCGGCATTCAGGCTACTCTGGTTATTTTTCAAGGCTTCCAGCGCGCACTGCTGATCAAGATCCCCGCCCGGTGCCCCACCAATGCCAATGGCACCGATGACCACGTCCCCAGATTTCACCGGTACGCCGCCCGCCAGCAACAAGAAGCCCGGGATATCGCGCAGGTTTGCCGCCCCTGGGTTAGCCTGAGCATTCTTCATCACGTTTTCCGTCGGGTTTTTGGTGCTGAGGGCGGTAAACGCCTTCATGCGACTGGCTTCGATCGTATGCGGACCGGCGTTATCCATTTTCTTGATGACAAGCGGGGTACCGGCGCGATCGACCAGCGTAACGGCGACGTTATAGTTTTTCGCACTGCAGGTCTGAATAGCGCTCTGAGCCAGTTTATCGGCCAGGTCGAGGGAAAGGTTTTTTTCACTGAGAACGCCGCCGGCCATGCTGGCGAACGACGTCACGCTGCTGAGTAAAATGATGCTTGAAATGATGATTTTCATACTGGCTTGCTCCTTGCTTGTCCCTTGTGGATATCAGGAATAGTAAAAGGTGCAGCCGCAGCACACTATTGGCGTGATTACCTACGCGATTAAGTAATTTTACCTAGAATGCCCTTGGGACGGGACTTGCGCCCCATTTTCATCAATAACAAAGCGTTTTTACATTTTTTTCAGCAGCGCCAGCTCGCCATATTCGTTCATCAGTTTGGGCAGAGAGTTGACGTCCAGCTTGGCGAAGATGTTGGCCCGGTGGGCCTCCACGGTGCGCGGCGACAGTGCAAAAACGCGAGCGATCTCCTTGCTCGAATTCCCCTGCATAATGTGCTCAAAAATATCCTGTTCGCGAGCAGTCAACGTAGCCAGCCGGTGTTGCATCAGGCGTATTTTTTGTTGCCGCTCCTGCAAGTTCTGCTGCTGTTCCAATGCGCTGCCGACCACTTCGAACAGTAAATCGGCGTCGATCGGTTTGGTCAGGAATTCGAAGGCGCCGTTTTTGAAGGCCCGGCGGCATAAATCAATGTTCGCGTGCCCGGTCATGATGATCACCGGGATCGCCAACCCTTGCCGTTGCCATTCCTCCAACAGCGTCAGCCCGGTTTTGCCCGGCATCCTGATATCCAGCAGCAGACAGCCGGTTAAGCCATGCAGCTCACCGACGCCTTGCTGAAACGCCAGCGCACTGCTGTAAGTACGGGTTTGCCAACCGACGGTACCCAGCAAGGCGCTAAGCGAGGAGAGAATGGCCGGTTCGTCGTCAATAAGGTAAATGGTTTGGTTCATCATCTCTCCTCAGGGTGTATCGGTAACCAGAGTCGGAAGCAGGCCCCTTGCCCGACAATATTCGTCGCTTCGATGGTGCCGTTAAGACGTTGGATCAGCGTATCCGTCAAGGCCATCCCCAATCCTATACCCTGGGCGCGCGTGGTGAAAAACGGCATAAATACATGCTGCAGAGCCTGTTCCGATAGCCCTGGGCCACCGTCAGTCAGGGTTAAAGCAATCCCCTCGTCGGTCGCCGTGGCTGCCAGGTTGATCCAAGCCGTCCCGACAGCATTATTTTCTTGCGCCTGAATCGCATTGCTGGCGATGTTGTGCAGAATTTGCTCTATCCACAGCGGCGGAGCAAACAGCCTGGGCAAATTGTCAGGAATGCTGCTGTTAATTTTGACTTTATTGCCCCGAATTTCATTGTCCAACAGCGTCCTCACCCGGGCCCAGAGTGCGCCCAGCGCGACGGGTTGATAATCGACTCGCTCACTGGTCAGCTTCTGACGAAATTGCTGCAGTAATGCGTCGGTGCGCTTGATTTGAACCACGGCGGCCTCAAGCAACTGCGGCAGTTGTTCGGTGTGCTGTTGCCGAACCAGACGCAAGGCCGTTTGGTTGTAACTCAAAATCGCGGTGAGGGGCTGGTTAAGTTCATGCACGATACCGGCGGTCAGTTCGCCCAGGGTATTGAGCCGTGTGATTTCGGCGTAATGGGCACGCAGATCGGCGATATCTCGCCGCCGACGGTTGGTTCGATATTGGTTAATCAAGTAAAGCACCAGTCCCCAGAACAATGCAGGAGACAGGATCAGGGGCCAGGGCAGCGTAGCCCAGTTCGGATCGTCACCGGCGGCCAGCACAAAAGGCTGCGACTGGCTGGCTATCACCTTTTCCCATTGCCAATAGTAGGAAGCCTGCGCCGCCCCGCGCTCAAATAAGGTCTGACCGTTCCAACGCACCACCAGGTGCCGGAAGCCGTTTTCTCCCACCAATTCGTTCATCAATTGGTTCAGATCGATCAACAACGACTGGTTACCGGCATTGAGCCAGTAGCGCCCATTTTGTTCCACTACGATGAGCCGTCGCGGTTCAATACCAGGATGAGAACGCCAATGGATGATTTGCGGAAAGATCCTCTGCACTTCCCGGCTGTATTGGCTGGCCGGCAATAGCGGAATGATGGCGTCGTGCTGTGAAAGCTTCACCGTCACGTCGCGATAAAGTATACGAAAATCAGCGCTTTTCTCTTCGTACTGCTGCTGCAAAAAATAGGCTGTCAGCCCGCCGCTGGAGAGCAGAGCCAACGCTAACCAGCCCATTATCTTGAACATACCCATCCATCCCTGCGCAAATTTTCTGAACGCTTAAATACCATAAAAGAGCGGGTGCGGGTATCTCAGCCGGCATCACCGGCAGGCACGTTCAGTTGCCAGGACAGGCCAAAGCGGTCGTTCAACCACCCGAAGCGCGCGCTGAAACCATAATCATCAATCGGCATAAGCACCTCGCCGCCCTCTGCCAAGCGGGCGAAGATCCTTTCAAGCTCCGCCTCGGTGGCCAAGTTCACGTGAAGCGAGACCGCCGGGGTAAAGCTGAAGTCATGGCTGACCGGGCTGTCAATAAACACCAGATTATGCCGATCAAAATCGATGGTAGCCTGCTTGATCCGTCGCGGCCCGCCATCGCGCTCATCAAAATGCAGCAGTTGCTGAACCTGGAAACCGGCAAACAGTTCGCTATAAAGATCTATCGCCTGTTGGGCCTGGCCCTGAAACATGACAAAGGTAGAAACGTGGCTCATGGGATGCTGCCCTCGCGTGCAATATGGTATTAATTGATGATAGCGGATGGATACGCCTTCACGGCGATTGAAAGGAGGAAATATGACCGTCATCCACCGTCAGGCCCAATTGAGCGATCTTGCCGGCCTGCAGGCGCTGTACAGGGAGTTACGCCCGCAGGATCAGCCACTGCGTCCGGATAATGCCCAGCGTACTTTGCAACGCCTGCTGGACAACCCGTCGATTCGTCTGGTGGTCAGCGTGGTCGATGACCAACCGGTGGCGACCTGCATGCTGGCGATGGTGCCGGGGCTAGTGAATCAGGGGCAACCCTTCGGCATCATTGAGCACGTGGTCACTGCTCAGGCGTATCGCGGACAAGGTATTGCTTTAGCGATGCTTGAATACGCATTGCAACTGGCATGGCGGAAAGGTTGCTACAAAGTGATGCTGCTCTCCGGTCAACAGCGCACCGGGGCACATCAGCTGTATCTGCGCGCCGGGTTCGACGGCGATCGGGAGCGGGGTTTTGTGATCCGGCGTCCTGAGGGACGGTAACGGCCTGCGAACAGCTCCGCAGGCCACAGCATCGATTATTCGGTTTCGTTCTTCGCCAGACGGGCGTCTTTCTGACGGCGGTAGTCACGGGCAGCGGCAGGGATTGGCGTCACCTTACCGGTTTCGATCCAACTGCGCAGGCGGTTGGCATCGGCGAAGTGGGTATACTTGCCAAAGGCGTCCAGCACCACCAGCGACACGGAATGACTGCCGATCATGGTGCGCATCGCCAGGCAGTGTCCCGCTTCGTTAGTGAAGCCGGTTTTGGTCAGCTGGATGTTCCATTTCGGGTTGTATACCAGATGATTGGTATTGCGGAACGGCAGCGTATAGTTCGGATCCTTGAAGCTCGCCATGCGTTCGGTGGTGGTGCTGAGCTGGCCAATCAGCGGATATTGCTTGGTGGCGATCAACAGTTTGGTCAGGTCGCGGGCGGTAGAGACGTTTTTGATCGACAGCCCGGTCGGTTCCACATAACGCGTGTTGGTCATGCCCAGCGCCCTGGCTTTGGCGTTCATCGCTTTGATAAATGCACCGTACCCACCCGGGTAATGATGCGCCAGACTGGCGGCAGCACGGTTTTCCGACGACATCAGCGCCAACAGCAGCATATCTTTACGGCTGATCTCACTGTTCAGCCGTACGCGCGAATAGACCCCTTTCATCTCCGGCGTCTGGTGAATATCTACCGACAGCATTTCATCCAGCGGCAGATGGGCGTCCAGCGTCACCATTGCCGTCATCAGCTTGGTGATGGAGGCGATCGGCACCACTTCATCCGGGTTGCGGGCATACATCACCTTGTGGGTCTGCATATCCACCACCATGGCGCTGCCGGAAGCCAGCTCAGGCTGGGCGGCCCGGGTGACGGCGTTATTTTCGCTGGCCAGCGCGCGCGGCGCGAAGCCTGCCCCTGCCTGCAAAGCGAGCAGGGCTAGTACCAAAACACGTTTTTTCACATGCATTACTCTGTCACTGAAGAAGATGAAGGTCTTATTTGGCCGAATTATATGTGAGGGTTCTCCCATTGGCACTGGGATTATGTCAGCCGATTTGTGACAAATTCTGTCGGAGAGATAATTGCGCAAACCGCGAGCGCTCTGGGATGAACGCCCGCGTTGAAAAAGTTACAGTGCCGGTTGCCAGGCCGACTGCGGCAACAGGTACAACCCAGGGGCCTGGCGTGCGCCGTCCCCGACGATATGGCCAATGCCTGCAGCCATCACCGCCAGCGTCACATCGAAGGCATTCAGGCTGTCGCCGTAGCCCGCCGTCAGATTGAACATTGAACCATTGGCCAACAAGTACAACTGTTTGTCGCCAAGTTGGTAGGCATTTACAAACGGCATAGGCTCGCTGTGCGGCAAGTTCTGCAGGAAACCGACGTCAATTTCCGCCGTTACATGGCCGACGTTGAGGATGAACACCCCGTCTTTCGCCTGCTGCAGATGCTGCGCTGATAGCACGTTTTTTGCCCCGGTTGCCGTGGCAATTACATCGGCCTGGCCGACCGCACTGGCCAAATCAACGACCGCCCAGCCGTCATAACGCGCCTGCAGCGCACGCGCCGGATCGATTTCCGCCACGATCACCTGGCCGCCGTAAGCTTTCGCCGCTGCCGCAACGCCCTGCCCAACCAAACCATAGCCAATCACCAGCACGCATTTCTCATGCAGCGTCAAATGGGTGGTCTGGAAGAAGGTGTGCCAGGCGGTCAAGCCGACCATGTGACGGTTATGCAGCCCTTCTTTTACCGGCAAATCGTCCCAGTTAAAAATAGGATAGCGCGGTGCCATACCGTTCAGTCGACTGATGCCGGAACCTGTCGCTTCCAGCCCGGCGATAATCTGCGGGCCGTCGGCAGACTGGTGCAGGCGGGTAGTCAGATCCGCCCCCATTTCGCACAGGTGGGTAGGCCCCCAGGCCAGCGCGCGGTCAAACGATGCCGACCAATCGGCGTCGCTCATGTCGCGCCAGGCGTGAGCCTGTGCCCCACGGCGTTCCAGCCAGGCGACCACGTCATCCTGCACCGTGGTCGGGTTGCAGGTGGTCAGATAGATGGCAGCGCCCTTATCCAACAGGCCCGCCACCAGCGGGGCCATTTTCAGATCCAGGTGCATATTGCACGCCAGACGCACGCCGCTTAAATCCGGCAGTGCAGCAACGGCCGCCCGGGTACGCGGCATGTGACGCATCGCCCAGTTCAGCTCACTTTCAAAATCCTGATACATCTGTCGCTCCTCTACTGCGCCGCGCCACCGGGGCACGGCAGAATGATTTAACCACTGCGGCTCAGGCGCTTTATCGCCTGTGGCGACAGGCCAAACAGACGGATGAAGGCCCGCCGCATACGCTCCGGGTCACTGAACCCGACGGCGCGGGCGATGCTCTCCAGCGCTTCGTGACCTTCTTCAATCCTGACCCTGGCGGCCTCGACTCGCAATTGTTCAATCACCTTGGCCGGCGTCTGGCCGGTTTCGGCGCGGAACAAGCGGCCAAACTGCCGCTCGCTCAGACAGGCGGCGTCCGCCAGATCGCCCACCGTCAGCGGATGATGGAGGTGTTCGCGAGCATAAGAGAGCGCGTTGCGAATGCGATCTGAAGACGGGTTGAGCTCCAGCAGCAAGGAATACTGCGACTGCCCGCCCGGACGCCGGTGATACACCACCAGTTGCCGCGCCACACTGGCCGCCAATGCGCTACCGAGATCTTCCTCGACCATCGCCAGCGCCAAATCGATACCGGCAGTGATGCCCGCCGAAGTCCAGATCGCACCGTCGCGGATATAAATACGATTGCTGTCGACGCGGATACGCGGATAACTCTGTTGCAGCCGTGCGGCATGGTACCAATGAGTAGTCGCGCGCTTGCCGTCCAGCAACCCGGCAGCCGCCAGTATAAATGCACCGGTGCACACGCTGGCCATGCGCCGTGCCTGCCGGCTTTGCCGGTGCAGAAACGCCAATAGCCCCGCCGACTGGGTGGCGACGACGTTGCCGCTGCCTCCGGCAATCAATAGCGTATCAAGGCGATGTTCGCCAAACGGCTGAGTGAGCACTTCCACACCCGAAGAGCTCGCCACGCTGCCGCCCCGTTCCGAGAGCGGCAGACACCGATAGGCCTGGGTCGCCGTAAACTGGTTGGCATTATCAAAGGCCGCCAATGGCCCGGCGAAGTCGAGCAGATTAAAGCCGGGGAAGACCACAAAGCCGATATTTTTCATCATGGCGCTTTTTGAGGGTTATCCGTCATATCAGCCAAAAACAGGGTCGCTATTATTACCCAAAGCAAATGACAAAACTGAGGCGAATATCATGTCTGAACCATTAGTGATTGTTTTTCCGATCTATCAGGGCGTCACCCAGCTGGACTTTACCGGGCCACTGCAGTTCTTGCGACACATGCCGGGGGCCGAAATTGTCGTGGCCTCCGTCGGTGGCGCAGATATCAGCGCCGAAGGATTGTACTTTACCCAGTTGCAGAAGCTGGAAGAAGTCACGCGCTGCGACGTGCTGTGCGTACCGGGCGGCGCCGGCTGTACCCAGGCGCTGGAAAACGACGCCTTTATGAGCCAGATCCGCCGTCTGGGACTTGATGCCCGCTATCTGACCTCCGTGTGTACCGGTTCGCTGATCCTGGCCGCTGCCGGTTTGCTGCAGGGCAAACGCGCCGCCTGTCACTGGAGCATGCGCGAAAGCCTGGCGCTGTTCGGTGCCCTCCCCAGTCATGCCCGGGTAGAGCGTGACGGTAACGTCATCAGCGGCGGCGGCGTGACTGCTGGCATCGATTTCGCCCTGGCATTAATCGCCGAATTGCACGATGAGGAAACCGCGCAAATGATCCAACTGTATCTGGAATATGCGCCGGCACCGCCTTTCCAGGGAGGGACGCCGGAACTGGCGCCGGCGCATGTCCTGGCCCGGGTTCAGGCGCAAATGGCCGACAGTTTGCGGCAACGTCGAGCGTTGGTGGCGCAGATTGCCGCCCGCGGCTAGCGCACAGGGCGTATACTTAACCTTATGTGTTAAAGACATAGGGGATCAGAATGGCGGATTTAGCCCACTACATTACGGACTACGGTTATTGGGCGCTGTTTATCGGCTGTCTGGCCGAAGGCGAAACCATCACGCTGCTGGGCGGCATTGCGGCACATCAGGGACTGTTACATCTGCCCTGGGTTATTGCGGTGGTGGCGTTGGGCGGCACGCTGGGGGATCAACTGCTGTTTTTCCTGGGCCGTCGCTTCGGCGGACGGGTCATTTCACGTATGAAAAGCCAGGAAAAACGCATCGAACGCGCCAGAAAGCTGATCGCACGCCACCCAATGCTGTTCGTGATTGGCGTACGTTTTATGTATGGCTTCCGCATTATCGGCCCGGTTCTGATCGGCGCCAGCAAGCTGCCGCCGTCACGCTTTGTACCACTGAACATTCTGGGCGCCATCCTGTGGGCGACAATCTTTGTGCTGCTGGGCTATTTTGGTGGCGAGGCGATCGGCCGCTTTATCTCGGGCTTCGATAAAAGACTCACCAGCGTGCTGTTCTGCGCGCTGGTGATCGCCGCCATTCTGCTAGTACGGTTTTGGTGGCGCCGTCGGCATGCCGATTAAGCTTATCGGTTCAGCATCAGTTTCACACCGAGCAAGGCCAACACTCCGCCGCCTACCCGATCGAACCAGGCTTTAAAACGCAGGTAGGCGCGACGCGGACGTGGTGATGACAACACAAAGGCCACGAAGGCATACCAGAGGACGTCAACCGTCAGGGCGATCACCGGCAGAATAATGTACATCAGCGGCGAGATTTTATGGCTGAGCAAGGCGGCAAACACGCTGCCGAACACGATGGCGGTGTTCGGGTTGCTCAACTGGGTCAATAGCCCCGTGGTAAAGGCCTTGCGAAAGCCCAGAGACTGCGCGCCGACGACCTCCACGTTCAACGGTTGACTCGCCCCACGCAGCATTTTGAACGCCAGGTAGACCAGGTAAGCGCCCCCCAGCACTTTCAGCGTGGAGTACAGCCATGGCAATGCCAACAGCAATGACTGCAGCCCCAACAGAGCCACCAGTGCAAAAATAAAGCAGCCGACGCCCATACCCAGCGCGACTGCCATACCGTCGCGGCGCGACGATGCCACGGCCGTACGCGCCACCAGAATAAAGCTTTGTCCCGGACTCATTGCCCCCAGCGCAATGGCGCCAGTAATGCTCAATACCGATAATGCCGTCTCGCTGATCATACTTTCCGCACTCCCTTCGTAAATGCCACGGTTCAAAGTAGCCCAGCGATAAAAACAAAAGCAATACGGCCGCCGGGATTATTCCGCCTGCGACGCGTCGCGCATCAGGGCCACCAGTTCGCGGGCGGCCTTATCCAACGGTCGGCTTTTCAACCAGACAAGATGTATCGGCAATCGCAGCTCATTTTTGGTGTTTTTAAATTTCAGCCTGATCAACCGACCCTGAGCTAACAATGGTGCGGTCAGCGATAGCGGGAAATTGCCCCACCCCAAACCCGCCTCGACCATGTTCAGCGCCATCGGCAGGCTGTCGGTGCGCCAGTAAGATTCCGCCACCCGCGGCCGCAGATCGGCGATCGGCAAATCACGGCTGGCCACCATTATCTGCCGCACGTTGACCAAATCCTCGAGGAACAGCTCATCCGGCGCCCCCTGCAACGCCGGGTGCCGTGGCGAAAGCATGGCAACCAGCGATTCCGCGCCGACGAAGTGAAACTGTTCCTGGCTGTTGATGTTTAGTCCGCCAAATGCCAGGCAAACGTCGACTCGCTCTTGATGCAGCATATGCACCACGTCATCCTGCGGAGCGGTCAGCACTTCAATATTCAGCAGCGGATAGCGCTCCGCCAGCGTGTTGATCGCCGTCAGCAGGCCACTGCTATTGATGTCCGAGGCAACGCCAATCGACAAGGTGCTCTCCAGCCCTTGCGACAGTTCGATAGCGTGGTTCTGCAACTGCTTAAGCTGTTCGGCTATCAGTCGCGCATGGGGCGCCAGGGCCAATGCCAACGCGGTCGGCACCGGCTCGCGGTGCGAACGATCAAACAGTTGAAACCCCAGTTCCGCCTCCATATTGGCGATCCCCATACTCACCGCCGAAGGTACGCGGCGCAGCGATCGGGCCGCGGCGGAAAACGAACCGCGATCCAGTACCGCCAGAAACAGCTCTATATTGTCGCTGGAAAAATTCATTGCGCCTTCCTGTCAGTAAAACTGACAGCTCCTGACTTTTTCTATCAATGTAGTTGACGTTATCTTACCCGCCAGACGGCAAAAGGTCACTCGACCACAAAGCCAAGAAATCAGTCAGGAGATGAGTAATGCAAGGCGTTAAACGCAAACTGGTGTATGTCACCGCCTATGAAATTATCGGCATGGCGATCTCAGCGCTCGGGCTGGCGCTGCTTTCCGGCAGTGCCCCCAGCAGCACCGGGCCGCTGGCGGTGATCATTACCACTATCGCCGTCACCTGGAACTTCATCTACAACTCGCTGTTTGAGCTGTGGGAAAGTCGCCAGGCCTCACGCGGCCGTACGCTTAAACGCCGTATTCTGCACGCCATAGGCTTTCAATTAACGTTAGTGGTTTACCTGATCCCGCTGATTGCCTGGTGGATGGGAATTACGCTGTGGCAGGCGCTGCTGCTGGATATGGCCCTGATAGTGATTATCCCGTGCTACACCTTTGTGTTTAACTGGGTGTTCGACAAGGTATTCGGCCTGCCGACTTCGGCTCTGCCGGCCGGTGAATCCGCCTAAAAATCGGCCAAATATCTCCGTTTATTATCTCCCGCCTGCGGACAATATCACCACAGGTTGGGAGGTCTTATTATCCCCTCCTTTCACCTCACCCATTAATAAGAAAAATTCCCTGTAGTTTGCACGGTAATTATTATTATGTGATTTTAATCACTTTTTATTCCTCGATATTTCCGTCTTGATAAAATCAACCATCTTATTGAATAATATATTCTTTTATATATAGAACAAAAAACAAACACACTTGTTCACGATTTATACGCAGGATTTTTTGCCACATTTACTGAGAAAAGGTAGCATGCTTCGCCGTTATTTCGTGGCGGCTTGTATACACAATAAACAGCAGAATGATGCCATGACCTCATTCTCATAACGATTGTCCATAGCAATCGTTTGCTCTGAAGCCAGAGCAGGGTAATTCCATAGACAGGTAAACAGGACGGATAATGCAATCAAATAAAAAGTCTGCGCATGACAAGCACGCAGCCAGAAGACGATGGTTAGACTCCCATGAATCCGGTTATCACAAAAGCATGGGCAATCGACAAATACAGATGATCGCTATCGGCGGTTCAATCGGTACCGGCCTGTTCCTCGGTACCGGTGGCCGTCTGGAATTGGCCGGCCCGGCACTGGCGCTGGTATATCTGGTGTGTGGTATATTCTCTTTCTTCATTCTGCGCGCATTGGGCGAATTGGTTTTGCATCGCCCGTCCAGCGGCAGCTTCGTGTCTTATGCCCGTGAGTTTCTCGGCGAAAAAGCCTCTTACGTCGCCGGGTGGATGTATTTCCTCAACTGGGCAATGACCGGCATCGTCGATATCACCGCGGTGGCGCTGTACATGCACTACTGGGGCACCTTCGCCGACGTCCCACAATGGCTGTTCGCGCTCTGCGCCCTCGGCGTGGTTGCCACCATGAACATGATCGGCGTGAAGTGGTTCGCCGAAATGGAGTTCTGGTTCGCCCTGATCAAAGTCGTCGCCATCGCATTGTTCCTGGTGGTGGGGGTAGTGTTCCTCGGCACCGGTACCCCGGTGGCCGGCAACACCACCGGCCTGCACCTGATTACTGAAAACGGCGGCATGTTCCCGCACGGGCTGCTGCCAGCGCTGGTGTTAGTGCAGGGTGTTATCTTCGCCTTCGCCGGGATTGAGCTGATCGGCACCGCCGCCGGTGAGTGTAAGGATCCGGCCAAAATGATGCCAAAAGCGATCAACAGCGTGATCTGGCGCATTGGCCTGTTCTACGTCGGTTCGGTGGTACTGCTGGTGCTGCTGCTGCCGTGGAACGCCTACCAGGCGGGCCAAAGCCCGTTCGTTACCTTCTTCAGCAAGTTGGGCGTGCCTTATATCGGCACCATCATGAATATCGTGGTGCTGACCGCAGCACTTTCCAGCCTCAACTCCGGCCTGTACTCCACCGGTCGTATCCTGCGTTCACTGTCGATGGGCGGGTCAGCGCCGAAATTCATGGCCAAAATGAGCAGCCAGCAAGTGCCTTACGCCGGCATTCTGGTGACCTGCGGCATCTATGTGATTGGCGTTTTGCTTAACTATCTGGTGCCTTCGCGGGTGTTTGAGATCGTGCTGAACATCGCTTCGCTGGGCATTATCGCCTCATGGGCGTTTATCATCGTGTGCCAGATGCGTTTGCGCAAAGCCGTACGCGAAGGTCGCGCCCAGCCGGTATCCTTCAGAATGCCCGGCGCGCCCTTCACCTCTTGGCTAACGCTGGCATTCCTGCTGGCGGTCGTCATCATGATGGCGTTCGACTACCCGAACGGCACCTGGACTATCGCCACCATTCCGGTGCTGGCGGTGCTGCTGACGCTGGGCTGGTTCGGCCTGCGCAAGCGGGCTCAGGAAGTGAAGCTGGAACAGCAGGCTCATGAAGAAGCCCACCACTGAGTCTCTTAACTGCCCCTTTCGGGGCAGTTATTCGTAGTAGGGGCGCTGCATGCCGCGCCCTACTGCATAATCAATCGGTTAAATCGGGTCGAACATGTTCGACCCCTATCGGTTAACCCTTATGCGGGCTTGTCAGCCCTCTGAATTTTTTATTCTTAAAGTCGGCCGTAAAAGGTCATTCTGGCGCTCTCCGACAGCGCGATATCCGGCTGGGCATTGTAGGCCAGCACCACCAGCATGCGGGTGGTATCGCCTTCGGTTGGCGTGACGCGGTGCATGGCATTGCGTCCCCGGAACAGCACCAAATCCCCCTCTTCGATCGCCAAGGTCTTAACCGCCCGTTCGCCGTCCAATACCTGCGACACGCCAGCGTAATTCATCTCCCCACGATCGGCATCCCGCAGGTTTTCCACGTACTCGAATTGCCCACCGGCGCGCGGTTTCTGGATCAGCAGCGTGATGGCAAACGACGAATTGTCAAAATGCCAGCCCAGCTCCTGCCCGCGATGGGCATAATGCAGATTGATTGAAGACAGCCGATCGGCGTAAGGGTACAGCTGTTGTTCTTGCAGTACCGCACAGAGGAAATCGCGGAAGGATTGCGCATCGTACAGCGTACGCAGCGGCGACTGCGCCGGGATATCCTCGTCGGTAATGCACCCCTTGGAAGAAACCACCAGCCGGTTGCGTGGGTGATCGGCCGGCAAGGCGTCGTCCTGCGGCTTCAGGTAGACATTGTGCTTGCTGGCGGCATAAAACGCCGCAGGGCTGTGCTCTGCCCCCTCCAAACGCACCGTCGCCAGCGCCGCGGCGGTCAAAAAGCCGGGTAACACCAGCGCCCCTGCCGCATCCAGCGTCGCCCGGCAACGGGCCTGAAAGGCAACATCGCCAATCGGGTTGGCGGATAAATCAATGATATGAGCAAGTTGCTGCATGCTGAACTCCTGAGGGCATAAGGGCCGGATAACCTCACTGTAGCGAATGTCGGATTGCCGTAATAACAAAAATGCGTTAAGGATGAGCTAACCAATTCTTAGCGATAGCCACCATGAACGCACCTTCCCGCAGCCGCCTGCCCAAACTGAGCGCCATTCTGGCGTTTGAAACCGCTGCCCGTACCGGCAGCCTGGCCAGAGCGGCAGACAGCCTGGCGCTGACCGCCGCCGCCGTCAGCCAGCAGATCCGCCAGCTCGAGCAGCATCTGGGCATCACACTGTTCATTCGCGCCAAAAGCGGCGTGACGCTGACTGAACAAGGGGCGGATTACCTGGCCTACGTGCAGCAGGCGTTTGAAACGCTGCGCGTGGCGCAACAGCATGTCGATCGCCAACGGGGCCAAGAGGCATTGACGATTTTTGCCTTGCCGGCCCTGGCGTCAAAATGGCTGAACCCGGCCATCGGCAAGTGGCTGAACCAGCATCCGCAGATGGATATTCGCCTGCACGCCACCCACGCCGAGGTCGATTTTGCCGCTTCAACGGCGGATTTTGCCCTGAGCTTTGGCGATCAGGACTATCCATTGATGGAAAAAGTGCGGCTGTTTCAGGACGGCGTGCAGCCGGTATGTAGCCCGCAGTTACAGAGGATCGGCGACTGGACTCAACAGCCGCTGATTCAGGTGGATTGGGGGAAGGAGAGCCAGTTTCTGCCGGGCTGGCATGAGTGGTTCAGCGCCGCCGGGTTACCACCGCCGCAGCGGCGCGGCCTGACTTATAATCTGACCTCGCTGGCGATTGACGCCGCGGTTGAGGGCCACGGCGTTTTGCTCGGCCAGCAGCAGCTGATCCAGCGTGAACTGGCTCAGGGAACCCTGGTGCCGCTGGCAGAACCGACGCTACCGCTGAGCAAGCCTTACTATGTGGTCTACCCGCAACGCACGCTGGACAAACCCAAAGCCGCCGAATTTCTGGCGTGGCTGCAAAGCATCGCACCGGCGGACAGCGCGCGGTAAGCGGCGTCGCAATGTTTACCCGTCTTTGGACATCATCTCGCCCAGCAGCAGATTCGTCGCGCGCGGCAGATAAACTTCGTTGCCTGCGCCAGGCGTGAGCGTCAGTTCACCAATGTAGATCTGGTCGCGAGTGAGATAAAAATCGACGCGGCAATAATCCAGATCTGCCGAGACCGCTTTCGCCACCTGGATCATTTCATCCCAAAACGCCGGTTTCTGGTTCAGCGTATTGATCTGCGGAATGTCACCCTGGGTGAAAAAACAATGGTGGGCATATTCGTCCAAAAACTCCAGCGAAGTCGGCTCTGGCCCGCCACGTAACAACTCAACGAATAAATAAGAGTATTTGCCGTTAAACACGTGCACTTTGTAATCTATCAGCTCACCGTCGCATTCAATATCCAGCAGCTCCTCAACAATAATTTTCTGCGGAATATTAGCGTAGTGTTTTTCTCGAAATCTTTTCCAATAGGTTATTCCAGACCATTCCCTAAGAATTTTCGTAATATCCTGATAGGTGACCTTACTTTTATCTTTAACTATCTTGACCTGCTGAGAGGCATTATTGGTTTTGATAACAAATGATTGTGGCAAGGCCAGGTAGTCCCGTTCGCTAAAATTATCGGTAATCATGATAATGGGCGTTAGGTATTTATCTGAAACCCGCTGAGAAATATACTCTCTGACCGCCACCTTATCCGCTAACATACTGAAATCATTATGCGGGTAGCGCATGCGCTGATAAATCTTCTCTGAAAATGTTTTCGGGTTTTTGAAGCTAACCCAAGAGCCGTGGGCAAGATAATGGCTAACTTGGTAATAGATAAAATCGGGTGCGGCCCGATAGAGTCGTTTTGCGAGTTTTCTCATTCTTCTCTTTCTTCCATGAACATAGCATACGCAGGAATGCTTCTCACATTCCGATTATTGCATCTCAATTATAAAACCCTGCGGGGCATCCCTTACAGTGGGTAAGGGAATAATCGGACGATTCCTATTATTAGAGGCGACAGGGAAAGTACCAATGAAATTAAAATTCATAGATATCAATATTGTGAGAAATGCGTTTTGGATGATATCCGAAAAAATGGTCTCTATTCTGGGGGTCATTTTCATTACCGCCTATATGGCGAAATACATTGGCCCGGAAAGCTTCGGCAAGATCACCTTCGCTACCGCTATTTTCGCCATTACCCAAACGCTGGCGCTGCTGGGCTCCGATACCGTGCTGTTCAAGCGGATTAGCCGCAACCCAGGTTCCGGAACCGCCCTGATGTTCTCCACCAACCGGCTGCGACAGGGCTGCTTTGTGCTGCTCTCTGCGGCAATATTGATTTACACCGGGCTGCGTGAAGATTTCATTACCTTCTATTTTTGCGCTGCCACCTTTGTCGCCAGCTTCTTCTCGCTCAGAGACGTGTTCACCATTTATCACGACGCCCGGCTGGAATCACGCTTCAATACGCTGGCTAACGTAGCCGGGTTGGGCAGCGCACTGCTGGTGCGTTATCTGATTGTTTATCTTGATCTGCACCTGTACTTCCTGGCAATCCCGATCGTGATGGTTTACCTGATCCCCTACCTGATTCGCCACCATATCTACCACCGCCGTTACCCGCGCTTTGTCGCGCCAAAACGCGTACGGCGTAAATATGTGCGCTATTTGCTCGCCAGCGGCTTGCCACTGGCGGTTTCCAATGTCTCCATTGCCATTTATACCCGGCTGGCGCAGCTGTTCCTGATGTGGTTCGTCTCGGCGCAAGCGCTGGGCATTTACTCGGTTGCCATCACCCTGGCAACCGCCTGGATGTTTGTTACCGATGCGGTGATCACCTCGTTTTTCGCCAAAATCTTCGCCTATCACCGCGATGACGCAATGCGCACCGCCGCCAAACTGAATGGGCTGGTGCTGGCCATCGCCGCCGCCATCGTGACCGGTATCGTTTTGCTTGGCAAACCGGTCATCGTGTTGCTGTACGGGGAGCAATATTTGGCAGCCTATCCGGCGATGGGCGTCTTGGCGGTTTCAACGCTGCTTTCCGCGTTGGGCACCGTAGCCTACAAATACATTGTGCTCTTCTCCGGCTATGGCTTCCTGTCGAAGAAGATGTTTCTGGTGTTTATCATCAACATCCCGCTGTCGTACTTTCTGATCCGCCAGTACGGCATGATGGGCGCCGCTTATAGCACCCTGCTGACAGAGCTGTTGTCACTGACCCTGCTTAACTACTTCTTCCGCCGTGGCGCGGTATTGCAAATGCATCTGCGTTCGCTGAACCCCTGGACCTATATCAGACGCACTCAGCACGCAGGTTGAGGTTGGTAGGCTTCGGGGAGCAAAGCACATTTATCTGCATGAAACCGTTAATTTATGGGATAGTTTGTGCCCGGTACATGCGAGGTAGAACGTGGGTATGGATCTCTCTGACAGGCATATTCTTATTGTGGGCGCAGGCATTATCGGCGCGACCATCGCTTATCATTTGGCTCGCCGTGGTGTGAAGGTCACCGTCATTGACCAGCACCACCCGGCATCCGGTGCCACCGGCAGCTCTTTCGGCTGGATCCACAGTACGGTGAGGGATGATGCGCCCGATGTCCTGCTCCGCCGTACGTCCGTGGCCGACTGGCATAGGCTGGAGAACGAAGTGCCAGAGCTTTGGCTGCATTGGGCTGGCGCACTCAGTTACGACAGCGATTCATTGGCGGCTCAGGCCCATGAAAAAATGCTTGAGCAATCCGTGATCTCCCAGCTTGAACCCGCGATGAATAATCCGCCTCCACAGGCTTATTATGCAAAACAGGATGGCGCCGTTGACCCTATCGACGCCACCCACGCCTTGCTGGATACGGCTTGCCGCCTCGGCGCTGTATTAAAAACCCAGACGCCGGTCATCGGACTCGTCAGAGAAGGCGATGCCATTACCGGCGTTGACACCCTGCAGGGAACATTCAACGCAGATTGTGTCGTGCTGGCCTGCGGAACGGGTATTTCCCCTTTGCTAAACGCCATTGGTATCTCACTTCCGATTAAAGCTTCGCCGGCAATTTTGCTGCGCTACAGCACGCAGGACCACGTCATCAATACCCTCATTTCAGGGGATGATATAGAAGTTCGCCATGCCCGCAACGGCGATATCCTGGCCGCTGAAGATTATCCGGCCGTTGGTGGTGCTGATGAGATGGCTTCCGACACCTTGGCGGCAATAGCCAAAAGGTTGAAAGGGACAGGATCCGCACGCCTGCTCAGCCAATCGGTGGGACAACGGCCCGTACCCGAGGACAAATGCCCCGTCATGGGGTTTATCGGTGAGGTTACTGGGCTTTATGTGGCCGTGATGCATCCGGCGGTAACCTGCGCCGCCACGGTTGGAAGGTGGGTCAGTGAAGAACTGATCGACGGTAAAAACCGGGAAATCCCCGAGCGTTATCGACCCAATCGTTTTTGCGAAAAATAGCAGGCCACGCAGTAAAACCGGGCGAAATTCAGGGTTGGAATGAATATCGCCCGCTCAGATCATCAATGCAAACAATGGCCCAAATTAAAACGCTGCTGGTTATGGGTTAGGTCACTTCATATGCAGCACCAGGGCACCCGCCAATACCGTCAATACCCCAAGCCACTGCAAGGAAGATAGCCGCTCGCGCAGTAACAGCGCGCCGAGCAGTGCGGCAATGCCACCAGACAGGGTGCTCAGCACCGTCACAATCGCCAGCGATCCGCTACCGGCCCCCATGGCAAATGC
This sequence comes from Serratia sp. Je.1.23.a, assembly GCF_051129805.1. Classification (NCBI taxonomy): domain Bacteria; kingdom Pseudomonadati; phylum Pseudomonadota; class Gammaproteobacteria; order Enterobacterales; family Yersiniaceae; genus Serratia; species Serratia sp. Je.1.23.a. The sequence continues at coordinate 503,765 of NZ_JBCPSR010000001.1, read as the reverse complement.
GCTAAAGCCCGCCAGACTCAGCAGGCTGGCCAGCAACAGCACTCCACCCTGCCGCCAACTGGGCCGGGCCATCAATGCGCGTCGGTCAGTATTCAGCGCTAGCAGAGCCGTCAGCCCCACCGTATAACCAAGCCACAGGCTAAGGCTCGGCCCCAGCACCGGCAGCGTGTATTTCCCTTGTAACCAGAAACCGGTGCCATAACAAAAGGCGGCGATCAACGCAAAGGTCACTGCGGGCAAAGTCGAGCGCGATCTGCCCGGCTGACGCCCCGGACTCACGGCAGTCAACATGACGCCCAGCAGACACACCGCCAGCCCTGCCAGGGTCAAAGCTCCCAGCCGTTCACCGCTGATCCACGATAACAGCGTAGTGACCGCCCCGTAGCTGGTAACCAGCGGCGCCACCATCGCCGCCTTGCCAATGGCAAAGGCCTGCGACAGCGCAAGCGTTCCCCCCACGGTCAGGCAAGCGGCCAGCAACGCCAGCCCCCAAATGGAAGCTGAAGCTTCTAACCAAGGAGCCGAAGTGGCCCATAACCACGCGCTAAAAATCACAAAGCCGATCGCCTGCGAGAAAAATACCGCTCTGCGCACCCCCACCGCTCGGGCGTTAATGCCAATCAAAAAATCCGTGCTGCCCCAGCACAGCGCGGCGGCCAGCCCCATCATTACGTCCACGCGATACTCCCGTCCGATTGTTGCCCCAAAAGTAAGCAAAAAATCGCTTGTGGAACATCGATAGATTGGCAATATGGTTGAATGAAACTCAAGCTGAACGCTCAACCTCGCCTGCCGTCGCTGAAAGCCTTGCATACCTTCGAGGTTGCTTCCCGCTGCGCCAGTTTTACCGAAGCGGCGGAAGAGTTGAACGTGACGCTGGGTGCGGTCAGCCGCCAGATACGTCATCTGGAGAACGAGCTGGGGGTGGAACTGTTTCACCGCAAGGGCAATGCGGTAGCGCTTAACGAGACCGGAAAAAGGCTGGCGATTGATGTCACCCGCGCGCTGACGCTGCTGCAAAAAGCCAGTGACCGCGCCCGGCCAGAGCAACAGCAAACGCTGAAACTGACCTGTACCCTGGGGATCGCCAGCCATTGGCTGGCGGCACGTTTGCCGGCGTTACGCCGTGCCGATCCCGATGTTTCGCTGGTGTTGGATGCCAACGAAAGCTTACGCGATCTGGCCAGTGGTGAAGCCGACATTGCTATCCGCTATAGCCCCACGGACAACCCGCCGCCACACTCGCACGAACTCCTCGCCGATGCCTTCGCCCCGCTGGCAAGCCCAAGCTTTCTCGCCGCCCATTCAGCGCCGATCACCGCCGCTGACTTGGCATGGTTGCAGCTGATCCACTCGCCGTGGAAAGACGGGCATAAGCTCGGCGTTGCCGGTTGGCAGGACTGGTTTGCCGCCTTTGGCGAAGGCACCACCGCGCCACGCGGAATAATCACCTTCAACAGCGTCGGGCATGCGCTGCAAGAAGCCATCGACGGCAACGGCGTGGTGCTCGGTAGCCTGGCTGTCGCTGAGGACGCCCTGGCTGCCGGCAAGCTGGTTCGGGTGTTTGGCGAAAACCAACAACTGCCCGCAGCCTATCAATATCGCCTGTGCTGGGCGGACAGCGCGTTCGTTAGCACCACCACCCGCCGCTGGGTGAATTTGCTGCTGCAAGCGGCAGGCAAGCCCCCGGCGTTCTGACGCAGCACTTATTGCTCCCACAGGTGCGAAAAATCCATCTATTTTATATATCCAAAATAATTCGAGTTGCATCGCGGCGACAACTAAGCGCATCCCCGGGAGCGTACAAACAGTACGTGACTGGGTAAGCGCAGGAAGTCAACAAAGAGGCAGCTTGAAGTATGAAAGATATAATCAAATTTTTTGCTGCGAGACAAACCGTGGATAGACAACGCTACCTGCAACATATTGGATTCGCAGGCATCCCCCAACCAGACCTTCTGACGCTGCAGCAATTACACCGTGGCCATATGCTGCGGGTTCCCTTTGAAAACCTGAGCATTATTTACCATCAGGGCATTCATCTGGAAGAACAGGCGCTGTTCAATAAAATTGTCGAACGCAACCGCGGCGGTTTTTGCTATGAGCTGAACCGGCTGTTCGCCCTGCTGCTGAAAGACATCGGTTTCAAGGTGAATTTTATTTCCGGCGAGATCCGCGCCCGCGACGGCAGCTTCGGCGCGCCCTTCGATCATATGGCGCTGATGGTAGAGCTGGATCAGCCGTATCTGGTGGACGTGGGGTTTGGTGATTCGTTCCTGACGCCGCTGAAAATCACCACCACCGAGCAGCAACCGCAGACCAGCGGCACCTTCCATTTAGAACAGGAAGGCGAGACCTACTATCTGGAACGCCGCAATGGCGACAACCGTTCGCATGCCAAAACCCTGTACCGCTTTACCCTGCAAAAACGCGAGCTCAACGAGTTTGCCGACATGTGTGAATACCACAGCACTTCACCGCAGTCGCACTTCACCCAAAAACTGGTGTGTTCCCACGCCACAGAAAATGGCCGCGTGACGATCAGTGAGAACAAGCTGATTATCACCGAAGATCACCACCGTCGGGAGTCGACGTTGCATTCGGAACAGGAGCGCCGTGAAGCGCTGATGCGCTATTTTGATATCGATCTGGACAACTGACGCTCTGAATTAGCTATGGCATGGCCCGGTGGCGCAGTATAAAAAGGGCTAAGCCGCCAACAGGGAAATAACGCCCCTTTCAAGAGGGAATATTCCCTATATTTTATACCGCCACGAAAATTAAATATTTACGTTTTCCTTCCGCCTTCAAAATATAAGACACAGACTATTGACAATTTAATTAACACCCATAAAAACGATTTAATAATGATAATTTATAAAATTTTACAATTGGCATATTATTTTGTTTATAAAGCAATTTTAACGATATATATCCCACGATAATCAGTCATGGCAGCTCATAGCACTGATATATTTTTCCAGATAGGGTAGTCTTTATCTGGCAGTCGCAATTATTTAAACGACGTACCCCAAGGAGCTATGCATGAGTGACAATGAAAACAGCAAAACGCAGATTGATAATTTACGTGATGTGGTTTCTCAGCTGAAGGAAATGAGACACTATGCACAATCCAATACCGAGACGCTGTCTGCGCAATGGCTGGCTTTCGACCAAGGCGAATATAAACATAAGGAATTCGCTGGGGCGATTGGCGACCTGCTGAATAAACAGGGTGCCTGCCTTGAAGGGTTGGAAAAAACCATTCAGGATATCGAGATAGAAATAAATCGTCTCGACAGTGAGTCCTGATAATACGAATTTACGCTAACCCGCTTTAGGCGGGTTTTTATTATTCCGAGCGGCAAATTACCCGGGCGATATCTTTTGAATTATTCAAGGTGCGCACTTCGCCGAACAGCTCGGTCGCCTCGTCATATTCCTTACGCAAATAACCCAGCCACTGCTTGATGCGCGCCACGTGATAAAGGCCAGTATCGCCCTGCTTTTCCAGATGAACATATTTTTGCAGCAGCTGCACCACCTGCGGCCAGGGCATGCGCGGTTCGTTATACTTCACCACCCGGCTCAGGTTAGGGACGTTAAGCGCGCCACGCCCCAGCATCACCGCATCACAGCCGGTGGTTTGCAGGCAATCTTGCGCACTTTGCCAGTCCCAGATTTCGCCGTTGGCGATCACCGGTATGGTCAGCCGCTTGCGGATCTCGCCAATCGCCGCCCAGTTGATGCGTTCCGCCTTGTAGCCGTCCTCTTTGGTGCGGCCATGCACCGCCAGTTCGGTGGCGCCCGCCTGCTGGACCGCGTCGGCAATTTCGAAACTGCGGCTGTCGCTGTCCCAACCTAACCGGACTTTTACCGTGACCGGCAAATGATCCGGCACCGCCGCACGCATCGCTTTGGCCCCCTGATAAATCAGCTCCGGATCTTTCAGCAGCGTCGCGCCACCGCCGCTGCCGTTGACCAGCTTGGATGGGCAGCCGCAGTTGAGATCGACGCCATAGGACCCGAGTTCAACCGCACGGGCGGCGTTTTCCGCCAGCCACTGCGGATATTGGCCCAGCAATTGGATGCGCACCAGGGTGCCGGACGGCGTGCGGCTGGCATGATGCAGTTCGGGGCACAGGCGATAGAAAGATTTGGCGGGTAACAGCTGATCGACGACGCGCAGAAATTCGGTGATGCACAGGTCGTAGTCGTTCACTTCGGTGAGTAACTCACGCACCAAAGAATCGAGAACGCCCTCCATCGGAGCCAATAATACGCGCATGATTACCCCTGCTAAAAAAGACGCGCAATGATACGGGCGAATACCCGCATCAGACAAGCATCCAGGGGAATAAAAGCCGGCTAGCTCAAACGGCGTATCGGTTCATTGGCGAGAAACGCCACGATGTCTTCGATCGCTTCGCGGAAATAAATGCCATAGTTATCATCCGCCACGTAGCCCAAATGCGGCGTCGCCAACACATTGGGCAGACGGCGGAAGATATCGTCGAGCGGCAGAGGCTCGACTTCGAACACATCCAGCCCGGCCCCAGCTATCCGCTGGTTCTGCAAGGCGTCAATCAACGCAGCACGGTCGACAATGGCCGCACGTGAGGTGTTGATCAGGTAAGCGGTTTTTTTCATTGCCTGCAGCTCCTGCTGGCCCACCAGCCCGCGAGTGCGTTCACTTAGCACCAGATGGACGGAAACAAAATCGCTTTGTTCAAACAGCGCCTGTTTAGATTCCGCCAGGTGAACCCCCTGCTGCGCGGCTTTTTCCGCCGTCAGATTTTGGCTCCAGGCCACCACTCGCATGCCAAAGGCCTGCGCGACCACCGCCATCTGGCTGCCAATCTTGCCCAGGCCCAACAGCCCCAACGTTTTCCCTTGCAGCGTCACGCCCAGCGCCTGCTGCCAGGGGCCGTTATTACGCAGCCCGGCGTTTTCCGGCACGATATGCTTCGCCAGCCCAAGCAACAGCGCCCAGGTCAGCTCCATCGGCGCGGCCGAACCGCTGGCGGTACCGCAGACCACAACGCTACGTTGCGCCGCCGCGGCCAGATCAACAGACGCATTGCGCATACCCGAGGTGATCACCAGCTTCAACTTAGGCAAACGCACCAACAGCGAGGCCGAGATTGGCGTGCGCTCGCGCATGATCACCAGAATGTCGCAATCCTGCAGGTGCACGGCCAACTCCGCTTCGTCGGTAAAATGCTGACTCATGGCGAATACTTCTACCCGATCGGCAATAGCCGACCAGTCCGCCATGCCAAGCGCCACCTGCTGATAATCATCAAGAATTGCACACTTCAATTTCATCTTCGGCTCCGGGAAGCAGAGACAGTCAATCAGCGCGTACGTCGATCAGCACCGGGCAGTCGGCGTTTTCTATAACCAAAGCGCTGTTCGAGCCTCTCAACAAACGGTTAAAGGGTGAAAGATGCCTGCGGCCCATAATAATCATGCTGGCATTCAGCTCTTTAGCCTGAGCCACTATGGTTTCCGCCGGTTCACCGGGCACTACCTTGCCACGCGCGCTGACACCGGCATCTTTCAATTCACTCAGCGCCTGACGCACTACGGCTGCCGCTGCGCCTTGTTCATCCTGTGCGTAGCCAAAATCCGCCGGATCTTCACCGACGGCAATGTCATAGGGGCCCGTCGTGGAATAGCTGAGGTCCACACAGCATAGCACCACTACCGTTGCCCGTTGGGCCAACCCCTGTTCAGCAGCCAGTGAAATAACTTTACGAGCAGTGGCGGAATTATCAACTGCGACCAACAGCGTTTTCATCGTCTTCTCCCGTCAATCTCGCGATGTGCCTTTACCAATCTCATCGATCAGCGCCTCTTTGCATTTGAGGATCTCCTCACGATAGCGAGCTTCGTTTTTGATCAAGCGACTGCTGGGCACTAACAGGCTGATGGAGAAGCGCCCGAGGATAGTGTCGATAGCCACCGCCATGGTGGAGACGCCTTCCAGCGTTTCTTCCCGGTCGTAAGCCAGCCCGGTACGGCGTATTTCAGCCAAGCGATCCATCAACCCGGCAAAATCACGTACCGTCAAGTCAGTCACCGCCTGATAGGCTTCACCCAACAGATCCCGCGCCGCATCATCGCTGTTCAACGCCAGTAGCGCGCGCCCGCCGGAGGTGCTGTACAGCGGCAAATTCATGCCGATGCGCGGTACGACTCGCAGTTCCCGATCCGCTACGATGTAGTGCACTACAGCCAACTGCAGCCCGCTGGCTCGTCCCAGAGATACCGTCTCACCGGTAGCATCGCTCAATGCCTGCAACCAGGGGGTGGCAATCGCCACCATTTCAGTATGTACGCTGGCAATCAGCCGCAACAGCGACGGCCCCAGGCGTACGCCGCCAGCTCCGCCACGCACCAGTTGTACAGAATCCAACGCATTGACAATACGCTGCACGGTGGAGCGCGGCAGATCGACCGCCGCAGCGATTTCCCCCAGGCTCATGCCGTTCGGTTTTTCACCCAGGGCATCAAGGATTTTCGCTGCACGGGTAATGACCTGAATACCACCGGCCCTTTCATCATCACAGTAGGTTGTAGGTTCAGACATTGAGGCTCTCTCCCTGACTTTTGGCCCACACTGTAACATTTTTTTATTCCCCCAGACACGATGTACCACATTGCAATACAGCGAACCACAATGTAGCATGCATCACATTGTACCACCATGCAATACAGTGCATCGTTAGTTTCGTTTCCGGAGTCACACTATGAATGTTCAGCCTGCGCCTGCCGCTGCACCGCATCCTTTCACCCTGCGCCTGGCATTAGGCCTGGTGGGGGTACTGATTGCTGCCCTGACTTCGGGGCTGAATGACCGGTTAAGCGATCTGGCGTTGGCGGATATTCGTGCGGCAATCGGCATTGGCTATGACGAAGCCAGTTGGATCACCTCGTCTTATCAGGCTGCGGAGGTGGCCGCAATGATGGTCGCGCCCTGGTTTGCCGTGACGTTCTCACTGCGGCGCTTTGCCCTGGTGATGGTCAGCGGATTTGCTGCGGTCGGCGTACTCCAACCCTTAATCTCTGATCCCACGCTGTTTATTGCGCTACGAATCGTTCAAGGCCTGTTTGGCGGCGCCCTGCCGCCGCTGCTGATGACGGTCGCGCTGCGTTTTCTGCCGCCGGGTATCAAACTTTATGGTTTGGCCGCCTACGCGCTCACCGCCACCTTTGGTCCCAACGTCGCGGCGCCGCTGGCGGCGCTGTGGACCGATCATCTGGGCTGGCAGTTTGTCTTCTGGCAGGCTATCCCGCTGTGTGTTATCGCTTCTTTATTGATGGGATGGGGGTTACCGCAGGATCCATTACGCCTTGAACGTTTACACCAGATCGATCTGTTCGGCATGCTGACCGGTTGCAGTGGCATTGCATTGTTGATCCTGTCACTAACGCAGGGAGAGCGGCTCGACTGGTTTAATTCGCCGTTGATTAGCCTGATGCTGCCGGTTTCCATCGCATTGCTGGTAACGTTTTTAATCAACGAATGGTATCACCCGCTCCCCCTGTTCAAGCTGCAAATGCTGAAGCGGATAAACCTGTCTCATAGTCTGCTGACGCTGGCAGGCGTACTGATACTGGGGCTGTCCGGCTCACTGCTTCCTTCATTCTATTTCTCGCAGGTTGAAGGTTTCCGCACCGCACAATTCGCGCCACTGGCGCTGACCATTGGCTTACCGCAGTTAGTGATAGCGCCACTCGTCGCTACCCTGCTGAATTTCCGTTGGATTGACTGTCGCTGGATGCTCGCCGCCGGTGCGGGCCTCATCGTCAGCGCTTGCTTGCTGGGTATGCAATTAACCGATGATTGGGCACGGCAAAACTTCTGGCTGATCCAGAGCCTGCTGGCGTTTGGTCAACCGATGATGATTTTGCCGGTCCTGATGACCTCCACCAGCGTCGTGCTGGCACCCGAGGGGCCTTTCGCCTCAGCGATGTTTAACACCGTACGCGGCTTCTCGACCGTGGCGGCGGGGAGTCTGGTGGAGAATTTCATGAGTCACCGGGAGAAGTTCCACTCTCAGGTGCTGGTGGATCGACTGGGCAATAGCCCATGGCTAATGACCGCAGAGAACTCAGAACAAGCTAGCGGTGCCATGCCGTTATTGCCGGACGGATCGGTCAGTTCTGCGGAAAACCTCGGGCATTTTTCAACGTTGGTAAAACATCAGGCGATGATCCTCAGCATCAGCGATGCCTATCTGCTGATTATCTGCTGTGCCCTGCTGCTGGTGCTGTTGACTGCCTGGCTACCGACCCGCGTCTACCCGCCGCAAACCCTTTTACCTTTAGTTCCAAAAACATCAGGATCATAACCATGAGCTTCACTCCTGCAAAACGAACCTTAACTCTGGCGCTGCTGCTGGTCATCCTGTTGGCCATCGCTTTCTTTGTCTATTCATCGCTTACCCGCCACCATTTTCGTACCGACGACGCGGTGGTGACGGCCGATTACACACTGGTGGCGCCCAAGGTTTCCGGCTACATCCGCAGCGTCAACGTAACCGATAACCAGCAGGTTAAACCCGGCGAAGTATTGGCCACTATCGACGACCGCGACTATCGCGTGGCGCTGGAAACGGCAGAGGCCAATCTGCAAATTAGCCAGGCCAAGCTGGCCAGTATTCAAGCGCAGCTGGATCAACAACAGGCCAATATTGCCCAACAGGAAGCCGGCGTCAGCGCCAGCCAGGCCACGCTCAACTACGCGGGGCAAAATGCCGACCGCTATCGCCGACTGCTAAAAACCGGCACCGCAACCGCCGATGAACAGCAAAAGTCCGCCTCCGCGATGCAAACCGCCGCGGCACAGCTGAAGCAAAACCAGGCTGGCGTGGTCTCTGCACGCAAAGAGGTCGGGGTATTGCAGGCCAGCAGGAAACAGGCCGAAGCCAATATTGCCGCCTCACAGGCCAGCGTTGACCAGGCACGCCTCAATCTTTCTTATACGCAAATCATCGCGCCCATTGCCGGCACCGTGGGCCAGCGAGCGGTACGCGAAGGGGCCTGGGTCTCTGCCGGGACGAGGTTGCTGGCGGTAGTGCCACTGCAGCAGAGCTATGTTGTCGCCAACTTCCTGGAAACTCAGTTGGCCAATGTCTCCGCCGGCCAACCGGTATCGATCCGCGTAGATGCGCTGCCCGGCGTAACGCTGCGCGGTCATGTCGACAGCATAGCGCCCGCCACCGGCGCCACCTTTGCCGCCATCAGCGCCGATAATGCCACCGGCAACTACACCAAAGTGGTGCAACGTCTACCGGTGAAAATTCTGCTGGAGCCGAACCAGGCTGACCTGGCACGGTTGCGGGTCGGTATGTCGGTGGTGCCAGAACTCGAAATGCGCTGAGAGTTTTTGCCCCTCGCTTTGACGCGATCATCTGGGTTTCACGTAAAAAAAAAAGCCACCGTAAACGGTGGCTTTTTTATCATCAGGTATCAGCTTACTCGGCAGGACGGCTGCGCGGACGACGCGAAGGTGCGCCTGAACGCGGTTTGCCATCACCCTGTGGGCGGGCGCTGCCGCCACCGCGGTTTTCACGCTGGCCGCCGTTGCCACTGCGCTGGCCGCCACCGTTACTGGCGCGTTGACCACCGCCGTTGCCGCGCGGCGCACCACGTCCACCACCCTGACGGCCGTTAATGATCGGCTCCGCCTTGATGCTTGGATCTGGCTCGTAGCCTGGCAATGCGATACGTGGGATTTCACGCTTGAGCAGGCGTTCGATATCGCGCAGCAGCTTGTGTTCATCCACGCACACCAGTGAGATAGCCTCACCGGTACGTTCTGCACGACCGGTACGACCGATACGGTGTACGTAGTCTTCCGGTACGTTAGGCAGTTCGTAGTTCACCACGTGTGGCAACTGGTCTATGTCCAGACCACGCGCCGCGATGTCGGTAGCAACCAATACGCGAATTTTGCCGTCTTTAAAATCGGCCAACGCACGGGTACGAGCGCCCTGGCTTTTATTGCCGTGGATCGCAGCGGCCGTGATGCCGTCTTTATTCAACTGTTCGGCCAGGTGGTTAGCACCGTGCTTGGTGCGGTTGAACACCAGCACCTGCTTCCAGTCACCTTCACCGATCATCTGGGACAGCAATTCCCGCTTACGCTTCTTGTCTACGAAGTGCACGCTTTGTTCGATCTGCTCAGACGCGGTATTGCGGCGCGCCACTTCAACCGATGCCGGGTTGTGCAACAGCTTGTTGGCCAGCCCTTTGATATCGTCGGAGAAGGTCGCAGAGAACAACAGGTTCTGACGCTTGGCAGGCAGCTTGGCCAGCACGCGGCGGATATCATGGATAAAGCCCATATCCAGCATGCGGTCGGCTTCGTCCAGCACCAGAATTTCAACTTTGGACAGGTCAACGGCGCGTTGGTGTTCCAGATCCAGCAGACGACCCGGTGTTGCCACCAGAATGTCGACGCCGCCGCGCAGTTTCATCATCTGCGGGTTGATGCTCACACCACCAAATACCACCAGCGAACGCAGGCGCAGGTATTTGCTGTAGGCTTCGACGTTTTCGCCGATCTGCGCTGCCAGCTCACGGGTTGGCGTCAGGATCAACGCGCGTACCGGACGGCGGCCTTTGACCGGATGGTCATGCTTACTCAGCAGCTGCAACAGCGGCAGGGTAAAGCCAGCGGTTTTACCGGTACCGGTCTGGGCGCTGGCCATCAGGTCACGACCTTCCAATACGACAGGAATCGCCTGGCGTTGAATTGGCGTAGGTTCGCGATAGCCCTGTTCTTCAACAGCGCGCAGAATTTCAGCACTTAAGCCGAGGGTTTCAAATGACATAAAGAGAAAAACTCCAGATCCCCCCTAACCTAACAGTGTTCGGTGCAGTTTCCTGGGAGGATTATCAGACGGGACATTAAGCATGACCACGAGGGATTGGCACAAACTGCAGTGCACCAAGCGGGCGATTGTAGCAGAACTCGAACAAGAAAACGCAATTTTACTGGCTCAAAGCACAATATGCCGGGAATTCAGCCTAGTCCGAAAAAATAACCTTAAATAAACGATGCCTACTGGTTGCATTTTACCCAAGCTGGCATAAAGTTAATCATATGATTGATTAACTTTAGCGAGTGCCATCAATGCCAAATAACCAGACCGCCAGCCGGGCACGGGGTGAGCAGGCGCGACAGCAGCTGATCGCCGCCGCCATCGAGATGTTCGGCGAATATGGCATTCAGGGTGCGACCACCCGCGATATCGCCCAGCGCGCCGGGCACAATATCGCCGCCATCACCTACTACTTCAATTCCAAAGAAGGCCTGTATCTGGCCGTTGCACAGTGGATTGCCGATTTTATCCAGCAGGCGTTTCGCCCCCTGGCCGACGAGATTGATCGCTTCTGGCAGTTGCCGGCCACTGAACGCCTGCCGGAGCACTGCCTCGACCACCTGAAGCGCGGCCTGCTGGCGTTCAGCGATCTGATGACGCAACCGCAGACGCTGAACCTGAGCAAAATCATGTCGCGCGAGCAGCTTTCCCCCACCGATGCCTACCCGCTGATCCACCAGCAGGTGGTCGCACCGCTGCATGACAAACTTTGTCGCCTGCTGGCGGCCTACACCGGCCTGGATGGGAATTCGACCAAAATCGTGCTGCATACCCACGCGCTGATCGGCGAAGTGCTGTCGTTTCGCGTGGCGCGGGAAACCGTTCGCCGTCAGGCCGGCTGGCAGCAGATCGGCGCGGCCGAGGCGGAACAAATCAGCGAGGTGCTGGCTGAACATATCGAGATTCTGGTTAATGGGCTGCGCCAACGCTATGGCGCGTAAATTCAGGCAGGGAGTGTTATGAACAAGAAACGCAGTGCCCTCATTGTGGCGGCTATTGTGCTGATCGCCGCGGCCGTTTACGGGGTTTGGTATTACCAGCAGCAGCAGGACAAACCGCTGACGCTGTATGGCAACGTGGATATCCGCACGGTGAATTTGGGCTTCCGCGTCGATGGGCGGCTGGCGTCGCTGACGGTGGATGAAGGCGATGCCCTTCAGCCGGGGCAATTGCTCGGGAAACTGGACGACGCGCCTTACATCAACGCCCTGCAGCAGGCGCAGGCTAACGTCGGCAGTGCCAAAGCCAAACTGGCGCTGCTGCTGGCCGGTTATCGTACCGAAGAAATCGCCCAGGTGCGTTCGGAAATGGCGCAGCGCCTGTCCGCATTCAGCTACGCCGACAGCTACTTGAAGCGACAACAGGGACTGTGGGCGAAAAACGCCACTTCTGCCGACGCGCTGGAAGATGCCCGTACCGCACGCAATCAGGCGCAGGCCAACCTGCAGGCGTCAAAGGACAAGCTGGCGCAATACCTGAAAGGCAACCGGCCGCAGGAGATTGAAGAAGCCAAAGCCAATCTGGCGCAGAGCGAAGCCGCACTGGCTCAGGCACAGCTTAATTTACACGACACCACTCTGGTTTCCCCGTCGGCCGGCACCGTACTGACTCGGGCCGTTGAGCCAGGCACCATGCTCAATGCCGGCGGCACGGTGTTTACTCTGTCGCTGACCCGTCCGGTCTGGGTACGCGCCTACGTGAACGAAGCCAACCTGGGTAAAGCAACGCCGGGCACCGAACTGGAAATTTATACCGACAGCCGACCGGACAAGCCCTATCACGGCAAAATTGGTTTTGTCTCACCGACCGCTGAATTCACGCCGAAAAGCGTCGAAACCCCAGACCTGCGAACCGATCTGGTGTACCGCTTGCGGGTGATCGTCACCGATGCCGATGACGCGCTGCGCCAGGGGATGCCGGTTACCGTTCACTTTGCCAAACCTTGAGGGGACGGTGATGGAACAGGTGATTGAGCTGGAAGCGCTGGAGAAACGTTTTCCGTCGCTGCAAAAACCGGCGGTCGCCAGCCTGACCACCCGGCTGACCAGCGGCGCGGTTACCGGGCTGGTTGGCCCGGACGGCGCCGGAAAAACTACCCTGCTACGCATGCTGGCCGGTTTGCTCAAACCCAGCAGCGGAACGTTACGCGTCGCCGGGCTGGATCCGATCGCTCAGGATCGCCAGTTGCATGCGATCCTCGGTTATATGCCGCAAAAGTTTGGCCTGTACGAAGATCTGACGGTGATGGAGAACCTGACGCTGTATGCCGATCTGCGCGGCGTCACTGGCGATCTGCGTAAACAGACTTTTGATCGGCTGCTGACATTTACCGATCTCACCCGCTTCACCACCCGACTGGCGGGCAAACTGTCGGGCGGCATGAAGCAGAAGCTTGGGCTGGCTTGTACGCTGGTCGGGCAACCGCAGGTGCTGTTGCTCGATGAGCCCGGCGTCGGCGTCGATCCGATCTCGCGCCGCGAGCTGTGGCGCATGGTGCATGAGCTGGCTAACGACGGCATGCTGATCCTGTGGAGCACTTCCTATCTGGACGAAGCGGAACAATGCCGTGAAGTGCTGTTGCTCAATGAAGGGGAACTGTTGTTCAGCGGCGCACCTAAAGATCTCACCCAGCGCATGGCCGGGCGCACGGTGTTGATAGCACCACCAGCCGGCAGCCACCGTGCCTTGCTGCAACGGGCTATCTGCCTGCCTGCGGTCACCGACGGCGTGATCCAGGGCAAATATCTGCGCCTGATCCTGAAAGAAGGCGAAGATCACCGCCAGGTGTTGCAGGCGTTGGATCTGCCGGACGCCGAACTGAGCGAAGCGGAACCGCGCTTTGAGGATGCATTTATCGATTTGCTCGGCGGCGGGCCGAACAGCAAGTCGGCGCTGGCGGAAATCATGCCAACCGTCGAAGGGGAAAGCACCGAAACCGTGATCGAAGCGCAGGGACTGACGAAGAAATTCGGTGACTTTGCCGCCACCGACCACGTGGATTTTAAAGTGCAGCGCGGCGAGATTTTTGGCCTGCTGGGCCCCAACGGGGCCGGTAAGTCGACCACTTTCAAAATGATGTGCGGGCTGCTGGTGCCAACCGAAGGCAAGGCGTTGGTGCTGGGAATGGACCTGAAAACCAGCTCGGGCAAGGCGCGCCAGCATTTGGGCTATATGGCGCAAAAATTCTCGCTGTACGGCAACCTGACGGTGGCGCAAAACCTGAAGTTTTTCTCCGGCGTGTATGGCCTGAGCGGCAAGGCGCAGCGCGAAAAAATCAGTGAGATGTCCCGCGCCTTCAACTTCGACCCCATCATTAACCAGACGCCAGATTCCCTGCCGCTTGGCTTCAAACAACGGCTGGCGTTGGCCTGCGCGCTGATGCACGAACCGGATATCCTGTTTCTCGACGAACCCACCTCCGGTGTCGATCCCCTCACCCGGCGTGAATTCTGGCTGCATATCAACGGTATGGTAGACAAGGGCGTCACCGTCATGGTCACCACCCACTTTATGGACGAGGCGGAATATTGCGACCGCATCGGGCTGGTGTATCGCGGCAAAATCATCGCCGCCGGGACCCCGGACGATCTCAAGCATCAGGTGGCCAGCAGCGAGAACCCCAACCCTTCGATGGAGCAGGCATTTATCGAACTGGTGCAGGGCTATGATCAGGAGGAAAAAGCATGAATAGCGAAACGGCCAGCACCGACGACAGCGGTTTCTCCTGGCGGCGGCTGCGCGCGCTGTGCCTGAAAGAGACGCGGCAAATTATGCGCGATCCGAGCAGCGGGCTGATCGCCTTCGTCATTCCGCTGATGCTGCTGTTTATTTTTGGCTACGGCATCAACCTGGATTCCAGCAAGCTGCGGCTGGGGATTTTGATGGAACAACAAAGTGAAGAGGCGCGCGATCTGGCTAACGCTTTTACCGGTTCGCCCTATATCGAGCCCACCATCAGCGACAATCGCCAGCAGTTGATCCAGTTGATGCAAGCCGGGCGCATCCGCGGGCTGGTGGTGATCCCCAATGATTTTGCCCAACGTATGGCGCGGCCGCACGACAGCGCCCCCTTGCAAATCATTACCGACGGCAGTGAACCCAATACCGCCAACTTCGTTCAGGGCTATACCCAGGGAGTGTGGCAAATCTGGCAACAGCAGCGCGCCACCGACAGCGGGCGCGAAGAAAAACCGCTGATCGACGTGCAGATGCGCTACTGGTTTAACCCGGCGGCCATCAGCCGGCATTACATCATTCCCGGCGCCATCACCATTATCATGACGGTCATCGGCGCTATCCTCACCTCGTTGGTGATCGCCCGCGAATGGGAGCGCGGCACCATGGAAGCGCTGCTTTCCACTCAGGTGACGCGAACCGAACTGCTGCTGTCGAAGCTGGTGCCTTACTACTTCCTCGGCATGATCGCCATGGTGCTGTGCATGGTGGTTTCGGTGTGGGTGCTCGGGGTGCCCTATCGCGGCTCTCTGCTGATTCTGTTCGTCATCAGCAGCCTGTTCCTCGCCAGTACGCTCGGCATGGGGCTGCTGATTTCCACCATTACCCGCAACCAGTTCAACGCGGCGATGGTGGCGCTGAACGCCGCCTTTCTGCCGTCGATTATGCTGTCCGGCTTTATCTTCCAGATCGACAGCATGCCGGCCATCGTACGCGCCGTCACTTACATCATTCCGGCGCGTTACTTCGTCAGCACGCTGCAAACGCTGTTCCTGGCGGGCAACGTCGGCACGGTGTTGATGATTAACCTGCTGTTCCTGATCGCTTCTGCGGTGGTATTTATCGGCCTGACGGCCTGGAAAACCCAGCGGCGACTGGATTAAGGGGAAAGAAGATGTTTCACCGTCTCTGGACGTTAATCATTAAGGAAATGCAATCGCTGCTGCGCGACCCGCAAACCCGCGCGATTCTGATTTTGCCGGTTATTCTGCAGGTGCTGCTGTTTCCCTTCGCCGCCACGCTGGAAGTGACCAATGCCACCATTGCGGTGTACAGCGAAGACAGCGGCCATGCCTCGGTCGAGCTGACCCAGCGCTTTGCCAAGGCCAAGGCCTTCTCCCACGTGCTGCTGTTGCGCAGCCCCCAAGAGATACAAAGCGTTATCGATAACCAAAAAGCGCTGCTGCTGATCCGTTTCCCGGCACAATTTTCACGGGATATCGCCAGCGGCAATACGGCCCCGCTGCAGTTGTTGCTCGATGGGCGTAACTCCAACAGCGCACAGATCGCCGCCAACTATGTGCAGCAGATTGTGCAGGACTACCAAAATGAGCTGATCGGCAACCGTGCCAAGCCTAACAACAGCGAACTGGTGGTGCGCAACTGGTATAACCCGAATTTGGACTACAAGTGGTTTGTGGTGCCGTCGCTGATCGCCATGATCACCACCATCGGCGTGCTGATAGTGACTTCGCTGTCGGTGGCGCGCGAACGTGAACAGGGCACGCTGGAGCAACTGCTGGTGTCGCCGTTAACCACCTGGCAGATTTTTATCGGCAAAGCGGTGCCGGCGCTGATCGTCGCCACCTTCCAGGCCAGCATAGTGTTGCTGATCGGCATCTTTATCTATCAGATCCCGTTCGCCGGGTCGCTGCTGTTGTTCTACGGCACCATGTTGATTTACGGGCTGTCACTGGTGGGGTTCGGCCTGTTGATTTCGTCGCTGTGCGCCACCCAGCAACAGGCGTTTATCGGCGTGTTCGTGTTTATGATGCCGGCCATCCTGCTCTCCGGTTATGTTTCACCGGTGGAGAATATGCCGGTGTGGCTGCAAAACCTCACCTGGGTAAACCCCATCCGCCACTTCACCGACATCACCAAACAGATCTATTTGAAAGACGCCAGTTTCAGCATCATCTGGCACAGCCTGTGGCCGCTGTTGGCCATTACCGCCACCACCGGCAGCGCCGCCTATGCCATGTTCCGCCGTAAAATTGCATAAAAAAAGACTCTGCGATCGAGATCGCAGAGTCTTTCTCTTCGCTGTAAATCCTATGGATTTCATGCTGCGGCTAGGCGAGCGCAGCCAACAACGCTGCAGCTTGAAAGACGACGGATTTAGCGGCGGTTGCCGAAAATGCGCAGCAACATCAGGAACAGGTTGATGAAATCGAGATACAGCGTCAACGCGCCAACAATGGCGTATTTGCGGAAGCTGTCTTTATCATCGGCATTCAGTTGCTCGCCCATGGCCTTCAGTTTCTGGGTGTCGTACGCCGTCAGGCCAACAAACACCACCACGCCGATATAGGTAATTGCCCACATCAGCGCCGTGCTTTTCAGCCAGATATTGACCAGCGAAGCCAGCACAATCCCGATCAGCGCCATAAACAGCATGCTGCCGAAACCGCTCAGGTCGCGCTTGGTGGTGTAGCCGTACAGGCTCATCGCACCGAACATGCCGGCGGTCACCACGAAGGTGCTGGCGATCGAGCTGTAGGTGTAAGCGATGAAAATGCTGGAAAGCGTCAGCCCGGTCAGCGCCGAATAGAGCATAAACAGCGAGGTGGCGACCGTGCCACTAAGACGATTGACCATGCCGGAAATAACGAAAACCAACCCCAACTGCGCGATGATCAGGCCAAAGAAGGTGATCTGGCTGGAGAAGATAAAGTTAAGGATCGCAGGCGTGTTGGCCGCGTACCAGGAAACAAACGCCGTCAACAGCATACCGCAGGTCATCCAGCCATAAACCTGCGCCATATAAGCCTGAATGCCGCTGTTGGCACGTTCGACGATTGAACCATTAGAGCGTGGATATCGGTCCATGACGGTTACCTTTTGCATATGAAACAAGATTTCGACCCCCATTTGTGGGGCTCGGCCTGCTATAAGCGTACCACATAAAACCTGATGGCAAAGCGGCAAAGGTATTGATTTGTTTCCGCTGTTTAACGGTTATTTATCTGCGTTATGCCAGCGTTCCGCCGCCTGGCGATCGCTGTCGCGCGCATCGACCCAACGGTCTCCCTGCCCGACGGCTTCGCGTTTCCAGAAGGGCGCCCGGGTTTTCAGGTAATCCATGATGAACTCGGCAGCCTCGAACGCCATACTGCGGTGCGCACTGGTCACGCCAACGAAGACAATCTCATCACCGGGAAACAGTTCGCCCACGCGATGGATCACCGTCGCGCGCTGCAAGGGCCAACGGCTACGGGCTTCGTCCAGGATCTCGGCCAGCGCTTTTTCGGTCATGCCAGGGTAGTGCTCGAGCGTCAGCGCACTGACGTCATCGCCCAGATTATGATTGCGTACCTTGCCGGTAAAGGTGACCACGGCGCCATCATCGTCGCACTGCGCCAACCACTGGTATTCGTCGCCGACGCTGAACGGCGCTTCCCCCACGCGGATACGGGTATTTTCCACTCTTAACCTCCGGTTACCGGTGGAAAGAAAGCGACTTCATCGCCGGCGCGCAGCGGATGTTCGGCCGTCACCAGCGACTGGTTCACCGCGGTCAACAGCTTGCCGGACTCCAGCGCCAACGCCCAACGGTCGCCACGTTCGCACAGCGCCTTACGCAGCGCCTCTACCGTCGGGTAATCTGCCGGCATCGATAAATCGCCGATGCCAACCAGTTCGCGTACCTGAGCAAAAAAAAGAATATTAATCATAGTTCCACCTTAAAATCACCGGATTTGCCGCCGCTTTTCGCCAGCAGCCGCACCGGGCCGATCACCATGTCTTTCTGTACCGCTTTACACATGTCGTAAATGGTCAATGCAGCCACTGAAGCCGCGGTTAACGCTTCCATTTCAACACCGGTCTTGCCGGTCAGTCGGCAACAGGTTTCAATCCGCACACGGCTGTGTTCCGGTTGGGCCTCCAACTGCACTTCGACCTTGCTCAGCATCAGCGGATGGCACAGCGGGATCAGCTCCCAGGTGCGTTTCGCCGCCTGAATACCGGCGATGCGCGCCGTGGCGAACACGTCGCCCTTGTGGTGGCTGCCCTCGATAATCATCGCCAGAGTGGTCGGCAACATCTCGACGAAAGCTTCGGCGCGCGCCTCGCGCACCGTTTCTGCTTTGGCTGAAACGTCAACCATATGGGCTTCGCCCGCGGCGTTAATGTGAGTTAGCTGCGTCATAATTTTTATTTCTTCAGATGTTGCAGAAAGTTGCACGGGCGATGACGCGCGTCCAACTGCTCTTCAATAATGCGTTCCCAGGCGGTGCGACAGGCGCGGGTGGACCCCGGCATGGCAAAAATGACCGTCTGGTTGGCCATACCGGCCAGCGCGCGTGACTGGACCGTGGCGGTGCCAATCTCTTCGTAAGACACCATGCGGAACAGTTCGCCGAACCCTTCCACTTCGCGATCGAACAGCGGCAGCAGCGCTTCCGGGGTGTAGTCTCTGGCGGTAAAGCCGGTGCCCCCGGTGATCAGCACGGCCTGTACCGTTTCGTCTGCAATCCACGTGGAAACGCGTGCGCGGATCAGGTATTTGTCGTCTTTGACGATGGCGCGATCCACTACCCGGTGTCCGGCTTCAAGCGCCGCTTCTTGCAGGTACTGGCCCGAGGTGTCTTCCGCTTCGCCACGGCTGTCCGAAACGGTCAAAATAGCGATATGTACCGGAATGAATTCACTGCTGGCATGACTCATTGTTCACTTTGCTCCTATTCATAGGATACCCAATAGATTTCAAGTTGCAGCTAGGCGGCAAGGCCGTAAATCCCCAGGAGCTTACTCAGGTAAGTGACTGGGGCGAGCGCCCGCAGCCAACAACGCTGCGGCTTGAAAGATGCCGGGGATCAGCCGCCGATAAACGACAGGTTCTGCGTTATGCCACTGTTACCCTGATGCAGGAAGTGAGTCTGTTTCTTACTCAGCAGCCCGCCCTGGATGCGGTCCTTCAGTTCATCAAGCTGCTGATCATTCGTCAGCAGATCGCGCAGACCAATGCCCTGCTCGCCGAACAGACACAGGTGTAAATTGCCGATAGCGGAAACACGCAGCCGGTTGCAGCTGGCGCAGAAATCTTTTTCATACGGCATGATCAAGCCCACTTCACCCTGATAATCCGGGTGGCTGAACACCTGCGCCGGGCCGTCGCTGCGGCCGCGCGGCTGACGCTGCCAGCCCTGCTGTTCCAGCTGCAAACGGATCACTTCACCGGAAACGTGGTGCTTGCGAAACAGATCGCCCCCCTCGCCGGTTTCCATCAGTTCGATAAAGCGCAGTTGAATCGGACGGTCTTTGATCCAGTTAAGGAAGGCGCCCAGCTGTTGGTGGTTCACGTCACGCATCAGCACCGCGTTGACCTTCACCTTGCTGAAACCGGCGGTAAAGGCGGCGTCGATGCCGTCCATCACCTGGCGGAACTTGTCCTGCCCGGTAATGGCATGAAATTGGCGGGGATCCAGGCTGTCGACGCTGACGTTGACCGCCGTCAGGCCGGCATCACGCCAGCCGGCGACGTCGCGCGCCATACGGTAACCGTTGGTGGTCACGGCGAGCTGGCGGATGGCCGGGTTTTCACGCACGGCAGCGATGATCTCGGTGAAATCGCGGCGCAGAGAAGGCTCTCCGCCGGTCAGGCGCACTTTTTCGGTGCCCAGTTCGGCGAATGCGCGACTGACGCGTCGGATCTCATCAAGCGACAAGAATGTTTTCGGGCTGCCGTTCGGGCGGTAGCCGTCCGGCAAGCAGTAGGTGCAACGAAAGTTGCACACGTCGGTGATCGACAGGCGCAAGTAATAGAACTTGCGCTCATAAGCATCAATGAGTTGCGGCACCATAACACCTTCCAAAGTCGGGAGATGCGAACGTTTCCGCTCTGCACCCTGGTGGCTGACTTCGCCACGGCCCAAGTGCCATATTGTTCGCAGGAACAACGTAGGCCCAGAGGCTAGGAGTTTTGGTCTCAGTTCCCGCAGTCGGAGTAGCCGGAACGAAACCGTGGTTTTCATCGGAATTCTAGCGCTAAACAAACGCGATAGCCAACGCGCAATTTCGCTATATAATTGTGTATACAGCGATTTTAGGCGATTCCTAATCTGGTAAACCATGATAAACAGCCTTTAGGGAGACGAATTGACCGGAATCACGCAAACCACACTCTTTTTCGCGTTTTTACGCCAAATCCGCTACTTTATGCGGGCAGTTAAGCCCCCTTGTAAGGAAATTTATGCGTAATCGAACCCTGGCCGATCTCGATCGGGTAGTGGCATTAGGCGGCGGTCATGGTCTTGGTCGCGTGATGTCTTCCCTGTCGTCTTTAGGCTCCCGTTTAACCGGTATTGTCACCACCACCGATAACGGCGGTTCTACCGGCCGTATTCGCCGTTCGGAAGGGGGCATTGCCTGGGGCGATACCCGTAACTGCCTGAATCAGTTGATCACCGAACCGAGCGTGGCTTCCGCGATGTTCGAATACCGCTTCAGCGGCAATGGCGAACTGTCTGGGCACAACCTCGGCAATCTGATGTTGAAAGCTCTGGATCACCTGAGCGTACGCCCATTGGAAGCGATCAACCTGGTGCGCAGCCTGCTGAAGGTGGACGCGGCGCTGATCCCGATGTCCGAACAGCCGGTGGACCTGATGGCGCACGATCATGAAGGCAACCACGTTTACGGCGAGGTGAATGTCGATCAACTGACCGACATGCCACAGGAGCTGATGCTGTCGCCCTATGTCAACGCGACGCGCGAAGCGCTGGATGCTATCGCGCAAGCCGACGTGATCCTGATAGGACCGGGCAGTTTTCTAACCAGCCTGATGCCTCTGCTGTTGCTCGATGACCTTACGCAGGCTCTGCGTCGCAGCAGCGCCAATATGATTTATATCGACAACCTCGGACGCGAATTAAGCGTCGCGGCGGCAGCCTTGACGCTGAAGAACAAGCTGGAATTGATGGAGGCGAAAATTGGCCGCCAAATGATCGATGCCGTCATTGTCGGACCAACGGCAGATACCCGTGAAGTGCAAGATCGGGTGGTGATCAAACAGCCGCTGGAAGCGCAGGATATTCCTTACCGCCACGATCGTCAGTTGCTGCGCCAGGCGCTGGATCAGGCGTTGATCGAGTTAGGTGCCCGCGCCTGAGCGTTTATTTGCCGCCACGTAGCCACGGGTTATCACTGGCGGCCTGCTCAACCATATCGAGATAAAGATCTTCCACCTGTTTGCGCGCCCAGGGCGTGCGACGCAGAAATTTCAGGCTGGACTTGATGCTGGGATCGCTGCTGAAGCAGTTGATGCGAATGCGTTCAGCCAGCCCTGACCAACCGTAGTTTTCCACCAGTTTATTCAGAAGCTGTTCCAGAGTGATGCCGTGCATCGGGTCTTTGGACTGGTATTGGGTCATGGTCGGTGGCTCGCAGTAGTCAAATGGCCGCACACCATAATCAGCTTTGGCGGAGGCGACAAGGATTTTATGTTTTGGCGGCGCCGCGGTCTGCAGCGCGCCAATGGGTTATGAAATGGCAATAAACTGCTCGCGCAGCTGGTGGATTTCGTCACGCAAGCCCGCCGCCTGCTCGAACTCCAGGTTTTGCGCGTGGGTATACATCTGCGCTTCCAACTCGCGAATCTTCTGATCCAGCGCTTTTGGCGTAAGATTTTGGTACTGGGCGGCGTTTTCCGCAGCTTTCCCCTTCCCTTTGCCTTTGCTGCGGGTACTGGGTTTGCCCAACTGCAAAATATCGGAAATTTTCTTGTTCAAGCCCTGCGGTACAATGCCGTTTTCTTCGTTGAACGCCTGCTGCTTGGCACGGCGACGCTCGGTCTCGCCGATCGCTCTGGCCATCGAATCGGTAATTTTGTCACCGTAGAGGATAGCTTTACCGTTGAGGTTACGCGCCGCACGGCCAATGGTCTGGATCAATGAACGTTCGGAGCGCAGGAAGCCCTCTTTATCGGCATCCAAAATCGCCACCAGCGACACCTCTGGCATGTCCAGCCCTTCACGCAGCAGGTTGATACCCACCAGCACGTCAAACTCGCCCAGGCGCAGGTCACGAATGATTTCGACCCGTTCCACGGTATCGATGTCCGAGTGCAGGTAGCGCACCCGCTCGCCATGCTCTTCCAGGTATTCGGTCAGATCTTCCGCCATGCGTTTGGTCAGCGTGGTAACCAGCACACGCTCGTTGATCGCCACCCGCTTGCGGATTTCGGAAAGCAGATCGTCCACCTGGGTGGTCACCGGCCGCACTTCGATTTGCGGATCCAGCAGCCCGGTTGGGCGCACCACCTGATCGATAATGTCACCACCGGATTTTTCCAGCTCGTATTTGCCCGGCGTAGCAGACACATAGATAGTCTGTGGCGCCAGCGCTTCGAACTCTTCAAAGCGCAGCGGGCGGTTATCCAGCGCCGACGGCAGGCGGAAACCGTATTCCACCAGCGTTTCCTTGCGTGAACGGTCGCCTTTGTACATACCGCCGATTTGCGGAATGGTCACGTGGGACTCGTCAACCACCAGCAGGCCATCCGCCGGCAAATAGTCAAACAGCGTCGGCGGTGGCTCACCCTCGCCGCGCCCGGACAGGTAGCGCGAATAGTTTTCAATGCCGGAGCAGTAGCCCAGTTCGTTCATCATCTCCAAATCAAACTGGGTGCGCTGCGTCAGACGCTGTTCTTCCAGCAGCTTGTTATTGGCCAGCAGCACCTTGCGCCGCTCGGCCAGATCCACCTTGATCTCTTCCATCGCCTGCAGGATCCGCTCACGCGGCGTCACATAGTGCGATTTGGGGTAAATGGTAAAGCGCTGCACTTCTTGTTCGATCTGGCCGGTCAGGGGATCAAACAGCGAAAGCCGTTCGACCTCTTCGTCAAACAGCTCGATGCGCAGCGCCAATTCATCCGATTCCGCCGGGAAGACGTCAATCACTTCACCCCGCACGCGGAACGTCGCGCGCTGGAAAGCCTGATCGTTGCGGCTATATTGCAGCTCCGCCAAACGGCGCAGGATCGCCCGCTGATCGATGATCATGCCTTTGGTCAGGTGCAGCATCATCTTCAGGTACAAATCCGGATCGCCCAAGCCGTAGATCGCCGATACCGACGCCACCACGATCACATCGCGACGTTCCAACAGCGCTTTCGTCGCGGAAAGGCGCATCTGCTCGATGTGTTCATTCACCGAGGCGTCTTTTTCGATAAAGGTGTCGGAGCTGGGGACGTAGGCCTCCGGCTGATAGTAGTCGTAGTAAGAAACGAAATACTCGACCGCATTCTCGGGAAAGAACTCTTTCATCTCACCATACAGCTGCGCCGCCAAAGTTTTATTAGGCGCCAGCACCATGGTGGGCCGGTTGAGATCGGCGATCACATTAGCGACGGTGAATGTCTTGCCCGAGCCGGTTACGCCCAGCAGCGTTTGGTGAGCTAGGCCGTCTTCCAGGCCTTCTTCCAGCTTACGGATGGCTTCCGGCTGGTCGCCGGCCGGCTTGAATTCGGAATGCAGTTTGAACGTTTTACTCATTGACTCGGCTACCCTGTGGAGATGCGCGCGCTCAGGCGGCCATGGAGCTGCTGCTCGGTGAATGGCCTCTAATTATGGAAAGCCCCGGCGATTTTCGCCAGTGCCTATGATACTGGATATAAAACCAGCTTCAAGCGATTCGTCGCTTTGGCGTGCGTCAAACCGGGCTGCATGCACCGCCAGGGTTACAGTCGCGTGACATTTTTATTGTCAATAACAGTTTTATCCCCAAAATCCGTCACGAATTAACTTATTGATAGCACTGTGGCCAAAAATCATACATAGACACTTCATCAATACAGAGGCCGCTTGATTTTAGTTAATTTATTGATAAATAATGAATTTATAAAAGAGACGAGATTGCGGACAAAGCGAACAGAACCCGCGTCCGCTCTCGCTTTAAACCGGTTTTCTAAATCTAATGCACAAGGTTATCCACAGGAATAGTGGATAACTCTCACCGCCCCGCCCCCGGCGGGAGTTGCAGAAAGAACGCTTTTTGGCGTTTCTTCTCGCCAAGATGGCTTTTTTAGTTATTTTTTCACAAAAATATCGCTTTGTTTATGCCGATTAATGCTAAAAATCCCCATTGCCAAAAACAGATTCATCCCATTGTTACCCTCAACTGCTGCATCTTGCGGCGACAGGCGAAATAGTTTGCACCATAACTATTCCTGGCAGCACTGGAAGAGTGCAAAAATTGTCCGCGTTAACTTTCGACCCTATTTTCACCAGGGCTGCCTGGGCCGCTGTAGGCACGCCAGGCCGTTAACAAGGCAATAACAATCTCTGATTTACAGCGTTCAAAAAGTTGGCCCAAGGGTTGCATTACCCTTTAACGGCGAAAGTGGGCTCGGGGAAATCTACGCCCCGAAACGGCAGAATGAGCTGCTCGGGGTTTAGCGTCACGCCAATGCGAATCAACTGACATTGGCGAGATAAACATGAGAGAGCGCTGACGAATGGCCTTTAGGTGCCATTTTCACCTATGTATTGCTCGCTTAAGTCAAAACTTAACTACCTCGTTGAAGGTAGCAGATCAGCATTTTGTTCCAGACATTGAAACACTCGGGAAAGAAACCGCTAAGGCGGAAATCGCAGTAGGGAGTGGATTAAGCGAGGAAGAAGGGGTTCGCCCCCCTTCCCTGCACCGGCCGCCCTGCAGTTCCGGCAGGTGAAATCGGCGCGGTCTGTTAACGCCGCGTTACGCTGACGCCCGCTAGGGGCTTACAACCACGAGTGGAAGACAGGTCTTTGAGGAGAATGCCGGATGTTAAGTTTAAGGTCAGTGAATCAGTTTTATGGGCAAAACCATACCCTGTGGGATATCAATCTGGAACTGCCGCGTGGCCAATGCACGGTACTTATCGGTCGTAACGGCGTGGGCAAAACTACGCTGGTCAATTGCATTATGGGCCATTTGCCGGTAGTCAGCGGCAGCATGACCTGGCAGTTGGCAGACGAACCCCCGCAAAATCTGCTGCAGCAGCCGGTAGAAACCCGAACGGAGCTGGGGATCAGCTACGTTCCCCAGGGTCGACAGATATTTTCGCAACTCAGCGTTGAGGAAAACCTGCAGGTGGCGCTAATGGCCGGGCGCGATAAATCCCGCCGCATCCCGCCGTTGATTTATAACCTGTTCCCCAACCTGCGGGAGATGCGCGGACGTCGGGCCGGCGATTTGGGCGACGGTGAACAGCAGCAGCTGGCGATTGGCCGCGCACTGGTACTGGAACCAGAGCTGCTGATCCTCGACGAACCCACCAGCGGTGTTCAACCGTCTATCGCCGCCGATATCGGCAACGTGATCCGCAAACTTAACCGGGAACTGGGCATGACTATCCTGCTGGTGGAGCACAAACTGCCCTTTGTCCGCCGCGTGGCAGATCGCTTTTGCCTGATGGATAAGGGCCGCAGCGTGGCGGATGGTACGCTGGAACAGTTGGATGAGGACTTGATCAATGCCTATCTGGCGGTGTGACGAACAGGATATGGGGGAAGAAATTTCCCCCAGTCCCTTTATAAAACACTCAAATCCAGATACTGCCCCAGCGCCTGTCGTTCGGCTTCGGGCAGATGGGGGATCTCCCCCAGCAGCGGGGCCGGTAACATGCGGCGCAGCGTGGCCATATATTCCTGATGGCGGCGACCCGGTGCGCAGACGTCATTGGCGATCCAACCGACCAGCGGCAATCCCGCCTGCCGGATAGCCTGTGCGGTCAGCACGGCATGGTTGATGCAGCCCAGCCGTATTCCCACCACCAAAATGACCGACAGTTGTTCCTGCTGCACCCAGTCGGCAAAGGTATGTTGCTCACTAAGCGGTGTAAACCAGCCCCCGGCGCCTTCGACCAACAGCCACTCGGCCCGCTGCTCCAGGTGACGTAACCCGGCGGAAAGCTGAGCCAGTTCGATCGGCCGCCCTTCGTCGGCGCTGACAATGTGCGGTGAGGTCGGTTCTGCAAACACATAAGGGTTTACTTCGTCATAGCTTAGCGCCACCGAACTATTGGCCTGCAATGCCAACGCATCGCCGTTACGTAGCCCTTCCGCGGTTATCTCGCTGCCTGAAGCTACCGGCTTGTAGCCGGCCGTGCGGTAACCCGCCAAATTGGCTGCCTGCAGCAAGGCGCTGCTGGCCACGGTTTTGCCCACTTCGGTGTCAGTTCCGGTGACAAACCAACGCTTAATCACGATAAATCACTCCATAAACCAGATGATAGCTGAGCGGAAATTGTCCACGGCGGCAGGGATAGGCTGCCTGCAAGGCGGCGAGGCGCTGTCGGGACAGTAACCCAGCCTCTCGTCCCTGATGCAAATGGGTCGCACCTATCCCCTTGAGGGATCGCATCAACGCCATTACGTCCGGGTAATTCAGGGTTTGCCATTCCGCCTGCAGGTGATGGCGATAATCCGCACAGGCCGCCTCAATCTGCGCCAGCGGCAGAAAATCATTAACATGGCGCTCACCGTCCACCTGCTGCCAGGCGTCACCCAATTCATGCAGCGAACCTTCAGCCAGGGTGGAAAATAAAATCACGCCGCCCGGGCGGGTAACGCGGTACAACTCTGCCAACGCCCGCGGCAGATCGCTGCACCATTGCACCACCAGGCTGCTGAAACTGATATCCACGGCAGCATCGGCTAAGGGAACATTTTCGATGTCGCCCAGCAGATAATGATCCGCTGCCTGCTGCTGGCGGGCAAAGGCCAGCATACCCGGTGCCAAATCGAGTGCCGTCACCTGCTTGCCCAGTTCGCGCCAACGGCGGCTGAAATAACCGGTGCCACAGCCGGCATCGAGCAGTTGCTCGCCCCGGTGCTCCTGCGCCATCCCCAGTAAGCGCTCACCCACATCACGCTGCAATACCGCTGCCGCGTCATAACCCACGGCCGCACGGCTAAAGGCCGAGGCGACCGCTTGCTTGTTAACCTGTTCAAACGCTGACGTCATGCAATACCTCCAGCAGACGATCGATATCCTGTGGCTGATGCGCCGCCGTCAGGGTAATACGCAAACGCGCACCGCCCGGCGGTACCGTTGGCGGGCGGATCGCACTCACCCACAGGCCTTGCCCCCGCAGGTGCTGCGCCAAATCAAGCGCTCGCTGATTATCCCCCACCAGCAACGGCTGAATGGCGGTTAGAGACTCCGTCAGCGTCAGCGACAACTGGGCCGCCCCCTGGCGAAATCGCTGAATGTTCGTGTTCAACCTCGTGCGTAATTCGTCGCCCTGCTGGATACAATGCAACGCTGCCTGCAGCGCACAGGCCTGTGCCGGCGGCATCGCCGTGCTGTAAATCAGATGGCGGGCAAACTGCAACAGGTATTCGGCCGTAGATTCATCGCACAGGACCGCAGCGCCACTGAGGCCAAAGGCTTTGCCGAAAGTGACCACCAACAACTCGGGCCGTACGCCCTGCTGCCAGCAACTGCCGCGCCCCTGCTCACCCTGAACGCCAATGCCATGTGCGTCGTCAACCATCAGCCAGGCGCCTGCGTCGCGGGTCAAACGATGCAGCTCTGCCAAAGGGGCACTGTCGCCGTCCATGCTGAATACCCCTTCGGTGACCGCCAACGTCTGGCCGCCGCAGGGTTTTGCCAGCAAATCGGCCAACGCCTGCGGTTGGTTATGGCGAAAGCGTCGGAGTTGGGCCGGTGAGTGAGCTGCCGCCTCCAGCAGCGAGGCGTGGCTAAGCCGATCGGCCAGGATGCGATCCTCGCCCTGCATCAGCGCCGCCAGCAGCGCCTGATTGGCGGCATAGCCAGAGATAAACAGCAGCGCGCGCGGATAGCCCAACCACTGCGCCAATTGTTGTTCCAGCGCCTGATGCGCGGTACAAAAACCGGTGACGTGGCCGGAACCGCCGGACCCCACGCCATATTGCTGCGCGCCCTGCTGCCAGGCAGCGATCACCTGCGCATTCTGGCTCAGGCCCAGATAGTCATTGCCGGAAAAATTCAGGTAGCGTTGGTCGTTAAGCTGAAGATGGCGGCCATTGCCGCCCTGATTCACCAAACGGTGGCGGTAAGCGGCGCTCTGTTGCCGCTCCTCCAGCGCCTGTTCAATACGTTGTTGCCAGCTCATTACAGCGCCGCGTTGTAAAACTCAGCGGTATCGGCCTGCATCAGGCGCGCAGCCAGCACTTCTTGTTGCTGGTTGTCGCCGTGCTCGGTTTCGGTCTGCTGCGGGTTGAGGCCCAGCTTGCGGAACAATTGCAGATCCTTGTCCTCTTCCGGGTTTGGCGTGGTCAGCAGTTTGCAACCGTAGAAGATGGAGTTGGCGCCGGCCATAAAGCACATCGCCTGGGTTTGTTCGTTCATCTGCTCGCGACCGGCTGAAAGACGCACGTAAGAAGACGGCATCATGATGCGTGCCACTGCGATAGTACGAATGAAATCAAAAGGATCGACGTCGTCGTTGTCCGCCAGCGGCGTCCCCTTAACCTTCACCAACATGTTGATCGGCACGCTCTCCGGCGGCGTGGGCAGATTGGCCAGCTGTACCAGCAGCCCTGCGCGGTCACGCACCGTTTCTCCCAGCCCAACGATGCCACCGGAACAGACTTTGATACCCGCACCACGCACCTTGCCCAACGTATCCAGGCGTTCCTGATAGCTACGGGTAGTGATGATATTGCCGTAGAATTCCGGCGAGGTATCCAGGTTGTGGTTGTAATAATCCAGCCCGGCTTCGGCCAGGCGTTCCGCCTGTGAGCCATCCAACGTGCCCAGGGTCATGCAGGTTTCCATCCCCATGGCCTTCACGCCTTGCACCATCTGCTGCAGGTAAGGCATATCGCGCTCGTGCGGGTTTTTCCATGCCGCGCCCATACAGAAGCGGGTCGAACCGTTGGCCTTGGCCTTGCGCGCCGATTCCAGCACCTGTTCCACCTGCATCAACCGCTCCGACTCCAGGCCGGTTTTGTAGCGGGAGCTCTGCGGACAGTACTTGCAGTCTTCGGGACAGGCGCCGGTTTTGATTGATAACAGCGTGCTCACCTGCACCTGACGCGGATCAAAATGCTGGCGGTGAACCGTCTGGGCTTCAAACAATAACTCAAGCAGGGGTTTATCAAACAGGGTCTGGGCGAGACCCACTGTCCAGTGAATGCGATCGGCCATCACGGCGTCTCCAAAAAAGAAAAAAGTGTCGTCAGTTTAGATATTGTGGATATACTGTCAACCATTACACACATGATTTGGTTTACAAGTATGTCTGTCACTGACTCCGACCTGGAATTCGATCAGCGCCATATCTGGCACCCTTACACCTCGATGAGCCACCCACTGCCCTGTTATCCGGTAGAGGCCGCCAGCGGCGTTGAACTGCAGTTGGCCGATGGCCGACGCCTGATTGACGGTATGTCGTCCTGGTGGGCGGCCATTCACGGGTATAACCACCCGCAGTTGAACCTGGCCGCCACGCAGCAGTTGGAAAAGATGTCGCACGTGATGTTCGGCGGCATTACCCACCCCGCCGCGATTGAACTGTGTCGCAAGTTGGTCGCTATGACGCCGGAAGCGCTGCAATGCGTGTTCCTGGCGGATTCCGGATCGGTGGCGGTGGAAGTGTCGCTGAAGATGGCGTTGCAATACTGGCAAGCACGCGGGGAACGGCGGCAGCGTATTCTGACCCTGCGTCACGGCTATCACGGCGATACCTTCGGCGCGATGTCGGTATGCGATCCGGACAACTCGATGCACAGCCTGTATCAGGGCTATCTCGCGCCGCACCTGTTCGCTACCGCGCCGCAGTGCGGTTTCGATCAGGCCTGGGATGAAAATGATATCGCCCCGTTCGCCGCGCTGCTGGAACAACACGCCGGTGAAGTGGCGGCGGTGATCCTGGAACCGGTGGTCCAGGGGGCGGGCGGCATGCGCATCTATCACCCGACTTACCTTAAACGGGTACGTGAACTCTGTGACCGCTATCAGGTGCTGCTGATTGCCGACGAGATCGCTACCGGCTTCGGACGTACCGGCAAGCTGTTCGCCTGTGAACATGCCGAGGTAGTACCGGATATTCTGTGTCTGGGCAAGGCGTTGACCGGCGGCTATATGACGCTTTCCGCCACCCTGACCACCCGCCACGTGGCGGAAACCATCAGCAACGGCGCTGCGGGCTGCTTTATGCACGGTCCTACCTTTATGGGCAATCCTTTGGCCTGCGCAGTGGCGAATGCCAGCCTGTCGCTGCTGGCGGAAAATCGCTGGCAACAGCAGGTGGCCGCCATCGAGACCCAGTTGAAACAGCAGCTATTGCCGCTGAAAATGCAGCCAAAAGTAGCGGACGTGCGGGTATTGGGGGCGATTGGCGTAGTGGAAATGCGCGAGCCGGTGAATATGGCGCAGCTACAGCGCGGATTCGTCGAGCGCGGCGTGTGGATCCGCCCGTTCGGCAAACTGATTTATTTAATGCCGCCTTACATCATCGAGCCTGAACAGCTCAGCAAATTGACCGCCGCAGTCACCGCCGCGGTCCAATAACAGATTACCAATGCTGGTCCAGATAACGGGCCAGCAATACCAGACACAACACCCACAGCAAAATGATCATTACCGCCGCCATCCGCCCGGTAGGATTGTCGATACGCCTTTGCGCCTTCTCGCGGAACTCCACCATCAGCGGCTTGGGGATCAACCGCACCGCCAGCATTATGCCCAGCGGCACAATAATCACGTCGTCCAGATAGCCCAGCACCGGAATAAAGTCCGGGATCAGATCGATAGGCGATACCGCATAACCCGCCACCAGCAGGGCGATCAATTTGGCATACCAGGGCGTGCGCCGGTCACGGGCGGCCAGCCAAAGAGCATAAATATCGCGCTTGATGCCCTTGGCCCAGCGGCGCAGCCAACCAAACCACGGCGTGCGTTTTTTTAATGAAATCATGATTGCTTGTATCGATCTGTGAATTATTGATGTCGCGTATGTAGCTTCGGCGTTAACGAGGATAACTCATAGAGCAGGCCGCTGGCGAGGCGCAATGAGGCTTGTGTTATTACGTCAAAAAGGTCTAGCTTAGGCATTCAGCTTTTACCGACCAATGGAGTCATTATGAGCTTTCGTTTGTACAGCAACGATTTGCAGGACGGCGCGAAAATGCCGGAGCGCCAGGTATTCAAC
This sequence comes from Serratia sp. Je.1.23.a, assembly GCF_051129805.1. NCBI lineage: Bacteria > Pseudomonadati > Pseudomonadota > Gammaproteobacteria > Enterobacterales > Yersiniaceae > Serratia > Serratia sp. Je.1.23.a. Next base: position 471,788 of record NZ_JBCPSR010000001.1, on the reverse strand, counting down.
GGCATGGGCTATCATGGCGATAATCTGTCGCCACATCTGGCCTGGGACGGCGTGCCGGAAGGCACCAAGAGTTTCGTGATTTCGGTATACGATCCCGATGCCCCGACCGGCTCCGGCTGGTGGCACTGGGTGGTAGCCAATATCCCGGCTGCCACGCGTGAACTGCCGCAGGGCGCAGGTTCCGGCAAGGGCGGCTTACCGGCCGGCGCCGTGCAGACCCGCACCGATTTTGGTTCCGCCGGCTATGGCGGCGCGGCGCCACCGCAGGGAGAAAGCCACCGCTATCACTTCACCGTCCACGCACTGGACGTAGAAAGTATTGAGGTGGATGAAGGTTCCAGCGGCGCGCTGGTCGGTTTCAACGTGCACTTCCATAGCCTTGGCAGCGCCACGCTGACGGTGAAATACAGCTGATTTTCGGGAAAAACAACCCCAACCCGAGAGACTGTAGGGGCGCAGCAAGCTGCGCCCTCATTATTCATTCACCCTTACGGCAATTGGGCATCATTTACTTCTACTTCGCTAATACGCTTACCCACATCGGGCCTTTACCCACCGGGTAACGTGCCAGAGTGCTCAGCTTGCCGCTGGCCTGATCGATTTCATATACCCCGATATGATCGGACTTCTGGCCGGACGAGATCACAAAGCGGCCGCTGTGGTCGATGTTGAAGCCGCGTGGCTGCTCTTCAGTCGGGTGGTAGCCAACGACCGACAGGGTACTGCCGTCTTCGGAGACGCTGAAAATGGTCAAAATGCTGGCGGTGCGGTCGCTGGTGTAGAGGAAGCGGCCATTCGGCGTGAGGTGAATATCCGCCGCCCAACGGGTGCCGTTGAAATCGGCAGGCATGATATCCAGCGTTTGCGCCAGGGTGTATTTAGCGCCGTTTTCACTGATGGCCAGCACGTCTACCGTGCCGTCCAGCTCGTTGACGCAGTAGGCAAATTTGTCGTTAGGGTGGAATGCCATGTGGCGCGGGCCAGCACCGGCTGCGGTTGCAACCGCTTCCTGAGCATGCGGCGTCAGTTCACCCTGTTGATCCAAATTGAACAAACGAATGCGATCTTCTTTCAGGCAAGGCACCAGCAGCAGCTGATTGGTCGGATCAATATTGGCCGAGTGCGGCGCAGTTAAACCGTCAATCTGCTGAAGAGGTGCGCCCACTACGCCGTCATGGCCGATCGGACTGACGCTGGCGCAGTTGCCGCTGTAGGAGGCGGAGAACAGATAACGCCCCTGCAAATCGGTGGAGATATGGGTCGGGCTGCCCGGCAGCGGTGCCATGCCCGCCTGTTGCAGCGTGCCATCCGCCTCGATGCGGTAGCTGACAATGCCGAACGCCGGGCGCACGCCGACGTACAGGTGCGTTCGGTCCGGGTGGATCGCCATCGGTTGCACCTGACCCGGGACTTCGACGGTTTGCAGCAGCGCCAGGGCCCCTGCATCGCCTAACTGCCAGACGTGAATTTGTTGGCTTTCCGGGCTGGCGACATAAACGATTTGCTTCATGTGTTCTCCTTGAATAGGGTAAGAGAGAAACCGGTTTCAGGTTTTTCGGTTTCCCCTAGCTTACCTCACATCCGTGACATAACAACCCTGTGTTGCTGAGGAAATCTGTGCTGTTTTATCCATCGCTTATCCGGTGTACCATCGGTTTAATTTTGTTGCTAACGATAATGAGATCCCTATGAGCTACCGCGTCATTGCCCTCGATCTGGATGGCACCCTGCTGGACAACCAAAAACGCATTTTACCGCAGTCGCTGGCAGCCCTGGCGCAAGCGCGCGCTGCCGGTATCAAAGTGATTGTCGTCACCGGCCGCCATCACGTGGCGATCCACCCGTTTTATCAGGCGCTGGAGATAGACACCCCGGCAATCTGCTGCAACGGCACCTATCTGTATGACTTCCAGCAGCAAAAAGTGCTGGCCGCCGATCCGCTGGCCAAAGATCAGGCCAAACTGGTGCTGCAAATGCTGAAACAAAGCGGCATTCACGGCCTGATGTACGTGGACGACGCCATGCTGTATCAGGAACCCAGCGGCCACGTCACCCGTTCACTTGCCTGGGCGGAAACCCTGCCACCGTCGCAGCGCCCAACGCTGTTGCAGGTCAACAGCCTGGTACAGGCGGCCGATGAAGCACAATCCATCTGGAAATTCGCCACTTCGCACGCCGATATTCCCGCGCTGCGCCAGTTTGCCGAAACGGTGGAAAAAGAGCTGGGGCTGGCCTGCGAATGGTCGTGGCACGATCAGGTCGATATCGCCAAAGGCGGCAACAGCAAAGGAAAACGCCTGCAGCAGTGGGTCGAGTCGCAGGGCCTCAGCATGGATCAGGTAGTGGCGTTCGGGGATAACTACAATGACCTCAGCATGCTGGAAGCGGTAGGTCTGGGCGTGGCGATGGGCAATGCCGATGACGCTATCAAGCAACGCGCCGATTTGGTGATCGCCGATCACCTGCAGCCCGGCATCGCCGAGGTGATCCGCACGCGCGTGCTGGGTCAGTAATCTGATTGCCCTCCCTCACAGGGAGGGCGCTATTTAACGCGCCTCGCGGCTGATCGACACGCTTTTCACCTGCGCATACAACCATTGACCCGGTCGGATCGCCAACTCATCACGCGCCCACGGCGTAATACGCGCCCACAGCACGCTCTCTCCCACCGCCAGTTTCACCTCCACCTGTCCATCCACGTCCAGGCACTCGCTCACCTTGGCCGGCAGTACGTTGCGGATACTGCTGTTGACCGGCGGCTGCAGCACCAATGAAACGTCGGCGGCGTTGATTCGGATGCGCAGTTGAGCGCCCAACGCGGCATCGACTCCGCTGACCCACAGGCGTTGGTCGCCCAACGCCAGGGCCGTCATGGCGTAGCGCGCATGATGTTCAATTACGCTGACGCGCAGCACGCTGCTTTGATCTTCACGCTGCAACCATGGCCGCAGTGCGCTGCTGGCCCACACTTCTTCCAGCCCGCCGAATGCCCTTACCTGACCGTTATCCAGCACCATCACCTGCTCGGCCAAACGCAGAATTTCATCCATGCTGTGGCTGACATAAAGGATCGGCGTATTGACGTCCTGAGCCAACCGCTCCAGATACGGCAGCAGTTCGCGCTTGCGCGGCAGGTCCAGCGACGCCAGAGGTTCATCCATCAGCAGCAACTCCGGCGCGGTCAATAAAGCACGACCAATCGCCACCCGCTGTTTTTCACCGCCGGACAGCGTCAACGGCAGGCGGTTGAGCAAGGGTCCGATACCCAGCAGTTCAACAATGTTGTCGAACTGAGCACGCATACTGGTCGCCATACCGTATTGCAAGTTGCCGCGTACCCGATAATGCGGGAACAGACGCGCGTCCTGAAACACGTAGCCAATCCGCCGCTTCTCCGGTGGCAGGCACAGGCCGCTGGCGGTATCCACCAGCGTACGGCCATTGAGCACAATGCGGCCTTGCTGCAGGCGCGTCAGGCCGCCAATGGCATTGATTAAGGAAGTTTTACCCGCACCCGACAGGCCAAAAATCGCGGTGATGCCCTGCGCGGGCAGATCGGCGCGCACGTTAAGGTTTAAATCCCCAAGGCGTTGGGAGAAATCCAGCTCCAGCATTTACACGCCCATCCGTTTACGACCCCAGCGGGCCAGCCACTCGGAAACCATCAGTGAAAGCAGTGACAGCACTATGGCAATCACGCACAGGCGCGCGGCGGCGGCTTCAGCCCCCGGCGTTTCGATCAGGGTATACATCGCCAGCGGTATGGTGCGCGTCTCGCCGGGAATGTTGGAAACAAAGGTAATGGTGGCGCCAAACTCGCCCAGAGAACGGGCAAAGGCCAATACCACACCGACAATCACGCCGGGCAGCGACAGCGGCAGCGTGATAGTGAAAAACACCCGCCACGGGTTGGCCCCCAGGGTGCGGGCAGCCTGCTCCAGCCGGGTATCCACCGCCTCCAGCGCCAACCGGATGGCGCGCACCATCAGCGGGAACGCCACCACGGCAGAAGCCAGCGCCGCACCGCGCCAGCTAAAGCTGAAACTGAAGCCAAACCAGTCATACAGCCATTCACCAATCACGCCGCGCCGCCCCATGGCGATCAGCAATAAATAACCGACCACCACCGGTGGCAGTACCAGCGGCAGGTGAATAATACTGTCCAGCAGCGATTTACCCGGGAAGCGGCAGCGTACCAGCACCCAGGCCATCAGAATGCCAAAGGGTAAACTGCACACCACCGCCAGGGCGGACACTTTCAGGCTCAGTTCAACGGCCTGCCACTCATACTCACTCAGGATCATTTACGCGGGGAGAATCCATAATGTTTGAAAATAGCAGCCGCTTCCGGGCTCTTCAGGTAGCTGTAGAACGCGCTGACGGCCGGGGTTTGATGACCTTTCACAATCGCCATCGGGTATTCCACCGGTTTGTGGCTGTCTTCCGGGAAGATGGCCACCACGCTGACTTTATCACTGGCTACCGCGTCTGAACCATAAACAATGCCCAACGGCGCCTCGCCACGTTCTACCAATGCCATGGCGCTGCGTACGTTGTTGGCCCGGGCCAACTTAGGTTCCAGCACGGTCCAGGCTCCGAGATTCTGCAGCGCTTCCTTGGCATAAATGCCGGCCGGTACGTGGTCCGGATCGCCCACCGACAGGCGGCCGCCATTGAGCAGTTTTGCCCAGTCGGTTTGCTTGTCGAGCGTGATTTTAGCCGGTTTGGCGTCTTTTGCCGCGATCAGCACCAGTTCGTTGCCCAACAGGGTATAACGGGTGTCTTTGACCATTTGCTGTTTGTCGATGGCGTAATCCATCCACTGCTGATCGGCAGAGATAAACAGATCGACCGGGGCGCCCTGCTCAATCTGGCGCGCCAGCGTGGAAGAAGAGGCGAATGAGGAAACCACCTGCACATCCTTGCCTTTCTGGTATTGGGTCGCGATATCCTGCAGTGCGTTAGTCAGCGAGGCGGCCGCAAAAACGGTAATTTTATCCGCTGCCGATGCCTGCATAACCATACCGGATGCCAATACGATACCGCCGACCCACTTAGTCCATTGCTGTTTCATTGTTTTCTCCGCAAGTTAACGTGCATTATCACTCTTCGTTATATAAAAAATAATATAACGTCGCGCAGAAGCTTGTCATGCGGTTTATCGGCAGGGTGTGAGATATCTTGATATACCCGTCATACTTCAAGCTGCTTGGGTGTTGGCTCTCCTCGTTCACCCCGGTCACTTACCAGAGTAAGCTCCCGGGGATTCACTGCGTTGCCGCCTACAAGCCACTCGAATTATTTAGGGCATATATCTACCTGCCGAACGACGCCGGCAGGCTTTGAAATGGGGATGGGTAACGATCAGTGCTGGGTACGATTTTCTTTCGAACGGCCCACTTTGGAGAAAATGTTGAACACTTCCGCCAAACCGTAGATCAGGCCGAGGATGATGGCCATCACAACCGGAACCATGACCACAGCGAACAGCAAACTTTTCAATAAATCCAACATGGTAGCCTCACTTAACTGCCCATTGAGCGGTAATGAACACCGCCACGTAAATTCTAGTTTAAACCAAAAACCCGACTAAAACGGGGTTATTTTAAAGACTGGGCGGAATTTGTAACCGGCCAAACGTGCCATTTGTGCTCCGGTGGCGCCTATCGGCCTGCGGCGCACGCTATTGAACAGGGTAATAGATCAGCGGCGCGGCATAATCGCTAACCGCCGCCAGCCTGGCCTCTACCCCATAAACCCTGTCTATCGTCTCCGATGTCAGCACCTGCTGCGGGGGGCCGAACGCGTGTAAACCGCCCTGCTTTAACAACATCAGCCGGTCACAGTAGCAGGCCGCCAAATTCAGGTCGTGCAGCGAAACCACTACGCTGATGCCCAGCCGCCGCAATAACGCCATAAACTGCTGCTGATGGGCAATATCAAGATGGTTGGCAGGCTCATCCAATAACAGCCATGGCGTTTGTTGCGCCAGCGCGCGTGCCAGATGAACGCGTTGCTGTTCCCCGCCGGACAGCTGATGCCATTCACGCTCGGCCAGGTGCGAAATGCCGACCTGCTCCATCGCCTGCCCGGCAATGCGATAATCTACCGCGCTGAACCCTGCCCAGCGGCTGGCGTAAACCAGACGCCCGAGCAACACCACGTCTTTCACCGCAATGGCAAAGGCGCCGGGCCCGGACTGTTCGAGGAAAGTCATGGATTTGGCTCGTTCGCGCCCTTTCATTGAGGCAATATCGGTTTGCTCCAAATACACCCGGCCACGGCTGGGGGGAATCAATCCCGCCAGTAACTTGAGCAGCGTAGATTTTCCGCTGCCGTTGACGCCGAGCACGCCGGTAATTTCACCGGGCCGGGCGTGAAAACTGAGGTTATTCAGCACCACTCTTTCTGCCGTTGACCACCCCAACCCTTCGGCACGCAGCCCCGATAACCGGCTTTCAATGTTCATGCGTTTATTTTCCGATACAGCAAGGCGAGAAATACCGGGACACCCAACAACGCGGTCAAGACGCCCACCGGCAGTTCACGCGGTTCAAACAAGGTTCTGGCCAGGGTGTCCGCCGCGACGGCAAACAACGCGCCGCACAGCGCGCTGGCCGGCAACAGCAACCGGTGACGCGGCCCGACCAGCAGTCTGGCGACGTGCGGCACCGTCAGCCCAATAAACCCCACCGCGCCGCTGAATGCGACGATAACGGCCGTCAGCGCCATGGTAATGCCGTACAGCAGCAGCTTCAGCGGCGCCACCGCCACTCCCAACGACGCCGCGGTCAGGCCGCCGAACGCCAATGCGTCCAGCTCACCCGCTTTCATCCAGCAAATCGCCAGTGCCGCCGCCAGCAGCAGAGCGCAAAGCCCCACCTGCGACCAGCGGGCGTCACTGAAGGATCCCAGTAACCAGAACATCACGCCACGCGTGGCGTTAGCGTCCGCTTGCCACAGGGTAATCAGCGAGGTCAGTGCCGAAAGCAGTTGCGTGACCGCGACCCCCGCCAAAATAAACAGCGATGACTCGGCGTTCAAGGAACGCCCGGCGAGCAGTAAAACCAGAGCAAAGGCCCCGGCCGCACCGATAAATGCTCCGCCAGACACCGACAACAGGCCGCCGCCGAGCCCCAACACCAGCACCAGAACAGCGCCCACGCCCGCCCCGGAAGAGATCCCCAGCACCCAGGGATCGGCCAACGGGTTGCGCGTCAGCGACTGCAGGACGGTGCCGGCCAGGGCCAGACCGGCCCCTGCCACCGCGGCCAACAGCGCCCTCGGCATTCTCAATGACCAGATTATCCGTTGATAAATCTCGCTACCGTCCTCGGCGTTAGCGGCGCCAGGGGCAGACAAAATACGCCACGCGTCATGCAGCGATATTGGCGCCGGTCCGTACAACAAGGCAGCGAGCAAAAATAGCGGCAACGCCAGCGCCAGCATGCACAACCAACCGCCTGAACGCCTGGCCCCCCGACGAACCGATCCGTCCATACTATTTCCAGCCTGCAATCACGTAGTCATCCAGCAGCTGCCAGACCGGCCCTACTTCGGTAAACCCCGCCTGCGTCAGGCTGGCAAGTTGGAAATCCAATGCCGTCGCCGGAGGGACAGGACGCCCGGCGAACAGCTTTTCCCGCTGTTGCCGATATTGCGCCAGCTCCGGCAGCTGCTGCACCTTGTCAAACCACTGCTCCCAGTCTTCGACACCGTTGCGCCAGGCCTGTTGCTGCGTCTGGTTATCGTGCAGTTCAGCCAACGTTTTAACGCGTGGCTGCCGATGGTCATAGCGCTGGTGGTCAGCATTCAAAAATACGCCCCCCGTGGGCAGCCGTTCGGCGATGTTGCGATACAGCACCGTCAGCTGTTCCGGCATTAACCAGTGCAGCGCCGTGCTGGAAACCACCGCGTCAGGCGTTGCCCCCTCGAGCGATGAGAAACACTCAGGATCGGCGAGATCGGCCTGAAGAATGCGGATCCTGTCGCCATATTCCGCCAGGGCACCGCGGGCGATAGCTAACAGTAACGGATCGAGATCCATCGCCGTCACTTTGGCCTGCGGGAAACGCTGAAGGATGCGCAGGCTTAGCGATCCCGGCCCACAAGCCAGATCTAGTACGTGAAAATCCTCGCCGACCGAAAGCGCTAACACCTCAAGTTGGGCATTAAAACGCGCTTCTCGCTCGGCGATGTAAGCCCCTTGTTGCTGATCCCACGAGGTCAACAGTGAGGAGAATGAAAGAGAAGACATATCAGGGTTCCTTTTTAAGAATGGATGATCCTAGGGCCTGTTGCTGCAGGCCCCGAATTAAACGCTGCAAGGCTGCCAGGGTACGCACCGAGGGATCCAGGTCGTAGCCGGGTAAAATGACATAGCGTTTTTGGCGCACGGCGCGCAGGGTTGAGGTCAGGGGGTGATGCTCAAGAAAATGGATCTTATCTTTGGCACTGTCGCCGAGGCCGCCACGGGGTAAATCGCCCAGCACAATCACGTCGGGATCGCGGGCGGCAATGGTTTCCCAGGATACGATGGGCCAAAGCTCGGGCAGATCCCCAAACAGATTTTGACTGCCAATCTGACGGGTCAACAGTGCAGGTGCGCCGCAGCATCCCGCCACATAAGGGGTTTGCGTACCGGCATACCACCAAAGTAGCCGCTGTTGGGGCAAGGACACCGCCTGTCGCTCCAGTTCCCGCAGTTGTGACTGCTGCTTTTTAATTAAGCGTTCAGCCACGCCGGTGACGTTAAAAATTCGGGCAATTTCACGCAGTTCGGCAAAAATACCCTCGAAGCTCGCCGAGCGGCTTACGGTACTTTGTTGGCCACTGCAGACGTCAGGCGAGAGATAGGTGGCGATTCCCCACTCCGTCAGCCGATCGCGGCTGGGCGTTTCCGGGCTGTTAAACCAGTAGTAACTGGCCGAATAGACCAAATCCGGATTGAGCAACAGCAAAGGTTCCGCCGCCGGCGGTGCGGCGGCCGACAGCTGGCTCAGGGCTTTGCCCCGCGTCGTTGGAGACGGAGCCGTATCCCGTGCATAGTCATAACCGATAATGCCGACGATGCGCTGCGCCAGTCCCAGCGCCAGCAGGTTTTCCAACGCGGGGTTGGCGTAAACCAGCACCCGCTCAGGCGCCGTGGGGTAGCGGTAAGCCTGGTCACAGTTATTGAGGGTGACAGCACCGGCCTGTGCCAGCGCATGAAACGACAGGCCCAGCGCCACCAGCAGGCAGATTATCGGCTGCATGGCAGGATCAGAACCTCACCGAAATAAAGCTTTCATAGGTGCGTGATGGCGCAATCAGCACCTGATCCGGGTAAGTACGTTGATAGGCATACAACTGGTTGGTGACGTTTCTGATACGCACGCCCACACCCACGGTCCGGGTGATCTGATAGTCCGTCGCCAGATCGAGCGTGGTGTAGGATGGCATTTTACGCTGGTTGGCGTCGTCGTTATAACTGCTGCCCACGTAGCGCAGCGATGAGGTGAGCCCCCACTGTTCCGTCGGCATATAACGTGCCGTAAGGTTGGCGGTCCAGTCAGGGATGTAGGCCGGACGATTACCGTTATAGCTACGTAACGGGCTGCCGCCGCGGTACTCATCATAACGGGCGTGGGTGTAGGCCGCATTGGCGGCCAGCTCCCAGCGTTCGCTGGGGCGCAACATCAGGCTTAATTCCACGCCGCGCGAGGTCTGCCGGCCAACGGCATTTAGCGTATCCGGCTGCTGCGCATTGGGCACAAACAGGTTGTCCTTGCGCAGTTCGTACAACGCCAGCGTGGCCTCTCCCTTGTTATCCCAAAACTGCCCCTTGGTGCCGACTTCCCATTGGCGTACCCGGGTGAGCGGCAGACCGGTTTGCGCCGGACTTAAAAAGAACAGGTCGTTGCCCGGCTCCTTGCCGGTAGTGTAGTTGGCGTAAATATTGATGTTATCGGTCAAGGCATAGCTGGGGCCAAGGCTCCAGACGCTGAAGGCGTAGGTTTGCGCGGAGCGCTCTTCTTGCGGGCCCTGAAAATGCCAATCCATATCCATATGGTTGTAGCGCAACTGCCCCAGCAGGGTTAAACGTTCAGTCAGGCTGAAGCGGTCTTCCAGAAAGGCGGCGTACTGGTTTTGCATAACGTGGCGAACCGGTGAACGTTGGCTAGCGGTGCCCTGTGAAAAACTTTCTCTGATCGGTGCCTGCAGCGGAACCTCTTCGGAACCGGGGAAGCCGTTGGAGTAGTACTGAAAGCGACGTTTACTCAGATCAAAACCGACAATAAACCGGTTATCGAAGCCGCCCAACGGCCGGTCGAACACCAGTGAACTGCGGTTGCCGATCAGGTCGTCATCGTGGGCCAGCGCCCCGAATGAATCGCGATTGACATAGCCGGGCTGGGTGGCGGCCGAGATGCGAAAGCGTTCCACATTGCGCCATTCACGAAAGCCGCTGTAGTAGTAGAACTGGTTATGCAGCTCAATTTCAGGCGTGGTGAACCAATCCAGGCTGGCCTGAAACGACGTGGCGTTGCTCTGGATACGGCTGTCGGTCAGGTTGTTGTAGTTGATATCACGCAGTTCGCGGGCGATGTTCCCTTCCACCAGCGGCGTGCCGTAGTAAGGGTTGTTGATGCGATTGAGCATGCGATCCAGGCTTAACGTCAGCAGGGCATTATCAGACAGTTTAAACAGCAGCGCGCCGGATACCCGTTTCTGTTTGTCACGCTCATATTGCACATTGGTGCCGCTGTCGCTGCCGCTGACGTCCAGACGATAAGCTGCCACGTCGTCGACTAACGTCCCTCCCGCTCCCAGGTGCAGGCGCTGGCTGTTATAGCTCGACAGGCCATAGTCGAACTCGATGGGCTGGCGGCTGAAGGTCGGCTGGCGCGAAAGCAGATTGACGCTGCCGCCGGCGGCGCTCAGGCCATTGAGCACCGATCCGGGGCCGCGCAACACTTCTACACTGCCGTAATGGGAAGGATCCGCTAGCTGAAGGGTGCTGCCCGGCGTTTCGACGCCGTTATACAGCCAAGACACCGGCCTGAAACCGCGAAGTGAAAAGTTATTGCTGAGCGTGGGGGAAGCCACGCCGGACATGCCGGGAGCACGCTCGACAACGGCGGCGAGCGATTTATCACCCCGCTGCTGGATAGCCTGTGCGCTGATAACATCAATACTGCGTGGGGTTTCCAGATTGGTCAGCCCCAGGCGCGAAGCCGACTGGGTGACGACCTCCAGCGAGCCATAGGTGCTCTGGGGCTGGCTGGATGCCTGCACGGTTAAGCTGTCTTCGCAACGTGATGACTTTTCGGTTTTGTCGCAAGCGCCGACGGCCAGCGCGGCGTTCGGCAGGCTTAACAGCAAAGCGGTAATCAGGTAATAAGGTGGTTTTTTGGGCGTGACGAAACCCAGACGTGCAGCACTCATTTACAGCATCCCTTTGGTGAAATAAAAACCCGCCGTGGCCGGCATCAATCATTATATTTTCTGTTATGTTATAACATTTCAATTATTGAAGGCCAGTTTTTATTGTTACCGAGCCCTGACTGTAGCCGACGCATCCTTTGGCGCTTTGCGGCTAAATCGGCGACAATAAGGCTTTTGCAGCCGACAGGACGCGTTATGCAGGCCGAAATTCTTCTTACCCTAAAACTTCAGCAGAAGCTGTTCGCCGACCCGCGCCGCATCGCGCTGCTTAAACAGGTCCGGCACACCGGTTCCATCAGCCAGGGCGCCAAACTGGCGGGCATCAGCTATAAAAGTGCCTGGGACGCGATTAACGAAATGAACCAGTTGGCGGAGCAGACGGTGGTGGAACGTGCCACCGGCGGCAAAGGCGGTGGCGGTGCGCAGGTGACTCGCTATGGTGAGAGGTTGATCCAGCTTTACGATCTGCTGGGGCAGATCCAACAAAAAGCCTTCGACGTGCTGCAACAGGACGAGTTGCCGCTCGATAGCCTGTTAGCGGCAATCTCGCGTTTCTCGCTGCAAACCAGCGCCCGCAACCAGTTCTTTGGCACCGTGATCGAACGCGATCACCAGCAGGTGCAGCAGCATCTGGATATTCTGCTTAACGACGGCAAAACCCGTCTCAGCGCGGCCATCACCCAACAGAGCGCCGATCGGCTGCAGCTCTCCCCCGGCAAGGAAGTGCTGGCGCTGATTAAAGCCCCCTGGGTGAAACTGAATACCGATCCGGCCCTGGTCGGGGCAGCGGACAACGCATTGGCGGGCGTGGTCGCCAGCATTCAACCGGGTGCCGATCACAGCGAGGTGCTGGTCACGCTGACGGGCGGTGAAACCCTGTGCGCCACCGTGGCCAACCCAGAGCTGCAGCAGCTTAAACTGCGCACCGGCAGCCAGGTTCACGCCTTGTTTAACGCCGATCGGGTGATTGTCGCCACGTTGTGCTAAACGCAACGTAACGTTGCATTTTTGCCGATTGACATCGCTCCGCAATGCGCCTATTTCTAAACAAAATAATTGCATAAAAAGGAACAGGTGATGTCGTCGTTGCACATTTCGCAAGGTTCATTTCGCTTAAGCGATACCCGTACCCTGACGCTGGAAGCGCTGGAGATTCAGGCCGGCGACAGCTGGGCCTTTGTCGGCGCCAACGGCAGCGGCAAATCCGCCCTGGCACGCGCACTGGCCGATGAACTGGTGTTGCTCAACGGCGAGCGCCACAGCGATTTCAAGCATGCGGTGCGCATCTCCTTCGAACAGTTGCAAAAGCTGGTCAGCGACGAATGGCAACGTAACAATACCGACCTGCTCAGCCCGGGCGAGGAAGATACCGGACGCACCGCAGCGGAAATCATTCAGGAAGAGGTCAAAGACCCCACGCGTTGCGCGCAGCTGGCGGAGCAGTTCGGCATTACCTCGCTGTTGTCACGTCGCTTTAAATACCTTTCTACCGGCGAAACGCGCAAAACCCTGCTGTGTCGGGCGCTGATGCCACAACCCGATTTACTGATCCTGGATGAACCCTTCGACGGGCTGGACGTGAATTCACGCGCTCAGTTGGCTACGCTGTTGAATGACCTCTCCGGGCATGGCTATACCCTGGTGCTGGTGCTCAATCGCTTTGACGAAGTGCCGGACTTTATCCGTAACGTGGGCGTGCTGGCCGATTGCACCCTGGCAAGCCAGGGGACGCGCCGGCAGGTGATGGCGGAAGCGCTGGTAGCGCAACTGGCGCACAGCGAGAATCTGGATGGCCTGGCGCTGCCGGAAACCGAAGATCCGGCGCAGAAAACCACGCTGCCGGCGGATCAACCGTTAATTATCCTGCGCGACGGGAGGGTCAGCTACAACGATCGACCTATTCTCAATCACCTTGACTGGCAGGTTAATCCCGGCGAACACTGGCAGATCGTCGGCCCGAACGGCGCCGGTAAATCGACGCTGCTCAGCCTGATCACCGGCGATCACCCTCAGGGGTACAGTAACGATCTTACCCTGTTCGGCCGCCGGCGCGGCAGCGGGGAAACCATCTGGGATATAAAACGCCATATCGGCTACGTCAGCAGCAGTCTGCATCTGGATTACCGCGTCAGCGCCAGCGTGCGCAACGTGATCCTGTCCGGTTTTTTCGATTCGATCGGCATTTACCAGGCGGTATCCGACCGCCAACGGCAGTTGGCTGACCAGTGGCTGGCGTTGCTGGGGCTGGGCGGGGCAAACGGCGAGGCCCCCTTCCACAGCCTTTCCTGGGGCCAGCAACGGTTAGCGCTGATCGCCCGCGCACTGGTCAAACACCCGGCGCTGTTGATCCTCGATGAACCGCTGCAGGGGCTGGATCCCCTCAATCGCCAGTTGGTCCGTCGCTTTGTCGACGTGTTGATCGGCCAGGGATCGACCCAACTGCTGTTTGTCTCCCACCATGCGGAAGACGCGCCGCAAAGTATTACCCACCGCCTGAGCTTTGTCCCTGACGGCGACGGCTACCGTTATCAGTTGGATACGCTGATCTGAAATCCTCGATAATCCGCGCGGATGGGTAGCCCCGCTACTCATCCGATGACATATCCGGCAACACTTCCTCTGCAACACATCACATTTGGCCTTTTATCATAAGGAGTAAAGGATCCGCTTCTGGAGACACCATGTCCGCCGCACTGATTATTATCGATCTTATCGACGATCTGATTGGCCCCAAAGGGCGTGCGAATCATTGCCGTGAGCAGGTGTTGGCACAAGACCTGATTGCCAACACCAACGCCGCCGCGGCTTACGCCCGGGTACGTAAAATTCCTGTGATTTGGGTGCGCGTCGGTTTTGCCGACGATTATCACGACATTCCCGCTCACTCTCCGCTGTTTAGCCACCTGAAACAGATTGGCGCACTGCGTCTGAGCAGCCCCGGCTGCCAATGGGATAAGGATTTGCAGGTGCTGCCAACGGATTTTCAGTTCGAAAAGCACGGCGTTGGCGCCTTTGCCGGTAACAATTTGTTAGCCTGGCTGCAGCAGCATCGCTGCCATCATTTGCTGCTGGGCGGGGTCAGTACCCCACTGGCGATCGAAAGCACCGCAAGACAGGCGCACGACGCCGGTTTTCAGGTGACCGTCTTGCAGGACTTATGCGCCGCACCGACGCAGGAAATCCACCAGCAGAGTCTGGATATCCTGCAGAACCTGGCGGAAATCACCCGTTCGCAGGCCTGGATGAAAGGTTAACTGTACGATTTTAACCACTGCACCGACCTTTATCGTCATTTCGCTGTGCTACTATCCGGCATAGTGCCCAACTCACCGATCATTCGCACACCGATAAAGCAATGATTGCCTTCGGTAATGGGTACCGTGTGCATATTTTAAAGGGACATAGTTATGTGGGGCGTACTGGCTTCTTCGTTATTCTTTTTGCCATTTAACCGGCTTATTGCCTGGTTGATTCTGGCCGCATCGGCGGGGATGGGCATGTACCACGCGGTACTCACCCCGCTCAGCCTGACTTGCTTATTAGGCATTGCCGCCCTCGCAGGGCTGCGACACCATTTTCGGACACGGCGTAATCTGGCTGTCCCGCTCGAAGTGTTAGTGGTTTTAAGCTGTGTGGCGCTCTTCCTGCATCTGGTGCCGGGGATCAATAACCAATTGATGATCGACGGCGATAAAGCAGGCCCGTTAAGCGCACCCTTCACCATGTATTACAACTTTGACAAGGCGATAGTGCCCTTCCTGTTGTTCGCCTGTCTGCCAACGCTGTTTAAACTCGATAAACCTGAAAAAAGCGTAGGTACATCGGCCTGGACGGCGCTGATTATCAGCGTTCCGGCCTTGCTGTTGCTGGCGGTGGCGCTCGGCGGCCTGAAGATTGAGCTACATACCCCAGCCTGGATCCTGCCGTTTATCATGGCCAACCTGTTCTTTGTCTGCATGGCTGAAGAAGCGCTGTTCCGCGGTTATCTGCAGCAACGGCTGAGCCAATGGTTGGGGGCCTGGCCGGCATTGATTATTGCCGCGCTGATTTTTGGCGCCGCGCATCTGGCCGGTGGCATGCTGATGGTCATTTTCGCCACGCTTGCCGGGTTGATTTACGGCCTGGCATGGATGTGGAGTGGCCGCTTGTGGGTGCCGATTTTATTCCATTTCGGACTTAATCTGACCCATCTGCTGCTGTTCACTTATCCGCTGTACCAGCATTCCTGATCGCCATAACCGGCAGGTAAACGCCTGCCGGTTACCAGTGTGAAAACGCTATCACTCCCAGCCCGATGCCAACTTTTTCAGCTTTCCCCCTCCTACACTGCCAGCGGTTTTCTCACTTGCATCACACAGTGTAAACGATTCCATTTTTCGCTCTGGATCACCTTTTTCCCCCGTGGGACGTGCTATCTTTTTGCTCATAGTTATCCATTTGTATGAGTCAAGGGTAGGTTAGCGGCAGATGAAAGCGATTACACCGCGCCGCATCGCCCCAGAAAAAGGAACCACCATGACGGATTTTAACCCCGTAGATCATCCCCATCGCCGCTACAACCCGCTGACCGGCCAATGGGTATTAGTCTCGCCACACCGTGCCAAACGGCCGTGGCAAGGCCAGCAGGAGTCAACACAGCAAGAAACGTTGCCGCAGCACGATCCCGACTGTTTCCTCTGCCCGGGCAACACCCGTGTTACCGGCGATAAAAACCCGAACTATCAGGACACCTACGTATTCACCAACGACTTTGCCGCGCTGATGACGGATACCCCGCTGGCACCGGAAAGTCAGGATCCGCTGATGCGCTGCCAGAGCGCCCGTGGCACCAGCCGGGTGATTTGTTTCTCGCCCGATCACAGCAATACCCTGCCGGAATTGCCGCTGCAAGCGCTGGAACGAGTGATTGCCACCTGGCAGGAACAGACCGCCGATCTGGGACGCAGCTATCCGTGGGTGCAGGTTTTTGAAAACAAAGGCGCCGCGATGGGCTGCTCTAATCCGCATCCGCATGGACAGGTTTGGGCCAACAGCTTCTTGCCGAACGAAGTCGAGCATGAGGACCGGCTGCAACGCGAGTATTTCCAACGGCACCACTCCGCGATGTTGACGGATTACGTCCAGCGCGAACAGGCTGACGGCAACCGTACGGTAGTGGAAACCGAACACTGGCTGGCCGTGGTGCCCTACTGGGCGGCCTGGCCGTTTGAAACGCTGCTGTTGCCGAAGAGTTCAGTGCAGCGCATTACCGATCTCAGCGCCGAACAGAGCCGTGACCTGGCCGTCGCGCTGAAAAAACTGACCAGCCGTTACGACAACCTGTTCCAGTGCTCCTTCCCCTACTCCATGGGCTGGCACGGCGCCCCGTTTAACGACGCAGATAACCGCCATTGGCAACTACACGCCCACTTCTATCCGCCGCTGCTGCGTTCCGCCACGGTGCGTAAATTTATGGTGGGTTACGAGATGCTGGCAGAAACCCAACGCGATTTGACTGCAGAACAGGCCGCAGAGCGCCTGCGTGCCGTTAGCGATGTTCATTACCGTGAAGCCGGAGCCCAACAATGAGTTTAAAGAACCTTACCCACACCCTTTTTACCGAACGTTTTGGCTACGCGCCCGCACTGACTATCCAGGCCCCGGGCCGGGTGAACTTGATCGGCGAGCATACCGACTATAACGACGGTTTTGTGCTGCCGTGCGCCATCGATTACCAGACGGTGATCGCCTGCGCCAAACGCGACGACCGTCAGATCCGGGTGATCGCCGCCGATTACGACGCCGAGCAGGATCTGTTTTCGCTCGACGAACCGATCGTCAGCCATCCAACCCAACGCTGGTCCGATTACGTACGCGGCGTGATCAAACACCTGCAGCAACGCAACAGCGATTTTGGCGGTGCAGACCTGGTGATTTCCGGTAATGTGCCGCAAGGTGCTGGCCTCAGTTCTTCCGCCTCTTTGGAAGTCGCCGTTGGTCAGGCCATGCAGGCACTGTATGTCCTGCCGCTGGATGGCGTAGCGCTGGCCCTCAATGGTCAAGAAGCAGAGAACCAGTTTGTCGGCTGTAACTGCGGGATTATGGATCAACTGATTTCCGCGCTCGGCGAACGGGATCATGCTTTGCTGATCGACTGCCGAACGCTGGAAACCCGCGCAGTATCGGTGCCGGAAGATATCGCGGTGGTGATCATCAATTCCAATGTGAAACGCGGTCTGGTAGACAGCGAATACAACACCCGCCGCAAGCAGTGTGAGGAAGCCGCGCGCTTCTTCGGTGTCAAAGCGCTGCGCGATGTCAGCCCGGATCTGTTTTTCCCGATCCAGCATGAGCTGGATCCGATCGTCGCCAAACGAGCGCGTCATGTGATCAGCGAAAACGATCGTACACTGGCTGCTGCCGATGCGCTGGCCGCCGGTGATATGAAGCTGATGGGCAAACTGATGGCGGAGTCGCACGCCTCGATGCGTGATGATTTTGAAATTACCGTGCCGCCGATCGACCGGCTGGTGGAGATCGTCAAAGCCGTTATCGGCGACCGCGGCGGTGTACGCATGACCGGCGGCGGTTTTGGCGGCTGTATCGTGGCGCTGATGCCACAGGCGCTGGTCGAGCCGGTCCGCGAGGCAGTAGCACGCGAATACCCGCTGCAGACCCATGGGCTGAAAGAAACCTTTTACGTCTGTAAGGCGTCAGAGGGGGCCGGCAGATGCTGAGCGACAGTCAAACGTTGGCCCCTGACGGCCAGCCCTACCAATTGACCCAGTTGAAAAACGCTGGCGGAATGACGGTAACGCTAATGGATTGGGGCGCCACCTGGCTCTCCGCAGTATTGCCGCTGAAATCGGGCAAAACGCGCGAGTTGCTGCTGGGGTGTCGTACCCCAGCGGACTACCTGAATCAAGCGGCCTACCTGGGCGCTACCGTCGGGCGCTACGCCAACCGCATCGCGCACGCCAGCCTGCAGATTGATGGCAAACCGCATCCGCTGGTCGCCAATCAGGGAGAACACCAGCTGCACGGTGGGCCGGAAGGCTTTAATGCCCGCCGCTGGCGCATAATCCAGCAGGATCAGCAGCAGGTGAGCTACGCATTGCATTCGCCAGACGGTGACCAGGGTTTTCCCGGCAATCTTGACATTCAGGTCAACTATCGACTCACTGCCGACAATAGACTGGAAATCAGCTATCAGGCGCGGACCGACAGCGCCTGCCCGGTCAATTTAACCAACCACGCCTACTTCAACCTCGACGGTGCCGGAACCGACGCCCGCCATCAGCGGCTACAGCTGTTTGCCGACCGCTATCTGCCGGTCGACAGCGAAGGCATCCCCTGTGCCGATCTTACCCCGGTGGCAGACAGCGGCATGGACTTCCGCCAGCCAAAAACGCTGCTACAGGATTTTTTGAGCGATCGCTGTCAACAGCGGGTAAAAGGCTACGATCATGCCTTTTTGCTGCATCGTACCTGTGGCGCATTGGACTGCCCGGCGGCCCATCTTTGGTCGGCTGATGGCCAGGTACAAATGAGCGTCTTCACCAGTGCGCCGGCGTTGCAGCTCTATAGCGGCAACTATCTGGGCGGAACCCCGGCACGCGAAGGCGGCAGCTATGCCAATTACGCCGGCGTGGCGCTGGAAAGCGAGTTTTTGCCGGACAGCCCGAACCACCCGGAATGGCCGCAGCCCGACTGTTGGCTGCAGCCGGGACAACAATACCTGAGCGCCACCCACTATCAGTTTTATCCTATCTGACCCGCTACGCCCCTTGCCACGCGGCGAGGGGCCGTTTGTTATAAATGCTTACCTTTTTACCCCGCTGCCGCGCCGAGGGCTGCCTTTCCTTATTCCAAAGCGCGCACTAGAATCAGGCTACGGTGATAAGCACAACATCTTGTGCAACGTCACAATTTTCGGCCACCCCGGCCGGCCAATAGCTGAAGGAACACCTATGCGTCTGATTACTGCACTTCCATTACTGGCGGGTTTACTGCTGAGCACCAATCTGATGGCTGCCGAGACCGCAGCAAAAACGCCATCACCGGCACAGGCCGCGCAGCAGAAACGCATGACCGATTGTAATCAACAGGCCACCAGCAAAACGCTGAAAGGCGCGGATCGCTCTACCTTCATGAGCACCTGCCTGAAATCCGAAGGCACCGCTGCGACCAAAACGCTGACTCCGCAGCAGCAGAAAATGAAAACCTGTAACGCCGACGCCAAGACCAAAAGCCTGAAGGGTGACGAGCGCAAAACCTTTATGAGCAATTGCCTGAAAAAAGCAGCCTGATTGCCCTTCCCCACGGCACGGCTGAATCCCCTTTCGCCGTGCCGCACTCCCTGTCTGCACCAGCCTGATCGATTCAGCTTTTCCTCAGAACAGCACTTACTTTGCGGCAAGAAATTGGCTATGGTTAAACACTATCGATTGCCGAGCCCCCGGCCGCGGCAATATAATGATTTTCGTTATCATTGAAATGTCAGATTATTAAGGAGTTAAGCTATGGCTGTAACTAAGCTGGTTCTGGTGCGTCACGGCGAAAGCCAGTGGAACAACGAAAACCGCTTCACCGGTTGGTATGATGTTGATTTGTCCGACAAAGGCCGCACCGAAGCGAAAGCAGCAGGCAAACTGTTGAAAGACGAAGGTTTCTCTTTTGACTTTGCTTACACCTCCGTACTGAAGCGCGCTATCCACACCCTGTGGAACATTCTGGACGAACTGGATCAGGCCTGGCTGCCGACTGAGAAATCCTGGAAACTGAACGAACGCCACTACGGCGCGCTGCAGGGTCTGAACAAGGCTGAAACCGCAGAAAAATACGGTGACGAGCAGGTTAAGCAATGGCGTCGCGGCTTCGCCGTTACTCCACCAGAGCTGACCAAAGATGACGAACGTTACCCGGGCCACGATCCGCGTTATTCCGCGCTGACCGAGAAAGAGCTGCCGCTGACCGAGAGTCTGGCGCTGACCATCGATCGCGTGATCCCTTACTGGGACGAAGAAATTCTGCCACGCATCAAAAGCGGCGAGCGCGTTATCGTTGCTGCACACGGCAACTCCCTGCGTGCGCTGGTGAAATACCTGGATAACCTGAGCGAAGACGAGATCCTCGAGCTGAACATCCCAACCGGCGTGCCGTTGGTGTATGAATTTGACGAGAACTTCAAGCCAATCAAACGTTACTACCTGGGCAATGCCGACGAGATCGCTGCTAAAGCGGCCGCCGTGGCAAACCAGGGTAAAGCGAAGTAATTTTCGTCGCGTGATCTAAAAAGCCCCCGGTTTTGGCCAGGGGCTTTTATCGTTTAGCGTAACGATTTATCTGTTATACCATTGCGACAGCTTCAACCTCTGCACTGTTCTCTGTCATCTGGTGAGTTGCCGTATCCAGCGTTGAGAGATCCCCTTCGACTGCTGTACAGTTCGCCATATATCGGGCAAATCTGACTTTCGCCACAGGGAAAGCAAAGCCTAAGGTGAGTACAGTCATAAGGCTATTACTCAGTATCAACCACATATATGGGAACATTTTCACAGAAGAGTGAAACCTGATATTCGTATTCAACGTCATTTGATTATAAAGATAATTTCGCTGAGCCACGGTATAGTAACTATTGGCAATCAGGATGCCGAACAGTAATACAAACATATTCAAAAGTAGAATACCGCCATTATCCTGCAGCAAGGACAACACATCAAATACCCTCCCCAATACCACCGTCTGATACAGGGAAATATAAAATGTTCTGCCAAGCACGAGCGAACTAATCAAAAATAATATGATAATTGACCAACTAACAAGATAAATTTTTATAAAGGATAACTTCTTCAATTTAACGACGAACGGGCTATGACCAAAGTACATGTTTTTTACGTACAGATCATATTGCATCGCACAAAGTATACCGTTGATCAGCGCCAACGCTGGCACTATCAAAATAACAACTGTCAGTAGCATAATGGCATATCCAAAGATACTACTGATACCGGCTAACACCGCCAGTGCGGTATAAACGCCAGCACCCAGTAGGGCTGGGCACAGCATTAAAACCCAATATGTACGCAAAACACGACAAGTGTAATTAAATCGGACGCCGCGATAGCTTGACATGACGGCATTGTAACGCCAATTATGAATAATTCCCCAAGGAATCAACGCCATCAATAACAGCAATACTGCTAATCCCTGCTTTGGTGCCATTTTTAAAAGAAAGAATAAAATGACGATACCGGCAACCACCAATAATCTGCCGATGAGAATTTGCAATGGCTGTGCGTGATAATCAAATTTTTCGCCATCCAGCTCCATATGATTATAAAAATAGCGATGTTCGCGCACCGTTGCCCAAGCAGAATACACGCCCAATGTTATCGTTATTAAGAAAATATTAGTTAACCAAATAAAAAAGTATTCGCTACTTTTACCAGTGAATTTCATACGATGCAGCCCTTGCAGCTGCGACTTGTTTTCAGCCATAACCCTTTCATCCTGAAGGTAATAAATAACGTTCCATGTCCCCTCACAAATAAAGGGAACAGCTTAACGGAATATAGAAAGCGTGCTATTTAATCATAGTTTTCAGATGACAGCAAACATTTTATTCTTAAAAGCGTCATAAGTAATAAATAAAAAACATAAATATCATTTTTTAAAATTATTTAAATTTTAAAATACAAAATATTTATATATTTTTAGTTAAATAGATAAAAAAAGGGCCACCTTTTTAGGCGGCCCTATAAATATCGGTTTATCAACCGCGGCGCGCTTTCACCGCTGTTGCCAACTCGCGCAGCACGGTTTCGGTGTCTTCCCAACCGATGCAGGCGTCGGTGACGCTCTTGCCATAAACCAGCGGATCACCGCTTTCCAGGTTTTGGTTGCCTTCCACCAGATGGCTTTCAATCATCACGCCCATAATCGCCTTTTCGCCGCCGGCAATCTGCTTGCAAACGTCAGCATTCACTTCCAGCTGCTTTTTGAATTGCTTGCTGCTGTTGGCATGGCTGAAATCGATCATCACCCGCGCTGGCAGACCTGCTTTGACCAGGCCTTCTTTGACTTCTTTCACATGCGCTGCACTGTAGTTCGGCTCTTTGCCGCCGCGCAGAATAATGTGGCAATCACCGTTACCGCTGGTGTTCACAATGGCTGAATGGCCCCATTTGGTCACCGACAGGAAACAGTGCGGTGCGCTGGCAGCATTGATGGCGTCAATAGCAACCTTGATGGTGCCGTCGGTACCGTTCTTGAAGCCAACCGGGCAAGACAGGCCGGAAGAGAGCTCGCGATGCACCTGAGATTCAGTGGTACGAGCGCCGATCGCGCCCCAGCTCATCAGATCTGCCAGATACTGCGGGGTGATCATGTCGAGGAATTCGCCCGCCGCCGGCAAACCGGTATCGTTGATATCCAGCAGCAGCTTACGGGCCAGACGCAGACCGTCGTTGATCTGGAAGCTGTTATCCATTTGCGGATCGTTGATCAACCCTTTCCAGCCCACGGTGGTACGCGGCTTTTCAAAATAAACCCGCATCACCACTTCCAGCTCGCCGCTCAGTTCCTGACGCAGCGACAGCAGGCGACTGGCATACTCTTTCGCCGCTTTGGTATCGTGGATTGAACAAGGGCCAATCACCACCAGCAGGCGATCGTCACTGCCGCGAAGGATCTGATGAATGGCACTGCGTGCCTTTGACACCGTCTCTGCTGCACGTTCAGTAGCCGGAAACTTCTCTAACAGGGCCACCGGTGGCAGGAGTTCCTTAATTTCTTTAATGCGTAAATCGTCGTTTTGGTAATTCATAACTTTTCCATTCGGTATCGAGAGGCGGTATTTCGCAGAGCATAGATCCAACCAATTTAGCCTGTGCGGATAACGCTGTAAATCACCTTTGCCACCTGCCGAATGAACCTCTAAATTAACAGTGGATTGTGCTGTTTCATCAGGGGAGCGCAGTGGCTCCTTTTTCGTTATGCTAACGGCCAGGATACTGTTACTCGAGCCAAGCCATGCCCTCTTTGTTATTAGTTGATGACCACCCGGTGGTTCATGTCGCACTGGAAGCGGCGCTAATCAAGTCATCCCGCCACTATCACCTGCAGGCGGTGCAAGACGACGTTCAGGCAATGGCCCAATTGGCCACGGCCGACTTTGCGCTGGTGATCCTCGATATCGGTCTGCCACAGGTGGACGGTTTGCAATTATTGAAAAAAATCCGCCGCCACTATCCGCAGCAACCGATCCTGATCTATACCGCACAGGAAGAAGATATCTACGCCCGTATGGCCTATTCGGCCGGCGCCAACGGATTTGTGCACAAGGGCAGCCGCCTTGAAGAACTGGTGCTGGCGATTGAAACCGTACTGGATGGAAGCTTGAGCTTTCCCGCCACCGCCATGACCGAGGAGGCGCTACCGGCAGAAGGCACGCTGCTGACGCCAAAAGAACTGCAGGTGCTCGGGCTGCTCAGCAAAGGCTTGTCCAATCTGCAAATCGCCGAGATGCTGAACATCAGCAACAAAACCGTCAGTACCCACAAGAAGAATATTCTGCGTAAGACCGGCGCCAGTAATCTGTTGGAGCTGGTGGCGGTATTTAAAGAGCTGGCGCCATGATGCGTGCGCTTTTGCTGCTGGTAACGATGTTGCTGTGCGTCGGCAGCCTGGCGCACGCGGCGCAGCCGGTACGTTATCAATTGGTCAGCAACCTGAATATCCCGCCCGACCTGCTGATTGCCAGCGAGAAAAACCCCTGGCGCGACGCGACGTTGCGCATCGGTATCATCAGTGAAAATACCAGCCCTTATAACATTATTGTGGATGACGACCTGTACGGTCTGAATGCCGACTACCTGGGCTATGTTCAGCAGGTCACCGGCATCCACTTTCAGATCTACGGCTTCTCCGATCTGGCGAAACTTGAGCAAGCGCTGCATGACGGGACTGTCGATCTGGTGTACGGCATTCCACAAAACGAAGCGCTACACGGCCTGAAAATTTCTCAGCCTTATTACGTCAGTAACCTGCGCGTACTGCGGGATCGCAGCAACGATCGCAAAGTGATGCTCAATTCCGCCAATGCCCGGGTGGCGATCAGCACCCTGACCGATATGCAGGCCGGCAATGCGCTAAAGACGGTGTCGTCCCACGTACAACGCTATGACAACAACCTTCAGGCGGTGTATGCCCTGCTCAATGGCAGCAGCGACTACTTTATTGCCGATGAAGCCAGCGCCAGCTTTATTATCGACCAGCTGCAGCTCGGCCAGCTTTATCAGATCGAAAGTACCCTCAACCTCGGCAACCTGTCGTTCGTATTTGCCGCCGCCAACCCGGCGCTGATCGAGACCCTCAACGTGGCCATCGCCGACACCCCGATGGAGTTGATGAATGCGATCCAAAGCCGCTGGAGTAAAAAGATCCCCAGCTATCTCGATACCGGCAACGCCGATCTGACGCAGATGGAGAAAAGCTGGGTGAAGACTCACCCCACCGTCTATTACGCCGCCATCGAGAATAACTTCCCCTTCGCTTACCGCGGTTCCGGTGGGCAAGCGCGCGGTTATGCCATCGACATTTTGAATATCATTGCGCAAAACACCGGGTTGCGCTTTGTTCCGCTGTGGGCGCGCAATGCCGAACAGGCCGATCAACTGGTGCAATCCGGCCAGGCCAGCTTTCGCACCGCGTTACCATTGGCGCGTGGGGTTAAAGCGCGCTACAGCGCAAGTATGCCCATCCACCGTTCGCTGTGGGGGGTGTATGTTGGCCAACACGACAACGGGATTTCCACCTGGAGCGATCTGGCCGGTAAACGCATTGGCGTACTGCAAGGTGATCTGGCACAAGGCCTGGTGCCTGCCAACGAAGAACAGATCCGTTTTGCCGACAGTAAGGCCATGTATGACGCTCTGGCTAACGGCCAGTTGGATGCGCTGGTGGATAACGTGATTTCGGCAAACTTTGTCGCTTTGTCTCGTTACTCCGGGGCGATAAAGTTGGCGTTCGCCGCCAATAATATTGCCTACCCGGTAGCGTTCGGCGTGCGGCAGGATCAGCCATTACTGTTGGCTATCCTCGATAAAAACCTGATGCAGATCCCGTCGGAAACGCTGCAATCACTGCGCGATGAGTGGATTGTCGATCGTAGTAACCTGATTGACGCCGTGAATGAAAACCGTATGCAGCCACAAACCACCTGGCTGCTGGCGCTGCTGGCTGCGGCAATCCTGTTGCTGCTTGGGCTGACCCTGCGCCGGTTTATCCTGCAGAGACGGGATAAGCGCGAACGGGAAGTGCTTGAACAGGCTCGTCGGCATGCGGAAGCCGAAAACCGAATGAAGAGTAAATTCCTGGCTACCGTCAGCCATGAATTGCGCACTCCGATGCACGCCATTCTTGGTTTGTTGGAGCTAGAGCTGAAACGTCAGCCAACGCCCGAGGGGCTGCCGGTGATCTACAGCTCGGCATCATCGTTGCTCAACCTGCTCAATGACTTGCAAGATCATGCCCGGCTGGCCACCGGCTCGTTAACCTTAGCGCCCAAGGCCGTAGCCCTGCACCCTTGGGTGGCCCACATTAGCGCCCTGTACCGACCGCTGATTGGCGAACGCCCGGTGACGCTAAACGTGAGTGCGGCCGACAACCTGCCCGCAGCCGTTCTTATTGATGGTGAGCGTTTACTTCAGGTCGCTAACAATCTGATAAATAATGCGATTAAGTTCACCCCGCGCGGTAGTATTCAGGTCAGCATCGGCTGGCGTGAGCAGTCTGCACAGCAGGGAGAACTGTCGCTGACGGTGACCGACAGCGGGTGTGGCATCGCCGCCGATGAGATTGGCAAACTGTTCCAGCCGTTTTACCGCGCGCGTGGTGCACAGCGTGTATCCGTGCAGGGAACCGGATTAGGGCTGTCTATTTGCAAGGAAATTATCGAACAAATGGGCGGACGGATTGAGTTGCACTCGCGTCTCGGCGTCGGCACTGAGGTTTCCCTGTCGGTACCGGTCACCGAGGTTGCTCTTGACTCGGCGACACAGCAAACCGATAAGCCGCTCAACCTGCCGCCGCCGAGTTTGCGCGTGGCGCTGATTGACGATCACCCCACCAATCTCCTGCTGATGGAACGACAGTTGCGCCACTTCGGTCTGCAGCCGACGCTGTTCGAGCAGGGTTATCCGCTGCTGAAAGCCCATCGTCGCCAGCCATTTGATCTGCTGTTCATTGATTACAATATGCCGCGCCCGGATGGCCTGACGCTAGCAAGGCTGATACGCCGCGACGAGCAACGCCATCATCTCCCGGCTTGCCAAATTATCCTCTGCTCGGCGGACGTGCAGGAATTTACCCGTATCCCGCCGGAGCTGGTGGCTATAGATCGCTTTTTAACCAAGCCCATCTCGCTGGACGCACTCGCTCAAGCGTTGCCACAGCAACCCCAGGCGCTGGAGCAGCAGTTAGTCCTTACTGACCTTCAGCAGTCCCTGGCCGATATGGCCGGTAATGACCGACCGATGATCCAACGTTTGGCGACAACGCTGCTGACAACCCTGCAGCAAGACCGACAGCGGCTCGCGCTAGCAGCACAAAGCGAGGACTGGCTACAGCTTGGGCAAGCCGCGCATCGCATTAAGGGTAGCCTGTTGATGTTGCAACTGCCGGCAGCGGCCAGCCTGTGCCAACAATTGGTGGAAAGCGGTCGTGAAGGAACATTGCTTCAGGACGCCTATACTGAACTAAGTACGTTAGTGGAACAGATACTGATAGAACTGGATGATCTGGTCAGCGCTAACGAGTCGTATATTGCTATGCATCATAAGGATGAATAATGTCGGATAGCCCGCACGTACACCTACCGAAAGACAGTAATAGTAAACGCCTACTGACCGCTTTTTTAGTCACTGCGGTATTCATGATCGCCGAAGTGATCGGTGGGTTAATTTCAGGGTCCCTGGCGCTGCTGGCCGATGCCGGCCATATGCTCACCGATGCGGCGGCGCTGCTGGTGGCATTGATGGCGGTGCACTTCTCGCAGCGTAAGCCCAATGCACGCCATACCTTCGGTTATCTGCGCTTGACGACGCTGGCGGCTTTCCTCAACGCCGCCGCGCTGTTGGTGATCGTGGTATTCATACTGTGGGAGGCGATACGGCGTTTCTTCGAACCACAGCCGGTGATGGGTACCCCAATGCTGATTATCGCCATAGCGGGGTTGCTGGCTAACCTGTTCGCCTTCTGGCTGTTGCACCGCGGCAGCGAAGAGAAGAACATCAACGTGCGGGCCGCGGCATTGCACGTATTGGGAGATTTACTGGGGTCGGTGGGTGCCATTGCCGCGGCGATTGTGATCCTGACCACCGGCTGGACGCCGATCGACCCGATATTGTCGGTACTGGTATCCTGCCTGGTGATACGCAGTGCCTGGCGGCTTCTGAAGGAGAGCTTCCACGAGCTGCTGGAAGGTACGCCACAGGAAGTGGATATCGCCAAACTGCAAAAAGACCTGTGCCTGAATATTCCGGAAGTACGCAATATCCACCACGTCCACGTCTGGCAGATTGGTGAACAGAAGCTGATGACGCTGCATGCGCAGGTGATACCGCCGAATGACCATGATGGCTTGCTGCGCCGCATTCAGGGCTATCTGTTGGAACACTACCGGATTGGCCACGTGACCATTCAAATGGAATACCAGCATTGTGATACGCCCGACTGCGGAATTAATCGAGCTCCCGAGCCGAGTGACCACTCACATTCCGGCTCGCATTCCCATCTGGGGCATCATCACTAAAACAAACGGGGCGCCTTATACGGCGCCCCAGCGATATTTTAAGGTGCGGAAGACAAAGGCCGCGATTGGTTGTTGCCAGCGCTTTTGACCCACAGCCAGGAACCGTTCAGCGCAATCAGCGTCAGGATCACGTATTCCAGCGCCATGGCGTAAACGCCCTGATAGGCAAAAATCGCTACGCTAATCACATCAATCACCACCCACAGCAACCAGTTTTCCACGTACTTGCGCGTCATCAGAATCATCGCGACGATCGACAGCACCATCATCGCCGAATCCCAGAACGGGAAGGCGTCCGGTTGCAGCTCAGGCATTTGCACGCTGAGGCCCAAGCCCTGCATTACCGTCACTGCAACCTGCGTCAACCAGGCGAAAACGCGGTCGATATTGAAGGTCATCAGTGCAATGCCGATCACACATACCGCCGCCCAGCCCAATGCCTTCGGCAGCGGTAACCAACGAATCTTCAGCTCGACCTGATTATCCTGCGTCTGGCGACTCCAGGCGTACCAGCCGTAGATATTGGCAACAAAGAAGAACAGCTGCAGCAGCAGACTGGCGTAAAGCTGGATTTGGAAGAAAATCACCGCGAACAGCGTGACGTTAATCAGGCCGAACAGGTAATTGATGATTTTCTCTTTGCTGGCATACCAGATACACAACAAACCGAACAGGGTGCCGATCGCCTCAATCCATGACAGATCATAACCCCCCGCGCCCAGCGGGATATGCACCAAGATATTGCTGGTACTGAAAAAGCTCATTTTATTATCCTTATTAAACGGTTAAGCGTTCCCTTTTACCTGCATTTTTAATTGGGCAGCAAAATCCAACATCCGGTTCAGCGGGATTAACGCCTTTTGACGTAACGCCGCATCCACGTGGATCTCATGCAGTGCACCGCCCTGTTCCAGCCCGTCGGCAATCGCCTTCAGGCCGTTCATCGCCATCCATGGGCAGTGCGCACAGCTGCGGCAGGTGGCGCCTTCACCGGCGGTCGGTGCTTCAAAAAGCTCCTTGTCCGGGCAGGCCTGTTGCATCTTATAAAAAATACCGCGATCGGTGGCGACAATCAGTTGCGGATTAGGCAAAGTTTTCGCCGCCTGTATCAATTGGCTGGTTGAGCCTACCGCATCGGCCAGATCAACCACCGCCTGTGGCGACTCAGGGTGCACCAGTATCGCCGCGTCAGGGTATAAGGCCTTCATGCGCATCAGTGCCTGGGTTTTAAACTCGTCATGGACGATACAGGCCCCCTGCCAACACAATACGTCGGCGCCCGTCTGCTTTTGCACGTAGTTGCCCAGGTGACGGTCCGGGGCCCAGATGATTTTCTCGCCCAGGCTGTCGAGGTGCTCAATCAGTTCAACGGCGATACTGGAGGTAACTACCCAGTCCGCGCGAGCTTTTACCGCCGCCGAGGTATTAGCGTAGACCACCACGGTGCGATCGGGGTGGCTGTCGCAAAATGCATGGAATTCTTCTTCCGGACAGCCAAGATCCAGCGAGCACTCTGCGTGCAGCGTCGGCATCAGCACCTGTTTTTCCGGGCTGAGGATTTTGGCGGTTTCGCCCATAAAGCGCACGCCGGCGACCAATAAGGTCGAAGCCGGGTGATTACTGCCAAAGCGCGCCATTTCCAGCGAGTCCGCCACACAACCGCCGGTTTCCTCCGCCAGCGCCTGGATCTCAGGATCGGTATAGTAATGGGCCACCATCACCGCATTGCGCTGCTTGAGCAGGGTTTTAATCTTCTCACGATAAAACGCCTTCTGCGCGACGTCTAACGGCACGGGTTTGGGCGGGAACGGGTACACCGCCGCATTAACATCAAACATTTCACTCATCGCTGCAATCTCTGTGCTAGGCTGGGTGTCTGCTGCCCGGGTATTACCCATCGCAACCCCCTTCGTTTTATATACTAAACAAAATACCTAAAATTGAGCGAAAAGTCCGCTGATATTTTCAATATCACGCCGATGAAGTTTAATGGATTGAATTTTTGATCAAAGAGCGAGATCTGCAGGGGGAAAGTGCTTTCGTGATAGAGAGAATGGAGTGCGCATGCCAACAAAAATGGCGGAGGGTGGAACGTACCGGAGATCTTGTCGAACCTGAGCGCAGCTTCTCACCTGCACGATTCGTGCTATATGAATTTTAATTCTGGGGAAGTACTGAGGGACTATGAGAGATGGTGGGTCGTGCAGGATTATTCGGCCTTTGGCCTCACCCTGCGGGCCAGCGCAAGCGCTGTTCAAAATTGACAGGCAATTTTGTCGAATCTGAGCGCAGCTTCTCACCTGCACGATTCGTGCTATATGCCAATTCAGAGTTTTTAATAAGGGGGGTATTTCTTTAAGAATGGTGGGTCGTGCAGGATTCGAACCTGCGACCAATTGATTAAAAGTCAACTGCTCTACCAACTGAGCTAACGACCCACTGGTGTGGTTTACTGCTGAACCGCGTTAGCAGGAGAGGAACTCGCTGCAAGAATGGTGGGTCGTGCAGGATTCGAACCTGCGACCAATTGATTAAAAGTCAACTGCTCTACCAACTGAGCTAACGACCCACTGACGTGGTTTACTGCTGAACAGCCAATACAAACCGAAGCCTGGATTGAGGAAAAACAATTCTGAAATGGTGGGTCGTGCAGGATTCGAACCTGCGACCAATTGATTAAAAGTCAACTGCTCTACCAACTGAGCTAACGACCCACAGCAGTGGTGGGTGATGACGGGCTCGAACCGCCGACCCCCTCCGTGTAAAGGAGATGCTCTACCAACTGAGCTAATCACCCACTGACGTGGTTACTGCTACTACTTCAGAAATTGGTGGGTCGTGCAGGATTCGAACCTGCGACCAATTGATTAAAAGTCAACTGCTCTACCAACTGAGCTAACGACCCAATTTCCTTGCTGCTTTAACATCTTGCAAGATGTCTTGGCAACGGCGGCATATATTACTAATTTATCTTGGCAGCGCAACCTAAATTTTTGAACAAGGGGTTCAACTGCTTGTTCTTCACGCGAATGAGCCCAGAAAGCGGTCAAATCGACTAACTTCTGGGCTCATTATTTTTTCTGACTAACCGGCTACGCGACTTTTCGCCTGTTTGGCCGCCGCACTGGTTGGGTATTGTTTAATCACCTGCTGGAACACGGCTTTGGCTTTATCGGCCTGCCCTTTCTCCTGCATGATGATACCTACCTTGTACATGGCGTCCGGCGCCTTAGGTGACTTTGAGTAATTCTTCACCACGACCGCATAATAGTAAGCCGCATCGTCTTTCTTACCCTTGTTGTAATACAACTGGCCCAGCCAATAGTTGGCATTAGGCTGGTAAGTAGACTTTGGGTACTGTTTTACGAAGGTCTGAAAAGCAGAAATTGCCTGGTCATACTGTTTTTTTTCCAGCGCCAATGAAACAGCGGCATTGTAGTCGCTGTTTTCATCACCCTTGCTGGCCGGCGCTGCTGCTGTAGCGCCCGCAGACGCACTGTCAGCACCGTCGGAGGACGCAGCCGCTGCTGCTCCACCCGCGGCACCCGCTGCGGCAGCAGAGCTCTGAGCGCCGCCCTGGCTGATGCTATCCATCTGCTGATAGATTTGCTTTTGGCGTTCAACGACCTGATTCAGTTGATATTGGCTTTCCTGGATTTGCCCGCGGAGCGAGTCAATATCGCGCTGATTGTCAGAGAGTTGTTGCTGGAGTTGGTTTAAAAGCTGGCCTTGAGCATTGCTGATGCGCTCAAGCGAGGTGACACGGTCTTCGACCGAGCCGGAGCCGACATTACTGATTGGCGCTTGGGCAGTAGCGGCCCATGGGACCGCTACGCCAACCAGTAACGACAGACTCAACAAGTGACGTCTGAAGTTACTGTTCATGCGATTCTCTTAGTAAACCAGAACTGCACGACGGTTTTTAGCATAAGCCGCTTCGTCGTGGCCCAGTACTGCTGGTTTTTCTTTACCGTAAGAAACGATAGAGATTTGGTCAGCTGAAACGCCTTTACCTTGCAGGTACATTTTCACGGAGTTAGCACGACGCTCACCCAGGGCAATGTTGTATTCCGGCGTACCGCGCTCATCCGCGTGGCCTTCTACGGTCACTTTGTAAGACGGGTTGTTACGCAGGAATGCAGCGTGCGCGTCCAGCATCTGAGCGAACTCAGAGCTCACGTCATACTTGTCCAGACCGAAGTAAACAATGTTGTTCTTCTGCAGTTCTTGCATCTGCAGACGAGCTTGTTCTTCAGAAGACAGGTTGCTGCTGCCGTTTTCTGTACCAGTGCCAGCGCCAGCGCCCAGACCAGATTGGTCGTTGTTTGCGCTTTTGTTAGAACTACAAGCTGCTACAGCCAGGACTGGCAGTGCCAGCAGAAGCCCTTTCAGCACTTTGTTCAGTTGCATTTCTTTAATCCTTTTATAGTTTGCCATACATATTTACACATGCATCACAGATACGGCGACCAGGCAGGGAATTTGACCTGTCCATCAGTTGCCGGAAGACGCGCTTTAAAACGCCCATCAGTCGATACCAGTTGCAACACGGAGCCCATACCTTGCGTGGAGCTATAGATCACCATGGTGCCGTTTGGCGCAATACTAGGCGTTTCGTCCAGGAAGGTGCCGGTCAAAACTTGAACTGCACCCGATCCGAGATCTTGTTTGGCGATATGCTGAGCACCATTGTTTGAGCTCACCATCACCAGGAATTTACCATCAGAGCTGACTTCAGAATCCTGATTCTGAGAGCCTTCCCATGTCAGACGCTGTGACGCACCGCCACTGGCACTGACTTTATAAATCTGTGGCCGGCCACCCTGATCGGAGGTATACGCCAGAGACTGGCCATCCGGGAACCAGGTCGGTTCGGTATTGTTGCTGCGCCCGTCGGTGATTTGAGTGATCTGGCCAGAGCCCAGATTCATCACGTACAGGTTCAGGCTGCCGCTTTTAGACAGCGCGAAGGCCAGACGACTGCCGTCCGGTGAGAACGCCGGTGCACCGTTGTGGCGCGGGAACGAGGCGATCTGACGGATAGCACCGTTAGCCAGGGTCTGAACCACCAGCGCAGAGCGGCCGCTTTCAAAGGTCACGTACGCCAGTTTGCTGCCGTCCGGCGACCAGGCCGGGGACATCAGTGGTTCCGGTGAACGGTGTACCACAAACTGGTTGTAGCCGTCGTAATCCGCTACGCGCAGCTCGTATGGGAATTTCCCGCCGTTGGTCTGCACAACGTAAGCGATACGGGTACGGAATGCGCCCTTGATACCGGTCAGCTTTTCAAACACTTCGTCACTGGCGGTGTGAGCAGAATAACGCAACCACTGTTTGGTCACTTTATACTGGTTCTGCGCCAATACGGTGCCTGGAGAACCTGAAGTGTCCACCAGTTGATAAGAGATCAGGTAGCCGCCGTCCGCACCAGGTTGAACCTGACCGACCACGACTGCGTCAATGCCCAATGCAGTCCAGGCCGCCGGCGTCACTTCAGACGCGGTGGTCGGTTGCTGCGGCATGCGCGCTACGTCAATTGGGTTGAATTTGCCGCTGTTGCGCAGGTCTGCGCCGACAATCTTGCCAATATCTTCCGGAGGCGTGCCTGGGCCAGCCCATTTAAACGGCACCACACCAATCGGGCGAGCGGAGTCGACCCCTTGGGTGATTTCAATGCGAACTTCCGCGTGAAGAACGGAGGCCCACAGTATTAAAAAACCTAACGCTACTCGAAATGCCTGCTTCATCTCATCTCCCTTATCCAGGCGGGATGCCTGCGATAAATTAGCAGAATTTTAACAAACCAACGCAAACAAAACTACATAATCCCTGTTGGTTACCTTAGTACATCCCTGCGATATGACTTAGCTAATCAACCGTTATTGTGGCTTAAATACAAGGGTCGAATTCTTAAAGTGCTGATAAACGGCATCGCTCGGTGGTTTCGGGATCTTCGCCTGATTCGCAGCAGCTACAGCCGCCTGGCACAGTGCAGGATCGCCACCTACCGATTTCACGTCAATCAAAAAGCCATCAGGCCCCAGCTTGATGCGTAGGTCACAGGTCTTACCGACAAACGAACTGGCATCATAAAACTTATTCTGAATTGCTGTGCGAATCTGCCCAGCATAGCCATCAATATCGGCACCACTCGCCCCTGCAGCCTTGGCATTGCCCTGACCGGCCGGTTTACCGTCACCCTTAGCTTTAGCCCCGCCGCCTTTCGGCGCGTTTTTACCGTCCGCCAGGTCGCCAAACAGATCATTGACGTCCGAAGACTGAGCTGCCGCTGCGGCAGCCGCTTTCTTCTTGGCGTCTGCGGCTTTCTTGGCAGCAGCTTTCTCAGCGGCGGCTTTTTCGGCAGCGGCGGCTTTTTTCTCAGCTTCTGCAGCCGCTTTCTTCTCAGCATCAGCTGCGGCTTTTTTCTCGGCTTCTGCTGCAGCTTTCTTCTCGGCTTCGGCAGCGGCCTTTTTCTCTGCAGCTTCGGCAGCAGCGGCCTTCTTCGCTTCTTCCGCCTGTTTTTTGGCGGCAGCGGCGGCAGCGGCTTCTTTCTTGGCTTCAGACTCCGCTTTCTTCTGCGCGTCGGCCTGTGCTTTAGCGACTTTATCTGCCTCGGCCTTGGCCTTGGCGGCGGCCGCTTCCGCTACTTTCTGTTGTTCTTTGGCTTTCGCCGCGGCGTTCTCGGCCGCTTTTTGCTGTTCAGCAGCCTGCTTTTGTTGCTGCGCCGCCTGTTTTTGCTGCTCTGCGGCCTGCTTCTGCTGTTCAGCCTGTTCTTTCGCGTCCTGCGCCGCTTTTTCCTGCGCAGACAAACGCTCTTTCTCCAGCTCTTTCAGGCGCTGTTGCTCCGCCGCTTGCTTCTGCTGAAGTTCTTCGGCTTGTTGTTCCGCTTTTTTCTGGCGCTGCTTTTCAGCACGCTGCGCGTCGTTACTCTGCTGTTGCTGGCGGTTGTACTGCTCCACCACTGCCCCGGGATCGACCATCACTGCACCGACGACAGAACCATCGCCACCGCCGCCAGCACTGTTCATGTCGACGTTTTCTTGCAGCGATCCCCAAATCAGCAGGGCAATCAATACAAAGTGCAGAACGACCGAAACAATAACGGCGCGGTTCAGCTTATCGTTTTGCTCAGTTGCCTTTACCAAAATAGATTCCCAAAAACTGGTGTTGCTTATACGGGGTTCCTGAGCCAACGGCACAGGAACCGGGTTGCCACTGACCTTAGGGTCAGATTGGCTGGGTCATTAGCCCCACGGAAGCCACGCCCGCCTGATGGAGAATATTCAATGCCTTGATAATCTCATCGTACGGTACTTCCTTCGCCCCACCGATCAAAAAGACCGTTTTCGGGTTGGCCGCTAAACGCGACTTGGCTTCAGCGGCAACCTGTTCCGGCGGCAGCAGCTCCATGCGGTTGTGATCCACCACCAGGGTGTATTGACCCACGCCTGAAACCTCAAGGATCACCGGCGGGTTATCATCGCTGGACACCGTCTTGGAATCGGTGGCGTCCGGCAGATCAACCTCAACGCTCTGCGTGATAATCGGCGCCGTTGCCATAAAGATCAGCAACAGCACCAGCAACACGTCGAGCAACGGAACGATGTTTATTTCGGACTTCAGCTCGCGCCGATTACGTCCACGAACTCTCGCCATGCTACCTCCTACTTATTTGCTGTCGCTGGAGAAGGCCTGACGATGCAGAATAGCGGTGAACTCTTCCATAAAGTTGTCGTAATTCTGCTCAAGCTTGTTGACGCGCTGGTTGAGGCGGTTATAGGCCATAACGGCCGGAATAGCGGCGAACAAACCGATGGCGGTTGCGATCAGTGCTTCGGCGATACCCGGTGCTACCATTTGCAGCGTGGCCTGCTTCACCGCGCCCAGTGCGATAAAGGCGTGCATAATCCCCCACACGGTGCCGAACAGACCGATATACGGACTGATCGAACCCACGGTGCCGAGGAAAGGAATGTGGTTTTCCAGCGTTTCGAGCTCGCGGTTCATCGAGATACGCATGGCGCGTGACGCCCCTTCGATCACCGATTCCGGCGCATGGTTATTAGCGCGGTGTAAACGAGCGAACTCTTTGAAACCAGAGTGGAAAATTTGCTCTGAGCCGGTCAGGCTATCGCGACGCGCCTGGCTTTCCTGGTACAGGCGAGAAAGCTCGATACCGGACCAGAATTTGTCTTCAAAGGCTTCGGCGTCACGCGTGGCCGCATTCAGGATGCGGGTGCGCTGGATGATGATCGCCCAAGAGGCCACTGAGAAGCATATCAAAATCAACATGATAAGCTTAACCAGCAGGCTCGCCTTCAAGAATAAATCTAGGATGTTCATGTCAGTCACTGCTTAAACTCCGCGACAATAGACTTAGGAAGCGCTATCGGCTTCATTTGGTGTGGATCAATGCATGCAATCAACACATCGGCCTGACTCAAAAGAGTCCCGTCAGAATTGACAATGCGTTGGGCAAACGTGAGAGAGGCCCCGCGCATTGAGGTGATTTCACTCTGCACTTCCAGCTGCTCGTCGAGACGAGCCGGAGCCAGGTAATCCACCGTCATGCGCCGAACCACGAAAGCGACATGTTCACTGAGCAGCTGCTGTTGATGAAAGTTGTGATGACGCAGCATCTCGGTGCGCGCTCTTTCAAAAAAGGCGACATAGCGGGCGTGATAGACCACACCACTGGCATCGGTATCCTCGTAGTAAACGCGAACCGGCCATCGAAACAACGTATTACTCACTCTACTTCCCAGCAATGCAATTTAACGGTGCTACTATACGCAAGACAGATCGGGTTGGGAATGGGTTACAAGAGGGGAACGAAAATAATTATGGGCCGGAAGGGCCCATAACTCGGGGTTATAACGGAGATTATAAAGAAACGTAAAGTAATCCTGCGGCGAGGATCACAATTGCCGGAAGTGGCGCGAAAAAAGCGCGCCATAACGTCCGTTGCGGTTTGAAGCCAACGCCGTGAACCACCCCGGCGCAAACTGCCCAAATCAGCAGCAGCCCTTCCCAAATCTCCAGCGAGCTGGTCTTCGCCGCAAAGCGGGTCGGATCCCAAAAAATACAGCCCGCCAAAATCAACGCCAGCACCAGTGAAAGGGCCCGGACAGGGCCCTTGTCAGTCATGGCGTACAGCTTGTCAGTTAATGACGAACTCATCACTTACCGTCTTGCTGTGCTTTTGAATCTTCGTGGTGCTCAAGCGCCAGCGCCGTGATGATACCGAAGGCACAGGCAAGAAGCGTTCCGAGAATCCAGGCAAAATACCACATGGTTTAGCTCCCTATCCTTAATACAGCGAATGCTTGTTGTTCTCGACGAAGTTTTTGTCGAGACGGCCGAACATTTTGTAGTACGACCAGCTGGTGTACCCCAGAACGATAGGCACGAAGATCGCCGCGACAACGGTCATCACTTCCAACGTCAACAGACTGGAGGTGGCATCCCACATGGTCAGGCTGATGTTAGGCACGGTGCTTGACGGCATCACGAACGGGAACATGGTCACACCGGCAGTCAAGATCACGCAGGCAATGGTCAGTGACGAAGTCACGAACGCCAGCGCGTCTTTCGACATGCGGGAGAACAGCACCGTAAACAGCGGCAGCACCACACCCAGGGCAGGCAATGCCCACAGCAGCGGATACTTGTTGAAGTTGATCAACCAGGCACCGGCCTGATGAGCCACTTCTTTACGCATCGGGTTAGACTCCGCCATGGTATCCAGCGCCGAGGTAATCACATAACCATCGATGCCTTTCACCAGCCAAATGCCGCCCAACAGGAAGAACACCGCCATCACCAACGTGGAGATCTGCGCCGCGGCACGTGCACGCAGGTGGATCTCACCGCTAGTACGCATCTGCAGGTAGGTTGCCCCCTGGGTCACCAGCATGGTCAGGCTGACGACACCCGCCAACAGGCCAAACGGATTCAGCAGTTGGAAGAAGTTGCCGGTGTAGAACAGACGCATGTATTCGTCCATGTGGAACGGCACGCCCTGCAGCAGGTTGCCGAACGCCACGCCGAATACCACCGCCGGCACGAAGCTGCCGATGAAGATGCCCCAGTCCCACATGTTGCGCCAGCGGCTGCTTTCCAGCTTCGAGCGGTAGTCAAAACCGACCGGGCGGAAGAACAAGGCGGACAGCACCAGGATCATGGCGACGTAGAAACCGGAGAACGCCGCCGCATAGACCATTGGCCAGGCGGCGAACAGCGCACCACCGGCCGTGATCAGCCACACCTGGTTACCGTCCCAGTGCGGCGCGATGGAGTTGATCATCACCCGGCGCTCAGTATCGGTTTTACCGATAATGCGCACCAGGATGCCGACCCCCATGTCGAAACCGTCGGTGACGGCGAAACCGATCAGCAGTACGCCAATCAGGACCCACCAGATAAATCGCAGTACTTCATAATCAAACATACGTGGACTCCTGTTTAGCGCGCTTCCTGCACGGCGGCAGTCGGTTGTTCAAAGTGGTAGCGGCCAGTTTTCAGGCTGCTTGGACCCAGACGTGCAAATTTGAACATCAGGTACATTTCAGCCACCAGGAACAGGGTGTACAAGCCGCAAATCAGCCCCATCGAGAACAGAATGTCGCCCGCAGTCAGTGAAGAGTTGGCAACCGCAGTCGGCAGCACCTCACCAATCGCCCAAGGTTGACGACCGTATTCAGCCACAAACCAGCCGGCTTCGATGGCAATCCACGGCAGCGGCAGGCCATACAGCGCCGCACGGTGTAGCCACTTTCTCTGGCCAATGCGGCCACGAAGCACGCTCCAGAACGACAGACCGATAATCAGCAACATCAGCACGCCACAGGCCACCATGATACGGAAGGCGAAGTACAGCGGTGCTACGCGTGGGATAGAGTCTTTGGTCGCCTGCTGGATCTGCGTTTCCGTCGCGTCGGTGACGTTCTGGGTATAGCGCTTCAGCAGTAAACCGTAGCCCAAGTCTTGCTTGGCTTTATTGAACTCGGCGCGAACCGCCGGATCGGTATTGCCACTGCGCAACTCTTCCAGCAGTTGGTAGGCTTTCATCCCGTTGCGGATACGCACTTCATGCTGCGCCATCAGATCTTTCAGGCCGGTGACCTGAGTATCCGTTGAGCGGGTGGCAATCAGGCCGAGCGCATAAGGAATTTGGATCGCGTAGGAGTTTTCCATTTTATCCTGATTCGGAATACCGAACAGGGTAAAGGAAGCCGGAGCCGGTTGAGTGTCCCACTCGGCTTCGATGGCGGCCAGTTTGGTTTTCTGCACGTCACCCATTTCGTAGCCGGATTCATCACCCAGTACGATTACGGACAGTACGGCAGCCATACCGAAGCTGGCAGCGATTGCGAAGGAACGTTTGGCAAAGGCAGTATCACGGCCTTTCAACAGGTAGTAAGAGCTGATACCCAGTACGAACATCGCACCACAGGTGTAGCCGGCAGCTACGGTGTGAACGAACTTAACCTGCGCAACCGGGTTGAGCACCAGTTCGGAGAAGCTGAGCATCTCCATACGCATGGTTTCGAAGTTAAAGTCCGAGGCGATAGGGTTCTGCATCCAGCCGTTGGCCACCAGGATCCACAGCGCGGAGAAGTTTGAGCCCAGTGCCACCAGCCAGGTTACGGCCATGTGCTGCACCTTGCCCAGACGATCCCAGCCGAAGAAGAACAGGCCGACCAGCGTCGATTCAAGGAAGAACGCCATCAGACCTTCGATGGCCAGAGGGGCCCCGAAAATATCACCGACGTAGTGTGAGAAATATGACCAGTTGGTCCCGAACTGGAACTCCATGGTCAAACCGGTGGCCACACCCAGAGCAAAGTTAATTGCAAATAACTTGCCCCAGAATTTGGTCATATCTTTATAGATTTGTTTGCCTGACAGTACATATACCGTTTCCATAATTGCCAGCAAAAACGCCATGCCTAGCGTTAATGGGACAAATAAGAAGTGGTACATCGCCGTTAAA
Organism: Serratia sp. Je.1.23.a; assembly: GCF_051129805.1. Taxonomy (NCBI): domain Bacteria; kingdom Pseudomonadati; phylum Pseudomonadota; class Gammaproteobacteria; order Enterobacterales; family Yersiniaceae; genus Serratia; species Serratia sp. Je.1.23.a. Next base: position 431,574 of record NZ_JBCPSR010000001.1, on the reverse strand, counting down.
GCAAACTGTAAGCGCGACAGTTCGACAATATCAAACATCTTGACTCCTTGCTCCTCGCAGGAAGACTCCGACATGCGGTTATCGATATGACTTCGGGTGAAGCTACCGGTAACGCCCCGCAGTGAATGCCCTTAAAAACAACAAAAATTTGATCCAGCTTCTCCGCTTTCAACCATGCATTCGACGCGGGCCGTACTGGCCAGTGTACTAAACACACCACTGAAAACCGACAACGGGTAACAAATGCAACAAGATCAACCATCCATATTCACCATGGATGATACTCGCCCAATCCCACACAATAAATAGGTTTTTACGTGATATGGGTTAGACTTTTGGTTACAGGTCAAATTTTAGCCCAAAGAGGTACTCAGCCCTAATTTGATCTGGAACAATTTAAGCCTATCTGAATTTTATTTCCAGATTCAGCTCACAATTTCTCATAATTATCTTGTGGTTATGTTACATAATGGTTTCGTAGTCTATCTAGGTACTTTTTGTGTTAAATAGATGTGATATTTAGTGGTTATCTGTATTTAAATGAAGTCTCGAGTGTGAATGATGTTAACGCTTATTAACCTGCTAATAGGACAAGCTTAGCTTATTTTTTTACTCTGATAATTGTAGGCAATAAAAAGAATAATTATCGATAAAGCAGCGCTTAAATACGTCCGCCCATCCCCCCCCTTTAATTGATGCCGCTAACACTCACCACGGCCACTGCAATGCCCTATTCCCTCTCGCGCAGGCAAAAAAAAACAGGGCCAGACACTTGGTCTGACCCTGCTTGAATACGGACTACCGCAGATTAAATTAGCGGTTCAGAACCGCTTTAACTGCCTCGCCGATGTCAGCCAGGCTGCGCACGGTTTTAACTCCTGCCGCTTCCAGCGCGGCGAATTTTTCGTCCGCAGTGCCTTTGCCGCCGGCAATGATGGCGCCGGCATGGCCCATACGCTTGCCTTTCGGCGCGGTAACACCCGCGATGTAGCCAACTACTGGCTTGGTCACATGTTCTTTGATGTACGCCGCTGCTTCTTCTTCTGCGCTGCCGCCGATTTCACCGATCATGACGATCGCTTCAGTTTGCGGATCTTCCTGGAACAACTTCAGGATATCGATGAAGTTAGAACCTGGTATCGGGTCACCGCCGATGCCTACACAGGTAGACTGGCCCAGACCGGTATCGGTGGTTTGCTTCACCGCTTCGTAGGTCAGGGTGCCGGAGCGGGAAACGATGCCCACTTTGCCTGGCAGGTGGATGTGGCCTGGCATGATGCCGATTTTGCACTCGCCCGGGGTGATAACGCCTGGGCAGTTCGGGCCAATCATACGCACGCCGGCTTCATCCAGCTTCACCTTGACGGTCAGCATATCCAGCGTCGGGATGCCTTCGGTAATGGTGATGATCAGTTTGATGCCTGCATCGATAGCTTCCAGAATGGAGTCTTTGCAGAATGGTGCCGGTACGTAGATAACGGACGCCGTGGCGCCGGTCGCTTCTACCGCTTCACGCACGGTGTTGAACACCGGCAGGCCCAGGTGCTGAGTGCCGCCTTTGCCCGGCGTCACGCCACCGACCATTTTGGTGCCGTAAGCGATAGCTTGTTCGGAGTGGAAGGTCCCCTGGCTACCGGTGAAACCCTGACAGATAACTTTGGTGTTCTTATCGATTAAAATGGACATTATTTACCCTCCACTGCCGCAACAACTTGCTGAGCCGCATCAGTCAGGCTGGTCGCAGCAATGATATTCAGACCGCTGTCCGCCAGTTTCTTGGCGCCCAGTTCGGCGTTATTCCCTTCCAGACGCACCACCACCGGGACGTTAACGCCCACTTCGGCTACGGCGCCAATGATACCGTCAGCGATCAGGTCGCAGCGCACGATACCACCGAAAATGTTAACCAATACCGCTTTCACCTTGTCGTCAGACAGGATGATTTTGAAGGCTTCGGTCACGCGCTCTTTGGTTGCACCACCGCCTACGTCGAGGAAGTTGGCTGGCTCACCGCCGTGCAGCTTAACGATGTCCATGGTCCCCATCGCCAGGCCTGCGCCGTTAACCATGCAGCCGATGTTGCCGTCGAGAGCAACGTAGTTCAGCTCCCACTGTGCCGCACGGGATTCACGCTCGTCTTCCTGAGACAGGTCGCGCATTTCACGCAGCTCAGGTTGACGGAACAGTGCGTTACCGTCAGCGCCCAGTTTACCGTCCAGACAGATCAGATCGCCCTGCTTGGTCACCACCAGCGGGTTAATCTCAACCATCGCCAGGTCGCGCTCCAGGAACAAGGTCGCCAGGCCCATGAAGATCTTGGCGAACTGGCCAACTTGCTTGCCGGTCAGGCCCAGTTTGAAGGCCAGTTCACGGCCCTGGTAAGGCTGTGGGCCTGCCAGTGGGTCGATGGTCATTTTGTGGATCAGTTCCGGCGTTTCTTCCGCAACTTTCTCAATCTCAACGCCACCCTCGGTGGATGCCATGAACACCACACGACGGCTGGCACGGTCTACTACCGCGCCCAGGTACAGTTCTTTATCGATGTCGGTTGCGGCTTCTACCAGGATCTGGTGAACCGGTTGGCCCAGCGCGTCAGTCTGGTAGGTCACCAGACGCTTGCCCAGCCAGGCTTCAGCGAAAGCGCGGATATCTTCTTTGCTGTTTACAACTTTAACGCCGCCAGCTTTACCGCGGCCGCCAGCATGAACCTGACATTTAACCACCCACGGGCCGGAGCCGATTTTGGATGCGGCTTCTTCCGCTTCACGCGGTGTGGTACAGGCGTAACCGGTTGGTGCCGGCATGCCATACCGAGCAAACAGCTGTTTTGCCTGATATTCGTGTAAATTCATGATGTTCTATCCATTCAGTTCTGAAGGTTTTAGCCGAGTCATTTTGGCGGAAAACCGCATGACTTTCGTCGGCCACATAGCACAGAGTGTGGGCGCGGCAATCTCTGTCATCCTTAAAGCTGCATCTTTGTTGGCTGCCTTCTCTCACCCCAGTCACATAGTTGACTATGCTCCTGGGGATTCGCTCCGTTGCCGCCGCGATGCAACTTCAATGATTTAAGATATACGCGCCCATCAGGGTTATACGTCCAGCAGCAGACGAGCCGGATCTTCCAGCATCTCTTTTACCGTCACCAGGTAACCGACGGATTCTTTACCGTCGATCAGGCGGTGATCGTAAGACAGTGCCAGATACATCATTGGCTGGATCACAACCTGGCCTTTAACCGCCATTGGGCGATCTTTAATGGCGTGCATGCCCAGGATGGCGCTCTGCGGTGGGTTGATGATCGGGGTAGACATCAGCGAACCGAATACGCCGCCGTTGGTAATGGTGAAGTTACCGCCGGTCAGCTCTTCCACAGTCAATTTGCCGTCACGGCCTTTAACTGCCAGCTCTTTGATTTTCTTCTCGATGTCCGCCATGCTCATGGTGTCTACGTCACGCAGTACCGGGGTTACCAGGCCACGTGGAGTAGATACCGCAATGCTGATATCGAAGTAGTTGTGGTACACCACGTCGGTACCGTCGATGGAAGCGTTCACTTCCGGGAAGCGCTTCAGGGCTTCAACCACCGCCTTGATGTAGAAGGACATGAAGCCCAGACGTACACCGTGACGTTTTTCGAAGGCTTCACCGTACTGCTTGCGCAGATCCATGATCGGCTGCATGTTGATTTCGTTGAAGGTGGTCAGCATCGCAGTGCTGTTCTTCGCTTCCAACAGGCGCTCGGCCACGCGTTTACGCAGGCGGGTCATCGGCACGCGTTTTTCGCTGCGGCTGCTCAGAGCAGGCTGCGGTGCGGCTTCGACGGCGGCAGGTTTGTCGGCTTTTTTGCCGTTAGCCAGGTGCGCTTCCACGTCTTCACGGGTGATACGGCCACCCACGCCGCTGCCTTTGATGGCGGCAGCATCGAGATCGTGTTCGGCGATCAGGCGGCGGATCGCCGGGCTGAGCGCGTCATTGCTCTCTTCTTCCAGGCTGGCAGTCGCGCGCTGTGCAGGCGTGGCTTCTTTCTCCTGGCTCTTCTCGGCGGTCGGCTTGCCGGAGCTGTCACCCGGGCGGATGCGGCCTAGCAGTTGGCGAGAAAGCACGGTTGCGCCCTCTTCTTCCACGATCGCATCGAGGATCCCGGCTTCACTTGCCGGAACTTCCAGAACCACTTTGTCAGTTTCGATTTCAACCAGAACTTCGTCACGCTGGACGCTGTCACCTGGTTTCTTGTGCCAGGTGGCTACGGTCGCATCCGCAACCGATTCAGGAAGGTCAGGTACCAGAATATCTACGCTACTCATTTAGCTTTCCCTTAATCTTTAACAATATTCAGCGCGTCATTAACCAGAGCCTGTTGCTGCTTCTGGTGTACGGACATGTAACCGACTGCCGGAGAGGCAGAGGCTGGACGTCCTGCGTAACGTAAAGAAGCCCCGAACGGCACCACTTCACGGAAGTTGTGTTGGCTGCAGTACCAGGCGCCCTGGTTCAGCGGCTCTTCCTGACACCAGACGAAATCATGCACGTGAGCATACTTCTCCAGCACCGCCTGAACGGCCTGATGCGGGAACGGGTACAACTGCTCGATACGGATGATAGCCACGTCTTTCTGGTCGTTCTTGCGGCGTTGTTCCAGCAGATCGTAATAGACCTTACCGGAGCACATGACCACGCGTTTGACCGCTTTCGGATCCAACTCGTCGATCTCGCCGATAGCCGGCAGGAAGGTGCCGTTAGCCAGCTCTTCCAGAGACGAGGTTGCCAGCGGGTGACGCAGCAGAGATTTCGGCGACATCACCACCAACGGACGGCGCATACCGCGCAGCGCCTGACGACGCAGCATATGGTAGACCTGTGCCGGAGTGGACGGGATGCACACCTGCATGTTCTGCTCAGCACACAGCTGTAGGTAACGTTCCAGACGCGCAGAGGAGTGCTCTGGACCCTGGCCTTCGTAACCGTGCGGCAGCAGCATCACCAGGCCGCACATACGGCCCCATTTCTGCTCGCCGGAGCTGATGAACTGGTCGATCACCACCTGAGCGCCGTTGGCGAAGTCACCGAACTGCGCTTCCCAAATGGTCAGGGTGCGCGGTTCTGCGGTGGCGTAACCATATTCGAACGCCAGTACGGCTTCTTCCGACAGTACGGAGTCCCACACTTTGAACTCGCCCTGCCCGCTGTGAACATTGGCCAGCGGAACGTAGACCGAACCGTTTTTCTGGTTGTGCACCACAGCATGGCGGTGGAAGAAGGTACCGCGACCGGCGTCTTCGCCGGAAAGGCGAATCGGGATGCCTTCATCGACCATGGTGGCATAGGCCAGCGTTTCCGCCGCGCCCCAGTCGAACGCTTTGTTGCCTGCCGCCATCTCTGCGCGGTCTGCGTAGATTTTCGCTACGCGTGACTGCATTTCGATCGCTTCCGGCACGGTGCTGATGCGACGGGCCAGTTCCTGCAGGCGCTTCATCTCAACCTTGCTTGGGTACTCTTCATCCCATTCGTGGTTAAGGTACGGCGACCAGGTAAAGCTATGCAGGTTCATCGGACGCCACTCTTCAACCACGCAATCGCCGCGGTCGAGTGCATCACGATACAGGTTGACCATTTCCGTGGCATCTTCCAGGCTGGCGACTTTTTGTTCGGTCAGCACGTCAGCATAAAGCTTGCGCGGCGTTGGGTGTTTTTTGATCTTCTGGTACATCACCGGCTGGGTTGCACTTGGCTCATCGGCCTCGTTATGCCCATGGCGACGGTAGCAGACCAGATCGATCATCACGTCACGTTTGAAGGTGTTACGGAAATCCAACGCCAGGCGGGTCACAAAGGCCACCGCTTCCGGATCGTCAGCATTTACGTGGAAGATCGGCGACTGCACCATCTTGGCGATGTCAGTACAATATTCGGTAGAACGCGCATCCAACGGGTTGGAGGTAGTGAAACCAACCTGGTTGTTGATCACGATACGCACCGTGCCGCCCACTTCGTAGCCGCGAGCCTGCGACATGTTCAGGGTTTCCTGAACCACGCCCTGGCCGGTAATGGCGGCGTCACCGTGGATGGTGATTGGCAGTACCATATTGCTGCGCGCTTCGTCCAGACGGTCACGACGAGCACGCACTGAGCCCATGACCACCGGGCTGACGATCTCCAGGTGCGACGGGTTAAACGCCAGCGCCAGGTGAACCATGCCGCCTTCGGTTTCTACGTCGGAGGAGAAGCCCTGGTGATATTTAACGTCACCGGTGCCGAGGTGTTCTTTATGCTTGCCGGCAAACTCGTCGAACAGATCGGCAGGTTTTTTGCCCAGTACGTTGATCAACACGTTCAGACGGCCGCGGTGGGCCATGCCCAATACCACTTCGCGCGTACCGTTCTTACCGGCGTGACGCACCATCTCTTTGAGCATCGGTACCAGCGCATCGCCACCTTCCAGCGAGAAGCGTTTCGCCCCTGGGAATTTGGCACCGAGGTAACGCTCCAGACCTTCCGCTGCGGTCAGTTCGTTCAGGAAGCGGCGTTTCTCATCATCGGTAAAGCTGGCGTGCCCCACCACCGATTCAATACGCTGCTGGATCCAGCGTTTCTCTTCAGTGTTGGTAATGTGCATGTATTCCGCACCGATCGAGCCGCAGTAAGTCTGCTTCAGCGCGGCATACAGGTCGCCCAGCTTCATGGTTTCTTTGCCGATAGCGAAAGAACCCACGTTGAAGGTTTCCTGGAAGTCGGCTTCGGTCAGGTTGTGATAGGCGGGTTCAAGGTCAGGAACTTGCTCACGCTGCCACAGACCGAGCGGATCGAGGTTGGCATGCTGATGTCCGCGGAAACGGAAGGCGTTAATCAGCTGCAGTACCTTGACCTGTTTGGCATCGGTGTCTGGGTCGTTGATGGTGGTGTTGTAACGCGCGGAGTCTTTCGCCAGGCGGCGGAAGTAGTCACGCGTTTGAGAGTGAAGCTGATCGGGTTTTACACCCGCGGTTGGTAGCTGTTGAAAAATGGAACGCCAGCTATCTTCAACGGAGCCCGGATCGGTTAAGAAGTCTTCATAGAGCTGTTCTATGTAAGACTGGTTCGCGCCCGCCAGATAGGAGGAATCCAGCCAGGCCTTCATTGCGCCGTTCTGCATCATGATCCCTTAAGCTTTGAAGCTTTAGTTTTCGCCGTGGTTAACATAATTACCGTGATGGATACGGTTTGCCGTAGAAACGGTTCACTCGACGTACTTTTACGGTACGTTCTGCTATGGACCTTGCGGTCCCTTACAAGGAACCTCTAAAAACCGGCGGGCGAACCTGGCTGCATAGTGCCGCAGCCACGGGTCAGTTTTTAGAGGCTCCCTCCTTTGTGATGTGCGCCGGAAACTGCCCGGCGCAGCATCTCATTCCGCTTATGCGCCGCGTTGCAGCAGCATAGACTTGATATGACCGATAGCACGCGTCGGGTTCAAGCCTTTAGGACATACACTGACACAATTCATAATGCTATGGCAGCGGAAAACACTGAAAGCGTCGTCTAGATCGTCTAAACGTTCTTCGGTTTCCGTGTCGCGGCTGTCAATCAGGAAGCGGTATGCCGCCAGCAGGCCAGCCGGGCCAATGAATTTGTCCGGGTTCCACCAGAATGACGGGCAAGAGGTCGAACAACAAGCGCATAAAATGCACTCATAAAGTCCGTCCAGCTTGGCGCGCTGCTCTGGCGATTGCAGGTGTTCACGCGCCGGCGGGTTCTTGCCGTCGTTCTGCAGGTAAGGTTTGATCTTTTCATACTGGGTGTAGAACTGACCCATATCCACCACCAGATCGCGCACTACCGGCAAGCCAGGCAGCGGGCGGATCACAATCTTGTTGTTGCCTTTACGCAGCGACGAGATCGGGGTGATGCACGCCAGGCCGTTTTTACCGTTCATGTTGATCCCGTCGGAACCACACACGCCTTCGCGGCAGGAACGACGGAACGACAGGCTAGGATCTTTTTCTTTCAGCAGGATCAAGGCATCCAGCAACATCATGTCGCGACCTTCTTCCGCTTCCAGGCTGTAATCCTGCATGTGCGGAGCGTCATCAACATCCGGATTGTAGCGATAAATTGAAAATTCGAGTTTCATCAATCGATCTCCGCAATTAGTAAGAACGCACTTTCGGCGGGAATGCCGGGCGCAGCTTCGGTTGCATGTTCACTTCACGACGCGTCATGCTTTCCGATTGCGGCTGATACAGCGAGTGACACAGCCAGTTGGCGTCATCACGTTCCGGGAAGTCGAAGCGGCTGTGTGCGCCACGGCTTTCGGTACGGAAGTTGGCCGACACGGCGGTGGAAAACGCGGTCTCCATCAGGTTATCCAACTCCAGGCATTCGATGCGCTGGGTGTTGAACTCGCTGGAGGTATCGTCCAGACGTGCGTTCTTCAGACGTTCACGGATCACTTTCAGCTCTTCCAGGCCTTTCGCCATTGCATCGCCTTCGCGGAATACCGAGAAGTTGTGCTGCATGCAGGCTTGAAGCGCCTTACGGATTTCGACCGGATCTTCACCGGAACGGGTGTTGTTCCAGCGGTTCAGACGATCCAGCGATGCTTCTACATCAGAATCGCTGGCATCACGGCTTTCGCCCTGCTCCGCCAGAGACTCATGCAAATGCATGCCGGCGGCACGACCGAACACCACCAGGTCCAGCAACGAGTTGCCGCCCAGACGGTTGGCACCGTGCACTGAAACGCAGGCAATTTCGCCCACGGCGAACAGACCCGGGATCACCACGTCTTCGCCTTTTTCGTTCACGGTCAACGCCTGGCCGGTCACTTTGGTCGGAATACCGCCCATCATGTAGTGGCAGGTTGGGATAACCGGAATCGGCTCTTTCACCGGGTCGACGTGCGCGAAGGTGCGCGACAGTTCCAGAATGCCCGGCAGACGGGATTCCAGCACTTCTTTGCCCAGGTGATCCAGCTTCAGCTTGACGTGTGGGCCCCATGGACCGTCACAGCCGCGGCCTTCGCGGATTTCAATCATGATAGAACGGGCTACGACGTCACGGCCCGCCAGGTCTTTGGCATTCGGCGCATAGCGCTCCATGAAACGCTCGCCGTGTTTGTTCAGCAGATAACCGCCTTCGCCACGGCAACCTTCGGTCACCAAGACCCCGGCGCCGGCGATGCCGGTCGGGTGGAACTGCCACATTTCCATGTCCTGCACCGGCACGCCGGCGCGCAGCGCCATGCCGACACCGTCGCCGGTGTTGATATGGGCGTTGGTGGTGGACTGGTAAATACGGCCCGCACCGCCGGTCGCCAGCACGGTGGCCTTGGCTTTGAAGTAAACCACTTCACCGGTTTCGATGCAGATAGCCGTGGTGCCGACCACTGCGCCATCCTGGTTTTTCACCAGATCCAGCGCATACCACTCGGAGAAGATAGTAGTGTGGTTTTTCAAATTCTGTTGGTACAGGGTGTGCAGCAACGCGTGACCGGTACGGTCAGCCGCCGCAGCGGTGCGTGCCGCCTGTGCGCCACCGAAGTTCAGTGACTGGCCGCCGAACGGACGCTGATAAATGCGGCCTTCGTCCGTACGGGAGAACGGCAGGCCCATATGTTCCAGCTCCAGAACCGCTTCCGGGCCGGTTTTACACATATATTCAATGGCGTCCTGGTCACCGATATAATCGGAACCCTTCACCGTGTCATACATATGCCATTCCCAGTTATCATCGTGGTTGTTACCCAGCGCAACGGTGATACCGCCCTGCGCAGACACGGTATGGGAACGGGTCGGGAATACTTTGGACAGCAGGGCACAGCTGGAGCCTGCTTGAGAAATTTGCAGTGCCGCGCGCATACCTGCGCCGCCTGCACCGATAACTACAGCATCAAATTCTCTGATCGGCAGTTTCATCTTATGCACCCCACACTACGATTGTTCCGTACAGTAAATAGACCAGCAACACGACAACAATCGCCAGTTGCAACACCAGACGTACCGCCAAAGGTTTGACGTAATCCGTCAATACCTGCCACAAACCGACCCAGGCGTGAACCAGAATCGACAGCAGCGTCAGCAGAGTGAACACTTTCGTAATAGAGGTGGCAAAGAAGCCGCGCCAGATTTCGTAGGTGAGATCCGGAGCCGTAACGAAGAAGCCCAGGATATACAGAACATACAGGGTGATGACGATAGCGGAAGCACGCAGTAACAACCAGTCGTGTACGCCGTTGCGTCCTAATGCAGAAACATTGTTTACCATACGAGGACTCCAGCCAGAACTGACAGCACGACGGTCAGACCGATCGCCACCTGGGCAGAACGGGTACCGGCAGCTAAACTCTCTTCGATATAGCCAAAATCCATTAACAAGTGGCGAATACCACCGCAAATGTGATAGGCCAGCGCCGTGAGGATGCCCCAGAATATGAATTTGACAACGAAGCTATTCATGATGGCGGCAGCCTGCATGAACCCCTCTTGGGAAGAGAGAGACAGGCCCAGCAGCCAGAGGAGGATACCCACGGCAACGAAGGTAATTACGCCAGAGACTCGGTGTAAGATGGACGCTATCGCAGTTACGGGAAACCGGATCGTTTGCAGATCCAGGTTGACAGGTCTTTGTTTTTTCACGTTTTTGCCCACACAGCTCTTATTATTTTCCTTCCTCCGGCCTGGGCGGGGATCAGACAGCGTTAAGAGCCAAAACCCTCACACGTCACGCGCTCAAACAACAACATCCTCTGTGCTTAAACGGCGCGTAGTTATAACGCTGGGTGCTCCTACTTCAGGGTATCCCGGAGACCTGGCGGCAGTATAGGAGGATCACATTCTGATTACAATTCCCATACAATCCCTTTGGTAACATTTCCCCCGAACAGTGATTTAGATCACGAATTTCACAATTGGCACAAAATTAATTATCTGATTTGACAAGAGATCAACAATTCCATTACATATAGGGGCACAAACGGTCCTATGATGCGCTATAGGTCAGCAGATACACTTCCCCCTGTGTTCAAGATATGCAACAGTGTATTTGGCAGAACCTATCCCAATGGCGGTTTTTGCCGGACATGTTTGCAGCAGTTCGCCGCAGATTAAACAAAATAAGGCATATAAAACAGTTTATTGGGATAGGTTCAACAACCCCCGAACACGTCGTAGGTAAGATTAACAGAATATAACGAATTCCGATGAATCGTTAACAACTGGTCACCCGCCTCGTTCGCCTGGTTAGCACTCTGTACCCTACCCGCGCATTTGCGCAGTCGCTCACAGAGTTAGCGTCCGCACCATTTTTTGCGGGCAACCTGAGGAGAATTAAGGTATTTCAGTTGTTAGAGGTTTTTAAAATAAGGCGCTAAGGAGACAGTAAATGACTGATAAGAAAGCGACGCTAACCATTAATGATGGTGAAGCTCCAATCGAACTGGGCGTATTATCCCCGACACTGGGCCCCGATGTCCTCGATGTCCGCGCCCTGGGCTCCAAAGGTTATTTCACGTTTGATCCCGGCTTTACCTCTACCGCTTCCTGCGAATCAAAAATCACCTTTATCGACGGTGACAAAGGCGTGCTGCTGCACCGCGGTTTCCCGATTGAACAGCTGGCGAAAGAGTCTTCTTACCTGGAAGTGTGCTACATCCTGCTGTACGGCGAGACCCCAACCGCAGAAGAGTTCGAAACCTTTAAAACGACCGTAACCCGCCACACCATGATCCACGACCAGATTACCCATCTGTTCCGTGGTTTCCGCCGCGACTCACACCCAATGGCAGTACTGTGCGGCGTGACCGGTGCCCTGGCGGCGTTCTACCACGATGCGCTGGACGTCAACAACGAGCGTCACCGCGAGATCACCGCGTTCCGCCTGCTGTCCAAAATGCCTACCGTGGCGGCCATGTGTTACAAATATTCCCTGGGCCAGCCGTTCGTTTATCCACGTAATGACCTGTCCTACGCCGGTAACTTCCTGCACATGATGTTCGCAACCCCGTGTGAAGAATACGTGGTGAACCCTGTGCTGGAACGCGCAATGGATCGCATCCTGATCCTGCACGCAGACCACGAGCAGAACGCTTCCACTTCTACCGTACGTACCGCAGGTTCTTCAGGCGCTAACCCGTTTGCCTGTATCGCGGCCGGTATCGCCTCCCTGTGGGGGCCGGCACACGGCGGCGCCAACGAAGCCGCGCTGAAAATGCTGGAAGAGATCAAAACCGTTGAGCACATCCCTGAGTTTATCAAGCGCGCCAAGGACAAGAACGACTCCTTCCGCCTGATGGGCTTTGGCCACCGCGTGTACAAGAACTACGACCCACGCGCCACCGTGATGCGCGAAACCTGTCACGAAGTGCTGAAAGAACTGAACAAGAAGGACGACAACCTGCTGGAAGTGGCGATGGAGCTGGAACACATCGCGCTGAACGACCCGTACTTCATCGAGAAGAAGCTGTACCCGAACGTCGACTTCTACTCAGGCATCATTCTGAAGGCAATGGGTATTCCTTCATCCATGTTCACCGTAATCTTCGCCATCGCCCGTACCATCGGCTGGATTGCACACTGGAACGAAATGCACGACGAAGGCATCAAGATTGCCCGTCCGCGCCAGCTGTACACCGGCTATGCCGAACGCGATTTCAAATCCCAGGTGAAAAACAAATAACGCCGCTTTACCCTACATAAAGCAGCACAAGCCGCCCGATGGGCGGCTTTTTTTTTGCTATTTCTGACAGCCTGGACACCAATAAAACGGCCGCGACGACAACGAGGTACGGACGATCATCGCGCCGCAACGTTCACAGGGTTCACCGCTGCGGTGAAACACCTTGAAACTGAATAACGCGCCGTGATGGCGGTTCTCATCCACCTGCCCGCGAGTCTGGTAAGACAGCCTCGGTACCGCCAGCAGGGCCTTTGCCAGCCGTTGCAAAGCCTCCGGTGACAGATCCTGCGGCTTATGCTGCGGTGCCAGTTCGGCCTGCCAGAGAATTTCGGCACGCAGGTAATTGCCCAGCCCGGCGAGAAACGCCTGATCGAGCAACATGCCACCCAGTTGCCTGCGGCGAAACCTCGGCGACAACAGTCGCTGTTCTACCGCGGTTTCCGTCAGCGTCATATCCAGCACGTCGGGGCCGATACGTTGCAAAAACGGATGCTGTTCAATTTCTTCGCGTGGCCCCAGGGTAATATCTGACGCGCTGTACAACAGAATTGCCCGCTCCGCCGTTTCCAGCCGTACGCGCAGATCCCGTTTGGTTTCCGGCGTTTCCCCCGCGTTCACCACCTTCCACACGCCATACAATTGGTTATGGCTATAAAGCGTCAGCCCATTGGAAAAGTGAGTCAGTAACGCCTTGCCGCGCGGTTCGATAGCAATGATCCGCTCACCGATTAACCGGTCGCGATAGTGTTTAAGCTGGGGAAAGGCAAAACCGACGTCGGTCAACGGCTGGTCGATCACCGCCGCCGCCAATGCATCTGCCGCCCGGCGAATCTCCGGTCCTTCCGGCATAGAATCACTCCTGAGTAGCCCCGACGCGACAAACCGCGCCGGGGTAAAAACGGCGATTAATGCGTCGCGCCGCCGACGACTTTCAAATCGTGTTCAACCTGCAGCGCAATGGAAACGGCCAATTCCAGCGCAAACAGGACAGTGGTTGCCGCCATGCTGGGGGCACCAGGATGGGCGGCAGCCTGCTCCGGTAGATAAGGGATATGAATAAACCCGCCCTTGATCGCCTGCTGTTTGCTCAAACGGTGCAACAAGCCGTACATCACATGGTTGCAAACGTAGGTGCCGGCCGTTTGCGATACCGAAGCAGGGATACCCGCTTCACGCATCGCCTCGACCATAGCCTTGACGGGCAAGGTACTGAAATAAGCCGCAGGCCCCTTTTCAACGATAGGCTCGTCTATCGGCTGCTGCCCCTGATTATCCGGAATACGCGCATCGTCGATATTGATTGCCACGCGTTCCAGCGTAATGTCAGTCCGTCCACCGGCCTGGCCGATAGCTAACACCATCACTGGCTGCACGTCATCAATCGCCTCATTGAGCGCTTCCAGCGCCGCGCCGAATACGCAAGGCAGCTGGCGCGCAATAATGCGCGCGCCGGAAAGCTCCATATCATTGAGTTGCTTTACCACTTCCCACGAAGGATTAACGCGCTCGCCGCCAAAGGGCTCAAAGCCCGTGATCAATACCTTTTGCATGCGTTCTCCTTAAAGGAACATCAGGAAATAAAGCAGGAACACGTTCACCAGCAGCAGCAGCACCCCGGTCGGTACCTGCGCCTTGATCACCGCATTCTTGTCCGGCAATTCCAGCAACGCCGCCGGTACAATATTAAAGTTAGCAGCCATTGGCGTCATCAGCGTGCCGCAATAGCCGGAAAACATGCCGATGGCCGCCATCACCGCCGGGTTACCACCGTGTTGCAGCACCAGGATGGGGATACCGATACCGGCGGTGACGATAGGGAAAGCGGCAAAGGCGTTACCCATCACCATGGTCAACAGCGCCATACCGATGGCATAAACCGCCACCGCGATGAAGCGGTTATCCACCGCCAGATACTCTTGAGTCAGATGAGAGATGGCAGTACCGACGCCTGCGGTGGTAAACAGCAGGCCCAGCGTGGCGAGGATTTGCGGCAAAATAAACGCCCAACCGATGGAGTCCAGCAGGCGGCGCGCTTCCTGAATCGGCTGCAGCGCTTTCTCATGGGTCATTTTCACCGCAATGACCAACCCCAGCAAACAACCAACGGTCATCGAGAACAGAGTAATCAAGGTTGCGTGGTTACCACTGCCGAATACCGCCGTTTGCAATGCCGGAATATTGTTGAACAGCAGCACGCCAACCACCGTCACCACCGGGATGGCCAGTGCCGGAATAAACAGCCGGTTACCCAGACGTTTCGCGCTCTCTTCGCGCTGCTGTGGGGTACGTTGATGATAGCTCCCCAGACGCACACCGCCAAAGCCGGCGATCAACGCCATCACCACGACCACCACGCCGACGATAATATGCAGCATGCGTTTTTCGTTGCTGCCCTCCCCCAGCACGTCGCCCAACAGGCTATAGGTCCAGTCGCCAACCAGGAACACCACACCGTACAACGCCCAGAACAAACCGGTGGTAATACGCCGCGGGTTGGCGCGATCGCGGAACGACATCACGGCGACAATCAGCAGCACCACGCCGGCCAGCCAATAGAGATATTGTTGTTGGAAAGTCATTGGGCATCTCCTTTGGCCTGCAGTGCCGCCTGATTAAGCTGCGACAATTCAGCGCTGAGCTGCTTATCCATCCGGTAAAGTCGAAACGCATGGATCAGGAAGGCGAAGATAGGGTGGGAATGCCCCACAAGGCGATATGCAGCGGCTCGGTCTGGATACCGCCGGATTCGAGCATAAAGTTATGCATGAAGATGATCGCGCCGAAGGCCACAAAAATGTCTTCGCCAAAGAATAACCCGACGTTATCCGTCGCGGCAGACATGGCACGCAGGCGGTGACGCGTACGCTCCGGCAGCTCACCGTAACGGTTTTCCGCAGCCCCTTCCGCCATGGGTGCTAACAGCGGACGCACCATTTGTGGGTGCCCGCCCAGGCTGGTCAGCCCCATGGCGGCAGTAATTTCACGCACGAACAGATAGACGATCAACAAACGTCCAGCGGTGGCGCTTTTGATTTTGGCGATCCATGCCTGTGCACGCTCTTTCAAACCATGGCGTTCCAGCAAACCGATCACCGCCAACGGCAGCAGCAGGATCAGCGGCAGGTTACGGGTATTCAAGAAGCCCTCACCGAGTTTTTCCAGGATCACATCCAGCGGCATCAATGCCGCCAGCCCGGTGATAATGCCGGCGACAATCACCACCAGCACGGGGTTAAAGCGTAAAACAAACCCGACCACGATGGCGGCAATGCCAATCAGTGGCCATAAGTTAACAACCTGTTCCATAGCGCCTTCCTTTTCCCCTCGTCTTTCAAGCCACAGCGTTGTTAGCTGCATGGGCAAACGCCAGTCACTTACTCACGTAAGCTCCTGGAGATTTACCCCCTTGCTGCCTGGCGGTGACTCGAAATCCATTGGGTATTATTGTGTTGTGTGTTGTGTATGTTTAATTATTTTTATTCTGCGCTGACGTTAATGCCTTCCACGGCAAAACGTTGGCGCAGCGTGCGCGCGTATTCCAGCGCATGTTCACCGTCGCCATGCAGGCAGACGGTTTCGGCCCGAACGGCGGCCCAGGTGCCGTCCAGAGTGCGAACCCGATGGTGGCGTACCATTTCCAGCGTTTGCGCCAGCGCCAGTTCGTCGCTGGTAATCAAAGCCCCTGGCTGGCCCCGTGGTACCAGCGTGCCATCGGCCTGATAACCGCGATCGGCAAAGACCTCTTGTCGCGTCGCCAAACCTTGCTTTTCACCGGCGCGGATCAGTTCGCTGCCCGCCAGCCCCACCAGGCGCAAAGCCGGATCGACTGCTTTAACCGCGCGGGCAATGGCTTCCGCCAGCGCCGGCTCCACGGCCGCCTGGTTGTACAACATGCCGTGCGGCTTCACGTGCACCATTACCCCGCCTTCTGCACGGGCGATCGCCGCCAGCGCACCGAGTTGATACACCACCTGCGCATACACCGTTTCCGGCGGCAACTGCATGCGGGTACGACCAAAGTTCTCGCGATCGGGAAAACTCGGATGCGCGCCAATCGCCACGCCGTACTGCAGCGCCCAACGCACCGACTGGCGCATGGTTTGCGCATCTCCGGCGTGAAAACCGCAGGCGATATTGGCCGAACTGACCAATTGCAGCAGCGCCTGATCGTTAGCGCAGCCCTCACCCAGATCGGCATTCAAATCAACGTTCATCTAACCCCCAGGCAATCTGTTGGATAAAGTGCTCCTGTTCGGCCTTGGCGCGCTGCGCCTGGGCCAGGGTACAGGGTACAAAGTGGATAGCTTCGCCCAGACGGATTTGCGCCAAATGATAGAGATCGGCTTCGATCACGCAGGCAATGCGCGGGTAACCACCGGTAGTTTGAGCATCGGCCATCAACACGATAGGCTGACCGTTATGCGGCACCTGCACCACGCCCGGCAACAGGCCATGCGACAACATTTCGCGTTCAGTGGTACGGTTCAGCGCGCTGCTGCCGTGCAAGCGGTAGCCCATGCGGTTGCTCTGCGGGCTCAGTTGCCAGGCAGTACGCCAGAAAGACTCTTTTGCCTCTTCGCTGAATTCGTCATATTCCGGCCCCGGCAAGGCCCGGATACGGTTGTTGAACAACAGTTGTTTCACGCCGGTGCTTTGCTTTTGCAATTCGCGCCCCGCTCCCAACGGCAGGCAGTCGCCATCTCGCAGGTTACGTCCTTCCAGCCCGCCAAAAGCGGCTTTGTTGTCGGTGCTGCGTGAGCCGAGTATTTCCGGCACCGCGATGCCACCGTCTATCGCCAGATAACTGCGCATGCCACGTTTTGGCATTTTCAACATCAGCTGTTGGCCCGCATTGACCTGATAACGCCAGCCGGTCCACAGCGGCTTGCCGTCCAGTTGCGCATCACAACCGGCGCCGGTCAGCGCGATCCAGCCTGGCCGGGTAAATTCGGCGCTAAATTGCCCGAGGGTGATTTCCAGCCCGGCGGCATTCGTATCGTTACCCACCAGCAGGTTGGCGATCCTCAACGCGGGTTCGTCGAGCGCGCCGCCCTGGCTGACGCCCAGACGACGGAAACCGTTACGGCCCAAATCCTGCACCGTGGTGTAAATGCCCGCACGCAGGATCTTCAGCATACGCCCTCCTTCTGTGGCACAAACCGCACGCTGTCGCCAGGGCGCAGCAGGGTCGGCGGCATTTCATAGGGATTAAACAACGCCAGAGGTGTACGGCCGATTAACTGCCAGCCGCCGGGGGTCACCAGCGGATAAATACCGGTCTGACTGCCACCGATACCCACGGAGCCAGCCGCCACCGACAGGCGCGGTTCGGCACGGCGCGGCGTTGCCAACTTGTCCGGCATGCCGCCCATGTAGGAGAAACCAGGTTGAAAACCAAGGAAATAGACTACGTAATCCGCAGAGGAGTGGCACTCCACCACCTGCTGCGGAGTCATGCCGGTGTGGCGCGCTACCTCATCCAGATCGGGCCCGTCCTGGCCGCCGTAGATCACCGGAATATCCACCTGACGTGATTCCGGCACCAGGATCTCCTCGCTGTCCCATCCCTGTTGCAACAGCGCTAACATCATTTCGGCGTCGGCCTGCGGCGTCTTCAGCAACAGCGTAAGGTTGTTCATGCCGGGCACCACTTCGCGCACGTCGGGATGATGATTCAGCTTTTCGGCCAGCGCCCAAATCCGCTGCTGGCTTGGCAGCGTCACCGGCGGCGACAGTTCAAGCACTACCGCGCGTTCACCTAACAGGTAACATCGTGCTCGTTGCACCCTTTTCTCCTTATTATTATCGCGATGAAAACACATCAGTTATGCGCGACAGCGCTCCGGCTGTCAATAGAACAACCTTCGAGAAAATAAGGGATTAGGCTATTAAAAGGATTCAGCCTCGGTATAAACCGGGCTGGATCCTCGGAGGGAAATCAGGCGGGATTCGGGATATCGATAAAGGTCACATCAAAACCATGCTGCTCGGCCAGCCATTCACCGAGCGCCTTGACGCCGCCGCGTTCAGTGGCATGATGCCCGGCGGCAAAAAAGTGAATGCCCATTTCACGCGCGCTGTGAATGGTTTGCTCAGAAACCTCTCCGGTAATGAAAGCATCGACGCCAAATCGCGCGGCGCTGTCGATAAAGCCCTGACCGCCACCGGTGCACCAGGCCACACGGCGGATATGCGCCGGGGCGTTATCACCACAGTGCAGAACGGCCCGTCCGAGGCGGCTCTCAATACGTTGCTGCAGTTCAACGCCGGTCAGCGGCTGCTCGAATTCCCCGTGCGGCACCAGCGGTTCCACTTCGCCAATCACCCGAATGCCAAGTTGATGCGCCAGCTGCGCGTTGTTGCCCAACACCGGATGCGCGTCCAGCGGCAGGTGATAAGCGTACAGGTTGATATCATTGCTCAACAGCGTTTTCAGCCGATTGCGCTTCATGCCCCGTACCGAGGGCGCCTCGTTTTTCCAGAAGTAGCCGTGATGTACCACAACGGCGTCGGCCTGGTGTTCCACCGCCGCATCCAGCAGCGCCTGACAGGCGGTAACGCCGGTAACGATACGCTGCACATGGGGCCGCCCTTCCACCTGCAACCCATTAGGGCCGTAATCCTGAAACGCGACGGTATTCAGTTCGGTGTTGATCAACTTTTCAAGATCGAGGTTACGCATAAAAATTCTCTCTTCAATTCAAAATGTCTGGCGGTCGCCCTGTTCCATCAGGATAAATTTCACGCCCAGATCGTTGCCCTGTTCCAACTGCTGTTTGATGGTCGCCCGCACATCTTGCCCTTGCTTCAGACTGGGTTTGATATGGCTGATCACCACCGGGAAATCCTTCAGCGATCCTTCTCCCCCACTGTACTGGGTCAGGTTTTTCAACTCTTTCAACAACCATGCCGGCGTCAGGTGCCCGTAGAGATTTTTATCTTCAACCTCGTTGGGATAGGAGCTTTCGATGATCATGCCTTTCAGCTTTTTCTGTTCGATGAGCGGCCCCAACGCGCGCCAGGCGCCGTCCAGATTGCGCGACTGCTCAAGCGCATCCGGGCCGGTATCGCCGAAATAGGCGAAAGAGCCGCTGCGATCGGAGACCAGCAGCATCGAAGAAGGATACCGATCGTGGCTGAGCGGATACATTACGCCGCTCAAACCGGTCACGCCCAGGGTCACACGCTGCTGCGGACGCACGGTTTGTAGCCGGTAAGTCCCCAACCGCGATCCGTTGCCGGAATCGGTGAAGTTGGGCCAGGCCTTCCAGTTAAAGTAATGATTGCGCAGGGTCAGAATGGTATCGGCCTGGGCATAGATATTCTTCTTGCTGTCCTCCGGCGAACCGATTATCAACCCTGCCACGTGGTCCAGATGACCATGGCTGATAAAGTAAGCGCCGATCAGTTGGCGGAATACATAACCCTGCGGAGTATAAGGCGCCGCCAGTTCAGGGGTCACCTGCGGGAAACTCCCCTTCTCCAGCCCTTTGGCGATACCCGGTAACAACGAGCCGGCATCCAGCGCCAGATACTGCGGTTGGTTGTCGCTGCGGATCAGATAAGAGGTCAGATTGCCGTCGCTAACGCCGCCATCCACGCCCAGCGCCACCACGTCAAAACCGGCCAGCGCCAGGGCTGAATAGCCGCTCAGGCACAGGGCCAGCACCTTTTTCATCATTATTTCGCTCCTTGCTGTTGCCTTAATATTCCCCGCGCTTCGCCGCCTCAAAGGCCGCCAGCGTTTCCAGCCGCGCCTGCTTGTGGTCGACAATCGGCAGCGGATAATCCAGCACGCGCTGCTGTTGTTCTGCCCAGCGATGGGGTTGATGGATAGCATTGTCCGGTACATCCGCCAGCTCGGGCAACCATTTACGGATAAAAGTGCCTTGCGGATCAAAACGTTCGCCCTGAGTGGTCGGGTTAAAGATGCGGAAATACGGCGCGGCGTCGGTACCGGTGGAAGCCGCCCACTGCCAACCGCCGTTGTTGGCCGCCAGATCGCCGTCCAGCAGTTGCGACATGAAATAGCGCTCACCTTCGCGCCAGTCGATCAATAAGTCTTTCACCAGAAAACTGGCGCTGATCATGCGTAACCGGTTATGCATCCAGCCGGTTTTATTCAATTGGCGCATAGCGGCATCAACGATCGGATAACCGGTGGCGCCCTGCTGCCAGGCCTGCAGCAGCTCACGGTCGTTCCGCCAGCGTACCTTATCCGTCCAATCGATAAAGGGACGGTGCTTGCATAACGCAGGATAGGCCACCATCAAATGCCGATAAAACTCGCGCCAGATCAGTTCATTCAGCCAGCCAAAAGCGCCGCCGTCGGGATTTTCCAGCACCTGTGGGCATTCAGCACGCAGGCGGTTAAAGCATTGGCGCGGTGACAACACGCCAATCGCCAAATAGGGCGACAGGCCGCTGGTACCGTCAATGGCCGGCAGATCGCGCTGCTGAAGATAGTCCTGCACCTGCTCCCGGCAAAAAGAACGTAATCGCTGCAAAGCCGCCTCTTCCCCGCTTGGAAAATCCCCGGTCGGCTCTGCCGGTGGATAATCGAACGCCTCGGGTACCGCAGGGGTGGGCAGTGCGCCACCGGCTCGCGGTTTAGGTGCGGGAACAGAGCGGATGTCGGATTCGGTCAGACGCTGGATAAAGGCTTTACGAAAAGGCGTATAGACCTTGTACATTTCACCGCCGCCGGTTTGCACGCTCCCCGGCGGCAGCAGCAGGCTGTCGTCGAAACTCTGGCAAATCACCTGCCCGGCTAAACGCTGTTCCAGCCGTTGGTCGCGCTGGCGCTCGTTGATTTCGTACTGGCGATTGTAAAACAGCGCATCCACCCGCTCCTGTGTGCAGTACGCCACCAGCCAATCCACTGCAGCTGAGAAGTCGTCGCATTGGTGATAGCTAAGGGGAATGCCGCGCTCGGCAAGGGCCTGCTGTACCTGCAGCAAACCCGCATGGATAAACGCCGCCTGACGTGGCGCCATTTGGTGCTGCTGCCATTGTTGCGGCGTGGCGATAAACACCGCCAGCACCCGAGCTTCGGGATCGCTACAGGCGGCGTACAGGGCTTTGTTGTCGGTGATACGCAAATCGTTACGCAACCAGACCAGATGCGTGGTCATAAAACTCCTTGTCAATCAGTGGCCATAACGCAGGCGCAGCGCCTCGGGATAGGGCTCGAAATAGCGTTGGTCGGCCAGATAACGATCGGGGTATTCGGCCATGTAGTGTTTGAGCAGGGTTATCGGTGCCAACAACGGCTGCACGCCCTGCCGATAACGATCGATCAACTGCGCCAGTTCCTGGCGCTGCGCGGAGCTCAGATGATTGCGGAAATAGCCCTGCACATGCATCAATACGTTGGTGTGGTTACGACGGGTAGCCTTGTGCGCCAGCAGTTTCATCAGGCGACTGCGGTATTCTAGGGTGAAGGCTTCCAGCGAATCCCATTTATCGATGCCCGCCACAAAACGCCCAAGCTCCCGGTATTCCTGCTGCGAATGCGCCAACAGCGACAGCTTATAGCGACTGTGAAAGGCGATCAGGCCGCCGCGGCTCAGGCCTTTACGCCACAGCATGTTTAACTCATACAGCGCATAAACGCGTTCGACAAAGTTTTCCCGCAGTGTAGCGTCGTTCAGCCGCCCGTCCTCCTCCACCGGCAGCCAGGGCATTTGCCGCAGTAGCTCGGCGGTGAACAATCCGACGCCACTTTTACGCGCGCCGCTACCGTTCTCATCATACAGACGGACCCGCTCCATGCCGCAGCTTGGCGAGTTGGCGCAAACAATGTAGCCGCACAGGTGCTGCAAAGCGGCGATTCGTTGCTCGGAAAACTGCTGCATGCGCTCGGTTACGTCAATGCTATCGTCATTGCTGTGGCGCAGTGCCACATGATGTTGTTTTTTGATCAACCGCAGCGCCGGGCGCGGGGTCGGTAAACCGATGGCCATTTCCGGGCAAATCGGCTCAAACCGCACAAAAGGGGCCAGTTGTTCCACCGCAAAGGCCAGCCGTTTATGGCCGCCGTCAAAACGTACCGTCTCGCCAAGCAGGCAAGCGCTGATACCGACCGGAATTTTGTCACTCATTGATAGGCTCCCGCAGCGTTGGATGTGACTAAAAGTGTAGAAGAATTCGCGCTATGACACGAACGCTATCGACACCATGCCCGAACCGCAGCCATAAAAAAACCCCCGCTGGAAAGCGAGGGTTTTCGTTGGGGCAAGCTGCGATCAGTAGAAATCGCAGGACGCCAGTTCCGCCTGTTGCAGCCAGACCGGCTTATCGCTGGTTTTTGACCAGACGCGGTGCAAATAGCTGTAAAAACGGGCGCGGTCGCTGCGGAACAGCATTACCGGTAAAGCCAACACACCTGCCAGGATCACTGCGCTGCGGCGCAGGAGAATCCGATGCAATGAATAAGCGTGATAAGTAGACATGCGAACCTCCTCAAAAACGCCTGGCCGTTGATTTGCTGCGAAACAGCGCTGGCGTAAACAATAGAAACAAGAACATTTGGTAACTGGACAAAATTTTAGCGCAATTGATGAAAGTTTACTACTCATCCGACCACTGAATCGCACAAAAAATCGCAAATAATTCGCCTAATCCGTAATTTTGTTACATCAAGGTTAATAATTAACTAACCATTGGTTACATTGTGGTTATTTATACCCTGTTTATGCAAACCTTCATCTTCGCGCCCCCAAACAGGAGTCTAATCGCGCTACGCCCCCCAAAATCGAGGCTAAAAAGCCATTTTCTGCTGTAATTTCAGCCATTTTTATACTTTTTTTACACCGGCCAACGCTATTTTTTCATCTTCTTTCTACCGCCCTCCCTACACTCGCTCTATCAAAAACTACACCTCTGGAGGTGTCCCGTGAGTATCAGCGTTATTGGTGGTGCGCTGTTGGTTCTGCTGCTGTTGGGCTATCTGGTTTATGCCCTGTTCAATGCGGAGGATTTCTGATGGCAGCTTCAGCCTTTTTATTGATTGCCAGCTTCCTGCTGGTGCTTCTGCTGCTGGCGCGGCCGCTGGGCGGTTTCCTGGCACGCCTGATTGAAGGAGAGCCGCTGCCGGCGCTGCGTCGGCTGGAAGCCGGCATTTGGCGTTGCTGTGGCACAACCCCCGCCGAAATGAACTGGTGGCAATACGCACTGGCGATCCTGTGGTTTAACCTGCTCGGTCTGGTGCTGCTGTTCGCGTTGCTGATGGCACAAGGCTCGCTGCCGCTTAACCCGCAGGGCTTCCCCGGCCTGTCCTGGGATCTGGCGTTCAATACCGCGGTCAGCTTTGTCACCAACACCAACTGGCAAGCCTACAGCGGTGAAAGCACTCTTAGCTATCTCAGCCAAATGGCCGGCCTGGCGGTGCAGAACTTCCTGTCCGCCGCGACCGGTATCGCCGTGGCCTTCGCGTTGATCCGCGCCTTCACCCGTCGTTCCAGCGCCACTATCGGCAACGCCTGGATCGATATGTTCCGCGTGACGCTGTATGTGCTGCTGCCGATTTCGCTGTTGATCGCTTTGTTCTTCGTCAGCCAGGGCACGCTGCAAAACTTCCTGCCCTACCTGCACATCAACACGCTGGAAGACGCGCAGCAGACGCTGCCGATGGGGCCAGTGGCCTCTCAGGAAGCGATCAAGATGCTCGGCACCAATGGCGGCGGTTTCTTCGGCGCCAACTCGGCTCACCCGTTCGAAAACCCGACCGTGCTGACCAACTTTGTGCAAATGCTGGCGATCTTCCTGATCCCCTGCGCGTTGTGTTTTGCTTTCGGTCAGGTTGCCGGTGAAAACCGCCAGGGCCACGCGCTGATCTGGGCGATGGCGCTGATCTTCGTGGTTGCCGTGGTGGTGGTGATGTTCGCCGAACTGGCGGGTAACCCTCATCTGGGCGAATTGGGCGGTGCCAGCAACATCAATATGGAAGGCAAGGAGTCGCGCTTTGGCATTCTCGCCACCAGCCTGTTCTCGGTGGTGACCACCGCGGCGTCCTGCGGTGCGGTCAATGCGATGCATGACTCCTTCACCGCGCTGGGCGGCATGGTGCCGATGTGGCTGATGCAGATTGGCGAAGTGGTGTTTGGCGGTGTGGGCTCGGGCCTGTACGGCATGCTGTTGTTCGTCCTGCTGACGGTGTTTATTGCCGGGCTGATGATCGGGCGCACACCGGAATACCTGGGCAAAAAGATCGACGTCTACGACATGAAAATGACCGCTCTGGCGATCCTGGTCACGCCGACGCTGGTGCTGTTGGGCACTGCGCTGGCCATCGCCACCGACGCCGGTCGTGCAGGCATCCTTAACCCGGGCGCGCACGGCTTCAGCGAAGTGCTGTATGCGCTGTCTTCCGCCGCCAACAACAACGGTAGCGCCTTTGCCGGCCTGAGCGTCAATACGCCGTTCTATAACCTGCTGCTGGCCTTCGCCATGTTCGTCGGCCGCTTTGGGGTGATCCTGCCAGTGCTGGCCATTGCCGGTTCGCTGTGTGCGAAGAAACGTCAGCCGGCGGGCAACGGTACTCTGCCAACCTACGGGCCGCTGTTTATCGGTCTGCTGATCGGCACCGTGCTGCTGGTGGGCGCATTGACCTTCGTACCGGCGCTGGCGCTGGGACCGGTGGCCGAACATTTGCAACTTTGGCTGGCCAAATAACAGGCGCATTCCCGTCGCCTTTCGAGCCGCAGCGTTGTTACCTGGCACTCGCTCACCCCAGTTACTTACTCAAGTAAGCGCCTGGGCATGAGCGAGTTGGGTGCCTAGCTGCAACTCGAAATCCATAGGGAATGAAATAAAGAGAGAGATTAAGTGATGACTCGCAAACAACGTGCGCTGTTTGAACCGGCACTGGTCCGTACCGCGCTTATCGATGCGCTGAAAAAGCTGGATCCACGCACCCAGTGGCGTAACCCGGTGATGTTCGTGGTGTATATAGGCAGCATCCTGACTACGGCCATCTGGCTGGCGATCCTCGCCGGACAGACCGACGGCAGCGCGGCTTTCACCGGCAGTATCGC
Organism: Serratia sp. Je.1.23.a; assembly: GCF_051129805.1. Lineage (NCBI taxonomy): Bacteria > Pseudomonadati > Pseudomonadota > Gammaproteobacteria > Enterobacterales > Yersiniaceae > Serratia > Serratia sp. Je.1.23.a. The sequence goes on along the minus strand of NZ_JBCPSR010000001.1, from coordinate 405,886 downwards.
GCTGTGGCTGTGGTTCACCGTGCTGTTCGCCAACTTTGCCGAAGCGCTGGCCGAAGGGCGCAGCAAAGCCCAGGCGGAAAGCCTGAGGGGCACCAAGAAAACCAGTTGGGCGAAAAAATTGGCCGCGCCGCGCCGTGATGGTGCCACCGAGAAAGTGTCAGCCGAAAGCCTGCGTAAGGGTGACATCGTACTGGTGGAAGCCGGCGATACCATCCCCTGCGACGGCGAAGTGCTGGAAGGTGGCGCCTCCGTGGACGAAAGCGCCATTACCGGCGAATCCGCCCCGGTGATCCGTGAATCCGGCGGTGACTTCTCGTCGGTGACCGGCGGTACCCGCGTGCTGTCCGACTGGCTGGTGGTGCAGTGCAGCGTTAACCCGGGCGAAACCTTCCTCGACAGGATGATCGCCATGGTGGAGGGTGCCAAACGGCGTAAAACCCCAAACGAAGTAGCGTTGACCATTCTGCTGGTCGCACTGACCATCGTGTTCGTGCTGGCGACCGCGACGCTGTTTCCGTTCTCGCAGTACAGCGTGGACGCCGCCAACGGCGGTTCGGTAGTCACCATTACCGTGCTGGTGGCGCTGCTGGTCTGCCTGATCCCTACCACCATCGGCGGGTTGCTGTCGGCCATTGGCGTGGCCGGGATGAGCCGAATGCTGGGGGCCAACGTGATCGCCACCAGCGGGCGCGCGGTGGAAGCCGCTGGTGACGTTGATGTGCTGCTGCTGGACAAAACCGGCACCATTACGCTGGGTAACCGTCAGGCCTCCGAGTTCTTGCCTGCGCCGGGCGTGAAGGAGCAAGATCTGGCCGACGCGGCCCAGCTGTCATCCCTGGCGGACGAAACGCCGGAAGGCCGTAGCATCGTGGTGCTGGCGAAGCAACGCTTCAACCTGCGCGAACGTGACCTGCAGGCGCTGAACGCCACTTTCGTGCCCTTCTCCGCCCAAACGCGCATGAGCGGCGTCAACGTGCAGGACCGGATGATACGCAAAGGGGCGGTGGACGCCATTCGTCGTCACGTGGAGTCCAATCAGGGCCACTTCCCGCAGGCGGTGGACGAACTGGTCGCCAGCGTGGCGCGCACTGGCGGCACACCGCTGGTGGTAGCAGAAGGCCCGCGCGTATTGGGCGTGGTAGCGCTGAAGGATATCGTCAAGGGCGGCATTAAAGAGCGTTTCGCCGAGCTGCGTAAAATGGGCATCAAAACGGTGATGATCACCGGTGATAACCCACTGACCGCCGCCGCGATCGCCGCCGAAGCCGGGGTAGACGACTTCCTGTCGGAAGCGACGCCGGAAGCCAAGCTGGCGTTGATTCGCCAATATCAGGCGGAAGGCCGCCTGGTGGCGATGACCGGTGACGGCACCAACGACGCCCCAGCGCTGGCTCAGGCTGATGTGGCGGTGGCGATGAACTCAGGCACTCAGGCCGCTAAAGAGGCGGGCAACATGGTCGATCTGGACTCTAACCCGACCAAGTTGATTGAAGTGGTGCACATCGGCAAACAAATGCTGATGACGCGCGGTTCACTGACCACGTTCAGCATCGCCAACGACGTGGCCAAGTATTTCGCCATTATCCCGGCGGCGTTTGCGGCAACCTATCCGCAGCTTAACGCCCTGAACGTGATGCATTTGCACTCCCCAGCCTCCGCCATTATGTCGGCGGTGATCTTCAACGCCCTGGTGATCGTATTCCTGATCCCGCTGGCGCTGAAAGGGGTGAGCTATAAACCGATGAGCGCCGCTGCACTGCTGCGACGCAACCTGTGGCTCTATGGCGTGGGCGGTCTGTTGGTGCCTTTTGTCGGCATCAAGCTGATCGACCTGCTCCTGGTCGCCTTGCACATCGCCGGTTAATCATTGAGAGGAAATGAAAATGTCTTATTTACGCCCTTCGTTGGTGATGTTGATTCTGCTGACGTTGATTACCGGTATCGCCTACCCGTTGCTGACGACCGGACTTTCGCAGCTGCTGTTTTCCGGCGCGGCCAACGGTTCGCTGCTGTATCAGGGCGATAAGGTGGTCGGCTCCGCGTTAATCGGCCAAAACTTTACCAAACCCGAGTATTTCTGGGGCCGCCCTTCTGCCACCGGCGATTCGGCCTATAATGCGATGGCGTCCGCCGGCAGCAACCTGGCCGCCACCAACCCGGCGCTGGATAAAGCCATCGCCGAGCGTGCCGCGCAATTGCGTCTGGCCAACCCGGCGATGAAGGGCCCGATCCCGGTCGATCTGCTGACGGCCTCGGGAAGCGGACTGGATCCGCAGATCTCCCTCGCGGCGGCGCAATATCAACTGGCCCGGGTTGCGGCGGCGCGCCAACTACCGCCGGAGCAAATCGCCAAGCTGATTGATCAAAGCACCGATCAGGCCACCCCCAACTTTATGGGCGAGTCGGTGGTAAACGTGCTGAAATTGAACCTGGCGCTCGACGCATTGAAATAATCCGTTGCGTGTTAAAGGATAAGTATCGGGTTCGGCGTGCCGAACCCGATATATATACCCAAAATAATTCGAGTTGCTTGTAGGCGGCAACTGAGTGAATCCCCAGGAGCTTACTCAAGTAAGCGACTGGGGTGAGTGAAGGCAGCCAACACCCAAGCAGCTTGCAGTATGACGGGTACATTGCTGCAAAAGGAACTCCGATGGTGGATGAGGAACAACAGCGCCCTGACCCTGACAGCCTGCTGGCGCTGGCCAATGAAAAGCCCCGCGGCCGGTTGAAGGTTTTCTTCGGCGCCTGTGCCGGAGTGGGCAAAACCTACGCCATGCTGCAGGAAGCCCAGCGGCTGCGCAGTCAGGGGTTGGACGTGCTGGTCGGCGTGGTGGAAACCCATGGCCGCAGCGAAACCGCAGCGCTGCTGAACGGCTTGGATCTGCTGGCGCAAAAACGCATCCAGCATCGCGGACGCTTAGTGCAGGAATTTGACCTCGATGCCGCTCTGGCACGCCACCCCGCACTGATCCTGATGGATGAGCTGGCGCACAGTAACGCCTACGGTTCGCGCCATCCGAAGCGCTGGCAGGATGTGGAAGAGCTGTTGGACGCCGGTATCGACGTGCTGACCACCGTCAATGTCCAACATCTGGAAAGCCTGAACGACGTGGTCGGCGGCGTGACCGGCGTGCGGGTACGTGAAACGGTGCCCGATCACGTGTTCGACGAGGCCACCGAGGTGGTGCTGGTTGACCTGCCGCCAGACGATCTTCGTCAGCGATTAAATGAAGGCAAGGTGTACATTCCCGGCCAGGCCGAGCGCGCCATCGAGCACTTTTTCCGCAAGGGCAATCTGATCGCGCTGCGCGAACTGGCGCTGCGCCGCACCGCCGACCGGGTCGATGACCAGATGCGCGCCTTTCGCGATACTCAGGGCCGCGAGCGGGTATGGCACACTCGCGACAGCATTTTGCTGTGCGTGGGGCATAGCAGCGGCAATGAGAAACTGGTGCGTATCGCGGCGCGGCTGGCGGCCCGATTGGGTTGCCACTGGCACGCGGTATATGTAGAAACACCGAAACTGCACCGTTTGCCGGAGAATCAACGCCGGGCGATCCTGAGGGCGCTGCGGCTGGCGCAGGAGTTGGGGGCTGAAACCGCTACCCTGTCTGAACCTTATGAAGAACGTGCGGTGTTGCGCTATGCCCGCGAACATAACCTGGGCAAAATCATTATCGGCCGCCGCAGCGAACAACGCTGGAAACTGCGCGGCAGCTTTGCCGATCGTCTCGGTCGCCTGGGACCCGATCTGGATCTGGTGATCGTCGCGCTGGAAAACGACACCCCTGCACCGCAGGGGAAAGAACATGATGGCCGCAACTTTACCGAAAAATGGCGCATGCAATTACGCGGCTGCGCCGTGGCCGTTGCACTCTGCGCCCTGATCACCCTGCTCTCCCAATGGTTGTTGCCGGGCTTTGACCAGGCCAACCTGGTGATGGTGTATCTGCTCGGGGTGGCGATCGTCGCGCTGTTCTTCGGCCGTTGGCCCTCGGTACTGGCGGCGGTGATTAACGTCGCCAGCTTTGATCTGTTTTTCGTCCAGCCTGAATGGTCGTTTGCCGTCAGCGATATGCAGTATCTGCTGACCTTCGGCGTCATGCTGATCGTCGGTATCACCATCGGCAATCTGACCGCCGGCGTGCGTTATCAGGCGCGAGTGGCCCGTTATCGCGAGCAAAGAGCTCGGCACCTGTATGAAATATCTCGTGGGCTGAGCCAGGCGCTGACCACCGAAGATATTGCCAAAACCAGCCGCCACTTCCTTTCCAGCAGCTTCCAGGCCAAAACCGTCCTGCTGCTGCCACAGGAAGACGGCAAGCTGCAGCAAATGGTTGGCGAAACGGGCGGGCTGCTGTCGGTGGATGAGGCTATCGCCCGTTGGAGTTTCGACAAGGGCATGCCGGCCGGCGCCGGTACCGACACCTTGCCTGGAGTGCCTTACCAACTGCTCCCGCTCACCACGTCGAAACAAACCTTCGGCCTGCTGGCTATCGAACCCAGTAACCTGCGCCAACTGATGGTGCCGGAACAACAGCGGCTGCTACAAACCTTCGCGGTGCTGATCGCCAGCGCGCTGGAACGATTGCATCTGGCGCGCAGCGCCGAGGAAGCCAAACTGGACGCCGAACGGGAACAGCTGCGCAACTCGCTGCTGGCGGCGCTGTCCCACGATTTGCGCACGCCGCTGACGGTGCTGTTCGGCCAGGCGGAAATTCTGACGCTCGATCTGGCCGCGGAAGGCTCCAACCATGCTCCGCAGGCCAGTCAGATCCGCCAGCAGGTATTGAGCACCACCCGCCTGGTGAACAACCTGCTGGATATGGCACGCATTCAATCCGGTGGCTTTAACCTGCGAAAAGAGTGGCAGTCGCTGGAGGAGATCGTCGGCGCTTCGCTGCACATGCTGGAACCGCTGATGACCCAACACCAGATCAAGGTTGAGCTGCCGCCGGAGCTGATATTGGTTAATTGCGACGGCAGCCTGCTGGAGCGGGTTTTCACTAACCTGTTGGAAAATGCCAATAAATACGCCGGTATCGATGCTACTATCGGCATTCGCGCCCATACGCTGCCCGACTGGCTGGAAGTCGAAGTCTGGGACGATGGCCCAGGCATTCCTGAAGGGAAAAAACAGCTTATCTTCGATAAGTTTTCCCGCGGCAATAAAGAGTCGGCCATTCCCGGCGTAGGTTTGGGGTTAGCGATTTGCCGTGCCATTATTGAAGTGCACGGCGGCCGCATTTGGGCGGAAAACGGCGCTAACGGCGGTGCCAGCTTCCGCTTTGTGCTGCCGCTGGAAAAACCGCCGGAAATAGACAGCGAAGCCTTTGATCTCTAACCAACTCCAGGGAGCCTTGTGAGCAGCACGCCAACCAATATTCTGATTGTCGAAGATGAGAAAGAGATCCGGCGCTTCGTCCGTACCGCGCTCGAAAGTGAGGGGCTACGGGTGTTTGAAAGCGAAACGCTGCAGCGCGGGCTGATTGAAGCCGGCACGCGCAAGCCGGATCTGATTATTCTCGATTTAGGGTTGCCGGACGGTGACGGGCTTAACTATATCCGCGATCTACGCCAGTGGAGCGCCATTCCGGTGATTGTGCTGTCGGCGCGTAATGCCGAAGAAGACAAAATTGCCGCGCTGGACGCCGGGGCGGATGACTATCTCAGCAAACCGTTTGGCATCGGCGAACTGCTGGCCCGCGTGCGAGTCGCCTTGCGCCGCCATTCAGGCAGCCTACAGGAAAGTCCGTTGGTCAGCTTTTCCGAAATCACCGTCGATCTGATCAACCGCCGGGTACTGCGCCAGGGTGAAGATCTGCATCTGACACCGATAGAGTTTCGCCTGCTGGCCGAACTGCTGGCCAACTCCGGCAAGGTCATCACCCAGCGTCAGCTATTAAGCCACGTCTGGGGACCGAACTACGTCGAACACAGCCACTATCTGCGAATTTATATGGGGCATCTGCGGCAAAAACTGGAGGCCGATCCGGCCCGGCCAAAACACTTGCTGACCGAAACCGGCGTCGGTTACCGCTTTATGCCATGAGGTGAAACGGCGCAGCATACGGTTAAGCTGATGCAAAATTCGATTAAACGGGTGCAGCATGTGGCACCCCTACACGTTTTGGCCTTTCTTCAGCCCAACCATAAATTCTTTGAACGCCTCGCGCAGCGGGGCAAACACCGGGTGCTTGCGGTTTTCGATCATCACTTCAGAGAACAGCTTCAAGCCGACGGCGAAGGCCGCGCTGTTATTCTCGCCAAAGTTCAGATCTTCGCGCGCTTTGATGCGCTCAACGATGCCAAGAATATCGTCGTGGTTTTCCACCTCAAAACTCAGTGGCGTTTTCTCAACGGGCTCGCCTTGGCGATCGCTCAGGGCTTCAACGGTAATGCGGAAACGGTGGCCAGGCATCAGTTGTTTTCCTTATCTGTATCTGTTGGAGCAATGTTCATTTCACTTTCAATTGCCGCCACCGCGGTGAGCAGCGCCGCATTGATGCGTTCGACCTGCTGTGGCGAAAGATCGGCGCGCATCACATTGCCACGCAACAAACTGCGCAGGCGGTTCATGGCGTCGGAGATGCCTTCCGCCAGATTGCCATGATGATGGTGGCCGCGACCGGCACCGGCCAAACGGGCCAGGATCACATCGACGACGGCCTGGTGTTTTTGTAATTCACTCTGGCCCAGCTCGGTGATCTGATAGCTTTTACGGCCGTTGCCGCTGGTGATCGGCTCGAGGAAATCCTGCTCTTCCAGCAGCGTCAGGGTCGGGTAAATCACCCCTGGGCTTGGCACATAGAGACCGGAAGACGCCTCGTCGATCGCCTTGATCAGTTCGTAACCGTGGCTCGGTTTACGCGCCACCAGCGCCAGCAGCACCAGCCGCAGATCGCCGTGTTCAAACATGCGGTGACGGCCGCCACGACCGCCGCGCCCTCCCCGACCATGCTCTTCACCATGGTCGCCGCCAAAATGATGGCGACCGCCACGACGACGATGGTGATGTTCGTGCCCTTCTTCGCTGTCATGGCGGCAGCCGTGACGACGGTGTAAATCTAAACGGTGAAACATAGTCTGTACCTCGCATTGGATAATCAGTTTACGAGGTGATTTAGATATATCTAAGTCACTTCGATATATCTAATCTAGATCGATATATCTAAATGCGCAAGAGGGGAAGAATGAAAAAGATATATCTAAATTGCAGGCATAAAAAAAGCGCTGTTTTTACAGCGCTTTTTTTCAAAGGAGAGAGGCCTTACTTGGCAGAAGCCAGCACTTCGCTGACGATTTCTACCGCTTCGTGCTCGATCTTTTCACGGTGCTCAGCACCGAGGAAGCTCTCACAGTAAATCTTGTAGGCTTCTTCGGTACCAGAAGGACGTGCCGCGAACCAGCCGTTGTCGGTCATCACTTTCAGGCCACCTATCGATGCGCCGTTGCCCGGTGCCGCCGTCAAACGTGCGGTAATAGGATCACCCGCCAGAGTATCGGCCTTGACCATTTCCGGTGACAGCTTGGACAACGCCGCTTTCTGCGCAGAAGTTGCCGGTGCCTGAATGCGGTTGTAGCTCGGGGCACCAAAACGCTTGGCCAGGTCTTCGTAGTGATGCTGCGGATTTTCTCCGGTCACTGCGGTGATTTCCGCCGCCAACAGGCACATGATGATACCGTCTTTATCAGTAGACCACGGGGTAGCATTGAAACGCAGGAACGAAGCCCCTGCGCTCTCTTCGCCGCCAAAGCCCAGGCTACCGTCATGCAGGCCATCAACGAACCATTTGAAGCCCACCGGCACTTCCACCAGCTTGCGGCCCAAATCAGCTACCACGCGGTCAATCATCGCGCTGGAAACCAGCGTCTTGCCTACCGCTACGTTAGCACTCCACTGTGGACGATGCTGGAACAGGTAGTTGATGGCAACCGCCAGATAATGGTTCGGGTTCATCAGCCCCGCAGGCGTAACTATGCCGTGGCGGTCGTAATCCGGATCGTTGGCAAACGCCAGGTCGAACTTGTCGCGCAGCGCTAGCAGGCCACCCATCGCCGGTTCTGAAGAGCAGTCCATACGGATCACACCGTCGTGGTCCAGGTGCATAAAGCGGAAAGTCTGATCGATAGCATCGTTCACCAGCGTCAGATCCAGCTTGTAATGCTCGGCGATACGCTGCCAGTAGGCGATGCCGGAACCGCCGAGCGGATCGACACCCAGCTTCAGGCCGGCACGCTGAATCGCAGGCATATCAACCACGTCCACCAGCCCTTCAACATATGGCTGCACCAGGTCCTGTGCATGCACACGGCCGCTGGCCCAGGCCTTATCCAGCGATTGACGCTGAACGCCTTTCAGCTGCAGAGACAGCAGTTCATTGGCGCGCTTTTCAATCACCGAGGTCAGGTTGGTGTCCGCCGGGCCGCCGTTGGTCGGGTTATATTTGATGCCGCCATCTTCAGGCGGATTGTGGGACGGGGTGATCACGATGCCGTCGGCCAATGCCCCACCGTTACGGTTGTGGCACAGGATGGCATGGGAGACCGCAGGCGTTGGCGTGAAGCCGTTATTTTCCTGCACGATCACATCAACGCCGTTGGCGCTCAGCACTTCCAGCACTGAAATGAAGGCAGGCTCCGACAGCGCATGGGTGTCTTTGCCCACGTAGCATGGACCGGTCACACCCTGCTGATGACGCACTTCGGCAATCGCCTGCGCGATAGCGAGAATGTGGGCTTCGTTAAAGCTGTGGCGCAGCGCACTGCCGCGATGGCCTGAAGTCCCGAACTTGACCGCGTGTGCGGCGTTGCCCGCTTCCGGTTGCAGTACGTAGTACTGCGACGTCAGCTGGGCTACGTTGATCAAATCGCTTTGCTGAGCCGGCTGCCCGGCACGTGGGTTATTCGCCATCGACATATCTCCCTAATCCCTGTCCTGCGGCCTGGCAATATGTCGCTCACGGCCACCATGACGGGCTGTTCGCTAAATTAGATAGTGCCGCAAACTTTTTCAGTCAGTTCCGTCGGGAACTGCATAGCCTGCATGATGTGTTCAACCATGCTGCGTTTGCGACCGGTATTGGTATTGGTGATCACCCAGTAAGGCGTGCCCGGAACGTGCTTTGGCTTGGTGTGCGTTCCGTTCGCCAACAGGGTTTGCTGATCGCCGGCAAAATAGGTACGGGTACGGCCATGCAACGCATCGGTGGCGCTGGCAAAGCCGGCCGCATCGAGGGTATACAGGGTGGAAAGTACCAGCATAAAACGGTTCACCGCTTTGCTCTGCTCGGCGTACTCATCCGACAACAACAGCTCACGCACGGCACGTACGCGATCGCGCGGACGCGACACGGCGACGATCTTATCCTGTTCGGCGCTCTGAGCGCTGGCAGCCGGTACGGCCCGCAATGGCTGGCCTGCGGTAAATTTCAACATACGGCGCAAAATATCGGACGCGCTCTCACCAATATGTTGCGTGTGGCTGGCAATATAGCGGTAGAGCTCTTCGTCGACTTCAATAGTTTTCATCTTTATCCAGTACTGTTTTTTTCTACTTAGAACCTGAAGCCAGATCCGGCATTCAAGCCATGGGATTATAAGGTTAAAAGCGCAGAGGCGAACATAACAATGTGCCCCAATGCGGCAAAAGCAGACTATTACCTATAGCCCACCGGACACCGGCGCTGCCAAACCTGCACCTTATCATGAAAAATCCACGTTTTATCCTATGGATTTTAAGTTGCAGCAAGTACAGCGAACAACGCTGCCGCTTGAAAGGCGACGGGTTTATTCATCGAGTGTTTTAATCATGATAACCTAATCTGAATCTCTCTCAGTATGAACTTCGCCATGAAATTACATTATCAACTGCTGGCCACCGAGTCCGATGCGCTGCCGGTGATCCTGATCCACGGGCTGTTTGGCAATTTGGACAACCTGGGCGTGCTGGCGCGCGACCTGAACCAGCAGCACAGCGTAGTTAAAGTCGATCTGCGCAACCACGGCCTGTCACCGCGTTCTGAGGTTATGACCTACCCAGAAATGGCGCAGGATCTGCTGACGTTGCTGAACGATTTGCAGTTGGAGAAGGTCATTGTCATTGGCCACTCGATGGGCGGCAAAGCGGCCATGGCGCTGACGGCAATCGCCCCGCAGCGCGTGGAGAAGCTGATCATCATTGACGTTGCGCCGGTAGACTATCAAACGCGCCGCCACGACGAAATTTTTGTCGCGTTGCAGGCGGTGAGCGCCGCGGGTATTACCCAACGCCAGCAGGCGGCGGAATTGATGCGCGGCTACCTGAAAGAGGAAGGCGTGATCCAGTTCCTGCTGAAATCTTTCCACCAGGGCGAATGGCGTTTCAATCTGCCGGTGCTGATCGAAGAGTACGAGAACATCACCGGCTGGCAGGAAGTGCCGGCCTGGCCTCACCCGACGCTATTTATCCGCGGCGGCCTGTCGCCTTACGTGCAAGACAGCTATCGCGAAGATATTGCCCGTCAATTCCCGCAGGCTCGCGCTCACGTCGTTGCCGGTACCGGACACTGGGTTCATGCGGAAAAACCGGAGGCGGTGTTGCGCGCCATTCACCGCTTTCTCGGTGAAGCCTGAGTCACGCCAGGCCCGACAAATGGGCCGTTTCTCTCCCAAAGTCACCATCTGATGAAAAAACGCGCTAAAGATAACGGCTTAGCGCGTTTTCGGCTCAGTTAAGCATTGTCGTCGCTCTACCTGCTGGGGTAATATGGCGCGCTATAATTTTGCCGCCGTGCCGAGCGTGTTCGCTAACGTCAGGCTGGGGTGAATTTGGGTTAGGGTTTATTGGCCCGAAGTGTGTTAACCGAACCGTCCGGAAGCGTGTAAGCGCTTTTTGATGCAAACTCCCTTGCAGTACCGCTACCTATGGCAAAAGAACAAACGGATCGCACGACGCTGGATCTGTTCGCAGATGAACGCCGTCCGGGGCGCCCGAAAACCAACCCGCTATCCCGAGATGAACAGCTTAGAATCAATAAGCGTAATCAGCTTCGACGCGATAAAGTCCGTGGCTTACGGCGTGTGGAACTGAAGATCAATGCGGATGCGGTGGACGCCCTGAACAAACTGGCGGAACAGCGTAATATCAGCCGCAGCGAGCTTATTGAGCAAATGCTGCTGGCACAACTGGCGGACGAGCAGCCAGAACATTGATCATTGCAGCCGCACATGCGGCGCGGCGTTAAGGATGACGCCCGATCAACACCGCTTTATTCCACCCGGCATCGCATTAAAGTGATAAATACCCGGGGTAAATTTCTGGCATGATACGCACTTACCGGTAAGAGATAACCTCTTGCCATGGCATCATTTTAATCGGTGTTATCGTAGTCAACGCTAACATCGTGAATGCAATTTATTGAATTTAAAGGTTATACGCGATATGGCTAATGTAGGCATTTTCTTTGGCAGCGACACTGGCAATACCGAAAACATTGCCAAGATGATCCAGAAAATTCTTCAGCAGCAGTTTGGTAAAGAGGTGGCTGAAATTCATGACATCGCCAAAAGCAGCAAAGAAGATCTGGAAGCTTTCGATATCCTGCTGCTCGGTATCCCAACCTGGTACTACGGCGAAGCGCAGTGCGACTGGGATGACTTCTTCCCAACGCTGGAAGAAATTGACTTCAACGGCAAGCTGGTTGCGCTGTTCGGCTGTGGCGATCAGGAAGACTACGCAGAGTATTTCTGTGATGCGATGGGTACCATTCGCGACATCATTGAACCGCGTGGCGCCGCGATCGTAGGCCACTGGCCAACCAAGGGTTACCACTTTGAAGCCTCCAAAGGCTTGGCTAACGACAGCCATTTCATCGGCCTGGCCATTGACGAAGATCGCCAACCTGAGCTGACCAACGAACGTGTTGAAGGCTGGGTAAAACAAATCGTCGAAGAGCTGAGCCTGGCCGAAATCGTCGGGTAACGCCAAAGGTTGAACAAAAGCCCTGCAAAGTGCATAGTGTGCCGGCAGGGCCATCATTGGCAGTACAAATTACTGCAATAGAAGCTACAGATTTGTAACTTCCCACACCATCAAGGTAGACTGAGTTTTCGGTTTATCCCATTCATCAAGACGTTGCATGTATAACATGCAATTGTGCAATTATAGCTTTGTTAACAACCGGCGGTTTCCATTTAGAGCAACCGGTTCTATAATGAGACGCAATTAACTCTTTGTGCCGACCGATGCCAAAGGCGAGAACGCCTCAACTTGATTAGCATAGTAACAGGACTGAATCCGCATGACTGACAACAACACCGCATTGAAGAAGGCCGGCTTAAAAGTCACGCTTCCGCGACTCAAAATCCTGGAAGTACTGCAAAATCCGGAATGCCATCACGTCAGTGCGGAAGATCTGTACAAAAAACTGATAGATATGGGCGAAGAAATTGGCCTGGCTACGGTTTACCGCGTACTGAACCAATTTGATGATGCCGGCATTGTGACCCGTCACAACTTCGAAGGCGGCAAGTCCGTGTTCGAATTGACCCAGCAACATCACCACGATCACCTGATTTGCCTGGATTGCGGCAAAGTGATCGAATTCAGCGATGAGTCTATCGAAGTGCGTCAGCGTGATATCGCCAAACAACACGGCATCAAGCTCACCAACCACAGCCTGTACCTGTACGGCCACTGTGAAACAGGTGACTGCCGCGAAGACGACACCCTGCACGACAAAAAATAATGTCCTAACCGGCATTGAGAACCGCCTTAACGGCGGTTTTTTTGTGCCTGCGATAATAGGATAAAAAATCCCCGGACAGGCCGGGGAAAGTTCACAGCGTTAAATACAACAATTGCAGCGGCACTTCTCTACAGCACTTCTCTCGCTTCCCACTTACACTCTCAGCACTACCCCACCCGCCGACACGCGGATGAGCAACAGAGTTTGGTTCGGTATTAACAGGTACCGGCAATCCCGGAAAAAACGCAACCGATAGTCGAATTCATGTCCGATTACGCCGGACGCTGCCCTGGTCGAGTAACAACGGCCCGCCTGCGAACAGGGGGCCGAGTTTCAGGTTTACACTTTCTCAGCGCGGCTATAACGCTTGCCGTCCGGGCTCACCGCGCGAATATGCACTTCGCCGCTAACCCCAGGCTTGGCCTTGGCATCGTAACGTTGCCATTGCTTGCCGCCGTCGGTGGAATATTCAATGCCCAGACCCGGCAGCGAAATATTGGCTTCCAGCTTGCCTCCCACCACTCGGGCGCCTGGCACCGGCAACCGGTAGTTCACACCACCTTTGTCCAGTTTTGCCAGCTCACGCTGACCGAGCAGGTTGGCAAAGCGCAGCCAATCGCGGTCCAGCTTCTTGGTATCGATGAAGTGGGTTTCGCCGCCTTTATACTCCCGGCCCGCCCGGTAATCCTGCTCCCACTCTGCCCGGTGCCATGCGCGCTCGGCCACCGACAGCGAACGAGGGAAGATCATGTACTCCATTTGCTCGTCGGTACGCTGGGTTTCGCTCCACATCTGCGCGGAAATACCGTAAGCCCCCGGCCAGGGCTTGTCGCTCTTGGCGGTAAAGTGATTACCATCGCGATCAACCGAGGTTTCGGCGTTTTGCGGCAGGTTGTTTGGCGCAAAGCTGAACATTTTCTGTTCATCGCTGAAACGCGTTCCCCAGTAGTAACCACGCTCGTCCGGGTTCACCTCATACGGGAAGTCCATGTAGACATAATCCGGGTTTGAAAGGATCAGTTCGTAGCCCTTGTTCGCCCAGTCGTTGGCACTGTCGAACCCGCCCCAATACAGCGTATCCCAGAAGTTAACCCCGACACGCTGGGTAGCAAAGGCCTTGGCGTTTTTGGCATCTTTCAGGCCATCCTGCCAGGCTTGCATTCTGTCGATCCCATGCGCTTTCACCAATTGGCTGACTTCTACTCCGAAGTAGCTTGGCAGGTGCTCCATATCGGCGACCTTGCCATCTTTGATCATCGCCTGGCAGACCTGAGATTTTGCCCATGGCTTGTCTTCTTTGCTCTGATCGATGATGCCTTTGCCGGCTTCCGGCTTGTTCACATCGGTATAACCAGCACCTAACCGGATGTTTTTCGCCTCGTCACCGCCAAAGTGCCAGGTACTCAGCGGCTGCCCGGCCTCTTTATGCATCTGGGCAATCTCGCCGATCACCTTGTCGACAAAACGTTTGGATGAATCCAGGCAAGGGTTGAGATAGCTTTGGCGGTTGAAGTACTGCACCGAGGTGGTGTTAGAGGTATCGGTTGGATCCACTAAACGGAACTCGTTGGCCTCTTGTTCTTTACCGGCGGCATGCAGTTTCTTATAGCGCGCTTCCATTGAGACCACCGCCGCACGGGCATGCGCCGGCATATCGATTTCCGGGATCACTTCAATCTGGCGCGCCTTGGCGTATTTGATAATGTCGATGTAATCCTGGCGAGAGAAGAAGCCGCCATAAACCTCCGGACCCTGGCCATACTGCGGCAACAGGCAGGTGGTTTCGCTCAAGTCGTGGCAACGCTGCCCACCGACTTCGGTCAGTTCCGGCAAGCCCGGTATGGCGATGCGCCAACCTTCGTCATCACTCAGATGGAAGTGGAATTTATTGAGCTTGTACGCCGCCATTTGGTCCAGCAAGCGCAACACCGCATCCTTCTGGTGGAAGTTACGTGCGACATCCAGGAAGATGCCACGATACTGGAAGCGTGGCGCATCTTTGGCCTCCAGCGTAGCAATTTTGGCGCTGCCTTCGGTAGGCACTAATGACAAGATGGACTGCAGGCCATAGAACACCCCGGTCTGATCGAAACCAATGACTCGCGCTTCCTGCTTGCCGATGATCAATTCATAAGCGCCTGGTACCGCCAACTCGCCTTTGAATTTTCCCGGTTGGATATCGGTTTTGATCGGATAACCGGCTGCGTTACTGGTTATTCCCAACAGCGCGAAACGCTGGGCTACGGCGTCCGCCGCCGGTTTGGACAATGCGCTCAGCTCCAATGCAACGCCTTTGCTCAGATCAACATCCTGCGCATGCACTTTAACCTGCAACGGCGTTGGCACTATCTGACCGCGTAACGACGCGGTGGGTAAGGTTTTTAGCTCGGCGTTTTTCGTAAAACGCGAGGCCGGCGTCATCAGGATGTTATTGTCGTCTTTGGTACGCTTCCACTGGTCGCCGGTAAAGGGCGCAACGAACTGGTTCAGGTCTTCGGTATCGGTATTGACCAGAATTTTAGGCTTGGCATCGCCCGAGGTGGCGTACCAGCGTGGCACGAAGTCGGTTTTAAACAGTTGCCAATATTCAGTGATAATCGGGATCTCTACCGTTTTCCCCGCAGGGAAGCCGGTAAATTTGTCGGTAGGTTCCAGCTTGTACAGATCACCGGTCAGGTGAGATATCTTGAACTGGTCGTTATCCACACGCAGGGTCTGACGGGCGCTATGGAAGTAAATCGCCCAGTCCTGACCTTTGATCTCCTGATTGTCGTTGGTCAGGCCGATCAGCACCTTGTTGCAAGCCGCCCAGTCGGCACCCAGCTTGCCGCAATCCAGACCGTTTTCGGCTGCCAGGTTATCGACCATTTTCAAATTCAGTTTCAACTGGCTCAGTTGATCCACCAGCGGCTGATTGGCCATCGCGTTCCCCACGCTGCCAAATAACCCAATGGTTGCCGTCAGTGCGGCAAGCGCGCTCAATTTGAATTTATTCATTTTTATCATCGTCCTTAATTGTTGTTATCGCGGATCTCTTTCCAAATCTGGCCACATTTGGCGTCATAGGCCTGGCCGTTACCGCTATGAACTGCCTGAATGCAGTTTTGATAATCCATCACCCGCACCGTTTCTTTCTCGGCGAACTGTTGATGCTGTTTCTCTTGTTTCAGTACGTTCAGCACTGCCTGGCATGACTGCAATTTTTCCGGTGAGCCCTCCGCGGTGTTGATACAGGCGCTGTAGGCCTGTTTCAATTTGGCATCTTCCGGCGGTGCCGCAGGCTGTACACAGGCGCTCAACGTGGCTACCGCAGCCAACATCATCATGATTTTTTTCATCGTGTTATTCCCGTTAAATGACCCCGGCGCTGCCGCCGGGGAATATACCCGCCATCTTTCAAGCCGCAGCGTCGTTATCTGCACCAGCTGCAACTCGAAAGCTCTAGGTATGTTTAGAAAATGGTGAATGGCGCGATAACCATGAATTTGACGTCTTTCTCGTCCTGGAAGATGTTGCCGTAACCCCCGCCCCAGCTTGGGATATTGGTGTGGTTGTCGTATTGGGTGTAGTGCAGTTTCAGCAGCGTGCCTTTGGCGCGGCCTTCCTGAATGGTGTACATGGCGTCCAGGCTCCAGGCGCTCTCTTTCAGACGCTGGCTCTGATCGTACATAGGGTTGGTGCTCGGTTTGGCGTCCCAGGCATAAACGTAAGAACCGCCCACCGCCATGCCCGGCAGGTTCCAGTTGCTCAGGTCATACATCACCCCGGCATAAACCGCTTTTTCGCCGTTGGCGTTAAAGTCGGAACGGTTATCCCACCACACGTCGAGACGGCCGTTAGAAGAAGCATAGGTTGGCGTCATACGCTGCAGGAAGTAGCCCTGGTTGCCTTCGGCCTTGACCATGGTCCCTTCCAGGCGCCAGTTGAACTGGCCAGTGGTGTAACCAAAGGTCAGCGCCTGCAGCCAGGCCAGGCCGTCGTAAATACTGTTCGGGTCGTTCTTGTCGTTAATGCGGTCTTCGGTGCCATAGAATTGGTAACTGGTGGTCAGCGGGTTGCCTACCAGATCGAATTTATAAGATGCCTTGGTGAAGTACTGATTCACATAGCCCTGGGCTTGGCCGAATGCCGCCTCCAGCACCAAATCGTTTTTGAAGTCGTATTTGGCACCCAGCGAGTGCAGATAGGAGACACCGGTTTTTTTATCGTTCTGGCGGAAGTCGTCCATCTCGATATGCCATGGCGCTTTATATTTATTGGTCCACATATAAGAGAAGCTCAACTCACCGGCATCGCCGTAGTCAAACTTGGCACCGGCCTCTGCCCCCTGATAGGTGCCGGGCATAAAGCTCCAATGCGGCGCCAACAGAGTTTGGCCACTTGGCTGGATATAACCGCCACGTGCCCAGACGGGACCATATTTGAATTTACCGGCGGCTTTATACAGGCTGATGCCGCCTTTGTCGCCGGAGTAGTCTTCATCGTAGGTACGGTTTTTGGAAGAGAACGCGATTTCATTCGGGTGGCCGCTGGCGCTGGATTCAGCCAGCTCGATGGCGGTAAAGGCGCCGACGTCCAGGCCGAACATGTCCCAGGCATAGCCCGAGGCAAAATCCAGGCTCAGGTTGGCCGTCGAATGCGACAAGTTGGTGGTGTATTTATTGTAATCGTCACTGGTCGGATTGAGATCTTTACGGTCACGCTCACGTTGCCAGTAATATACGCCGCCGGTCATCGTGGAATCATCGATAAATCCTGCGGCTTTCGCCTCAGGGGCCATGGCAACCCCTGTTCCCAACAGCGCACCCGCGACTGCGAGCGCCAGCGTTTTACGCTGAGCACCGTGCGTACCCATAATGAAATTCCTCTTTGACTTAACTTTAAAAGTTGCAGCCGCCCGTGTTCACCACTGCCCTGCACGACTGCCAATAAAAACCCAATCGGGTAAAAAAAATTGCTGACAGGGCTAAAACCCCACAGCACTTATTGCTACAGACAGACTATTTTTCGCGACGCGAATTATCAAATGAAATATCAGAGAAATTTGTCAAAGTATGACAAAGAGCACATATCGATGAGATTTTGTTACGCAGCTATGCAAGGAGATTGTCGAATAAAAAATTCAATAAAATCAGAATAAATAATGATATGAGGTCAATATAAGACGATTAATGGTTTCAGCCGAATCAAAAAAGTCAGCCAGAGGAAAAAATATGAGAGCGCTCTCCAGATGACATTAATTCGCATCACGAATATATAAGACAATGTTATATGATTGATGATTTATATCAAGAAATTACGGATACAACGGCCAGATAAAAATTTAAACATTGATTGAGCGAACTACATCGCAACAGGAAAGGTAAATAACGGCGACAGACATAAAAAAAGCGCAACCGAAGTTGCGCTCTTATTGCGTTAACCACTTATCACTCAGGCACCGATTTTAGCCCAGGTGTCGCGCAAACCAACGGTGCGGTTAAACACCAGATGCTCTGCCGAGGAGTAACGATTATCGGCGCAGAAATAGCCCTCACGCTCGAACTGATAGGCTTTTTCCGGCTGTGCAGTTGCCAGGCTTGGCTCCACAAAGCCGTGCTTGATTACCAGCGACTCAGGGTTAATGGTGGCAAGGAAGTCCTCTGCCGCTGCCGGATTTGGCACGTTGAACAGACGATCGTACACGCGAATTTCCGCCGGCAACGCGTGCTCGGCAGACACCCAGTGGATCACGCCTTTCACCTTACGGCCATCGGCAGGATCTTTGCTCAAGGTATCCGGATCGTAGCTGCAGAAGATAGTGGTGATCTCGCCTTCTGCGTCTTTCTCCACGCGTTCCGCTTTGATCACGTAGGCATTACGCAAACGCACTTCTTTCCCCAGCACCAGACGCTTGTATTGCTTGTTGGCTTCTTCGCGGAAGTCAGCACGGTCGATATAAACCTCGCGGCTGAACGGCACTTCACGGCTGCCCATTTCCGGCTTGTTCGGGTGATTAGGCATCGTCACCATTTCCACGCCGGAAGTCATATTTTCAATGACAATCTTAACCGGATCCAGCACCGCCATCGCACGCGGTGCGTTGTCGTTCAGCTCTTCACGGATGCAAGCTTCGAGCGCCACCATTTCAACGTTGTTATCCTGCTTGGTCACGCCGATACGCTGGCAGAATTCGCGGATGGATGCGGCGGTATAGCCACGACGACGCAGGCCGGAAACGGTCGGCATACGCGGGTCATCCCAACCTTCAACGATTTTCTCGGTCACCAACTGGTTCAGCTTACGCTTAGACATGATGGCGTATTCGAGATTAAGGCGTGAGAATTCGTACTGACGCGGATGACAAGGGATGGTGATGTTGTCCAATACCCAGTCATACAGACGACGGTTGTCCTGGAATTCCAGCGTACACAGCGAATGGGTGATCCCTTCCAACGCATCGGAAATGCAGTGGGTGAAATCGTACATCGGGTAGATGCACCATTTGTTGCCGGTCTGGTGGTGTTCCGCGAACTTGATGCGGTACAGCACAGGATCGCGCATCACGATAAACGGTGACGCCATGTCGATCTTGGCACGCAGGCAGGCGCTACCTTCGGCAAATTCGCCGTTGCGCATTTTTTCGAACAGCGCCAGGTTTTCTTCCACGCTGCGACCGCGGTACGGGCTGTCTTTGCCCGGCGAGGTCAGGCTGCCGCGATATTCGCGGATTTGCTCAGGCGACAGCTCGTCGACGTAGGCCAGCCCTTTGTTAATCAGCTCTACCGCATAGTGGTGCAGCTGATCGAAGTAATCTGAGGAGTAGCGGACGTTGCCGCTCCACTCAAAGCCCAGCCACTCCACGTCGTGTTTGATCGACTCAACGAACTCGATATCTTCTTTTACCGGGTTGGTGTCATCGAAACGCAGGTTGCACTGGCCCTGGTAATCTTTGGCGATGCCAAAGTTCAGGCAAATGGATTTAGCATGGCCGATATGCAGATAACCATTCGGCTCCGGCGGGAAACGGGTATGTACCGACGTATGTTTCCCTGAAGCCAGATCTTCATCGACGATCTGACGGATAAAATTGGTTGGGCGGGCTTCAGCCTCACTCATTTCACTATTCCTCAATGCAAAGCGCTACACATAACCGCCTATGATCCAACAAGCCACGCCCGGAAACAACCGTTTGTTTCACGAAAAATGCGGGGCGTTGCACCACGACAGATCACCGCACCACATCGGGGCAGCTTTCGTCACCTATCGCCCATAAAAAAGCGGGAAGAGATTGCTCTCTTCCCGCCAAAGGTAGGGTGCGTTCCGTCATGACTCGTTAAACACCCCGGGTACTACTCAGTTAAATCGGTTTACTTTTGGATCTCGAACAGTTTGGTCTGGCCTGCGACCACAGAACCGGTCGCCAGCGCCGACAGACCGGCGTAATCGTCAGCGTTGCTGACCACTACCGGGCTTATCATCGAGCGTGCGTTGGCGTTCAGGAAGTCCAGATCCAGTTCAAGGATTGGCTGGCCGGCTTTCACCTCAGCGCCCTCTTCAACCAGACGCTTGAAGCCCTGACCGTTCAATGCCACGGTGTCGATACCCATGTGCACCACAATCTCCGCACCCTTGTCCGTTTCCAGGCAGAAGGCGTGGTTGGTGTTGAAGATTTTCACGATGGTGCCGTCAGCCGGCGCCACGACGGTTTTATCGGTTGGGCGAATCGCCAGACCGTCACCTACCGCTTTGCTGGCAAAGGCTTCATCAGGAACCTGATCCAGCGCCACCACTTCACCGGTGACCGGAGCCACCAGCGACTCGAAGGCCACTTTCACCGCATTAGGCACCGCCTGTGCTTTTACTGCGGTCACACCGGCTGCCGGTGCCACTTCTGCCGCAGGAACCGGACCGGCTGCGATAACCGCACGCATACCGTCGGCAATGGCTTCCGCTTTAGAACCCACGATGACCTGAACGGTTTGCTTGTTCAGTTTCACCACGCCGGAGGCACCCAGACGTTTGCAGCTTGCATCAAGCACTTTCGAAGAATCTTTCACGCTCAGACGCAGACGGGTGATGCAAGCATCAATGCCGGTCAGGTTGTCTGAACCGCCGATGGCACCGATATAGCTGCGAGACAGCGCGCGCAAGCCTTCGTCGGTATTGCTGTTGGCTTCCGGTGCAACGATATCGTCAGACGCATCTTCACGACCCGGAGTTTTCAAGTTGAATGCACGGATAATGATGGAGAACAGTACGAAGTACACCGCGAAGGCGACCAGACCCATCACGACCAGCATCCAGACGTTTTTACTGGCGGCCGGCAGGTTGTACATCAACACATAGTCGATGGCGCCTGCAGAGAAGGAGAAGCCAGCGTGAATGCCCAGCAGGGTGGCTACAAACAGGCTGATACCGGTCAAAATAGCATGGACCAGATACAGCAGCGGAGCCAGGAACATGAACAGGAATTCAAGCGGCTCAGTCACACCGGTCAGGAACGCGGTCAGTGCCACAGACAGCAACATACCGCCAACCATTGGGCGACGCTCTTTCGGCGCAGCGAAATACATGGCCAGTGCCGCACCTGGCAAACCGAACATCATGATTGGGAAGAAGCCGGACATGAACATCCCGGCAGTGCCGTCGCCCGCGTAGAAGCGGTTGATGTCACCGTGGAAGATGGTGCCCGCGGCATTGGTGAATTCACCAATCTGGAACCAGGCGATGGTGTTCAATACCTGATGCAAGCCGGTTGGGATCAGCAGACGGTTAACGAAACCGAAGATGCCGGAACCCACAGCGCCCATGGACACAATCCATTCACCGCCAGCGTGGATGGCATTCTGAACCGGTGGCCAGATATAACCAAAGATCGCCGCAAGGATTAAACAGAAAAAGCCGGTTGCGATAGGAACGAAGCGTTTACCGCCGAAGAAGGAAAGGAACTCAGGCAGTTTGATGCCGGACCAGCGGTTATAAACCGCCCCGCCCACCAGACCGGTAATAATACCGGCCAGCACGCCCATATTGATCGCCGGGTTGATGGTGACCATCGCTTTGGTCAGGATGAAGTAACCTACCGCACCCGCCAGTGCCGCTGAACCAGCATTGTCTTTCGACCAGGTTGCTGCCACACCGATAGCGAAGATCAACGCCAAATTATCAAAGATTGATCCACCGGCCTGTGCGATGAACGAAATATTGAGTAAGTCGGGCTGGCCGAAGCGGAGCAAAAGCGCCGCCACGGGCAGTACTGCGATTGGCAGTTGCAACGACCTGCCCAATCTTTGGAAAAAGCCGAGTATGTTCACCTTAATATTCCCCCTAATGCCCTTTTATGGGCTTTATCATATTTTACGCTAGCGCCATCACACACTGCGATTAACTCTGGACGAACGACAACAAAGTGGAGTGTAAAAAAATTATTTCGTATCGCAAATTAAAACCTCCTTTTTTGTGATTTATATCACCAAAAAGCAGTCTTAAGCTGCCACATTGCTAGCCATCACACAAAACTTATTTTATCATTAAAAAAATCATCGAACCTGACGCATCACGTGAGAATCATAAACCTGGGTTAGGCTTAAGACTCTCGTTCAGGCACGAACCAGTATAGCTTTAGTTTACTTACCCCAAGAGGTGTTAGATGAGACTTATCCCACTGAAAGATACTGCACAAGTCGGCAAATGGGCCGCACGCCATATCGTCCAGCGCATCAACGCATTCAAGCCTACTGCGGAGCGTCCGTTTGTGCTCGGCCTGCCAACCGGCGGTACTCCGCTGGAAGCGTACAAACATCTGATTGCGATGCACAAAGCAGGTGAAGTAAGCTTTAAGCATGTGGTGACTTTCAACATGGATGAATACGTTGGCCTGCCGCAGGAACACCCGGAAAGCTATCATACCTTCATGTACCGTAATTTCTTTGATCACGTTGATATCCCACGCGAAAATATCAACCTACTGAATGGTAATGCACCGGACGTTGACGCCGAGTGCCGCCAGTACGAAGCGAAAATCAAATCCTACGGCAAGATCAACCTGTTCATGGGTGGCGTTGGCATCGACGGTCATATCGCGTTTAACGAGCCGGCTTCATCTCTGGCCTCGCGCACTCGCATCAAAACCCTGACCGAAGATACCCGCATCGCCAACTCCCGCTTCTTTGGCGGCGACGTTAGCCTGGTACCGAAGTTTGCACTGACCGTGGGCGTGGGCACGCTGCTCGACGCTGAGGAAGTGATGATTCTGGTGACCGGCCACGCCAAGGCTCAGGCGCTGGAAGCCGCTGTGGAAGGCAACATCAACCACATGTGGACCATCAGTTGCCTGCAGTTGCATGCCAAAGCCGTTGTGGTGTGCGATGAGCCATCCACCATGGAGCTGAAAGTCAAAACCGTTAAGTATTTCCGCGAATTAGAAGCGGAAAGCGTGAAGAGTCTTTAATTCCTGCAGGGGGCTACGATGTTCGCTTTAACCCACGGCCGTATTTTTACCGGCCACGACGTACTTGACGACCATGCAGTGGTAATCGCTGATGGGCTGATTGAACGAGTTTGCCCGCTGGCTGAACTGCCGGCCGGCATTGAAACGCGCGATCTGGGTGGCGCTATCCTGGCCCCCGGTTTGATCGACGTGCAGCTTAACGGCTGCGGCGGCGTGCAATTTAACGATTCGCTGGACGCCATTTCGGAAGAGACGCTGGAAATTATGCAGCGTGCCAACGAAAAATCCGGCTGCACCAGCTATCTGCCGACGCTGATCACCAGCAGCGACGAATTTATGAAGCACAGCATCGAAGTGATGCGCGCTTATCTGAAAAAACACCAGAATCAGGCGTTGGGTCTGCACCTTGAAGGGCCGTACCTTAGCCCGTTGAAAAAAGGCACCCATAACCCGGCGTTTATCCGCAAGCCAACCAGCGAGATGATCGACTACCTGTGCGCGAATGCCGATGTGATCACCAAGGTGACGCTGGCACCGGAAATGGTAGAGCCGCACTTTATCAAGCAACTGACCGACGCCGGCATCGTGGTGTCCGCCGGTCACTCGAATGCGACTTACGAACAGGCCCGCACCGGTTTTGCTGCCGGCATCACTTTCGCCACGCACCTGTATAACGCCATGCCGTATATCACCGGGCGCGAACCGGGGCTGATGGGGGCAATTTTCGACACGCCTGAAGTCTACACCGGCATTATCGCCGACGGCCATCACGTGGCCTGGGCGAGTATCCGTAACGCCAAACGCATGAAAGGTGATAAATTGGTGCTGGTCACTGACGCCACCGCCCCGGCGGGTGCCGATATTGACCAATTTATTTTTGCCGGTAAAACAATATACTATCGCGATGGGCTGTGCGTGGACGAGAACGGCACCCTGAGCGGCTCTGCGCTGACCATGATTGACGCGTTGAAAAACAGCGTTGAACACGTCGGCATCGCGTTGGATGAAGCGCTGCGTATGGCGACACTCTATCCGGCGCGTGCTATCGGCGTGGACGATCGTTTAGGCACGATCGAAGCCGGTAAGGTGGCAAACCTGACCGCGTTTACCCGCGACTTTAGCATCACCAAAACGCTCGTTAACGGTAACGAGGTTTAATTTCATGAACAGCGAGTAAAATTATTGATGAGTACTGGCGGACAGGCACAGATAGGGAACGTTGACTTAGTCAAACAACTCAACGGCGCGGCAGTTTACCGCCTGATCGACCAACAGGGTCCGATCTCGCGCATTCAAATAGCCGAACTGAGCCAGCTAGCGCCCGCCAGCGTCACTAAAATTACTCGCCAGCTGTTGGAGCGCGGGCTGATCAAAGAAGTCGATCAGCAAGCCTCCACCGGCGGCCGCCGCGCCATTTCCATTGTCTCCGAAACCCGGCATTTCCACACCGTGGCCGTTCGCCTCGGGCGTCACGATGCCACCATCACCCTGTACGACATGAGCGGAAAATCGCTCGGTGAAGAGCACTATCCGCTGCCGGAAAGGACCCAGGAAACACTGGAAAATGCGTTGTTCACCGCCATTGCGCAATTTATCGAAGACTACCAGCGCAAGCTGCGCGAACTGATCGCCATCTCGGTGATCCTGCCAGGTCTGGTTGACCCGGCGCTCGGTGTGGTGCGCTATATGCCGCACATCAGCGTCAGCAACTGGCCGCTGGTAGACAACCTGCAGCAACGTTTTAACGTCACCAGCTTTGTCGGCCATGACATCCGCAGCCTGGCTTTGGCCGAGCACTATTTTGGCGCCACACGCGACTGCGAAGACTCCATTCTGGTGCGTCTGCACCGCGGCACCGGTGCCGGCATTATCGTCAACGGTCAGATTTTCCTGGGTAATAACGGCAACGTCGGCGAAATCGGCCATATTCAAATCGACCCGCTGGGCGAACGCTGCCACTGCGGCAACTTCGGCTGTCTGGAAACCGTCGCTGCCAATGCCGCGATTGAACACCGCGTACGCCAGTTACTGACTCAGGGCTACCCGAGCAAACTGACACTCGACGACTGCAGCATCTCCGCCATCTGCAAGGCCGCCAACCGCGGCGATCTGCTGGCCAGCGAAGTGATCGAACACGTCGGCCGCTACCTCGGCAAAGCCGTGGCCATTGCCATTAACCTGTTTAATCCGCAGAAAGTGGTGATCGCCGGTGAAATTACCGAGGCGGAAAAAGTGCTGCTGCCGGCAATCCAAAGCTGCATCAATACTCAGGTGCTGAAGGACTTCCGCAAGAACCTGCCGGTGGTCACCTCCGAACTCAATCATCGCTCGGCGATCGGGGCTTTCGCCCTGGCCAAGCGAGCAATGCTCAACGGCGTGCTATTGCAGCGATTGCTGGAAAGCTGATCCGCCGCCTAAGGCAGGTGTGTTATCTTCGCGTTTTGCCTGCCGCCAATCATGAGAAACAGCAACAATGACAATCAAAAACGTTATATGTGATATCGACGGCGTGCTGCTGCATGACAACACGCCAGTTCCCGGCGCCGATCTTTTCCTGGCGCGGATTCAGGAACAGGGCATGCCGCTGGTGGTGCTGACCAACTACCCGTCGCAGACGGCGCAGGATCTGGCGAACCGCTTCTCCGCCGCCGGGCTTGAAGTCCCGGAAAGCGCGTTTTATACCTCCGCCATGGCCACCGCCGATTTCCTGCGCCGTCAGGAAGGCAAAAAGGCCTACGTGGTGGGCGAAGGCGCGCTGATCCATGAATTGTATAAAGCCGGTTTCACCATTACCGACATCAACCCGGACTTCGTGATTGTCGGGGAAACCCGCTCCTACAACTGGGACATGATGCATAAGGCCGCCTACTTCGTGAATAACGGCGCGCGCTTTATCGCGACCAACCCGGATACTCACGGCCATGGCTTTGTGCCTGCCTGCGGCGCGCTGTGCGCCCCGATCGAGAAAATCACCGGCCGCAAGCCATTCTACGTCGGCAAACCCAGCCCGTGGATCATCCGCGCCGCGCTCAACAAAATGCAGGCGCATTCGGAAGAAACGGTGATCGTCGGCGACAACCTGCGTACCGATATCCTGGCGGGCTTCCAGGCCGGTCTGGAAACCGTGCTGGTGTTGTCCGGCGTCTCGACGTTGAACGACGTGGAAACCATGCCGTTCCGCCCGAGCTACATCTTCCCTTCCGTTGCCGATATCAATATTTTCTAATCGCTGAGGTGGCCATCGCGGCCACCCTTATTTTCGCGCCAATTTGAATTTAATTTATTATTGTCGCGAAAAGGTTTCACCCCGCCCTCGTTAAAAATCCGCACTATGTATTTACGCCCCGTCAATAACCCCAATTGACGGCGTGTGGAATTAATCTTACCTAAAATAACGAGGTTACTATGAGCTCCGATAACATTATCAATGCACAAGTTGCAGATGACGCAGCCGCCATGCCGGATATGTCCAATAAAAAAATCATGATGGGTTTTTGGCACAACTGGGCCGCCGGCGCCAGTGACGGTTATCAGCAGGGCCAATTCGCCAATATGAACCTGACCGACATCCCGGCCGAATATAACGTGGTGGCCGTAGCCTTTATGAAGGGCGTAGGTATCCCAACCTTCAAACCTTACAACCTGTCCGATGCCGAGTTCCGTCGCCAGGTCGGCGTATTGAACAGCCAGGGCCGCGCGGTACTGATTTCTCTGGGCGGCGCCGACGCGCATATCGAATTGAAAACCGGCGACGAAGACAAACTGAGCAATGAAATTATCCGCCTGGTGGAAACCTACGGTTTTGACGGTCTGGATATCGATCTGGAACAGGCGGCTATCGGTGCAGCCAATAATAAAACCGTTTTGCCTGCCGCACTGAAAAAAGTAAAAGCGCATTATGCCTCCGAAGGTAAAAACTTTATTGTCAGCATGGCGCCAGAATTCCCTTATTTGCGGACTAATGGGACTTACCTGGATTATATTACCGCTCTCGAAGGGTTTTATGACTTTATTGCACCGCAATATTATAACCAGGGCGGTGACGGTATTTGGGTCGATGAAGCCAATGGCGGCAAAGGCGCCTGGATCACCCAGAATAATGACGCGATGAAAGAAGACTTTCTGTATTACCTGACCGAAAGCCTGGTTACCGGCACCCGCGGCTACACCAAAATCCCGGCATCCAAATTTGTGATCGGTTTACCTACCAACAATGATGCCGCCGCCACCGGTTATGTGGTCGACAAACAGGCGGTCTATAACGCTTTCGCGCGCCTTGACGCCAAAAACTTGTCGATCAAGGGCCTGATGACCTGGTCGGTGAACTGGGACAATGGCAAGAGTAAGGCTGGCGTGGCCTATAACTGGGAATTCAAAACTCGTTATGCCGCGCTTATTCAGGGAGGAGTCACCCCGCCGCCGGGAAAGCCTGAAGCGCCTACCGCGCTGAACGCCAGTGCGATTACCGCAACGTCGCTGACGTTGAACTGGGCTGCGGCAAGCAGCGTCAAACCGATTAGCCATTATACGGTTTACCGTAACGGCAGCGCCATTGGCCAAACCGGTGGCCTGTCGCTGCAAGACAGCGGCCTGACGGCTGCCACACAGTACAGCTATTTTGTCACCGCCACCGACAACCAAGGCAATACGTCGCTGCCAAGCAGTGCGCTGGCAGTTAAAACCTCGGACGGCGGTACGCCTCCCGATCCGGGCGTGGCCGAGTGGCAGAACAACCACAGCTATAAGGCCGGTGACGTGGTGACGTATAAAGGCAAGAAATACACCTGCCTGCAGGCGCACACCTCCAATGCGGGATGGACGCCGGATGTGGCCTTCACCCTGTGGCAGTTGATCGCCTGATAGTCGGCAATGAGTTGCCGGTAAAATTACCCGGCAACTCATCCATTGATTGAAAAAATGAATATTCATCAATTTTTATATCATTTAACTGAAAATCCGCTAATTTTCGACCTCCCCCAAACAACTATTTTTCGGCGCAGCGCTAAAACGCTTGCATCCCCTGCCGGTTTTGACGCATTTTCATAAACACAACGCAGCAAAACCGCGCCATCGTTGATGCAGCGGCCATGCTGCCTATAACAGCAAATACAACATCACAGTCTATGCCCAAAATAATTCGAGTTGCTTGTCGGCGGCAACTGAGCGAAGCCCCAGGAGCTTACTCAAGGGGTGAGTGAAGGCAGCCAACACCCAAGCCACTTGAAGTATGACAGGTATAAAAAAGTCGTTAGGAGAGTCGGTATATGTGTTCTATTTTCGGTGTGCTCGATCTAAAGTCCGATCCCGTTGAATTGCGTAAGAAAGCGCTGGAGCTGTCCCGTCTGATGCGCCACCGCGGCCCAGATTGGTCCGGTGTTTACGCCAGCGATAAAGCCATCCTGGTGCATGAGCGCCTGTCGATTGTCGACGTCAACAATGGTGCCCAACCGCTGTACAACGCTGCGCACACCCACGTTCTGGCCGTTAACGGCGAGATCTACAACCATCAGGCGCTGCGCCAGCAGTTTAGCGATCGCTACCAATTCCAGACCGGCTCCGACTGTGAAGTGATTCTGGCGCTGTACCAGGAGAAAGGCCCTGACTTCCTCGACGAACTGCAAGGGATGTTCGCCTTCGCGCTGTACGATTCAGAGAAAGACGCTTACCTGATTGGCCGCGACCATCTGGGCATTATCCCGCTGTACATGGGCCATGACGAATTCGGCAACCTGTATGTCGCCTCTGAAATGAAAGCGTTGGTGCCGGTTTGCCGCACCATTAAAGAATTCCCGGCGGGCAGCTACCTGTGGAGCCAGGACGGCGAGATCCGCGAATATTATCAACGTGACTGGTTCGATTACGACAACGTTAAAGACAACGTGACCGACGCCAATGCCCTGCGCAACGCGCTGGAAGACTCGGTGAAAAGCCACCTGATGTCCGACGTACCCTATGGCGTCCTGCTGTCCGGCGGCCTGGATTCCTCGGTGATCTCCGCCATTACCAAAAAGTACGCGGCACGCCGTGTCGAAGATCAAGAGCGCAGCGAAGCCTGGTGGCCACAGCTGCACTCCTTCGCCGTGGGTCTGGAGGGTTCACCGGATCTGCGCGCCGCGCAGGAAGTGGCAAATCACCTGGGCACCGTGCACCATGAGATCCACTTCACCGTACAGGAAGGTCTGGACGCCATTCGCGACGTGATTTATCACATCGAAACCTATGACGTTACCACCATTCGCGCTTCCACCCCGATGTACCTGATGTCACGCAAGATCAAGGCGATGGGCATCAAGATGGTGCTGTCTGGCGAAGGCGCGGACGAAGTGTTCGGCGGCTACCTGTACTTCCATAAAGCGCCGGATGCCCGTGAGTTCCACGACGAAACCGTACGTAAACTGTTAGCACTGCATATGTTTGACTGCGCGCGCGCCAACAAGGCGATGTCCGCCTGGGGTGTGGAAGCCCGTGTGCCCTTCCTGGATAAAAAATTCCTCGACGTGGCTATGCGCATCAACCCTAAGGACAAAATGTGCGGCAATGGCAAAATGGAAAAACATATCCTGCGCGAATGTTTTGAATCCTATCTGCCGGCCAGCGTCGCCTGGCGCCAGAAAGAGCAGTTCTCCGACGGTGTGGGTTACAGCTGGATTGACACGCTGAAAGAGGTCGCTGCCAAGCAGATCAGCGATCAACAGCTCGAAACCGCACGTTTCCGTTTCCCGTACAACACGCCGAGCTCCAAAGAAGGCTACCTGTATCGCGAAATTTTCGAAGAGCTGTTCCCGCTGCCAAGCGCGGCAGAATGCGTGCCTGGCGGCCCGTCAGTGGCCTGCTCCTCAGCCAAAGCCATCGAATGGGACGAGTCATTCAAGAAAATGGACGATCCTTCTGGTCGTGCAGTCGGCGTTCACCAGTCCGCCTACAAATAATCACGCCGGGTTTTTCTCCCCAAGGCGGGCCTCCGGGCCCGCCTTTTTGCTGATGTTTTCAACCATTAATTGCCTGAACTGATGCTTTTATCGCCATACTGTTCACAACCCAGACAAACGACACATCCAGCCGCTTTTTCGGGAAAAAACTTGTTGACGCAAAACGGCCATATACGCATAATGCGCCCCGCAACGCCGATGAAGGTTGCGCGAAAAAAGATGGCTACGTAGCTCAGCTGGTTAGAGCACATCACTCATAATGATGGGGTCACAGGTTCAAATCCCGTCGTAGCCACCATCTTTTTTGCGGGAGTGGCGAAATTGGTAGACGCACTAGATTTAGGTTCTAGCGCCGCAAGGTGTGCGAGTTCAAGTCTCGCCTCCCGCACCATTTCTTTTCATCGAGTTGCAGGCAACAGGTGGGGTATCGCCAAGCGGTAAGGCACCGGTTTTTGATACCGGCATTCCCTGGTTCGAATCCAGGTACCCCAGCCATCTTTTTTAGGATGGGGATGTTGCAAAAAAAGTTAAACGTGTTGATGGGGTATCGCCAAGCGGTAAGGCACTGGTTTTTGATACCAGCATTCCCTGGTTCGAATCCAGGTACCCCAGCCATACCAATGCTGTTGACTTTTAAAGTAAAATATCGAAAAATGGCTACGTAGCTCAGCTGGTTAGAGCACATCACTCATAATGATGGGGTCACAGGTTCAAATCCCGTCGTAGCCACCATATTTTACTGTTACACCATTGGGGTGTCGCCAAGCGGTAAGGCTCTGGTTTCTGATACCAGCATACCCAGGTTCGAATCCTGGCACCCCAGCCACATTTAGAAAAGCCCGCTTCGGCGGGCTTTTTGCTATCTGAAATTTGGCGAGACCGAATGAATAAGGGCGCGACATTGAACTGCGCCCTTGCAGGATAAGGGCTGCCTACAGCCCCAGCGCGTATTTCAGCGCATGTTCCTTCAACTTGCCCGCCCGCTGGGCCGCCATCAACGCAATATTGCGCGCCACGCAAAGCGGCGACAAATTATTGCTGAAAGCGGTATAAAACAGATCCATACCACTTTGCATCAGCAAGTTATCGGTGCGACGGCGACGCTGATAACGCATCAGCACCGCTTCGCTGCTCCAGTCTTCACCCAACTCGCGTGCATCACACAAAACCGCCAGCAAAGCTTCTACGTCACGATACCCCAGGTTTACTCCCTGCCCGGCTAACGGGTTGATGGTATGTGCCGCGTCACCGAGCAACACCAACCCCGGCAACACATAGCGTTGCGCATGGCGGCGCGCTAACGGGAAAGATCCGGCCGCATGCACCTTCACTTCCCCTAAGCGGGCAGGAAAGGCTTTGGCGATCTCTTTCTCAAGCTGCGCTGGCGGCATCGCCTGCAGCTGGCGGATGCGCTGCGGGCTGTCGTACCACACCAGCGAGGCCCATTGATCATACAACGGCAGGAAAGCCCGGGGACCGGAAGGGAAAAACTGCTGCCAGGTCGTATCTTGCTGCGGCTCGCCGGTATCGACGGTGATCAGCATGCAGGACTGGCGGTACTGCCAGCCGCTGGTGCCGATAGCGGCCAAATTGCGCACCTGCGAGTTGGCTCCATCGGCCCCCACGACCAAACGCGCTTGTAGCGTCTGTGAAGAGTCCAGCGTCACTTGCCAGTGTTCGTCATTCCGCTGCAGCGAACGCAGCCTGGCGGGGCAATAGAGCGTCAGATTTTCGCACTGCTCCAGCTGTTGCCAGAGCGCCAGTTGCAAAATACGGTTTTCTACCATAAAACCCAGCTCCGGCAGGCCGAGCGAGGCGGCGTCAAACGCTACCCGTGAAGAGGCCCACTCCCAGGTTTCCAATCGGCGGTAAGGCGCCGAGCGCATCGCTTGCACCGCCGGCCAGGCGCCGAGTTGTTTCAGCAACCCCACCGAGGTGCAGCCGATGGCGGAAATACGCAGTTCCGGCGGGCTTTGCGCATCGAACGCCTGCGGCGCCTGATGTTCCAGCAAGGCCACCGACCAACCGGCCTGCGCCAGCCCCAATGCGGCGGCCGCGCCGACCATCCCGCCGCCTACCACCACGGCGTCATACCGTTTTTGAGATACGTTCATATTGGCTATGTTTTCTTAGTGAATTATCGCCATTCCCACCGGCATGGCGTTTGGCTCCAGTGTAACGGATTTTTAATTTGGCTTCAGGTCGCATGGTGTTTTCCCCGCGCTGGTCACAACGGCGTCAAATGTTTACAATAAGCGCCCTGCATGTCGCGTATCGCAACTTTCGTCCGCACTGAGTAATGGCAAGTCAATGACCAAAAAACTACATATCAAAACCTGGGGCTGCCAGATGAATGAATATGATTCATCGAAAATGGCGGACTTACTGGGAAGCACACACGGTTACCAATGGACCGACAACGCTGAAGAAGCGGACGTGCTGCTGCTGAATACCTGCTCGATCCGCGAGAAAGCGCAGGAAAAAGTTTTCGCCATGTTAGGGCGTTGGAAACTGCTGAAAGAAAAGAACCCGGCGCTGATCATCGGCGTCGGTGGCTGCGTGGCCTCACAGGAAGGCGAACACATTCGCAGCCGCGCGCCCTGCGTCGACGTCGTGTTCGGGCCGCAGACCCTGCACCGCCTGCCGGAAATGCTCAACCACGTGCAGGGCACCCGCAGCCCCATCGTCGACATCAGCTTTCCGGAAATCGAAAAATTCGATCGTCTGCCGGAACCGCGTGCCGAAGGCCCTACCGCCTTCGTCTCCATCATGGAAGGCTGCAACAAGTACTGTACCTTCTGCGTGGTGCCTTATACCCGCGGTGAAGAAGTCAGCCGCCCAAGCGATGACGTCCTGTTTGAAGTCGCCCAACTGGCGGCGCAGGGCGTACGCGAAGTCAACCTGCTCGGCCAGAACGTCAACGCCTATCGCGGCGCGACTTACGACGGCGAAATTTGCTCGTTTGCCGAACTGCTGCGCCTGGTGGCGGCCATCGACGGTATCGACCGCATCCGTTTCACCACCAGCCATCCGATTGAATTCACCGACGATATCATCGCGGTTTATGAAGACACGCCGGAGCTGGTGAGCTTCCTGCATCTGCCGGTACAAAGCGGCTCAGACCGTATACTGACCATGATGAAGCGCGCGCATACCGCGTTGGAATACAAAGCGATCATTCGCAAGCTGCGCAAGGCGCGGCCGGACATCCAGCTCAGCTCCGATTTTATTATCGGCTTCCCGGGTGAAACCCAGGCCGATTTCGAACAGACCATGAATCTGATTGCCGAGATCAACTTTGATACCAGCTTCAGCTTTATCTACTCGTCTCGCCCTGGCACACCGGCGGCCGATATGGTCGATGACGTCAGCGAAGACGAAAAGAAACAGCGTCTGTATATCCTGCAGGATCGCATCAACCAGCAGGTGCTGCAGTTCAGCCGCCGGATGCTCGGAACCGTACAGCGTATTTTGGTGGAAGGCACTTCCCGCAAAAGCGTGATGGAGCTGGCGGGCCGGACAGCCTGCAACCGCGTGGTGAACTTTGAAGGCACGCCGGATATGATCGGTCAGTTCGTTGATGTGGAAATCACCGAGGTTTTGACCAACACACTGCGTGGCGCAGTGGTACGTACCGAACAGCAGATGGACCTGCGCGTGCATGAATCCCCGCAGTCAGTCATCGCCCGAACCCGAAAAGAGAACGCGCTGGGCGTCGGCATTTATCAGCCCTGACGCCCTCTCCGCAGTGCTGTAAGCCGTGGCGCCCGACGCCACGTCAGCGATTATCCTTATGACTTATCAGCCGGGTCTTCATGCCCGGCCATTTTCTTTTTTTTTATTTTTTTGATTAAGAGGCGACATAACATGCAACTCCCACACTGCCCAAAGTGCAACTCTGAATACACCTACCAGGATAACAACCTGTTTATCTGCCCTGAGTGCGCCCACGAGTGGAGCGACAGCGCGCCGGCGGACGACAGCGATACGCTGATTGTCAAAGACGCCAACGGCAACCTGCTGGCCGACGGCGACGCCGTGACCGTAGTGAAAGACCTCAAGGTCAAAGGCAGCTCTTCCATGCTGAAAATCGGCACCAAAGTGAAGAACATCCGCCTGGTGGAAGGCGACCACAACATCGACTGCAAGATCGATGGCTTTGGCCCGATGAAGCTGAAATCCGAATTCGTGAAAAAGAACTGATCGCCAGCCCTGAATCTCCCAAGCATTACGCGGCTGTTTTGGCCGCGTTTTTCCTCCTTCGGCCCTTGAATTTTGCCGCCGACGCACAGATAGATCATGGGTAAACTTGCGCCAGTGCGGCGCACCATGAATAATTCAAGGTAGAGAGTTCAGGCTTGGCCCTGGACGCGCGTACCGAAAACCAACCAGGCCCGATATGAGCCTTGAGGAATAGTTTGAACGTCGCAACACAAGAAATTTTGTTAGAGCCGGCAGACAATAAGCGATTGCTCAGCCTGTGCGGCCCGTTTGATGACAATATCAAACAACTCGAACGCCGGTTGGGCATTGAGATCAACCGCCGTGACAACCGTTTCAAGCTGGTCGGCAAGAACCCGTGCGTGGTTGCCGCCGCCGATATCTTGCGCCATCTGTATGTGGACACCGCCCCCATTCGCGGCGTGATCCCGGATATCGACCCGGAGCAGATCCATTTAGCGATCAAAGAAAGCCGGGTACTGGAACAGGTTGCCGACAGCGTGCCGGATTACGGCAAGGCGGTGACCATCAAAACCAAACGCGGCATGGTGAAACCGCGCACGCCGAATCAGGCGCAATACATTGCCAATATTCTCGATCACGACATCACCTTCGGCATCGGCCCGGCCGGTACCGGCAAGACCTATCTGGCGGTCGCCGCTGCGGTGGACGCATTGGAACGCCAGGAGATCCGCCGCATTCTGCTGACCCGTCCAGCGGTTGAAGCCGGTGAAAAACTGGGCTTCCTGCCGGGGGACCTGAGCCAGAAGGTCGATCCTTACCTGCGCCCGCTGTATGACGCCCTGTTCGAAATGCTGGGCTTTGAGCGCGTGGAGAAGCTGATCGAACGTAACGTGATAGAAGTCGCTCCGCTGGCCTATATGCGCGGCCGTACGTTGAACGACGCGTTTATCATCCTCGACGAGAGCCAGAACACCACCATCGAACAGATGAAGATGTTCCTGACGCGTATTGGCTTCAACTCCAAGGCGGTCATCACCGGTGACGTGACGCAGATAGACCTGCCGCGCAACCAAAAATCCGGCCTGCGCCACGCGGTGGAAGTGCTGTCTGACGTCGAAGAACTGAGCTTCAATTTCTTCCATAGCGAAGACGTGGTACGCCATCCGGTGGTGGCCCGCGTGGTCATCGCTTATGAAGCCTGGGAAGCCGCCGAACAAAAACGCAAAGATGCGATTGCCGAACAACGTAAACGCGAGGCGAGCATCGCCTCCGAGCAGGAGACACCATGAGTCAGGTGATTTTGGATCTGCAGATTGCCTGTGCAGACAGCAACGGCCTGCCGGATGAAGCCACCTTCCAGCGCTGGCTGGAAGGCGTGCTGCCGCAGTTTCAGGAGGAGGCCGAGGTCACCATTCGCCTGGTGGATGAAGCGGAAAGTAACGAGTTGAACCTGACCTATCGCGGCAAGGACAAACCGACCAACGTGCTGTCTTTCCCGTTCGAAGCTCCCCCGGGTATCGAGCTACCGCTGCTGGGCGATCTGATCATCTGCCGTCAGGTGGTTGAACAGGAAGCCGTCGAGCAAGAGAAGGCGCTGGAGGCCCACTGGGCGCATATGGTTGTCCATGGCAGCCTTCATCTGCTAGGGTATGACCACATCGAAGACGATGAAGCCGAAGAAATGGAGTCTTTGGAAACCGAAATCATGCACGGACTGGGTTACCCGGACCCGTACCTGGCGGAAAAAGACCCCCTCTGACGTCAGCTGATTTCCCCGCAGCCCCCGTATGGGGCTGCCGCTGACTCCCCTAACTCTGACATGAGTGATATTAACTAAAACGCCATGAGCGACGACCATTCACAAAGCAATGACAGCCCCAGTCCCAAGAAGGGGTTCTTTACTCTTATCCTTAACCAGCTGTTCCACGGCGAACCCAAAAACCGTGGCGATCTGGTAGAGCTGATCCGTGATTCCGAGCAAAACGACCTGATCGATCCCGATACCCGAGACATGCTGGAAGGCGTGATGGATATCGCCGAGCAGCGCGTGCGCGATATCATGATCCCGCGCTCCCAGATGGTGACGCTCAAGCGTAACCAAACGCTGGAAGAGTGCCTGGACGTGATCATTGAATCCGCCCACTCGCGCTTCCCGGTGATCAGCGAAGATAAAGATCACATCGAAGGCATTCTGATGGCCAAGGATCTGCTGCCGTTTATGCGCGCGGAATCCGAGGAATTCAGCATCGACAAGGTGCTGCGCACCGCCGTGGTGGTGCCTGAAAGCAAGCGAGTAGACCGGATGCTGAAGGAGTTCCGCTCCCAGCGTTATCACATGGCGATTGTCATTGACGAGTTCGGTGGCGTGTCCGGCCTGGTCACCATCGAAGATATTCTGGAACTGATTGTCGGCGAAATCGAAGACGAATATGACGACGAAGACGATCTGGATATCCGCCAGCTCAGCCGCCATATGTATACCGTGCGAGCGCTGGCGCCGATTGAAGACTTCAACGAAGCCTTCGGCACCCACTTCAGCGACGACGAGGTCGACACCATCGGCGGCCTGGTGATGCAGGCCTTCGGTCACCTGCCTGCACGCGGGGAAACCATTGAAATCGAAGGTTACCTATTTAAAGTTGCGATGGCGGACAGTCGACGTATCATCCAGGTTCATGTAAAAATTCCGGACGATTCTCCGCAACCGAAACTGGAAGAATAAATCAAACATGGCTAAAGCCTCTTTCCTTGAACGCCAGTGGGTTCGCGCCCTGCAGGCGCTGTTGACCGGCGCCAGCGGCACGCTGGCGTTTTCTCCTTACGATATCTGGCCGGCGGCCCTTGTCTCTCTGTTCGGCCTGTTGGCCGTAACCCTGAACCGCACCACCAAACAGTCTGCCTTGCTCGGTTTTTGCTGGGGTTTCGGTCTGTTCGGGACGGGAATCAACTGGGTTTACGTCAGCATTGCCGACTTCGGCGGCATGCCTTTCTCCATCAACATTTTCCTGGTCGTGCTGCTGGCGGCTTACCTGTCGCTGTATACCGGGCTGTTCGCCGGGTTACTGGCACGTCTGTGGCCGACCACCAGTTGGTACCGTTTAGCGATTGCCGCGCCCGTATTGTGGCAAGTCACCGAGTTTTTACGTGGCTGGGTGCTGACCGGTTTCCCCTGGCTGCAATTTGGCTACAGCCAGATTAACGGCCCGCTGAAAGGCGTGGCGCCGTTGCTCGGGGTAGATACCATCACCTTTGTGCTGATGGCGATCGCCGGGCTGTTGGTGTACGCCGTGAATCAACGCCGGATCGCCGCGGCAGGGGTTGCCATCGCACTGCTGTTGCTGCCGTGGCCGTTGCGCCAGCTGCACTGGTTTACCCCGCAACCGGACAAGGCGGTCAACGTCGCGATGGTGCAGGGCAATATCGCTCAGTCGATGAAGTGGGATCCGAAAGCGT
Source organism: Serratia sp. Je.1.23.a (assembly GCF_051129805.1). Taxonomy (NCBI): domain Bacteria; kingdom Pseudomonadati; phylum Pseudomonadota; class Gammaproteobacteria; order Enterobacterales; family Yersiniaceae; genus Serratia; species Serratia sp. Je.1.23.a. Next base: position 368,156 of record NZ_JBCPSR010000001.1, on the reverse strand, counting down.
TGGTCAGCACCTTGCAAACCTATTTGGACGAAACGCGTCCTTATATGGGCAAAACGCCGATCATCATCTGGCCGGAGTCTGCCATTCCGGATTACGAAGCCAGCCAGAACGGCTTCCTGACCATGATGGATGACCTGATGCGCGCCAAAAACAGCAGCCTGATCACCGGTATTGTTGATGTGCGTGCTACGCCGCAGGGCCAGCAAATCTACAACAGCGCCATCGTGCTGGGCGAGCCGACGCCGTACGTTTATCCGGCCAAGGACCGCTATAACAAGCACCATCTGGTGCCGTTTGGCGAGTTTGTACCGCTGGAAACGCTGCTGCGCCCGCTGGCACCGTTCTTCGATTTACCGATGTCTTCATTCAGTCGTGGCGACTACGTCCAGCCACAGCTCAGCGTGAAAGGCTATAACCTGACGGCGGCGATCTGTTATGAGATTGTTCTCGGCCAGCAGGTTCGCGACAACTTCCGGCCGGACACCAACTTCCTGCTGACCATCTCCAACGATGCCTGGTTCGGCCATTCCATCGGCCCATGGCAGCACTTCCAGATGGCACGCATGCGTGCTCTGGAGCTGGGTCGCCCTCTGTTGCGCAGCACCAATAACGGCGTCACCGCCGCGGTAGACGCCAACGGTGAGGTGATCGCAGAGATCCCTCAGTTCACCCGCAAGGTGCTGGAGGTGAAAGTCACACCAACCACCGGCATAACGCCTTATGCCCGTTTTGGCGCCACGCCATTGTGGATAATCACCCTGCTGCTTGGCGGCCTGGCGTTGATCCTCGGCCTGCGCCGTAAATAAGCCCCCGGGGCGCTGCCCGTCAGCGCCCCGTTTCCCTCATCCACCTTGCAGCTTTCCACGCCGTACTCTCCCACGCGGCTAGCATAAAGCATCGCCAAATCAATGCTTCTGGCACACTCCTTGCTTTAATTACGCTGTTATAGAGAGCCGATTTACTTTTACTGACGTTTTGTCGCACCTGTGCACAACTCAAGAGCATGACCGGCACCACAAAGGTGCATTGGGGTTTTGTTGCATTAATTTGGTGCGCGTGGCGTCTCAAAAAAAGAAACATTTTAGTTTCAATCCATTCACAATCGGCTATTTTCTAACGGTTATGTGTTCTAAGACTATCTTTATACTTGAGCAATAAATCTCCATTTAGAATCTGATGCTCTTTGAATTTGAGCCACCACAACAGCAAAGGAGTTGGACCATGCAAATGCGTAAATTGGCGTTATCGTTACTGCTGATCGGTATGGCAGGTAACGTAGCCCATGCGGAAGAACTGACCGGTACGCTGAAGAAAATCAAAGACAACGGCGTGATCGTTGTCGGCCACCGCGAATCGTCAGTGCCGTTCTCCTACTACGACAACCAGCAAAAAGTTGTGGGTTACTCCCAGGACTACTCCAACCAAATCGTTGAAGCGGTTAAGAAAAAATTGAACGCTCCTGATCTGCAGGTCAAAATGCTGCCGATCACCTCACAGAACCGTATCCCGCTGCTGCAAAACGGCACCTTTGACTTCGAATGCGGCTCGACCACCAACAACCTCGAACGCCAAAAACAGGCGGCCTTCTCCGATACCATCTTCGTGGTCGGTACCCGTCTGCTGGTGAAAAAAGGCTCTGACGTCAAAGACTTCAAGGATCTGGCGGGCAAACCTGTCGTGGTGACCTCAGGCACCACCTCTGAAGTGCTGCTCAATAAACTGAACGACAGCGGCAAGATGAACATGCGCATCATCAGCGCCAAAGACCACGGCGACTCCTTCCGTACCCTGGAAAGCGGTCGTGCAGTAGCCTTTATGATGGATGACGCCCTGCTGGCGGGTGAACGCGCGAAAGCGAAGAAGCCGGACCAATGGGAAATTCTGGGCACACCGCAGTCGAAAGAAGCCTACGGCTGTATGCTGCGTAAAGACGATCCTGAGTTCAAGAAACTGGTCGATGACACCATCGCTCAGGCTCAAACTTCAGGCGAAGCAACAAAATGGTTTGATAAGTGGTTCAAACAGCCTATTCCACCGAAGAACCTCAACATGAACTTCGAACTGTCCGACGACATGAAGCAACTGTTCAAAGAGCCTAACGATAAAGCATTGAACTAATAGAACAAGAGCTGGGGCGGCCGCCAGGCCAAACCAGCCCTGTTGATGGCTGGGACAGACAGGAATACGGGAGGCCGTTCCCCTCCCGTATTTTTCCCATAACGCATTACCGATGCCCGCACACATAAGTCAGCCCGACTGGCCGCGGCGCCCTCGGCGTTGAATAGTCATCAATCTTTAGGCGCTCTGCGCCCGCTTAACGGAGTTTGTTATGTCAATAGATTGGAACTGGGGTATCTTCCTGCAGCAGGCCCCGTTTGGGAATACCACCTACCTCGGCTGGATTTGGTCCGGCTTTCAGGTCACGGTAGCCCTCTCCGTCTGTGCATGGATTATCGCTTTCTTTGTCGGTTCGCTATTCGGTATTTTGCGTACCGTGCCCAACCGCTTTCTTTCCACCCTCGGTACCTGTTACGTCGAACTGTTCCGTAATGTGCCGCTGATCGTCCAATTCTTTACCTGGTATCTGGTGATCCCGGAACTGCTGCCGGCGAATATCGGCATGTGGTTCAAAACCGAACTCGATCCTAACGTGCAATTCTTTGTTTCCTCGATGCTGTGCCTCGGGCTGTTTACCGCCGCTCGCGTCTGCGAGCAGGTACGTGCTGCCATTCAGTCACTGCCGCGCGGTCAAAGAGCGGCCGGGTTGGCGATGGGCCTGACGCTGCCGCAAACCTACCGCTACGTGCTGTTGCCGAATGCCTACCGGGTGATTGTGCCGCCGATGACCTCGGAAATGCTCAACCTGGTCAAAAACTCCGCCATCGCTTCCACTATCGGGTTGGTCGACATGGCTGCCCAGGCCGGCAAACTGCTGGACTACTCTGCGCACGCCTATGAATCCTTTACCGCGATTACGCTGGCCTATATCGCCATCAACGCCGTGATCATGCTGTTTATGCGGTTGGTAGAGAGAAAAGTGCAGTTGCCCGGCAACTTGGGGAGTAAATAATGTACGAATTTGACTGGGCATCGATTGTCCCAAGTTTCCCTTATCTGCTGCAGGGCCTGTTGATCACGCTGAAGATCACCGTGACCGCCATCGTCGTCGGTATTCTGTGGGGAACCGTTCTGGCGGTAATGCGCTTGTCGCCCATCAAACCGATCAGCTGGTTCGCTGCCGTTTACGTCAACCTGTTCCGCTCCGTCCCGCTGGTGATGGTGCTGCTGTGGTTCTATCTGGTGGTTCCAAGCTTATTACAACAGGTTCTAGGGCTGTCGCCGAAAACCGATATTCGCCTGATCTCGGCTATGGTAGCCTTTTCCCTGTTTGAAGCGGCTTATTACTCGGAAATTATCCGCGCCGGTATCATCAGCATCTCCCGCGGCCAGTCCTCCGCCGCGCTGGCACTGGGCATGACCCAATGGCAGTCAATGAAGCTGGTGATCCTGCCGCAGGCGTTCCGCGCCATGGTGCCGCTGCTGCTGACCCAGGGCATCGTACTGTTCCAGGATACCTCCCTGGTGTACGTACTGAGCCTGGCTGACTTCTTCCGTACCGCCTCGACCATTGGCGAGCGCGACGGCACCCAGGTTGAAATGATCCTGTTTGCCGGCTTTGTCTACTTTGTTATCAGTCTCGCCGCCTCGGCGCTGGTAAGCTATTTGAAGAAAAGGACTGTTTGATGATATCCCTGAAAAATGTTTCTAAGTGGTACGGTCACTTTCAGGTTCTGACCGATTGCACCACCGAAGTAAAAAAAGGCGAGGTGGTGGTGGTCTGCGGTCCTTCAGGCTCGGGCAAGTCTACCCTGATCAAAACCGTCAACGGTCTGGAGCCGATCCAGCAGGGCAATATCCTGGTGAACGGTACTCCGGTCAACGACAAGAAAACCAATCTGGCGCAGCTGCGTTCCAAGGTCGGTATGGTATTCCAGCACTTCGAGCTTTTCCCGCACCTGTCGATCATCGATAACCTGACGCTGGCGCAGGTGAAAGTGCTCAAACGCGACAAAGACGCCTCGCGCGAGAAAGGCCTGAAACTGCTGGAGCGCGTCGGCCTGACCGCACACGCCAACAAGTTCCCCGGCCAGCTTTCCGGCGGCCAGCAGCAACGCGTGGCTATCGCCCGAGCGCTGTGCATGGATCCTATCGCCATGCTGTTCGATGAGCCCACTTCGGCGCTCGATCCGGAAATGATCAACGAAGTGCTGGACGTTATGGTCGAACTGGCCAATGAAGGCATGACCATGATGGTGGTAACCCACGAGATGGGCTTTGCCCGTAAAGTGGCGAACCGGGTGATCTTTATGGATGAAGGCAAAATCGTCGAAGACCGTAATAAAGACGACTTCTTCAACAATCCGGAGTCCGAACGGGCGAAGGACTTCCTGGCGAAAATCCTGCACTGATGCCTCGCCTGCGCCCCGCCCGGGGCGCAGTTTCATTCCCTCTTTCCGGCACTAAAAGCACTTGTTTCTCTCCGATTTTGATCCGATGCTCATTGGATAACAAATAAGGAGATAAACATGCCCCGCCCTATCATTATCGATTGCGACCCTGGTCTGGACGATGCCATTGCCCTTGCCATGGCGCTGAGTTCACCAGAATTGGACGTAAAGGCCATTACCACCTCCGCCGGTAACCAGACGCCGGAAAAAACCCTGCACAATGCGCTGGGTCTGTTGACGTTGATGAAGCGTGAAGACATTCCCGTCGCTGCCGGTGCTGCCGCGCCGTTGATGCGAGACCTGGTGATTGCCGACTACGTTCACGGCAAAACCGGCATGGGCAATACCCATCTGCCAACGCCCGCCATCCAGCCGGTGGCGCAAACTGCCGTAGAGCTGATCGCCAGCCTGCTACGCAGCAGTCCGCAGCCGATCACGCTGGTGGTCACCGGCCCCATGACCAATATCGCCCTGCTGCTGGCCCAACACCCAGAGCTGAAAGGCAACATTGAACGCATCGTGTTTATGGGGGGAGGTATGAATGCCGGCAACACCACCCCGGTGGCAGAGTTCAACATCTATGTCGATCCCGAAGCCGCCGAAATGGTGCTGAAATCCGGCGTACCGCTGACCATGGCCGGGCTGAACGTGACTCACCAGGCGCTGGTGCTGCCACAGGATATCGAACGCATCCGTCAGATAAACAACCCGGTGGCGCAGGCGGTGGCCGAAATGCTCGACTTCTACCTGCCGCTGTACCTTAGCCATCCGCGTGGGCTGCCCGGTGCCGCGATGCACGACCCCTGCACCATCGCCTGGCTGCTGGCACCACAGCTGTTTGACAGTATCGAACGCTGGGTCGGCGTGGAAACCAAAGGGGAATATACCCTCGGCATGACCGTGGTGGATACCTTCGGCCAGAACAGCAAGCCGGCCAACGTTGAAGTGCTGACCGATATCGATCGCGAAGGCTTTATCGATCTGTTGGCCGAGCGCGTAGCCCGCTATTGACCACCGGGCGGGAAACTGCCCTAATATTCAATATTTTTGATTTAACTCAGCGAATTTTTACGCTATCACTGGGCCAGGCTTGCCTCTAAGATGCTGTTAAACGCACAGCATCGCTGATACCTTAGACCAAGCCTGGAGATAGCCCAATGAGTCGTATACTGGTCCTGAAATCAAGTATCCTGGGTGATTACTCCCAGTCTGGAAAATTAGTCGATTTTTTTGTTCAACAGTGGCATGAAGCACACCCCAATGACAGCTTTACGGTTCGCGATTTAGCCAACCCGACACTGCCGGAGCTGGATGGTGAAGTGATTGGCGGGTTTAGCGCCGGTGACAAACCTTTAACACCGCATCAGCAAAAGACGCTGGCACTTTCCGATGAGCTGATCGCCGAGCTGAAATCGCACGACACCATTATCATCAGCGCGCCGATGTACAACTTCAACATCCCGACGCAGTTGAAAATCTATTTCGACCTGGTGGCGCGCGCTGGCCAAACCTTCCGCTACACCTCTGAAGGCTCTGAAGGTCTGGTCACCGGCAAGAAAGCGATTGTGATCTCCAGCCGCGGCGGTATCCACGCGGATACGCCAACCGATCTGATCACGCCGTACCTGAAGCTGTTCCTGGCGTTTATCGGCATTACCGACGTCGAGTTCGTGCTGGCGGAAGGCTTTGCTTACGGCCCTGAAGCAGCAGAAAAAGCCGCTCAGGAAAGCCGGGTTGCGGTGGCACAGAAAGTGCCGGCCAAAATCGACACAGCCCCGCAGGCTGAAGTGGCTACGGCCTCGGCTGGCGGAAGCTTTCTTGGCAACCTGATGAAAAAACTGTTTGGCTAAGAGCAGCGCCTGCCCTGACCTTTTCCAGCGGAGAGGCCAGGGCGCGTAGCAAGCTTAAGGTTCGAAAGGCCGACGCTGGAACTGGTCATGACCGCATTTCGGGCACAGCGGCAGCACTTCCGGCGTGTAAAACGCCAAATGATGGTGGCATTTTTCGCACACCAGATTACCCAGCCCGACAACCTCACCGCTGTGGTAAACGCCATGGTGGCTGACGTCCTTGAACACCTCGCGCCATTCCAACTGAGTTTTGTCGGTAATATCCGCCAGCTCCTGCCACAGGCTTTCCTTGATAACCCGCATGAAAACGCTGTCGGTGAACTCGTCCCGGCTCTCCTGATAACTGCGAGCGAACTCTTCCAGATCGCGCCGTACCGCCTGTGTAACCTGCTCAACTTCGTCGCGCGTCAGTTCACCCGCTTCGTTTAGCCGTTTTTCTGCGCTCGCGACCAGCGAGTCAATATCACGCTCGCCATTTTTCAGGCGTTCTGTCAGAGATGCCACCAATTCGCGGTAGTACTGAGCAACCTTGTTCATAATCTCTCCTCGATGAACTTACGTGACTGGGCCTACCTCCCATACCCTATAGCTTTCGAGTTGCAGCTAAGCGCCCAGCTCGCTCATGCCCAGGCGCTTACTTTAGTAAGTCACTGGGGTGAGCGACAAATCTGTCGGGAACAGATTTGAACGCTGCTTGCAGCGGCCCTGAAAGGGCAAGGACCCATGGATGGGTCTTGTAAGCAGGTAACAACGCTGCAGCTTGAAAGATGACGGGTATAAACTATCCCTTATCATTTTAGCCGTAAATTGCTGATGTCACTTGGCAAGACATGGTTTCCTCAAGATGTGAGTCTTGTCATGGCCGGTATTTTTTAAATACGTCGAGTCGGGCGCTTGGTGTTGTTGCCGGGAGGTCTTATCAGCTATGCTATGCGGATCTATAAGTACTCAACAGAATGCTACGGATGTAGCTGTTTTACACCTACAGGACCACCAGCCGCCATGCAAGAGCAATACCGTCCAGAAGACATAGAATCGAACGTACAGCTTCACTGGGAAGAGAAGCAAACTTTCAAAGTTACCGAAGATGCGAGCAAGGAAAAGTATTACTGCCTATCCATGCTGCCGTACCCATCAGGCCGTCTGCACATGGGGCACGTTCGTAACTACACTATCGGCGACGTGATCTCGCGCTACCAGCGCATGCTAGGTAAAAACGTGCTACAGCCCATCGGCTGGGATGCGTTCGGCCTGCCGGCGGAAGGCGCTGCGGTTAAAAACAACACCGCACCGGCTCCGTGGACCTACGACAATATCGAATACATGAAGAACCAGCTGAAACTGCTGGGCTTCGGCTATGACTGGGATCGCGAGATCGCCACCTGCGATCCGGACTACTACCGTTGGGAACAGTGGTTCTTCACCAAGCTGTACGAAAAAGGCCTGGTCTACAAGAAGACTTCCGCGGTGAACTGGTGCCCACACGATCTGACCGTGCTGGCCAACGAGCAGGTGATCGACGGCTGCTGCTGGCGCTGCGACACCAAGGTTGAGCGTAAAGAGATCCCACAGTGGTTTATCAAAATCACCGACTACGCCGATCAGCTGCTCAACGATCTGGACACGCTGGAAAGCTGGCCAGAACAGGTGAAAACCATGCAGCGCAACTGGATTGGCCGTTCCGAAGGGGTGGATATCACCTTTGACGTAGCGGGCAGCGACGAAAAGCTGACGGTTTACACCACCCGTCCTGACACCTTTATGGGCGCGACCTACGTGGCCGTAGCCGCAGGTCACCCATTGGCGCAGCAAGGCGCGGTGAACAACCCGGCGCTGGCTGAATTTATCGAAGAGTGCCGTAACACCAAAGTAGCCGAAGCCGAAATGGCGACGATGGAGAAAAAGGGCATGCCGACCGGCCTGTTCGCCATCCATCCGCTGTCCGGCGAGCAAGTGCCAATTTGGGTCGCCAACTTTGTGCTGATGGAATACGGTACCGGCGCGGTGATGGCGGTTCCGGCTCACGATCAGCGCGACTGGGAATTCGCCACCAAATACGGCCTGCCAATCAAACCGGTCGTTCTGGCCCTCGACGGCAGCCAACCGGATGTACAAGCCGAAGCGATGACCGAGAAAGGCACGCTGTTCAACTCCGGCGAGTTTGACGGCCTGGATCACCAAGACGGTTTCAACGCCATTGCCGACAAACTGGTCGCCAAAGGCGTTGGTCAGCGCAAGGTTAACTACCGTCTGCGCGACTGGGGCGTTTCCCGCCAACGTTATTGGGGCGCACCAATCCCGATGGTCACGCTGGAAGACGGTACCGTGATGCCAACTCCAGAAGACCAGCTGCCGGTGATCCTGCCGGAAGACGTGGTGATGGATGGCATTACCAGCCCGATCAAAGCCGATCCTGAGTGGGCGAAAACCACCGTTAACGGCCAACCGGCGCTGCGCGAAACCGACACCTTCGACACCTTTATGGAGTCGTCCTGGTACTACGCGCGCTATACCTGCCCGCAGTACGACCAGGGGATGCTGGATCCAGCCGCTGCCAACTACTGGCTGCCGGTCGATCAGTATGTCGGCGGCATCGAACACGCCATCATGCACCTGATGTATTTCCGCTTCTTCCACAAGCTGCTGCGTGACGCTGGCCTGGTCGACTCCGACGAGCCGGCAAAACGCCTGCTGTGCCAGGGCATGGTGCTGGCAGACGCCTTCTATTACACCGGCAACAGCGGCGAACGCGTCTGGGTTTCCCCGGTCGACGCCAACGTTGAACGTGATGACAAAGGCCGCATTATCAAAGCCACCGATCCACAAGGTCGTGAACTGGTCTATGCTGGCATGAGCAAAATGTCGAAGTCGAAAAACAACGGCATCGACCCGCAGGTGATGGTTGAGAAATACGGCGCAGATACCGTCCGTCTGTTCATGATGTTTGCTTCACCGGCAGAAATGACGCTGGAATGGCAGGAATCCGGCGTAGAAGGGGCAAACCGCTTCCTGAAACGCGTGTGGAAACTGGCCTACGAACACCTGGAAAAAGGCGCCGTTCAGCCGCTGAACGTGGCAACGCTGAGCGAAGATCAGAAAGCGCTGCGCCGCGATCTGCACAAAACCATTGCCAAAGTGACCGACGATATCGGCCGTCGTCAGACCTTCAACACCGCGATTGCCGCCGTGATGGAACTGATGAACAAGCTGGCCCGTGCACCGCAAGAGAGCGAGCAAGATCGCGCCCTGCTGCAGGAAGCGCTGTTGGCAGTCGTTCGCATGCTGTATCCGTTCACTCCGCACGTGTGCTTCTCACTGTGGCAGGCGCTGGGCGGTGAAGGCGATGTGGATACCGCAGCCTGGCCGCAAGCCGACGAGCAGGCTATGGTCGAAGACTCCAAGCTGGTGGTGGTGCAGGTCAACGGTAAGGTTCGCGCTAAAATCACCGTGGCTGCCGATGCAACCGAAGAGCAGGTACGTGCGCGTGCCGCTGAGGAGCATCTGGTCGCTAAATATCTGGACGGGGTCACGGTTCGTAAAGTGATCTATGTTCCGGGCAAATTGCTTAACCTGGTTGTGGGTTAACACAAGGAGGCGTTGTGCGACATCGTATTCTGACGTTGTTGCTGGGGTTGGCGGTGCTGGTCACCGCCGGCTGCGGTTTTCACCTGCGTGGTACCACGCAGGTCCCTTCGGAAATGAAGACACTGCTGCTGGACAGCTCGGACCCTTATGGTCCGCTGACCCGCGCGGTGCGTGAGCAGTTACGTCTCAGCGACGTGACCATCGTCAAGGATGCCAAGCGTAAGGATCTCCCTTCCCTGCGCATCATTGGCGCCACGGAGAGCCAGGATACCGCCTCTATCTTCCAGGACGGTAAAACCGCTGAGTACCAAATGGTACTAACCGTTCAGGCACAGGTGCTGATCCCGGGTCACGATCTGTATCCGCTAAACGTAAAAGTTTTCCGTTCGTTCTTCGATAACCCGTTGACCGCACTGGCAAAAGATTCCGAACAGGAAATTATTCGCCAGGAAATGCGCGAGCAGGCCGCCCAACAGCTGGTACGTAAGCTGCTGACGGTGCACGCTGCGGAAGAAGAAACCCAACAGAAAGCCGCTGCCGCCGGTGAAAAAGCGGCCAGTCGCGTAGATCAATGATTCGTATTTACCCTGAACAACTTGCCGCGCAGCTCCGAGAGGGGCTGCGCGCTTGTTATTTATTGACTGGCAACGAGCCGCTGCTGCTGCAGGAAAGCCAGGATCTGATCCGCCACGCGGCCCAAGAGCAGCAGTTCACCGAGCATTACAGCATTTCGCTCGACGCCCATACCGATTGGGATGCCATCTTCAGCATCTGTCAGGCCATGAGCCTGTTCGCCAGCCGTCAGACGCTGCTGCTGATCTTCCCTGAGAACGGGCCGACGGCACCGATCGGCGAACAGCTGATCAAACTGGCCGCACTGCTGCATGACGACATTTTGCTGATGCTGCGTGGGCCACGCCTGACCAAAGCGCAAGAAAACAGTGCCTGGTTCAAGGCGCTCAGCCCGCACGGCGCTTACGTCAGTTGCCAGACGCCGGAACAGGCGCAGCTCCCCCGCTGGGTCGCCCAACGTGCCAAAACCCTGAAGCTGGAACTGGACGACGCAGCAAATCAATTGCTGTGTTACTGCTACGAAGGCAACCTGCTGGCGCTGTCGCAGGCGCTGGAGCGACTGTCGTTGCTGCATCCGGATGGCAAACTCACGCTGCCGCGCGTTGAACTGGCCGTGAACGATGCCGCCCACTTCACGCCATTCCACTGGCTGGACGCCCTGTTGGCCGGAAAAAGCAAACGCGCCTGGCATATCCTGCAGCAGATGCAGCAGGAAGATGTCGAGCCGGTGATCCTGCTGCGAACCCTGCAACGGGAACTGCTGCAGTTGCTCAACCTGCAACGCCGCATGGCGACAGTGCCTTTGCGTACGCTATTCGATCAATACAAGGTTTGGCAAAACCGCCGTAACCTGGTAACCCAGGCACTGCAACGGCTGTCCGGCACCCAGCTGCGGCAAGCGGTTCATCTGCTCGCGCAGATAGAAATCACCCTAAAGCAGGATTACGGCCAGTCGGTCTGGTCTGAATTGGAAACCCTGTCGATGCTGCTGTGCGGCAAACCTCTGGCCACGAGTTTTTCAGATGTCCACTAATCCGCAAGGCACTCCCGTTCTGCACGCCCTGTTTGGCGGCACCTTCGACCCTATCCATTACGGCCATCTGCGGCCGGTGGAAGCGCTGGCCGCAGAGGTTGGTCTGAACCGGGTCACGCTGCTGCCGAACCATGTTCCGCCGCACCGCCCTCAGCCCGAAGCGAACGCTCAGCAACGGTTGAAAATGGTGGAATTGGCCATTGCCGATAACCCGCTGTTTGCGGTTGACGATCGTGAACTGCATCGCACCACCCCTTCCTATACCATCGAGACGCTGGAAGCCATTCGTAAAGAACGTGGCGCCGCCTTGCCTCTGGCGTTTATCATTGGCCAGGACTCGCTGTTGACGCTGCACAAATGGCACCGCTGGCAGTCGCTGCTGGATACCTGTCATCTGCTGGTGCTCGCTCGCCCTGGTTACAACGATTTCATGGATACGCCTGAGCTACAGCAGTGGCTGGAGCAACATCAGGTGAGCGATCCCGCCCAGCTCAGCCGGCATCCTCACGGATTTATTTATCTGGCCGATACGCCACAGCTGGAGATTTCGGCCACGGAAATTCGTCAGCGTCGCCATCAGGGACTCAACTGTGACGACCTGTTGCCGCGTTCAGTACAGCGCTATATCGAGTTACAGGGTTTATATCGCTAGCAACAGCCGCGTGATATACTGCGCCGCTATTTTTCAGGTATTCGCTGAAAACCCCGGAATCCTTAGCTGGCCGGGCAGTCACCAGCTGGCTTTCAGCGGCATCCTGCCGACTTATCATTGATTCAGGCCGCAAAACGGGCAAGTTGCCCGCCGCAGTCGAATGAACAGAACACACCCGAGGGGGAACCTTTGCAAGGTAAAGCGCTCCAAGATTTCGTCATCGATAAAATTGATGACCTGAAAGGCCAAGACATTATCGCTCTGGATGTACAAGACAAATCCAGCATCACCGATTGCATGATCATCTGCACCGGGACCTCTACCCGTCACGTGATGTCGATCGCCAACCACCTGGTGCAGGAAGCCCGCACCGCCGGTATGGAACTGTTCGGCATGAAAGGCCAGGAAGCCTCCGACTGGATCGTTGTCGACCTGGGTGACGTGATCGTTCACGTGATGCAGGAAGAGAGCCGTCAGTTGTACGAGCTGGAAAAACTCTGGAGCTAAGCGGTGAAACTGCAACTGGTAGCCGTCGGCACTAAAATGCCAGACTGGGTGCAGACCGGCTTTATGGATTATCTGCACCGCTTTCCGAAAGATATGCCGTTTGAGCTGACCGAAATCCCGGCGGGCAAGCGCGGCAAGAATGCCGATATCAAACGCATTCTGGAAAAGGAAGGCGAGCAGATGCTGGCTGCGGTAGGCAAAGGCAATCGCATTGTCACGCTGGATATTCCCGGTACGCCGTGGGAAACGCCGCAGTTGGCGCAACAACTCGAACGCTGGAAGCAGGACGGCCGCAACGTCAGCCTGCTGATTGGCGGCCCGGAAGGGCTGGCCCCGGCGTGTAAGGCCGCCGCCGAACAGAGTTGGTCGCTCTCACCGTTGACATTACCGCATCCTTTAGTGCGCGTGCTGGTGGCCGAAAGCCTCTATCGCGCCTGGAGCATTACAACAAATCATCCTTACCACCGGGAATAACCGGTGGTAATAGTGACAGAGTGAAATAAAGCAGCGGGATGAAAATAGAACGTAACCCTTTTCGCGACTATACGGCCGAATCCGCCCTGTTTGTACGCCGCGCCCTGGTGGCGTTCTTGGTCATCCTGGTGCTGACCGGCACCCTCATCGCCAATCTGTATAACCTGCAAATCGTCCGCTTTGAGGATTACCGCACCCGCTCCAACGAAAACCGCATCAAACTGGTGCCGATCGCGCCCAGCCGCGGCATTATTTACGATCGCAACGGCACTCCGCTGGCGCTCAACCGCACCATCTACCAACTGGAGTTGATGCCGGAAAAGGTCGATGACCTGAAAGCCACGCTACAGGCGCTGCGTTCGGTGGTCGATTTGACCGATGATGACATCACCAACTTCGAAAAAGAGCGCAAGCGCTCGCGCCGTTTCGTCTCTATCCCGGTGAAAACCGCCCTGAGTGAAGTGCAGGTGGCGCGTTTTGCGGTTAACCAGTTCCGCTTCCCCGGCGTAGAGGTCAAAGGCTACCAGCGTCGCTATTACCCTTATGGTTCCGCCCTGACCCATGTGATCGGCTACGTGTCGAAGATCAACGACCGTGACGTCGAACGCCTGGATAAAGACGGCAAGCTGGCCAACTACGCTGCGACGCACGACATCGGCAAGCTGGGCATCGAACGCTATTACGAAGAAACCCTGCATGGCAAAACCGGCTACGAAGAGGTTGAAGTCAACAACCGTGGCCGGGTGATCCGCCAATTGCATGAGCAACCGCCTTCCGCCGGCAAAGACGTCTATCTGACGCTGGATCTCAACCTGCAGCGCTATATCGAGCAGTTGCTGGTGGGCAGCCGTGCGGCAGTGGTGGTGAGCGATCCGCGCACCGGCGGCATTCTGGCTATGGTGTCCAACCCCAGCTATGACCCGAACCTGTTCGTCGACGGCATCTCCAGCAAGGATTACCAAGGGCTGCTCAACGATCCGAACCGGCCGCTGATCAACCGTGCCACGCAAGGGCTCTACCCACCCGCCTCCACGGTGAAGCCGTATATTTCCGTTTCGGCGCTCAGCGCCGGGGTGATCACCAAGAACACCGTCGTCTTCGATCCCGGCTGGTGGCAATTGCCCGGCTCGGAAAAACGCTTCCGCGACTGGAAAAAATGGGGCCACGGCCGCCTGAACGTCACCAAAGCGTTGGAAGAGTCCGCGGATACCTTCTTCTATCAGGTCGCTTACGACATGGGCATCGATCGCCTGTCAACCTGGCTGACCAAGTTCGGTTACGGCGAATATACCGGCATCGATCTGTCAGAAGAGCGTTCCGGCCTGATGCCGACTCGTGACTGGAAATTCAAGCGCTATAAAAAACCCTGGTATCAGGGGGACACCATTCCGGTAGGTATCGGCCAGGGTTATTGGACGGCGACGCCGATCCAGATGGCCAAGGCGCTGACCACCCTGATTAACGACGGCAACGTCAAAACGCCGCACCTGCTGCAGAGCACCCGTATCAATGGCGTGCTGGTGCCTTTCCAGCAGGAAGAGAGCACGCAGATCGGCGATATTCATTCCGGCTTCTGGGAAATTGCCAAAGACGGCATGTATGGCGTGGCCAACCGCCCAAATGGGACGGCACGCAAGTACTTTGCAGGTACGCCATACAAAGCCGCGGCGAAATCGGGGACCGCACAGGTATTCGGTTACGAAACCTATAACGCCCACAAACTCGCAGAGCACCTGCGTGACCACAAACTGATGACGGCCTTCGCTCCCTTCGATAATCCGACGGTTTCGGTCGCCATCATTCTGGAAAACGGCGGTGCCGGTCCAGCGGTCGGGACGATCACTCGTCAGATCCTCGACCATATCTTGCTGGGCGACAACAATACGCAATTACCGGACGCGGCTCCGCTGCCGCCTGGTGTAGAAGGTGATTAAGGTAGAACATGACTGAAAGCCAACAAAAAGCGTCGATCTGGACCAAAATCCATATCGATCCCACATTCCTGCTGTTAATTCTGGCCCTGCTGGTCTACAGCGCTTTCGTGATGTGGAGCGCCAGCGGCCAGGACATCGGCATGATGGAGCGAAAGATCGGCCAGATTGTCATGGGGTTGATCGTCATGGCCGTCATGGCGCAAATCCCGCCGCGGGTCTATGAAAGCTGGGCACCGTATCTGTATATTTTCTGCGTGATACTGCTGATTTTGGTGGATGCTTTCGGCCAGATCAGTAAAGGCGCCCAGCGCTGGCTGGATCTCGGCTTCGTGCGTTTCCAGCCGTCCGAGATCGCCAAGATCGCGGTACCGCTGATGGTAGCCCGCTTTATGAACCGCGACGTCTGCCCCCCTTCGCTGAAGAATACGGCGATTGCGCTGGTACTGATTTTCCTGCCTACGCTGCTGGTTGCAGCACAGCCGGATTTGGGCACCTCGATTCTGATCGCCGCCTCCGGCCTGTTCGTGCTATTCCTGTCCGGCATGAGCTGGAAGCTGATCGCCGTAGCCGCCGTGCTGCTGGCGGCCTTTATCCCGGTGCTGTGGTTCTTCCTGATGCACGGCTATCAGCGCGACCGCGTTATGATGCTGCTCGATCCGGAAACCGACCCCCTTGGCGCCGGCTACCATATTATTCAGTCGAAAATTGCCATCGGCTCAGGCGGTCTGTCCGGTAAAGGCTGGCTGCATGGCACTCAGTCACAACTGGAATTTCTGCCGGAACGCCACACCGACTTTATCTTTGCGGTGCTGGCCGAGGAGCTGGGGCTGGTCGGAGTACTGGTGCTGCTGGCGCTATACCTGCTGGTGATCATCCGCGGTTTGATGATCGCCGCCAAGGCGCAAACCACCTTCGGCCGAGTGATGGTCGGTGGGCTGATGCTGATTTTGTTCGTTTATGTGTTTGTTAACATTGGTATGGTCAGTGGTATTTTACCGGTAGTTGGCGTACCTTTGCCTCTGGTCAGTTACGGGGGTTCGGCGCTGATTGTGCTTATGGCTGGGTTCGGCATTATCATGTCGATCCACACGCATCGGAAAATGATGTCTAAAAGTTTATAAGAGGTGAGTAATGCGTAAGGAATGGCTTTGGGTCGGCGTAGTCGCGGTATTGCTTTCCGCCTGTACCGCCCCGACCACGGAACAGCAAGCGCCGCCGCAGCAGCCGTATAACGGACCGGTGGTGGAAATCGGTGGCGTAGAGCCTCAATATGAACCCTATAACCCTAATAACCTGCAGGATTATAAGGTTAATGGCGACACTTACCGCATTGTAAAAGATCCTCAGAACTTCTCGCAGACCGGTCTGGCCAGTTCCTATGGCGAAGAAGCCAGGGGGAATACCACCGCGCTGGGGGAACAGTTTGATCCTAACGGCCTGACCGCCGCACACCCGACGCTGCCGATCCCAAGCTACGTACGCGTGACCAACCTGGCCAACGGTCGCCAACTGGTAGTGCGTGTTAACGATCGCGGGCCTTACACCAAAGGTCGCATCATTGATTTGTCGCGAGCCGTCGCCGATCGTCTGAACCTGTCCAACAACACCAAGGTCAAGGTTGATTTCATCAACGTTGCCCCGGATGGCACCCTCAGTGGCCCTGGCACCATCGGCACTACCGTCGCCAAACAAAGCTATGCCCTGCCCGCTCGCCCGGATCTGGGCTCCAGCAGCATGGGAACTCCCATCCAACAGGACGTCCCAGTAGCCAGCGGTGCCGCCGTGCGCCCGATTGACAACAGCAGCCTGAACACCGGCGACGCGGCTCCGGCAAGCAGCGCCGGCAATAGCCGCAGCGGCTTCCTCGGCGCGCCAAGCGCCGTACCGGCAGGCGTGTTGGAAGGCTCAGAGCCTGAACCCGCCGCCATTGCCGCACCGGTCGCCGCGACCGCAGCCGTTGCAGCAAGCAGTGCCTCTTCAACAGGCGGCTATGTGGTGCAGGTCGGCGCGCTGAGCAGTGCCGAGCGCGCGCAAAGCTGGCAGCAAAGCCTGAGCCAAAAATTCGGCGTACCGGGTAAAGTTGCCGCCAACGGCAGCGTCTACCGCGTACAGCTCGGCCCGTTCAGCGATCGTCAGCAAGCAGCTCAGCTGCAGCAGCGCCTGGCCACTGAAGCGCAGCAACAATCTTTTGTCACTGCCGCACCCTAAACATAGACCGGCGGGCAATCGCGACCGATAAGCTGATTTTTAGCTGAAACATTTTCTTTCAGCAAAAGCTTGTAAAGCGTGATAAGTCAGAGGATTGACTAATGCCTGCCAGGATCTCATCTGTTATAGTGTGGCTCGTTTTTTAACTTTACCCTCATGGATGTTGTAGTCTCGATCATGAAACAAGTAACTTCTTTTCGCTTAATCAAGAGCATAGCGCTCGGCACCGTTATCGCGATGAGTGCAACCACCGTTGCGCATGCCGATGACGTTAATATCAAGACCATGATCCCAGGCGTGCCGCAGATCGATGCGGAATCCTACGTCCTGATTGATTACAATTCCGGTAAAGTTTTGGCGGAAATGAACGCCGATGCGCGCCGTGACCCTGCCAGCCTGACAAAAATGATGACCAGCTACGTCATCGGTCAAGCGCTGAAAGCAGGCAAAATCGGCCAGGAAGATCTGGTGACCGTAGGTCAAGACGCCTGGGCAACCGGCAACCCGGTATTCAAAGGCTCTTCCCTGATGTTCCTCAAGCCTGGCGACCGCGTACCGGTCTCCAAGCTGACCCGCGGCATCAACCTGCAGTCAGGTAACGACGCCTGTGTGGCCATGGCCGACTACGTGGCCGGCAGCCAGGACGCATTCGTTAACCTGATGAACACCTACGTCAGCAAGCTGGGCCTGCAGAACACCCACTTCCAAACGGTACACGGCCTGGACGCACAGGGTCAGTACAGCTCCGCACGCGATATGGCGTTGATCGGCCAGGCGCTGATCCGCGACGTGCCGGACGAATACGCGATTTATAAAGAAAAAGAGTTCACCTTCAACAATATCCGCCAGATGAACCGTAACGGTCTGCTGTGGGATACCAGCCTGAACGTGGACGGCATCAAAACCGGCCATACCGACGCCGCGGGTTATAACCTGGTGGCTTCTGCGACCGAAGGCCAGATGCGTCTGATCTCCGCAGTGCTGGGCGGTCGTACTTACAAGGGCCGCGAAACCGAGAGCAAGAAACTGCTGACCTGGGGCTTCCGCTTCTTCGAAACCGTTGCGCCACTGAAAGTAGGCAAAGAGTTTGCGTCTGAGCCAGTCTGGTTCGGTGATGCAGATCGCGTTGAGTTGGGCGTAGACAAAGACGTTTACCTGACCATCCCACGCGGCCGCATGAAAGATCTTAAAGCCAGCTACGTGCTGAACACCCCGGAAATTCATGCGCCACTGGCTAAAAACCAGGTTGTCGGCAGCATCAACTTCCAGCTGGACGGTAAAACCATCGACCAGCGTCCGCTGGTAGTGATGAACGAAGTGAAAGAAGGCGGTTTCTTCAGCCGTATCGTCGATTACATCAAACTGATGTTCCACCACTGGTTCGGTTAACAGTTGAAATGGGCAAAATTGCCCCCATATACTGATTAACATTAACTCCCGCTCCGGCGGGAGTTATAATTTATAGACTCGCTATATCGATAGCCGCACTCTGGAGCGCACATGAAAACTAAACTGAACGAACTGCTCGAATTCCCTTGCTCATTTACCTACAAGGTAATGGGCCTGGCACAACCCGAGCTGGTAGACCAGGTGGTTGAAGTGGTGCAGCGCCACGCTCCTGGGGACTATAACCCGCAGGTTAAACCTAGCAGCAAAGGCAATTACCACTCCGTGTCCATCACCATCAATGCCACCCATATTGACCAGGTGGAAACATTATATGATGAGTTGGGCAACCTTGAAATTGTCCGCATGGTGCTGTAATTCCAGCACAATCCTCTGCTTTTCAACCCGGGCCAGAGCATCCTCTGCCCGGGTTGCGTATTTTGGGTCAGCTATCCCAAAATGATTGGAGCTGCATCAAGGCGGCAAGCGGCCGAATCCCGCTGAGCTTACTTAAGTAAGTGATTCGGGTGAGAAAGCGTGGCCAACACAGAGGCAGCTTCAAGCATGAAGGGTATAAATGCTGGTCGCGGGCCAGAGCGCCCGGTATAATGGCTTTACCACTTCTGTAACCTGACGATGACTCTTTTGCAACCAGACAAGATCATTTTGCGTCAGCTGGGGTTGCAGCCCTACGAGCCTGTATCCCAAGCCATGCACAACTTCACCGATCGCCGAACCGAAGCCACGCCCGATGAGCTGTGGTTGGTTCAGCATCAGCCCGTATTTACTCAGGGCCAGGCCGGTAAAGCGGAGCATCTGTTAATGCCGGGTGACATTCCGGTGATCCAGAGCGATCGCGGTGGCCAGGTAACCTACCACGGGCCGGGGCAACAGGTGATGTACGTGATGGTCGATCTGAAACGCAGCAAGGTTGGCGTTCGCCAACTGGTCACGGCTATCGAAGATACCGTTATTAATACCCTCGCCCACTTTCACATTGAATCGCGTGCCCGTCCGGATGCGCCCGGTGTTTACGTGGGAGAGCAAAAGATCTGTTCGTTGGGTTTGCGGATCCGCAAAGGCAGTTCATTCCACGGCCTGGCCCTGAATGTGGCCATGGATCTCACCCCTTTCCAGCGTATCAACCCTTGCGGTTACGCCGGCATGCAGATGGCGCAGGTCAGCGCGCTGGCGCCCGGCGTCGGCATAGAAGACGTACACCCCGTCCTGGTACAGGAATTTGTTCATTTACTCGGCTACCCGAAGGTCGAGCTTCGTAACTGGAACCTGCACGATTATGAGTAAACCAATTCAGATGGAACGCGGCGTCAAATACCGCGATGCAGACAAAATGGCGTTGATCCCGATTAAAACGGTGGTCACCGAACGGCAGGAGCTGTTGCGTAAACCCGAGTGGATGAAAATCAAACTCCCTGCCGACTCTACGCGCATTCAGGGCATTAAAGCCGCAATGCGTAAAAACGGTCTGCATTCGGTGTGCGAAGAAGCTTCCTGCCCGAACCTGTCTGAGTGTTTCAACCACGGCACCGCGACCTTTATGATCCTGGGCGCAATCTGTACTCGTCGTTGCCCGTTCTGCGACGTAGCCCACGGTCGTCCGGTAGCCCCGGATGCCAACGAGCCGGAGAAACTGGCTCAGACCATCGCCGATATGGGCCTGCGCTATGTGGTGATCACCTCGGTTGACCGCGACGACCTGCGTGACGGCGGTGCCCAGCACTTTGCCGACTGCATCGCTGCCATCCGCGCGAAAAACCCGACCATCAAGATTGAAACCCTGGTGCCTGACTTCCGCGGCCGTATGGATCGCGCACTGGAAATTCTGACCGAAACGCCGCCGGATGTGTTTAACCACAATCTGGAAAACGTGCCACGTGTTTATCGCCAGGTGCGTCCGGGCGCTAACTACGAGTGGTCACTGAAGCTGCTGGAGCGGTTCAAGGAAGCGCATCCGCATATCCCAACCAAGTCTGGCCTGATGGTCGGCCTGGGGGAAACCAATGCGGAAATCGTTGAGGTAATGCGCGATCTGCGTCGCCATGGCGTCACCATGTTGACCTTGGGCCAGTATTTGCAGCCAAGCCGTCATCACCTGCCGGTACAGCGTTACGTCAGCCCGGCCGAATTCGATGAAATGAAAGAAGAAGCGATGGCAATGGGCTTTACCCATGCAGCCTGCGGTCCGTTTGTTCGTTCCTCCTACCATGCCGATTTGCAGGCAAAAGGGATGGAAGTGAAGTAATCGCAGCAATGATTTGTTACGTTTCCCCCTGCGGAAACGGCAAAAAACGGATGTCCTCGCGGCATCCGTTTTTTATTGCCTGGCAGAAAGCGTGATTAAACGTCTTTCTTTTCGACGCTCTGCGGGTTGGCCTGGCTTTCTGCCGTGTTGGCCGGCGGTGGGGTGGTATCGTCGCCCACGGCCTTTTTAAAGCCCTTCAGCGCCGCACCTAAATCCGCGCCCAACGTGCGCAGTTTGCTGGTACCGAACAGCAAGATGATCAACACCGCAATCACCAGAAGTTTGGTAATACTGATCCCTTCCATACTCACCTTCTTATTCATATAGCGCTGCGAATGCAGCGAGAAAACAAACCTTGCCTGCGGGTATTTACCTACTTTCTCCGGAGCAAGACAACAGCAACATGTAACAGAGTGAGATCCCCACCACGGCTCAATTTTATCCGCACCGGGCATTAATCAGACTATTCTGAGTTTAGAAGCCGCGTGGTACGCTGTCACCCTGCTCATCATGGAGTTGCCGGATGTACAAGCCATCAGTCATAGATACCCGAAAATCCGGCCTTAGCTTTGCCAGACGCACCTATCTGCCGCGCATCGTCGGCCTGGGCATAGGTTCTCTGTGCGTATTTTCAGTTTTCTACACCCAAAACACCGCCCCATTGTTGTGGGTCCTGCTGATTTTGCACGGCTTTATCTGGCCACACCTCGCCTATCAATGGGCACGACGTTCCTCCCAGCCGTTCAAGGCCGAAATCCGTAACCTGCTGATCGATTCGTTTTTCGGCGGCCTGTGGGTGGCGATGATGGCCTTCAACGCCTTGCCGTCGGTGGTAATCTTATCGATGATGGGAATGAACAACATAGCCGCTGCGGGTAAGCCGCTGTTCTTCAAAGGCCTGGCGGCACAGTTGGCCGGCGCTCTGACGATCGGCGCCCTGATGGGCTTTCCCTTTCAACCGGAAAGTACGGCGTCGCAGGTCTACCTGTGCCTGCCAATGATCTACCTCTATCCGATCCTGCTGGGGTTAGTCACCTACCGCACCGCCAAACGGCTGGCGGAAAAGAAACAGGAGCTGCTGCGCATCAGCATGCGTGACGGCCTTACCGGGTTGTACAACCGCCGCCACTGGGAGCATTTGCTGCATCATCAATTTGACAGCTGTCGCCGTTATCAGCACACCGCAACCCTGATTCTGATGGATATCGATCGCTTTAAAACCATCAACGACACCTTCGGCCATGCGTTGGGGGACGAAGCGCTGGCGGTGCTGGCGGAAGAACTGTTAATTGGTCTGCGCGCCGTAGATATTGTCGGACGCTACGGCGGCGACGAATTTGGCGCAGTGCTGCCCAACACCAGCGCCGAGCAGGCCAGCATTGCGTTATTGCGCATTCAGGAACGGCTCAATGAGGTCATTTTTCGCGAAGCCCCGCAACTGCGGCTCAACATCAGCGCCGGCATTGCGGATTATCACGGCGAGATGAGCGGCTATCTGGACTGGTTGAAAGCCGCAGACAATGCGTTGTACCGCGCCAAGAACAACGGCCGCAATCGCCTGGAGCTGGCCGTACCCGGCCATTGACGCCCAGAGTGACGACTTCCGCTTTTTCTGTCACTTTTGCTACTACAAAACGGGCTGCGCTGGGTGTAACATCCCCTATGCACAGCCAAACAGCCGTGCCGAACAACGGAGATGACATTCCTCCATAACCGCCCTCACAGGCTGATGATGTCTACGTAACCTCTCAGAGGGGTGCGTAGCGTTACGCCTGAACCTTTCTGAGTTTTATTTCCCCTTGAATGAAAGGTAGTTTCGACCATGTTGAGTTCTTTACTGGCAGTTTTTATTGGCGGCGGTCTCGGCAGCGTGCTGCGCTGGGCCATAAGCATGAAGATGAACCCGCTAAACGCACACATCCCGCTGGGTACGCTGGCGGTGAACCTGCTGGGCGGTTTTATCATCGGCCTGGCTATGGCGATATTCACCCGGATGACACACCTGGATCCGACCTGGAAACTGCTGATCACCACCGGTTTTTGCGGCGGCCTGACCACCTTTTCCACCTTTTCTCTGGAAGTGGTGTATTTGCTGCAGGATGGTCGTTTCGCCTGGGCGTTGGGCAATATGCTGCTCAACCTGGCGGGATCGCTGGCGATGACCCTGTTGGCGTTTATGCTGGTCATCTGGGTCAACGGGCAATAAGTGATTTCGTTGCCTTAATGTTTCCTTAATCTCCCGTGCGCATAATCTCATCCAGTCACCCCAACTGGATGAGAAACTCAGATGCCAAGCCTGCCAAGAACCGTCACTGAAGTTGCCGCAACCCTGCTGTGCCTGCTGGTTGTTGTCGCCTTTATCAAGGTTTATCTGTTCGCCTAAACCGCAGCGCTTCCCCACCTTTACCCTTGCCCTATTGCCTATTGCCGTTGTTGCATTACAATTGAGAATGAACGTTCACACCCAGAAGGTGAACAACACATTTCTTGGCAAAGGATCGGGACATGATATCCACCAGCGACAGCAAGCAGGCTAAAGTGCAGGCCCGCCGCGATCAGATTGTCGACGCCGCAAAACTCTGCTTTCGCCAGCACGGTTTCCACGCCGCCAGCATGGCGGAAATCGCGCATGCCTCGCAGTTGAGCGTTGGCCAGATCTACCGCTACTTCGACAATAAAGACGCCATCATCGAAGAGATCGTCAACCGCATCATCGCCAGTAAAATGCGCCGCCTGGAAGATCTCGGCGACCATATCAACCTGATCGCCGGCACTCTGGCGGCACGCAGCCTGTTTCAGCAGCCGGGCGAAACTGAAACCGATCACATGCTGATGCTGGAAGTGACCGCTGAAGCCACCCGTAACCCGACGGTGGCGAAAATGCTCAGCGATGCGGAAACGCGCTTGTTTCATCATGTTTGCCAAAGCCTGCGTCGGCTCTACCCATATTTCAGCGAGCAGGAAATTGCCGCCAGGGTGGAATTTATTGCCGTATTAAGCGAAGGCACCGGCTATCGCATACTCACCACACAAAAAGCCGACGTCAGCTTGCTGAACGGCTTATACCAACAAGCTATCTCTCACCTGTTCAGGAAACCTTAATCCTTATGACCAGACCATTAGCCAGACAACGTCTGGTGTACGCGCTCGTGCTTGGCCTGCTCGCCTCACTGGGGCCGCTGTGCATCGATCTCTACCTGCCCGCCCTGCCGGAGATGGCCGGAGAGCTGAATACCTCTACCGCCACGGCACAGCTCAGCCTGACCGCCGGCCTGCTGGGGTTAGGCGTCGGCCAGCTGATTTTCGGCCCTTACAGCGACAAGCTCGGCCGCATGCGTCCGCTGCTGGTATCGTTAGCGCTGCTGCTGTTCGCGTCACTGTGGTGCGCGTTGGTGCCGAATATCGACCAGTTGCTGATTGCCCGCCTGTTGCAAGGGCTGGCCGGTGCCGGTGGTGCAGTCATTTCGCGCGCTATAGCCCGCGATCTCTATTCCGGGCATGAACTGACACGCTTCTTCGCCCTGCTGATGTTGGTTAACGGCCTGGCACCGATCGTTGCGCCAGTGCTGGGGGGAGCCATGCTGCAGTTCATGGACTGGCGAGGAATTTTCGGCGTGCTGGCAGGTATCGCCGTGCTGCTGTTTACGCTAGCCAGTTTGAAGCTCAGCGAGTCACTGCCCGCGGAACGTCGCAGCCAGGGCGGGATTTTGGCGATGTTGCAGTCGCTGGGCGGCTTGCTGACCCAACGCCAATTTATGGGCCTGTGCCTGACGCAAGGTTTCGTCATGGCCGGGATGTTCGCCTACATCGGCGCCTCTCCTTTCGTGCTGCAACAGATTTACGGCCTCAGCCCGCAGATGTTCAGCCTGTGCTTCGCCATCAACGGCGTCGGGCTGATTATTTCGGCGCAAATCTCCAGTCGCCTGAGCATACATTGGGGAGAAAGAAAGGTGCTGAAAGGCGGCTTAACGCTGGCTGCGATTTCCTCGCTGCTGCTGTTGCTGGCTGCCAGCCTGCACGCCCCGCTGGTGCTATTGCTGGTGCCGCTGTTCTTCTCGGTAGCGGTGATCGGCATCGTGGGCCCTACGGCGTCATCTTTGGCGATGCAAAGCCAAGGGGACAAAGCCGGCAGCGCCTCCGCATTGATTGGCGTGAGCATGTTTGCTCTGGGTGCCTGCAGCGTACCGCTTACCGGCCTGGGCGGCACCTCCAGCGTGTCGATGGCGCTAACCATCGTCGGCTGTTATGCCATCGCCATCCTGCTGTTTAAGCTGCTGGTACGTAAACCGCAGGGGTAAATCGTCGTAAAAAGGCAATAAAAAACCCGCTCTGAGAGCGGGTTTTAAGAATTTCGGCTACTGTAGCTTAGATAGCGATAACGTTAGCAGCAGATGGCCCTTTGGCACCGTTCGTGATTTCAAATTCTACACGCTGGCCTTCAGCAAGAGTTTTGAAACCATTGCTAGCGATGGCAGAGAAGTGAACGAAAACGTCCTTGCTACCATCTTCCGGAGTAATGAAGCCGAAGCCTTTGGATTCATTAAACCACTTAACGCTACCTTTAATCTTAGACATCAAACTTACCTTTAACGTGAATGTAAGACACAAAACGTGTGTCCAGTACAGTACAGCAATTAGACGGGATTTTGTCCACAACCTGGATCACATAAAAACGATAAAAAGTGAAAAAATCCGTCTCCGCCGCTGTAAACCGCCTACCCCCTTGGCCATTGCCGCCACGGGCAGTCCAATCCTCTCTAAACCCCAGCGAACAGCGGTCGAACGCCTGTTTGATGGGACGTCAACGCGTATTGACGGCGTGATGCAGACACAATCGCTATGAAATATAACCATATAGTCTTTTTGCTTCCGGCCGCGCTGCACTAGGGTTAAAACTTGTTAACCACTGTGAGCCAAGACTATGACCAGCCAACTGGCCGAAAAAATCATCGCCTATCGCCGTGAACTGCATCAGAACCCTGAGCTGTCCAACCATGAGTTTGCCACGACCGCCCGCCTCACCCGTTGGCTGGAAGAGGCCGGCATCCGTATTTTGCCGCTCGGGCTGAAGACTGGCGTAGTGGCCGAAATCGGCAGTGGCAAGGGGCCGATCATTGCGCTGCGTGGCGATATAGACGCCTTGCCAATCGAAGAAATTTCCGGCGTGCCGTTCAGCTCGCAAAACAGCGGCGTGATGCACGCCTGCGGACATGATTTTCACACGTCGGTCATGCTCGGCGCCGCGCACTTGTTGAAAGCGCGTGAGGCGACTCTGCCCGGTACGGTGCGTATTTTCTTCCAGCCAGCAGAAGAAACCTTTAACGGTGCCCAACACCTGATCGACGCCGGTGCGCTGGATAACGTGGCGGCAGTGTTCGGTTTGCACAATGCCCCCGAATTGCCGACCGGCACCTTTGCCACTCGAGCAGGCCCGTTTTACGCCAACGTCGATCGTTTCCAAATTCTGATCACCGGCAAGGGCGCGCACGCTGCCAAGCCGGAGCAAGGGGTCGACACCATCGTCACCGCCAGCCAGATCGTTACCGCATTGCAAACCCTGCCAAGCCGCAGCTTCAGTTCGCTGGAATCCCTGGTGGTAAGCGTCACGCGTATCGAGGGCGGCAATACCTGGAACGTTCTGCCGCAGACCGTAGAGCTGGAGGGCACGGTGCGCACCCACAGTGATGCGGTTCGCCGTCAGGTACCGGATAAAATCCGCCAGGTGATTAACGGCGTGGCCGCATCGCTTGGCGCAGAAGCAGAATTGCGCTGGCAGGCCGGGCCACCGGCGGTCATCAACGACCCACGCTGGGCAGCGTTCAGCAAAACCGTCGCGGCCGAAGCGGGTTACCGGGTGGAAGAAGCCGAGTTACAAATGGGTGGCGAAGACTTCGCGCTTTATCTGCATCATGTCCCGGGCGTGTTCGTCAGCATCGGTTCGGCAAGCGAGTTCGGCCTGCACCATCCACGTTTCAATCCGGATGAACAGGCGATTTTCCCCGCTTCGCAATATTTCGAACTGTTGGCGGAGCGCACGCTGCAACAATTAACCACGGTGCCGGAAAAAGCCACCAGCAACGTGTAAACCTGTCTGGTTATTATTTCGCGGCGTAGAGTATTCTGCGCTGCGATTTATTATTTCCCTCACCGTTATATTTGCTATTTTCAACATTTGAATATGCTGTTTTGTTGTTTTACATCCTGATGACGCTAATCAATAGTGGAGCTCTAAAGAGAGCGCCACACCGGCATTTAACAGGGTGAAAGCAATGAGCAACAGTGCGAATAATCAACGGCAATTGCGTCTTGGCGCCATTTTGCATGGCGCGTCGGGAAATATGTCTGCCTGGCGGCATCCGGATGCCACCGCCGACGCCAGTATTAATCTCGATTTTAATATTGCCACGGCGAAAAAAGCCGAACAGGGTAAATTGGATTTCGTGTTTGTTGCCGACGGCTTATATATCAATGAGAAGTCCATCCCGCACTTTCTCAATCGTTTTGAACCGCTAACCCTGCTTGCCGCCCTGTCCGCAGCGACCGACAAAATCGGCCTGGTGGGCACATTATCCACCTCCTACAGCGATCCCTTTACCGTGGCTCGCCAGTTCGCCAGCCTCGATCACCTGAGCAAAGGCCGGGCGGGCTGGAACGTTGTCACCTCGCCACTGGAAGGATCCGCGAAAAATTTCTCGCGCGCCGAACATCCGGAACACAGCCTGCGTTACCGCATTGCCAGCGAATACCTCGACGTAACCAAAGGGCTGTGGGACTCGTGGGAAGCCGACGCCTTCGTGCGCAACAAGCAGAGCGGCGAATTTTTCAGTGCCGGAAAACTGCATACCCTAAACCATCAGGGAGAGTTCTTCTCTGTTCAGGGGCCACTGAATATTGGCCGTACGCCGCAGGGCCGTCCGATCCTGTTCCAGGCGGGCGCTTCGGAAGACGGCAAGCAATTGGCGGCCAAACACGCCGATGCCATCTTCACTCATCATGAATCGCAACAACAGGCGCAAGCATTTTATCAGGACGTCAAAAAACAGTTGGTGGAACAAGGGCGCGAACCGGATGACCTGCGGATCTTCCAGGGCGTCAGCGTGATCGTCGGTGACGATAATGAAGACGTGGAGCGTCAGTATTGGGAAACCGCGCGCCTGGTCAGCATCGAAAATGCGCTCAATTATCTGGGCCGCTACTTTGAGCATTATGACTTTTCGCGTCACCCGCTGGATGAACCCTTCCCAGACATTGGCGACCTGGGGCAAAACAGCTTTCGCAGCACCACCGACGCCATCAAACGCAACGCCCGTGAGCGCAATCTGACGCTGCGTGAAGTGGCGCTGGAGGCGGCCTCACCACGTCCGGTATTCGGCGGTACGCCGGAAGCGGTGGCCGACGGCCTGCAAAACTGGTTCGACACCCAGGCCGCCGACGGTTTCATCATCAGCGGCGGTACGCCAAATTCATTCAGCCACTTTGTCGACCGCGTAGTGCCCATTTTGCAACAACGCGGCCTGTTCCGCAGTGATTACAACGGCGACACGCTGCGCGATCACCTTGGCCTGAAGCAGCCACTGAACCAATTTACCCAATAACAATAATATTATTTTCAGGGATAGCTGCTATGCGAAATACCTTTACCGTCACCGCCGTTGCCGCACTCCTGGCTTCGTTAAGCCTGGCCGGCACGGCGCTGGCAGCCGGCACCGGCATCGATTTAAAAGCCAATGAAACCCGCATTCATGTGGCTAAAAACCCGCAGGCGATCGCCAAACTGCCGCAAGGTTTCCATTTCGTGCAACCGGGCAAGTTCACCGTGGCGATTGCCGCGCTCAATACCCCGCCGCTGGCGCTGTTCGCCTCGGACAATAAAACGTTGATTGGCAGCGAATCCGACATCGCACAGTTGGTCGCCGACAGTCTGGGCCTGGAACTGAACGTGGTGCAAACCTCGTGGGAAGACTGGCCGCTGGGCGTCGCCTCTGGCAAATACGACGCCGCCATCACCAACGTCACCGTGACCAAAGAGCGTAAGACACGCTTTGATTTCGCCACCTATCGCATCGATTCCCTCGGCTTCTACGTGAAATCGAACGGCAAGATCACTTCGATTAAAGAGGCCAAAGACATCGCCGGGTTGAAGATCATCGTCGGCTCAGGCACTAACCAGGAAGCCATTCTGCTGGACTGGGACAAACAGAACCAACAACAAGGGCTGAAACCGCTGCAGCCTGTCTACGTCACCGATGATGCCGCCGCCACACTGGCTCTCCAGTCCGGCCGCGCCGACGCTTATTTCGGTCCCAATGTGATGGGTGCCTACAAGGCTGCGCTCAATGGCCGTACCAAACTGGCGGGCACGGTAGACGGCGGCTGGCCAAAAGTGGCACACATTGCCGTCACCACCAAAAAAGGCAATGGCCTGGTGTACGCAGTGAACGAAGCGCTGAACGGGGTGATCCAGGGGGGGCAATACGATCAGGTATTGAATCGTTGGGGTGAGAGCGTCGAACGCATTCCGCACTCGGAGATCAACCCACAGGGCTTGGGCGATTAGGAGCATACAGATGGCAAATGACGTTTTTATCCAAACGCTGCCGGACGATCCGCTGATCGAACCGGTGATCGCAGGGTTGTTCGACGAGTACCGCCGACGCTACGGCAACTATTTTGGTGACCAGGAGCAGGAAACGCTGGATCTGTACGCCCCACCGCAGGGTGCCTTTATCGTGCTGCTGCGGGCCGGAGAGCCCATCGCCATGGGGGCTTTCAAACGCTACGATCCGCAAACTGCCGAGCTCAAGCGTATCTGGACCCGAACAGACCTGCGCCGACAGGGGCTGGCGCAGCGGGTATTGCAACAGTTGGAAACGCTGGCGCTGGAACAGGGTTATCGTCAACTCTACCTAACCACCGGCTTTCGCCAGCCGGAGGCCGTGGGCCTGTATTTGAGCAACGGCTATCAGCCACAGTTCGATCCCAACGTCGACAGTGAGGTCTACAGCCGCCCACCCTACGACGGCCGACTGCCATTTCGCAAAAGCCTGACAACAGCGGACGCACTCTGTTGCGCGCCGGAAAGGAAGATTGCCTAGGGGGCAGCCCCCTTCTTGACCCTTTTTTATCTGTTTCAGGAGATCTGCAATGTCCAAACAAGAAGTGTTAAAAGTGGTTCCCGCACGCTACCCGCTACGGCTGGTGGGCGCGCTGTTTTCAGTCTTTATTCTGGCGGCCATCGTCCAGTCGGTGGCGGCTAACGAACGTTGGGAATGGGGCGTATTCGCCGAGTGGTTCTTTGCACCGGCGGTGTTGTCGGGGTTGGGGCAGACCTTGCTGCTGACGCTGCTTGGCACCCTGTTCAGCATCATCTTCGGCACCCTGCTGGCGCTGGCGCGGCTGTCACGCTCTTATCTGCTGGCCTCGCTGGCGTGGGGGTATATCTGGCTGTTCCGCTCACTGCCGCTGATTCTGGTGCTGATTATTTTGTATAACTTTTCATACCTGTACGATGCGATTTCGTTAGGTATTCCCTTTACTTCGGTGGTGTTCGCCAGCTATCCGACCATCGATATTCTCAGCCAGTTCTCCGTGGCGGTGCTGGGGCTGACGCTGGTGCAATCGGCCTATACCGCAGAAATCATCCGCGGTGGCATTCTCGGCGTGGAATACGGCCAGCATGAGGCCGCGGCGGCGCTTGGTCTGCCGGGTTATCGGCGCACCTTTCGTATCATTCTGCCGCAGGCGCTGCGCTCCATCGTTCCGACCGGTTTTAACGAAATCATCAGCCTGGCGAAAGGCACTTCCATCGTTTACGTATTGGCACTGCCTGAGCTGTTTTACACCATTCAGGTGATCTATAACCGCACTCAGCAGGTGATCCCACTGCTGATGGTCGCCACGATTTGGTACCTGTTCATCACCACCGCACTGTCGGTCATTCAGTATTACATTGAGCGCTATTTCGCCCGGGGCGCGGTCCGCGAACTGCCGCCAACGCCATGGCAGAAACTGGCCGGCTGGTTAAAACGTTAGGAGGATCCCATGTCCGAAGCCATTGATTATTATGCCCTGCGCGAAGCGCCGGTGCGCAACATTGTCCCGGTACCGGCCCGCGGCCTGATTGAGATCAGCAACGTGAGCAAATATTTCGGCAAGCATAAAGCGCTGGACGACGTCAGCCTGACGCTGCAGCCGGGAACCGTCACGGTCATTCTTGGTCCCTCAGGTTCCGGCAAGTCCACCCTGCTGCGGGCCATCAATCATCTCGAGCGCGTCGACGAAGGCTTTATCCGTATCGACGGCGACTACGTCGGCTACCGACGCAAGGGTGACAAGCTGTATGAGCTGAAAGAAAACGCCATTCTTAAGCAGCGCATCAACGTTGGCTACGTGTTCCAGAACTTCAACCTGTTCCCTCACCTGACGGTTCTGGAAAACATCGTTGAAGCGCCGGTGGTACATAAGATTTACTCGCGAACCCAGGCCAAAGAGGTCGCTTATCAACTGTTGGATACCGTCGGCCTGCGGCACAAGGCGGATGCCTACCCGCGTCACCTGTCCGGTGGTCAGCAACAGCGTATCGCCATTGCTCGTGCTCTGGCGCTGAATCCAAAGGTGATTTTGTTCGATGAACCGACTTCGGCGCTGGATCCTGAACTGGTTGGTGAAGTGTTGGACGTCATCAAAGGACTGGCGGATCTGGGAGTTACGCTGGTGGTGGTAACCCATGAAATTGGCTTTGCGCGCGAAGCGGCGGATCAGATTGTCTTTATGGTCGATGGGCAAATCGTCGAACAGGGGAATGCGCGACAGGTACTGAACCATCCGCAGCATCACCGCACCGTCAACTTTCTCAATAAGGTTCTGTAACTGCAGGGCGCCCAACGGCGCCCCGTTCTATCATGCCTGCGCGAAACGGCGTTTTTCGGCGACGAAATCCAGCGGTTTGATGCCGCGCTGGTTGCGATCTTCTTCTGTCTGCAACGCCGACGGAATAAACCAGGTCACTTCAAACAACAGCCCATCCGGATCGTGACCGTAAATGCTCTTGTGCACGCCATGGTCTTCCTCCAGCCCAAGAATGCCCCGCTGCGCCAATTGATCGCGAATGCGCTCCAGTTCTTCCAGGCTATCGACTTCCCAGGCCAGATGATACAACCCGGCCGGAGGTTCGTTTTCCGCCGGCGGCTCGCCGTTGGCGCGAAAAACACCGGCCCGCTGCTGCCCCAGGTTCTTGCTGAACAGCGCCAAATCGTGATCATTATCCGAATCGGCCGCCTGGGTAAACACCGCTTTATCGGGGCTGCCTGAAGGTTTGAGCTTGAATCCCAGCACCTGATGATAAAAGTCAGCACTTTGCTGCACGTCACTGACATACAACACCGCGTGGTTAAGCCGTTTAATTCCCATCGATTTTCCCTTTCAGAAATGAATAAAGTCAGGCTGAAAATAGCATGCGGCCACCACGCGGCTAAATGCCGTTATCGCATTATCAAATGCCGGGCACGCAATCTGTCACTGCAAGGCATTCCGCGCTATCATAAGCACTGTATTGAACGACTTTATGAGAATGATGATGAACGGCAAGATAACGACTTTTTTTGAAGACAAAGGCTTCGGCTTTATTACCGATGAGAACGGGGAAAATCGTTATTTTCACGTGATTAAAGTGCAAAACCCGGAGCTGATTAAGAAAAACGCGGCGGTGACTTTCGAACCGACCAACAACACCAAAGGCCCGTCGGCATTTGCGGTCAAGGTGCTGGCGTCGAGCAAGTACATCATCATCGCCAACGAAAGAATCAAAATCACCAGCATCAAATCCTTCAATACTTTCACCAAGGAAGTGCCGGTGAAAGCGGACGTGGATAAAGAAAATACCGTGCTGTCGGTTGGCCTGCTGATGAACCGCATCCGCCCGCAGTCTGAGGACGCGTCCCAGACCATGCAAACGCTGCGCATGCTGACCATCACCACCTTCCAGAACGACACCCATACCTTCTCCGAGCACGAGATCGACATGGACGAAACGCTGAAAGTGCTTAAAAGCCTGTAATCCCTTTCCAGGCGTATAAAAAACATTCAAAGCAATTTGATATCACCTGTGTTAGCGTGGGTTTTCACCTGACACAGGCCATTTATTATGTCTGATACCAGCAGTGTTAAAGGTTTAATCAACCGCTCAACCCAAATCGCCTGCCCGAAATGCGCCTATGTGACGACTCAAAAGTGCTCGATGCTGCGGCAAAAAGTCATGCTGATCTGCCCAAACTGCGGCACCGAGTTTGAACCCAAGCAGAACTGACGCCTTTATTTAAACAGAATGTGGTCCACGCTGTTGCCACTGATCACATTAAACGACTCCACCCTGTTACGCCCCTGCGACTTGGCGCGATAAAGCGCGATATCTGCCATATTCATCAGCTGTTCCAGCGATTTCACCTCATTCATCGCCAGATTGGCGACGCCAACGCTGATAGTGATTTTTAGCGGAACCTTGCCACCAGGATACAACTCGGTTTTTTGCACCAATTGCCGTAAATGCTCCGCCAACGCCACACCCTGTGCCGCCAGCGCGCGCGGCAACATAATGGCAAACTCTTCTCCACCCAAGCGACCAAACAGTTGATCGTGGCGCAGCTCGCGCCTAATGATATGGGCGAACGAAGCCAATACCTGATCGCCGGCCAAATGGCCGTGGGTATCATTGATCTGTTTAAAGTGATCAATATCGATCAACAGCAGCGACACCGCTTCTTTCGATTTATATTTGTGCTCCAGCATTTCACCGGCCTTACGCGTCAGTGCATTACGCGCCAAGACGCCAGTAAGGAAATCATGATTGGCACTGTGTTCCAGGCGCCGCAGCAACTTACGGTTAACCGCGATTGAGCTGGAAAGGATCAGCGGCCCCATGACTAACATGGCAATGCCCAGACGGGCTGACATCAGCGTATCGAGGTAGGCATTATGATTGTTCGGCGTTTCATACAGCATCAGGTTAGCCGAAATGCTGCTGATCTCGGTCATGCCGGTTAGCAATGTCAGCAGCGTCACGGTGAACAACTGATAGCGGACCGCGCACCACAGCAACGCAGGGATCGGAAAAGCAATCGCCCCCGGCCCGCCGATATACACGCTAAATACCAGTGAAAACAGCAGCGCCAATAGCGGCATACTGGCACGCAGCTGCCAATTGATCTGTAGGCGCAGCAGTTGTTTCAGCCGTGGGGCGGCCAGCAATACCGGCAGCAACAGCAGGTTGGTCGAGAACTGTTCGCTGAACCACGCCAGCCAGGCGATAATCGCCGTGTTGTTGTACAGGCTGTCATTGCGCAGTATCGACAGTGTCGATGCCACTGCCGCACCGCTCAGGCTGGCAGTAAACATATAGAGGATCGCCTGAGGTTTGCCCATCCGGCGCTGCGACTGCGGCAACAGCAGCATCACACCGTAACCGGTAGCAATCAGGGACATATTGCAGGCATTCAACCACAGCGCCAGCGACAGGCTTTCACCGTTGGTCAAATCGGCGGCGATCATCCCCAGATAGGTGATCAACCACCCCGCAGGGCTGGCATAGGCGGGCTTGCGTAATAATAGACCGAGTAAAATCGCATTCACCGGCCAAAACAGAGAAAGCGAACCTATTGGACGTGTAAAAATACCCAGCAGGGAAAGTAAATAGGCCAGCAGAAAAAGCGTGATCAACTGGATAGCGACCGGCAACCCCTGTTTGGCGTTTATTCTGGCGTTCATCGCCTTACCCATATATTTATAATAACCAGAGCAATACTATGCATATTCCCTCGCCCGACATGATGAGGAGGACATAACAATCAGAGTTAAACTTAAAAAATACAGGCAGATCAGTAACAAAGATACATTCATTTTTAATTAACGGAATGCTCTTAACGCCACCGCTCACCGGTATCCTTCAATGCGAAACGGATTTTCGCCCGCCAGAAAATAATGTTCAAGGTTATCTAACAGCATAGCGTAAACCACCAGCCATCAGCACAGCGACAAAACCATAATAATAAGATGGGTATTTTAAGCGCAGCTCAAGCCGTGCTGTCGGTTATTATTTTCCAGCAAGTCGTAACTCTGTGCATTCATAAAAAAAGCCCGCGCAATGCGGGCTCGCTTGAAGAGCAGCTAATTGACAGTTACGACACGATCATTGCATGACCCTGTTGCCGCTCATTGTATCGCCGGAAGCTTAAGCCCACCTTAGCAACAAAAAACCCGGCCTAGGAACCGGGAATATTTGTACGAAATGCAGTGTTAGCCCAAGCAGGCTAATAACGCACACTAATTTACGCCCCAATTGTGTAGAAAAAATGAGCGCCCCAAAGCGTGCGTATGAATAAAAGCGTACCTGGCTAATCTCTCCCCTGCGCGTGCAAAGGGATAATGCTTAAGCCAATTTGGCGGCAAATGCCGCAACGCGCTGGCCGTACAGCGTAGCCGTTTCCAGATCGCCCGACAGCATTTCATCCACGCCGGCGTCTGCTGGGGTCTGCACCAGCAGCCCAACGGACCCGCCGAGGTTGTTCACATCGGTACGTTGCGCCGCCTTGGTATTGGCAGGCATCAGCCCCAGACTGACCCACAGACCACCATGCTGAGAGGCCAGCGTTTGCAGCGCGATCAGCGTCACCTGCTTGTCGCCGTTCAGGCTGGCGCTGTTAGTGAAGCCACCAAAAACCTTGTCCTGCCATTTGCGGGTAAACCAGGCTTTTGAACTGGCATCGGCGAATTTTTTGAATTGCCAGGACGGGCCCCCCATATAGGTCGGCGAACCAAAGATAATGGCATCCGCCTCATCCAGTTTTTGCCAGGCTTCATCGCTGATATTGCCTTCCTGATCGATAGCGATCAGTTCAGCTTCGGCACCTTGCGCAACCACGTTTGCCAAACGTTCGGTGTGGCCGTAGCCGGAGTGAAAAATTACCACTGTCTTCGCCATTAGAAACTCCCTGATCGTTGTATAAGGATGCCGATGGCACCCGGGGATACTCTGATCCAATCTAATCAACTGTCTCCAGGGTGAATACCAAATTTATCTGACAGAGTTATTCAAAAAAACCGGATACTCGTCAGCTCACCACCACCAGCTAGCCCTGCTGCCGGGCGAAGTCAATAAACACACGCAGCGGCCGCGGCATTTGCCGATTAGCGGGATAATAAAGGTAAAATCCGGGGAAAGGCGGCGTCCAGCCCGTGAGCAACGAAAGCAACCGGCCGTCCCTCAGGGCCTCAGCCACCTGGCTCTCGAACAAGTAGGCAATCCCCAGCCCATCCATAGCAGCACGCACCAGAACCTGCGCTTCATCCACGATCAAGGGCCCCTCCACTGCAATCTCCAGCTTTTCGCCACCGCGCTCGAACTCCCAGCGATAGAGACTGCCGTTGGTCGGCCAGCGAGTATTTAGGCAACGATGCTGCCGTAGCGCCTCCGGCGTCTGTGGTACGCCGTAACGAGCCAGATATGTCGGCGAGGCGACCACGCACATGCGTTGCTCGCCTCCCAGCGCAACCGCCACCATGTCTTTTTCCAGCCGCTCATGTAAACGTACGCCCGCGTCGAAACCGGCGGCAACAATATCCACCAGCCGATCGTCCACGCTTAGATCCACCACAATATCGGGATAATGTGCATTGAACGGCGCTAACAACGGGGCCAGATAATAAATCGCCGCCAAACCGGACGCGTTAAGGCGTAGCGTCCCCGCCGGTTGTAAACGCAGCGCAGCCGTCTGGGTGACGGCGGCCTCAATCTCCGCCAATGCTGGCGAAAGGCGCGCTAACAGCTGCTCCCCCGCTTGGGTGAGGGCCAGGCTGCGAGTGGTACGATTCAACAGCCGAACACCAAGCCGGGTCTCCAGATTACGCTGAGTCTGGCTGAGTGCGGAAGCGGACATACCCAGTTGCGCTGCGGCACGGGCAAAACCGCCATGTTCCACAATGGCAGCAAAAGCGCGCAGCTCTGCAAAGTCACTTCCTCTCATTATGCCTCCTGCGCTTAATAATTCATGAAGATTATAGCGTATTCAGTCAGAGTATCGCGGGGCCTATTCTGGGGAAAAACCACAGAGGAATGCACGATGCATACATCACTGGCCCTAAACCACTACCGTCTACTGGGCCGTTCCGGCCTGCGCGTCTCGCCGCTGGCACTCGGCACCATGACCTTCGGCACCGACTGGGGCTGGGGGG
Organism: Serratia sp. Je.1.23.a; assembly: GCF_051129805.1. Taxonomy (NCBI): domain Bacteria; kingdom Pseudomonadati; phylum Pseudomonadota; class Gammaproteobacteria; order Enterobacterales; family Yersiniaceae; genus Serratia; species Serratia sp. Je.1.23.a. The sequence continues at coordinate 330,962 of NZ_JBCPSR010000001.1, read as the reverse complement.
CGGAACAGGCGGAGGCCCGCCGTTTGTTTGACGTTTACGTCGAGCGCGGCGGCAATTTCATCGATACCGCCAACCGCTACACCGAAGGCAGCGCCGAGCGTTTTGTCGGGGAGTTCGCCGCCAGACGCCGCGATCGGTTGGTAATCGCCACCAAATACACGCTGCCCATGCAACCTGATAATCCCAACTCCGGTGGCAACCATCGCAAGAGTATGGTGCGCTCAGTGGAAGACAGCCTGCAGCGCCTGAATACCGATTATATCGACCTGCTGTATCTGCACGCCTGGGACTTCACTACTCCGGTAGAAGAGATCATGCGCGCCATGGATGACCTGGTGCGCGCCGGCAAGGTGCTGTACCTGGCCGTTTCGGATCTCCCCGCCTGGCAGGCCGCCAGAATGCAGACGCTGGCGGATTTACGTGGCTGGTCACCGCTGATTGGCCTGCAGATCGAATACAGCCTGCTGGAACGCACCGTAGAGCGTGAGCTGATCCCGATGGCACAGGAAATGGGCCTCGGTGTGATCCCTTGGTCACCGCTGTCCGGCGGTATCTTGAGCGGTAAATACAGCCGACGTGATTTGCAGCCCATGGGGGAAGAGAACGGGACAAGACGCGCAATGGTACGCAATAAGGGTATGCTGACCGAACGCAATCTTGTGATTGCCGAACAGGTACAGGCGCTGGCCGACGAATCCGGCTTCAGCGCTTCGCAAGTGGCCCTGGCCTGGACGCTGCGTAACCCGGCGGTGACCGCCCCCATTATTGGCGCACGTACGCTGGCGCAATTGGAAGATAATCTGGGGGCATTAGACGTCCGGCTCACAGAAGAGCAATGGCAACGGCTGGAAACTGCCAGTGCCATCGAGCTCGGTTTCCCCCATGATTTTCTGGCGTTGCAGGCCACGCGCGACATTATGTTTGGCGGGCAAATGATTGAGCGCAGGTAAAAAAAATCCCGCACAAGGCGGGATAAACTTAACAGGGATGGGGTAATACACTACAGGGAATGGATAACACACAACATCATCGGGTAGCTGTTAAATTACCAGCCACAATGTATAGAACTGTCATGCCTGCGTAAGGTTGCTCCGACAGATGTAACCTCGGATGGAAATGTGACATTTTTACTGCGGCGCCGCTTGTTCATCGGCGCCAAAGTCCCGGCACCGCCCTCGCAGAAATGATTAATAAACAATCAATAAAGGGCTATTAACCCCGAGCAATGCTAAACTGAGGCTCCTTACATCTACCCGGTGAAAGATATGTCTATCTTTGATGCCCTTAAGATGTTCAGCGACTCATCAGTAAAAGTGACCTGCCCGAAATGCGCTCACGTATCTGAACAAAACAGTCGCAAAATGCGTAAAAACATCACCATGATCTGCCCTAAATGCGGGCACTATTTCCTTCCTGACGACAAGTAACGCCTTTCTCTTTCTCTGCTGCAGTGTCAAACGCAAACGCAAGCGTAACGTCACTGTTTATCCGGCAAGCGAGCCAACAGCAGTTCTCGCCGCCGTCCGCTGAAATACTTCAGCATCAGCGCCAGGCAAACCAACCAGGCAGGGATCAGCAACAGGCTAAAAATGGCCGCGGCGGGATACTGGTAACGCAGCAGTTCCGCACCGGCGAGCACGCCGAATATAGCGCCAAAACGCCCTACCCCATACATGCTGCCCACCCCGGTGGCGCGGCAACTGGTGGGATAATAGGAAGCAGACAGTGACGCCAGCGCAGACTGCCCGCCACCGGAAGCAAATCCCATAAAGAACACCAGTGAACCTAACAGCAGTGTATGAGTGACGTTACCAACCGCCAGGCCCACGCCATAGGCCAATACCCCGGCGGCCAGATAGGTCAGCGCCAGGACCTTATTGGGTTCACGGCGATCCATCACCCAACCTATCACTATTGACCCCACCCCACCGCCTAACGGGAACAGCGCACTGATATGGGAAAATTGCAGCACCGACAACCCCGCCTCTTTTAGCAGCAGCGGCATCCAGCTAACGATCATGTAAAACACCAGCATGCTCATAAAACAGCTCAGCCACAGCAACCCTGTGACGGTGCGATGCGGAGAAGTCAGAATGGCACGGATAGCGGAATGTCCGTCGGCTATTTTTTCCGCAATGACGAAGTGCTCAGCCCGCTCGGTCCCTTCCTTCTTTATGCGCTGTAAAACGGCGCGAATACGGGCGCTGGGATAGCCCTTAAGTACCATATAACGCACCGATTCGGGCAATAACCAAGGTAAGGCTACGCACAGCAGGATAGGCACCACGCCCCCTACCACCAACACTGAACGCCAGCCAAATGAAGGGATAAGGTAACCGGCCAGCAGGCCACCGACGGCCGCACCCAACGGGAAACCACACAGCATGGCACTGACAATCATGGTGCGCCGTTTGCTGGGGCAGTATTCGGACAGCAGCGTGATGCTATTGGGCATCGCAGCCCCTAACCCTAATCCGGTAATAAAACGCAGCAGGGTCAATGATCCTATCGAAGTTGACCAGGCGGTTGCCAGACTGAACACCCCAAACAACAATACGGAATAGATCACCGCCGGTTTGCGGCCCACCCTGTCTGCCAGCGGCCCGGACAGCAGCGAACCAAACGCCAGGCCAAACAACGCCGCGCTCATGGCGGGCCCCAGTTCGGCTTTCTGCACTCCCCATTCGTCCAGCAGTGAAGGGGCCACGTAGGCAATCGCAGCCATGTCGTAACCGTCCATGAAAATCACCAAAAAACACAGCAGCAACAGTAGCCATTGGAACGGGGAAAATCGCGATTGATCGATAAAGGCTTCAATATCCAGAGATGCACCATGAGACATGAGGTCAGGCTCCTGTCAGCGAAGAGGGGGGACTCTGCGGGCTGCCACGGGCTGGCGGCAGCCGGTGAGCGATTATAGTTTTATGCAGACATTGCTGATTTCAGAGTAAAAGTCCAAAGAGTGACGCCCGCCCTCGCGCCCCATGCCGGACAGTTTGCTGCCGCCAAACGGGGTGCGTAGATCGCGGGCATACCAGCTGTTAACCCAGACGATGCCGGTATGAACACGCCGAGCCAGGCGATGCGCCCGCCCGACCTGACTGGTCCATAACGCGCAGGCCAGACCATATTGGCTGTCGTTGACCCGCGCCAGCACTTCCTCTTCGTTATCGAAAGGCGATATGTGACATACCGGTCCAAAAATCTCTTCGCGCACGCAGCGTGCGTCGTCGCCCAGGCCGGTCCAAATGGTTGGGCGGATCCAGGAGCCGTTATCGCGCTCGTCACCGAATACCGGTACCTCACCGCCGGTGATCAGGGTGGCTCCTTCGCTACGCGCCAGCGCGAAATAGGAAAGCACTTTATCCCGGTGCTTTTGTGACACCAGCGGACCGAGATCCACGCCCTCCTCATCGGGATAACCTATTTTCAAGGCTTCGGCCCGTTCTTTTAATGCCGCGACGAAACGATCGAAGATCGGGCGCTCGACATAAACCCGTTCAGAGCACAAACACACTTGCCCAGTGTTGAAAAATGAGGAGCGTGCTACGCCAGCGACCGCCGCCTCAAAGTCAGCATCGGCAAACACCACCGCGGCATTTTTCCCGCCCAATTCGAAAGAGACTTCTTTTACGCCATCCGCCACCGCTTTCATGATGGCGCTGCCCGTACGAGATTCGCCGGTAAAGGAAACGGCGGCAATCTCCGGCTGGCGGGTAAGATATTCCCCCGCAGAACCCGGTCCGAAACCGTGGATCAGATTAAATACCCCGGCAGGCAAACCGGCCTCATGCATCACTTGCGCCAGCAGCGTTGCCGAAGAGGGGGTTTCTTCCGACGGTTTGCACACCACGGTGTTACCCATGGCCAACGCTGGCCCGAGTTTCCAGGTCAGCAGCAGCAGCGGCAAATTCCAGGGAGAAATTACGGCCACCACCCCTAGCGGTTTGCGGACCGTATAGTTGAACAGCAGGCCACCATCGGCCTGTGGCGTTTCGCAGCATTCATTGACCGAGGTTGCAGCCAGATCGGCGAAGGTACGGAAGTTGGCAATGGCGCGGGGAACGTCCAGCGTACGCGCCAGACTCTCGGGGCGTCCAGTGTCCGCCACTTCTGCCGCGACAAATTCGTCAAAACGGGCTTCGATACCCTCGGCCACCCGGTGCAATAGCGCCACACGTTCCGGCACGCTCAGTTGCCCCCAGGGCCCGGAGAGTGCGGCATGGGCGGCCTTGACCGCTGCCGCTACCTGCGCTTCCCCCGCTTCGGCAACTCGCGAAACGAGGTGTCCATCAACGGGGCTGATATTGTCGAACTGCCGGATCCCATCGACAAACTGGCCGTCGATATACAAGGGTAAATCCGGCGCGGATTGATAAATTGCCACGGCACTGTTCCTCCTGAGTCACAAAGCGGCACGAAGAAACCTGCCATTGGCGTCTGAAAGCAACGCCGTTGGAGAGGAGCTTCGACCGGGTATCGTTACGCAGTGTAGGGAGCCGTAGAAATAAGGTGAAAATGAATAAAGCGGGCTTTGCTATGCCGTTTGGTTATAGCCAGGCAACGCATTGTCTTCCTGAACCGCCAATTTCAGGCATTCAATCAGTTGCCTGCTCGCCGGCGTCAAAGGCTTATCTTCACGGATGGAAAACCCGACCTCGGTGGAAGGGCCCACGTCGCCAAGCGGCAGTTGGAACAGCAGACCGGCCGCAATAAAGCGCCGCGCCGCGGCGGTCGGCATCAGGCCAAGGAATGAAGAATCCACCAGCAGGTTGACGTTGGTCAGCAGCGACAATGACTCCACGATATTTTCAGGGGCCGGCAGCCCGGACTCCTTGAAGAATTGATCGGCCACACGCCGGGCCGGCGAGTCGAGCGGCGGCAGGATCCACGGCCATGACGCAAGGTGTTGAAGGTTAAGATTGGCTTCTTGCACCAGCGGATGGCGGCTGCCGGCCACCACGCAAAGGCTGTTGCAATATAATGCCCGGTGACTCAGCGCCATGCGTGCAGTCAGAGGCGCATCGGGCTCGGGCAAACGCCCTACCACCACATCCAGCTCACCGGTTGCTAATGCAGGAAATAAGTAATCCTGCGGCCCTTCCCGTACGGTGACCAGAATTTTGGGTGCTCGCTCTTTCAGCAACAAGATGGCGCGCGGCAACAAACGGGCGCTGGCCGAGATCTGCGTTCCCACCACAACATGGCCGGTAACGCCGCCCTTGAAGGTGTTCAGCTCATCGGTCAGGTAGCGCAGCTCGGCAATCACCGATTTAACCCGCTCTCCCAGCAAGACACCACAGTCCGTTGGGGTCACGCCCCGATTATTACGATCGAACAGGAGGGTATCCAGCTGTTGTTCCAGTTCACGGATCGCTTTGGTCACGGCGGGCTGGGTCAGATTCAGCTCCCGAGCAGCACGCGCAATCGACTGATTGCGTAATACCCGGTCAAAAATCAGCAGTGGACGCAGCTTGAGCCGGTTCAGGATCATATCGCTAACGTTAAAAGGGGAACGTTCATTCATTGTCGTTTACTCCCAAAAATCGTCTGGCCCAGGCACCAAGTCTGGCGACTATGGCATAACTTTAAGGAATAGCAAAAGCCACTTTATTCATTTTTCGCTTATTGGCCAGCTGATTAGACTGCCCTGTATCCACTCTCGCCGGCTGGCTGAATCGTGGTCGCCAACGCTCTCTTTCTTCAAGGGCATGACTCACGACAATACCCAGCCGCAGGGAAAACGGCCACGTTCACGCGTGGCGCATAACAGGAGAGTCATGTGTCAAATTCACTGAAGCCTGAACACCATGAAGCGGCCAAAATGCTCAGGCAGGCCGCCGAGAGTGGCCACCCCTGCGCGCCGGTTCGCCACCTGGTGGGTTCACAGGATATCGATGCCGCCTATGCCATACAGCGGGTCAATAACCAAGAGCGGATCCAAAAGGGACACCGACCGGTGGGCAGCAAAATCGGGCTGACGTCGGCGGCGGTACAGCGCCAACTGGGGGTCAATCAACCGGATTTCGGCCAGCTGTTCGCCGACATGGCGCTGTGTGACGGTGAAGAGATTGCCGCCGGTCGGCTGATTCAGCCCAAGGTGGAAGCCGAGATCGCCTTGGTACTTGAACGGGATCTGCCCCATGAAAAAAACACGCTCGCCGACCTGATCCGCGCTACCGCCTATCTGCTGCCCGCTCTCGAAGTGGTTGATAGCCGCATCGCCGGCTGGGATATCTCGCTGGCGGACACCATTGCCGATAACGCCTCCTGCGGTCTGTTCGTGCTGGGTAATCGCCCGGTGCTGTTGAAGGACGTCGATCTGCTGGGCTGCGGCATGGTGCTGGAGCGGGCTGGCGAACCGGTTTCGGTGGGTGCCGGAGCGGCCTGTCTGGGCAATCCGCTGCTTGCCGCCTTGTGGTTGGCGGACACGCTGGCGCAACGCGGCAACGCATTGCGAGCCGGCGATATCATCCTCACTGGCGCATTGGGGCCGATGGTAGCGGCCTGCGCTGGGGATGTGTTTAGCGCCCGCATTGAGGGCCTCGGTCAGGTCAGCGGCCGCTTCGCCCCTGCCGCAGGAGGTGATCAATGAGCAACTCAGCGCAAATTGCCGCTGCAATCATCGGTTCGGGCAACATCGGCACCGATCTGATGATTAAGATCCTGCGCCACGGTCAGCACCTGAAAATGGCTGCGATGGTCGGAATCGATCCTGCCTCCGACGGCCTGGCCCGTGCGAATCGGCTGGGCGTGGCGACGACGTCCGAAGGCATTGATGGCCTGCTCGCGCTGCCCGATTTCAGCGAAATCAAAGTGGTTTTTGACGCCACTTCGGCCGGGGCGCACGCGCACCACAATAAGTTGTTGCAACAGTACGGTGTACGGGTAATCGACCTGACTCCGGCAGCCATCGGCCCCTACATAGTGCCGGTAGTCAACCTGGCAACTCAGGGCGACGCCCCCAATCTGAATATGGTCACCTGCGGCGGACAAGCCACCATTCCGATGGTGGCCGCCGTCGCCGCCGTCACCGATGTTTACTATGCCGAGATCGTCGCGTCGGTCTCCAGCCGTTCTGCCGGGCCCGGCACTCGCGCAAACATCGACGAATTTACCGAAACCACCGCGCTGGCACTGCAAAGCGTAGGCGGCGCAAGGCGCGGCAAGGCCATCATTATCCTCAACCCGGCCGAACCGCCCTTGATGATGCGCGATACCGTTTTCTGCCTGACGCCACCGAGCGATCGGCAAGCAATCACCGAAGCGGTGGTTGCCATGGTCGCCAAAGTGCAAGAGTACGTTCCCGGCTATCGGCTCAAGCAGGAAGTCCAGTTTGAAACCATCGCCCCGGCCGATGCGCACCTTTACCCGGATCTGGGGCCGCAGGGTGGCCTGAAAGTCTCCATCTTCCTGGAGGTCGAAGGGGCCGCTCACTATTTACCGGCCTACGCCGGCAACCTCGACATCATGACGTCAGCCGCACTGGCCTGCGGTGAGCATATCGCAAGGCGTTTGCTGCAAGGTCAGGGAGCATGAAGATGAAAAAACTCTATATCTCCGACGTCACTCTGCGTGACGGTTCCCACGCGGTACGCCACCGTTACTCGCTGCCACAGGTCAGACAAATCGCCACCGCGTTGGATCGCGCTGGGGTCGACTCGATCGAAGTGGCCCACGGTGATGGGCTATCCGGCTCCAGCTTCAACTACGGCTTCGGCGCGCACAGCGACGTCGAGTGGATTGCCGCTGCCGCAGAGTCGGTCAGCCATGCCCGGATCGCGACGCTGCTGTTGCCGGGTATCGGTACCGTTCACGATTTGCGTAATGCCTATGATGCCGGCGCACGGGTAGTGCGCGTCGCCACTCACTGCATCGAAGCGGATATTTCGCGCCAACACATTAGCTATGCGCGTGAGCTGGGGATGGATACCGTCGGTTTTCTGATGATGTCCCACATGGCTGAACCCAAACATCTGGCACAGCAGGCGAAACTGATGGAGTCCTACGGGGCCACCTGCGTGTACGTGGTCGATTCTGGCGGCGCCATGCTGATGCAGGATATCCGCGATCGCTTCCGTGCTCTGCGCGAGGTGCTCGATGAAAACACGGAAATTGGCATGCACGCTCACCATAATTTAGCGCTTGGGGTCGCCAACTCGATTGTCGCAGTGGAGGAAGGCTGTCAGCGGGTCGACGCTTCGCTGGCCGGTCAGGGCGCCGGTGCCGGCAATGCGCCGCTTGAGGTCTTTATCGCCACCGCCGAACGTTTGGGCTGGAACCACGGTTGCGACCTGCTGCAACTGATGGACGCGGCAGACGATCTGGTGCGTCCATTGCAGGATCGTCCGGTACGCGTCGATCGAGAGAGCCTGTCGCTGGGGTATGCCGGCGTCTACTCCAGTTTTCTGCGCCATGCCGAAAAGGCGGCGGAACAGTATCAACTTAAAACCGCCGATATCTTATTGGAGGTCGGCCGTCGGCGAATGGTCGGCGGCCAGGAAGATATGATCGTTGACGTCGCCCTGGATTTGCTGGCCCAGCGAAACAGGCTTCAGGAGAACATTGCATGAGCAAAATCATGGATCTTACCGCACTGGCCACTCAGCTAGACCAGGCCACACTCAGCCAGCAAGCCACCGCACAGTTAACCGGACAGCTGGCTCTGGATCTTCCCAAGGCCTATCGAATTCAGGCTGAAGGGATCCGGCTGCGCGAGCAGCGTGGAGAGCGTCGCGTCGGCCTGAAGCTGGGTTTCACCAGCCGCGCCAAAATGCAGCAGATGGGCGTTGACCATCTTATTTGGGGAGAACTGACCGATGCCATGCAGATTGAAGAAGGAGGAACACTGGATCTGCGCGAGTTGATCCACCCGCGCGTGGAACCTGAACTCTGTTTTATCACCGGCAAAGAGATCAATGGCCCGCTGTCCCTGGCCGAAGCCGGCCGGGTGCTTGAAGGGGTATGCCCTGCGCTGGAGATTATCGATTCCCGTTACCGCGATTTCCGCTTCACCCTTGAGGACGTGATTGCCGACAACTGCTCATCCGCCAAATTCGTCGTGGGGGCCTTGCAGAACCCGCAGCGCGCCATCGATAACCTTGGTGTGGTGATGAACTTTCATGGGCGTCCGGTGCAGGTTGGCAGCACCGCAGCTATTCTTGGGCATCCATTGCGTGCACTGATACAGATCGCCAGCCTGCTGCATCAACAAGAACGTGTACTGCCTGCCGGTTCGGTGATCCTCGCTGGCGCGGCAACCGCAGCAGAAACTTTACGCCCCGGGCTACATGTCAGCGTCGATATTTCCGGCTTTGGGCGAACGGCATTTCATACCGAGGGCCAGCTATGACTAACCAGGCTGTGGTTGTTAAGGGAAAAGCCGCCCCGCGCGGACGTTTTCCACACGTGAAACGGGCGGGCGACTTTCTGTTTGTCTCCGGCACCAGTGCCAGATTGCCGGACAACAGTATTGCCGGGGCCGAAGCCGATGCCATGGGTGCAACCCGCCTGGCTATCGACGTTCAGACTCGCGCGGTGCTCGATAATATTCGCGACATCCTGCGCAGTGTCGGAGCCGACCTGAATGATGTTGTCGAGATCAGCGCTTTTCTCGTCAATATGAACGATTTTGCTGGCTATAACGCGGTTTATGCCGACTATTTTGACTACGACGGCCCAACCCGCACCACCGTGGCGGTGCATCAACTGCCCCACCCGCACTTGTTAATTGAAATCAAGGCCATCGCCTATAAGCCCCAAAAATAACCTGTGCATATCCTCTGCCCTACGAATCGGAGAATAACAATGTCTAACTTCAAATATGGATTTCCGCTCAACTTCAATACTTGGCTAGACAGTAACGCGCATCGGCTCAAGCCCCCGGTCAATAACCAACAGATCTGGCAGGACAGCGATTACATGGTCACCGTCGTCGGCGGGCCGAACCAGCGCACCGATTTTCACGATAACCCGGTAGAGGAGTTCTTCTACCAGTTTAAAGGGAATGCCTATCTGAACATCTGGGATGACGGCCGTTACGACCGCATCGACCTGCGTGAAGGGGACATTTTCCTGATGGCACCCCATGTGCTTCATTCTCCTCAACGCCCGGAAGAGGGCAGCCTTTGCCTGGTGCTGGAACGGATGCGCCCGGAAAATGAGCCGGACGCCATACAGTGGTCATGCGCGGCCTGCGGCAACCTGATCAAAAGATATGAAATGAACCTCAAGAGCATCGTGGCGGATCTCCCCCCGGTTTATGAACAATTTTATGCAACCAGCGATGAAGAACGCCGCTGCAGCCAGTGCGGCGAGATCCACCCAAGCCGCGATGCACAAACCTGGCATCGCACACTGAAGGCAACAGAAAACCGATGAAAATAGATATCCACTCGCATTTTTTCCCTAAAATCAGCCAACAAGAGGCTGCCAGGCTGGATGTTGAGCGGGCTCCCTGGTTGGCAACCCACGGGCGCGAAGGCCAGATCATGCTCAATGATAAGCCTTTCCGGCCGGTCTATGACGCCCTGTGGGATGCCGAACGCCGCCTGGAACAGCTGGATGAACAGCAGATCGATATTCAGATCATGTGCGCCACGCCGGTCATGTTTGCCTATGACGTCGCTCTCGATCGCGCCCTGCCCTGGGTCCAATTGATGAACGATCGGGCGCTGGAGATGGCGTCTGCCAACCCGCGACGGCTGAAGGTGCTGGCGCAGGTTCCCCTGCAGGACAGCGAAGCCGCCTGCCGCGAAGCCAGCCGGGCAAAAGAGTGTGGTCATATTGGCGTGCAAATAGGTAATCACGTGGGGGCAAAGGATCTGGATCATGAATCGCTGATCGTCTTTCTGACCCACTGCGCCCACGAGGGTATCCCGGTGCTGGTACATCCCTGGGATATGATGGGCGGCGCGGAGCGTATGAAGAAATGGATGCTGCCCTGGCTGGTGGCAATGCCGGCGGAAACGCAATTGGCGATCCTCTCTTTGATCCTCTCAGGCGCCTTCGAACGCTTGCCGCGCAGCCTGAAACTCTGCTTTGCCCACGGGGGCGGCAGCTTTGCTTACCTGATGGGGAGGGTCGATAACGCCTGGGAGCAGCGCGATATCGTGCGTGAAGATTGCCCGCATAAACCGTCAAGCTATCTGGATCGCTTCTCCGTCGACTCCGCGGTGTTCGATCCACGGGCGCTAGAGCTTCTGGTGGATACCCTGGGTGCGGAACGGGTCATGCTGGGCTCCGATGCTCCCTTCCCGCTGGGGGAACAACAGATCGGCCATTTGGTCAGCAGCTCTGCCTTGCCGGAGAAAAGTAAGCGTCAGATTTTGGGTGAGAACGCGCAGTCGTTTTTCTGTTTGCCGAACCGGTAATCGCCGCATTTCGGGAACGAGATGGCTCGTTCCCGAGCTAAATATTAGCAACGGCAGCGGCGTTATTGCTTCAGCATGTAGATAAACGAATCGACGACGTCGCCACTTGCCGTAGTCACACTGACGGCCACCCGCTCATACCCTTCTCCCTCAAATTCATCGAGAGTTTGCCAGTGGGCGGCAAGATTGTCGGAACGAAACAGAAAACCCTGAACCCGGCTGCCGCTGTTATCCAGCACGATGCCCGGATAGCCCATTTCGGCGCCCCACCCTGCATTCAGCAGCGTTCCTCCCACACTGCCCTCTTCCCAACTCCCGCCGATACTTTCCATGATGTGCGCGTTTGGCCGCCCTGGCCCTAACGTCCCGTAAACAAACAAACTCAACATGTTATGTCCTGCATTCTGATGATTTGCTACAGAAACTAGCACAGCGTCGGCAGCCAACATAGTCGTTAGCCGGGTAATTAAATGGATTTTCGAGCCAGGGACTGGAGGACAGCGTTGCAGGCGGTTCAATGGCTGCTTGCACGCTTAAGTGCAGCCATCATTCACAGCTTACCCGACAGGATCGCCGGTTTTGTTTTTCGCACCGTTAATGATGAATACTGCTTTCCTGTGAAAATGTTTCCTTCAATAAATCAATAAAGGCTCTTAATCTTCCGGTGACATAGCGTCTACTCGGATAGAGGCACCATAAAATCAGCTCTGGCTGTTCACTTACCCCCAGGTGAAGCAACCTGCCGGCTTTGATGTCATCGGCGACCAAAGCTTCCGGTAGCAGTGCGGAACCGACTCCCGAAATGAGGGTGGAACGGGTGATAAACGGAGAGGAGATATATAACTCCGTGTTCACATTGAAATGTCGTGGTTCCCCCTCCAAAACGGTACTAATTTGATTCGGTTTCCAGTGCGTTCCAATACTGATGAGAGGAAGTTCTGTGAGCGGGTCTCCCAAAGCCAGTTGTTCCCTATATTGCGGTGACGCAACAAATATTAATGTCTCTTTGAATATTTTTATACCTATCATCTCTTCATCCGCCATCGGATTTACACGAATAACGGCATCGAAACCTTCTCGAATAGGATCAACCAATCTGCTGTCAGCAATAAGTTCAAGTTCGACCAAGGGGTAAAGCTCTCTATAACGAGCAGCCAGTTTACCCAAGGTATCAAATGCAATAACGGGAGGAACGCTAATCCGTAATTTTCCTGAGGGGCTACCGGTCTGTTCCATCATGTCAGTTTTGATGTCGTTGAGCTCGTTAACCAAAGGCTTTATCCGTTCGAATAGCAGGGTTCCTTCGGCGGTCAAGGTGAAACCGGTATTCGTACGTTCAAACAAGCGCGTTTGCAGTTCATCTTCCAACTGACGGATCCGCCGTGAAATAGAGGCTTTAGGCGTCATCGTTGCGCGACTTGCCGCGCTGAAGCTGCCGTGTGTAATCACACTTATGAAGTCCTGCAATGCATTCATATTCATGAGCTGTCTCATTTTTGGTCCGCGGCGTCCATAATTTAGCATCTTATTAATTATTATTGGTACGGATATAGTGAAAAAATAGCTTAGGAGATCAACATGAATCAGCAATTAGCAGCAGTTATGTATAGTTATGGCGCTGAGGGCACGATCAAAATTCAGCCCATCAACAGGCCCCAAGTCTCACCGGGCAAGGTCATTGTGGAGATCGTCGCCGCAGGGGTTAATCCATTAGACTGGAAACTGCGTGATGGCCTGCTTAAGCATATATTCCCATTAACTTTTCCCTGTATTTTGGGTGGCGAGTTCGCAGGAAAGATTGTTGAAGTGGGGGCTGGCGTCACCACCTTCAACGTCGGCGATCGCGTGATAGGGAAGCCTGTGAACCGCGGGGCATTTGCCGAAACGATAGAAATTGAGCCGGAACTGTTAATCCCCATTCCCGATGATCTGGACGAAACCGTCGCAGCAACCCTGCCGGTTGCCGGCTCGACGGCGTGGACGGGGTTATTTGATATCGGGGAATTAACGGCTGGGCAAACCGTATTGATCCAGGGTGCGGCTGGCGGAGTAGGCTCTTTGGCTATTCCTTTGGCTCATCGCGCAGGGGCAAAGGTCATCGCTACGGCTTCGCAAAAAAACAGAGATTATGTCAAGTCATTGGGTGCCACAGATGTCGTTGACTATAACGACGCTCATGCCTTATCGATGATAAAGGGAGTTGACCTCGTTCTTGACTTGGTCGGTGGAGGTTCCCTGGAAGCACTCTGGAACACTCTGGCGCCAAACGGTCGAATTGTAAGTTCAGTTGCCGTTGATATCGCAGAAAAAACACCTGACAGCCAACCAGGAAAAGGGACATTTTTTCAAATGAAATTTGACCCTGCCAAATTGAATTCTATTGCGAAAGAGATTGCCAAAGGTGAGATTCCCTTCACGCCTCCGCGAGTATTTTATTTAAAGGATACTTCGTTAGCGCTGGACTCCGTCAAGAGCGGAGGATACCGGGGGAAAACCGTGATACGCATGAAATAATGGAACAGGCATAAAATTACACTTATTTTTGTGTCAAAAACTCCAGTCATAAATTCGTATTAGTTTACGTGTTTTATATAAAGGGGAACAAAATGGCGCGGGTTATCCAGTTTGATCGTGTCGGTGAACCAGATGTATTAAAAATTGTGGACGTGGCTCTCCCTGCCTTAGCCGCCGATGAAGTCAGTATTAAGGTGAAAGCTATCGGTTTAAATCGGGCGGAGGCGCTACTGCGTCGCGGTAAGTATGCATTTCCTCCGGTATTTCCGCAGCGAATGGGCTATGAAGCGGCCGGGATTATCGAGGCCGTTGGTGCACAAGTGCAAGGCCTTATCCCTGGCGACGCGGTGAGTGTTATCCCTTCACTGGCTATGGATCGGTGGCCCACCTATGGTGAAACTATTCACTACCCAGCCCGTTACGTGGTTAAGCATCCGGAAAATTTATCCTGGGAGCAAGCGGCCTCGGCGTGGATGCAGTACATCACGGCATATGGGGCACTGGTTGACGTTGCAGAAGTGACCTCTGACGACTATGTCATGGTCACTGCCGCTTCCAGTAGTGTTGGTATCGCCGCGATTCAAATTGCCAACATGCTTGGCGCTCGGGTGATAGCAACCTCAAGAACCGAATCCAAACGCCAGGCGTTACTCGATATCGGTGCATCATGGGTTGTCACTTCCCAGGGTGAGAAAAGCGTAGCTGAAGTTAAAGAAATCACCGGCGATAGGCCGCCGCGAGTTATCTTCGATTGTATTGGGGGGGAAGGTGTGCCCACGCTATGCGAGATCTTGGCGCCCGGAGGCACGCTGATAGAGTACGGCAATCTGAGCGGTGAAAACACCCCTTTCCCGGCAAGTTTGGCGATCCCGAAAGGCCTGACGATCAGGGGATTTGCTTACAGCGAAATTGTAGGAAATGCGGCGCGCCTCGCCAACGCTAAAACCTTTATTTTGGCGGCGCTTAGTCGTGGTGAATTAAAGCCGGTTATAGCGAAATCCTTTGTGTTTGATCAGATAGTTGCGGCACATCAATATCTAGAAGCGAACGCCCAGCTAGGCAAAATTGTTGTCACCGTTTAAGCGAAGATGAAGGCCCTGGCCCTTGTCATCAGGAGCAAATAATGCAAACAGAAAAAGATGTCATCGCCGTTATTACAGGATCAAGCAAGGGAATAGGTAAGGGAATAGCAAAGGAACTGGGACGGCAAGGTGCGATTGTCTATGTTACGGGTCGTGACCAGGAGTCAGTCGAAAAGGTGGTCAGTGAAATAACCCACGCGGGGGGGCAAGGAGTAGCGGTTGTTTGCGATATGTCTGACGATGCACAGATAGCACGCCTATTTAAACAGGTGGAGCAGAAGCACGGTTATCTCAATATCCTCGTCAATAATGCCACCACGCTTAACAGCCAAATGGGAGTGAAACCCTTTTGGGAAGCCACCATCCATCTTGCCGATATACTGGATGTTGGTTTACGTTCTCATCATGTTGCGACTTGGCATGCGGCGCGCTTGCTGCTTGCCGGTGGGCGCGGATTAATCGTCAACGTATCTTTCTATGCCGATGCGAAAGTACATGATCCAGCCTATTACGCTTCAAAGGCAGGCCTGGATAAATTGGCCGCTTCCTACGCCGAGCACTTCGCCCCCTTTAACGTTTCCGCCGTATCCCTATGGCCAGGTTTCGTAGCCACAGAGACGATGGTTGAGCTTGCCAACTCAGACCCGAAAACGCGCGCGCTCCGTGACACATTAGGATTTGAGAGCCCTGAATTCTGTGGACGCGTGGTTTGGGCGCTATTTAGCGACCCTAACTTAAAGGCCTTATCCGGCAGTACATTACTGACGGCTGAAGTGGGTGAGCATTATAATATAATCGATAACAATGGGCATATACCAAAATCCTTACGTCAATTATATGGTAACCCTCCCGCTGAGCACGATATCATGAATAAGCAGGCGAGCACTGAGAATAAGAAGATGTGAGCGTAATGCGGGGGGATAATAACGTCGTTAGCATGCTGCTTAAGCACTCTTTATTTTTATTCAGGCCACAACTATTACTCCCCCAGCCCAGGGTTTAGCCACCACCATCAGCGAGCCATTGAATACGCGGCCCGGTGTGTAATTACAAACTGGCCGTTGATTTTTAATGTGTATATTATTTAATATTTTGAGGAAGCGTTAATGTCTATAAAAGGCAAAATTGACAATATCATCGACAACAAATTATTCTTCGGTTTAGTGTCAGTTTTAATGAGAGTACTTCTTTCATCTGTATTCATTATTGCTGGAATAGGTAAAATTTCGGCTTATAACGCGACAGCTGAGTATATGGCGTCGATGGGCGTACCAGCAATATTATTGCCTTTGGTGATATTAACCGAGCTAGGCGGCGGTGTGGCTCTTTTACTGGGCTTTCAGACGAGGATTGTCGCCATTCTGTTCTTCGGATTCTGTATCATCTCAGGACTGATTTTTCACAGTGGTCCCGACCTACAAAGTCAGTTGATGCTGATGAAAAACATCACGATGTCCGGTGGTTTTATCGCCCTGTTTCTCTTAGGGGCTGGCGGGTTTAGTCTGGATAATAGAAAAAACCCTTAGTCAGTATTCTCCGGCAAACCGCAGGCAAGCGTCTGAATGCACTAACACATCATGAGCCGCTCAGGGGGCCATTATAGATTCATTTTCTGTGGGTCGTATTGGCTAGCGTTTGTGCGAGAAGTCTAGTGGACTGAACACTTGCAGCAAGGTTCATGCTGCCAAGGCTGGTGCTCAGAGGGTAGCAAATCTGGCCGCGCGATAGTTGTCGCTCTCAACGACACCTATCGCGCAATTCTGCTGCGACAGGTTGGCAATCATCATATATGGTTATTTGTACATAAAGCTCCGGTGAAAAATACAGCAACGTATTACGCCGTTCCGTTCGTAACCGACCACTAACCACCACTGAACAACGGCTCAACTATCGCTGAAGAATTATCGTTGCCCCCAATCACGCACCTTGTTCATAGAAATCTGGCCGATATATGGAGTAAGCTGATGGCCTTAAATAAACTGCAGTGGCGGATATGGCCCTTTCATGGCTTTCATCCTTTTATTTTTTTCCATGAATTGCTCCCATTTAAAAACCCGCCGTAGCGGGTTCTGTTATTTATTATGGTTGGCTTCTGCCATTTTCTGATAAATCGGCTCGGATCCTATTGATAGCATTATACTCACCTCTAGGTAGTCCAATGTGCCACACGCTCAAGAAAGTATTCATGCAGATCTCTAGGCTGCTCTCTCTCCACCTAATAGCTATCACTGGCTGGTTAATACGCTCTTTGTTCGCTAAACCTGGCGCCGTAAGATCCAGGTTCACCTTGTCTATATTCTTCTTTTGGTTAATTTCCGAGATTGTATGACATAGGATCCTACGATTGAGCAGGATTATACGTCAGCATTGTCGATGACACGCACTGAATGTCCCTGCAATACCATCAAGCTAATCGCAGAACGTCGTCCAAATGCAAGTAATTGTTTATGCTAAATTTAAACGCTAAATCAAGTCTTTTCCCAAAATCATCTTTAACTTATAAGTCGCCGAACAAATGTATACAGGGATGAACTTATTTTTTATTTTTAAACACGAAGCCCCTTCCCCACCAAATGAAAGAGTGATCAACCCTGCCGATGCAAGAGATAGAGCTAACCTATAATCCTCTTCTGTTTTCACTTCATAGTTATTAGAGCTCTTTAGTTCACAAACAATGCATCCCACGACCCCCTCCTTACAGAAGCTAATTATTCATATTCGTATAATTCATATTGGCAAGTGCAGAGAAATCATATTGCAATTTAATAGAACGCTCTTTTCAATGTGTGCGATTCTCACACCATTGGATCAGACTGGATACTGGGTTGGTGAGATTGATAAAGCTGGTATCAATTCCAACGTATAACTGCCGATATTACCCTGATATCACCTTGCAACGCTGATTGTTCGTAAGGCTGAATAGTGATTCAGGGAGCAGAAAGACGATTGGCGCTGGCGACGTTTATATCCGTTCCACTCATTCATCAGGGATGCGCTCAGCAGCGCATTTATTGTTTTTGATCGCATCCTGATTTCCGCTGATAGATTTCACTCTCCTGATGTAATGGCTGCTCTCTCTGCTGATGTTTTGCCATGATTGCGCAATTTCGGGTGTCTTCCGTGTGCAAGATGGTGATCGGTCCTGACTGCTGCACAAGCATATTTCCCTGCTCGGCGTTTTGTTACCAAGCAAGTTCCCGCCGGTGAGAAAGCTGCGAGAATGTCACTGATGTCATCCCAGCTATGGTAACCATTTGGCATTTCCATAACTTCCCCTCCCGGGACTCTGCCCCGATGCAGGGTGATAGAAATGAAAAAGGCCGCTTATGCGGCCTTGAATTATGTTTTGGGAAATTTTATGCATTCTTCCTTCATTTGCACGCAGCCCCCTGACTCTGGGTTGCTTACAGCCCAATCGGATTCTGAAGAACCAACGCCTGCACAACTGTCAGCAAATTACCTTGCTTGGTGCTTTCCAGTTGGAGTTTCACTGCTGTTTCGCGGCTTACACCAAATGCCTCGGCCAAGATTTTAGCGTCAAAACCAGAAAAGATATTATTCATGTTGAGCCTCACTAGGATTAGTTAATAAACTATGTTTGATAATTCATTGTTAACTTGCATTTTTAAGTTAAACAAACCCTAGTCTTCCTACCATTTAGATGAGTTGTGCCCTCTCTGATACAAAAACAAGATCATAATGCCATGACAATAGGGTTCCGCCCCAGACGTAAACGAGTCGATGAAAACCATTGGTACAGCTCCTAATGATACTGCTTACAAACGTGCGGGATCAGATTGGTCGCTACTAGGGGTATGTTTTTGTACATATTACAGCACGCAAACGTCCTGACGGAGGTATGGCACCAGCAAATGCGCGTTGACGATAACTCAGCATGGAATACAGGTAAGCAGCGGACTGGAATAACTGATTTTCGATTTCATGACCTTCGCCATACATGGGCAAGCTGGTTAGTTCAGGCAGGGGTACCACTCTCAGCGCTACAAGAAATGGGGGGTTGGGAGAGCATAGAAATGGTTCAGCGTAACGCGCATTTGGCACTCAATCATTTAACTGAACATGTGAGGCAGATCGATGCGATTTTTGGAGGCTTAGTCCCAAAACTGTCCCATATTGAAATTGAGAAGCTTGGGTGATGGCTGTAAGTCATTGTTTCTTAATGGTACGCCCTACAGGGCTCGAACCTGTGACCTACGGCTTAGAAGGCCGTTGCTCTATCCAACTGAGCTAAGGGCGCATTGGGATGCGGCAACCGGGAGTTGCGGGTTGGATTATACGGTCAGAGATCATTGAGTCAATGCCTTTTCATGACGTTACGTCAGCAGCTGTGCTTTATGATGAATTTTCAGCCATTGCGGTCGCCACGCAGCAAGTTAACGACCTCACTTTCCTCGGGTTAAGTCCGGCAACAGGCTGCTGTTACGCTGTACCAGGCCGGCATCAGCCTGTTCTGGCATACGATCCGACTGTTGCTGTTCTGCCGGACGCTGTAGGCAAACGCGAGCCGAGCGCACCATCGCGTTGATGTTTCCCCAATCGGCATGCTGAGCCGCCAACAGGTTGCAAGCCGCTGATAACGGCTGCAATAAGGCTGCGCTAACCGGTGCGGCATTTAACGAAGCCTGCGCCATTGGCCCCCATACCAGCAGCATAAAACCCATCCCTTTGATGTTTCTCATGCACGCAACCTCCGGCACAATGCGCCCAGGCGCGTTCTCCATGAAGGCGGCGTTTTGTGTGCGGCAAGCTGATGCAGGGCAATCAGCTGCGCAACGTCAGCCGGATGCAAGGACGAATCGAATACCGTTTCCCCCACGTGTCTTGGTTGGCATGCCTGGCTATCAGCAGGCAGGTGTAAAAAGTGCAACCGGGTAATGAGCATCATGATTTTGACTCCCGTCCTCAGTGTGAATAGCCACAGCTTACGCAGCGAGCGGTAAAAAAGGCGTAGAGGATCCTGTCGTTGGCATAAAAAAAGCGTAAATCACACCTGGCAAACACCGCCGATCGCGATTCAGCGCCTGACAGCGCGCTTCGCTTCTGACAAAATAGCGTCATCCCCCGCTTTTCTTAATTGATGGATTTCCTCACTGATGTCAGCAAAGATTATTGATGGTAAAACGATTGCGCAGCAGGTTAGAAACGAAGTGGCTGAGCAAGTTAAACAACGTCTGGCCGCCGGAAAACGCGCTCCGGGCCTGGCTGTCGTATTGGTTGGCGAGAACCCCGCCTCACAGATTTACGTCGCCAGCAAGCGCCGCGCCTGTGATGAAGTGGGCTTCCTCTCCCGCTCTTACGATCTGCCTGCCACCACCAGTGAGGCTGAACTGCTGGCGCTGATCGATCGGCTAAACGCCGACGGCGAGATCGACGGCATTTTAGTGCAGCTACCGCTGCCGGCCGGTATCGACAACGTCAAAGTGCTGGAACGTATTCATCCGGATAAAGATGTCGACGGTTTCCATCCGTACAACGTTGGCCGCCTGTGCCAACGTGCGCCAAAACTGCGCCCTTGCACCCCACGCGGTATCGTCACCCTGCTTGAGCGTTACAACATCGATACCTATGGCCTGAATGCCGTCGTGGTTGGCGCGTCCAATATCGTTGGCCGCCCAATGAGCATGGAGCTGCTGCTGGCCGGGTGCACCACCACCGTAACCCACCGTTTCACCAAGAACCTGCGCCACCACGTTGAAAACGCCGATCTGCTGGTCGTGGCGGTCGGCAAACCGGGCTTTATTCCGGGCGACTGGATAAAACCTGGCGCTATCGTGGTGGACGTCGGCATTAACCGTCTGGAAAGTGGTAAAGTGGTCGGCGACGTGGATTTTGACGCCGCAAGCGAACGCGCCGCCTACATAACTCCGGTTCCGGGTGGCGTGGGTCCAATGACCGTTGCTACACTGATCCAAAATACCTTGCAGGCCTGCGAGGAATATCACGACGTTCAACCTAAATAAGTAAGGCAGTATGGAAACTTTTAATCTGGATAATCACCCGCACGTCGAACTGTGCGACCTGCTCAAATTCCAGGGCTGGTGTGAAAGCGGCGGTGCCGCCAAAGAAGTCATCGCCGATGGGCAGGTGAAAGTGAACGGCAAAGTCGAAACGCGCAAACGCTGCAAAATCGTTGCCGATCAGGTCGTGGAGTTTAACGGCGGTAAGGTTGTAGTTAAGCCGTAATCCCCGCTCCATAGAAAAAGGCGCTGAAGATTAACTCAGCGCCTTTTTTGTTTGTAGCCTAAAGCGGATTACTTACGGCGCCAGGTGGTTCCCTGCGGGCCATCTTCCAGCACGATGTTCATCTCATTCAAGCGATCGCGCGCGGCATCCGCCAACGCCCAATCTTTGGCTTTACGCGCATCGTTGCGCTGCTTGATCAAGGCTTCGATCTCCGCCACTTCACCATCATCGACCTGTGCGCCGCTCTGCAGGAACTGTTCAGGTTCCTGCTGCAGCAGACCGAGCACCTTCGCCAGCTTGCGCAGTTCTGCAGCCATGCCGTTCGCCGCCGTCATGTCTTCAGCTTTCAGACGGTTAACCTCACGCGCCAAATCAAACAGCGCCGAGTAAGCTTCCGGCGTGTTGAAGTCGTCGTCCATGGCTTCACGGAAACGGGCTTCAAACACGTCGCCGCCGGCCGGTTGGGCGTTGGCATCTGTGCCACGCAGCGCAGTGTACAGGCGTTCCAGAGCGGTACGGGCCTGCTTCAGATTCTCTTCGCTGTAGTTCAACTGGCTGCGATAGTGGCCGGACATCAGGAAGTAACGCACGGTTTCAGCGTCGTAGTAACCCAGCACGTCGCGAATAGTGAAGAAGTTATCCAGGGATTTCGACATTTTTTCTTTGTCGATCATCACCATGCCGGAGTGCATCCAGTAATTGACGTACGGGCCGTCGTGGGCGCAGCTCGACTGGGCAATTTCGTTCTCGTGGTGCGGGAACATCAGATCGGAACCGCCACCGTGGATATCAAAATGGGTGCCAAGCTGCTTGCAGTTCATGGCAGAACATTCAATGTGCCAACCCGGACGCCCTGCGCCCCAAGGCGACGCCCAGCTCGGTTCGCCCGGCTTGGACATCTTCCACAGCACGAAGTCCATCGGGTTGCGTTTCACGTCGTCGATTTCTACGCGCGCACCGGCCTGCAGCTGATCCAGATCCTGGCGTGACAGCAAACCGTATTGCGGATCGCTGTCGATGGAGAACATCACGTCGCCGTTGCTGGCCACATATGCGTGATCGCGATCGATCAGGCGCTGGGTGATCTCAATGATCTCGGCGATATGCTGGGTCGCACGCGGTTCAATGTCCGGTCGTTCGATCAGCAGAGAATCGAAGTCGGCGTGCATCTCCGCCAGCATGCGTGCGGTCAGTTGATCGCAGCTTTCGCCATTTTCAGTCGCGCGGCGGATAATTTTGTCGTCAACGTCGGTAACGTTACGCACATAGTTCAGCGAGTAGCCGAGATAGCGCAGATAACGTGCCACCACGTCGAAAGCAACGAAGGTACGCCCATGTCCGATATGACACAGGTCATAGATGGTTACCCCGCACACGTACATGCCCACTTTACCGGCATGAATGGGTTTAAATTCCTCTTTTTGACGACTCAGGGTATTAAAAATCTTTAGCATCGGGACATTCCGTGGTGTGCGTGATAACAAAAATGATAACCAGGGTTAAGGTTGTTCACCCAGCAGCGTATTGAAACCCGAAGCCTGATCTAATGCAAGGTTAAGGCCGCGCTTTGCTGAGCTCAGAGGTGGAAAACGGTGATAAATCAGCGATTGCCACAGATGTTATAATATAACAAATTGCGATTTACCACAGCCTGAGCGCGGTTTAGCCGCTGCTGACTCATTACAGGAGATATGTTATAACGGCGGTCTGATAGTTCACTCGCTCCATGTGACATCTCACTTCATCTTGTTAGGACTAAAACTATGGTTACTTTCCACACTAATCACGGCGACATCGTTATCAACACCTTCGCGGACAAAGCACCGGTTACCGTTGAAAACTTCCTGAACTACTGCCGTGACGGTTTCTACAACAACACCATTTTCCACCGTGTTATCAATGGCTTCATGATTCAGGGCGGCGGTTTTGAGCCGGGTATGAGCCAGAAAGACACCAAAGCCACCATCAAGAACGAAGCCAACAACGGTCTGAAAAACACCATCGGTACCCTGGCAATGGCGCGTACTAACGATCCACAGTCCGCGACCGCACAGTTCTTCATCAACGTAGCAGACAACGACTTCCTGAACTTCCGCGGCGAAAACGCCCAGGGTTGGGGCTACTGCGTGTTTGCTGAAGTGGTTGAAGGCATGGACGTGGTTAACAAGATCAAAGCCGTGAAAACTGGCCGCAGCGGCATGCACCAGGACGTACCGGTAGAAGACGTGATCGTCACCAGCGTTACCGTCAGCGAGTAATCGCAGCTGAATGAACACGCTGTTCATTGCAGATCTGCACTTAAGCGCACAGGAACCGGCAATTACTGCCGGTTTTCTGCGTTTTTTGCGGCAAGATGCCATACACGCCGAAGCCCTGTACATACTCGGCGATCTGTTCGAAGCCTGGATCGGCGATGACGATCCCGAACCGCTGCATGCTGAAATCGCCGCGGCGCTGAAAACGCTGCAACAGGCGGGCGTGCCCTGCTACTTTATCCACGGCAACCGTGATTTTCTGGTGGGCAAGCGCTTTGCTCGTGCCAGCGGCATGCAACTGCTGCCGGAAGAAAAGGTGCTGGACCTGTATGGCCGCAAAATCCTGATCCTGCACGGTGACACGCTGTGTACCGACGATCGGGCCTACCAACAGTTCCGCCGAAAAGTACACAACCCACTGATTCAAAAATTGTTCCTGGCAATGCCTTTACGCTGGCGCCTTAAGATCGCCGCTAAAATGCGTGCCCGCAGCCGGCAAAGCAACCAATACAAATCGGACGCCATCATGGACGTCAACCCGCAGGCGGTTGAGCAAACCATGCTGAACCACCAGGTTCACTGGATGATCCATGGCCACACGCATCGTCCGGCCGTGCATGAGCTGACGCTGAGCAACGGCAAAGCTCACCGTTTAGTGCTGGGTGCCTGGCATGAAGAAGGCTCGATGATCAAAGTCAGCGCCGACGCCGTCGAACTGATCCAATTCCCTTTCTAAGCTTCTGACTTCACGCGCGGGTATAAAAATTCGCGCTTTTGACGATCAAAACCGGCGACGCAACCGTTTTCCTTGCCGTTCGCTCATGGTATGCTCTACGCCCTCATTCGGCCTCCCGCCGCAGGCAATCGGCCGTCGTTTGTACAATTACAGGAGCCTTACACCCATGGGAGCCAACGCCGCTTCAGCCACTCACGCTGAGGTTAAAATCGCAATTGTAATGGGATCGAAAAGTGACTGGGCCACCATGCAGTTTGCGGCAGAAGTCCTGACCTCACTCGACGTCCCGTTCCATGTCGAAGTCGTTTCCGCTCATCGCACGCCAGACAAGCTGTTCAGCTTTGCCGAACAGGCAAGCGCCAAGGGTATTGACGTGATCATTGCCGGTGCGGGCGGTGCTGCGCACCTGCCGGGTATGCTGGCGGCGAAAACCCTGGTGCCGGTGCTGGGTGTGCCGGTGCAAAGCGCTGCCTTGAGCGGCGTGGACAGCCTGTATTCCATCGTGCAAATGCCGCGCGGTATTCCGGTGGGCACCCTGGCGATCGGCAAGGCCGGCGCCGCCAATGCTGCACTGCTGGCAGCGCAAATTCTGGCGTTGCATGACGCTGAGTTGGCGCAACGCCTGGCCGATTGGCGTCAGGCGCAGACTGACGAGGTGCTGAATAACCCGGACCCGCGGGAGGAAGCATGAAGCCGGTTTGCGTACTGGGTAACGGTCAATTGGGGCGTATGCTGCGCCAGGCCGGTGAGCCGCTGGGGATCGCCGTCTATCCGGTTGGCCTCGACGCCGAGCCGGAAGCGGTACCTTATCAAAACAGCGTGATCACCGCCGAAATCGAGCGTTGGCCGGAAACCGCGCTGACGCGTGAGCTGGCGACCCACAACAGCTTCGTTAACCGCGATATTTTCCCCCGTCTGGCGGACCGCCTGACGCAAAAACAGTTACTCGATCAGCTCGGCCTGGCCACTGCCCCCTGGCAGTTGCTGACCGACGTCGCCGAGTGGCCGCAGGTTTTCGCGACCCTGGGCGAACTGGCTATCGTTAAACGTCGCGTCGGCGGTTACGACGGCCGGGGTCAGTGGCGTCTGCGCCCAGGTCAGGAAGCCGAACTGCCGGCCGATGCCTATGGCGAATGCATCGTCGAACAGGGGATTAACTTCTCCGGCGAGGTCTCATTGGTCGGCGCACGCGGACACGACGGTAAATCGGTGTTCTATCCGCTGACCCATAACCTGCATGAAGAAGGCATTCTACGCACCAGCGTGGCGTTGCCGCAGCCCAATCCTGCGCTGCAACAGCAAGCTGAACAGATGCTGACGGCGATCCTTGATGAACTGAACTACGTCGGCGTCATGGCGATGGAGTGTTTTATCGTTGGCGATCGTCTGTTGATTAACGAACTGGCGCCTCGGGTCCATAACAGCGGCCACTGGACGCAAAACGGCGCATCTATCAGCCAGTTCGAACTGCACCTGCGTGCCATTCTCGCCCTGCCGCTGCCGAAGCCGGTCGTGAGCACCCCGTCGGTGATGGTCAACCTGATCGGTACCGCGGTAAATCAGCAGTGGCTGGCGTTACCGCTGGTGCATCTGCACTGGTACGAGAAAGAGGTGCGCGAGGGCCGCAAGGTTGGGCATCTCAACCTGAACGATCCCGACGCCGGTGCGTTGCAAGAGGCATTGCAGGCTTTGGCGCCGCTGTTACCGGCCGAATACCAAAGCGGTTTGGCCTGGGCGCAGCAAAAGCTGGCTTAAGCGTTACGCCGCACTAAAAACAAAGGGTTCAGCAAGCTGAACCCTTTTTTACTGTCGATGAAAAACTATTGGCGGTAGCCCTGCGGGTTTTTACTTTGCCAGTTCCAGGTATCACGCATCATCAGATCAAGGCCGCGTTGCACTTGCCAGCCCAGCTCCTGTTTCGCCAGGCTGGCATCGGCCCAGAAGGCAGGCAGATCGCCCGCACGGCGCGGTAAAATCTGATAGGGAATGGTTACCCCCGAGGCTTTCTCAAACGCCTGCACCATTTCCAACACCGAATACCCTACCCCCGAGCCCAAATTATAGGCTTTGAAACCGGCGATCTGTTTTAAGTGGTCCATCGCCGCCAGGTGGCCCTGAGCAACATCCATCACGTGAATGTAATCACGCACGCCGGTGCCGTCTTTGGTCGGGTAATCGCCGCCGAACACGCTCAGGCTTTCACGCTGGCCAATAGCGACCTGCGCGATATACGGCAGCAGGTTATTGGGAATGCCGCTGGGATCTTCACCAATCAGCCCCGACTCATGGGCGCCTACCGGGTTGAAGTAGCGTAGCGCGATAATCGAAAATGCCGGTTCGGCCTTGGCAAAATCCTGCAGGATCTGCTCCACCATCCATTTTGAGGTACCGTAAGGGCTGGTAGTGCCGCCAATCGGCATATCCTCGCGATAAGGCACCGGCGCATTTTCACCGTACACCGTGGCGGAGGAGCTAAAGATAAACCGGTGAACGCCGGCCTGACGCATCGCTTCCAGCAGTACCAACGTGCCCGTCACGTTGTTTTGATAATACTCCAGGGGTTTCTGGGTCGACTCCCCTACCGCCTTCAGACCGGCGAAGTGGATCACCGAAGCAATCTGCTGCTCGTTAAAGATCCGCTGCAAGCAGCCTGCGTCCTGTATATCACCCCGATAGAACTTTGCGGCTTTGCCCGTCAGCTGCGCTACGCGTCGCAAGGACTCTTCGGACGCATTGACCAAATTGTCCAGCACCACCACATCTTCACCCCGTTCCAGCAGCGCCAATACGGTGTGCGAACCAATGTATCCGGCACCGCCGGTCACCAAAATCGCCATAATATCCTCCTGTCGTCAGCATCTGGCGTTAACGCCAGATGCCTGAACGAATATCCTATGCCCAGCCTGTCGGCTAGCGCGAACCAATATTGCGTAACGGTTTACCGGCCATCAGATTGCGTTCGATATGCTCCAGCGAGATATTTTTGGTTTCCGGAATCAACGCCAGCGTGATGAAGATAAATACCAGGTTAAGCGCTGCGTACACCCAGAAAGTGTGCGCGCTACCCAGCGAATTGAGCATGGTCAGGAACGTCGCCCCGACGATCATGTTGGCAATCCAGTTGGTGGCGGTAGAACAGGTTATGCCAAAATCGCGGCCTTTCAGCGGCTGGATCTCTGAACACAGCACCCAAATCAGCGGGCCGGCGCTCATGGCAAAACCGACAATAAACATCAGCAGCATGATGATGGCAAAGTATTGCTCGGCCGGCGAGGTCATGCCCACATTCATCATGGTCCCCAGCGCGCCCATGCCCACCGCCATGACGACAAAGCCCAGCGTCAGCGTCGGTTTGCGCCCCCAGCGGTCAACCAACCCGATGGCAATAAAGGTCGCCAGCACGTTAACCAGGCCGACAATCACCGTCCCCCACATCTGCTGTGCGGTACTGGCAAAGCCCGCCAGGCCAAAAATTTTCGGTGCGTAGTACATGATGACGTTCATCCCGGTGAACTGTTGCATCACCTGCAGCAGAACGCCAAGAAACACGGCACGGCGGAAGTTTTTATTGTCTTTAAACAGCGCCCAGCCGCTCTGTTTCAGCTTAAGGCTTTCGCGAATTTCATTCAGTTCGTGCTGCGCCTGAGCGCTGGTGTCACGCAGCTTTTCCAATACCTGGCGCGCCTGCTCATGGCGATTGCGCGAAGCCAGCCAGCGCGGGCTATCCGGCAAGAAGAACACGCCGATCAACAGCAATACCGCAGGGATGGTGATCACGCCCAGCATCCAGCGCCAGGCGCCGGTATAGCTGAATGCGGTATCCGACAGGTAGGCCGCCAGAATGCCGATGGTAATCATCAACTGATACATCGAGATCATGCTGCCGCGAATTTTCTCCGGGGCAATTTCAGACAGATAAATCGGCGCGGTATAAGAAGCCACCCCCACCGCCAGCCCAAGCAGCACGCGAGAAATCAGCAAGATTTCCACGTTGGGAGCCGCGGCTGAGCACAGTGAACCAACGACAAACAACACGGCGCCAATCATCAGGCTGTATTTACGCCCGATACGGAAGTTCATCCAGCCACTCCCCACGGCGCCGACCGCCGCCCCAAACATCATTGAGCTGACCACCCACTCCTGCTGGGAGCTGGTGATGTTAAACGAGTCGGTGATAAACGGCAGAGCACCTGCAATAACCCCGATGTCCAGACCGAATAGCAGCCCAGCCAATGCGGCCAGAAAACAGACGAAAAAAGTCATCCCTGCATTGCTCTGACTCTTTTCAGCCGCCGACACTTTGACGGTAGTACTCATACAGCCTCCAAACGATAACGTGCTTAAGTTGCCCGTATGATAGGAGGCAATTCGCCAGAGAGAAGTGAGTGCGATCACATTAGTGGAAACGATTACATTTATTATTTGTTTAGATAAAAACAGAAACACAACCTTAAAACCAACACTCACCACTGATTTTAAAGGCTAAACATAAGCATTCATGCCCTAATATGGCGATGGCAGCAATATCATTTTACCTTAGCCGCTCCCAATAAATTGAGTAACTCGAAGGCAGAGTGTAACCGATTTCACGCAGAGTTCGGCCAAGAGGATGGCCGACAGATAGAGGCAGGGATTGAAAGCGGTAGTGTTAACGAGAAACGGGTCGTGCGGAGAGTAACGTCGACCGGCCCCTGACAATGGGCCGGTCGATAACCTGAAGGAACTAGCCGTCGTAGCTGCGGAACAGCGCCTGACCACGTAGCAAACGCACGCCCAGCCAACCGCCACACAGCGACAGCAACAGCGCGCTGAGCAACGGCAGTGCCCACCACAGCACCGGTGTCGGTGCCCACGGGAAGTCAAACACCTGGCTTTGCAACAGCCACAGTGCCGCCTCAGCGCCCACCGCAGCGGCGATGCCCGCCACCAGCCCCAGCAGGGCAAATTCACACCACAGCGTACTGCGCAACAGACGCTTGCCTGCGCCCAGCGTGCGATACACCACCAACTCCTGACGTCGTTGACGCATCCCCACCTGCACCTGGGCCATCAGCAACAGGCCGCCACACAACACCACCAGCACCACCATCACTTCCAGTGCGCGGCTGACCTGCTGCAGCACGCCGCCCACCTGTTTGAGGATCGAGCCGATATCCAACAGGCTGAGCGTCGGGAACTGACGGTTGAGCTGGGTTAACATCTGGCCGTCCCCGTCATAGCGGAAACTGGTGAGCCAGGTTTGCGGCTGACCGTCCAGCGCACCCGGCGGGAAGATAAAGTAAAAGTTCGGCTTCAGACTTTCCCAATCCACCTGCCGCAGGCTGGTCACCTTGGCGCTGAACGACTGGGTATCGCCACTGAAGGTCAGCGTATCGCCCAGCTTGATCTTGAGCCGCCCGGCAATACCCTGATCCATCGACACTTCGCCGGTCTTAGGCGGCCAACTGCCCGCCAGCAAAGGATTGTGCGCCGGCAAATCCGCCAGCCAGGTCAGGTTCAGTTCGCGATTCACCGCTTCACCGCCAGGATCGTCCTCGTGCACCCGTTCGGTCGCCACCTGCTGGTTAATCTCGGTCAGGCGAACACGGACAATCGGATAGTAGGTCTCAGGTGCAATTTGATGCTGTTGCAGGAAAGTCTTCACCTGCGGCACCTGCGCTTCGGTCAGGTTCAACAGGAAGTAGTTTGGGCTGTCCGGCGGCAGTTGTTGTTGCCAGCGTTCGAGCAGATCGCCACGCAACACCAGCAATAACGCCAACAGCATAAACGACAGCGAAAAGGCCGCCAGTTGGCTCACCGTCACCCAAGGCTGATGCAACAGACGGTTGACCGCAAGACGCAGCGCCAGGTTTTTAAGCGTAATACGGCGCAGCAGCAGCAGGCTGCCCCAACCGATAGCGCCCAACAGCAAGGCCAGCACCAGAATACCGGCCAGGATCGACCACAGCAGCGTGCTGGCGCCCATCAGCGCGGTCAGCAACGCTACCACAATCACCGCCGTCACCGGCAGGAAGTAGCGCAGCGGCCAGACGTTAGCCACCACATCGCGGCGCAGCACCCGCAGCGGCTGAGTCGCCAACAGCTGCCGGTATGGCCGCAGCCCCACCAGCAGCGAAATCATCAGCAACGCGCCGATCGCCCACAGCCACGGCCAGGTCCCGGCGGCAGGCAGCTCCCCCGGCAACACCGGAGCCAGCAGACGGATCAACACCGCCTCAAATCCCAACCCGATAATCCCCCCGCATACCGCAGCCAGCAGGATCACCGCCAGCCACTGGCCGACAATCAGCTTACGCAACGCACTACGACCGGCACCCAGCGTTTTCAGCACCGCGATCAGATCGTAACGACTGCGGCAATAGTGGCTCATCGCCACCGCTACGGCGGCAATCGACAGCAGCAAAGTCAGCAATGCGGACAACAGCAAGAACTGCTGCGAACGCTGCAGCGATTTGCCTAATGCGCTGCCGGATTCCTGCAGTCCGAACCAGCGCTGATCCGGGCCGAGCTGCGGCGTCAGGCGATCTTCGTAACGCTGAATATCCTGCGCAGCTCCGGCAAACATATAACGGTAGGTCAGGCGACTGCCTGGCTGCACAGCCCCGGTTTTATCCACATCCGCCAGATTGATCATGATACGCGGCGCGGTCTGGAACGGGTTAAAGCCGGAATCCGGCTCCTGAATGATTTCACCGGCAATACGCAGTTGGGTGTCGCCCACGTCCAACGTATCCCCCACCTTTACGTTCAACAGCGCCAGCAAACGCGGTGCGACCAATACGCTGCCCGGCGTCAGCTTGGCATTAGCCGGACGGGTCTCCAGCTTGCCGTACAGCGGATAGGCCAGATCGGTGGCCTTCACGTCCGCCAACTGCGGCCGGTCTCCGGCGTAGGTCATGGTGGTGAACGACAGCTGCCGGCTGACCTTCAGCCCCTGCTGCTGCGCATCCAGCAGCCAGCCTTCTGGTACCGGCCGGGCGCTGCGCAGCACACGATCACCGGCGATAAAATCGCGGCTCTGTTGGCTCAGGCCCTTGTCCATACGATCGCTGATGCTGCCCAATGCCAGTACGCAGGCCATCGACAGCGTCAGCGCCAGCCAAACGATCAGCAGCGACGGCGAGCGCCACTCACGCCAGAACCAGCGCCAGATCATGCTTCCTCCCACAGCTTGCCTTCGCGCAGGCGCAGCCGCCGCTGGCAGCGCGCCGCCAGGGTTTCATCATGGGTGACCAGGATTAAGGTGGTGGAGAAATCGCGGTTGAGTGAAAACAGTAAATCGGCGATGCGCTCGCCGGTCTGGCGATCGAGATTGCCGGTCGGCTCATCGGCGAACAGCACCCGTGGCCGCCCGCTAAACGCCCGCGCCAGCGCCACCCGCTGCTGTTCGCCACCGGAGAGCTGCGCCGGCAAATGATCAAGGCGCTTGCCCAAACCCAACTGTTCCAACAGTTGCATCGCCTGCTCACGGCTCTGGCGGTCACTTTCACCGCGCAGCAGCGCCGGCAACTGCACGTTTTCCAGCGCATTGAGCGTCGGTACCAGCATAAATGATTGAAAGACAAAGCCGACATTTTTGGCACGCAGCGCGGCGCGGCCCTCTTCGTCCAGCGCGGTCAGCGATTCGCCCAACAAATGCACCTCCCCTTCGCTGCCGTCGTCCAGCCCGGCGAGGATCCCCAGCAGCGTTGACTTGCCCGAACCGGACTCGCCAATCAGGGCAATTGTCTGCGCGGGTTTGACAACCAGCTCGACTCCGGTAAGGATGGAGAGCTGATGCTCACCCTGACCAACGTGTTTACTAAGATGATGAACTTCAAGAACGTTTTCCGCTGGCATCTTCCCTTCCTTTTGCTGTTGGGATTATTCAGTTTACGCGCTGTCGCCGCCGATACCCTGTTGATTTTAGGCGACAGTTTAAGCGCCGGTTATCGCTTGCCGGTGGCGCAGGCCTGGCCGACGCTGTTGGCCGATCAATGGCAGAAAAAGCCGGGCGATCCGCAACTGGTCAACGCCAGTATCAGCGGCGACACCGCTGCACAGGGGCTGGCCCGCCTGCCCGAATTGCTAAAACAGCACCAGCCGCGCTGGGTGCTGATTGAATTGGGCGCCAACGATGGTCTGCGAGGTTTCCCGGCACAGGACCTGCAGCGCGATCTCGGCCAAATCATCACCTTGGTACAGCAGGCCGGCGCACAGCCGCTGCTGATGCAGATCCGCATCCCGCCCAACTATGGCCGCCGTTATACCGAGGCCTTCAGCGCGGTTTACCCTCAGTTGGCCAAACAGTTCAACATTCCGCTGCTGCCGTTCTATATGGAACAGGTGGTGGTAAAAGCGGAATGGATGCAGGATGACGGATTGCATCCCAATAAGGATGCCCAACCGTTTATCGCCACCTGGATGGCGGAACGTCTGGAACCTCTAGTAAAACATGAGTCTAACTAAATAGCGTTGTACACTAGGTAAAGTTATGCAAAAAGCAGTGTTGATAACCGGCTGTTCCAGCGGGATTGGATTGATTGCAGCACAGGATCTGCGTAACCGTGGCTACCGCGTGCTGGCCGCCTGCCGCAAACCGCAGGACGTGGAAAACATGCGCCAGCTTGGGCTGGAAGGCATTGAGCTGGATCTGGACGACAGCGACAGCGTCGAACGTGCCGCCGCACAGGTGATCGAACTGACCGGCAATCGGCTGTACGGCCTGTTCAACAACGGCGGCTTTGGCGTTTATGGGCCGCTGAGCAGCATTTCGCGCCAGCAGCTGGAACGCCAATTCGCCACCAACCTGTTTGGCACCCATCAGTTAACCCAGTTGCTGTTGCCGGCGATGCTGCCGCACGGCGAGGGGCGCATTATTCAGACCAGTTCGGTGATGGGGCTGGTTTCCAGCGCCGGACGCGGTGCCTATGCCGCCAGCAAGTTTGCGCTGGAAGCCTGGTCCGATGCTCTGCGTATGGAGCTGCACGGTACCGGCATTCAGGTCAGCCTGATTGAGCCCGGCCCCATCTCCACCCACTTTACCCAGAACGTCAATCAGGCGCAGAGCGACAAACCGGTGCATAACCCCGGTATTGCCAAGCGCCTGACGCTGCCGCCGGAAGCCATTTTGCCCAAATTGCGCCACGCGCTGGAAAGTCCAAGGGCTAAACTGCGTTACCCGGTGACCCTGCTGGCGCACGCGCTCAGCGTATTGCGTCGCATCCTGCCCGGCCGCTGCCTGGACTGGCTGCTGCGCAGCAACGGTTAATTGGGTCGGCGGGGTTGAAGAACGCCACTCCGCCCCCATTTAAAAGCCAATGGCTCCGCAAGATCAGAGAGAAAATACATGCTAGCTCAAGCTGTTGTTGATATTAACGAAACTAACCTGCACCAGACGCTGGAACAGTCAATGTCCCTGCCGGTGGTGTTCTACTTCTGGTCGGATCGCAGCCAACACTGTCTGCAGCTCACCCCGATACTGGACAAACTGGCGGCGGAATATGCCGGTCAGTTCGTGCTGGCAAAAGTGGATTGCGACGCCGAACAGGCTATCGCGGCCCAGTTTGGCCTGCGTTCTTTGCCGACGGTGTACCTGTTCAAAGACGGCCAACCGGTCGACGGATTCCAGGGCCCGCAGCCGGAAGAGATGATCCGCGAATTCCTGCAGCGTTTCCTGCCCAAAGAAGAAGATTTGAAGCTGGCGCAGGCGACTGAATTGCTGGCCGAAGGTAATGCCACTGAGGCGTTACCGCTGTTGAAAGACGCCTGGCAAGCCAGCCAGCAACGCAGCGATATTGGCCTGACACTGGCAGAAACCCAGATAGCGCTGAACCGCACTGAAGATGCCGAAACCGTGCTGGCGACCATTCCGCTGCAGGATCGTGATACCCGCTATCAGGGTCTGGTGGCGCAGATTGAGCTGCTGAAGCAGGCTGCCGACACGCCGGAAATTCAACAGTTGCAACAGCAGGTGGAACAGCAACCGGAGAACGTCGATTTAGCCGTGCAGCTGGCGCTGCAACTGCATCAGGTCGGGCGCAATGAAGAAGCGCTGGAGCTGCTGATGGGGCATCTGAAGAAAGATCTCGCCGCCGCCAATGGCAACGCGCGCAAGACGCTGATGGATATTCTGGCCGCGTTGGGCACCGGCGACGCATTAGCAGCTAAGTACCGCCGTCAGTTGTATTCATTACTGTATTAATACCCGTCATACTTGAAGCTGCATCTGTGTTGGCTGCGTTTGCTCACCCCAGTCACTTACTTAAGTAAGCTCCTGGGGACTTACAAACTTGCCGCCGTGATGCAACTCCAATTATTTAGGGTATGGCCTTAGTTATTTGGGACAGATCCCCAATGGATTTCCCGCCACATCTAGGCGGCAAACGCGAGAAGCCCTGGGAGCTTAGATAACTAAGTGACCAGAGCTCGAGCGTGCAGCCAACAACGATGTGGCTGGAAAGACGAAGGGGATATCAGCGGTACACCCGCACCCCGCCGTCCACGCCTTTCGGGCTGAACAACACCTGCCATAGCTGAATATCCCGTGCACGGAACGCGCCGGCGCAGGCATTCAGGTAATAGGTGAACATCCGCTCGAACCGCTCGGAATACTCTTCGGCCAGCTGCGGCCACGCCCGTTTGAAATTTTCATACCAGGCCATCAGCGTTCGATCGTAATCGGCGCCGATATTGTGCCAATCCTCCATCACAAAACGTCCTTCGCTGGCCTCGGAAATATGCCGTACCGATGGCAGGCAGCCGTTGGGGAAAATGTATTTGTCTACCCAGGCGTCAACGTGCAGATTGGTTTGGTTAGCACCTATGGTGTGCAGCAGGAACAGCCCATCGGGCTTGAGGTTGCGCGCCGCCACGCGAAAATACGTGTCGTAGTTCTTCGGCCCCACGTGTTCGAACATGCCGACGGAGACAATGCGGTCAAACTGACGGTCAAGATCGCGATAATCCTGCAGTTGTATCTCTACGTCCAATCCCTGACAGCGTTCCTGCGCCAGCTTTTGCTGCTCGGCGGAAATCGTCACGCCATACACGGACACGCCGTAGTTTTCTGCCGCATATTGAGCCAATCCGCCCCAGCCACAGCCGATGTCCAGCAGTGACATACCGGGTTTCAGCTGCAACTTCTCGCAGATCATTTTCAACTTGGCCTGCTGCGCCTGCTCCAGCGTGTCAGCGTCTTTCCAATAGCCGCAGGAATATTGCATATAGGGATCGAGCATCGCGCGGAACAGATCGTTACCGATATCGTAATGCTCCTTACCCACCTGCCAGGCGCGTTTACGCGACTGACGGTTAAACAGCCGGGCATAGGCGATGCGCGCAATGTCGCTCAGGTTTTTAGGCAAGCGCTCATCGACGCCCGCCTGCAGAATGCGGGTAAATAGCACATCCAGTCGCTCACAGTCCCACCAGCCATCCATGTAGCTTTCGCCGAACCCGAGCGATCCCTCCTGCAAAATGCGTTTAAACAACGCCGGATTATGTACCTTGATATCGCAGGCGCGGTTGCCGTTGATGGCCACATCGGCAGAGGACAACAATTCCTCCACAATGCGATACCAACGATCTTTTTTCGGGGCGAGTTCATCAACACTGATTGAGTCCATAACAATCCTTGGCGCTAGATGTCATTTCAAAAAGCATAGTCGCAAATATAAATGACAAATATTTGAAGTGAAAAACGGCAATGCTTTTTACTCTAGCCAAGGCGGACAACGTCATGAAATGAATTAAAATTATTGGAAACATGCCAATTTGGAATGTTAATGGCACAACGCCCCTGATTTATTAGTCTTTGCACGGTAGCTGGCGTAATATTCGTTTACATATGTCCGACAGGAGGTTTGCCATGTTTACCCTTATTCCCATCGTGATTGTCGTCGCGCTAATCATCGTATTTGCCGGCGTCAAAATTGTTCCGCAGGGGTTCCAATGGACGGTGGAACGCTTCGGCCGCTACACCAAAACGCTGATGCCAGGTTTAAACCTGGTGGTGCCCTTTATGGACCGCATCGGCAGAAAAATCAATATGATGGAACAGGTACTGGATATTCCATCTCAGGAAATCATCTCGCGCGATAACGCCAATGTGGCCATCGATGCGGTGTGTTTTATCCAGGTGGTGGATCCGGCCCGTGCCGCTTATGAGGTCAGCAACCTGGAACTGGCGATCGTCAACCTGACCATGACCAACTTCCGTACCGTGCTCGGTTCAATGGAGCTGGACGAAATTCTCTCGCAGCGTGACAGCATCAACAGTCGCCTGCTGCACATTGTCGATGAGGCCACCAACCCCTGGGGTATTAAAATCACCCGTATCGAGATCCGTGACGTACGTCCACCGGCAGAGTTAATCTCGGCAATGAACGCCCAGATGAAGGCCGAGCGAACCAAGCGTGCGGATATTCTGGAGGCCGAAGGCGTACGTCAGGCTGCTATCCTGCGTGCCGAAGGCGACAAACAGTCGCAAATCCTCAAGGCGGAAGGTGAGCGTCAGTCTGCGTTCCTGCAGGCGGAAGCCCGTGAACGTGCCGCGGAAGCCGAAGCCCGTGCGACTCAACTGGTTTCCGATGCTATCGCCAGCGGCAATATCCAGGCGGTGAACTACTTTGTGGCACAGAAATACACCGATGCGCTGCAGAAAATCGGCTCAGCCAACAACAGTAAAGTCATCATGATGCCGCTGGATGCCAGCAGCCTGCTCGGTTCAATTGGTGGCATTGCCGAGCTGTTGAAAGACACCAAAGGCAAATAATCATGCTCGAACAAATTGCAGCAAACCCGCACTGGTTCTGGCTCTCCCTTGGCGGGCTGCTGCTGGCGGCCGAAATGCTCGGCGCCAGCGGCTACCTGCTATGGAGCGGCGTATCCGCGGTGGTGGTCGGCGCGATCGTCTGGCTGTTGCCGCAGTTGGCCTGGGAATGGCAGGGGGTGATTTTTGCCGTGCTGACCGTGGTGGTGGCCTACCTGTGGTGGTATTGGCTGCGCCAACGTCCGGCGGCGGCCTCCAGCGGTTCGCAGGTACTGAACCAGCGCAACCGCCAGTTGATTGGCACCCGCGCCACGCTGACGGAACCCATGCACAACGGCATGGGGCGCATTAACATCGGCGACAGCAGTTGGCGTGCGCAGGCCAGTGACGATCTGGCGGTGGGCACCGAGGTGGAAGTGATCGCCGTCGAAGGCATAACGCTGGTGATCCGCGCCGTTATTCGTTAATGGTTGTGGCAACACCCTGCCAGGTTATTAATGATCGGGCACTCTGCCCCGTCATCCCCCGGGCACTGATCCGCCAGCGCCAGTAAACGCTGGCGCATCTCACCCAACTCGGCGATGTGCTTTTCAATGTCCGCCACTTTTTGCAGGGTGCGTGCTTTCACATCGGCGCTGTGACGGGCCGGATCGTTGAACAACGCCACCAGTTCGCCGCATTCGTCTAGGTTAAACCCCACCTGCCGCGCCTGACGCAGCAACGTCAGCTCCTCAATGTGCTTCGGGCTGTAGCTGCGGTAGCCGTTATCGGTGCGGATCGGCGCGGTAACCAGCCCTTTCTCTTCATAGAAGCGGATTGCCTTGCTGGTTAAACCGGTTTTTTTCGCCACGTCGCTGATATTCATTTATCCCCCTTGACCTTCCCCTTGCTGGAAGGTTTAGACTCCATTCTTAGTGAAAATAGGCTAAGCGGTCAACCTTTAAACACCGCACCTGAGCGAGGAATCGAATCATGTCACAAACCACAGTGCTGGCATTGCAGGGACTGACCTGCATGAACTGCGCGCAGCGGGTGAAAAAAGCCCTGGAAAGCCGCGAAGATGTCGAACAGGCAGAGGTCAATGTCCACTATGCCAAAGTCACTGGCGAGGCGCCGAGCCAGGCGCTGATTGACAGCGTAGTCGCTGCCGGCTATCAGGCCGCCGTGGCGCAACAGCCGGATACCGAGCTGCAGTTGAACGGTCTGAGCTGCATGCACTGCGCTGCCAGCACCCGCAAAGCGCTGGAAGCGGTGCCGGGGGTGATTGCCGCCGACGTCAGTATCGACAGCGCCAAGGTTTACGGTGACGCCGCTTCCGAGGCGTTGATCGCCGCAGTTGAAGACGCGGGTTATCACGCCAGCCTTGCCGGAGCCGCTACCTCCCCAAAAACTGAGCCGTTGACTGAATCAGTCCCTGTATTGCCGGAAACCCAGGCAACGGCCTCGTCTCCCCTTCCGGCAACCTCTAATGGCGATGATGATGACAGCGTGCAGCTTTTGCTCAGTGGCATGAGCTGCGCCAGCTGCGTCAGTAAAGTGCAAAATGCACTACAAAGCGTATCCGGTGTAGATCAGGCGCGCGTCAATCTGGCGGAACGCAGCGCGCTGATCACCGGCAGCGCCGATCCGCAAGCGCTGGTCGCGGCGGTCGAGAAAGCCGGTTACGGCGCAGAAATGATCCAGGACGAAACCGAACGCCGCGAGCGCCAACAGCAAACTGCGCAAGCCAATATGAAGCGTTTTCGCTGGCAAGCCGCGCTTGGCCTGGCGCTGGGTATCCCCTTGATGGCCTGGGGGCTGTTTGGTGGCAGCATGTCACTGACGCCGGAAACTCAGCGTCCGTGGCTGCTGGTCGGCCTGCTCACGCTGGCGGTGATGGTGTTCGCTGGCGGGCATTTCTATCGTAATGCCTGGCGCGCGCTGATGAACGGCAGCGCCACCATGGACACCCTGGTCGCACTGGGCACCGGTGCCGCCTGGCTTTACTCAATCAGCGTCAACCTGTGGCCGGATTTCTTCCCGATGGCGGCGCGGCATCTGTACTACGAAGCCAGCGCAATGATCATCGGTCTGATAAACCTGGGCCATGCGTTGGAACAACGCGCTCGCCAGCGCTCATCGCAGGCGCTGGAACGGCTGTTGGATCTGACGCCGCCGACGGCGCGCCTGGTGACCGACGATGGCGAGAAAAGCATCCCGTTGGCGCAGGTGCAGCTCGGCATGACGCTGCGGCTGACGACCGGCGATCGTATTCCGGTAGACGGTGAGATAATTCAGGGTGAAGTCTGGCTGGATGAAGCAATGCTGACCGGCGAGGCGGTGCCGCAACAAAAAAGCGTGGGTGATACCGTACATGCCGGGACGGTGGTTGATGACGGCAGTGTGCTATTCCGTGCCGGCGCTATCGGCAGCAAAACCACCCTGGCACGCATCATCAAGCTGGTGCGCCAGGCGCAGAGCAGTAAGCCTGAGATCGGTAAGCTGGCGGATCGCATTTCTGCGGTATTCGTCCCGACGGTAGTGGCTATCGCCCTGTTCAGCGCCGCAATCTGGTATTTCTTCGGCCCGCAACCGCAGCTGGTTTATACGCTGGTGATTGCCACCACGGTCTTGATCATCGCCTGCCCTTGCGCACTGGGTTTGGCGACGCCGATGTCGATCATCTCCGGAGTGGGCCGCGCCGCCGAATTTGGCGTGTTGGTACGTGATGCCGATGCCTTGCAGCAGGCAAGCCAACTCGACACCCTGGTGTTTGATAAAACCGGCACCCTGACCGAAGGTCAGCCGCGGGTGGTAGAAATCCTCACGTTTAACCAGGTGAGCGAGCAGCAGGCACTGAGCTGGGCTGCCGCATTGGAACAGGGCGCCAGCCACCCGCTGGCTCGTGCCATCGTTGATCACGCCGAAGGACAAGCGCTGCCGCAGGTTGAGCAGTTCCGTACCCTGCGCGGTGCCGGCGTTAGCGGCGAAGTGGACGGCATGAAGTTGCTGCTGGGCAATGCTGCGTTATTACAACAGCATCAGGTGGCCACCGCCGAGCTGGACACACAGATGCAGCAACAGGCAGAGCGCGGCATTACGCCGGTGCTGCTGGCCGTCGAGGGTAAGCCGGCCGCGCTGTTCGCCATCCGTGATCCGCTGCGCGGCGACAGCGTTGAAGCGCTACAGCGCTTGCACCGTCAGGGCTATCAGTTGGTGATGTTAACCGGCGACAACCCGGTGACCGCCAACGCCATTGCCAAAGAGGCCGGTATCGACCGGGTGATTGCCGGCGTGTTGCCGGAGGGCAAAGCCGAAGCGATCAAACAGCTGCAGGCGCAGGGTCACCGCGTAGCCATGATCGGCGACGGTATCAACGACGCGCCGGCGCTGGCGCAGGCCGATGTCGGCATTGCCATGGGAGGCGGCAGCGATATCGCCATTGAGACTGCCGCCATCACTCTGATGCGCCACAGCCTGAACGGCGTCGCCGACGCGCTTGAGCTGTCTAAAGCTACATTGCGCAATATGAAGCAGAACCTGCTGGGAGCCTTTGTTTACAACACGCTCGGCATCCCGATTGCCGCCGGGGTACTGTATCCGTTAACCGGCACCCTGCTCAGTCCGGTGGTGGCGGGCGCGGCTATGGCGCTGTCCTCTATTACCGTGGTCAGTAACGCCAACCGACTGCTGCGTTTTAAACCCAAACGCTAAATACCCAAGGGGCGCAAATAGTGCGCCCCTTTTTCTTTGGGATAATTCCTTCACTCTTCAGGCTTTCTTGTCCGGCGGATAGCGTTTAGCATGGGGAATCCTCACCTTGCCAAGCCAAGGGTGAACACGCTATTCAGGAGCCACGCTGTATGGGTCAACTGTTACGCCGAATCGCCGCCTTTCTCGGCCTGATATCCCCGATGACTTACGCCTACCCGGCGCTGGATATTCGGCTGCCCGGCGATCGTCAGTTCCATCTGGTGGGCAGCATTCATATGGGCACGGTGGATATGTCGCCGCTGCCGGCCAAGCTGGCAGCTCGCCTCAAACAGGCAGATGCCCTGATTGTTGAAGCCGACATCACCGGTTCCGCCTCGCCCTTTGACCACATCGAACAGCAACCGGAGCTTGAACAGCGGCTCTCAGAGTCAGAATTTCAGCAATTGCTGACGCTGTGCCAGGAGCTGGGTGCCGACGCCGACAGTTTTTCCACCCTGCCCGGCTGGCAGGTAGCGTTGATGATGCAAGCCCGTCAGGCTCAGCGATTGGGATTACGCGCCGAATACGGCGTGGATTATCAACTGTTGCAGGCGGCCAGAGACCAGCATAAAAAGGTGATTGAGCTGGAAGGGGCGGAACACCAGATGAGTATGCTCGAACAGTTACCGGAGGGAGGAATAGCGCTGCTGCGCGACACGCTGGAGCACTGGCACACTAACGCGCGCTTGCTGCAAACCATGGTGAGTTGGTGGCTAGACGCAAAACCCAGCGGTATGCTCGAAACCCTGCCCGCCACATTCAGCGCCGATTTGTACGACGTGTTGATGCACCAACGAAATCGCGACTGGCAACAAAAGCTGGAGGCGTTACCGCCAGGAAATTACGTGGTGGCGGTAGGCGCACTGCATCTGTATGGCGAGGATAATCTGCCGGCGATGCTGCAGGCGCAGTAAAAAAGTGGCCAATATCGCTACTGGCCAGTCAAAGAGGAATTTCTTGTATTTTAGTTATACGCATAGCAACCGTGTTAACGGTTACAACAGACAGGGTAGCAACCCAGTGAACATCTTGGCAACCCGCTTTACGCGGCTGCCACTCAGGTTGCTGTTACCGTTATATTTTTGTAATTTTGTTGCATCCGTTTGCAACCTCCCGCTTAACGGGGAAGAGGAAAACACATGACGCCCGCAGTGATCCTGCTTGAGAAACAAAAAGTCGCTTTTACCCTTCATCCTTATCATCACGACAGTGCTGAAACCAACTTCGGCGATGAAGCAGTGAAAAAATTGGGACTGGATGCAGACCGCGTCTATAAAACGTTACTGGTGGCGCTGAACGGCGACGCCAAACATCTGGCAGTGGCGGTCACACCGGTAGCTACACAGTTGGATCTGAAAAAGGTCGCTCGTGCGCTCGGCGCCAAAAAGGCAGAGATGGCCGATCCGCTACTGGCGCAGCGCGTGACGGGTTATCTGGTCGGCGGCATCAGCCCGCTGGGGCAAAAAAAGCGGCTGCCAACGGTGATCGACAGCCCGGCACAGCAGTTCGCCACCATTTATGTCTCCGGCGGTAAACGCGGGCTGGACATCGAACTGGCGGCGCAAGATCTTTGCCGGCTGTTGGCCGGCAGCTTCGCCGATATCGCCAAGCGCGACTAGAAGCCTGATGACGCGGCCGCAGTCCCAACGTCGGCCGCGGGATCTGATTACTCCGTCGGCTTATTCCGTATCCCCATTCGCGGTAACAACATGGGAACATGTCGGCAATACCGCTGATAATCCGCCCCTAAAGATTTAAGCAGGCTACGTTCTTCGAAATAAACACCCACCAAAATATATAATGTCATACCTGAATTAAATAATAGACGCCCAGCGGTCATCTCTGGCGTGAACCAAAATGCCAGTAACATTCCCGTCATCATGGGATGCCGCGTCAACCGGTAAAATCCTCTTACCTGAAATGGCAAATCGGTATATTGGCGTTCTCTCCATTGCAGCCAGGATTGTCGCAAGCCAAATAAGTCGGTGTGGCTGATCATGCAGGTTGACGCAAAGACCACGAGCCACCCTAGCGCACTAATACCGTTAAGCCCCCATGCGGCAACACTGTCTGGCGGTAACCGCCACAAGACGCCCGGCAGTGGTTGCCACACAAGCGCCAGTAGCGCCAACGACGCACCGGCAATTAACACATAGGAGCTTCTTTCCAATGCCGGAGACAGCGCCAAACGGGCCTTGAACCTCTCATGGGCCATAACGGAATGCACCAAGCCAAACAGCAAAAGCAAAACGATATTCACCAGCCAGGGCCATACGTCGGTATCCTCCCTAACGGCGACCATATTTCTCAGCCCCCAGCCGTTAAGTAATAAAATAAGCAAAACAAAGCCAACCAACCCTAAAAAATAGCCGACGACGCCATATAAAAGCACTGCTGTCCTGTACATTTCATTTCCTCTTCAATCACGATTATTTCGCTGATCTTTATTCCCTGGAAAAATTATGATTTAAGAAAGATAAAATCATTAACCCTAAAGGTATAGACAAAGAAAATAGAAATACAATTATGCAAGACAGGGAAAGCAATATTGAAATTAATAATATTAGAATTCTTTTATACTAGAAGTGTGGTAATGCGGGGAAAATCGACGGCGGCTTTTAACCGGTAAAAGCCGCCATAATATTATTGATAAACGATCTCGCCTTTAGGCTCATAAGCCGCTGCGTCCAGCGGTGAGTGCTTCTCGATGTATTGCTTCAAGACTTCGGCATCGATAAACCCGGTGTTGACGTAGCTTGGCAGGGTATCCAGCTTCGGATAACCGTCGCCGCCCAACGCATTGAAGTTCAACGTGGCCATACGGTAGGTTTTGTCCGCCTGCAGCGGTTCCCCCTTGATCTTGACGTTGCTGACGCCCTGACCGTCCGCTGTTAGGCTAACGTTGGCAAACTGCGCATAGGCCCCGGAATCTACCTTCATGTTGGCGACTACAGCCAGGTATTTTTCCACGTCGCTGCCTTTCATCTCGACGTAGACCAGCGTATTGCCGAATGGCTGCACTTTCAGCACGTTTTTATAGGTGATATCGCCGCCTTCAATCGAGTCACGCACCCCGCCACCGCTCATCACCGCAAAATCAGCCTCGGCACGTTCCATCTGCGCTGCCAACAAGACGCGTGACAGGTTGGTCTGTACAAAGCGCACTTTGCTGCGGTCGCCTTCCAGCTTGCCGTTGACGCTGCCAATCTTGACGTCCAACTGCGCCTTACCTTTTTCCTGGAACGGCGTCAGCAGCTTCATCATGGAAGGATCTTCTGCGATCTGTTGGGTGTAAAACACGCGCTCACTGGTGCCGTCGGCTTTCTCCACCTTCTTCTTCAGGTTGACCGGGATCAGTTGGTAATGCACCAGCTTCAGCTCACCGTTACGGAACTGGAAATCGGCGCGGCCCACGTACTTGCCCCACTCATGCGCCTGCACAATCCAGGTGCCGTTCTGACG
The DNA here is from genome assembly GCF_051129805.1 of Serratia sp. Je.1.23.a. Lineage (NCBI taxonomy): Bacteria > Pseudomonadati > Pseudomonadota > Gammaproteobacteria > Enterobacterales > Yersiniaceae > Serratia > Serratia sp. Je.1.23.a. The sequence continues at coordinate 286,854 of NZ_JBCPSR010000001.1, read as the reverse complement.
ATCCGGCGCGCACGGTGTACCCGGCACATAATCCACCTGCTTGTGGTTCTCGCCCGCCATACAGACCGGATCCTGCGAATGACCACCAACGATCATGTCCAGATAGCCGGCAGGCAGGCTGCGCGCCATCTCAACATCGCCCGGCGCGTTGGAGCCATGGTTGCCGTCATCGTAATGGCCCATGTGCGTTGCGGCGATAATCACGTCCGGCTTTTCGTCCTTACGCAATTGCTCCACTACCTGTTTGGCTTCCTGTGCAGGCACACGGAACTCGATGTCGGTAAAATATTCCGGGTTGCCAATCTTGGCCGTGTCATCCGTCGTCAGGCCGATGACCGCAATCTTGATCCCCTGCTTGTCAAATAAGGCATAGGGCTTGAACAGACGCTGCTGGGTGCTTTTTTGATAAATATTGGCCGACAGCAAGGGGAAGGTCGCCCACTTTTCCTGCTGACGCAGCACGCTGAGCGGGTTGTCGAATTCATGGTTGCCGATCGCCATTGCGTCGTAACCCACCAGATTCATGCCGCGGAAGTCCGGTTCGGCATCTTGCAGATCGGATTCCGGCACGCCGGTGTTGATATCACCGCCCGACAGCAGCAACAGACTGCCCCCCTGCGCCGCGACTTCCTGACGGATGCTGTCTACCAAGGTTTTCTGTGCACCCAAGCCATATTCGCCATGATCGTTCTGCCAGAAATGGCCGTGGTGATCGTTGGTGTGCAAAATGGTGATGTCGTAGGTCTTATCCTTTTCCCAGGCGCTGGCGGCTCCCGACAGGAAAGTCAGGGATACAGCCAAAGCGCATGCGGTGGTTTTTAACGAAAAGCGCATGGCAGAACTCCATATGATCATTAACGGCTTTTTTGAGGTGACCGAAATTGTAACGCGAAACAAAGCCCTTTGATTTCAAATTTTTGCGATATACGTCAAATTATGTCGGATATGGCAAATATTGAACAACTTGCTAAGATATCTGCTCTGTCCTCTAAAACTTACCAGGCTAATAATAAAATGACCGACCGTAGCGATACTGCCATGCCACCGGCCAAGGGCAGCGCGGTTAAAGGGACTGCATTCTCGATTCTCGGTGCCATCAGCGTCTCTCACCTGCTTAACGACATGATTCAATCGCTGATCCTGGCGATTTACCCGATCCTGCAGGCTGACTTCAGCCTGAGCTTCGTGCAGATCGGCATGATTACTCTGACCTATCAGCTCACGGCTTCCTTATTGCAACCGTTAATCGGTTACTACACGGATAAACACCCGCAGCCCTATTCGTTGCCGATCGGCATGGGCTTTACGCTGTGTGGGCTGCTGCTGCTGTCCGTCGCCAATACCTTCCCGCTGGTGCTGCTGGCGGCGGCGCTGGTCGGCACCGGTTCCTCGGTGTTCCACCCTGAGTCCTCCCGCGTTGCTCGCATGGCCTCCGGTGGCCGACATGGCCTGGCTCAATCGTTGTTCCAGGTCGGCGGTAACTTTGGCAGCTCTCTCGGCCCCCTGCTGGCCGCGCTGATTATTGCGCCTTATGGCAAAGGTAACGTGGCCTGGTTCTCACTGGCCGCGCTGTTGGCTATTGTGGTGCTGTTGCAAGTCAGCAAATGGTATCAACATCAGCACCGGGCAACAAAAGGTCAGCCAAAAGCGTCCTCGACGGTGAAACCGCTGCCAAAACGTACTGTCACCTATGCGCTGGGCATCCTGCTGGTGCTGATTTTCTCCAAATACTTCTACTTGGCCAGTATCAGCAGCTATTACACCTTTTATTTGATACATAAGTTCGGCGTTTCCGTGCAGAATGCGCAGTTTCACCTGTTTGCATTCCTGTTTGCCGTAGCAGCAGGAACCATAATTGGCGGGCCTCTCGGCGACAAGATAGGGCGTAAATATGTTATTTGGGGCTCAATACTGGGTGCGGCACCATTTACGCTGGCTTTACCCTATGCTTCTCTCTACTGGACCGGCATTTTAACCGTCATTATCGGGGTAATTCTCGCTTCGGCATTTTCGGCCATTCTGGTTTATGCACAGGAGCTGATCCCCGGGAAAGTGGGTATGGTTTCCGGTTTATTCTTCGGTTTTGCTTTTGGTATGGGGGGATTAGGCGCAGCCGTTCTTGGTTATGTCGCAGATTTGACCAGTATCGAATTGGTCTACCAAATCTGTGCTTTCTTGCCACTGATCGGCATTATCACCGCATTACTGCCTAATATAGACCATAACTCGTAATACCCCTGATAAAACCCGGCTGAATCATTGCGCTCAGTCGGGTTATCTCCCGAACAAACCAATGTTATTTGACTTATTTAGTGTTAAATCCCCTTACTGCCCTGCCCAAAGCGGAATCCTCTGCTTTTTCGCAAAAAAGCTCAATTTAGCTAAGCAAGACGCGAACAAATGCAATAAACTAAATGTATCTTTTCGTAACTTTGTTGCGTTTCCCCTCTGCTGCCATGCATAGCTAGAAGGAGTCTGGATGCATAATTCAACACCCTTAATCACCACCATTGTCGGAGGGTTAGTACTTGCCTTCCTCCTCGGAATGCTGGCGAATCGCCTGCGCATCTCCCCGCTGGTGGGGTATCTTGCCGCAGGCGTGCTCGCCGGCCCTTTTACCCCCGGTTTTGTTGCCGACACCTCGCTGGCACCGGAACTGGCGGAAATCGGCGTGATCCTGTTGATGTTCGGTGTTGGCCTCCATTTCTCGCTTAAAGACCTCCTGGCAGTTAAACATATCGCTATTCCCGGTGCCGTAGCACAGATTGCCGTCGCCACTCTGTTGGGTATGGGGCTATCAAAGTTGCTCGGCTGGGATTTGATTTCCGGCCTGGTGTTCGGTCTCTGTCTTTCTACCGCCAGTACCGTGGTGCTGCTGCGTGCGCTGGAAGAACGCCAGTTGATCGACAGCCAGCGCGGGCAAATCGCCATTGGCTGGCTGATCGTAGAAGACCTGGCGATGGTGCTGACGCTGGTATTGCTGCCTGCGTTCGGCAACATGCTGGGCAATGACAACGCCAGCAGCGGCCAGTTGCTGACTGAGCTGGCAATCACCATTGGTAAAGTCATCGCCTTTATTGCGCTGATGATTGTGGTGGGCCGCCGGCTGGTGCCGTGGATCCTGGCGAAAACCGCCAGCACCGGCTCGCGCGAGCTGTTTACCCTTGCCGTGTTGGCACTGGCGCTCGGCATTGCCTATGGCGCGGTGAAGCTGTTCGACGTTTCCTTTGCCCTGGGAGCCTTCTTCGCCGGCATGGTGCTGAACGAGTCGGAGCTGAGCCATCGCGCGGCCCACGATACCTTACCGTTGCGCGATGCCTTCGCCGTGCTGTTCTTTGTGTCGGTCGGCATGCTGTTTGATCCGATGATCCTGATCAACGAGCCGCTGGCGGTGCTGGCAACGCTGGCGATTATCGTGTTCGGGAAATCGGCGGCAGCGTTCCTGCTGGTGAAAATGTTCGGCCACTCCAAACGCACCGCGCTGACTATTTCTGCCAGCCTGGCGCAGATTGGCGAGTTCGCCTTCATTCTGGCCGGCCTTGGGATCACGCTGGGCATGATGTCGGAGCACGGCCGCAATCTGGTGCTGGCCGGGGCCATCTTGTCGATTATGTTGAATCCGTTGCTGTTCACGCTGCTTGAGCGTTATCTGGCCAAAACCGAAACCATGGAAGACCAGATAATGGAAGAAGCGGTGGAAGAAGAGAAGCAGATCCCGGTCGATATGTGCAACCATGCGCTGGTGGTCGGCTATGGCCGCGTCGGTAGTCTGCTGGGGGCAAAGTTGGCCGAAGCCGGTATTCCGCTGGTGGTGATCGAGAACTCCCGCCCACGGGTGGAAGCCCTGCGTGAACAAGGCATCAAAACGGTGCTGGGCAACGCCGCCAATCCTGAAGTAATGGATCTGGCGCGACTCGACTGTGCACGCTGGCTGTTGCTGACCATTCCCAACGGTTACGAGGCCGGTGAAATCGTGGCTTCGGCACGTACCAAGCGGCCGAACATCGAGATCATCGCCCGTGCGCACTACGATGACGAAGTATCTTATATCTCCGATCGCGGGGCGAATCAGGTGGTGATGGGCGAACGAGAAATCGCCAACAGCATGCTGAATATTCTCAAACTGGATACGCTGAGCGAAGAAGAGAAGATGGGCGGTTGCCCGATCTGATCGGCGATTCGATATAAAAAAGGTCCGGCTTGCCGGACCTTTTGCTTTTTAGCGTTCCCAGTAAGACTCTTCCAGACTGTCTTCCCGCTCCGGCAGGCCACGCGTCAGGCGCGGCGAATGCTGATTCAGTACCTGATAGCTGACACGGTTAGCGTATTTACACACCTGTGCCAGCGAGGAATAGGTCAGATAGCTGCGAACGTGCTTGCTGGAGTTAGGCACGTTATTGCGGTGATAACCGTTGGCGGCGATATCATGCAGCAACGCCGACAGTGCGCCATCACCGGCACCGTTGGTGTTCATGATTTTCTCCGGCCCGCCCATGTAAGGCGCGATGTGCGAATAGATGCGGAACGGATTTTCACAGCTTTCACGGCGCATAGCGCGGCTGAACTCATAGCGGTTGAATTCGGCAATATGCCCCGGCAGCAGCGGATGCTGGGTTTCCCGCTTATTCGACTCTTCGGTATAACCCGCCATATACAGACCGTTTGGCCCGGCGGTGCACAGCACCAGATCCACCCATTCAAGCGCCATGTCAGAGGCAGTCAATGGATCGCTCAACCCGGTCAACTCCAGCGCTTCATCTTCGTTCATCGCCAGGATCGACACGTGTTGTTGCAGGAAGTCGCGCCACCATTGCGGGTTATCGGCGATCACGTACTTGGTGCCCAGCGTCAGTACCACCGGCACATCGTGCTTTTTGGCAAATTCAATTGCCTGCATGGTGGCAGCCGGCATCGGCTCCCCTTCCTTGCAGCGCACCAAATATGACGTCAGCACCAGCGCCGAAGCACCGGCAATCACCTCTTCCTTCACGCTTTCCGGCCGCAGTTGATTCATCTGCCCGGGGCTGATGGCAAAGGTCCGTTCGCCGCTTTCGCCGATCAGCGTAAAGCAGCGGCCAATAGCACCGTCAACCGCCTGCAGGTGGTTAAGATCGGTACGGCTGGAGGTGTTGCACAGATAGCGATAGGCGTAGCTGCCAATCTTGATATTGCTGCACATCACGCCGAGCAGAACGGAACGGTCGTCCGCCAGCACGGAGTAGTTGTGCAGAGTATTGCCGATGGTGCCGCCGGCAAATTGGTGGGTGATCAGATTATTGTCGATCAGTTCCTGATACAGCGCCTCGGCGACGTCATCCTCAATCACCAGGGAGTGCCCCAGGCTCAGACCGTAACGCTGGACGAAGGCATCGTCCACTTTGGCTTCGATATCCACCAGCGTCTGATCGATACCGACGATATAGGAGGTGCTGATTTCATTTTCAGGCTGAGCTTGCTGCAAGAGCGGATCGCGGGCGTTCACCGGAAAATAGTGTTTGGACTTACGTTTACCAGGAAATTTCATTTATTTGGCGGCAGTGGCAGTTAACAGGCAGAGAATGTTAGCACATTCCTGCCCGATTGATGATGACTGTCACTATTTTGCGCTCTGGGGATCAGAGGTGCTGCGCCACCAGTTGCTGCATCATATCAATGTGCGCCGGTTCGTCGTTCAGCGCAGAAATGTACTCAAACTTCTCGCCGCCCGCCTCGAGGAAGATTTCGCGGTTTTGCTCTTTGATTTCTTCCAGCGTTTCCAGACAGTCCGCCGAAAAACCTGGGCAGATAAGCTGAATATGTTTAACGCCTTGTGCAGGCAGGCCCTTGAGGGTTTCATCGGTATACGGCGTCAACCAGGGTTCACGGCCAAAACGCGACTGGTAGGTCATCATGACCCGATCCGGCGCCAGCGGCAAAGTGTCAGTCAAGGCACGTAACGTGTCTTCGCAGCGCTGCGGATAATCGTCGCCGAGGCGTGCATAGCGCTTGGGAATGCCGTGGAATGACAGCACCAGCCGGTCCGGTTGGCCATGCTCGGCAAACGAACGCTCCACGCTTTGACGCAATGCGGCGATGTAGGCCGGGTGTTCGGCATAGTCGCGGATAAAGCTGATCGACGGCAGGCGGCGATAGCCTTTCAATATGCGCGCCACGCCGTCCCACACGGCTGCACTGGTTGAACAGGAGTATTGCGGGTACAACGGCAGTACTACCAGATTGGTCACGCCCTGTGCCAACAGCTTGTCTATCGCTTCGCCCAGGCTCGGTGAACCGTAGCTCATGCCCAATTCAACCGGCGTGTTCGGCATACGTGCGGCCAATGCGCGCTGCTGACGGCGGCTGTAGACCAGCAGTGGTGAGCCTTCGTCCATCCATACCGACTTATACAGCTTGGCAACGCGCGGCGAACGGATCGGCAGGATCGCACCGTTGAGGATCGGCCACCAGATCAATGGGGCTGTATCCACTACGCGGTCGTCACTGAGGAATTCCTTCAGATAGCGTTTTACCGCCGACGAGGTCGGAGCATCCGGCGTGCCCAGGTTCACCAGCAATACTCCGTGTTTCTCTTGCTTCATCTCAGTTCCCCTTGATTCCTTGCAAGCTAACCCCCTGTTCTGGGTCAGGGGGTTAACGTCGATTAATGGCGCCTATTGTAACGGAAAAGCGCCTCGTCGGAACCGATATCAGCAACAGGCGTTGCCCATGATAAAGGGGAATGATATTAACTCTGCGCCAGTCGCCAGACCGCCGCCACATTACGCGCCGTCACCTCCAGGTTATCGGCCGCTTCCGCCAACGCTTCCTCCAGAGAGACAACGCGATCGAGCACCGAAAAAGCGGCGTCAATGCCGTGCTGGTGCACCACCTGATAATCTTTCGACAGGCTGCCGGCAATGCCGATCACCGGCAAACCAAAGCGTTTAGCCACCCGCGCCACGCCAATCGGCGTTTTGCCGTGGATAGACTGACTGTCCAGTCGCCCTTCGCCGGTGATCACCAGGTCGGCATCGCGCAACGCCTCTTCCAATTGAAGGGTTTCGATCACGATCTCAATGCCGGGGCGCAATCGGGCGTTTAGCATGCCAAGCAATGCCGCACCCATTCCCCCTGCCGCTCCTGCACCGGGCGCGTTGATAACCTCACGACCGGTAGCCTGTTCCAGCAATGTGCCGTAATGGCGCAGCGCCGCATCCAACTGCGTGACCATTTCCGGCGTGGCTCCCTTCTGCGGGCCAAACACCGCGGAGGCTCCGTTAGCACCACACAAAGGATTATCCACGTCGCAGGCCGCCGTGATGCACACCTGCTGCAGACGCGGATCCACCCCGGAAAGATCGATATAGGCCAACTGCGCCAGCGCGGCCCCTCCAGGCGGCAAAGCCTGTCGATTATCGTCCAGCAGTCTGGCCCCAAGCGCCTGCATCATGCCGGCCCCGCCGTCATTGGTGGCGCTGCCGCCAATGCCAAGAATAATCGTCTTAACGCCGCGATCCAACGCAGCCTTGATCAGCTCACCGGTGCCATAACTGGTGGTCATGCGCGGATCTCGCTGCGCTTTGGGAGCCAGATGCAACCCGGAAGCCGCCGCCATCTCGATAACGGCAGTTTCTCCCTCTCCCAGCAAACCATAGAAGGCCTGTACCGGCTGGCCCAACGGCCCAGTGACCGCGACCGTGACGATTTCCCCGCCCGTAGCTGCCACCATCGAATCCACCGTGCCTTCGCCGCCGTCCGCCATGGGTAGCTTCACATACTGTACCTGCGGGAAGATCTGGCGGAAGCCGCGTTCGATGGCTTCCGCCACCTCCAACGCACTCAGGCTTTCTTTAAACGAATCCGGCGCAATCACCACTTTTTTCAGCGTTTTCATTACTCTTCCTTATCCCGCCAGATTAAATACGCCAAACATCAACGCTGAGACGGCCGCGATGGTAAAACCGACCAGTGTTTCATAAGGCAGTAGCTTCAACCGTTGATGCACGGCCATATTGACGCTGCCGCCGGTGGCATGGAAGAAGCTGCCGTGCGGCAGGTGATCCAGCACCGTCGCGCCGGCATGGATCATAGCCGCCCCCGCCAGCCCGCTGACGCCCAGCTCCAGCAGAGTGCTGCTGAAGACCCCGGATGCCACGGCGGTACCGGCGGTTGTCGAAGCGGTGGCCATCGACATTAATGCCCCGGAGAGTGGGGCCAGCAGCCAGGCCGGCATGCCGGTGCTGGTCAACCCGCTGATGAGCACGTCCTTCAGCGAAGAGTTGGCGATAATGCCTGCCAGCGTACCGGTGCCAAGCAGCATAATCGCCACCGGCGCCATACGGGACAGGCCGGAAACCATAAACTGGTTGCACTGGCGGATGCGGCCCATCAGCAATGCGCCCACCAGACCGCCCAGCGGCAGCGCTATCAGCGGATCGATGGCAATACCGGCGATCGGCCGCAGCGACAGCAGAACAATGGCAACCAAGGGTGCGCTGATCGCCGCCGCAAAGCCCGGACGAATGCCTTCGGCTTGCTGCGTCAGCTCTTCCGCCATCACCTTATCGCCCTTATCACTCAAACGGCGGGCCAGCAGATAGGCCACGATTAATCCGCACAATCCTGGCACGATACCGGCCATCATCACCGAGGTCAGCGGCACGTTGAAGTTGTCGGCTGCGGCAATGGTGTTGGGGTTTGGTGACATCACGTTACCGGCCTTGCCGCCGCCGATCATCGCCAGCAGGATCGCCGCACGCGAGATCCCGGCCTTCTGAGCGATGGAAAGGGCAATAGGCGCCACGGTGATCACCGCAACGTCGATAAATACGCCCACTGCCGTCAGGATCAGTGTAGCTACCGCAAGCGCTAACAGCGCACGGGTTTCCCCGACTTTGCGGACGATGGTTTCAGCGATGGTGTGCGCCGCGCCGGACTCGATCAACACCCCGGCCAGCACCCCCGCCGCCAAAATGCGCATCACGGCATTGGTAATGCCCTGCGCACCGGTGATCATCAGCGTCACGGTCTGCACCAGATCGGCGCCGCCGCATAATCCGCCCGCCAGCGCACCGGCAATCATGCCGTAGGCAGGCGGGACCTTGCGTAAAATCAGAACGATAGCGACGACCAATGCCACCAGCGCCCCAAGCGTGGATACCGTTGTCATTATTGTTTTCCCCGTTGTTGGTGTGGGGAAAACATATCCTGAGCGCCGGACATTGGCGTGAGAGAAAGCCACAAAAACATGCGCGCGCACACAGCGGAAAGTTGTGGTTTTACACAACTCAGCCGTGCATCAGCATGCCGATATACAGCTGCAAGGCGTCCGTTAACTGATTGATTTTTAATTCAGTAATGGCTTCAATACGCTGCAGGCGATAGCGCAAGGTATTGACGTGAATATGAAGCTCGGCGGCGGTCTGCGTCTGATCACAATTCCGCGAAAAATAGTGCCTCAGCGTGCTGCGTAATACCCCTTTTTCATCCTGTTCGCCCAAAACCTGCCAGGGGCGGGAAAGCTCTTGAGCCCGCCAGTCTTCACCCAGATCGCACAGCAGTGACGGTAGCGGATAATCTTGGTAAAACAGCGTCTTGTGCCGTAACTTCAAGCGTTTCGCCATCGCCTGGGTGGCGCGAGCCGTCAGGCTTGAACGGTGCAACCCCGCTTCGCCGCTAAAGAAACCACCGACAATCAACCGCAGGTTGAAACGCGACTGAAGCTGGCTCTGCAACTGCTGCGCCTGTTTGCGCTCCTGCTTCACATTCCACTCCCCCTGCACCAGACTGGCAGGACGCAGCAGGATCATTTCGTTGAACCCGGTGATGGCGATCAGCGCTTCGCGCTGAGTCTGCTCCAGCTCCGTCAGCAATTCACGCAGCAGGTGCGGCTGTGTGTCCTGTAATTCGGCGATCCAGACAATCCGTGGCTGTTGCAGATCTAACCCCAGGTAGGCAGCCATAGCCTCCAGCGAGCCTGATGCCGGCTGCGGTTGCAGCAACTGATTGGCCAGTTCCTCGCGGTAGCGTTTTTCCCACTGATGTTGATCCAGCAACGCCGCCTGCTCCACCATCATTTCGGCCGCCATTTTCACCAGTTCGGCATAAGCACGTACCTGCCCGGGTTCACCGGAAATACCGATCACCCCTACCTGTTGGCTGTGAAAACTGAAGGGCAAATTGATGCCGGGCCGCACTCCCTTGAGGTGCGCGGCAGTCACCGCATCGATTTCCACCACCCGGTTTTCGGTCAGCGCCAGAACAGCGCCTTCATGACGCTGAAACAGGCGTGAGGGGTTGCCGGAAGCGATGATGACGCCGTTGCTGTCCATCACATTGACAGAATGGCTGATGATGCTCATCGCCCGCTGCACGATCTGGCGCGCGGTGGATTCTGCCAGCAAATGGGTTGGTCTGAGCATGCGGATTGTCCCCGGGGATTAAGATGGGGGAGTTATACGCCATTTCTCTCGGTGGATTAAAGGGCACAGGCGCAACAAGCCACGGCGATCACAATTCGGCGGGTAAATAATAAAAAAAACGCCAGGCGGATGAGGCCTGGCGCTATGCACAGCAATGAAAAACCGATTAGCCGAGGATGTTCGCCAGTTCGGCGCTCACTTCGGTCACTTTGCGGGTGCCGTCGATTTTACGGTATTGGGTGTTACCTGCAGCAGCTTCTTTGCTGTAGTAGGAAATCAGCGGTGCAGTCATCTGATGGTATTCCACCAGACGTTTACGTACGGTTTCTTCCTGATCGTCTTTACGAGTTGTCAGTTCTTCACCGGTCGCGTCGTCTTTACCTTCCACCTTCGGTGGATTGAATTTAATGTGGTACACGCGGCCAGAAGGGGCATGTACGCGACGACCAACGATGCGATCGATAATCAGCTCGTCCGGTACGTCAAATTCCAGCACGTAATCCACATTGATGCCGGCTTCTTTCATCGCGTCAGCCTGTGGAATGGTGCGCGGGAAACCGTCCAGCAGAAAACCTTTACGGCAATCTTCCTGGGTGATGCGTTCTTTAACCAGTGCAATGACCAACTCATCGGTCACCAGCTTGCCGGCGTCCATGATTTCTTTCGCCTGCTTGCCCAATTCACTGCCGGCCTTCACGGCTGCGCGCAACATATCACCCGTGGAGATTTGCGGAATACCGTATTTCTCCATGATGAATTGAGCCTGAGTACCTTTACCAGCGCCCGGAGCGCCCAGCAGAATGATACGCATTGCGTAAATCCCCTTGCTATGTAGTTTTTATAAAATTGCGAAAACGCTCAACCATACCATTTCAGGGGGGGCTGGCTCAAGGTACGCGAGGAAATCGATTGCGGCGCCAAAGGGAGGAAACAGAGAATAAAGCGCGGAAAATCGGCAGGAAAAACAAAAAAATACGCCCAAAATTCGCGGATTTTGGGCGTATATACTCGGAATTATGCGGACAACAGTTTATTCATACGACGGATAAACTGATTTGGATCCTCCAGGGTGCCGCGTTCAGCCAGCAGTGCCTGATCCAATAACAGATCAATCCATTCGGCGAATTGTTCGTTATCGCCCACATCGGATGCGCGTTTGACCAACGCATGCTCCGGATTCAGTTCGAAAATGTACTTCACCGCCGGCGCTTCCTGGCCCGCAGCGGCAAACAGCTTCGCCATCTGGGTGCTCATTTCGTCGGCATCGGTGATAACGATAGCCGGCGTGTCGGTCAGACGGTGCGTCAGACGCACGTCCTTCACGCGATCGCCCAGCAGGGTTTTCACACGGTCAACAAAGGGCTCCAGCTGCTTCTCGGCGGCCTTCTGCTCTTCGGTTTCGTCTGCCAGCTTGTCCAACGCGTCATCTGCCTTGCTGACGGATTGGAACGGCTTGCCGTCGAACTCGGTCAGGTAGCTCATCATCCATTCGTCGATGCGGTCAGAAAGCAGCAGCACTTCGATGCCTTTCTTGCGGAACAGTTCCAGGTGCGGGCTGCTCTTGGCGGCGGCATAGCTGTCGGCGGTGATGTAATAAATCTTCTCCTGCCCTTCTGCCATGCGGCCCACGTACTCTTCCAGCGAGACGGTTTGCGCCGAGCTGTCATTGTGGGTGGAAGCAAAGCGCAGCAGCTTGGCAATGGCTTCTTTGTTGCCACCATCTTCCGCCGGGCCCTCTTTCAACACCAGACCAAACTGCTGCCAGAACTTCTGGTAGCCTTCCGCATCGTCTTTAGCCAGTTTCTCCAGCATCTGCAACACACGCTTGGTCAGCGCACCGCGCAGGTTCTGGGTCACACGGCTGTCTTGCAGGATCTCACGCGAAACGTTCAGCGGCAGATCGTTGGAATCTATCAGGCCACGCACGAAACGCAGGTAGTTCGGCATGAACTGTTCAGCGTCGTCCATGATGAACACGCGCTGCACGTACAGCTTCAGCCCGTGCTTGTGATCGCGGTTCCACATGTCCCATGGCGCCTGGGCAGGAATGTACAGCAGGCTGGTGTATTCCTGCTTGCCTTCCACCCGGTTGTGGCTCCAGCTCAGCGGATCGGTAAAGTCGTGCGCGATGTGCTTATAGAACTCTTTGTATTCTTCGTCGGTCACGTCAGCCTTGCTGCGGGTCCACAGGGCTTGCGCCTTGTTGATTTTTTCCCAGGTGACGGTACCGTCTTCTTCGTTTTTGCTTTCAATCTCAACCGGCAGTGCAATGTGGTCGGAGTATTTGCCGATCACGGAACGCAGACGCCAGGCATCGAGATACTCATCTTCGCCTTCGCGCAGATGCAGGGTAATTTCGGTACCGCGATCTTCTTTGCTGATATCGGCAATGGTGTAATCGCCTTCGCCGACAGATTCCCAGAACACGCCTTGATCGGCCGGAGCGCCCGCGGCACGAGTGCGCACGGTGACTTTATCCGCCACGATGAACGCGGAGTAGAAACCCACGCCGAACTGACCAATCAGCTGGCTGTCTTTGGCCTGATCGGAACCGATGGATTCCAGGAAGGCTTTGGTACCTGACTTGGCGATGGTACCCAGGTTTTCAATCACTTCCTCACGGCTCATGCCAATACCGTTGTCGGCAATGGTCAACGTGCGCTGTTCTTTATCGAAGGAAAGGCGCACACGCAGCTCGCCGTCACCTTCATACAGCTCAGGCGTCGACAGTGCGCGGAAACGCAGCTTGTCGGCGGCATCCGAGGCGTTGGAGATCAGCTCGCGCAGGAAAATTTCTTTATTGGAGTACAGCGAATGAATCATCAAATGAAGCAGTTGTTTTACTTCAGACTGGAAACCACGGGTTTCTTGACCTTTCATACTCATTGATTACCTCAAAGACAATAGCTACCAAAAGCGAACAATGAGGATTAAGTGGGGACAAGGGCGTTGTTTTTCAAGCGGCTGGCGGGAAATTTTTGCAGATAGCTGACGGGGCCAAATAGCCCCATCAGAGGAAAACATCAAAACTTGATAACGTGACGACCGGCCAATGAATGCGACAACGTGGTGCCGTCGACCATTTCCAGTTCACCGCCCACCGGCACGCCGTGGGCTATGCGGCTGGCGACCACGCCATACTGGCCGCACATCTCGGCGATATAGTTGGCGGTTGCCTCACCTTCCACCGTCGGGTTGGTGGCCAGGATCACTTCGGTGATGTTTTCTTTTTCCAGCCGTTGCTCCAGCCGATCCAGACCGATATCACCGGGCCCAATGCCGTCCATCGGCGACAGATGGCCCATCAGCACAAAGTAACGTCCGGCAAACTGGCCGGTCTGCTCGATGGCGTGAATATCCGCCGGACTTTCCACCACGCAGATCTGACCGTTTTGCTGACGGCGCGGATTGGCGCAGATGGTGCAAACGTCCTGCTCGGTGAACGTACGGCAATCGGCACAGTGGCCAATCTCTGACATGGCGCGGGTCAGCGCCTGCGCCAGACGCATCCCACCGCTGCGATCGCGCTGCAACAGCTGGAACGCCATACGCTGCGCCGACTTCGGGCCAACGCCCGGCAGGCAGCGCAACGCCTCCATCAGTGTTTCAAGGAGCGGGCTGGTCTGCATTAGAACGGCATCTTAAAGCCAGGTGGCAGTTGCATGCCGCTGGATACAGACGCCATCTTCTCTTTCTGGGTTTCGTCGATACGGCGCGCAGCATCGTTAATCGCAGCGGCGATCAGATCTTCCAGCATGTCTTTGTCGTCTTCCATCAGACTCTGATCGATCTCCACTCGACGGCAGTTGTGCGCACCGTTGATGGTGACTTTCACCAGACCGGCGCCAGATTCGCCAGTCACTTCCAATTTGGCGACTTCTTCCTGCATCTGCTGCATTTTTTCTTGCATTTGCTGGGCTTGCTTCATCAGGTTGCCCAGACCGCCTTTACCAAACATAGTCGTCTCTCGTCGCTAGGGCCGCGCACTTTACGCGGCGTTTAAATGGGGCGAATACTCTCTTCATCCAGGTCTGCGTCGAAGAACCGGCGCAGCGTTTGGATATTGGTATCCGCAACGATCGACTGGCGCGCCTGCGCCAGTTTTTCTTCATAAATGGCTTGGCGCCACTCCAGCGGAGTCCGCTCCGCCGGATTATCGTCTTCCACCACGGTCAGTTCAACCGGACTGCCGTACAGCTCGGTGAGTGCATCGGTCAACACCTTCTGCGCCGAAGGCGAGTTCAGATGGCGCTGCGACGACCGCAGATGGAGACAAATTTTACCTGGTTCCAGCACTTCTTTAACCGCGTTCAACGCCAGTTGCTGCACCAGTTTTGGAATTTTCAGCTTATCGATTTCTGCCGCCCAGGCATCGCGTTCCAGCGACTCCACCACCAGCTTGGCTGACAGTTCGGGCGTTTTTTCATGCTCAAGAGCCGTGCGCAGCGCTTTTGGCGTCGCCAGCGGTTCCGGCTCGGCCTCTGGCTCGGTCTGTGCACGCCAGCGATAAGCTTCCGGCTTGGCCGGTTTTTGCTGAACAAGTTTTTCCGCCTGGCGCTGCTGGCTGCGCTCAGTCACGGAAGCCAACCGCTCCAGTGCTGAGTTTGCCGGCCGCGCTTTTCCTGGCGCCGCCGGTTCACTCTTTTTTGGTGTGGATGCTCCCTGCCGCAACAGCTGGGTGCGCGCCTTTAATAATTGCGCGGTGGCATCCGGTAAATTAGCCTGCTGATTATTCTGTGGCGCAACCTGGCCTAACGGCGGTGGCGCGTCCTGAAACTGTGGTGGTTGAGCCACCTGCTGAGCCTGCGGTTGCGCCATCTGCGCCGGTGCGGTTTGCACCATCGCCACCGGCTCAGGGATCACCGCTTTCGGGTGAAATGCCAGCGCACGCAGCAGGGTCATCTCAACCCCCATACGGCGATCCGGGGCAAAGGCCAGCTCTTTACGGCCGACCAGCAGGGTTTGGTAATAAAGCTGTACGTCCGTCGGCGGCAAAGTACGCGCCAGCTCACGCAGCCGCTGTTCAATGGCGGCGTAATGATTGTCCAGTACCGATGGCAACAGTTGTACCATCGCAATCCGATGCAGCAAGGCCAGCGTTTCGATCAGCAGGTTTTCCCAGTCAACACCGCGTGAAGCGGCTTGCGCGACCTGCGCCATCACCTTTTCGCCATCTGCGCTGACCAAAGCCTCGAGGATTGCCAGCGGCTGTTCGTCGTCCAACGTACCGAGCATTTGGCTGACGGTGGTGGTGGTCACCTGCCCTTGCCCCATCGCGATAGCCTGGTCGGTAAGGCTCAACGCGTCACGCATACTGCCGTCGGCAGCACGTGCTATCAGCTGCAGCGCGCGCTGGTCGCTGGTGATTTGTTCTGCCTGCAGAACCGTTTCCAACTGGTTGCGGATCTGCTCGACATCCAGAGCCTTAAGATGGAATTGCAGGCAGCGCGACAGGATAGTGACCGGCAACTTTTGCGGATCGGTCGTCGCCAGCAGGAATTTGACGTGAGAAGGCGGCTCTTCCAGCGTTTTCAACAGCGCATTGAAGCTGTGACGCGAGAGCATGTGCACTTCGTCAATCAGGTAAACCTTGAAGCGGCCGCGGGCGGGTGCGTACTGGACGTTATCCAGCAGATCGCGGGTATCTTCCACCTTGGTTCTGGACGCGGCGTCGATCTCGATCAGATCAACAAAGCGCCCCTGCTCAATCTCGCGGCAGTTGTCGCATTGACCGCACGGCGTGGCGGTGATGCCGGTTTCACAGTTCAGGCCTTTGGCCAGCAAGCGCGCAATGGTGGTTTTACCCACGCCGCGCGTGCCCGAGAACAGATAGGCGTGATGAATCCGCCCCAGCGAGAGGCCGTTAGCCAGCGCAGTCAGGACATGTTCCTGTCCGACAACATCTGCAAACGTTTGAGGGCGCCACTTACGGGCAAGAACCTGATAGCTCATTAATACCGGAAAAGTCGAGTAATCTGGAGGGTCATGCTAACACAGCCCCGCGGCGATCCGCGAGGCCGTTGTGGTAATGCAGATCAGTGGCCGGCGAAGTTGACCAGGCAGTAGCATTCAATACCCAAAGAGTTCAAACGCGCTTCACCGCCGAGATCCGGCAGGTTGATAATGAAAGCGGCGTCTTTAACCTCACCGCCCAGACGGCGGATCAGTTTTGCGGTGGCTTCGATGGTGCCACCGGTTGCCAGCAGATCGTCCACCACCAGCACTTTATCACCGGCACTGATGGCATCGGTGTGTATTTCCAGTTGGTCAGTACCGTATTCCAGCTCATAGCTTTCGCTGAGCGTCGCGCGCGGCAGCTTGCCCGGTTTACGCACCGGAACAAAACCTACGCCCAGCGCCAATGCGACCGGTGCGCCAAACAGGAAACCACGCGCTTCGGTGCCAACCACTTTGGTCACGCCCGCTTCGCGAAAGCGCTCAACCAGCAATTCGATGCTGGCGGCATAAGCCAGCGGGTTTTCCAGCAGGCTGGTGACATCACGGAACAGTATGCCCGGCTTAGGGTAATCCGGAATGGTTTTGATACTGTCTTTAATAAACTGAAGCTGCTGTGCAGTAGCGGTCATAATTATTGCCTGATAAAACTGCCTGATGACTTGCGCGCCGATCGTCTGGAACCCGATCCCGGCATAAACAGGGAATGGGAGGCCACCCGCGCACGAAAACGCCCAAATCTATGCAAACTGACGGACAAATGCAACTCTCCCCTGCATCTTTCAAAACGCAGCCTGAAAGCTATTGGATATCATAAGCCACAATCAGCGCTGTTTTTGTTGCGATAAGTCAACAACCGGCAAGCGCAACATGAAGGTCAGCAAAATAGCCAGCATCAGCAACAGCACTCCACGCACCCACCAGATTTTCACTAACCACAACGAAAGTGCGAATGTCAGCACAATCACCACCACCGCCTTCCATTTAGCCCCTGGCGGTAAGGCGCGATGCTGCTGCCAATGGCGCAGATAAGGCCCGAACCAGGAGCGGTACAAAAGCCAACTGTGGAAGCGTGGTGACGAACGGGCGAAGCACCAGGCGGCCAACAGCAGAAACGGCGTCGTCGGCAGCAGTGGTAATACCACGCCCAACGTCGCCAACACCACCGCTAACCAACCGAGGATAATCAATAACCAACGCGTCATGCGAGCCCTTGTCCATCAACCTGTCTGGCGTTACTTTATCACCGCCTTCCCCCGTGCCACCAGCCGCAACGGGCGGAATTATGCACGGCGCTTGTTTCACGACGCGATCGCGGGCAAGCTGAGCCCACTATCCCCACAATGGAGCCGACGTGAGCACCCAGCGTCTTTTAGAAGCGTTAGAACAACAAATCAAGGTATTGGCCAGCGAGATCACGCCCCGCGGCGACGCGCCTATCCCTCAGGCACGCTTCGATACTGCGCTGTTTTCTAACCGCGGTACACGGCTGCGCGATTATCTGGCCGAAGTGCAAAAGAACTTCGCCCAGTTGCAGACGGCGGCCAACGACAATCGCACCACTCAGGTGGCCTTTCTGGCTGAAAAGTTGCTGGCACAGCTCACCGCCCTGCAACGCGAGCTGGCAACCCAGACGCTGCGCCGTAAGAATCAGCCCAAAGAGGTGGCAGCGGTCGATCTGTATCACAAGCTGGCCGAACATCAGGATTATGAACGTCGGATCATTGCAATGATTCAGGATAGGGAAAGCCTGCTGGGAAGGCAGACGACGCTGGCGGCACAGCAAAAGCTTCAACATGAGCTGGCTGCGTTAGAAGGCCGACTGACGCGTTGCCGTCAAGCGCTGACGCGCATTGAGCGCAGTATTGAACGTAAAGAAAACGGTTTTTGAAGATTTATCACAATATTTTAATGATTATTCCCCCCAATCGGGCTTGTTCACTATACTCAGCCGAACGAAGTATCATTCATCTCAATTAAAACGTGGGTTTTATGTCTCTAGAAAATGCCTCACCAGAATTGCAACTGGCGGTAGATCTGATTTACCTGCTGGAATGCAATGAGATCGATCCCGCCACCGCGCTGGCGGCGCTGGATATTGTCAAACGGGACTACCAGGAAAAGCTGCAGCGCAACGGCGTTACCTCCCCATATCTGCCTGTCGGGCAGTGAAAAGGGTTCAGCCTGCGCTGAACCCAGGATCCTCGTTCTACTCCCCTACCGATGAGCCGTCCTTATCCGACGATAGCGTCCGTTTTACTTCCTGCACCTCGTTGCCCTGCTGATTGTGCAAATAGACCTCGAGTTGGTTGAAAGCAATGTTGATGTCGTTTTCGCGACACAGGCGTTCGATAGAGCGATTCAGTTCGTCAACGGTATAGCTGCGGTCGCGTAGCTCACGCACGTAAAGGCGCAGTTCATGATCCAGCGTGCTGGCACCGAAATTCAGGAAGAACACCTGCGGCTCCGGATCGCTCATCACGCGTGGGTTATCATGCGCCGCCTTGAGCAGCACCGCTTTCACCTTATCCAAATCGGAGCCGTAGGCCACCCCTACCTTGATTAAAACGCGGGTGATGGTGTCTGACAGCGACCAGTTGATCAGCCGTTCGGTCACAAATGCCTTATTCGGAATGATCACCTCTTTGCGGTCAAAGTCAGTGATGGTGGTAGCGCGAATGCGGATTTTGCTGACCGAACCAGAGAAAGTGCCAATAGTAATGGTATCGCCAATACGAATCGGCCGTTCGAACAGAATGATCAGGCCGGACACAAAGTTAGCGAAAATCTCCTGCAGCCCGAACCCCAACCCGACGGTCAAACCGGCGGCCAACCACTGCAATTTATCCCAGGAGACACCCAGCGACCCCAGCGCGGTTACTGCACCCACAGTGGTAATCAGGTAGGTGAGTATGGTGGTGACGGCGTAAGACGTCCCCTGCCGCAGCTGCAGCCGCGACAGCACCACCACTTCCAGCAGACCGGGCAGGTTGCGTGTCATCACGTAAGCGACAATCACCGCCGCTATCGCCACCATCATGTTGCCCAGCGTCACCGCCTGCGCCACGCTGCTGCCAGCGACAGTGGTGGTGTAATGCCACAGCGTAATGCTGTCCAGGTACGAAATGACCGTCACCAAATCTGACCAAATGCCATACAGGGCGCTGGCGAAGATAATAAACAGCACCATGGTGGTCAGACGCAGCGACTGCTGGTTGATCTGATCGAGCGCCAAAGGCGGCTCCTCAACCGGTTCAACCCCTTCAGCCCCCTCTTTCTCCTTCGCCAGGCTCTGACGGCGAGCTATCGCGCGGCGATAAGCCAGACGGCGCGCCGCGACGCTCAGCCCGCGAATGGCGGTCAGATAGACGATATTCCACAGGAAGAACAGATACAGGCTGTCGATCCAGCGGCCGGCTAACCGCAACGTGGTATAGAAATAGCCGGCGAACATCAGCCCCAACAGGATCAGCGGCGTAGCGGCAATGGCGGTGACAATGATCAGCCTTACCGCGTGCGAGCCCTTTTCACGCCAGCTGTCGCGGCACAACGGAAACACCAGCACCGCCAGCAGTGCCAAGGTCAACATCACCACCACCTGACCGATAACGTCTTCCACCAGCCGCAGTGGCGCTTTCTCGCCCAGCACCGACCAGAAGATCAGCGGTAGCAGCGCCAGTCCGAGGCGTACCGTCTGACGACGATAATGCGCACAAAGCTCAGAGGCGAAGTTGAAATGCCGTTCGCAGATGCCGCCAGGTGCCAGCGTGCGGTAGGTAAAGCCGAATATCAGCCAGAACAGCGCCAACTGTTGCGACAACGCCCAGAGAAAGTCACTGAGACCGATTTCTGCACGGTAACACCAGAACCCCACTCCCAACAGCAATGCCGAACCGGGCAGAACCTTCAGCAGAGTCAACACAATGGCCCTGGGGGTGTGCATCTGGCTATCACGCTTTAACTGCCCCACGTCATTGGCCAGTTTCTGCAAATGGGTGTCTATCAGCTTGTAACGCCAGCGCAACAGGCCGATCAGCAACAGCAGCGGGATCAGCATGACCAGTGAATTCAGTCCGCCCTGCAATATTTTGCCGAAGTCGACTTTGAAATCGAGCGCAGCCAGTTGATCTCTAACCGCCCCTGGCAAAGCTTTCAGCCACGCAAGATCGACCGGTTTGTTGCTGTTTACCCAGAAAATCTGCTGAGTCAGGGTATCGCGCAGCGAACTGTTAACGCTGGTTAACTGCTGTTGGTTGATCTGCAGGCTGATCGATTGTGCCAACTGATTACTGAGCTGTTTGTTTAACTGATCCAACAGCTCACGGCGCATATCGACGATTTCATTCAGAGCATCCAGCACGTCGGCGCTGGCTTTTTCTTTGCTGTCGGCGACCAGTTTGTTGATGTAATCGTCACCCTTGAACAGGTCGTCGCGCTGCTGGTTGATATCAAACTGTTCCAGGCGCAGATCGGCAATACGCGTGCCCATATCCGCCACCAACGTGCCCTGCGGCAGGCTTTGTTGCTGCTGATACAGAATGCGCGACAGCACCAGACTGCCTTTCAGCACCTGGATCTGCTCTTTGAGATTACGCTCCGCCTGCAGGCCGCGATCCAGCCAGTTCTTCACCCGAATATTCTGCTGGAACAGTACGTTGCTCTCTTCCGTGGCGGCAATCAGCCGCTGGCTGAGCTGGCGGTTAACGTCCAGCTCTTTGCTGACCAACTGGTCGTGCTGGATATCCGTAGCGTCTTCCGGATTCTGCGCCTCTTTGGCGGTTTTTTCCGACAGCGTCAGGCGCTTGCTGTTGACCACTTCTTGCAACAGTTGCACGTTGTGGTCGAGCGCATCGATATGCCCGGTCGTATAATCGCGCTGCTTCTGCAGCAAATCTTGCAGGGTAGTGTTGGCTTCCAGACTTTTGCGTTGCAGATCTATCTGCGCGTTGAGTAGCGTTTGCTCGGTGGCCAGCATCACCAGTTGGCTGTCACGCAACGAGTTTTGTCCCGGCGTCTGATCGTTGATCTGGTTACGAATTTCCTGCAGCCGCTGAGACGCGGTATACATGCTGCTCTGCACCCGTTCCGGTTGAGTCTGTAGCGAAACCAGCTGGCTGTTATAGGTGGACAGGTTTTCCTGCGCCGTCTGTAGGTCATCGAGCGTCTGGTAAAGCCGGGTTTCCAATTGGCGCAGGGAAAGCTGCAGCAGTTCGGCCCGGGCGGCCGCACTGTCGACCGGCGTTTTGAGCGCCGCCAGATCGTCGGTGACCTGGCGCAATTTGCCCGGTGCCAGCTGCAGCTGTTGCTTAAGCTGCGCGCCATCCTGCCTGGTGCGATCGATGGCATCCAGCAGTTCTAGGGTTCGGGTAAGGTCTTGCTGCGTGAGTTTATTGACCGGCGTCAGCGTCTTTTGCTTATTCAGCGCATCAAGCTGGCTTTGTATTTCACTGCGTGACGGCACATCGCCATTGAGTGCCGCATAGGCTGCAGGTTGGCAAACCGCACAGAAAGCGATCAACAAAAACAGGGCGAAGGCGCGGGAGAACTCCACACCGAACAACGACACGAGCGGCAGAAAAAGGCGTTTGGCTAACCTGCGATGCATGATTTGGCTTCGAATCAATAAAGAAGCCTAAAGATTATCACGATCGCAGAGAGCCAAAGAATAAGAAAAGCGTTGCGGGTGATGTACAAATGTCGCGGGCTTAGAAGGTCAATACTTTCTCCGCCGCCAACGTCCACTGTGCCAGTTCCACCAGCGTTCCGATTTCCACCCCGTCTGCCAGCGGCAGCCGACTGACTCCGCGCGCATCGGCACAGGTTTTACACAATTTCACCGGCACCTGCTGTGCGGTAAGAATTTCCAGCATTTGCTGCAGGTGATAGCCTTCATGCGGCTGCTGCCCGGCAATGCCCGCGACCACCGCATCGGACATCAAAAACAGTTTCAGGTTGAGATCGGTCTGCTGCTCTTTCAGCGCAATCGCCAGACGCAGCGCGTTAAACAGCGATTCGTGACCATAAGCGGCGCCATTGGCGATCAAGACAACGGATGACATGGTATTTCTCCTATAAATGATGATGTTCTGCACTCAACGGCTGTGCCACCAGCTCCCCCTCCTCCGGTTTTATTCGCAAGGTGGGGCTGAATTGGGCCATTTCGATAAATGAGTCGATCAACACCGCCGCCTCGGCTTTCAGATCAAAACTTTCCGGCATAAAAAGCCAGTTTTCCATCAGGCCGGTAATGTAGGCGCGCAGAATGATAGAAGCGCGGCGGGTATGTAAATCAGCCGGCAGTTGGCCGTGGCGCATACTGTTGCGCAGCACGGACTCAATACGGTCGTAACCTTCCAGATAGAGGACTTTACGGGCATCTTGCAACGGGAGCATCTCACCGACAAATTCACACTTATGGAAAACGATCTCCATCAGGGCACGCCTGCGTGCGTCATCTACCGTAGCCGTCAGAATATAAATTAGAATTTCGCGTAAAATACGCAGTGGATTCTCAGGGTACTTTGCCTGATACTCTAGTTCGAGATCGCCTATTTTCGACTCTGATAACTCCCAAACTTCGTTAAACAGGTCTACCTTATTCTTGAAGTGCCAGTAAATTGCGCCACGCGTCACCCCAGCAGCGGTGGCTATATCGGTGAGGGACGTTGCAGAAACGCCACGTTCAGAGAATTCTCGCACCGCAGCGTCAAGAATGTGCTGTCGAGTTTCTTGCGCTTGCTGTTTGGTTTTTCGTGCCATGGCGTTGTTTTTTCGGGGAAGTGAGATTTACATACATTCGTGTATGTATGTACCATAGCACGCACTAATAATTAACGCAGCAATGGGTTTTAAAGCTTGTGATCCATTGATCATTTTGAAATCGGACACTTGAGGTTTTTCTATGAACAAAAACAGAGGGTTAACGCCTCTGGCGGCAGTTCTGATGCTTTCAGGCAGCTTAGTGCTAACAGGATGTAACGATAAAGAAACCCAACAGCAAGGCGCCCAGGCACCGGCTCCCGAAGTGGGTGTAGTGACATTGAAGGCAGAACCTCTCAACATCACCACCGATCTTCCTGGTCGTACCGCTGCGTATCGTATCGCCGAAGTTCGCCCTCAGGTTAGCGGCATTATCCTGAAACGTAACTTCGTAGAAGGCAGCGATATCAAGGCAGGTACTTCCCTGTATCAAATCGATCCTGCTACCTATCAGGCAGCCTATGACAGCGCTAAAGGCGATTTGGCGAAAGCCCAAGCCAGCGCGTCTATCGCACGCGTGACGGTTAACCGCTACAAACCATTGCTGGGTACCAGTTACATCAGTAAGCAAGATTACGACACCGCAGTCTCCAACCTGCAGCAGGCGGAAGCCGCTGTTGTGGCTGCCAAAGCCGCTGTGGAAACCGCGCGCATCAACCTGGCTTACACCAAGGTGACTTCACCAATCTCCGGCCGTATCGGCAAATCTGCCGTGACCGAAGGGGCACTGGTCACTAACGGCCAAGCCACTGCTCTGTCTACCGTGCAGCAGCTTGATCCGATGTACGTCGACGTGACTCAGTCGAGCAACGACTTCCTGCGTCTGAAACAAGAACTGGCAAGCGGTGCGCTGAAGCAAGAGAACGGCAAAGCCAAAGTGAAACTGCTGCTGGAAAACGGCGCGCAATACGCTCAGGAAGGCACGCTGGAATTCTCTGACGTCACCGTTGATGAAACCACCGGTTCCATCACCATTCGTGCGGTGTTCCCTAACCCGAACGATACGCTGTTGCCGGGCATGTTCGTTCGCGCCCGTCTGGACGAAGGTGTGCGCAGCGACGCATTGCTGGTACCGCAGCAGGGTGTGACGCGTAACCCACGTGGCGATGCTACTGCACTGGTGGTAGGTGCTGACGACAAAGTTGAATTGCGTACGCTGAAGGCCGATCAGGCTATCGGCGACAAATGGCTGGTTACCGACGGTTTGAAAGCCGGCGACCGCGTGATTGTCACCGGCTTGATGAAAGTCCGTCCGGGCGCTCAGGTAAAAGTGCAGGAAGTTGACACTCAGGCGCAAAAGCAGCCGCAGTCTGAAGCGCAGAAGTCATAAAAAGGAGCCGGTAAGACATGGCTAAGTTCTTTATAGATCGCCCGATTTTCGCCTGGGTAATCGCCATCATCATCATGTTGGCGGGTGTGTTGTCAATAATGAAACTGCCGATTGCGCAGTATCCAACTATTGCACCACCGGCGGTCAGTATTTCCGCAAACTATCCAGGCGCGGATGCCAAAACGGTGCAAGATACCGTCACTCAGATTATCGAACAGAACATGAACGGTATCGATAATCTGATGTACATGTCTTCCACCAGCGATTCCTCTGGTAGCGTCACCATTACATTGACGTTTGAATCCGGTACCGACCCTGACATTGCGCAGGTTCAGGTCCAGAACAAACTGTCGTTGGCCACCCCGTTACTGCCACAAGAAGTGCAGCAGCAGGGCCTGAAAGTAGAAAAATCCAGCAGCAGCTTCCTGATGGTGGCCGGTTTCGTTTCCGACGATCCGAACATGACCCAGGATGACATTGCGGACTACGTAGCTTCCAACATCAAAGATCCTATCAGCCGTTCATCCGGCGTGGGTGAAGTGCAACTGTTCGGTGCCCAGTACGCCATGCGTATCTGGCTGGATCCGAACAAACTGAATAATTTCCAGTTGACCACTTCGGATGTCACCTCATCCATTACCGAGCAAAACAACCAGATCGCCGCAGGGCAGCTGGGCGGTATGCCACCGGTACCGGGGCAACAGCTGAACGCCTCGATCATCGCGCAGACTCGCCTGACCTCTCCTGAAGAGTTCGGTAAAATTCTGCTGAAGGTGAATAGTGATGGTTCTCAGGTTCGCCTGAGTGATGTTGCGCACATTGAACGCGGTGCAGAAAGCTACGCGGTAACCGCACGCTATAACGGTAAACCGGCAGCAGGTTTGGGGATCAAACTCGCCACCGGCGCCAACGCCCTGAACACCGCTAAAGGCGTAAAAGATGCACTGACCAAAATGGAACCCTTCTTCCCGCAGGGGATGAAAGTGGTTTACCCGTACGACACCACGCCGTTCGTTAAAATCTCCATCAACGAAGTAGTAAAAACGCTGATGGAAGCGATCTTGCTGGTGTTCCTGGTCATGTACCTGTTCCTGCAGAACTTCCGTGCGACGTTGATCCCAACCATCGCGGTACCGGTAGTATTGCTGGGGACCTTTGCGATCCTGGCGGCGTTCGGCTTCTCGATCAACACCCTAACGATGTTCGGTATGGTGCTGGCGATAGGCCTGTTGGTGGATGACGCCATCGTGGTGGTGGAAAACGTCGAGCGTGTAATGTCCGAAGAGGGACTGTCGCCGAAAGAAGCCACCCGCAAATCGATGGGCCAAATCCAGGGTGCGTTGGTCGGTATCGCCATGGTGCTGTCAGCGGTATTCGTACCAATGGCGTTCTTCGGCGGTTCTACCGGTGCCATCTATCGTCAGTTCTCGATCACCATCGTTTCCGCGATGGCCCTGTCGGTTCTGGTAGCGATGATCCTGACACCGGCACTTTGCGCCACCATGCTCAAACCGGTTCCGAAAGGCGATCATGGGATTAAAACAGGCTTCTTCGGCTGGTTTAACCGCATGTTCGAAAAGAGCACCAACCACTACACCGACAGCGTAGCCAATATTCTGCGCAGTACCGGGCGTTATCTGGTGATCTACCTGCTGATCGTCGTTGGCATGGGCCTGTTGTTCCTGCGCCTGCCGTCCTCGTTCCTGCCGGAAGAAGACCAGGGCATCCTGTTAACCATGGTTCAGCTACCGGCGGGTGCGACTGAAGCGCGTACCGCTAAAGTACTGGAAGAAGTCACCGACTACTTCATGACCAAGGAAAAGGACAACGTGGTCTCGGTGTTTACCGTAGCGGGCTTCGGCTTCAACGGTAACGGCCAGAACAACGGTCTGTCATTCGTCAGCCTGAAAGACTGGTCCGAACGTTCCGGTGAGCACAATAAAGTGCCTGCGATTGCCGGCCGCGCGATGGGTGCGTTCTCTCAGATTAAAGAAGGCCTGGTATTCCCGTTCAACCTGCCGGCGATTATCGAACTCGGTACTGCGACAGGTTTCGACTTTGAACTGATCGATCAGGGTGGCTTAGGCCATGAAAAACTGACCGAAGCGCGTAACCAGTTGTTGGGCATGGCTGCCAAACATCCGGACCTGCTGGTGGGCATGCGTCCTAACGGCCTGGAAGATACGCCACAGTTCAAACTGATCATCGATCAGGAGAAAGCCAAGGCGCTGGGCGTGAGCATCACCACCATCAACAGTACGCTGACTACCGCGCTGGGTGGCACCTACGTTAACGACTTCATCGACCGCGGTCGTGTGAAGAAGGTCTACGTTCAGGCTGATGCGCCATTCCGTATGCTGCCAGAAGATATCAATAAATGGTTTGTTCGTGGCGGCACCGGCCAGATGGTTCCTTTCTCCGCGTTCTCTACGGCGAAATGGGAATACGGTTCTCCGCGTCTGGAACGTTATAACGGCCTGCCATCCATGGAAATTCTTGGACAAGCTGCACCGGGTAAGAGTACCGGTGAGGCGATGAACATGATGGAAGAGCTGGCGTCCAAACTGCCGAGCGGTATTGGTTACGATTGGACCGGTATGTCCTATCAGGAACGTCTGTCCGGTAACCAGGCGCCTGCGCTGTACGCCATTTCGATTCTGGTCGTATTCCTGTGTCTGGCAGCGCTGTATGAAAGCTGGTCGATTCCGTTCTCGGTCATGCTGGTACTGCCGCTAGGGGTTATCGGTGCTCTGCTGGCAGCAACCATGCGCGGCATGAACAACGACGTTTACTTCCAGGTGGGGCTGTTGACCACCATAGGTCTGTCGGCGAAGAACGCCATCCTGATAGTGGAATTCGCCAAGGATCTGATGGAGAAAGAGGGCAAGGGTTTGATCGAAGCGACGCTCGATGCGGTACGTATGCGTCTGCGTCCAATCCTGATGACCTCACTGGCCTTCATCCTCGGGGTACTGCCGTTGGTTATCAGTAACGGTGCAGGCTCCGGCGCACAGAACGCGGTAGGTACCGGCGTTATGGGCGGGATGATTACCGCCACCGTGCTGGCCCTGTTCTTTGTTCCGGTGTTCTTCGTGGTGGTTCGCCGCCGCTTCGGCAAGAAGTCTGAAGACATAGAACACAGCCATCCGGTCGAACATCACTGATAACTCAGTGCTGTTTCCCTCCTGAAAAAAGGCCGCTTATGCGGCCTTTTTCTTTTGCTTCATCTGCTTAATGAAAATCACTCTCATTAATTTAGCTGCGGATGCATTTTGTACTTGATCCGCTCTGCCGTGCAGCGCATAATTATTGTTATAGTATAACATTACATGAGGGTGCATCATGAAAGCAGGTATCCATCCAAATTATCGTACCGTGGTATTCCACGACCTGAGTGCCAATGCCTACTTTAAGGTGGGATCGACCATTCACACCGATCGCACCATTGAGTTGGACGGTGAAAACTGGCCGTATGTCACTATCGACGTCTCTTCCGCTTCGCATCCGTACTACACCGGCAAGCAGAAGGAGTTCTCCAAAGAGGGCAGCACTGCACGTTTCCAGCAGCGTTTTGGCCGTTTTCTTGGCAAGAAGTAAAAGGGAATCAACATGCAGGTTTTGAGTTCATTGCGTTCGGCGAAGAATCGCCATCCGGATTGCAAAGTCGTGCGCCGCAAAGGTCGCATCTATGTGATCTGTAAAACCAACCCGCGTTTTAAAGCGGTACAGGGACGTAAGAAAAAGCGTTAACTTCCGTAGTGTCATCTGTCGCAAAGCCCCGTTGCTGCTCAACGGGGCTTTTTTTATGGAGAAAGCCGAAGTGTCATCAGTGTCCCCGCCATCATAACGGGGACATGAGGGTTTATTTCATACTGCTCAGTAAGGTATCAACATTGTGTTTAAATGCCTGCACGTAGTTCGCTGCCGGCCCCTGCGGTTGGGATAACGCCTCAGGATACAGCTCACCACCGGCTTTTGCCCCGGTCGCCGCAGCAATCTGCTTCACCAGTCGCGGGTCGGTCTGGTTTTCAATAAAGTAGGCGGTCACCTTTTCCTGTTTGATCTGCTTGATCAAACCGGCCACGTCGCTGGCGCTGGCCTCTGCTTCGGTAGAGAAACCGACCGGGGCAAGGAAGGTGACGCCATATTCTTGCCCAAAGTAGCCAAAAGCATCGTGGCTGGTCAGCACCTTACGCTTTTGCTGTGGTACTGCGGCAAACTGCGTTTTGGCCCACAAATCCAGCTTCTGCAACTGTTGGATATACTCTGCGCCGCGCTGGCGGAAATAATTGGCGTCTTCAGGATCGGCGGCAATCAGCGCGTTCATCACGTTTGTGGCGTACTGCACACCATTTTTCATGCTGTTCCAGGCATGAGGATCGGTGATCTCTTTGCCATCGTCTTCCATCTGGCGCGAATTTATTCCCTGCGATGCGGTGATGACCTGCCCTTTATACCCCGAGGCGCTAACCAGCCGATCGATCCAACCTTCCAGGCCTAAACCACTGACGAACACCACGTCGGCCTGTGACAGCACCTTGCTGTCCTTAGGTGAAGGCTCAAAGCTGTGCGGATCGCCATCCGGCCCCACCAAGGTGGTGACCTTAACGTGCTCCCCCCCTACCTGCTTGACGATATCGCCCAGGATGGAAAAACTGGCAACGGCATCTACGGTTTTCGCCATCGCCAACGGGCTGGACAGCAGAGCAGCGACTGCCAGCGTAATAGGTAAACGTTTCATACTTTCTCCTTGCACATGACACTTCTCAACGGCGCGCCAGGGAAAAGATCCCCCCACGCGTCCCAAACAGAATCGACCCAAAAAAGATCACGCTGGCACTGAGCACAATAGCCGGGCCGGCAGGCAACGAGGCATAATACGACCACTCCAGGCCGATCAAACTCGATAGCATGCCGATGCCCATCGCCACCGCCAACGTATGTGGCAGATTACGGGCCCAAAAACGTGCGCTGGCGGCAGGCAGCATCATTAGCCCTACCGACATCAAGGTGCCGAGGATTTGGAAACCGGCCACCAAATTGATCACGACCAGCGCTAAAAATAACCCGTGGATTAGTGCTAACCAGCGCGGGGCGCTAACGCGTAAAAAGGTCGCGTCGAAAGACTCAATCACCAGTGCGCGATACAGCGCCGCCAGCGACAAAAGTGAAAAACTGGCTATCGCCCCGACCATGAAAATGGCGTGCGTATCCACAGCAAGGATCGAGCCGAACAGCACGTGCAGCAAATCGACACTAGAGCCACGCAAGGAGACAAGTGTGACTCCCAGCGCCAGGGATCCCAGATAGAAACCGGCAAAACTAGCATCCTCTTTCAACGGCGTTCGACGACTGACAAGCCCGGACAGCATGGCCACGGCGAGCCCGGCGATAAATCCCCCCACGCCCATCGCCACCAGAGACATACCGGAAATCAAATACCCTATCGCCGCACCCGGCAGCACCGCATGCGACAGTGCATCACCCACCAGGCTCATGCGCCGTAGCAGTAAAAAAACGCCCAAAGGCGCGGCGCTGATCGACAAGGCAAAACAGGCCACCAGTGCACGCCGCATAAAACCGAAGGAAGCAAAGGGATCAATTAATGTCTCAAGCAACATCACTGCGCCCTCCTCTGCTGCACAGCGGAGCGCTGGCAATATTTAACGCAGGAATATGTTCCAACACGCTGTCGGCTTTACCCCAGTGGCAACACTCTGGGGTCAGCAACAGCGCCTGTGGGAAGTGATTCGCCACCATCGACATATCGTGCAATACGGCAATTACCGTTTTTCGTTGCTGATGCAAACCTGCGATCACCTGAAGCAATAACTGAACGGTGGAACTATCGATGCCGGTAAAGGGTTCATCCAATAAAATAAGCGGTGCCTGTTGCACCAATAATCGGGCAAACAACACCCGCTGAAGTTGGCCACCGGATAACTCGCCGACGGGAGTGCGCGCCATAGCGGTCATGTTTACCCTGTCCAGCGCCTCGCTAATCTGCCGCTTCGCGTGCTTATTCAACCCACCGAACATCCCACTGGTCGGCCAGCTCCCCATCGCCACCAGATCGCTCACCAGGATCGGAAACAGGCGATCCAGTTCCGCCTGTTGGGGTAAATACGCCATACGCGGTAATTTGTTGCCGCTAAAACGTAAGTTCCCGCCCTGCAGCGGTAAAAGCCCAGCCAGTGTTTTCAGCAACGTAGACTTACCTGCGCCGTTAACGCCAACCACGGCGGTCAGCGATCCCACGGCGAAATGCCCGCTAAGTGGGGGAAACAACGGCGTTCCGCCATAGCCGATGACGGCTTTTTGTAACGTTATCATGGCAGCGCTACCGCCCAATGGATGCCCAACCAGAGTAAGCCGAGCAGCAAAGCGGCAATACCGCAGCGCAGGCCTGCGGAAGCGGTGAACAGCGAGTTCAATGACGGCAGATCGCCATCTTGTGGTGTGGATGTCAGTTTCATGGCCAAACGAGAGAGAATTGATTGTTACAATATAACATCACAATCACTTCTGTGACTCAAGCACCCTCTCGGTGATTAATGCAACCGAACGTAACAATAAAGTGATACCAACGTTGACCTGCGCCATTTTTGGAACAGCAGCGGAACTCTTTCAGGGATATACTGAGAAACGTCAGGGTTATTAACCGGTAAACAACGTTGAGTTACTGTAAAAAAGCATCTGGTTAACGAAAAGTTTACCGACGTATGGATGAAAAAGGAGTAAGATTAATAGATAGGATCGCTATACGGTCAGGCATTAAATGCAGGTAACTCTTAGCTACAGCACAATGATAGAAGCACTTTCTGTTAAAAAACTAAAGAAAGTGATTAACGATAGAATGTCAGAGTTGGTGCCGGCATTGACCAGCGGCTTGAGTTTTTATTCAGAAAGCGCACGGTATAGTGAAGGTTCATTAGAAATACTTGATATTCATAAATTGAGCGACCACGAGTATTCAATGAGTTACCGCTATAAATGGACAATTTTCAACGCCTGTCTGGATATCAACGCCGAGGAATACATCAACGAAAGCGTGTTTTTTAGCGTGACTGAATCGAGCTTGTGCTTTGACATCATTGATAACTCCCGTCCATCTACTGCAGATGAATTGTAAGTTTACGTAATAACAGCAGGCCAGACGTGGAGAAATGATTTATATTCATTATATAGGAAGTTTATTTTATCACCGTCATTAAGCTACCTCTGTCCATGATGTAAATCAGCTTACTCACAGAGTGTTATCAACACCGAAATTAAGACTTACGGAGGGGATGATATGGATGAGTATTCGCCTAAAAGGCACGATATTGCTCAGCTGAAATTCTTGTGCGAAAATTTGTATGATGAAGGCATAGCCACGCTGGGTGACAGCCACCACGGCTGGGTGAACGACCCAACGTCTTCCGTCAACCTCCAGCTTAATGAGTTGATTGAACATATTGCTTCGTTTGTGATGAGTTATAAAATTAAATACATGGACGAAAGTGATTTATCGGAGTTAGTCGAGGAATATCTCGATGATACCTACACGCTGTTCAGCAGTTACGGTATCAATGATTCCGATCTGCGTCGCTGGCAAAAAACCAAGGCGCGATTATTCAGAATGTTCTCAGGAGAGGGCATCTGTACGACAATGAAATCTTAGGGGATAATTATCCCTAAATTATTCTATTCTACGGTTTATAACACCAAAGGTTATCATGACTAAAACTGATTATCTGATGCGTTTACGTAAATGCACCACTATTGACACCCTTGAACGCGTTATTGAAAAAAATAAGTATGAGCTTTCGGATGACGAATTGGAGCTGTTTTACTCTGCAGCTGACCACCGTCTGGCTGAGCTCACCATGAATAAGCTCTACGATAAAATCCCAACGGCCGTTTGGAAGTTCGTACGTTAATCAAGGCTCGAGATGCGTTGAGCCGATAGACTATCGGCCTCAATGTCAGGCAAATTCTCGTATTTATCTCATTGACTTACTGCACTTTCATCCGCCGTTGAAAATCCTGTAATAACAATTGGAAACAATCCTCAATTAATGCCGGGTGATTTCTGTGTGCACTGCGCATTAATGCCACGGTACGGCTAAGCATCGGTTGCTGCAGTTGAACCACGGTTAATTCATCGTCTTTCAAATGGGTGGTGTAAAGCTGAGGTAAAATAGCGACCGCTAATTCCGAACGTACCAATCCGTATAACGTCTCCAGAAAATCGACCTGGTAGCGTGCGATTAAATTCAGACGGTGGCTTTCTGCCAATGCCAGTACCAGCCGGCTGATATTCCCCTTGGAAAAAACCGCAATATCACGCCGGGCTAATTGCCGCCACGGCAGATGATGTGATTCAGCCAAAGGGTCATCACGGCGCATAACCACCACAAAGGGATCTTCCTGCAGCGGATATATCTCCAACGACTCCGGCACGGAACTATCGAGCGCCCCAATACCAAAATCAATCATGCCGTTCTCTAATTGCAGCAGCAGAGAATCATTAGTTTGATCGTGAAATTCTACCCTCAGCCGTGGAAAGTTCGCAGCCAGCAACTGTGGCACGGCCGGAAACAACAGCCTGCTGACCGAAGGTACCAACCCGATGCGCAAGGTCCCGTCGCCCCCCGCCAACATAATGCGCTGCATATCGTCAAAGGACGCCTGCGCCACATTCAGCAGCCGCTCGGCATGCGGCAAAATTGCAGCCCCCTGTTCGGTCAACGTCACCGCGGAAGCCGTGCGATTCACCAATTTTCCACCCAGCACCAACTCTATCTGTCGCAGCGCGCTACTTAGTGCCGGTTGGCTGATCGCCAAACGGTTCGCGGTATCGGTAAAATGCCGTAGCCGCGCCAGAGTAACGAAATATTGAATCTGCTTCAGAGACAGCGCGGGCAAGCGGCGCCAGGGTTCAGACATGTCAGGTTTCCATTCGCCAACCAAGTAAACGTTTGCGACAGCATAAACGTTTCTTATCAGGCAATAAATTAAATCATCTGTGCAAAGCCTGCCCGCCCCCCTAGAGTAACAACCCTGTCATCATGCCGGGTAATTACCATGACCACTCATTACACCAGCGCGGGCGAACGCCAACGCGCGGTGAAGGCCGCATTAGGCCAACTTCCTTTTGATTTGCTGCTGATGAACGCTGCGCTGGTTGATATGGCCACCGGTGAAATCCGTAGCGCTGATGTCGGCATCGTCGGCGCACTGATTGCCAGCGTTCATCCCTGTGGCACTATGACCGAAGCCCTTCAAACGCAAGACTTGGCCGGCGCATATCTGAGCCCCGGCCTGATCGACACCCACGTACACGTTGAAAGCTCGCACCTGCCGCCGGAAAAATACGCCGAAATCGTCGTTGCCCAAGGCACCACTACCATTTTCTGGGATCCACACGAACTGGCCAACGTGCTCGGCGTTGAGGGTGTGCGTTACGCGGTCGACGCCAGCCGTGGTCTCCCGCTCAGGGTGATCTGTGCGGCACCGTCAAGCGTCCCTTCCACTCCAGGTTTGGAAATGTCCGGCGCTGATTTCGGCGGTCATGAAATGGAAACCATGTTGGCCTGGCCGGAAGTCGGCGGGGTTGCCGAAGTGATGGACATGCACGGCGTACTGAACGGCAGCGAACGCATGCTGGAGATCCTCAACGCCGGGCTGAACAGCGGCAAGTTGATCGAAGGTCACGCACGTGGGCTGAGCGGCGCTCAGCTTCAGGCCTATCTGGCCGCGGGCGTGACGTCCGACCATGAGCTGACCTCCGGAACCGACGCGCTGGAGAAACTACGCGCCGGACTGACGCTGGAGATCAGAGGATCTCACCCTTACCTGCTACCCGAGATCGTTGCGGCACTAAAAACGTTGCCACACCTGTCCTCGCAGGTCACCGTCTGCACCGACGATGTGCCGCCGGATATGCTGCTGCAAAAAGGCGGCATTGTGGCGTTACTCAATATGCTGATCGAACAGGGGATGTCGGGAACCGACGTATTGAGGATGGCGACGCTTAACGCCGCTATTCGCCTGCAACGCAACGATCTGGGCTTGATTGCCGCGGGCCGCATTGCCGATCTGGTGGTCTTTGATTCGCTCACTCAACTGAGTGCGCGGCAGGTCTACGTCGCAGGAAAGCTGCTGGCGCAGAACGGAAAAATGCTGACACCGCTCAGTGCAAACCCGAAAGTGACGGTGCCGCGCGATACGCTGCGGCTCCCGCCACTGACTCCCGCAGATTTCATATTGAAAGTCCCGGCGATCCGCCACGGTAAAGCCACCCTGCGCCACATTAAAGGCGCGCGTTTTACCCAGTGGAACGAAACCACCGTCGAGGTTCGCGACGGCGAAGTGCAGATACCGGATGGCTTTAGCCTGATCTGGGTGAAACATCGCCATGGTCGCCACCAGGCCACCCCGCAACTGGCACTGTTGGAAGGCTGGGGGGAACTGCGCGGTGCCATCGCCACCAGCTACTCACACGACTCGCATAACCTGGTGGTTCTTGGCCGTGACGCAACCGATATGGCGCTGGCGGCCAATGCCCTGATCGCCTGCGGTGGCGGCATGGCCCTAAGTCAAAACGGGGAAATTCTGGCTCAGGTGGCGATGCCGATTGCCGGCATGCTTTCAGATTTGCCTGCCGCGGAATTGGCACAACAATTTAAAAAACTGCGCGATCTGAGCGCACAAATCGCCGATTGGGAACCGCCCTACCGGGTTTTCAAGGCAATCGAGGGCACCTGTCTGGCGTGTAACGCCGGGCCGCACCTGACCGATCTCGGCCTGACCGACGGCACCACGCGCCAAATTGTCGAACCACTGATCGCCTGCTGGGAAACCCCGGCGTAAAAATAATCATAATAACAATATATACCCTATGGATTTCTAGTTGCAGCTAGACAGGCACGCTCACTCATCCTCAGGCGCTTACTCAAGTAAGTTACTGGGGTAAGTGAGTGTTGCCAACAACGCTGCGGCTTGAAATACGACGGGTAGCAACGGAGATTGTCTATATGGCTGAGAATTCAGTAAATGCTCCAACACCAGGGGGCTGGCTGCAACGGCGTTTTCAACTGCATGCGCGGCAAAGCAATGTCAAAACCGAATGCCTGGCCGGTATCACCGGTTTTCTGGCTGCGGCCTATTTGTTGGTGGTAATCCCCGGATTGCTGGCCATCGGCGGCATGGATAAGGGCGCGGTGACCACCGGCACCATTCTGGTGTTTGTGATCGGCAGCTTGCTTATGGCGTTTTACGGTAATCTGCCGTTTATCGTTGGCCCAGGGATCGGCGGTTCGGTGTTGGTCGGCGTGACGTTGGCGGGCAGCGAAGGCATAGGTTGGCAGATTGGGCTGGGTATCGCCTGCTGGTCCGGCATTTTGTTTTTTGCCCTGACTCGTCTTGGGCTGCGCGAGGTGGTTACCCGCTCGGTACCGCAGTCCATCAAGCTGGGGCTGACCGCATCTATCGGATTATTTGTTGCGGTGCTGGGGTTCCGTAACGCCGGGCTGGTACTGGCCAATGCCAAATCCAATGCGCTGATGCTGGGTGACTTCACGGCACCCGGTGCGTTGATCGCCCTGTGCGGTCTGTTTCTGGCCATTGGCCTGCAGGCTCGACGCATCCCGGGCGCGATTTTGTGGGCGATCCTGGTCGCGACGCTGGTGGGTATTCCATTCGGCGTCACGCACCTTCCAGCCAGTCTGATGGCAATGCCACACTCATTGGCCCCAGTGCTCGGCCACGTCGATATGATTGGTGCATTGAATATCGCCTTCCTGCCTTACCTGTTTGTCTTTTTCGCCTCGGAGTTTTTCTCCACCATGGGCACCACGCTCGCCGTCGGCGGTGAAGCCGGATTACTGGACGAGCACGGCAACATGCCGCACATCAACCGGCCGTTTATGGTGGACTCGATCGCAGCGGCTCTCGGGCCGTGGGTCGGCATTCCAGCCGCCACGGCGCTGATCGAATCGTCAGCCGCTGCCGAAGCCGGTGGCAAGACTGGATTAACGGCGCTGGCGGCAGCCATCATGTTCTTGCTGATGCTGCTGTTTACCCCCATTGCCCTGATGATCCCGAAAGAGGCTACCGCACCGGCATTGATCCTGATCGGCCTAAATATGTTCAGTGGATTGCGTAAAGTCGATTTGGCCAACTTTACCGACGGCCTGCCGGTGCTGATGATGGTGATGATCACGCTGATTGCCAACAGTTTCGGCACCGGTATCGCAGGTGGGCTGCTGTTTTATATCATCATCAAGGTGATTGCCGGCAAATGGCGTGAAGTCCCGGTCGGGCTTTACCTGTTGGCTATCCCGCTGGCGTACTATTTCGCTACGCTGGTGAAGCACTGAGGTGAATTGCTGGCGAGCAATCGGCGCCGGCAGTTTTCCTACAGCGAGATTTTTGGGGCGATAGTAAATACGAGAGAGTAGTGAAAGAATGATTCGGCGCTGAAATTGGTGGAGGCCCTGCCAGCTTGCGCTGAAAGATAAAAACCCTTTTGATTCAATGCACTGCACATAGGTGTCACACCATTATTGTGACACCTGTAGGGAGGGAAATCAACGTTGGTAACGCTACGTGAAATCTGCGAGGTAGCGTGACCTTTAAGAGAGGGAAATTTTACGAACTGATAGCCTAAACTTTCATCATCTTTCCATGCAACTGATACCAGCCAAGCTTTCAAACCATCTCACATCGTCAAAATTATCCAATAGATAGCTGTATATAAATACAGTATAATGAGCGAAGCATATGAGCATTGACTCACCATTTGCTATAATGTTGCGAGGATAAGGGGAGGAAAAATGAACCTTTCAGGAACGATAGACAAGATAGGCTTATACATTCTTTCGATGTCGCTTCTTTTTGTATTTATCATAATCTTAAGTGTGAACATCCCAACGTTAGACAGCACGTACACTACAGCTAAGATACTTAAAGTTATTATTAAATCCAATATAGTTTCAATTGTATCTTTTGTGTTTATATTAATTGGTATAATTTTTTTCTATAGATTTAAAAATCATGCTAGCTTCAGCTCGTTAGACACATTTAAGATAGAAAGTTGTCAAAGTGAGGACTATGAGCAATTAACATTTTTATCTACTTACATAGCGCCCTTTCTGGGTTTTACTTTTGACGATGCACAAAAAAATGCTGCTTACTTTGCATTGATAATAGTTATCGGACTAATCATAATTAAAACGGACAAATATTATGCAAACCCAACTCTATCTCTATTCAATTACAAGCTTTATCGGGTAAAATACTCACATGCAAGTGTGAATCAGCAAAAAGATGCAATCGTGATCTCAGTGGATAAGCTAGCTGTTGGTGATGTAGTAAATTACCGTTTTTTTGACGAAAGATTTTGTATTGTGAGGAAAGCACATGGCAGATGTTGAAAATCTAAAAAAGAAGATCTCAGATATTATTGATAATTTTTCTGGTGTTAAACTTTTTTTCTTTGTAAAAAAAGATAATCAGATCCAGACCTTAGAGTCTAAAGTTAAAAATGATGCTCTTACTAAATTAAAAGAAGGGATAATACTACGTTTAAAAGAAGATGTAATTGAAAATGAAGAGTTATCAACCCCTCTTCTTTCTAATGCTGACGAACGAAAAAATGCATTATATTTGTTTGATTATGATGAAAAAGATCATCCAGAGGAATTTGATTGGCTCAAGCAAGCCAAGTTAACCCCACCTGACAACCAGAAATTTTATAATGTAAGTGATGACTTCTCTGACATCCATGCAATGGCAATAGTTTTGTATGGTAATAACTCTTCGATTGCATTATATAAACACAAATATAACCTAACCATTCTCAAGCAAACGCCTAAGGCATTGAATTTATTTGGATATCGTGATGGCCTCGAAGAGATAAAATCTGATGTCTTAAAAATTGATTTCGGGTTTGAGCTATTACTTATTGATGATGAGTTTTACGTTAAAAACATAAGAACTTTAGAAACCAGCATGCGGTTCCATGAAGTTATTACTAAATCGTCAAATGCTGCAATAGAGCTTATTAAAGAAATTGATATTTTAGAAGACTGTCAATACATCGAAAAAAGATCTAAAGAAATTGCTTTCGCTAGGAAACTTGCAAAAATATCAAAACATTCGCCAGTATTGGGAAAGGTTGATGTTGCCGACATTATTAGATTCGCTGGTAAACATGAATATCTGTCTACGAAACTAATAACAAATGAAGATGGTGATAAGTTTATAGTAAAAACACGAGCAGAGCAAAAGTATTTCATAAAGCTGTTAAGTGATGACTATTTAGACTCGGAACTTACAGAGCTAAAATATGAAAGTTTGGCAAAAGATATTTTGGGGTAATAATTAGGGGGCGATAGATAACTATGCCCCCATTTACATTTCAATTCCAATTATTGCCAGTTGTGGCCTGCATATTCAAAACGGTGTTCCTC
Organism: Serratia sp. Je.1.23.a; assembly: GCF_051129805.1. NCBI lineage: Bacteria > Pseudomonadati > Pseudomonadota > Gammaproteobacteria > Enterobacterales > Yersiniaceae > Serratia > Serratia sp. Je.1.23.a. The sequence continues at coordinate 247,951 of NZ_JBCPSR010000001.1, read as the reverse complement.
TCATACTGGGCAATAGCCGCATCAGCTTTTACATCGATGAGGTTACTAAATCCGTATCCATCTGGCGTAACACTGATATTAGGTGTGACGTTCAGTGTTGGATTGAAAACGAGCTGTTGAGCTGGGTTGGCATATTGCGCGCTTCCGAATGTCCCCATAACCAAATTTTCTTTATTAAACATGGTGCTTGCCGCAGAACTATTAGCACCAAATCCAAAGAGGTCTTGAACTTGAGCTGGTATCCAATCCTTCCATGAACCATCAGCCCGAACTGTAGAGCCATCAGCCATAGTTACACCACCAGTTTTTAATTGGTCCCGTATCTCGTTAACTTTGGTAGTGGGGAGCCAGTCGATCAGTTTCATAATGGCATTAAACAGGGTTCCCATTGCAGTACCGAGCTGTTCAACCTGTGGACGCATAACACGGAATGCTTCGTTTAAATCCTCCGTACCAGTGATGCTCTTAGCCATCCCAACAACGAAACGGTTTTGTAAACTCTCCGCCCCCTGTTGTAGGGCCTGATTGAACTTGTACATGCTCTCAAGAGAATCCATATCTCCCGTGCGATAACTCAAGCCAGCGGCATTGCGCTGCGCCATTGTATCGGTTAATCCCCTACCGTCATTTTTGAACATGTCGTAGAAGTACATACCATCATTGGCATTATTTTCAAGTAGATGCTTCACCTGTGTTTGTGTTAACCCTAGCTGATTACCACGGTTAACCAACATATTCATGAGTTCCATCGGGCGATTTTCAAACGTTTGGATATCAGCCTTAGACAGCTGTAACTGGTTAGCAGCTTCCGTTAACCTTCCGCCCCCCATCCATTCACCCTTTTTATTTCGGGTAGCATTTGCGGTGAAATCCCCTACATTCTCTTCAGTGTCTTTCAGTGCATCCTGAACACGTTCAATATTGGTTTCCAATCCGTTCTGCCTAGCCCATTGAACCATGGCGAGTACAGCGTTAGGGTCAGCACCGGTTTGCTTTTTGATAGCATTCAGTTGATGTGCTTTGGTAGATGCAGTATCAAGGTTTCTGTAGCTTGCGTACCCTGCACCCACCGCAACAGCTGCACCTGTAGAGGCCAGTCCCAAGCCTAATAAGTAGTTGGAGCTTCCTGCTTTGCGGGGTGTTCCCTGTCTGCGGGAGATGTTCCTAGCGTTGCGGGCTGCTGCTGACGAGTTGGCCCTGAGTTGACGCATAGCCTCATTCATTTCGACCAGTTCAATTCGCCCTTCACGGTAGGCTTTAGTGATATCCCTCGCAGCCTGAATGTTTTTATACCTTTCAGCCCCTGATTGCCCCTGTAGGCGGTTAAGGTCGAAAGCAGCCTTTCGCATCGCCATAGTTGCTTTTAAATCACGGTCCAGAGCTTCCTTACGCTTCTTGGCTGCTGCCTGTGCCTGTTTGGCCTGCTGCGCGGCTAACGCTTTCTCAGCTGCGGCACGGCTGTTGTACATTTGCTGTGTTTGCCTCGCATATGTGGCGCTGTCCTGTGCGTTCCACGTGGCATTACCTACCATGCCAGTACCACGGCCAGAACCTGACTGTTTGGGCATAGTGATTTTGTAAGCTTTCTGTTGTTTAGCGGCTTCTACTTGAACAGCTTTAGTAATCTTTTTAGCTTCTGCAATTGCTGCTTGAGCATTAACTAACGAGCCTTTACCCATTCCTTTAGCCATGCCCTCTCTTAGGCGTTTCATCTCAGCCATGGCTTTTTTGAAACTTTGGGCATCTGTGGTATATACAATTTTATTATATAGCGTTGCCGCATTCACTTTTACTGCCATTTATTCTCCTATTATTTCACTCGTTGGTCTTCAATAGTTAAGGCTGTTGCCAAATCCATGCCTTGCTCCATCCGAGAAATAACGGTACTACGAGCTATCCCAAAAGCCCGGCACAATGCATTCAAGTTAACAATCTTTTTATTTAATGCTTCATCTAAACTCAGATTCATGAATTTAATGTGATTACTTTTTTCTATTACAAATCTCATAATGATAATTACCCCTATCGATAAATATAACGAAAGTCATTAAAAAGAAAGGAGCAGTTACGCCCCTTATTTTCCTGCTCCGCAGGTTTCATTTTATGAAAGTCACCGCGTGACAATTCTTTCATCAATAAATTATGCTGCGGTAGCGAAGACAATAGCCTGCGGCAGTTGCACCAGTGGCAACACTGAAGATTCAAAAGCAACCGTTGGGAATGCCCACTTATCATCCTGCGTGACATATTGATGGGTCTCACCCAGTTCTTGCCCCAGAGTCGCGTGCTTGACACCAACACCTGTATGCAACGTATATACTCCAGCGGACTCAGCGAATTTCGGGATGAATACCGCACCATTCTCACCGATATAAGCCTCTAACGCTGCATCACCAGTGACATCAACAAATGAGAACCCCTTGAATTTCCATGTGGTATACCCCGGTAGGGCCTCAGCAAATTGGGTGTAGAAGTTGCTTGGGTCGTTGCTTCCCAAGACATAAAGCATGGCCTGCGTAATTGATGGGTGATAACGTAGCGCGTTCGCCATATCCCCAGTACATAGCACCACAACAGATTGTAGATTGCCTGCCTGTTCCAAAGATGCCCGGCGGATTACACGCCACACATTATCAAGTTGTGCTGGGATATTCGCTGTATCAGAAATATCAAGAGTTGTAGTGGTTTTGCTCTGACCGAATTCGGTATAAAAGTTTAAGTCGCCTTGGTCTGCATAATCAGAGTATGCCATTCCACCGAGAATAGCTTCTTGGAGATACTTTTCTTTGGTACGGTCGTATGCCTTCACCTGTTCAATTGCGAGGTCACTCAATACCTCACCAATCGCCTGCTGACGTGCCATAGACTTGCGGCTGACATATTGCTCAACGTCGTGACTCTCCACGCTGTTAATAGCGGAGAAATACTTCATATCATAAAGATATGCCGCGCCAAACGGACGACGCACAGCATTAAAATCGGGATGCACAGAACGTTTATTCTCAAGAAGCATTTGCGTTTGGTCTGAAACTAGACGTTGAATTGCAACACGGTTGACTGCGTGGTTTTCCTGGGTAAACAGGTTCAAACTTGAAATGACAAAGTTCTCTTTTGGAACTGCGTTGTAAATGTCACTTGATAAATCGTAGACGTAGCCGTTTTGAGGATTAAGAATACTCATAAATTTTTTCCTTTATTATTATAGTTGGTGGATATTACGATGTGTATACGCCGCAGGTAGCGAACGAGAAACCTTGTGCAGAGAGCACGGCTTTCAGGGCGTTAAGGTCTTCGGTAGCTCCAGCGATCATCGCGGCATCAATTAGCACCACGCCGAAGGGACGAGCAGCACAAACAAACTCCTGTCCAGAAAACACCTTCTCGAGTACGACAATGATATTTGCTGATGTACTGGAAGTGGTAGCGAATGCACCTGTTGATTTGTCCAGAATAGAGCCTGCGAGGAAATCGCGAGTTGCTGGAACATTCAATTCAACCTTAATATCAGCCAGAAGGCTATCTGCTGCGTATGAAATCACATCGGCCTTACATAGGTCAGATGTATTATTATAAAATAGTGTCATAGTTCTCCCTGATGATTATTTAATTTTAAGTTTTTTGTTTAATGATGACATAAAATTGTCTTCGGTTTCTTTATTCAGCATTTTTACTACATCCTCAGACATAGAGGCTTCGATATTCTCAGCTTTTGCTTTTAGATATAATTCGTTAGCGAGTTCGACATCATCGACTAACAGGGTCACTGCAATTCGATTATCTTTCGCCTTTTTAATTTCGATTGATTTCATTTTTCATATCCTTTTTGAATAACTTTCAAAGTCACTTTTAACTTTTATTTATTGATTTATATATATTTTCTCATTGTTAACTCTTACTTTAAATGTGACTTTCATTAAGTTTCGCGGATACAAATAAAAATATAGCCCCCTCGTGGGGGCATATATTAACTAAAAGCATCAACAAGGAGAGTTTATTGATTTAGGAAGGGAATAATAAATAGCGAGTTGTCAGGCTTCTATCTAAAATCCCTAATCTAGGTGCTCTCTATCTGGAATGTGTCATCAGACAAACAAGCTTGAATTAGGTTGGGTGGTCAATGCCAATATTCCACCCGGAGCGCAGCGCCTACGCTACATAACGGTGTCTTACTCATTTTTCAGTGATAAATCCGTCAGTAACAAATTCAACACTATACGTTTTAACACTCGCCCAGAACTGGTCAGAACATCAGCGGCGTTATTTAACGCGAGAGGGTAAATTATTTATCCCCTCTAATATTATTTTAACAGTTTTCATTGTTTTTGTCAATTAAACATATTGACTTGCAATTATTTACGTGATAATGACTCGACCAATTCGCCAGCACTTTCCATATATTTCATCACAGAGACAGAAAGGAATGATGGGGCGATAATGTCTTGGTGTTTTTCGAAATCCTCGTATATTTCAAGCAATATAGCGTTAGCTTCACAATATGTGTTAACCACTCCCTCTACCTGCTCGGGGTAGATTGCCGTCCTTCCTACCAATATAGAGATCTGTTGCTGGAGGTTCGTCAGGTAAATAGCTTGGAACTTTTGCAGTTTAGCTTGAAATAGATTATTTATTTTATCTGGTGTAGTTTTAGTATTTTTAAATGCAAATAGTTTAGTGCTGCTTTCAATGTTCTCCATTTTAATTCCCCTTTAAATTGCTTTGTAATTATTTTCTAATTTCTTTAATGCTGCGCCTGTCAGTGTTAAATCCTGAGGATACTCAATCGATAACCTTCTGACCAACTTTACCGCTGACCTAAACTCACCTATCGAGGTTAAGAGTTTAATCATTCGTTTCTCAAACGGTTTATCATTTGCATCATAAATTTTGTATAGATATTCGAGTTCTAGGATTATTTCCTCCAACCCGTTGAGGATAGCGATTCCGTTTTTCACCAGTTTCTTCCTCAACAAAACACTGAACATGGTTTCGAGATTGGATAATAGCTCATGGTTACTCATTGCCAACCTCCCCCCCCGATTTCTGGTGCAAAACGTCCACGCAATAACCTTCGTACATCTCATTTTGCAATCTGTTCATTTGCAACCAACCGTTGTACTCGAGTTCTGAATAAAAACCGATGCTCTCCCATTTTTCGAGGTGTTGTAGGTGGTCAATACCAATCAACCGAGGGCGCGGTTTGAACACAACACCATCCATGGATGCAATAATTTCTCTTTCTTCTTCTGATAGCACCGGGGATAGTTTATAGCGGGGTTTAGGCTCCCTGCGAGTAACAGTTTCCCTGTTGTTTTTTTTACCTATCGCCCTGCGCTTCTTTTTAACATTATTAAAAATTGCGTAATCTTCCAGTTGACTCGAATTTGAATGACCGAATAGCCCAATAGAAATAACACCTCCAATTATTTTTTAATTTTAAATTTGATATTGTGGATTGAAAAGCAAAGATACATTACTGCTAAAAAATTTAGATAAAGCATAAGCATAATACCCCCTCAAAACGCTATATCCCCGTCATCCCATCCAGAAAAATAATCAGGTTCAATAGGACTGCTCCCTGGGATTTCTGTGGGTTCGGGCGCTGCTTGAACGGCTAGATTTGGCGTAGCGCGATGAGTCGCCTCGTGGCGGGTGCCTTTCCATTGGCTCTCTGACGGGCTTCCCGTAGTCAGGGATAAAACATCATCAATAGGAAGCACAATGTAACTGTTAGAGTATCCGAGGTTTTTTATTTTTTGGAGTAACCCGAGTTTTTCCAGATTGGTTATGGATTTTTCCAAAGTTCCTTTAGATACACCTAAATCATCAACCATCCGTTTTAGGCTGGGGTGCGCTGCTTTATCTCTTCCGTATACCTGCCAATGCAATAAATAGGAGTAAACGGATTTATCTCGTAGGTTAAAGTCCTCTTTTTTTCCGTCAACATAAAAATGGCTTATCGCATAAATTGGGTTATAGCTGTTAAAACTGTGATGCTGGTGATTTTTCTCTTGGTTTTTCTTCTCGGTCATTGTCCCTCATACGTAGGTTATTTGCTAATTCTTTTAAAGTGTGGCGGATATAAGTACCTATTGCGATCCCGTTAGAATCCGCATCCGCCTTTAATGTTTCAAATGTCGCTTTGTCCAATTTAATGTCCATAGTCGCCTTCCTCTTTTTATGTTTTCTTCTTACTGACTCTGATAAATCTCAATCGCTCTATAGGCAGCTGAATGAGCATATTCTGGATATGTTGGAATCCGCGATAACATCTCATCAACAGTTAGGATTTTATCTTTAAGCACACCCAAGAAGATATCGCGGCGGGTAGGTAAGTAGTCGGATGGGTAAGGTATTGTAAAGTTATTTTCGTAGATATTTTCAGTTGTCATTAGTCCTCAATAGTTGAATTGTTAAATCGTTTTTTATGCCACTCAATAAAAATGGATATTTCTTTTTTTAATACATAAGTAACGAATTGATCAGTTGTCATGCCGGACATATCTGCCATGGCCTCTAATGCGTCTATCTGCCCCGTAGTGAGATTAATATTGAAACCCTGACTCATTCACCCTCTCCATTTTTCAACGCTTCTAATCGTCGTGCGCTTTCTTGTACCCTAAACAGCGCAATCCCGAGACGGATTAGATTTTTGTATTCGGGGGATGTTGCGCTCGTTGGAGATAATTTATTAATTAAACGCCGCAGATTCTGGCTTCCATTGTAAATAGCGTTAGCGACATCCTGAGCGGTTTTAAATTTTCTGCGATTTGTCATACTCCTCCTGTTTTGGATGTAGAAAGACCCACCGAAGTGAAACCCCGGCAGGCTATATATAAAAGTTAGTTTACTTGTTACCTAAAGTTAATATATCATGTATAAGTGACAATGTCAATATATTATAATAAATAATTAACCAATTTTATTATATTTTTTATTTATTAGAATTTCAATGTGAATTATCGATATCTCTAAAAGCTCCTATAAGCCACGGTAGGCGATTCTTAGTTCGTTGATATACATCGACCTACCTAATACAGTAAAAAACGCTTACAGAGGCGTACAGGTCGATATAAAAGCGCTGACGGATACTCTCGCAGTTTAATAATCACCCGCCGCGCAAAAGCTGAGGAGTTGGCTGGCGTCGCTATGCCGGAGACACATTAATTCTAGGTATAGAGTACCGATTTATCTGGTTTATGACCAAATGGTCAAGTACTGTTTATGACCATATGGTCCTACAAGACTAACTTAGATCTTATTTATACTAACTTATAATTAATTACTAATAACTATTAATTTATAATTATTAAAATAAAATATCTTGTTTTATGGTCGTACCGACCATAGGTTTTAGTGCACACTGTGCACTGATATTTATGCCTGCGGCACATGAGCACATCAAACACGAATCAATAATGAATGTAATGAATTATTGTTTATGAGTGTTAAGGTTAGCTGGTTGAGCTGTTAAGCGCTAGCCTGCTGAACCTGTTACATAGTCGTAGTGCAGCGCACAATAAAATACATCGGCATGATGCCAATGGTAAGCACATCAATACCAATATTGCCATGCCGATAGATAGCATGACCGGGACGGGCATAAAGAATATCCAAAGACCATGTTTATGGCTGATTTACTATTAACCCTCTATCAGCCAATAAAAAAATAACCTTTGTAAATAGTGTCCATGCCGCAGGCATAAAAATCATGGTCATACTGACCATATATAATAATTATTAGATTAATAGTAATAGATTAATAATAGATTAGTGGTTACATGGGTAGTCACCCCCTACACACCCATATAGTCACCCCCATGCATACATGGGTAGTCACCCCGTAAATATGTGGGGGTGGTCACAATGGATCACCTCCCCTTTACATATGTATATAATTAACAATGAGACCCTCTCTCCTCTTTTGGGTCAAATCTTAAATTTTGGAATTTCGTTATACAGTACACTTAAAAAATGATTTATAGAACTTTCGTCGTCTCTAAAGTCAGATGTAAATCCTATCCAGTAGCCTTCACCATCACTGAGTAACTTGTAAAATGGCTCGTCATACTCTTCATCCTCAGATAAATATTTATAGGTGCGGAACACTATTGCATAACTTGACAATTTATTTATGAAATCCACTCTTATTTTCACAGAATTGAATAAAGATACCACGAAATACTTGTCTTCTTTACATTCCAAACTCAATCCTAAAAAATTATCTTTATCCAAAGACTCAATCCAATAAGTGACATCTTCTTTATACTCTGACCATAGAGTAGAGTATAGATTCAAGTTCTTTTTTAGCCCTTCTAAAAAAGCATAAACTTTATGATTATCAATGCATTCGAAATCAGAGGTAACATCTTTTACGCCCATAGCTTTAGCTCCTAGATATAGTTTTTATAAAAATCATGTTCAAACTTCTCTTAAATACACTCTAAATTCCACCTTAATTACTACATATTAACTATCGGTTTGTCACTATGAAATGTTGCCCTTTTCACCCCACATGTTACTTTTTCCCTTACCTAATCAGTATCCATGAAATATGATGTCGGAATACCTACCAAGCAGAATTATCTCCTTTTGAATGATTCGATTTATTGTTAATTTTTAGCCTCATTTTGGTGCATTAATGAATGACATTCATTCTCATCCATGAACGGCATGTTAGCCGCCTAGTTGATATGGATTCTCATGTAGAATGGTCATGCTGACTGTTGGTGTGTTTTGTGACTGAAACGTCTGAAAGGAACAAGGTGCGTGTTTTGGGTGGGGAGTTATGACTAACTTGTTCAGTGAGATTGTTGGATCAAAAGAGGGAGTTTTCTATCGATTAAAACCATTCTAACTTTAACTTTTAATAGTTAATTTGGTGCCTACACCCTGCCAGAGGGTGGCTAGGGGTTATAACTGCAATATCCAATGTGTAACAAAGGTGCGCAAAACAGTCATTATGTTAAAAATTGATCATCTATACAGTATATATACACTGATTTATAAAAATTTTTCTTTTTACCCTTGAACTCTTTTCTTTTGTGATATTTCAAAATCATAAATGGTAATAATTATCACTTCAATTTTAGAGCTAAGCACCGCTATAGCTATCCCTGGGGATTTACACTACATTTTATTGAATAGGACAAGATATCAAAGGTAATGCCATGAAAAACGCACTATACGCCATTCTACTGGCCTTTAGTCTCCCAGCCACAGCTTCAATCACCTTGATATTGTCAGAAGAACAGGAGAGCGCTGGAGGGGGAAAAATCTGCATCTATGAGAATAGTCAAAGGACAGAAACGACTACGGTTAGCGCTGGTCGCTCCTGCCCTAATACAAAGACGTTTGATGATGAATAACTATTACTTTTCTTTTTCAGCAATTTCCCTTAATTCATCCTCAATCAGACTTAAACAAGTATCATAACGTTCCATTGTTTCTGTATGAATTTTCTTTAACCCTTCACCTACCTCTGTGCCCATAGCTATCAAACCGGAACACCTTGCTTTGTAAACCTCACTGCTGCTTTCAGATGCCTCGGTTGCGACCTGCTCTATTTTATTTAATAGGTCATTATTCATTTTATATGAATCCACTAGACTTTTAGCACTACCGTAGAACCGAACTGTCTCTCTTAACGTAGCTTCTGAAACACACGATATTGCAAGAGCATTCTGCTCGTAAAATATAAAGTTGTTTTGTGTTATTGGAAAAATCATATAAAAAGGCTGACCACCTTGATAAGCCTCTATATTATTATAAGCTCTCGCCTTATATACCTCAAAGAGAGTTGTAATTTCAGCCTTCACTCCAACAAGGACATGCTTTCTTTTCTCAAGTGCAGCAGATTGTTGTTGTCTCTTATGCCTATGCCCCTCAATAAGAGTACCACCTAAAGTGAACAATCCACCTATAACGGCACCAACAAGGCCAGAAATTAAATTAGAGTCCATATATTATCCTTGCTGTATATAAACACTTAAAAATAAATTTTTAGTAACACCATGATATGTGCACTTCCCTTTTTACTCCCCATCTACTTCTTTTCTTTTGGTGGAATACTGAAGTCACAATCACTCTTATCCATAAATTTAAATGACTTATAATCTTTTGTCACAAGCACTGCGTCCGCATACACTTCTAAAACATCAAAACCTTTATTACAAACCAATGTAACACGAGTTGCATGTGACACTAAGCCACCAATATTATATAGTAAAAAAGCAAGAGCCAAAAACCAACTAAAGTAGTAATAATACCAGTGAATCTTTAATTTCCCTGCCAATATACTCGTCCCTGTACTATTAATCTCTTTAAGTTTAAAACTAGGTATCCATTTTCTCCAATCAGTACCTTTACCTCCAAAACTTATAGCAATATCCTGACGTAAATAAATCCATAAAACCATATAAGCAGGAATAATTGAAAACCAGTCACCACGTGCAAATGCGTTAATTGAAAAAATAAAAATAGTTATTATGAAGATTAAGTTTTTAGTAAGGAATCTTTTTACCTTTTCATAAAGGATAGTTTTTTCATCCTCTTTTCTAACTAAAAAATCTATCAACATACTAACCATGCTAAAAATCAAACATGAAAAGAAACCAAACTTCAGCATAATAGCCACGTCGATATTTATAAATTCATGCGGTATTCCTTTTTCTTGGTAATACCCTAAATAAAATGAATATCCAAAAGTATAAAAACATGCGGTTATTAATAACACCAAAATCCCATCAGATAATTTCATAGAAACGCCAACCTGAAAATTTATATTTTTCGTCAAAAAAAATAATATGACTAATTTATACCTATAGCAATAGTAATTACGTCATCTGTTGATGGTAAAACAGATGGAGTCACAACATCTCGACCAACTCTACCAACTGGCCTACATCAACATTTTTCCCATAGCGGTTATAAGTAATCGTCCCGTTGCTATGTCCAAGAAGCTGACTGGCAAACTGCTCCGCCACACCTTGCTCCTTCAACCTAGAGGCCGCGTAATGCCTTAGGCTATGAAACTCCGGCAATCCATGAGGCTTACGGAAGCTTCCAAACCACTTACTAAATTGATGTGAAAAAAGACCAAGGTGGGGTGACAGTTTAGGGAACAATCGAATCTCCTGTTTTTCAACATAGGCCAGCAACCCCGCCTCCAACAGCTTCGAACTGATAGGAACGAAACGCCTCGAACTGGATGTTTTCAGACTCTGCCCCTCGTTCAGATCATCGATGCGGAAACACCACGTACCGTTAACCTGCATTACGTCGTTTTTGTAGAGTTGGCAAGCCTCGTTTTGCCTCATACCAGAGTAGCGACAGATGAGAATGATCCACCGCCGCCACTCAACCATATCCTGAATTGCACTGTGTAACTGTTTCAGGTCATACGCCGTGTAGGCAGGTCGCCTATCCATTGGCGCGGTCGAATCTTTAACATTCATCCCCTCAAATGGATTTTTAATCTCATCATCCGTTCGCATGTTAAGCCACCGGAAGAACCCTGCGTTTTTCTTGATATATCGGTTTCTAGTTGATGCTGAACCTTCTAACGTATCCACATAATCAGCCGCACACCGTTTGCTGAATGGTTGTACTGTAGTCGCCAGATAGGCGTTAACGCAGCGCTCTATGGTGAGCAACTCACGCTCCCCCACCGCATCTTTCTTTGATGCTATATAGGCTTGCAGCTCATTCTTGAGATTGATTTTGGGTTGTTGGAGTTGTTGTGGTGCAGTCGCAGCAGGTGACATGTGTGCCGGGATGCCCTCGCTGAGGGGGAAAGGACGGGAAGCAAGGTAGAGCTGAACGCGTTCCAAAGCTTCACGCTTTGAACGGGTGCGGAGTGATACGCGGGTTTCCCGACGTTTTCGAGCTGTCAGGTAAATTCGGCGGTAGTACCAAATGCCATGACGGGAGAGAACGAGGTGAGACATAGTTAGCATCCTAAGTGATACACAAAAAGTGTGACACCTACGAAATCAATGCACTAAATCTCAATTAATAACTGATAAATCAATCAGTTACTGAAATTGGTGGAGGCCCTGCCAGCTACATCCCGGCACACACGTCACCTGCTGCGGCTGCTTCCTTCCGGATCTGACCGAGTTCACAAGTTAGTGTTGCGGGAGAACCAACAGGGCCCCCATTGACGGCTTCTGGTACTGCGAAGCGGTGGGCATTATCGGTGATGACCAGCCAAATAGCAAGCCAACCGGGGCCAACCGCTGTTTTCTTACCCACCTCGGCTGTGGCACACTTTGATCTTGGGATTTCGCCGCAGCAGGAACACAGAAATGGAATCAGAAGACGCCTCATTCAGCCAGCGGGTGTTTCACATCGTGGCCGCCATTCCTTATGGCAAAGTGACGACCTACGGTGAGGTAGCGCGTCTGGCCGGTTCACCACGTGCGGCACGTCAGGTGGGCGGCGTATTGCGTCGCCTACCGGAAGGCAGCAGCCTGCCCTGGCATCGGGTGATTAACCGGCACGGGCAGATTTCGCAGCAGGGCGAGGACTTCCAACGCCAACGTCAGGCATTGCTTGGGGAAGGGATCGTTTTTGGCGCCCACAGCACGGTGGATCTGTTGGTTTACGGCTGGCGCTGGTGATAAAAAAACAGCCTTTGGCCGGAGCGCAAAGGCTGTTGATAGCTTACTGCTTCAGGACTACCGGATTACGGCATCGCCGTTGGCGTTGCCTGAACCGGTATGCCTTGCACCGGAACCAGCAGCAGGTCGGCACGGGTGCCGTTACGGTTCACCACTTCCTGGATTGTGTCGGTAATAAAGATCAGCTGCCCATTAACCGTGATTGCCGCGCTCAGGATAATACGCGCATTAGGCTGAATATCAGCCGGGTTGAACGGCAATACAAAATTAAACGGCGCCTGCTTGCCGTCGGTGCGTACCGCACGCTGGGCGATCACTTTAGACGGAGCGTCCGCCAGTGAAGCATCAGAGAGCGTGACGGTCAGTATCGCATCCGGCGGCAGCGCAATGCGCTGGCGAATGTTAACCGAACCAGTCACCGCCGGGCCCTGAATCTGCGTTTGTGCAATCGCCGCGCTTCCCGCCGTTGGAGTAGGCACATTGCCACTCTTCTGGGCACAACCAGCCAGAGTGAGGGTTAATGCTGCAGCTCCACCTACGATTTGCCAGAGTTTCATGGATCGGTCTCCTTTTTTATTATCAACACGTTGGTGGCTTCCACCACCCCATTCATTAAAGTTAGCACAAAACACTGAAAAATCCATTTAACACTGCCTATTAATCACTTACCCCCCTAATAACGTTCAGTATTCAGCCAATTTTCTCTGTGCCATAACGCAATATATTGACGTCTTACCGTGATATTCCGCACACTGAGCAAAATGATTATTATAAGGGTAGTAACTTTATGAGCCAGGCACTGCAAAACCTCCTTGATCTGCTGGATCTGGAGAAAATCGAAGAAGGGTTGTTCCGCGGCCAAAGCGAAGATCTGGGGCTACGTCAGGTATTTGGCGGTCAGGTGGTTGGTCAGGCACTTTATGCCGCCAAACAGACGGTTCCGGCAGAGCGGAGCGTACACTCGTTTCACAGCTATTTTCTGCGTCCAGGCGACAGCAGCAAGCCGATTATCTACGACGTGGAAATCCTGCGCGACGGTAACAGTTTTAGCGCCCGTCGCGTCAGCGCCATTCAACATGGCAAGCCGATTTTCTATATGACCGCCTCTTTCCAAAGCCCGGAAGAAGGGTTTGAACATCAGAACACCATGCCGGATGTGCCGCCGCCGGAAGGACTGATGTCCGAATCGGACATTGCCCAAAAGTTGTCGCACATGCTGCCGGATAAAGTGCGTGAAAAGTTTATCGGCCAGAAGCCGATCGAAATGCGCCCGGTCAAATTCCACAACCCACTGAAGGGCAGCGTGGAAGAGCCGCACCGCTACGTTTGGTTCCGCGCCAACGGCACCATGCCGGACGATCAGCGCATCCACCAATATTTGCTGGGTTACGCGTCAGATTTTAACTTCCTGCCGACGGCGTTGCAGCCTCATGGCGTAGGCTTCCTGGAGCCGGGCATGCAGGTGGCGACAATTGACCACTCAATGTGGTTCCACCGCCCTTTCCGCATGGATGACTGGCTGTTGTACGTGGTCGAAAGCACCTCCGCTTCCGGCGCCCGTGGATTTGTGCGCGGACAATTTTATACCCGTGACGGCGTTCTGGTTGCCACTACGGTGCAGGAAGGCGTCATCCGCCAGCGCGAAGCCTAAGCAATTAACCTTTCAATGGAATGCCAGTCAGGTTGGCTGGCATTTTTGCTTTGTGCCTTCACAAATGGGCGGGCCCAGCTCAGTCAAGGGTTCCCGGTGCCAAATCCGGATGGTCTCTCAGCCACCCGATGACCTCAGCGGCCGCTCTGTTCGCGGGGAAAACGGGATAGAACACATGTTCAATCGTGCCATCCCTGATGATCAGCGTTAAACGCTTAATCAGCCGCATGCCTTCCACGTTCATCGTGGGTAAACGCAAGGCGTCGACCAATGCAAATTCAGCATCGCTCAAGATGGGGAAAGTCAGCCTGAGACGGTCAGACAGCTCTCTCTGATAATCCGTGGTTTGCGTGCTCAACCCAAAGATCCTGATCCCGAAGGTGGTAAACGCCTCCTTTTCGGCCTGAAAAGATAAAGTTTGCGCTGTGCAGCCACGGGCTCCGGGGATAGCGTCCCAACCTGCCGGCAGATTGCCGTGGGGCTCGCCGGTCCTCGGATAGGCATAAACAACCGTTCGCCCCGGCAAGATAGACAAGTCTACCCTCTCACCAAACGTTGAGTGAAAACGCAGGGCCGGCATCGGCATGCCGACCAGATGATCGGCCGCACCGTCATCCACCGGGCATGGCAGGTCGTCTGGCAATAACGCGGGATTGCCCATGTGATGTGTATTCGCCATGCTCTGACTCCCTATTCAAATGAAAATACTTCCTCATCGTTCGGCGAAGAGTTAACGCTTACTTTTTCATCACGGTGACAAAAGCATCAGAAAACTCAACCCTATCCCCTTGATTTACACTACTGAAATCGAGATCCCAGCAGGAATCAAACAGAACTATGACTGTTGACCCCATAGTGAAATAACCTATCTCCTCGCCCTTCTTGTAAAACAAACAATCATTATAAAAAGACTCATGGGTGTAGAGCCGGTTATAGTTGACCTTTCCTCCCCAAGCAGTGACTATCCCCCCCACCATAAATGCGCCTACAAAAATAACGGACATCCTGCCATGCTCCGTCATAAACTCACAAATCAGCCGTTCATTACCCACATATAATTCTTTATCATTTTTTACATTCTTCTCCCTGACCGATTTAAAATCTCCGGGACAATAAATGGTATTAATCAAGAAACCGTCGAACGGCATATGTACCCTGTGATAATCCTCCGGCGCCAGGTATATATTCGCAAAACGGCCGCCATTGTAGCCCTGCGTCATTTCATTATTAAAACCAAAAAGCCTAAAGATGGAATACTCAACCCCCTTAGCTTGCAGTAACGTATTCTCTTTTATCTCGCCATGGGCCCCCATACGCCCATCACAAGGCATACAAAGCTCAGTTGAATTCAATAAATTGACTTTATTCTTTGTTTCTTCGCTGAGCTCTCTGCAAAAAAAATCCTGGAAACTGCTGTAATCCTTGATGTTCTTCTTCTGGTAACGTGACAAATCGATTGACTTTGCCTTGCACAGGATAAAAATAAAAATATAGTGAACGTTAAAAAAACTGGCTTCACTCATCCGCTTCCCAATTTTGAATAGGTTTGTACGTAGCAGCGATAAAAAATCAACGTACCCTTTCATTTTAATCCTTTTTTCCATGCAATCTTGGCGACCAATCTTCAACAGCCCCAGTGAGCAATCTTTTCATAAACAGTTTCCGCCAAGAGGCAACCAAGGGTAATTCCAACATACTGGTCAGGGTTTCTTCATCAAGAGATTTAGTAAAAATAACTTTCATTATCTCCTGCAAACTCCATTTATCATTGGTCCTGTTAATCAAGGTAATTTCATCGCCCAAACCGACATTTCCCTGCTGAATCACCCTGAAATACCAACCGGTGCGGTAGTTAATTTGTAGCATTTCCGAAAAATAGGGAATGTCGAATCTGTCATTTAACTTCCAACAGGGTAATCGACCTTGTGAAACCTCCACTACTGCCGTCCCTATGCTAAAAATGTCGCCGACAAAGACCTGACTTTCATCCAAACCGATAGTGCTAAAATTCTCGCCAAATGCGCCGGCATTCTCGAAAAAGGGACAGTCGGGAAATTCTGCCTTCCACTTTTTATAATGTTCCAATGGATAAACGTGTACCGCCTTTTCCGGTCCGCCATGTACCTTCAGGTCGCCGATCTCATCACCCTCAATGCCTTCATAACCTACTGAAACCAGATGATTAACCTCTTTTTTGAATATGCCGGTAAAGCTGTCAGGACGAGTGAAAGGAACCACTTTTCCTACGTAAACAGAATTCACTATTCCTTTCATCGTTATCTCCCACTTAATACGTATTAATACAAATAAATAAAACAAACAGTACAAACCAAGGCCATTATAGAAAAAGCACTTGATAATGCAATTAATATAAGGTCAATAAAAACAGTGCGTTACTTAAAAAGGGGGAATATCGTTAAAAAAGAAAAAGGGCGATGTCTCCATCGCCCTTTCTGCATCATCATTATTTTTCGAGTTATTTAGCGCACTGCCCTTCTTCAAGGCTTATTGGTTGTAGGCACTCTCACCATGACTGTTGACGTCCAGACCTTCGCGCTCCTGCTCTTCCGGTACGCGCAGCCCGACGATAGCACCTGCCACTTTGAAGGCAATGAAAGCGGCCACTCCAGACCATACCAGCGTGATCACCACGCTCAACAGTTGGATCCACACCTGATGCCCCATGGTAACGCCTTCTGCGTACCCGGTTCCGCCCAGCGAGGCGGAGGTGAACACGCCGGTCAGCAAGCATCCGACGATGCCGCATACGCCATGTACACCGAACACATCGCAGGTATCGTCCACTTTCAGCCATTTCTTCAGCGTGACCACGCCCCACAGACCAGCAATGCCACCGACCAGGCCGATAATCAACGCCCCGCCAACCCCTACGGTACCCGCAGCTGGCGTGATGGCAACCAGCCCGGCGATACAGCCGGAACAGGCCCCCAGCAGAGAAGGTTTACCGCGCACAATCCACTCGGCAAAAGTCCAGGAAAGAATAGCGCCTGCGGTTGCCACTACGGTGTTCAGGAAAGCCAGGGCCGCAATGCCGTTAGCCGCGCTGGCAGAACCGGCGTTAAAGCCGAACCAGCCGATATACAGGATAGAAGCGCCGGTAAATACCATCGGCAGGTTATGCGGTTTGAAAGCTTCCTTACCGAAACCAGCACGCTTGCCGAGCAGATAAGCGCCCACCAGGCCGGCACTTGCCGCATTGATATGCACCACGGTGCCGCCGGCAAAGTCCAACGCGCCATCAGCAGCCAGGAAGCCACCGCCCCACACCATGTGGGCAATCGGCAGGTAGGAAATGGTGAACCAGATAGCGGCGAAAATCACTACCGCCGAGAAGCGGATACGCTCGGCAAAGCCCCCCACCACCAGCGCGACGGTGATACAAGCGAATGAACACTGGAACGCTACGTGGATCATCTGGCTAAAGGTCCCGGTGACGCTGTCAATGCCAATGCCTTTCAGCATCGCTGTCTGGAAACCACCGAAGAAGGCATTACCTTCGCTGAACGCCAGACTGTAGCCATAAAGCACCCACAGAACACACACCAATGCGAAGGTGACGGTGACCTGGGTCAGCATGGAGAGCACGTTTTTGGAGCGCAGCAAACCACCGTAAAACAGAGCGACACCCGGCAAGGTCATGAACAGCACCAAAGCGGTGCAAATCATCATGAAGGCGTTGTCAGCCTTGTCTGCGACCGCCGGAGCGGCCAGGGCCAAAGAAGGAACCATGGTTACCGTACTCAGGCCCAACATGGATAAAAGTTTTTTCATTATCAATCCATCCCCATTACTTTACTGAGCCTGTGATTACAGTGCTGCTTCGTCTGTTTCGCCGGTGCGAATGCGAATGACACGTTGCAATTCGGCAACGAAAATTTTGCCGTCACCGATTTTGCCGGTGTACGCTGCTTTACTAATCACATCAACCACTTCATCCAACTGATCGTCGGCGATAGCGATGTCGATTTTTACTTTAGGTAAAAAGTTGACGCTGTATTCGGCTCCGCGATAGAGCTCAGCGTGCCCCTTCTGGCGACCAAAGCCTTTTACTTCGCTTACGGTCAGCCCCTGAATGCCTACAGAGGATAGGGCTTCACGCACGTCCTCCAGCTTGAATGGTTTAATCACCACGGTCACCAGCTTCATATTGCCCCTCCACGAATTAAGCCCAAACTCACCCCGGTACGAGACTTATAAAGCAAAGGCTATGCCACAAATGGTTTTGTACGCGGATTCAGCAAATTAACCGGCAGGATGGGGATCTGGCATGCGACGAGCGGCTAATAGCGCGCGACCAACTGATGGGCTGATTAAATATTGCGCACTAATTTGGTGCGTAGCGCGTCGAAAAAGTGCAGCGAGAGGGATTTTAAACGGACTTGTGCCTGTTTGTGGTGCGTGGCGACAAAAGAAAGGGGCCGTTAAAACGGCCCCCAGATCATGCGGGTTGTGTTTCTTCGCGATTGGCAGCGGCCAATTCTTCACCCACCAGTTGCAGCTGGTACATCTGGTAGTAACGCCCCTGCTGAGCCAACAGTTGCTGATGATTGCCCTGCTCGACCGCCTGACCCCGGTGCAGAACCAGAATTGAATCGGCATCGACAATGGTCGACAATCGGTGAGCGATCACCACCAGCGTGGTATGTTCACGAATCAAACGCAGTGCACGCTGAATCGCTTGCTCAGTGCCTGAATCGATATTGGCGGTCGCTTCGTCGAGGATCAGGATCTGCGGCGCCTGCACCAATACCCTGGCCATCGCCAATAGCTGTTTCTGGCCCACCGACAGGTTGTTACCCTGCTCGCCCAGCCGGGTGTGAATCCCCTGTGGGAAGCTGCGTACCAGCTCAGCCAATTGCACCGTTTCCAGCGCCTGCCACACTATCTCTTCACTGATGTTACGGCCCAGCGTAACGTTGGCCAGCACCGATTCGGCGATCACCACCGGATCCTGCTGCACCATTGCCACCCCCTGCCGCAACGTACGGTGCGACAGGCTGGCCAGCGGACGACCATCGAGACGGACTTCGCCCTGATTGACCGGGTAATACCCCATCAGCAGGTTGGCCAGCGTGCTCTTGCCGCTGCCGGTATGCCCCACCAACGCCACAAAGTCCCGCGACGGCACCGACAGCGAAATATGCTGCAGCACCTTTTTGTCATCGCGGTAGGCAAAGCTCAGGTCTTCAATATCAATGCGGCCACTCTCGAGCGGGCGATCGTCCGTCCCATAGCTCTGTTGACGGCGATCCATCAGTTCGAAAATACGCTCGCCGGCCACCACCGCCTGCTGCAGAATCGACTGCTGCGACGTCAGCTCGATCAACGGCTCATTCAGACGCCCGAGGTAGTTGATAAAGGCATAGAGCACGCCCACGCCAATGCTTCCCTCACCGCTGAAGCCAAACAACATCAGCAGGCCACACAGCACCAGCGCCGAAAACAGGCTGAGCAGCGGACGCAACAGGAAACCATCCAGCCGCAGTGTCTGCATACGCGCGGTGTAGTGCGAACGGCTGGCGGCGCTCATGCGTTCACCAAAGCGGATCTGTTGGCGGAACTGCTGGATCACGCCCATGCCGTTGATCACTTCGTTAAAGCCGTCGTTGATGTCTGCCAGATAGCTGCGCACCCGGCGCACAATCGGGATGCTGTAGTATTGGTAAATGCCCATCACCACAAACACCGCCGGGAAGATGCAGATCGCCACCAGCGCCATACGCCAGTCCAGGCTGAACATCGCCACCAGCATGGCGCCAATCAGCGCAGCGCTTTTCAATACGGTGGACACTACCATGACGTACAGATCTTTAATCACCTCGGTGTCATTGGTCACTCGCGAGATCAACTGCCCCACCGGCTGCGTATCAAAAGCGCTGAGCGGCTGACGCAACGCGGCGTCCATCACGTCGGTACGCAGGCGTTGAACCACCCCGACCGCGGCCTGATTGAACAACAACGCTTGAAAATAGTGCAGCGCCGCCGCCAACAGCTCCAGCAGAATATAGGCCGCCGCCAGCCCGCAGACGATCATCAGCGGCAACTGGCCCTTAGCCACATAGTTATCGATAAAATAACTGATCAGGATCGGCCCGGCGACTTCCGCTGCCGCCGCAACCCACAACATCAACACCGCCAGCCCCAGAGGTTTGCGGTATGGCGATCCATAAGCCAGCAACCGTTTCAGCGTCGGCCACAGCTTTTGCATCTTATTCATTGGCCAGTATCTCCTCGCCGCTTTCCGGTGCCTCATCCAGCGCCGCTTCCAGTTGCTGATAGCGGTACATATCGCGGTACCAGCCCGGTTGGGCCGCCAGGGACGCATGTTCGCCACGCTGAGCCACGCCGCCGTGTTGTATCACCAGAATTTCGCTGGCTTCGGTCAGTGCCGAAAGCCGGTGCGCGCTGATAATCACCGTCCGGTTTTGTCCCCAACTGCGCAAATTGTGCAGGATTTGGTGTTCGGTTCGACCATCTACCGCCGACAACGCATCGTCGAGGATCAAGATTTCTGCATCCAGTAACAATGCACGGGCAATAGAAATACGCTGTTTCTGGCCACCGGACAGCATCACGCCACGCTCGCCCACTTCAGTTTCATAGCCTTGCGGCAGGCGCATAATGTCTTCATGCACGCTGGCCAACTGGGCCGCACGCTCAATCTGTTCCTGCGTCGCACCCGGATTCCCCAGCGCAATATTGTTGGCCACGCTGTCCGAGAACAAGAATGGCGTCTGACTCACCACAGACAGTCGCGAGCGCCAGTCGTCGAGCTTCACCTGGGTCAGCGGCAATCCCTCATAGCTAATCTGACCATCATCCACATCAAACTGGCGCTGGATCAACGACAGTAACGTTGACTTACCGGCACCGGTCGGGCCACACAGGCCAAGCATCTGACCCGGCTCCAGCTTCAACGTGACATCGTGCAACGCCGGGTGATGGTTGCCAGGATAGTGGAAGGATCGGATATCGACGGCCAGGCTGCCACGCCCCGCCGGCAATGGATGCTCACCGTCGGTCACTGCCGGCGCTTCCTCCAGCAGGCTGCGAATGCGGCCGTATGCCGCACTGCCGCGTTCAACAATGTTGAACATCCAGGCCAGCGCCAGCATCGGCCAAATCATCAGGCCGAGGTACATCACGAAGCTGGTCAGTTGCCCAAGCGTCAGGGAGCCATTGACCACCATCCAGCTGCCACCGCCGATAGCCAACAGATTGGCGGTACCGATAGCGATGTAAATCGTCGGGTCAAAACGCGCATCTACCCGCGCTACGTGCATATTTTTGGCGCCGGTTTGGGCGGCCACTTCGGCAAATTGATTGGATTGGTGATCCTCCAGACCAAACGCCTTAATCATGCGGATGCTGGTCATGCTTTCCTGCGCCTGATCGTTCAGGCTGGAGAACGCCGCCTGCGCCGATTTAAAGCGCTGATGCAACTGATCGCCGTAATACTTGATAACGATCGCCATGATGGGCATAGGGATCAACGAAAGCAGGGTCAACTGCCAGCTAATTTGGGTGCTCATCACCACCAGCACCGCCAAGCCCATTACCAGCGAATCGACCAGCGTCAACACCCCTTCACCGGCAGCGAAAACGACCCGATCGACATCATTGGTGGCGCGTGCCATCAGATCGCCGGTACGGTGGCGCAGATAGAAAGCCGGGTTCTGGCGGCTAAGCTGGCGATAGAAATTTTCACGCAGTTCGACGGCAAGCTGATAAGACGCGCCAAACAGCAACACTCGCCATACGTAGCGCAGCAGGTAGACCACCACGGCGGTACCGAGCATCAGCCCCAGCCATGCCATCAGCACGCCGCTGGACATCTGTTTTTCGGTAATACCGTCGACAATGATCCCCACCAGCTTGGGTGGCAACAGCTGCAGAATGGCAATGATGATCAACAGCACCACTGCCCCCAGGTAGCGGCGCCACTCGCGGCGGAAGTACCAGCCGATTTGGGTAAATAGTCTCACGCAGTTTTATTCCAGGATGTAGATGTAATAGTTTTTTCTCTCGATCTGCCTCAGCAGAGTAGGATACCACC
The DNA here is from genome assembly GCF_051129805.1 of Serratia sp. Je.1.23.a. Classification (NCBI taxonomy): domain Bacteria; kingdom Pseudomonadati; phylum Pseudomonadota; class Gammaproteobacteria; order Enterobacterales; family Yersiniaceae; genus Serratia; species Serratia sp. Je.1.23.a. The sequence goes on along the minus strand of NZ_JBCPSR010000001.1, from coordinate 225,603 downwards.
GTTACTTTGCCAATTTGGTGAACTTTTCACTCAGGAACCGGCAGGGCGGTGGTGTATTTGATTTTTTCCATCGCGAAGCTGGAAGTGACGTCGATCAGCCCAGGTACCCCGTTCACCAAACGCTTGTAAAAGCTGTCGTAGCTCTTCATATCTGCCACTTCGACCTGCATCAGGTAATCGTACTCCCCCGCCATGCGGTAAAATGCCAGCACCTCCGGCATCTGCTGGGTCAGTTGCACGAACGTCTGATACCACTCGCTGCTGTGCTGCTGGGTTTTGATCAGCACAAATGCCGTCAGGCCCAACCCGAGTTTTTCATTATCCAGCAGCGCGACCCGCCCACGGATATAGCCTTCCTCTTCCAGCCGTTTCAGCCTTTTCCAGCAAGGCGTCGACGTCAGATTGACCGCATCGGCCAGCGCCTGCAGCGGCTGGGTGCAGTCCTGTTGCAGCATGCACAGTAACTTACGGTCTGTTTTATCTAACATATCGTCAACCAGGAGAAAAATTTTCTCTCATTAAGCGATTAAACAGGAAAAATGGCAATCCTTTTTTCCCGGCGGCAGGCTATATTATGCAGCAAATAAGCCCCCTATTCTGAGGCCAGACGATGACAAACTCTTGGGTAAAATATGCTATCGGTGAAATAGAAGCGGATTTCCAACGCTCCGCCGACACGCACCTGATCCGCCTGAACCTGCCCGAATTTCCCGGTATCTGCCTGTACCTGAAAGATGAAAGCACTCACCCGACCGGCAGCCTGAAGCATCGGCTGGCGCGCTCGCTGTTCCTGTACGGCCTGTGCAACGGCTGGATCACCGAAAACACCACGATTATCGAAGCCTCTTCAGGTAGCACCGCCGTGTCCGAAGCTTACTTCGCCCGGCTGATTGGCCTGCCGTTTATTGCCGTGATGCCTTCCTGCACGGCGCGCCGCAAGGTTGAGCAAATTGCGTTTTACGGCGGCCGCTGCCATTTCGTCGATCACGCGGCACAGATTTACGCGGTCTCCGAGCAGTTGGCGCAAGAACTGAACGGCCACTATATGGATCAGTTCACCTACGCCGAACGCGCCACCGACTGGCGCGGCAATAACAATATCGCCGACAGCATCTTCCGCCAGATGGCGCGTGAACCCTTCCCTGTCCCTAAACATATCGTGATGAGCGCGGGCACCGGCGGTACATCTGCAACGCTGGGACGCTATATTCGCTATCAGGGGCACGACACCCGCTTGACGGTCGTCGATCCGGAAAACTCGGTATTCTATGATTGTTTCCACCAGCGCGATCGCACCTTGATCGGCAGTTGCGGCAGCAGGATCGAAGGTATTGGCCGCCCGCGCGCCGAACCCTCGTTTATCCCGTCGGTGGTCGACAGCATGCTGCGCGTTCCGGACGCGGCCAGCGTTGCTACCATTCATTGGCTGGAAACGGTACTGGGCCGTAAAGTGGGCGCCTCCACCGGCACTAATGTGTGGGGCGCGCTGCAATTGGCGAAACAGATGCGGGAAAATGGCGAACAGGGTTCTATCGTCACCCTGCTATGCGACAGCGGTGAGCGCTATCTGGATACCTACTACAACCCTGAATGGGTGAGAAACAATATCGGCGATCTGACCCCGTATCTGGCGCAACTGGCAGACTTGTAATCGCACCCGGCAGGCGAAAAAAAGCCGGGTAAGTCATACCCGGCCGGCTGCTAATAAAGCCTCATAATTCGGGGGAATAGGTGAGGTAAGGTGAACGCAGCCAATGTTGCAAATAGTGAGCCACCGCCTGCTGTTCGCAATGGCCGATAACCTGTAGTTGTGGCAGTGAAGACTTCAGCTGCGGCAGGGCATTGCCCATCACCACGCCGTGCCCTACCGTCGCCAGCATTTCCCTGTCGTTCATGGCATCGCCAAACGCCATGCAGTCCGCCATCTTCAGCCCCAGATGGCGGCTCAACGTATCCAGCGCGGTGCCTTTGTTACACCCCAACGGCAAGACCTCCAGGCATTCATAGGCAGAGAAACAGAGATCAACGCGTGTTCCAAACTGTTCCCGTAGCTGAATCTGCAGCTTAAGCAGTTCCACATGTGGTCCAACGAAGCACACCTTGCTGTTGCCGAATGCCGGTAAACGACGCACTTCGGTAAGCTGATAACGGAAGCCGCTCAGATGATGAGCCCGCAACATTTCTTCCGGTACCGCAAACTCGGTCATCCAGCCTTCGTCTCGGAAGACGTGCATGCTGGCAACCGTATGCCAATGGGTGTGCAGCACCTCTTCGGCTATGTCAGCAGGCAAATCGGTGGCGTGAAGTTGTTGCCCCAGATGATCGTAAACCCGCGTACCGTTGCCTGTAATCAGATAGCCTTGCAGACCCAGTTGCGCCATGATCGGCTGCGCGTCCAGGTAGTGACGCCCGGTAGCGAAGGTGACAACCATCTCCCGTTCAACCAGTTGCTTTAGCACCGCCAGAGTTTCCGGCCCGACCCGGTGATCCGGTGTCAACAATGTGCCATCCATATCAAAAGCCGCCAGGCGATACATAAAGACCTCATGAATGTGAACGCGATTACAGTCCCTGCAGTATGAGATGGTATTTACGGAAGTAATAGTGAACAATTCTGGAAAACTGTTCCGGATTTCCATCATGCGCCTGACCCATCGTCTCAGCCAGTATCAACGCCTGTATCAACAGCTCGGCGCTGCGCCGGTGGCCATCACCATCGGCGAACTCGCAGCCCTGTTCTATTGCAGCGAACGCCATGCTCGCACGCTGGTACAACAGCTACAGGATCAGGGCTGGCTAAGCTGGCATTCACAGCCCGGTCGCGGCAAGCGGGCTCGCCTGCAGTGTTTGAAAACCCCGGACGAGCTGCGCGCCGCACACTTGCAGCGCTTACTGCATGACGGCGACCACCAGGGCGCGTTGGAAATGGCGCAGTTGGCGCCGCAGCATTTGCAGGAGTTGCTCAGCCCGCATCTCGGCGGCCAGTGGCAAGCAGGCAGCCCAACGCTGCGTATCCCCTATTACCGCACGCTGGAATCTCTGGATCCACTGACCCTGACCGGCCGCGCCGAACAACATTTGGTTGCCACCCTGCATGCCGGGCTGACGCGCTTCATTACCGGCAATCCTGAACCGCAATCCGATCTGGCCCATCACTGGCAAATCAGCCATGACGGCCTGCGCTGGCAGTTCTTCCTGCGCAGTCAATTGCGCTGGCACAACGGTGAAATGCTGACCGGCCAGCAGCTGTTGCAAACGCTGGAAAAGCTGCAACGACACCCTCGCAGTCGCCCCAGCCTGGCCAACGTTACGGCCATCAGCCTGCCGCATGCGCTGTGTCTGCAGTTTGATTTACAGCATCCCGACTACTGGTTGGCGCATCGTCTTGCGGAATTGCCTTGCCTGCTAACCCACCCGGAGGCCGCAGGCATTGGCGCTGGCCCTTTCAAACTGACGCTAAACGAGGCGCATTTGGTACGGCTGGAACAGCATCCGTTTTACCATTTGCAGCATCCTTATCTTGAGAGCATCGAGTATTGGATCACCCCGGAGCTACAGGTCGACGCGGCTTACACCAGTTGCCAGCACCCGGTGCGCATAACCATCGGCCAGCAGGAAGAGATGGCGCTGGCACGGCCGGTGCAACGCAGCATGAGCCTGGGCTGGTGCTATCTGGCGGTCAATTTGAAACACGGCGTGCTCAACGAAGCCCAGGGCCAAAAACTGCTGATGTTGATCCAGCAATCTGGCCTGTTGGCCAATCTGCCGGTACCAAACAGCGTCATCACCCCCAGCCACGAAATGCTGCCAGGCTGGGCCATCCCTCGGCATCAGGTCGATGATGAGATAGCCCTTCCCGCCAACTTGACGCTGCTGTATCGGCCACCGGTAGAACTGGAAACGTTCACTGTGGCTCTGCAGCAGCTTTTGGCACGCCACGGTTGCGAGCTGGAACTGCGTTATTACGCGGGTAAACGCTGGCAAAGCGCCGAACAAATCGAACAGGCCGACCTGCTGCTGGCCGATAACCTGATCGGTGAGTCACCGGAAGCGACGCTGGAAAGCTGGCTGCGGCAAGATACGCTGTGGCGCGGCATTCTGCCCGACGATCGCTGGCGACATCAGCAGCAGACGCTGCAGCAGATCCAACAGTTACCTGCACAGCAACCGCGTTATGAGCAGTTGAAAGAGTATTATCAGCAGCTGATGAGGGTGGCGATCATCACGCCTTTGTTTCACTATCAGTATCAAATTAGCGCACCGCCGCGCATTCATGGGGTTACCCTGACCGCCCATGGCTGGTTCGATTTCTGCCAGGCCTGGCTGCCGCCGCCGCTGGACTCGACAGAGCCGCTTTCCCCAGACTTAATGGGCCCGGCCCAGCGGTAACCCGCTATTTCTGCTACCATTGCTGCCGCAACGCATTTTTATCCTACCGCCCGAGTGTTCATCGGGTAGGGTCTCAGCACTAAATTGAGGTAATTTTATGAAACGCGCGGTTGTCGTTTTCAGCGGTGGACAAGATTCCACGACCTGCTTGATTCAGGCATTGCAACAGTACGACGAAGTTCACTGCGTCACCTTCGATTACGGTCAGCGCCATCGCGCCGAGATTGAGGTGGCTCAAGCGCTGTCGGTGGCCCTTGGAGCCAAAGCGCATAAACTGCTGGACGTTGGCCTGCTCAATGAACTGGCGATCAGCAGCCTGACCCGTGACAATATCCCGGTTCCGGCTTACGGCAGCACCGAGGCCAATGGGTTGCCGAGCACTTTCGTGCCGGGCCGTAATATTCTGTTCCTGACGCTGGCGGCAATTTATGCCTACCAGGTCGAAGCCGAGGCGGTGATCACCGGCGTTTGCGAAACCGATTTTTCCGGTTATCCCGACTGCCGCGACGAATTTGTCAAAGCGCTGAACCAGGCAATAGTGCTGGGCATCGCACGCGATATCCGTTTTGAAACGCCACTGATGTGGCTGAACAAGGCTGAGACCTGGGCACTGGCAGATTACTACCATCAGTTGGATCTGGTTCGGCAGGAAACCCTGACCTGCTACAGCGGTATTAAAGGCGATGGCTGCGGTGAATGTGCCGCCTGTCACCTGCGCGCCAACGGCCTGACGCAATACCAAATCAACAAAGCGGAAGTGATGGCGAGCCTGAAACAGAAGACCGGCCTGGTCTGAGTGAATAACGGCGGCAAACATTGCCGCTCGTTGCTTTACCCTTCTTCCGACAGCGTGAGCACCTGAAGGTGTTCGCGCAGTTGCCCTTCAATCGGCAACGCCCGCTGAGTTTTCAAATCGACGCAGACAAAGGTCAGCATCGCATCCGCGACCGGCGCGCCCGTGGCATCCTGCGTCACTTTTTGGCTCAGCACACCGCTTTTACCGTTAAGCTGCACCATCTGACTGTCGATACGCAACTTGTCCCCCAGCACCGCCGGCGTGCGGTAATTGATATTGATATTAACCACGATAAAGGCGATGTTGTTTTCCGTCATCCAACGGAAGCCCTCCTGGTTCTCCAGCCAATCCCAGCGCGCCTCCTCGAGAAATTCGAGATAGCGTGCATTGTTAACATGTTGGTAAACATCGAGATGATAACCACGGACTTTGATAAAGGTCTGATGCATAGGGAACGGCCACTCCTGCCTGGTGATTAGAGAAAGAAGGAGCCACTGATGGCTCCTTCACCCGTTTGGTCAAGTCGCCAAACTGGTAAGACCTGTAAAATGTAGCAGAGGAAAAAGGGCTGCATCGGCACTTTGCCATGCAGCCGTGATAGATATCACATTTTGAGCCGCGCACGGTTCCGTTCAAACAGGGCGGGCCCAATACCCGGCACTTCCTGAAGCTGCTCAATCTGCGTAAAAGGACCATTCTGCTCACGGTAGCGCACGATGCTTTCCGCTTTCTTCAAACCCACCCCCTTCAGTACACTGGCCAACTGCTCGGCATCGGCCTGATTGATACTGACCGATGCCTCATCGCCGATGCCGACTGCGGCTTCAGTGCCTTGCCCTGCTTTCACCGCCGGTGCTGATAATACCGGCTGACCGGTCGCGCTCTTTTCCTCAGCGGCCATCGATGGCCCGGCCAAGCCTATCAGGGCCGCGGCCAGCAAAACTTTGAGGCTGAAACCATATCCATTAACCGCATTCATTTCTGCAAGTTGCATGCTGTATCCTCCTTGTGTTTAACAGCAAGCTCACCTTGCCGCAGCGGATGAACTTCAGCAATTGGCGGATAACAGATATGGAAAAGGCCGCGAAAGCGGCCTTTTGGAATTGCATTGCGTTGCAGAAAACTGCGGCGCGTTACTGAGGCTGTTGCTGCTCAGCGGCACCCATGGTGATTTTGGCTTCTTTACGCAAGCTGGCCAGCAGCGAGTCAAAGGAGACGCCGGTAGCGCCTTCTTCCATTTTGCTGACGAAGGTTTTCATTTCGTCTGCGGACAGGCTGCCTGGCGTCACGGCATCAAGTGCAATCAGCACCACGTTGTCCTGACGGTCTTGCGACATGCCGTATACCGGTTTGCCTTCCTGCGGGTGCGGCAGCGCGAACACGCTCTGCACCAGTTGGCTGTCTTCCGGCGCGCGTGCCATCTTCTGCACGCTGCCAAAGCTCAGGCCGGCCGCTTTCATCGCTTCGTCGCCCTTGCCCTGTTTCAGCTCAACCAACAGCTTTTCGCCCTGCAGTTTCGCTTCCTGTTCGGCTTTGTTGCGCTTGACCAATTCCGCCACGCGATCTTTTACCTGATCGAACGGCTCAATGCCTTCTGGCTTGTGGCCTGAAACGCGGATCACGAAGGCACGGTCGCCATCAACGGTGATTACATCGGAGTTGCTGCCCGGAGAGCCGCCTTCGCCAATCAGTGAACCGTCGAAAATCGACTGGACGACAGGTTTGAAGTTCAGCGCAGCCGGAATGTTGTCGCGGGTGAACCAATCGGTCTGAGTCGCTTTCACACCGGCGGCTTCTTCGGCTGAGGCCAGAGATTCGTTATCGCTGGTCGCCGCTTCACTCACCTTTTGCTGCAGCGCGTAATAGGCGTCTACCGCCTTCTCCTGCTTAACCTGCTTAGCGATGGCATCACGCACTTCGCTAAGCGGCTTCACTTTTTCCGGCTCGATGTCGTTCAGACGTACGACCAGATAGCCCACAGAGGACTTCACTGCACCGGAAAGCTGGCCTTTTTCGGTCAGGTTTGCCTGTTTCAGCTCGTCTGCCGTGGTGTCCGGTTCCAGCCAGCCCAGCTCGCCACCGGTACGGCGTGAGATGATGTCGGTGGATTTTTCTTTCGCCAGGGTGGCGAAATCGCCGCCTTTTTTCAGCTCGTCCAGCACCGCATTGGCTTCCGCCTCGGTTTTCAGCTGGATCACGCTGTAATTCTTGCGCTCAGGCTGGCCGTAGCTGCTTTTGTGCTGGTCGTAATAGGCGCTGATATCCGCATCGGCTACCGTCACCTTGTCCTGCATAGAGGCGGCGTCCATCGGAATGTAGCTTACTTTGACCTGCTCCGGCGCAATAAAGCTGTTCTTGTTCTGGCTGTAGTAGTCTTTCAGCTCGTCGTCGGTCACGGTCTGCTTGGCCTGCAACGCTTTCAGATCCAGCGTAGCCAGGCGCACATCGCGCTGCTGCAGCACCAGTGACGTCATCCCTTGCGCTTCGGTTGGCAGGATGAAACCTGACTCGCCGAAGGCCTGGATCACCTGCTGATTAACCAACTGCTGACGCATTGACTGCGCAAAGTTATCGGCGGTGTAACCCATGCGGCTAATCAGATCGAGATATTTAGCGTTATCGAACTGGCCGTTTGTCTGGAAGTAAGGCGCTTTACGGATGGCTTCTTTCACCTGATCGTCGCTGACGCTCAGGCCTAATTTCTTGGCATATTGGTCCAGCAGCATGTTGTCGATCAGCTGTGACAGTGCCTGATGGCGCATCTGCTGCATATAGCCTTCGTTGCCCGCCAGTACGGAGAACTGGTCACCCAACTGTTGCTGCATGCGGCTGCGTTCGCTTTGGAAAGCCTGTTCCAGCTGAGCACGCTCGATCACCTGGCCATTGACCTTCGCTGCATAATCACCGGCACTCCCCTGATAGCTGACCACCCCTGTCAAAAGAAATGACAAAATGATCAAGCCCAGGATGATTTTGAGCACGACGTGATTAGCTGCCGCGCGTAAATTGTCCATCATAGTGTGACAACACTCCGCTGTGATGTGGATTAAAAACACCCTTGTGCAGGCGCGTTCCCTGCGACAAAAATAAAAAAAGCGCATCAATCTGATGCGCCTTATATCTTACCTTACCAGCACCGTTGCGTCAGGTGATTGTTTATTGCTAAACCCTGCAACGCTAAACGGTTAGACGCAAACAATCAGTTTACTGCGTCTTTCAGCGCTTTCCCTGCACGGAAGGCCGGAACTTTGGCTGCCGCGATTTTGATCTCTTTACCGGTCTGTGGGTTACGGCCAGTACGGGCAGAACGCTCACGCACGGTGAAAGAACCGAAACCAACCAGCGCCACGTCATCCCCTTCCTTCAAGGATTCGGTAACAGATGCAATCACTGCATCTAAAGCACGCACAGCTGCCGCTTTGGAAATATCAGCACCTGCGGCAATTTTGTCGATCAGTTGTGACTTATTCACTCTATCATCCCCTCTAGAATTCAATCGTCGCACCGGAAAATCCCTACGGTTGCGACAGCGCAGCTGTTATATCAATCCCATCGAACCTTGGCAAGCCACCGAAAGCGTGACAAAACGCGGGCCGACAGCTTTCTAACTTAGCGGTACAAAAAAAGACTGGCAAGTCCGAAATGACTTGCCAGCATAAGTTTTATCAATGGTTTTTGCGATTCGTCACTATTTTGCCGCTACCGGCAGTGCGCCGAAGGCCGGATTCTCCAACGCAAGGTTCAAAACCTCATCGATTCGCTGCACCGGATGAATCTCCAGATCGGCGATAACATTGTCCGGAATTTCTTCCAAATCGCGCTTGTTCTCATACGGGATCAGCACGGTTTTGATGCCGCCGCGATGCGCAGCCAACAGTTTCTCTTTCAAGCCACCAATCGGCAGTACCTGACCACGCAAGGTGATCTCACCGGTCATTGCCACATCGGCACGAACCGGGTTACCGGTCAGGCAAGACACCAGCGCGGTACACATAGCGATACCGGCACTCGGGCCGTCTTTCGGCGTCGCACCTTCCGGTACGTGCACGTGAATATCGCGCTTCTCGTAGAAATCAGCGTTGATACCCAGTTTGTCTGCACGCGCACGGACCACGGTCAGCGCAGCCTGAATCGATTCCTGCATCACTTCACCGAGAGAACCGGTGTAGGTCAGTTTGCCTTTGCCCGGCACGCACGCGGTTTCGATAGTCAGCAGATCGCCGCCCACTTCCGTCCACGCCAGGCCGGTGACCTGACCCACTCGGTTTTCGGTATCGGCACGGCCATAGTCAACGCGTTGCACACCCAAATAATCTTTCAGGTTGTCGCCGTTGATCTCGATATGCTTGATCTTCTTGTCCATCAGCAGCGTTTTCACCGCTTTACGGCACAGCTTGGAGATTTCACGCTCCAGGCTACGCACCCCGGCTTCGCGGGTGTAATAGCGGATAATGCCAATGATGGCGCTGTCGTCGACCGTCAGCTCACCTTTTTTCAGGGCGTTACGCTCAAGCTGCTTCGGCAGCAGGTGCTGCTTGGCGATATTGAGCTTCTCGTCCTCGGTGTAGCCGGACAGGCGAATCACTTCCATACGGTCCAGCAACGGCGCAGGAATGTTCATCGAGTTCGAGGTAGCAACGAACATCACGTCGGACAGATCGTAATCCACTTCCAGGTAGTGATCGTTAAACGCCACGTTCTGTTCCGGATCCAGCACTTCAAGCAATGCCGAAGCCGGATCGCCACGCATGTCGGAAGACATCTTGTCGATTTCGTCCAGCAGGAACAGCGGGTTTTTCACCCCGACCTTGGCCATTTTCTGGATCAGTTTACCCGGCATCGAGCCGATGTAGGTACGACGGTGACCGCGAATTTCCGCTTCGTCACGCACGCCGCCCAGCGCCATACGCACGTACTGGCGACCGGTCGCTTTGGCGATCGACTGCCCCAACGAAGTTTTACCTACGCCAGGAGGCCCCACCAGACACAGGATAGGCCCTTTGATTTTGCTTACGCGGCTCTGTACTGCGAGATACTCAAGAATACGGTCCTTGACTCGCTCCAGGCCATAGTGATCGATATCGAGCACTTCTTGCGCTTTAACCAGGTCTTTTTTAACCTTGCTGCGCGCATTCCACGGCACCTGCAGCATCCAGTCGATGTAACCACGGACCACGGTCGCTTCCGCAGACATGGGTGACATCATTTTCAGCTTTTGCAGTTCCGCCTCGGTTTTTTCACGCGCGTCTTTCGGCATTTTCGCCGCTTCAATCTTGCGCTTCAGCGCTTCATGCTCGTCCGGCGCGTCATCCATCTCGCCCAGTTCTTTCTGAATCGCCTTCATCTGCTCATTCAGATAGTACTCGCGCTGACTTTTTTCCATCTGCTTTTTGACGCGGTTACGGATACGTTTTTCAACCTGAAGCAGGTCAATTTCCGATTCCATCATCGCCATCAGGTATTCCAGACGTTCGGTGATATCGAACATCTCCAGTACCGACTGCTTGTCGCTGAGTTTCAGCGGCATGTGCGCGGCGATGGTATCCGCCAGGCGTGCAGCATCGTCGATGCTGTTCAATGACGTCAGCACCTCCGGTGGAATTTTTTTGTTCAGTTTGATGTAGCCTTCAAACTGATTGATTGCGGTGCGCACCAGGACTTCTTGTTCACGTTCGTCAATCGCCGGTGACTCAAGATATTCTGCCTGGGCGGCAAAGTGCTCGCCGCTATCGGAAAGCGTAGTAATACGTGCCCGCTGCAGGCCTTCTACCAGCACTTTTACCGTGCCGTCTGGCAGTTTTAGCATCTGTAAAATCGACGCTACGGTGCCGACAGAGAACAAGTCATTAATGCCAGGTTCATCCGTTGAGGCCTCTTTCTGTGCCACCAGCATGATCTTTTTATCATGATCCATTGCTGCTTCGAGGCACCGAATCGATTTTTCCCGGCCAACAAATAACGGGATCACCATGTGCGGATAAACCACCACGTCGCGCAACGGCAAGACGGGGATTTCAATGCGTTCGGAACGCTCAGGGTTCATAGAGCTCTCTCTTAAGTTTAACTTCCGCCAGGTTGAGGGGAATCTCATGAGACGCAAGCATCAAACGTTTCATAAAATCTGGTTAATGAGTATATGGGGATGAATCTCTTACATTCAACGGCAAGAATGCAGGAAAAAGAAATGGGGGATAAAATCCCCCATTTTCGCATTAACTTTCTGGTTTGACTGGCGAATTATTCGCCTGAAGCCTGAGCTTCCGGTTTGCCGTAAATCAGCAAAGGCTTGGACTGGCCGGCGATAACCGATTCATCGATCACCACTTTATCGACGCTGTCCATAGATGGCAGGTCATACATGGTGTCCAGCAACGCGCCTTCTACAATGGAGCGCAGACCACGTGCACCGGTTTTACGCGTCATGGCCTTCTTGGCGATGGCGTTCAGCGCTTCTTCACGGAACTCCAGCTCCACGCCTTCCAGATTGAACAATGCCTGATACTGTTTGGTTAAGGCATTTTTCGGCTCTTTCAGGATCTGGATCAGCGCTTCTTCGCTCAGTTCGCTCAGAGTTGCCACGACTGGCAGACGACCGATGAACTCAGGAATCAGGCCAAACTTGATCAGATCTTCCGGCTCAGCCTGCAGCAGCAGTTCGCCTTCGGTCGCTTTCTCAGCTTCACCCTTCACGGTCGCGCCGAAGCCGATACCGGAACCGGTATTGACGCGCTGACCAATCACCTTATCCAGGCCGGCAAATGCGCCGCCGCAGATAAACAGGATTTTCGAGGTATCAACCTGCAGGAATTCCTGCTGAGGATGCTTACGGCCACCCTGCGGCGGAACCGCGGCAATGGTGCCTTCGATCAGCTTCAACAGGGCCTGCTGCACGCCTTCACCCGACACGTCACGGGTGATGGACGGATTGTCTGACTTACGGGAAATCTTGTCGATCTCATCGATGTAGACAATGCCGCGTTGTGCTTTCTGCACGTCGTAGTCGCACTTCTGCAGCAGCTTCTGGATGATGTTCTCCACGTCCTCACCCACATAACCGGCTTCGGTCAGCGTGGTGGCGTCGGCCATGGTGAAAGGCACGTCCAGGAAGCGCGCCAGCGTTTCTGCCAGCAGGGTTTTACCGCTACCGGTCGGGCCAATCAGCAGAATGTTGCTTTTGCCCAACTCGATACCGTTGCTGGTATCGCCGTTACGCAGGCGTTTGTAGTGGTTATACACCGCTACCGCCAGCACTTTTTTCGCCTGCTCCTGGCCAATGACATAGTCATCCAGGTGGTGGCGAATTTCGTGCGGCGTCGGCAGCGCACTGCGCTCACGATGCGGGGCAACTTCTTTAATCTCTTCGCGAATAATGTCGTTACACAGGTCAACACATTCATCGCAGATATACACTGACGGACCGGCAATCAGCTTACGCACTTCATGCTGGCTTTTGCCGCAGAAAGAGCAGTACAGCAGCTTTCCTGAACCGTCTTTGCGCTTATCTGTCATCAGTAAACCTCTTCTTTAGTCTTTGTCCCGCAGGAATATCACGGCGGCAGTGCGCCCAAAACGCATACCGGGAACGCCGATTATGCTCACCAGAGCGAGCTGCGCCCGCTCTGATTACTATAGCCTATCGGCTCGCACATATACCTCGCCAGCCGCGTGGTACTTACTTGCGGTGCGTCAGAATGCCGTCAACCAGACCGTATTCTACCGCTTCTTCCGCGGTCATAAAGCGATCGCGCTCGGTATCGCGTTCGATCTGCTCCAGTGACTGGCCGGTATGTTCTGCCATCAGCTCGTTCATGCGTGCCTTCACCTTCAGGATTTCACGCGCATGGATTTCAATATCCGTCGCCTGGCCCTGATAACCGCCCAGCGGCTGGTGGATCATCACGCGTGAGTTCGGCAAGCAGAAGCGTTTGCCCTTGGCACCTGCGGTCAGCAGGAAAGAGCCCATCGAGCACGCCTGGCCCATACAAATGGTGCTGACGTCCGGCTTGATGAACTTCATGGTGTCATAGATTGACATGCCGGCGGTGATCACGCCACCCGGGGAGTTAATGTACAGGTAAATGTCTTTTTCCGGGCTTTCCGCTTCGAGGAACAGCATCTGCGCCACAATCAGGTTGGCCATGTGATCTTCGACCTGGCCGGTCAGGAAAATAATGCGCTCTTTCAGCAGGCGGGAATAGATGTCGTAAGAACGCTCCCCGCGTGAAGTCTGCTCTACCACCATCGGCACCAGGGCCATGTTAGGTGCAAATTGATCTCGTTCGCCACTGTATGACATTACCGTCTCCTAATAGAAATTGCCTTGGCGGCCAGGGTTACACCCTATTACACCGATTCTACTTGAGAACGGTCATGATGACTATGCTCAAGCATTCGACCCGCGCCACACGTACCCGACGGTTTTTCTCATACCGCGCACTCTGGCAAACAGCCCATACCCATCATCTTTCAAGTCGCAGCGTTCAAATCTGTTCCCGACAGATTTGCCGCTCACCCCAGTGACTTACTCGAGTAAGCGCCTGAGGATGAGCAAGCTGGGCGGCAAGCTGGGCGCCTGACTGCGACTTGAAAGCTATAGGGTATATATACATTTTACAGATTGGGGCCGCTGACAGAATTTCAAGCCCAACTGCGTATTTTAACGCGGCCAGCATTGTCGACGATGACCATCATGCCAGACTGTCCCAAGAGCAACAGGGTAAATATAGTGCATATTGTCACGCTTAACCTGAGATTAATCAGCTACGTGGCAAAAAGAAAAGCCCGCAACCGAAGGTTACGGGCTTTTTTAACGCCGGGACCGGCAAGCCAGCCCCGAAGGCGCGTTAGATTGCGCCCTGGCGTACAGACATTACGCCTGTTGAGTCTGGTTCATCAGCTCGCTGAAGGTAGTGGCTTTTTCAGTCACTTTCGCTTTTGCCAGCAGGGCTTCAACCGCTTGTTCTTCCAGAGCAACGTTGCGCATGTTGTTCATCAGCTCTTTGTTTTTGCTGTAGAACTCAACAACTTCACTTGGATCTTCGTAAGCGGAGGCCATTTCTTCGATCAGCGTCTTAACGCGATCTTCGTCAGCTTTCAGATCGTTGGTGCTGATCACTTCGCCCAGCAGCAGGCCAACAACTACGCGACGCTTAGCCTGCTCTTCGAACAGTTCGCGTGGCAGTTCCAGCGCTTGCTTCTCGTTGCCGCCGAAACGCTGTGCAGCCTGACGGCGCAGAACGTCAACTTCGCCGTCGATCAGCGCAGCAGGAACGTCGATTTCGTTAGCGCTGACCAGGCCGTCGATTGCCTGAGTCTTGATGCGGTTACGCACTGCGCCTTTCAGCTCGCGCTCCATGTTTTTACGCACTTCAGCACGCAGGCCTTCGATAGAACCATCAGCCACGCCGAAACGTTTGATGAATTCTTCAGTCAGCTCTGGCAGCTCACGCTCTTCCACTTTCTTCAGAACGATAGCGAATTTAGCCGCTTTGCCCTTCAGGTTTTCAGCGTGGTAATCTTCTGGGAAGTTAACGTCGATAGTGAATTCTTCACCGGCTTTATGACCGACCAGACCTTCTTCGAAGCCTGGGATCATGCGGCCCTGGCCCATAGCCAGTACGAAGTCAGAGGCTTTGCCGCCTTCAAACTCTTCGCCATCGATAGAACCGGAGAAATCTACGGTTACGCGGTCTTCAGCTTGCGCTGCGCGATCGCTGTCTTTCCAGGTCGCCTGCTGCTTGCGCAGGGTGTCCAGCATGGTGTCAACGTCGGCGTCGTTAACTTCAACAACCGGCTTCTCAACTTCGATGCTGTCCAGGCCTTTCAGCTCAACTTCCGGATACACTTCGAATTCAACCGCGAAAGTGAAATCTTCACCTTCTTTGTACTCGCCCGGCACGTAGTTTGGTGCGCCGGCCGGATTGATCTTTTCTTTGATGATCGCATCAACAAAGCTGCGTTGCATCGCTTCGCCCAGCACATCTTGACGAACGGAAGCGCCATAACGTTGCTCAACGATGTTCATCGGTACATGGCCTTTACGGAAGCCATCGATACGAACGCTTTTTGCCGCGTTGATCAGCTCTTTTTTAATAGCCTGCTTGATAGTATCAGCGGGTACAGTAATAGAGAGACGGCGCCCAAGGCCTTGAGTGGTTTCTACTGAAACTTGCATCTTGTTACCTCAAAAAAATCACAGTGCTCGGTCAACTCCGTTCCAAGAACCAGGACGGCTACATTACAGAACCGAGTTTCCTGATGACAGAAGCGTCCCGAAACCATTCCGGAAAAATAAGACGCGACATTATAGCGGCGCAAGCGGAGCGAGTCGAGGAAAGCAAGGCGGCGGCGGCGCGCTAAAACTCACACTTTTGCCGATTTGATCGCCAAAAGGCCGCCGAAGCCGACCCGGCCTTCGCTGCATTACGCATCGGCTATGTCGTCGTCAAAAACAGAAACGGCCCGCAGGCCGTTCCAAAATTCGTCTGTAGTAATACCCCAAATCGTGGTCAAAGTTCCACTGATACCGCAAATTTAGCCGTCAGGCCAAGGTTCCGGCCCCACGACAAGGCGGAGACGCCGGCACGGTATCCTGCAACCCTTCCCACTCTTTCAGGGTGTAGGTGTGCAACGCCAGCGCATGTACGCCATCCGCCAACTCCTCTGACAGCACGCCGTAAATCGAACGATGCCGCGTCAGGAAGCGTTCGCCAACGAAGCGATCGCTAACCAATACCACCTTGAAATGGCTTTCTGAACCCGCCGGAACGTTATGACGATAACTTTCATCAACGACTTCCAGATACGCGGGCTCAAACGCCGCCCTTAACTTTGCTTCTATTTGCTCGCGAATCATAGGATCTCCTTACTACACCGGCAGAGGACCGCCCCCATCTATTTCAATCTTAGCCGCTTTCGTCCCTTTTAGACCATTCCTCAGGTAAATTTCTCTTTTTTGCGGACAAAAAACGGTCAACATCCGCCGTCGCTTGAGGTTTATCTGATTGAGACGGCCAAAAAAGCATGTTTTTATCAACGGCAGGTAAAAATTTGTCACTCCATTGCGTTCTGCGCTTCCTCCGGCCGGCGGCGATGCTATGATGTCGACAATTTGTTGTTGGCTATCCCGCTCTGATTATTACAGAAAGCTTGCTCAAACCCGCTTCGTTAATATCGGCAGTTTGCGGCGGCTTAAAATCCATCGAGAATGAGACAGTAACTATGTTAAAAAAACTTTGCCTTCCACTGTTGGCCGCACTGATGCTGGCCGGCTGTGCCACCAGCAGCAACACCCTGAACGTGACGCCGAAGATCGTCCTGCCGCAGCAGGATCCGACCCTGCAGGGCGTGACCATCAGCATTAACGGCGCGGATCAGCGTCAGGACCAGGCGCTGGCGAAAGTGAACCGCGACGGCCAGTTGGTCACGTTGACGCCATCACGCGATCTGCGCTTCTTGCTGCAGGAGGTGCTTGAGAAACAAATGGGCGCACGCGGCTACATGATTGGCGCTGACGGCGCAGTTGATCTGCAAATCGTGGTCAATAACCTGTATGCAGACGTCTCCGAAGGCAACCTGCGCTACAACATCACCACCAAGGCCGATATTTCTATTACCGCCCAGGCCAAAAACGGCAACAAGCAGGTGAAAAACTATCGTTCAACCTATAACGTTCAGGGTGCCTTCACGGCAACCAACGAGAAAATCACTAACGCGGTCAACACCGTGTTGGGCGACGTTATTGCCGATATGGCGCAAGACACCAGCGTCAACGACTTCATCAAGCAAAACGCGCGTTAATCCGCGAACGCCTTGTGCCGCCCGAACCATCGGGCGGTGCAGACAGGGAACTCATGTCGAAACAGTATCTGAATATCTTTACCCAGCGTAATTCCGCCATCCTCCTGCTGCTGGGCTTCGCGTCGGGTCTGCCCTTGGCACTGACCTCCGGCACGCTGCAAGCCTGGATGACCGTCGAAAACATCGATCTGAAAACCATCGGCATTTTTTCGCTGGTCGGTCAGGCCTATGTGTTCAAATTCCTCTGGTCGCCCTTTATGGATCGCTACACCCCGCCCTTTCTCGGGCGTCGGCGCGGCTGGCTACTGATCAGCCAGCTGTTGCTGGTGGTGTCAATTGTGGCGATGGGATTTATGCAGCCGGCACAGCACCTGTGGTGGCTGGCGGCATTGGCGGTACTGGTGGCGTTCTGTTCTGCGTCACAGGATATTGTTTTTGACGCCTATAAAACCGATCTGCTGAGCGCAGAAGAGCGCGGCACCGGTGCCGCCGTCTCGGTATTGGGTTACCGGCTGGCGATGCTGGTGTCCGGTGGGTTGGCGCTGTGGCTGGCGGACCGCTACTTAGGCTGGCAGTCGACCTATTGGTTGATGGCCGGTTTGATGTTGATCGGTATTGTTGCCACCCTGCTGGCGCCTGAACCCGACGACAGCATTCCGGCACCGCGCACCATGGAGCAGGCGGTAGTCGCTCCGCTGCGTGATTTCTTTGCGCGTAACAATGCCTGGCTGATTTTACTGCTGATCGTGATGTACAAGATGGGCGATGCCTTTGCCGGCAGCCTGAGCACCACCTTCCTGATCCGTGGCGTCGGCTTCGATGCCGGTGAAGTCGGTCTGGTCAACAAAACGCTCGGCCTGTTCGCCACCATCGTCGGCGCGCTGTTTGGCGGCGTGCTGATGCAACGCCTCAGCCTGTTCCGTGCCCTGATGCTGTTCGGCATTCTGCAGGCGGTTTCCAATCTCGGCTATTGGATACTGGCGGTCACCGATAAAAACATCATGACCATGGGCAGCGCCATCTTCCTGGAAAACCTGTGTGGCGGCATGGGCACCGCGGCCTTTGTCGCGCTGCTGATGACGCTATGCAACAAGTCATTTTCCGCCACCCAGTTTGCCCTGCTGTCGGCGTTATCTGCCGTCGGACGGGTATACGTCGGGCCGATTGCCGGATGGTTTGTTGAAGCACACGGCTGGCCACTGTTCTATTTATTCTCGATCGTTGCCGCGGTGCCTGGTCTGCTGCTGTTGCACCTGTGCCGTCAGACGCTGGAATATACTCAACGTACAGATAACTTCATGCCGCGTACCGAATTCCGCCAATTTTACCGCTGGGCATTGCGCCTGCTGACGGTTGGCTGCTCCTTGCTGGGCCTGTGGCTGCTCCTGCTTATCACCAATGCGCTCGACTGGACCCTCTTGCCGAACCTGGCCGATCGGTTACTGCAGATGGGCGCCGCGCTGAGTCTGGTAGGTATTGCGATGGGGAGCCTGCTGGACTATCTGGCACTGCGTCGAACCCGGCTGGCCTGATCGAGTCGACCGGCCATCGTGCCGGTCGACAAAAACGCATCAGAGTGATGTATTTATTTAGTTAAAAAATATAATTCCTGTCCAAATTATTTTTTTATCCGAGTACGGCGCTCGGAAATAAAATTAAATTCACCTTTAAGACACAATTATTTTACATTAAATAAACCTTTCATTCGTATTTCAAAAAAACGTTTTCACCTGCAAGATTCATCATACCTTTAGTTTTCCTTAACATACGAATTACCCGGAACGATTCAGCGCGCCAACGCGTTGTTGCCATTAGTAAATTGTCACGTAGCGTGACATCTGTGACACCCTTAACAGAAAGTGTCAACAAGGCGCTGACACTCCCTTAAGCATGTTTACAGTACTGCAACCTTCCCGTAAAATGCCCGCACACATGAAACGACAATAGAGCCTTTGTAATTGAGGTCGTTAGATGAGACTTAAGAAATACAATAAAAGTATTGGGATGTTGTCATTAATTGCCTCCACTGTAATGCTCAGTGGTTGCAATATGGTATTGATGAATCCCAAAGGAGCAATTGGTGTTGAGCAACGGACACTGATTATCACTGCAATCGCATTGATGTTGATCGTAGTGATACCAGTTATCTTTATGGCGTTCGCCTTTGCCTGGAAGTACCGTGCTTCCAACAAAGACGCCAAATACAGTCCGAACTGGTCACATTCCAACAAGATCGAAGCGGTCGTCTGGACCATTCCTATCATTATCATCGCCATCCTGGGCACCATTACCTGGAAGACTACCCACGAACTGGATCCGTTCAAGCCGATTGTCACTGACAAAAAGCCGATGACGATCGAAGTGGTGTCGCTCG
Organism: Serratia sp. Je.1.23.a; assembly: GCF_051129805.1. Classification (NCBI taxonomy): domain Bacteria; kingdom Pseudomonadati; phylum Pseudomonadota; class Gammaproteobacteria; order Enterobacterales; family Yersiniaceae; genus Serratia; species Serratia sp. Je.1.23.a. Next base: position 206,245 of record NZ_JBCPSR010000001.1, on the reverse strand, counting down.
ACTGGAAATGGCTGTTTATCTACCCGGAACAAGGTATCGCGACGGTTAATGAGCTGGCCTTCCCTAAAGATGTTCCAGTCGAATTCAAGATCACCTCTAACTCGGTAATGAACTCGTTCTTTATTCCTCAGTTAGGTGGGCAGATTTATGCGATGGCCGGGATGCAGACCAAACTGCACCTGATCGGCAATGAAGCAGGCAAATACGACGGTATTTCTAGCAGCTTCAGCGGTCGCGGGTTCTCCGGCATGAAATTCACCGCCATTGTCACCCCAACCGAAGGCGACTTCGATCAATGGGTTGCCAAGGTGAAAGCATCGTCGAATAACCTAAACGCCACCAGCGACTTTAACAAACTGGCAGAGCCGAGTGAAAACAACCCGGTCGAGTACTTCTCCAGTGTCAAACCGAATTTGTTCAAAGAAACTATTGGCAAATTCATGGGTGATATGGACATGCACAAAGGCGCTACCGCGCACGAAGGTATGGACATGAGCCAGGGTATGGACATGGGTGAACATGCTCACGCCGGAGCCGAGGAATAAACTGATGTTGGGAAAATTAACGATTGATGCGGTTCCGTACCACGAACCGATCATCATGGTCACCGTTGCTGCAATTGTTATTGGGGGCCTGGCACTGCTGGCGCTGATAACCTATTTCGGCAAGTGGAAATGGCTATGGAGCGATTGGTTGACTTCGGTTGACCATAAAAAAATTGGTATCATGTACATCATCGTGGCAATGGTTATGCTGCTGCGTGGTTTTGCCGATGCCATCATGATGCGTAGTCAGCAGGCGCTTGCGTCCGCCGGCGAGGCCGGATTCCTGCCACCGCACCACTACGACCAAATCTTCACCGCCCACGGCGTCATCATGATCTTCTTCATGGCGATGCCTTTCGTGGTCGGTCTGATGAACGTAGTGGTACCTTTGCAAATCGGTGCGCGCGACGTTGCCTTCCCGTTCCTGAACTCCCTGAGCTTCTGGTTCTTCGTGGTGGGCGTAGTGCTGATCAACATCTCTCTGGGGGTTGGTGAGTTCGCGCAGACAGGTTGGCTGGCGTATCCGCCGCTGTCGGGCAAGGAATACAGTCCTGGCGTCGGGGTCGACTACTGGATCTGGAGTCTGCAGATTTCCGGTATTGGTACCCTGTTGACCGGTGTGAACTTCTTCGCCACCATTCTGAAGATGCGTGCTCCTGGCATGCCTCTGATGAAGATGCCGGTGTTCACCTGGGCAGCTCTGTGTACTAACGTCCTGATCATCGTTTCTTTCCCAATTCTGACCGTAACCATCGCGTTGCTGACCCTGGATCGCTATCTGGGCACCCATTTCTTTACCAATGATATGGGCGGCAACATGATGATGTACATCAACCTGATTTGGGCCTGGGGTCACCCAGAGGTGTATATCCTGGTTCTGCCGGTGTTCGGTGTGTTCTCCGAAGTCACCGCGACCTTCTCGAGAAAACGTCTGTTCGGCTATACCTCACTGGTATGGGCAACCATCGCGATTACCGTTCTGTCGTTCATCGTATGGCTGCACCACTTCTTTACCATGGGGTCCGGCGCGAACGTAAACGCCTTCTTCGGTATTGCCACCATGATCATTTCCATCCCTACCGGGGTGAAAATCTTCAACTGGCTGTTCACCATGTACCAAGGCCGCATTCAGCTCAACTCCGCTATGCTGTGGACCATCGGCTTCATCATCACCTTCTCCGTGGGTGGTATGACCGGTGTTCTGTTGGCCGTGCCGGGCGCGAACTTCGTGCTGCACAACAGTCTGTTCCTGATTGCCCACTTCCATAACGTTATCATTGGTGGTGTGGTGTTCGGTTGCTTCGCGGGCCTGACCTACTGGTTCCCTAAATCCTTCGGCTTCACGCTGAACGAAAAATGGGGTATCCGTGCGTTCTGGTTCTGGATCATCGGCTTCTTCGTGGCCTTTATGCCGCTGTATGCTCTGGGCTTTATGGGTATGACTCGTCGTATCAGCCAGAACATCAACCCAGAGTTCCACCCACTGCTGCTGGTAGCGGCTGGCGGCGCGGCTCTGATTGCCTGCGGTATCCTGTGCCAAGTGATTCAGGTGTTCGTCAGTGTGCGTGACCGTGAGCAGAACCGTGACCTGACCGGTGACCCATGGGGTGCTCGTACGCTGGAGTGGTCGACTTCGTCTCCACCGCCGTTCTATAACTTTGCCGTAGTGCCACAGATTCATGACCGTGATGAATTCTGGGACATGAAAGAAAAAGGCGTAGCTTATAAGAAACCGGCTAAATACGAACCGATTCATATGCCGAAGAATACCGGTGCCGGTGTGATTATTGCTGGCTTCAGCCTGGTATTTGGTTTCGCGATGATCTGGGACATCTGGTGGATGGCGATCGCTGCCTTCATAGGTATGATCGTGACCTGGATTGCCAAGAGCTTCGATGAAGATGTTGATTACTATGTGCAGGTTGATGAGATCGAGCGCATTGAAAACCAACACTATGAACAAATCAGCAAAGCAGGCGTGAAACATGTCAACTGATACTCTGACTAACCATAACGCAGCCCATGCAGAGCATGGGCACCACGACGCAGGAGAGACCAAAGTCTTCGGATTCTGGATCTACCTGATGAGCGACTGTATTTTGTTTGCGAGCTTGTTCGCGACTTATGCAGTACTGGTGAACGGGACCGCTGGCGGTCCCACTGGCAAAGAAATCTTCGATCTGAAGTTTGTCTTGGTTGAAACCTTCCTGCTGTTGTTCAGCTCCATCACCTACGGTATGGCGATGATCGGCATGAACAAAGGCAAGGTTAGCAGCGTTAACACCTGGCTGTTCCTGACCTTCCTGTTCGGTCTGGGCTTCGTCGCGATGGAAATCTACGAATTCCATCACCTGATCGTTGAAGGCAATGGCCCGGATCGCAGTGCGTTCCTGTCCAGCTTCTTCGCGCTGGTTGCGACCCACGGTCTGCACGTAACTACCGGTCTGGTTTGGATCGTCATCATGATGATTCAGGTCAGCAAGCGTGGCCTGACCGCAACCAACAAAACCCGTTTGATGTGCCTGAGCCTGTTCTGGCACTTCCTGGACGTGGTCTGGATCTGCGTCTTCACCGTTGTTTACCTGCTGGGGGTTATGTCATGAGTCATTCATCCCATGAAACTTCTCACGGCGGCGCAAGCCACGGTAGCGTCAAGACCTATCTGATCGGCTTTATTCTGTCGATCATCCTGACGGTGATTCCATTTGCGATGGTGATGAGCGGTACCGCCTCTCACTCAACCATCCTGGCGGTTGTTGTTGGTATGGCAGTGATTCAGGTCGTCGTTCACCTGATTTACTTCCTGCACATGAATACCTCATCGGAAGAGCGCTGGAACCTGGTGGCATTGCTGTTCACCGCTATGATCATCGGTATCGTTGTTGTGGGTTCACTCTGGATTATGTACAACCTCAACATCAATATGATGGTCAGTTAAGAGTCGAGCTGCACGTGATGATTAAGCAATACCTGCAAGTAACTAAACCAGGAATTATTTTCGGCAATTTAATTTCTGTCGTCGGGGGATTCCTGTTGGCTTCCAAAGGAAGCATCGACTATCCCCTGTTTCTCGCCACCCTGGTGGGTGTCTCGTTGGTTGTCGCTTCGGGCTGTGTGTTTAACAACTACATTGACCGCGACATCGACAAGAAAATGGAGAGAACGAAGAATCGGGTGCTGGTAAAAGGCCTGATCGCGCCGAGTGTAAGCCTGGTTTACGCTACCGCCCTGGGTATTGCGGGCTTTGCGTTGCTGTATATTGGCGCCAACCCGCTGGCCATGTGGCTGGCGGTGATGGGCTTTGTGGTTTATGTCGGCGTCTACAGCCTGTACATGAAACGCCACTCGGTATATGGCACGCTGATCGGCAGCTTGTCGGGCGCTGCACCACCGGTTATCGGTTACTGTGCAGTCACCAACGAGTTCGATGCCGGTGCGTTGATCCTGCTGGCTATCTTTAGCCTGTGGCAGATGCCGCATTCCTATGCGATTGCCATCTTCCGCTTTAAAGATTACCAGGCGGCCAACATTCCGGTACTGCCTGTCGTCAAAGGCATCTCGGTGGCGAAGAACCACATCACCGTCTACATCGTGGCATTTATGGTTGCTACGCTGATGCTGACTTTGGGCGGCTACGCCGGCTACAAATACCTGATCGTCGCTGCGGCGGTGAGCGTTTGGTGGCTGGGGATGGCGCTGCGTGGTTACAAAGCCGAAAATGACAGCGTTTGGGCACGCAAACTGTTTGTGTTCTCGATTGTTGCCATTACCTCGCTCAGCGTGATGATGTCTATCGACTTCAGCGCTTCGGCCTCGCCGGAAACCTTGATGACTTACGTCTGGTAAGCCAAATCGTCTGTGAATGGGCCGCTTAGCGGCCCATTTTATTTGTCTCGCAGAAAAACCGACGAACTGTAATATCTGCTAAACAACATTAGATTTACCCCCCCTGCCCTTCACACTAAAATGACGCAGTTTTAACAGAAGCTATCCCATCAGGCGTTATCACCGATAACCTGACGGAATGGCTTTTAATGAGGTTTTAATGAACGATAATGCAATGACCCCGCTGGAACGACGGGCGACCTGGGGATTAGGAACGGTATTCTCACTGCGCATGCTCGGCATGTTTATGGTGCTGCCGGTACTGACCACCTACGGTATGGCGTTGAACGGCGCCAGCGAAACGCTGATCGGTATCGCCATTGGCATTTACGGCCTGGCGCAAGCGGTGTTCCAAATTCCCTTCGGCCTGATTTCCGACCGCATCGGCCGCAAGCCGCTGATTGTCGGCGGGCTGTTGATCTTCGCGCTGGGTAGCGTGATCGCCGCCGCCACCGACTCCATCTGGGGGGTGATCCTCGGCCGGGCATTGCAAGGCTCAGGGGCTATCGCCGCAGCGGTAATGGCTCTGCTGTCTGATTTGACCCGGGAACAGAACCGTACCAAAGCGATGGCATTCATCGGCGTCAGCTTCGGTATTACCTTCGCCATCGCCATGGTGGTCGGCCCGATAGTCACCCACGCTTTTGGTCTGCATGCGCTGTTCTGGATGATTGCCGTGCTGGCATTGGCCGGTATCGTCATCACCCTGGCGGTCGTGCCTTCCGCCAGCAGCCACGTGCTGAACCGCGAATCCAGTATAGTCCGTGGCAGTTTCAGCAAGGTGTTGAGCAATTCCCGCCTGCTGAAACTGAATTTCGGCATCATGTGCCTGCATATCTTGTTGATGTCCAGCTTCGTGGCACTGCCATTAGCGATGGAAAAAGCCGGTTTGGCGCCCAGCGAACACTGGATTGTCTATCTGGTCACCATGCTGGTGTCTTTCGCCGCCGTAGTGCCGTTTATCATTTATGCCGAAAAGAAGCGCCGCATGAAGCAGGTGTTTATGGGCTGCGTGGCGGTATTGTTCTGTGCTGAAGTGCTGCTGTGGCTGTCTGGCACGCATCTTTGGGGCATTATTGCCGGCGTTCAGTTGTTCTTTATGGCGTTCAACGTGATGGAAGCGATCCTGCCTTCCCTGATCAGTAAAGAGTCGCCGGCGGGCTATAAAGGCACGGCCATGGGGGTTTACTCCACCAGCCAGTTTATCGGCGTGGCGATTGGCGGCAGCCTGGGAGGATTTCTGTACGGCCTACAGGGCGCGGGATTGGTCTTTATCGCCGGGGCAGTTTTAGCCGCCATCTGGTTTATGGTCAGCAGTACCATGCAGGAACCGCCGTACGTGAGCAGCCTGCGTATTACGCTGTCGGAACTGGCAGTGAAAGACTCGGCGTTGGAAAGCCGCCTGAAGGCCCAGCCGGGTGTAGCAGAAGCGATTGTGGTGCCGGAAGAGCGCAGCGCCTACGTAAAGGTCGATACCAAGCAAACCAACCGCGGTCAGTTGGAAGCGCTGGTGAATTCGCTGTAAAGAAAAGGGCCGGCAAGCCGGCCCCCAGATTACTGACAAAGTCCTTTGCAGTTAAAAGTCCTGACCTTGGGGCTAATAAAAACAAAGGATTATATCTTCTGATTTACCCCAAACATCCGAAAACCACGTTTTTCGGGTGTTTGTCATCAGACTAAGGGCCGGCAAGCCGGCCCCATCAATATATTGTTCTTGGCGAAAGGATCAGTCGCGGAAGTTTTTGAACTGGAAAGGCTGCCCCAGATCGGCACCGCGCACCAGCGCCATCACGCCCTGCAGGTCATCGCGTGATTTACCGGTTACCCGTACTTCATCCCCTTGGATCTGCACCTGAACTTTCAGCTTGCTGTCTTTGATCAGCTTGACGATTTTCTTCGCCTGGGCGGCTTCAATACCCTGCTTTAGCTTGGCTTCCACACTGTAGGTTTTGCCGCTGTGGGTCAGCTCCTCGGGGATCTCCAGCGCGCCGCCGTCAATGCTGCGCTTGCTGAGTTTTTCACGCAGAATATCGAGCAGTTGCTGCACCTGAAAATCAGATTCGCTGGCGACTTTAATGCTTTCGTTTTTTTCGTTCAGCTCAAAGCTGGCCGGTACGTTACGGAAATCCCAACGGGTGCCAAGATCGCGCGTGGCGTTCTCAACGGCGTTACGTACTTCTTGCATATCAATTTCGGAAACAATGTCGAAAGATGGCATACTTCTTCCTCCTGAATTAGAGCCTAATGCGATAGGCGATTTCGATGCCGAGCATGATAACCGCTTTAGCGCCTCAGACAAAATTTGCCGGCCCCGCCGCGCAGCAGAAAAGTCTATAATTATAGGATAGATACTGGGCGTTCTTCCCGTTACCCCAAGGAGTCTGGATGAAAATAACTGTTCTTGGTTGCGGCGCGCTCGGACAGCTGTGGCTCTCCCGGCTTTATCAGCAGGGCCATGACGTACAGGGATGGTTACGAGTACCGCAACCCTTTTGCGCAGTGAACGTCATTGAGCCTGAAGGCCGCTCGTTCAACCGTAATTTGCCCACCAACGATCCTGAACATCTGGCCCAGAGCGAACTGTTGCTGGTCACGCTAAAAGCCTGGCAAGTCTCTGGGGCGGTTAGCGCCCTGCTGCCGAAGCTGCACCCGCGTTGCGCCATCCTGCTGCTGCATAACGGCATGGGCACGCAGGACGAGCTGCCGCCGAACAACCAGCCGATACTGCAGGGTACCACCACCCATGCGGCACGCCATGACGGCAGCACTATTATCCATGTTGCCGGCGGCACCACCCATATCGGCCCGACATCTCCGGCGGCGACTTCGCTCAGCCACCTGGCGGAAGTGCTGCATCAGGCACTGCCTGACGTCGCCTGGCACAACAACATTGCCTCGGCGAACTGGCGTAAACTTGCGGTCAACTGTGTGATTAATCCGTTAACGGCCCTGTATAACTGCCGCAATGGCGATTTGCAGCGCTATCCGGAACAAATTGAGGCCATCTGCCGTGAAGTCGCCGGCGTGATGGCGATGGAGGGTTACCATACCTCCTGCGAAGGCTTACAGCAGTATGTGATGGAGGTGATCCAGAGCACTGCGGACAACGTCTCTTCGATGCTGCAAGATATCCGTACTCAGCGGCATACCGAGATCGACTACATTACCGGCTATCTGCTGCGTCGCGCACGCAGCCACGGCGTGACTCTGCCGGAGAACGCGCGACTGTTTGAATTGATTAAGCGAAAGGAAAATGAATATGAGCGTATCGGCGCTGGTCTGCCTGGCACCTGGTAGCGAAGAAATCGAAGCCGTCACCACGATAGATCTGTTGGTTCGGGCGGGCATCAAAGTCACTACCGCCAGCGTAGCCGGCGATGGCGACCTGACTATTGTCTGCTCACGCGGCGTCAAGCTGCTGGCAGATGCGGCGCTGGTGTCTATTGTCGATGATCCCTTCGACGCGATAGTGCTGCCCGGCGGTCTGAAAGGTGCCGAGTGTTTCCGCGACAGCCCGCTGCTGGTGGAGAAAGTGCGTCAGATGCATCTTCAGGGCAATATCGTCGCCGCCATTTGTGCCGCACCCGCGCTGGTGCTGCAACATCACGATCTGTTCCCCGTCGGCAATATGACCGGCTTCCCGGGGCTGAAAGAACAGATCCCGGCCGATAAATGGATGGAACGACGTGTGGTATACGACGCGCGCGTTAACCTGCTCACCAGCCAGGGGCCGGGAACTTCGATGGAGTTTGCGCTGAAGCTGATTGATCTACTGCTGGGGAAAGCCAAAGCGGCGGAGATTGCCGCTCAGTTGGTCTTGATTCCGGGGATGTACGACTTTCGCGATTAAATCACAGGGGCGGTTAACCCGCCCCTGGATTGATTACGGACGGTAGACCTTGACGTTGTTGTAGCCCTGCTCCAGCAAATACAGCGCCTGCAAGCGGCTCATTACGCCACGCTCACAGTACAGCAGGTAGGTTTTGCTCTGGTCCAAATCGCCAAACTGGGTGCTGAGTTTGTAGAACGGCAGCGGTTTCACCTCAACCTGATCCAGCTTCAGCGGCTTGTCTTCCTGCTCGTCATTAGAACGAATATCCAGAATCACCTCGTCAGCGCCAAACGCCGCCACGGTTTCCACTTCGGTAACCTGTTCCTGCGTCTGCTCGGCGATGGTGCGGATGTCCACGTTCTTGGCTTCGCTGACCACGCGATCGAGAATGCTGAAGTCAAAGTGAGCTTCTTCTTCTTCGATTTTGGCTTTGACCGCCTTCACCGTTGGGCTTTTCGAGATCACGCCGCAGTATTCCGGCATAGTCTTGGCGAAGTCTTCGGTGCCAATCTCACGCGCCACTTTGATGATGTGCTCTTTGTCGTGGGAGATCAGCGGACGCAGAATCAGCGTATCGGATGCGTTGTCGATCAAACGCAGGTTAGTCAGTGTTTGGCTGGAAACCTGACCCAGCGCCTCACCGGTCACCAGAGCCTGCACGCCATAACGCTCCGCTATCTGTGAAGCGGCGCGCACCATCATGCGCTTAAGCACCACGCCCATTTGACCGTCTTCGACCTTCTCGAGGATCTCGCCGACCACAGGTTCAAAATCGATGGCGATAAAGCGCACCTTGTGCGAACTGGCAAAACGGTTCCACAGGTAGTGAGCCACCTGCCGTACGCCAATTTCATGCGCGGCGCCGCCCAGATTGAAGAAGCAATAATGCACGCGGCAACCACGGCGCATCAGCATATAGCTGGAAACGCCCGAGTCGAAACCACCGGAAATCAGCGACAGCACGTCTTCCTGAGTGCCCACCGGATAACCGCCAATGCCTTCACGACGGGCTTTGACCAGCATCAGCTTGTCGTCTTCGATTTCCAGGTTAACCGTCACCTGCGGGTGCGACAGTTTAACGCGCGCGCTCTCAATGTGCTGGTTCAGACCGCCACCGACGTAACGCTCAACGTCTTGCGAATTGAAGTCCTGCTTGCCGCGGCGCTTTACGCGCACGCAGAAAGTTTTCCCCTGCAGTTGCTCGCGGTAGGCTTCCAGCGTCTGCTCGAAAATATGGTGGATATCGGTATATTCGCGGTCTTCCACTTCCAGAATGTGATGAATGCCGGGAATGCGCGTTAACGCGTCGGCAATTACCGGCCGCTGGTTTTCATCTTTGGCGCGAACTTCGATATGATCCCAGTGACGGACGACCGCCAGTGTTTCATCATACTGCTTCAGGACGTTACGGATACTGGTCGAGAGGATCTTGATAAAGCGCAAGCGCACAGATTGGCTCTTGATGGTGATTTCCGGGAACAATTTAATGATAAACTTCATGGCGGTCTTTATTGTCAGAATTACGAGGGAAAAGGATTTACAATGTATATGCGATTGATAAAACCCACGGGGTTGCCGAATGTTTTATCAATCGCATTTGCGGCGCAGAGTATATCACTATCTGGTGAGCCTCGGTGCACAAAACCACACATGCGCGCCATGATTTGCCAATCAAGATCCGCTAGGATAGGCTCTGGCGCCACTGTTCACATGATGATGTAAAAAGAAAATTATGCCGAAAAAACCTGCACAATCAGACAGTACAGAGCAAAACGTCAGCTTTGAGAGCTCCCTCAGCGAGCTGGAAAACATCGTGACGCGTCTGGAATCGGGTGAGTTACCGCTGGAAGACGCGCTGAATGAATTCGAACGCGGCGTGCAGTTGGCGCGTCAGGGCCAGCAGAAGCTGCAGCAGGCGGAGCAACGCGTGCAAATTTTGCTTAACGACAGCGCCGATGATGCTGCGCTGACGCCTTTCACACCGGATGCCGAGTAATCACCATGTCCGAAACTGTCCAACAGACCGCTTTTTCTGACCAGTTGCAGGCCTTGCGCCAGCGGGCCGACCGCACGCTGCTGGATTTTATCGCACCGTTGCCATTCAACGATGGCAATATGGTGGCGGCAATGCGTCACGGTGCACTGCTGGGCGGGAAACGCCTGCGTCCGTTTCTGGTGTACACTACCGGGCAGATGTTTGGCGTATCATTGAATAATTTGGATGCTCCCGCGGCTGCGGTAGAATGCATCCACGCCTACTCGCTGATTCACGACGACTTGCCGGCCATGGACGACGACGATTTGCGTCGCGGTCAGCCAACCTGCCACATCAAATTTGGCGAGGCCAATGCCATTCTGGCCGGAGATGCGCTTCAAACGCTAGCATTCACCATTCTGGCCGATGCCGACATGCCCGATGTGGCGCTGCGCGATCGGTTGGCGATGGTTTCCGAACTGGCCACCGCGAGCGGCGTTGCCGGCATGTGCGGTGGGCAATCGCTGGATCTGGAAGCCGAAGATAAACAGATAGGTCTGGAAGCGTTGGAACAGATCCATCGCCACAAAACCGGCGCGTTAATTCGCGCAGCAGTTCGCCTTGGGGCCTTGGCCGCCGGTGAACCTGGCCGTAAAGCGCTACCGCAGCTTGACCGATACGCCGCCGCGATAGGCCTGGCGTTTCAGGTGCAGGATGATATTTTGGACGTGGTCGGCGAAACCGAAAAAATCGGTAAACGCCAGGGGGCGGACCAGCAACACGGAAAGAGCACCTATCCAGCTTTGCTCGGGCTTGACAGCGCGAAAGCAAAAGCGTGGGATCTCTATCAGGAAGCTTTAGCTGCATTAGACACTTTGGCAGCACAATCTTATAACACAGCGCCATTGCGAGCGTTAGCCAGCTTCATTATTGAACGCGACAATTAACGTGTGACGTTAACTCCTCTGATATGAGTATCGAATGAGTCTTGATATAGCCAAATACCCGACCCTGGCGCTAGCGGAAAATCCCGATGAACTCCGTTCGCTGCCGAAAGAGAGCCTGCCGAAACTGTGTGATGAACTTCGGCAATACCTGCTGGACAGCGTCAGTCGTTCCAGCGGCCACTTTGCCTCCGGGCTGGGTACCGTCGAACTGACGGTGGCGTTGCACTACGTGTACCAAACCCCCTTCGATCATCTGGTGTGGGACGTGGGTCATCAGGCTTACCCGCATAAAATTTTGACCGGTCGCCGCGACAAGATCTCCACCATTCGCCAGAAAAATGGCCTGCACCCTTTCCCATGGCGTGCGGAAAGTGAGTATGACGTGTTGTCGGTTGGTCACTCCTCGACTTCGATCAGCGCCGGTCTCGGCATGGCGGTAGCTGCGGCTCGCGAAGGCAAAAACCGCCGTACGGTTTGCGTTATCGGCGATGGCGCCATCACCGCCGGTATGGCATTTGAAGCCATGAACCACGCCGGTGATATCGATCCGGATATGCTGGTGGTGCTTAACGACAATGAAATGTCGATTTCGGAAAACGTCGGTGCGCTGAACAATCATCTGGCGCAGCTGCTGTCCGGCAAGCTTTACTCCACCCTGCGTGAGGGCGGTAAAAAAGTGCTGTCCGGCCTGCCGCCAATCAAAGAGCTGGTCAAGCGTACCGAAGAACACTTGAAAGGCATGGTCGTGCCGGGCACGCTGTTTGAAGAGCTGGGCTTTAACTACATTGGCCCGGTCGACGGCCATGACGTTCAGGGACTGGTCGCTACGTTGAAGAACATGCGTGACCTGAAAGGCCCGCAACTGCTGCATATCATGACCAAAAAGGGCCGTGGATACGCACCGGCAGAAAAAGACCCGATCAGCTTCCACGCGGTACCCAAATTCGATCCTGCCAGCGGTACCCTGCCGAAAAGTGCCGGCGGCCTGCCGACCTATTCAAAAATCTTTGGCGATTGGCTGTGCGAAACCGCAGCCAAGGACAGCTCACTGATGGCGATTACCCCGGCAATGCGTGAAGGCTCGGGCATGGTGCAATTCTCCCGCGACTATCCGCAGCAATATTTTGACGTAGCGATCGCAGAACAACACGCGGTGACCTTCGCTGCCGGGTTGGCAATTGGCGGCTACAAGCCGGTGGTGGCGATTTACTCCACCTTCCTGCAGCGCGCTTACGATCAACTGATCCACGACGTCGCGATTCAAAATTTGCCGGTGATGTTTGCCATCGATCGCGGTGGTATTGTCGGCGCTGACGGCCAGACTCACCAGGGTGCGTTCGATCTGTCATTCATGCGCTGTATCCCGACCATGGTGATCATGACGCCAAGTGATGAGAACGAATGCCGCCAAATGCTCTACACCGGTTATCACTATAACGAAGGCCCAAGCGCCGTACGTTATCCTCGCGGTACGGGTACCGGCGCGCCGCTGGAACCTCTTAGCGCGCTGCCGATCGGCAAAGGCGTTGTCCGCCGTGAAGGTGAAAAACTGGCGATCTTGAACTTCGGCACCTTGCTGCCGGAAGCTGCGCAGGTGGCGGAAGCGCTCAATGCCACGCTGGTGGATATGCGCTTCGTAAAACCGCTGGACGAACAGCTGGTGCTGGAGCTGGCAGCCAGCCATGACGCGCTGGTCACGCTGGAAGAAAACGCCATTATGGGCGGTGCCGGTAGCGGTGTTAACGAGTTGCTGATGGCCAAGCGTCGCGCTATCCCGGTACTGAATATCGGCCTGCCGGACAGCTTTATCTCACAAGGCAGCCAGGAAGAGGTGCGTGTCGATCTGGGTCTGGATGCCGCAGGGATACAGCAGAAGATTGAGGTCTGGCTGGCGCAATAATTTTCGCGCCTGATTTGACCGACGCCTCCGCATTGCGGGGGCGTTTTCATTTGCGTCGCCCGAAAACCCGCTACAGTTATAGTTCTGTGCTGATACCGGGAGGAAAGCATGAAGTATCTGAAACTGGGCAATACCGACCTGAACGTTTCCCGCATCTGCCTCGGCTGCATGACCTACGGTGAACCCGACCGTGGCAACCATGCCTGGACGCTACCGGAAGAAAGCAGTCGCCCGCTGCTGAAACAGGCGCTGGATGCCGGCATCAACTTCTTCGATACCGCCAACAGTTACTCAGATGGCAGCAGCGAAGAGATCGTCGGCCGGGCGCTGCGCGATTACGCTCGCCGTGACGAAGTAGTGCTCGCCACCAAAGTCTATTTCCCGATGAGCAATCTCGAGTCTGGGCTATCGCGCGCTAAAATCATGCAGTCCATCGACGATAGCTTGCAGCGACTGGGCACCGACTACGTTGATCTGTTGCAGATCCACCGTTGGGACTATGAAACGCCGCTGGAAGAAACGCTGGAAGCGCTGCATGAGGTGGTGAAAGCCGGCAAGGCGCGTTATATCGGCGCGTCTTCGATGTACGCCTGGCAGTTCGCCAAGGCACTTTATACCGCCGATCTGCACGGCTGGACGCGTTTTGTCAGCATGCAGGATCAGTACAACCTGATCCAGCGGGAAGAAGAGCGAGAGATGCTGCCGCTGTGCGCCGCCGAGGGCATCGCGGTGCTGCCCTGGAGCCCGCTGGCACGTGGGCGCCTGACCCGCCCATGGGGTGAAACCACCGCGCGACTGGTGTCCGATCAGGTCGGCAAAAACTTGTACGATGAAACCGAAGGCATTGACGCCATCATCGCCGAACGCGTGGCAAGCATTGCGCAAGAACGCGGCGTATCTCGGGCGCAAATCGCTTTGGCATGGCTATTGAGCAAGCCGGTCGTCAGTGCGCCAATCATCGGCGCGTCACGTCATGAACACCTGGAAGACGCCGTCGCTGCCGTCGATCTTGAATTAACACCGGAAGAGATAGCCGAGCTGGAAACGGCTTATGTGCCGCATCATGTGACAGGATTTGAATAGTACAGTGAGTATCAAGGGCGCAGCATGATGAACTGCGCCCTTGTCATCAGAACAGCCCGGCAGGCCAGTGATGACCAATCAGGTAGATGATACCGGCGGAAATCACCCCGGCGACGATGTCGTCGATCATAATCCCCATGCCACCGTGCACGTTGCGATCGAACCAACGGATCGGCCACGGCTTCCACATATCCAGAATGCGGAAAATCACAAAGCCCGCGGCAACCCACTGCCAGTCGTTGACCGGCAGCGCCATCAGCGTGATCCACATCCCGACAAATTCGTCCCAGACGATGCTGCCGTGATCATGGACCTTCATATCTTTGGCCGTCTGGTGGCACAAATAAACGCCGATGCAGATGCTGAACATCACCAGCAGCGAATAGAGTTGCCACGGCAGTTGGATCAACAACAACCAGAACGGGATCGCCGCCAGCGACCCCATGGTGCCCGGTACCACCGGTGACAAACCGCTACCGAAGCCGGTTGCCAACAGGTGCCACGGATTGCTCATCCGCAAGCGACGTGTTGCTTCATCCATGTTACGCCTGCCCTTCGCTGAAATGATCGAAACCGTGCCATGGCAGCTCAACCGCTTCATCGTTGCGATAGAACTTGATGCCTTCCGAAAGCGGGCCAATCTGACCAATGCAGGTGTAATCCGCGCCCAAATGGCTCAACGCCACTTCCAACGCGCCGCGATTGATCTCCGGTACGGTGAAGCACAGCTCGTAATCCTCTCCGCCGGTCAACGCCCAGCGTAACGCCTGTTCAGCATCGGTGTGGCTGCTTAGCGCCTGCGACAGCGGCAGCTCATCCAAATTGATGCGCGCACCGCACTCGGAGGCTTTCAATATGTGCTTCAGATCGGAAATCAGACCGTCCGAAATATCAATCGCCGAGCTGGCCAGATCGCGCAGCGCCTGCCCTTGCAGCACCCGCGGCTGGGGTCGCAGATGGCGCCCAATCAGGTAATCGCGAGCGTCAGCGTCCGCCACCTGCAGGCGATCCTGCAAAACAGCCAACCCGGCGGCACTGTCACCCAGCGTACCGGTGGTGTAGATCCAATCGCCAATACGTGCGCCGCCACGGGTCAACGCCCGGCCGGCCGGGATCAGACCGTGGATCGTCAGCGTCATGCTCAATGGGCCGCGCGTGGTATCGCCGCCAATCAACTGCATGCCGTAATAATTAAGTTGTTCGAACAGACTGTCGCTGAACGCCTTCAACCAGGGCTCATTCACTTCCGGCAGGGTTAATGCCAGTGAAAGCCAGGCTGGATCCGCGCCCATAGCCGCCAGATCGCTCAGGTTAACTGCCAACGCTTTGTAGCCGAGATCGGCCGGATCGATGTCCGGCAGGAAGTGAACGCCCGAAACCAGGGTATCGGTACTGACGGCCAAAAGCTGTTTTTCTGCCACTGTCAGGAGTGCGCAGTCATCTCCAATGCCCAACTGTACGTCCCGGCGCAGACTCTTAAACCGGTCAAAATAGCGGGCAATGAGGTCAAATTCGCCACATGCCATGGTCGATGTTCCAATAGAAGAAATTAAGGCCGGGGATACCGGCCTTAATTTTTTATTTTTTCTTGCGGATGCTTGGTGCTGCTTTATCCAGCACGCCATTCACAAACTTGTGGCTGTCTTCAGCGCCGAAGGTTTTCGCCAGCTCGATCGCTTCATTGATAGCCACCTTGTACGGCACGTCCTCACGCATTTTCAGCTCAAACAGCGCAATGCGCAGAACGGCTCTTTCCACCTGGCCCAGCTCTTCGAGCTGACGCGACAGGTAAGGTGCCATCAGGCCATCCAGCAGACCTGCATTCACCGCCACGCCGGACAGCAGCTCCCGAAAATAGGCGATGTCCACATCTTTGACATCTTGCTCCGTCAGGAACTGGTGTTCAACATCGGCAATGTCATTTTTAGACAACTGCCAAGAGTAAAGCGCTTGAACAGCGCACTCACGAGCGCGGCGACGAGCAGCAGGTTTCACGGAATTCCCCTTAACTAAATTCAGGCTTTAATAGCTTTGATAACATTAATCATTTCAAGTGCGGTCAGAGCAGCTTCAGCACCCTTGTTGCCCGCTTTGGTGCCGGCACGTTCGATAGCCTGTTCGATGCTCTCGGTTGTCAGCACGCCAAAGGCAACCGGGATTTCAGTGTTCAAAGAAACACTGCCCAGGCCGGAGCTGGCTTCGCCCGCGACATATTCGAAGTGCGCGGTGCCCCCACGGATAACGGTGCCCAGTGCAATAACCGCATCGTATTTGCCGGTGTTAGCCAGCACGCGTGCAGTCAGCGGCAGCTCGTAAGCGCCCGGGACCCAGACAACGGTGATGTTGTCGTCAGCAACCTGGCCAATGCGCTTGAGTGCATCGATAGCACCTTGCAGCAGGCTGTCGTTGATGAAATTGTTAAAACGTGCAATTGCGATCGCCACACGGGCATTTGGAGTAGCAACAACACCTTCGATAACTTTCATGGGCTTTCCTTAAAAATGGGTTCAATACCCCGCAGGGGGGCGGATTCTATCACATTCTTTATCTGCCTGCGCGGGCGGTTTTGTAAAACGCTGACCGCCCCGGCTCGCGGGCATTAAATTCAGTATTTTGCCTTCAACCGCAGCCGCAAATCGGGGCCAATTTGCCGTACTTCGCTGAAAACAAACTCCGGCGCATCGGCCAGACGCTCAAGGCCCGGCAGTTGACACAGACCGCGGCCATTATCGCCCAACAGTTTTGGCGCGATGTACAAAATGAGCTCATCGACCAGCCCCGCCTGCAGCAAGGCACCGGCGAGCTGTGCACCGGCCTCTACCCAGATCGAGTTCACCTGGCGTTTCGCCAGTTGCATCATCATCACCACCAGATCGACTCCGCCGCCGTGCGCCGGAAACGTCAGTTGCTCGACGTCCTGCGGCCAGGTTTGAGCGTCCGCCTGCAGGCGTGCCAACCAGGTTGCACCCGGCTGATTAACCACCCGATGCTGAGGCGTGACGCGATTTTGGCTGTCGAGGATAATGCGCAACGGCTGGCGCAGGTTTTCACGCGGATAAATGCTTTGAGTTTCGGCGTCCAGCTCATCCCAACGAACCGTCAGTGACGGATCATCAGCCAGCACCGTAGCGCTGGTGCTGAGAATCGCGGCGCTTTGCGCCCGCAACCGCTGCACGTCCTGACGCGCCAGCTCAGAGGTGATCCATTGGCTTTCGCCAGAGGCCATTGCCGTGCGCCCATCCAGCGAGGCACCCAGCTTCAGTTGTACATAAGGGAAGCCGGTGCGCATGCGCTTGAGGAAGCCCAGATTCACCGCCTCGGCTTCGGCCAGCATCACACCGTGGCGTACGTCCAGCCCGGCCTGCTGCAGCTTATACAGACCACGACCGGCGACCTGCGGATTAGGATCTTGCATCGCCGCAACCACACGGGTAATGCCGGCGGCGACCAATGCATCGGCACAAGGCGGCGTGCGGCCATGGTGGCTACAAGGCTCCAACGTGACGTAAGCCGTGGCACCACGGGCTTTTTCGCCCGCCATGCGCAACGCATGCACTTCCGCATGGGGTTCACCGGCGCGCAAATGGTAGCCTTCGCCGACGATTTCGCCATCGCGCACAATCACGCAGCCGACGTTAGGGTTAGGTGCCGTAGTAAAACGCCCCAGCCGCGCCAGTTCGAAGGCGCGCGCCATATACAATTCGTCGTTATGCATCAAAGCTCCCTTAGTCCTGCAGACGGGCGATCTCTTCGCCGAATTCGCGGATATCCTCAAAGCTGCGATAAACCGAGGCAAAGCGAATATAGGCCACTTTATCCAGTTTTTTCAGCGCATCCATCACCAGGTTGCCCACCAGTTTAGTCGGCACTTCACGCTCGCCGGTGGCGCGCAGTTGGGATTTAATGTGGTTAATCGCGTTTTCCACGTCGTCGGAGCTGACCGGGCGCTTTTCCAACGCTTTCAGCATGCCGCGACGCAGTTTGTCTTCGTTGAAGGGCTCGCGAACTTCATCGCTTTTTATTACCCGCGGCATCACCAGTTCAGCCACTTCAAAGGTGGTGAAACGTTCATTACAAACCAGACATTGGCGGCGACGGCGCACCTGCGAACCATCACCCACCAGGCGAGAATCAATGACTTTGGTATCAACGGCGGCGCAGAAAGGGCAATGCATAACACGTCCTGATAAACGTTTTCATAGTTAAGAACAGTTTACCCCGAAGTACGGTCACAACAAAGGCCGCCGGTTATTTGTTGCGAGCCCCTCTTCGAAATAGCGGCCCAAAAGGCGACGAACATGACTTTCCCCATCAGGCGGGCTAAGCTGATATCAGGAGATGTTGAATAGGAAATACCCGCCATGACAACCCGTTACCCCAAAATTTGCCTGCTCAGCGCACTGGTTCTGCTGGCCGGATGCGCACAAACTCGCGAAGTGCCGAAGCTGCGTAACCAGGTGGTTGAACTGAATCAGAAACTCACCATCCTGACCAATCAGGCCACGGCGCTGGAACAGCAAAACCAGCTGAATCAGAACTCCACCAGCGGCGTCTATCTGGTGCCTGCAGCCAATAATGCCGCCCGTCTGCACAGCAATCTCGGCGAACTGAGCGTGTCACTTAGCCACGTAAAAACCGAGGCTAACGGCGCCCAGGCCTTGTTGCACGTTCGCACCCTGTCACAAGCCTCCTTGCCTGCGTTCAAGGCGGTAGTGGAATGGGGCCAGCTAGATGCGGCCACCGGTAAACCGCTGACGGCCGATGCGCTTTCACAACCTATCGCCACCGCGGACTCGCTGCTGCCAAAAACAGAATACAGCTTTGAGCTGCGTTTCAGCGGCCTGACGCCAGAGCAATTGGGCTATGTGCGACTGCACAGCGTAGAGCCCACTACGGCCGCCGTCCCTCAGCACTAAGCTTTTGAATGCCCACTCCCGGCCTTGACCGAGCGTGGGCCTACTGCTTAGCTCAACCGCTGCAGCCTTGCCGGCAACCCCTGGCGCACCGCCGCGCCGCTGACCCAATCCAGCCAGCTATTGCTGATTTCGCGGGTCGGATCGGGCAAACCGAGGTCGTTGAGATTAATGCCGGCGGCAATGCGTGCATCCGCGGCCAACGGTTGACCATCCAGTGTGTGTGTCCGCGCGCCCATCTCACGATGGCCATAACCATGCTCAATAGCAATTACGCCAGGCATCACACCATCCAGCAGGCTGATCTGGGCTTCGACGCTGCCTCCCGGAGTCTGCAACCTGACCCGATCGCCATGCCGCAGCGCATAGCGTCGCGCATCGGCCGGATTCAGCGCCACCAGATTGACCGGTTTCACCGCACGCAAGCGATCGATCGGTGCCGTAGAGCTGCTCATCAGATGCGATTTGAACGACATCAAACGGAACGGCCATGCCTCTGGCGGATAGTGCTCCCCGACATCAGAGCCGTCGGCAAAACGCGGCGGGTAATAGGTCGGACATCCGCTATAGCGCTCTCCCGTCATCGCATGGCGGTGGCGGGCCACCTCTTCGTTCCAGATATTCAATCCCTTTTTCCACTGCGGGCCGGTTTCATCGCCACGCCAGGCCTGCTCATAAGGCGCAAAACGCCCACCGCGCGCCAGCAGATAGCCCACACGCAGTCGCTCATCCGCTTTCAACACGCTATCCAGCGCCGGTTGCAGGCGATCGACCCCGGTCAATCGCAGCTCGCTTTCCGTCACCTCGGGCAGCGGTTCACCGGCAAAGGCCACGTTGGCCGCCGCCCGCAGATAATAATCTTCGGCATTGTGCAGCCCGAAGCGGTTGCCCTGTGGATCCTGCAATGCGCCGTCGCCAAAGCCCGGTAAATCCATAGCTTTAGACAGCGCAATGACAAAGCTCTCCAGCGCCACCGGCTGCCCATCGGCCGTTTTCGCCGTACGTGACGGCACCACCGGCCAACGTGCAGTGCTCGCCCGCACCATCACGCCGGACCAGGGGGCGGTAAAGCCCCAACTCTCGAAGTTATGCGTATCCGGGACGATATAGTCCGCCAGCGCATTAGTTTCGTTAATAAAAGCATCGATCGCAATAAACAGCGGTAGCTGCCGAGGGTCCTTCAGCCGACGCTCAACCACCTCACGCAGACCGGCCACGCCATACAACGGGTTGCCCATATGGCTGATCCAGGCTTTTAGCGGGTAGGGATATCCCATCAGCGCCGGTGCCAACTGTTCGGTGAACTGGCCGGCCACGAACGGGTACCAAGGCCCGCGCGCCGGGTAAGGTTTTTCCCCTTGCTCGAGCTTGCGGCGATATTCGTCGGATTGTTCATACGCCTGCTTGCTGCGTGATAGCACCAATCCTTTCGGTTTCACCATGCCGGGAAACGTCTTGAGGTTATAGCGTGGCCCGTCGGCAAACTCTTTGAATTTGCCGCCGCCCACCGAAACACCGCCCTTAAGGTTCAGGTTGCCGATCAGCGCGTTGAGCATCATCACCGCCCAACTGTTATAAAAGCCGTTGCCGCTCATCATGCCGCCGTGAGCAATCACCGCCGCTTGCCGTTGGTAAGAGGTAAACTCTTTGGCCAGTGCGGCAATGGTCTCGGCACTGACGCCACAGCGCGCGCTGTATTCAGCCAGCGTAAAGCGCTCAGCCGCCTGTTGCAGACACAGGAAGCTCGAACGCACCCGAACCTGCGAACCGTCGGCCAACTGTAATGGCTGATCCACCCGCAACGGCCCCTGCAGCGCCAGGTTGGCCGCTACCGGCTGACCGCGTTGCTCATCCCATACCAAAGGCGAACTCTCTGACTCTCCTGGCATGCTGCCGTCCAGATGTGTCTGGCGCAAAAACTGTCCGCACAAGGGGTGATCTTCATCGGTGACTACCAGGTGCGTGGCATTGGTCCAGCTTTTTTCACCGGCGGCCTGCATTGCCACCTCGCCTGGCAACGCCAGGTAGTCTGCGTTATAACGTTCCTGTTCGATAATCCAGCGGATCATCCCCATGACCAACGCAGAGTCTGTACCGGGCAACACCGGCACCCAACGGTTGTGATCGTTGGCCAGGGTCGTGGTCAACGGCAATGCCGGAGCCACGACCACGTAACGAAACTCGTCGCGCATGCGGGCATTGGCCAGTTGGCGCCCCTGGCGCTTGAACGGGTTGCCGGACTGCGCCGGTGAAGTGCCGAGAAACAGGCCAAAGCGCAAATTATCCCAGTCCGGTTTGACGTGGGCATTGGTTTCCAAATCGCCCATTAAAGCCCCGGAACCGGCACGATAGGCCAATCCACAATAGGCACCATGATGACCGAAGTTACGTGTCCCGAAGGCGTTTTGCGCGAAACGTTTGATGAACGCGTCCCGGCCTTCATCGCCGGCATTGGTGACCAACAGTTGATTGGCCTTGGGGCCCAACGAAGGCTGAGCCGGATCGAGCGGCGTGTCGAGATCGCGGATAGCCCGCAGCCCCTCGATCGGCCCTTCGCCAAACAGATCGCCGCCCTCTACCACTTCCTGAATCAACTGTTCAAAGCTGATGCGTTGCCACTGCCCGCTGCCGCGCGGCCCTACCCGCTTCATCGGCTCCAGCACGCGGTAAGGGCTGGTTAATCCCTCCAGCAAGGTCGCGCCCCTGGCGCAGGCCGTCGAGCGTTGTTCAAGGCCCTCATCGCCCCCCAGACGGTTGAGCGCGTCCGCCACCGGCAAAGCGTAGGGAAAGTGACGATCGTGAGACAGCGGATGGTAAGGATTACCGGCGATCCGCAAGATCTGGTGGTTCTGGCGATCCACCCTGACCCGCACCCCGCATAGCGTCCAGCAGCCAAAACACTGGGTCATCGATACTGCCTGCTGTGGGTTGGCCTGCCAGCCATCGGGGTGTCGACGCCCTTCGGTCGGCAAGGCGTTGGCGCTGATCCTGTCCAGCGTCAATTTACCGCTGCTGCCGTCGCGCAGCCCGGTAAACACCTTCTGCACCATCTCGCTGTAGCTGGCGCCGAACAGCGTCAAGCCGCCCAGGGCCAGGCCGCCTTTTAACCACTGACGCCGCGTTGACTTAGCCATAATGTTTTTTCTCCATCAACTGATGCTGTAATTCACGGATCCCAATGATTAACGCTATCCACAAACCCAAAGTGCCCAGAATCGCCAACAGCCCTTCACTGCCGAGTGGTAGCACATAGGGATTGGTTAATATGTTGAACTTAGGCAACGTCTGGGTTTGCATCAGCAGCAGCCAACGCACACCCCAGCAGAGCAACAGCGCGACCATGCACTGGCCCAGCAACCCTTTTGCCCCCAGCGCTTGGCTGCGAACTCGCCAGGCCAGCGCCAACAACAATAAGATCGAGACGACAACGGCGATGCCGGCCAAACGCCAAACCACGCCTTGACTTGCCAAGCGATGCAACGCGGCAGAGGACGTGCTGCCATCCAGCCACCAGCCAAGGCAAGAGAAGCACAGCAACAGCAAACTCACTGCCTGATAGCCAGCCAGACGTGGCTGCCACTGCGGTTCGTGCCGCAACCAACAGGCCAACAGCGGCGGAACGGCCTGCACAGCGGTAAGCAACAGCAACCAGGGCAACCACAGGCTGTACCACAGCGGCTGCGCCCTGAGGACGGATACCTCGCGCCCGGTATAGAGCAAGATGCTGGCTGCCGAAAGCAAGGTGGCCAGCGCCACCCAACGTAGCCATTTTTCCTCGCGCCAGGCCGGGAATATCTGCAACCAACGCGCCCAGAATGGCAAGGTTTCCGCTCTCAACCGGCTACGCATCAGCAGCGCGAAATAGCCCATCACTAGCAGGGTAAACAGCGGCAAGAACAGCGAGCCGAGCGACATCCACGACCAGGGCGTAAAGTGCGCGTAAAAATGCCAGATACGGGCGGGTTGGTGCAGATCGGCACTCAGAGCCAATGGCGCGACTGTGCCGCTCACGACTGCCAACGAGACGGCGGCCAGTTCCAGCCGGACCGTTTTATTGGGTTCACGCCAGCGCAGCCAGACGGCAATAACGACGCTGCCGCAGGCCAAACCGATGAAGAAGAAATACTGCACCGCCCAGGGCAGCCAGGCGATCTCCTGCGGACGGGCCATGATTTCGCGGATCATGCGTGCACCTCCTGCCACAACGCCGGTTGCCCCCGGACATGGCTGACGAAAGCCTCATCCAGCCCCAGATAGAAAACCTGCGGATGCGTGCCCTGCTCAGGCTTGAGTACCTTGAGCTGAGGCTGGTGCTGTTCCAAAGTGCGCCTCAACACTCCCTGACGATCGTTAAGATCGCCAATCATCCGTGCGCCCCCGACACAGGATTCGACACAGGCCGGTAGCAGTCCGGCATCCAGCCGATGCACACAGAACGTGCATTTGTCCGCGGTTTGAGTTTCATGGTTGATAAAGCGCGCCTCATAAGGGCAGGCCTGTACGCAATAGGCACAGCCAACGCAACGGGTGTTATCGATCACCACAATGCCGTCCTGCCGCTGGAAAGTGGCCTGTACCGGGCAAACCGGCACGCAGGGCGGGTTATCGCAGTGATTGCACAGCCGTGGCAACAGCACGTTGGTGGTCGATGCCTGGCCCTCCAGGGTGACCTGATATTGCAGTACACTGGTGCGAAATTGCCCCTGAGGCAGTTGGTTTTCCACCGCGCAACTGACCGTGCATGCCTGACAGCCAATGCAGCGACGCAAATCAATCAGCATCGCCATGCGTTTTTCACCGTTGCCTTCGCGACGGGCCGGCTGTAACTGCCAACCTGACTGCGCCAGCGGCACCAGCGCAGCGCCGGCGGTGAGCGCACCTAGCCGTTGTAAAAACTGACGTTTCCCACTGTCCATTGATTTCTCCCAATAAGTACCTGCCGGGGAACTGATACAAGGGAGTGTAAAAAGGGCAACCGGTCGCCAATATTGTGGTTTACCACATTACCGTCGACGGCTTGATCCAGGACAATTCAGACCGGTGATGGGGATCATAAAAGCGGAGATGATGTGAAAAGAGCAGCGCTACTTCTGTTGCTGGGCAGTTGGTTGAGCTCAGCCTGGGCGGAACAATGGACGATAGCGGTGCTGGCGCTGCGTGGCGATGCCCATGCGCTGGTCCAATGGCAGCCATTGGTCGATCATCTTAACCGCCAGTTTCCCGCAGACCATTTCCAACTGTCGCCAGTAAGCCTCAGCGGTATGAAAGAGGCCGTCCGCAGCGAGCGCGTCGATTTTCTGCTCACCAACCCGGCTCAATACGTTCAACTGGATAACCGCTATCCACTGCGCTGGCTGGTTTCACTGCGTTCAGCCCAACCCCCTCTGCAGGGCTCAAGCAACGTCGTCGGCAGCGTCATACTGGTGCGCAGCGACAGTCCAATAACCACGCCCCGCCAACTGACCGGAAAGAACGTTGGTGCCGTCGCTAGCGATGCTTTTGGCGGCTACCTGCTGGGTTACAAAGAACTGCTTTCCGCGGGCCTAAACCCGGAGAAAGATCTGCAGCTGCACTTCAGCGGTTACCCGGCGGATGCTCTACTGTATCAATTGCGCGATCGGGCATTGGATGCGGTGATTGTGCCGGTTTGCCTGTTGGAAAAAATGCAGGCGGAAGGATTACTGCGTGCCAGTGATTATCGCGCACTGCTGGCGAAGCAAAGCGACCAGCGCTGCCTGACCAGCACCGAACTGTACCCTAACTGGTCCTTTGCCGCCTTAAACCACGTGCCGGACCGGTTGGCAGACGAATTAACTCGCCAGTTGCTGCAGATGAACACCCCCGGCTTGCCGGTTTGGGGAGCCCCGGCGTCATCACGTCAGGTTAATCAGCTGCTGCAGGATCTGAATATCCACCCGACGCAGCGTTCTCTCTGGCAGGAACTGTACCTTTGGGCACAGCAGCATTGGCTGCTGCTCAGTGGCATTGTCGGGGTGATGGTATTGCTCGGCGCCAATCATCTGTGGGTAGGTTATCTGGTACGCCGCCGCGGGCGCCAACTCGAACAAATGCATCAGACGCTACGTGCCAGAGAAACTGCTCTGGCCCGGGCGCAGCGCCTCAGCGCCCTGGGCGAAATGGCCTCCGGTTTTGCCCATGAGCTTAACCAACCGCTGGCGGCGATCCGCCACTATGCGGAAGGGTGTCGTATCCGTCTGGAGCGCAGCGACAACCAACATGAACTGCTGCCAATCCTTGAACAGATTGGCCAGCAGGCACAGCGTGGTGCGGAGAGTATCGTTAACTTGCGACGCTGGGCCAGCAAAACACCCCATGACGAAAATGCACAATGGCTGTTACTGCGCCCGCTGGTGGAACACGTCATCCAATTGATGCAAATAAAACAACAGCATCCGCAGTGCCGATTAACCATTAACATCCCGTCGCAGAGTCAGCTGTACAGCCAGGCGACGTTATTAGAGCAAGTGCTCACCAATCTGTTGAGCAACAGCCTGCAGGCGGGTGCCCGACAAATCACACTGCGCCACGAAGCCGACACGCATCAGCACCGGTTGATCGTTGAAGACGATGGCGGCGGCCTCAGCGACGAACAACTGGCACTGCCGTTCGTGCCCTTCCGCAGTACCAAACAGGAAGGTCTCGGGTTAGGGTTGGTGATCTGCCAGCGGCTGTTGAAGGGCCAAGGTGCAGAGCTGACGCTGGAAAATTACTTAGCTTCCCCACAACGACAGGGGCTGCGCGTGATTCTGCACTTCCCTGTCATTCAAAAGGATCCCAGCCATGGCGCTGATACATCTGGTTGATGATGATTTTGCCGTTACCGACGCCTGCCGCTTTTTACTCGAAGGGCTGAATTATCGGGTACAAACCTGGCACGACAGTCAAAAATTCATCGACAGCACCGATCCCTATCAATGCGGCGTCGTCATGCTGGATATCCGGATGCCGGGGATTGATGGGCAACAGGTTCATCAACAGCTGCGGCGGCAAAACAGTACGCTGGCAGTGGTGATCGTCACCGGTCACGGCGATATTGCCATGGCCGTGGAGGAAATGAAGCTGGGAGCCGTCGATTTTCTACAAAAACCGATCGCCGCCGCGCCGCTGATTGAAGCACTGGAGCGCGGCATTATCCATTCGCAACGTCAGGTTGAGCAACGCCAACGGCAACAGCTTTTCGGTGCGCTGACACCGCGCGAACGCGATATTGCCCGTGCGGTAGCCGCAGGAATGACCAACAAACAGATCGCCGAACATCACTTTATCGCGGTACGCACCGTCGAAGTGCATCGGGCCAGAGTGATGGAAAAAATGCAGGCGAGTAGCCTGGCAGAACTGGTGAACACGCTTAACCGACTAACGCTAACCAGTCTGGATTAGCGATTTTCAGGCAAAAAAATGCCGGTCGGGATAAACCGGACCGGCATCGTATTTCAACTCACCGACAGATTACGGCAAGAGAGAAGGCTGATCTGCGCCCTCTTTCTCCACTTTCTGCTGCAGCATGTGTTCACGTTTCATACCCAGCTTCAACGCCAGCGCGGACGCCACGTAGATGGAGGATACGGTACCGATAGACACACCGATCAACATAGCCAGAGAGAAGCCGTGCAGCATCGCGCCGCCGAAGATGTACAGCATCAGCACCACCATCAGGGTGGTACCGGAGGTCATCAAAGTACGGCTCAGCGTCTGGGTCAGCGACACGTTCATGATTTCGTAAGGCGTCCCGCGGCGGATCTTGCGGAAGTTCTCACGAATACGGTCGGAAACCACGATGCTGTCGTTCAACGAGTAACCGATAACCGACATCAATGAAGCGACGATGGTCAGGTCAATCTCGATATGGAACAGCGACAGCACGCCCAAGGTGATGACCACGTCGTGTGCCAGCGCGATAACCGCCCCCAGCGCCAAACGCCATTCGAAGCGGAAACCGACGTAGATCAGGATACTGATCAACGCCACCAGCAGCGCCATGCCGCCGTTTTGCGCCAGTTCGGTGCCCACGCTCGGGCCGACGAACTCTATGCGTTTTACGCTAGCGTTTTTGTCGACCGAATCGTTGATCACGCCGATCACTTTGTTACCCAGTTCCTGGCCAGCGGTACCGGTCGCCGGTGGCATACGCACCATCACGTCACGGCTGCTGCCAAAGTTCTGAATAACCGGGTCCTGGAACCCGGCTTTTTCCAGCGTATCGCGCATCAAATCGAGGTTGGCCGGTTTTTCCAGGCTGATTTCAATCACCGTACCGCCGGTGAAATCCAGACCCCAGTTAAAACCGCGTACCGACATAACGGCGATTGACGCGATCAGCAGCACCAGCGAGATGCCGAAGGCCACGTAATCCCAGCGCATAAAGTCATAGACTCTACGGCCGTAGTTGAGTTGTTCAACAGTATAATCCTGTGCCACAACGCACTCCTCAGATAGACAGCTTGTTAATGCGTTTGCCGCCGTAAAGCAGGTTGACGATGGCACGGGTACCGACAATAGCGGTGAACATGGACGTCGCCACACCGATTGCGGTGGTAATCGCAAAGCCCTTGATCGAACCGGTACCTACTGCGTACAGAATGATCGCGGTGATCAGGGTGGTGATGTTGGCGTCAACGATACTGGAGAACGCGCCTTTATAGCCCTCATGGATCGCCTGCTGAACGGAACGTCCGTTCTTCAGCTCTTCCTTGATACGTTCGTTAATCAGTACGTTGGCGTCGACCGCCACCGCCAGCGTCAGCACGATACCGGCAATCCCCGGCATGGTCAGCGTCGCCCCCGGCAGCAGGGACATCACGCCGACAATCAGCACCAGGTTGGCGACCAGCGCCGTGGTGGCGATCATGCCGAACTTACGGTACCAAACCACCATAAACACGATGGATGCCACCAAGCCCCACAAGCAGGCTTCCAGACCTTGGGTGATGTTCTGTTGTCCCAGGGTCGGGCCGATTGTACGCTCTTCCACAATCTGGATTGGCGCAATCAGCGCACCGGCACGCAGCAGCAGCGAAAGCTGACGTGCTTCGTTCGGGTTGCCGATGCCGGTAATACGGAAGCTGTTGCCCAGACGTGACTGAATGTTCGCCACGTTGATCACTTCTTCCTGTTTCACCAGAATCGCACGGCCATTGGCGTCTTTCTTGCCGCTGTCCTTGTACTCCACAAACAGGGTCGCCATCGGCTTGCCGATATTGTCCTTGGTGAAGTTGGACATCGCAGTGCCGCCGGCACTGTCCAGCGAGATGTTCACCTGCGGTTGGTTATATTCGTCGGTGCTGGAAGTGGAGTCGGTGATATGGTCACCGGTCAGGATCACACGCTTGTACAGCACGACAGGCTGGCCTTCACGGGTGTCTTTCACTTCTGAGTCGCCTGGAACACGGCCATTTGCCGCAGCCGTGACGTCAGCATTGGTGTTAACCAGGCGGAATTCCAGCGTAGCGGTAGCGCCGAGGATCTCTTTGGCGCGAGCGGTATCCTGAATGCCCGGCAGCTCGACCACTATGCGGTCGGAGCCCTGACGCTGCACCAGCGGTTCGGCAACGCCGAGCTGGTTAACGCGGTTACGCAGGATAGTGATGTTCTGCTGTACCGCGTATTCGCGCGCTTCGCTCAGACGGGCATCCGTCAAGTTGGCTTTCAGGGTGTTGCTGCCGTTGGCAGAGAACACCATATCGCGCTGACGCGGACTGAGGTAGCTGATGGCCTGATCGCGGGCAGCATCGTCACGGAAACGTACTTCCACACCGTTGTTGTCCAGCTTGCGGATAGACGCATAAGGAATGCCCTTTTCACGCAGCTCGCTGCGCAGGGTATCCATGGTCTGTTCCTGTAGCTTGCTCAGGGCAGTGTCCATGTCGACTTCCATCAGGAAGTGCACGCCACCGCGCAGGTCCAGACCGAGTTTCATCGGTTCGGCGCCCAGCATGGCCAACCAGGCTGGTGTGGCCGGCGCCAGGTTCAGCGCAACCACGAACTTGTCACCCAGTTCCGCCATCAGGGCTTCACGGGCGCGCAGCTGAATATCAGGATTGCTAAAGCGAGCCAGGATGGCGCCATTTTCCAGCGCAATCGACTTGCTCGTAATCTTGTCTTTTTCTAATACGGTACGGACTTGGTCCAGTGTAGTTTCACTGGCGGCGACACCGCGCGCGCCAGTGATTTGTACAGCCGGATCCTCACCATAGATGTTGGGAAGCGCGTAAAGCAGACCGATGAAGATCACCACGATCAGCATCAGATACTTCCACAAAGGATAACGGTTTAGCACGGCAATTCCCTTCGGGAAAACAAAATTACAGGGCCTTCATGGTACCTTTCGGCAGAACGGCCGCCACGAAGTCACGCTTGATCATCACTTCCGTGGTGTCGTTCAGCGCAATGGCGATAATGCCGGTGTCAGCCACTTTGGTCACGCGGCCAATCAGGCCACCGGTGGTCAGCACTTCATCACCCTTGCCGATCGAGTCCATCAGCTTCTTGTGCTCTTTAGCGCGTTTCTGCTGTGGGCGCAGGATCATGAAATAGAAAATCAGACCGAACACCACCAGCATAATGATCAGAGAGTACGGGCTTCCCTGAGCCGGAGCCCCTGCGGATGCGACGGCGTCAGAAATGAAAAAGCTCATTGAAATTCCCTCATTAAGTTATCAATTATTAATTCAAGCGTTTAAAGGTGGAATCGGTTTACCGATCCGACCGTAGAAATCCGCAACAAACAGCTCTAATTTACCCTGTTCAATGGCCTCGCGTAAACCCGCCATCAGGCGTTGGTAGTGACGCAGGTTATGAATGGTGTTCAATCGGGCACCCAGTATTTCGTTGCAACGATCGAGATGATGCAAGTAGGCGCGGCTGTAATTGCGACACGTATAGCAATCACAGTCTTTATCCAGCGGAGAAGTATCATCCTTGTGCTTGGCATTACGGATTTTTACCACACCGTCAGTCACGAACAGATGGCCGTTACGGGCATTACGCGTTGGCATCACGCAGTCGAACATATCGATACCGCGACGCACGCCTTCAACCAGGTCTTCCGGCTTGCCGACGCCCATCAGGTAACGCGGCTTATCTTCCGGAATTTGCGGGCAAACATGTTCAAGAATGCGGTGCATATCCTCTTTTGGCTCACCGACCGCCAGGCCGCCCACAGCGTAACCATCAAAACCGATATCCACCAGCCCTTTTACTGAAACATCACGTAAATCTTCGTAAACACCGCCCTGAATAATGCCGAATAACGCATTTTTATTATTCAGTTCGTCAAAACGCTGGCGGCTGCGCTGCGCCCAGCGCAGTGACATCTCCATCGAACGCTTGGCGTAGTCCCAATCTGCTGGGTACGGCGTACATTCGTCGAAAATCATCACGATGTCGGACCCCAGGTCATACTGGATTTCCATCGATTTTTCCGGGCTGAGGAACACCTTGTCACCGTTGATCGGGTTACGGAAATGAACGCCTTCCTCTTTAATCTTGCGCATTGCGCCCAGGCTGAACACCTGGAAGCCGCCTGAATCGGTGAGGATCGGGCCATGCCACTGCATGAAATCATGCAGATCGCCATGCAGCTTCATGATTTCCTGGCCTGGGCGCAGCCACAGGTGGAAGGTGTTGCCCAGCAGGATCTGCGCGCCGGTCTCTTTCACTTCTTCCGGCGTCATGCCTTTTACCGTGCCGTAGGTGCCGACAGGCATAAAGGCCGGGGTTTCCACCACGCCGCGGTCAAAGATCAGGCGGCCACGGCGAGCGCGGCCATCGGTAGTGTCTAATTCGTACTTCACAAAGCCTCCAGCATCAGAGAAACAGTCTGATGTCGTTAAAACAGGGCCGCGCCAGATGCGCAGCCCAGAAAATCAGGCGCCGACGGACTCTTGCTCCGCCTGCGGGTTACGGCTGATGAACATCGCATCGCCATAGCTGAAGAATCGGTACTGCTCGGCCACCGCCTGCTGATAAGCATTCATGGTGTTTTTATAACCGGCAAAGGCGGAAACCAGCATAATCAGCGTGGACTCCGGCAGGTGGAAATTGGTCACCAGCGCGTCAACCACCTGATAATGGTAGCCGGGGAAGATAAAGATGCTGGTGTCGCCGAAGAACGGGGCAATTAACGCCTCCTTGCTGGCGTTGGCGGCGCTTTCCAGGGAACGCACCGAGGTCGTGCCTACCGCCACCACGCGCTTGCCGCGAGCTTTACAGGCCAATACCGCGTCAACCACGTCCTGCGGCACTTCCGCATATTCGGCGTGCATGACGTGTTCTTCGATGGTTTCCACCCGCACCGGTTGGAAGGTGCCGGCGCCCACATGCAGCGTGACAAAGGCCATCTCGATGCCCTTCTCGCGCAGCGCGGCCAGCAGCGGCTCATCGAAGTGCAGCCCGGCGGTCGGCGCAGCGACGGCACCCGGCTTCTCGCTGTAGACCGTCTGATAAAGCTCGCGGTCAGCGTCTTCGTCCGGGCGATCGATATAAGGTGGCAGCGGCATGTGGCCGACGGCATTGAGAATAGTGAACACGTCGCGCTCATCGTTGAAACGCAGTTCGAACAGCGTATCGTGACGCGCCACCATGGTGGCGGCGATGCTTTCATCGTCGCCCAGCAGCAGGTCGGCGCCCGGCTTAGGCGCTTTAGAGGCGCGAACGTGCGCCAGCACACGATGGTCATCCAGCACGCGTTCAACCAGGACTTCAATCTTGCCGCCGCTGACCTTGCGGCCAAACATGCGGGCCGGGATCACCCGGGTATTGTTGAACACCAGCAGATCGCCGGCTTCCAGATTATCCAGCAGATCGGTGAATACGCCGTGCGTCAGCGCCCCGCTCGGCCCGTCCAACTGCAGCAAGCGGCAACCGCTACGCTCAGATTGGGGATAGCGGGCAATCAGGGACTCGGGAAGTTCAAATGAAAAATCGGCGACGCGCATGGGTATTCACTTCTTCAATTGTATATACCCTATGCATTTCAAGTTGCAGTTAGGCGGCCAGCTTGCCCATCTCCGGGAGCTTACTTGAGTAAGTGACCGGAGTGGGCAAGTGCAGCCAACAACACTGCGGCTTGAAAGGCGACGGGTATGTTGGTCATAAAAAACAGGCGGCCTAGTCTAAAGCTGTGGGCGGTCAGCGGCAAGAAATAAGGAGGATTTGCATGACTTCAGGTATAGTTGCCGGATGAATTTTCTCGCTCATCTCCATTTGGCCCAGCTTGCGGAAAGCTCGTTACTGGGCAATCTGTTGGCCGACTTCGTGCGCGGCAACCCCGCAGGCGAGTACGATCCCGAGGTGGTGGCCGGCATTATGATGCACCGCCGCGTCGACGTATTGACCGACAGCCTGCCGCAGGTCAAAGCCTGCCGCGACTATTTCTCTGCAGAACACCGGCGCGTAGCGCCAATCACGCTCGACGTGGTGTGGGATCACTTTCTGGCTCGCCACTGGCAGCAACTGGAGCCGTCCCTCAGCCTGCACGGCTTTACCCAGCAAGCCCGCAGCCAGATCGTGCCGCATTTGCCACTGACGCCGGCGCGCTTTCAGAATTTGAACGGTTATCTCTGGCCGGAACGCTGGCTGGAGCGCTACGCCGAACTGCCGTTTATCGGCAACGTGCTGGCGGGCATGGCCAGCCGTCGTCCACGCCTGGCGGCGCTGGCGGGATCTTTCGCCGACGTAGAGCGCAATTATCATCAGCTTGAAACACAGTTCTGGCAGTTTTACCCCCAGATGATGCAGCAGGCAAAAGAGAAAAAGCTGTAAGGTCAAACCAAACCCATTGAAAATGCGACGCTTTACAAGAAATTGCTTTTTAAGCCTTGCCCTTTTACGGGAAAAGGTTATTTTTAAAGCTCGCTAAATTTAATCAACGACTTTGATAGGTAAAAGCTATCTCATTGATTGGTCTTTTACCCTTTATTCACCCAGTCGTGGCCCCTATACTGGCCCTTGTTTTTACATCAACCCCTTAACACCTATTACAGGAGTAATTATGGTCCTGGTAACTCGTCAAGCCCCTGACTTCACCGCAGCTGCCGTACTCGGCAATGGCGAAATCGTTGAAAACTTCAACTTCAAGAAGCACCTGAACGGCAAACCGGCCGTCCTGTTCTTCTGGCCGATGGACTTCACCTTCGTATGTCCTTCTGAGCTGATCGCTTTCGATCACCGCTATGAAGAGTTCCAGAAGCGTGGCGTTGAAGTGGTTGGCGTTTCATTCGACTCAGAATTTGTCCACAACGCATGGCGTAAAACCCCAGTCGAAAATGGCGGCATCGGGGAAGTGAAATACGCAATGGTTGCTGACATTAAGCGTGAAATTCAGAAAGCTTACGGCATCGAGCACCCAGAAGCAGGCGTTGCCCTGCGTGGTTCTTTCCTGATCGACAAAGACGGCGTGGTTCGCGCTCAGGTTGTTAACGACCTGCCAATCGGCCGTAACATCGACGAAATGATCCGTACCGTTGACGCATTGCAATTCCACGAGCAGCACGGCGAAGTGTGCCCGGCTCAATGGGAAAAAGGCAAAGCAGGTATGGGCGCTTCTCCAGACGGCGTAGCTAAATACCTGTCCGAAAACGCTTCCAAGCTGTAATTTCAGCCCGTTAGCGTATCAACCGGCCCTCGTGGCCGGTTTTTTTTGCGCCAAATTAGGGCGTACTGCCCAGTTATCGTGCTTCATTTCCTTGTTTCCGCTCACATTTCCCCGGCGGTTTTCCGCGCGTATCCCTATCAGCAGCTAGTATCAATAACGCTGGCCCACTCTTTGCACGACACCGGTGGCAAGCCAAACACAATAAGAAAACTGACAGGGTAGGAATAACTATGTTTTTACAGAAATGGAGCAAGCCGCTGACCATGGCGGCGCTGCTGGTCAGCAGCAGCCTGTATGCCGCATCCAATCCGGCGGTCGAAGCCAAAAACGGCATGGTGGTAACATCGCAACATCTGGCCTCTCAGGTCGGCGTCGATATCCTGAAGCTGGGCGGTAATGCCATAGACGCAGCCGTGGCAGTGGGTTACGCGCAGGCGGTGGTCAACCCGTGCTGCGGCAACATCGGCGGCGGGGGCTTTATGACGGTGCACCTGGCTGACGGCACCGATACCTTTATCAATTTCCGTGAAACCGCGCCGGCGGCGGCCAATGCCAACATGTATCTGGATGCCGAGGGCAACGTGAAGAAAGGTGCCAGCCTGTATGGCTATCTGGCGGCAGGCGTGCCGGGTACGGTACTGGGAATGGAAACTGCGCGCGTTAAATACGGCAAGCTGAGCCGCGAACAGGTCATGGCGCCGGCCATCAAACTGGCGCGCGAGGGCTTTATTTTGACCCGTGCCGACACCGATATTCTCGATACGACCATCGCGCGCTTTAAGCAAGATCCGGAATCCGCCAAAATCTTCCTGCGCGCTGACGGCACGCCACTGCAGCCGGGCGATCGCCTGGTGCAAAGCGATTTGGCCAACACCCTGACCGCTATCGCCAAAGAGGGGCCAGACGCCTTCTACAAAGGCAAAATTCCCCAAGCGGTAGAGGCAGCAGCCAAACAAGGTGGCGGTATCCTGACCGCGGCCGATTTCGCCAACTACAAAGTGACCGAAACCCCGCCGATCACCTGTAGCTATCGCGGCTATAAATTTGTATCGGCGCCCCCACCCAGCTCAGGCGGCGTGACGCTGTGCGAAATCCTCAACGTGGTTGAGGGTTATGACCTGAAAAGCATGGGCTTCAATTCTGCAGCGGCAATCCATACCATGACCGAAGCGATGCGCCACGCCTATATGGACCGCAACACCTACCTTGGCGACCCGGAGTTCATCAAGAATCCGATCGACAGGCTGGTCAGCAAGAGCTATGCCGAAGAAATCCGCAAGAAAATCGTCGCTGACAAAGCTACACCGTCGGAAAACGTACAGCCCGGCATGGAACCCCACGAGAAGCCGGAAACCACCCATTACTCGATTGTCGATCATGATGGCAACGCCGTCTCCACCACCTATACCGTTAACGGCCGCTTTGGCGCGGTGGTGATCGCACCGGGCACTGGCTTCTTCCTCAATGATGAAATGGATGACTTCACCGTCAAGGTCGGCGAGAAAAACCTCTATGGCCTGGTGCAGGGTACTGCCAACAGCATTGCCCCCGGTAAGCGCCCACTATCGTCGATGAGCCCGACGCTGGTGACCAAAGACAATAAAATCTTTATGGTACTCGGCTCGCCGGGCGGCTCCCGCATCATCACCATCACCCTGCAGACCGCGCTCAACGTGATTGACCACGGCATGGCGCCGCAAGAGGCGGTAGATGCGCCACGTATCCACCATCAGTGGTTGCCGGATGAGGTTTACTACGAGCAGCGCGGCGTTTCTGCCGATACGCTTAAAATCCTTGCGGGTATGGGTTACAAGATGGTTGAGCAAACGCCGTGGGGCGCGGCCGAGCTGATTCTGGTGGGCCTGCCGGGTGCCGCGGGAGTCAGCCCGGCCAACTCCGGCAACGATTCAGCAGTGTCCGGCAAGGTGCGCGAAGGCTACCTGTACGGTGCCAATGACGTTCGCCGCCCAGCCGGTTCTGCCGTGGGGTATTGATCGGCTCATTGGGCGTGTGAACGCCCACTCACTGAATTAAGGGCCGGGATACCGGCCCTTTTCTGTCTTAACCCAGCCGCCGCCACAGGGTCACGGACTCTTCACCCAACTGCAGCGCCATCGCGTTTTGCGTGTCTTCCATTTCGCCCTTTCCTTCCAGCCGCTGCCATTGGCCTGCGGCCAGCAACGGCGTGTACGGCAACGTCACTGCACCGCTGCCAGCACGCTGCAATGCCACCAACACCTGTTCTTGTTGATAGAGACGCACAAATACCAAGGTCTCTCCGACCGCGTGCAGCACCTGACAGCCACCGCGACGCAGCGCCAGGCTCTGTTTGCGTAGCGCCGCCATACGCTGGAACAAAGCCAGCAGGGGCCGATCCCAGTGGCTCTCATCCCACGGGAAGGGTTTACGACAGAACGGATCGTTGGCGCCATCCAGGCCAATTTCATCGCCATAATATAAACAGGGCACACCGATCCAACTCATCAGCCACACTGCCGCCATCTGCATCCGCGCCCGGTTGCCCTGCAATAGCGTCAGAAAGCGCGCGGTATCGTGGCTATCGAGTTGATTGAACTGAATCAACTGGCGGCCATGCGGCAAGCCTGCCCGGTAGCCGTCCATCCATTGTGCACACTCCGCCGCCGACATCCGCACCGGGTGATGCGCGACGTCCAATCCGGCGAGGAACCCCCTCACCGGCAGGGCAAAGCCCATGTAGTTCATTGCCGCATCTTCAACACCGGCATGCAGCCAGCGCCGCGCATCGCCAAAATGCTCGCCCAGTACATAGGCCTGCGGATTTTCCTGCTTAACCGCGTGATAAATGCCTGCCAGATGCCGCAGGTTGCCGGTGGCCCCGCCGTTTTCACCCAGCATATGCACCACGTCCAGCCGCCAGCCGTCAATGCTGTAGGGCGGGCGTAACCAATGGCGCACTACGCTGCCCTCACCGCGATAAATTGCCTCCGCCACCTGGGGTTCGGCAAAGTTGAGCTTCGGCAGGCTGGCGTTGCCCTTCCAGTCAAGCGCACGGCCATCCGGGTAGAAATTAAACCAGCCACGATAGGGAGAATCCGGGTGGTGGCAAGCGCCGCTGTCGCCTTGCTGGTGACGATCAAACCACGGGTGGGAATCGCCGGTATGGTTAAACACTCCGTCGAGTACCAGTTTCATCCCCACCTTGTGAGTGCTCACTCGCAAACGTTGCAAGGCGACGTTGCCGCCCAAATAGGGATCGACCTGATAATAGTCTTCGGTATCGTATTTATGCACGCTGGGTGCGGTAAAGATCGGGTTCAGATAGAGCGCCGTCACGCCAAGTTGCTGCAGGTAAGGCAATTTTTGGCTAATGCCGTCCAGGTCGCCGCCATAGAAGGTGGACGCGGCGTGTCGGTCCTCAAGCGGCTGCTGCCAGTCACAGCGAACGACATCGCAGCCGGCGGCATGGTGACGATAGCTGCCGCTCTGAATGCCGTGTTCGCCGCCGCTGCTGGCAAAGCGATCGGGAAAGATTTGATAGAAAATCTGGTCGGCCACCCATTGCGGGCTGCTGTCGGGCACGTCGACGGCAAATTGCGTCAATTGTCCCGGCGGCGTCAGAGACTCTCCCTGTGGACCGAACCATTGCTGGCGGTCGGCCCAGACCAGTTTGAAGCAGTAACGGCGGGTTGCCTCGCCCTCATTCAGGGTCAGGCTGGCCTGGTATCGCTGCAACCCGCCAACCTGCTGCCCTTTCATGATCAGCAGCCATTCTTCATTGTCCGGCTCGGCGCGTAAAAAAACCTGTTCAGGCAGTTCATTGCCCTGTAACCACAGCGTGATATCCAGGCGTTGTCCCTTCTTCACCACAAAAGGCGGGACCGGTTGATGCCAGGCGTTAAGCATGACTTTCCTCCAGCTGTACAAAACGAAATCGACGACGTTATTCAATGCCACGAACAATGCCACGTTGAGTGTCAGTCCCCCTCCTCTCTGGCCGGTAAACTCGGGGAGGAGCCGGGGGGTGGAGATAAGCAGTCAGCGCTAACCCTATGTAAAAAAGGGTAAACAGCCGCACATTATGACCCGTAACCATTAGGCTAACGTCTTTTGAGTGTATTGGATATTTTTTGCGCATTTTTTAAAGGAGCGGCAATGCAACAACAGATAACCCTGTGGCTGGAAAAATTCGGACTGGAATTTAGCGGAGTCATGTCCCTGCTGATGGTGCTGGGACTGATCGTCCTGATTTCGGTAGTGATCCACCTGGTGTTGCACCGCGTGGTGTTGGCAGCAATCCAACGCCGTGGCCAACGGTCGCAGCGTGTCTGGCAGCAGGCGATCACCCAGTACAAGCTGTTCCAGCGCATGGCGCTGTTGCTGCAAGGGGTGATCATTAATCTGCAGGCGGTGCTGTGGCTGCACGCCGGCAGTGAGACTCAGGCGATTATTGTCACCGCCGCTCAGGTGTGGATCATGGGCTTCGCCCTGCTGTCGCTGTTTTCCTTACTGGACACGCTGCTGGCAATGCTGCGCCAAAGCCCGATCTCCAATCAGTTGCCGCTGCGCGGTATTTTCCAGGGCCTGAAGCTGGTCGCGGCGATCCTGATCGGCATCATGATCGTTTCACTGCTGATGGGAAAATCACCCTTGCTGCTGCTCAGCGGCCTGGGGGCGATGACTGCGGTGCTGATGCTGGTCTTTAAGGACCCGATCCTCGGCCTGGTGGCCGGCATCCAGCTTTCCGCTAACGACATGCTGAGCATCGGCGACTGGCTGGAAATGCCGAAATACGGCGCCGATGGCGCGGTGACCGACATTGGCCTGACCACGGTGAAAGTGCGCAACTGGGACAATACCGTGACCACCATCCCGACTTACGCGCTGATCTCCGACTCCTTCAAAAACTGGCGCTCCATGTCGGAATCCGGTGGCCGCCGCATCAAGCGCAGTATCAATATCGACACCACCAGCGTGCATTTCCTGTCGGAGGAAGAACAACAGCGCCTGAACCGTAACCCGCTGCTGCAACGCTACCTGAACGATAAAACGCAGGAGCTGAGCCAGCATAATCAACAGACTGGCGTAGATCTCAGTTCACCGCTCAACGGCCGCCGCCTGACCAATCTTGGCACGCTGCGCGCTTACCTGGTGGCCTATCTGCGCGCTCACCCCGGCATTCACCAGAATATGACGCTGATGGTGCGCCAGTTGGCACCGCTGCCAGAAGGTTTACCGCTGGAGATTTACGCTTTCACCAACACTACGGTATGGGCTGAATACGAGAGCATTCAGTCGGATATCTTTGACCATATCCTGGCGGTGATTAACGAATTCGATTTGCGGGTGCACCAAACGCCGACCGGTAACGACATGCGCAGCATGCTGAACCCCCTGCGACAGGCGGCAGACATTTCCTGACGCAGGCTGACGTAACTGTTTCTGCTGGTAATTATTCTCCGCCAATTGCCAGCAGATATCTCCAGCCTCTTTTCTTGCTCACCTAAAGCGGTGTTAATACGCTCACCCAGCCACCGGAAAGAAGAGATGCCATTGCTGAAACAGGTAAAACATCGGCTGTTTACCCTGCTGGCCACGCTGTTGTTCATCGGCTGTCTGCACAGCGCTTCGCTGGATGAAAGCCGCATGAGCCGTACTCTGCAACCGTCGCTTAGCGCCCTGAGCAGCAACATGCAGGATATTCGCGAAGTGCTGGCACGCTGTGCCGGCGAGGGGAAAGAGGAAAGGCTGAGCGACAGCAGCCTGCGTATCGAAGCGCGCGCCTCCGGTGACGACGAACCTGAGGAAAAGCATTAAAAAAACACCGGCTCATGGCCGGTGTTTTCATCTTCAATCCTGTTGCTGCGCCAGCGTCGCCAGCTTCTTCTGGCGGTTGACCTTGAAGTAATACCCCGCCAGCAGCACCGCCACCCACACCAGCCCGGCGTACAGCGATACGCGAGTCGTTGGGAAGTAACCAATCAGACCGATGATAAACACCAGGAAGATGATCGCTACCACCGAGGTAAACACCCCGCCGCGCAGTGGGAACGCCAGGCCTTTCACCTGCTCTTTGCTCAGACTGCGACGGAAGGCAATCTGCGAGAACAGGATCATGATCCACACCCACACGGTGGCGAAGGTCGCCAGTGAAGCAATCACCAGGAACACGTTTTCCGGCATGATGTAGTTGAGATACACCGCCAGCAACAGCGCCAGCATCATCACCACCACTGTGACCCACGGGATCCCGCGTTTGGACACCTTGCTGAACATCTTCGGCGCATGGCCCTGCTCGGCCATGCCGTGCAGCATGCGGCCAACGCCAAACACATCGCTGTTAATCGCCGACAGCGACGCGGTGATCACCACAAAGTTAAGGATGCCCGCCGCCACGGTAATGCCCATATGCTGGAAAGTCAGCACGAACGGACTGCCGTTGGTACCCACCTGATTCCACGGGTAGATAGACATAATGACAAACAGCGTACCGACGTAGAACACCAGAATACGCCACGGTACCGAGTTGATGGCCTTGGGAATGGAGGTTTTCGGGTCCTTGGCTTCACCGGCAGTGATACCGATAATCTCGATACCGCCGTAGGCGAACATCACCAACTGTAGCGACAAGATCATGCCGATAAAGCCGTTGCTGAAGAAGCCGCCGTTAGACCACAGGTTATGGATGCCGGTCGGCTGCCCACCGTTGCCAATCCCCCAGATGATGATACCGATACCGGCGGCAATCATGATGATGATGGTGGCGACTTTAAAGAAGGAGAACCAAAACTCCAGCTCGCCGAACACCTTCACGCTCATCAGGTTGATGGCGCCTATCACCAGCACCACGCTCAGTACCCAAATCCAGTGCGGCACCTCGGGGAACCACACGCCCATATAGATGCCGAAAGCGGTCACGTCGGCAATCGCGACGATCAGGATTTCAAAACAGTAGGTCCAACCGGTGATATATCCGGCCATCGGGCCCAGGTAGTCCTGTGCATAACGCGAGAACGAACTGGCCTGCGGGTTGTTGACCGACATCTCGCCCAGCGCACGCATGATGATAAAAGCGACGATGCCGCCGATCAGGTACGCCAGCAAAACGCTAGGGCCGGCCATTTTAATCGCGTCCGCCGAACCGTAGAACAGGCCGGTGCCGATAGCCGAACCCAAAGCCATAAAGCGAATGTGACGGGTGCTGAGACCGCGTTTTAGCTTATTGGGCGTGGGAGCGGTGGGTGACTGTTGTTGCATGAAAATAACCCGTGTTTTTTAAACGTAAAAAAGCCACGGACAAGTCCGTGGCCCAAAATTTAGCCGGGGGATTAGGAGTGCGCGGTCACTTCGGAACGCGTACAAACCCGGTCATAAATCGCGACCAGCACCAGCATCAACAGCGAAGGCGACAACCATGCCAGACCCTGTTCTGCCAGCGGCAGGTGATTGGTCCAATCCGGCAGCACTTGCTGGAAGGCGGACGCTTTCACCGCGTCAAGGATACCAAACAACAGGCTGACTAACATCACCGGCGCGATAATACGCGGCGCGCTGTTCCACCAACGCAGGGTGAAGCTCAGCACCACCAGCACGATGCACGGCGGGTAAATCGCGGTCAGCACCGGAATGGAGATTTGGATCAGATGGCTCAGGCCCAGGTTGGACACCACCATCGAGAACAGCCCCAGAATAAACACCAGCGTCTTGTAGGAGAACGGCAGATATTGGGCAAAGAACTCGGCGCAAGCGCAGGTCAGGCCAACCGCAGTCACCATACAGGCGATGAAAATCAGCGCCGCCAGGAAGAAGCTGCCCAGCCCACCGAAGGTGTTTTGCACGTAAGCATGCAGGATCACCGCGCCGTTGGTCGCATCGGGTACCAACACGCCGCTGCCGGAGCCCAGTTTAAACAGGCTCAGATAAACCAGCGTCAGGCCCACACCGGCAATCAGCCCGGCCAGGATGGTGTAACGCGTCAGCAAACCGGCATCTTTGACGCCGCGGGAACGCGCAGCATTAACGATGACGATGCCGAATACCAGCGCGCCCAGCGTATCCATGGTCAGATAGCCGTTGACGAAGCCGGAAGAGAAAGGAACGTTCTGATAAATGTCTGTCGCCGGGATAGGCGTACCTGCCGGCCAAACCAGCGCGGCGATGCCGAGCGCGCCCAGCGCAACAATTTTCAACGGTGCCAGCACGTGACCCACGGTGTCGAGCAGGCGGCCCGGATACAGCGAGATGCCGATCACCAACGCGAAGTACACCAGGCTGTAAATAAACAGCGGCATGGCGCCATCACCGGTCAGCGGTGCAATGCCCACTTCAAAGGAGACGGTCGCGGTACGCGGCGTGGCGAACAGCGGGCCTACGGCCAGATAGCAGACGGTAGCCAGCAGCAGACCGGCGCGACGGCCAATCGGCGAGCTCAGGGCGTCAATGCCGCCACCGACGCGCGCCAGGGCGATCACGGTCATCACCGGCAGACCGACGGCGGTGATCAGAAAGCCGATAGCTGCGGTCCAGACGTGTTCACCGGACTGTAAACCGACCATCGGCGGGAAAATGATATTCCCGGCGCCGACGAATAAGGCAAAGGTCATAAAACCCAATGCGATAATATCTTTTGACGTTAAACGATGACTCATACGATGTCGTGTTGCCTGTTCAAATGAAAAAAAATGCCCGATATGGAGGTAGCGTTAAGCCCCATCCGGTTGCCGGCTTGCCATTTCATCGCGAGACCAATAAGAGCAGAAAACGCATAACGTCCGGCGTTTTGTCCTTATTCGAAAGTGACCACTCATGATGATGGGCAGAGTTTTAGGAGTTATAAATGGAGGTTTAGTCCGACAACGGAGGCTAAGTTAAACGTTTATAGCGTTGAAAGGCAAGTCGCATGACAAAAAGCAGAGCTATCGACCAGATTATCTTTCGACACCAGTCGATCATAGGGGCTATCAATAAATATACAATACATGATTTGTATCATTTTTGAGCAACGCATTCACAAAACGTGAAGAAGATGCCTCATGACCGCGCGAAACCGCCAATAAACCACCAGTTTCCGCGCGGTCTGAACCGATTTTTTGCCCTACCAAACCTGCTCGGCAATATTCACCACGCTTTGCAGCTTATTCCACTGCTGCTGCTCACTCAGGCTGTTGCCCTCTTCAGTCGAAGCGAAACCGCACTGGGTGCTGAGGCAAAGCTGTCGACGATCGACAAACTGCGCCGCCTCTTCAAGTCTTTGTTTCACCTGCTCGGGGTTTTCCAGTTCCCCGTTTTTGGTGGTAATCAGGCCCAGCACCACCTGCTGTTTGCCCGGCTTGATAAAACGCAGCGGCTCGAAACCACCGGAACGCTCATTGTCGTATTCCAGGAAGAAAGCGTCGATATTCACCTGACCAAACAGGATCTCCGCCACAGGCTCATAACCGCCCTCAGAGATCCAGGTGGAGCGGAAATTACCGCGGCAAACGTGCAACCCGATGATCAGATCCTCCGGCTTGTCGGCGATCGCCGCATTCAGCACATCCGCGTAAATGCGCGCCAGAAGATCCGGATCCTCTCCACGCTCGCGGATCTGTCGCCGTTGATCGTCAGAGCACAGGTAGGCCCACACGGTGTCATCCAGTTGCAGATAGCGGCAACCGGCATCATAAAACGCCTTGATCGCCTCGCGGTAGGTCTGCGCCAGATCGTCAAAATAGGCGTTCAGATCCGGGTAAACCTGGCTGTCGATGGCCTTACGCCCACCGCGAAAGTGCAGCACACTCGGGCTTGGAATGGTCATCTTCGGCACCGCATCACCGGCGATGGCCTTCAGAAAACGAAAGTCCTCCAGCATCGGATGCTGCGGGTTGAAGCCCAATTTGCCGACCACCTTGATACTGCGCGCCCGCGTCTGTACGCCGTTAAACTGGATCCCCTGCTCCGCGTCGTAACCTTCCACGCCATCCAACCCCTCCAAGAAGTCGAAGTGCCACCACGCTCGACGGAATTCTCCATCCGTCACGACTGCCAAACCGAGATCTTTCTGTTTTGCCACCGCCAGACGGATCTGTTGGTCTTCAACTTCCCGTAACTGAAGGGCATCAATCTCGCCCTGCAGAAACTGTTGGCGAGCGGTTTTCAGCGCCGCAGGGCGTAACAGACTGCCGACAACGTCAGCGTGAAAGGCAGAATTACAATCGCACATAATATGACTCCCGCTAGCCGGCAAAAGCTCGGGCCTTTGCCTCAGTGATTTACAGTGTGAACTATTACGCCGGGTTATTAAATGGACTTCCAGACGTCTAGATGACTTATAATCAGCATGCTGTCACGTCGACTGACGGGCGGCAACGGAAGAATTTTCACAGGGGATGAAAGAAATTCATGTTGGGCACTCAAGGTGCCCAGAGGCAGGCTTATTGCAGGCCCAGCGCCAGGCGGGTTTTCTGCAGAGTCTGCGGCGGC
This sequence comes from Serratia sp. Je.1.23.a, assembly GCF_051129805.1. Classification (NCBI taxonomy): domain Bacteria; kingdom Pseudomonadati; phylum Pseudomonadota; class Gammaproteobacteria; order Enterobacterales; family Yersiniaceae; genus Serratia; species Serratia sp. Je.1.23.a. The sequence goes on along the minus strand of NZ_JBCPSR010000001.1, from coordinate 162,111 downwards.
AGTGGCAGATAGCCGTCGTGATTGACCAGATTTTGCCCGGTGTCCGACAGCACGCGATCGAGAAATGCCGCCGTCAGCGGCTCCAGCGGCTGATTGGGCGCTTTATTAATGTAAATATACAGATAGCGCGACAACGGATAGCTGCCGTTACGCACGTTGGCGTCATTTGGCGTCACATAGTTTTGGCCGGTCTCCGCTAACGGCAACAGCCGTACGCCGCTGGCGCGAAAACCGATGCTGGCATAGCCGATACTGTTCAGCGAACCGGCCACCGCCTGCACGACTGAAGCCGAGCCCGGCAGCTCATTGACGCGCGGCATAAAATCGCCGCCACACAGCGCACGCAGTTTGAAATAGCCGTAGGTGCCGGAGGCCGAATTACGTCCAAAACGTTGCAGCGCACGCTGTTGCCAATCACCGGTCAGCCCCAGTTCCCCCCATCTCGTCAAAGGCTGGCTCTCGCCACAGCGCAGAGTCGCGGAGAAAATTCGGTCGAGCTGCTGCAGATTAAGGCCGCGCAGCGGATTGTCCTGATGCACCAGCACCACCAGCGCATCGACCGCGACCGGTACCGCCAACGGCGCATAACCGTAACGATGCTCGAATGCAGAGACTTCCGCGGCCTTCATCGGGCGACTCATCGGGCCAAGCTGCGCTGCACCAGCCGCCAATGCGGTTGGCGCCGTGGAGGAACCGGCGGCCTGGATTTGCAGATTAACGTTGGGATAATGCTGGCTGAAGTCCTGCGCCCACAGCGCCATCAGGTTCGCCAGCGTATCGGAGCCGACGCTAGACAGGTTGCCGGACAGCATGCCATCCGGCTGTGCCAGCGCGCCTCGGCTTGCCAACAGCGCCAGGCAAAGCAACAGCCCTCGGGTGATTCGGATCATGCCAGCCTCTCGCGTTAATTTTTCACCGCATTCTCTGACAAAGCTGCGGGAACAATCAACCGGTTAGGCAAGGTAAAGATAAATCGGGTGCCGATGCCCTGCTCGCTAAGGATCTCCAGCCGCGCATCGTGGTGACTGAGCGCATGCTTGACGATCGCCAACCCCAACCCGCTGCCACCGGTCTGGCGTGAACGGGCTTTGTCGACGCGGTAGAAGCGTTCGGTCAAACGGGGAATATGTTCGGCCGCGATACCCGGCCCATTATCACTGACCTGAAACTGCGCGCCGCTTGGCGTCTGCTGCCAGCTGACCTCAATATTGGTGCCTTTCGGCGTATGATTGACGGCGTTATACACCAGATTCGACACCGCACTGCGAAGTTGGTCATCGTTACCGAACACTTTCAGCTGCTCATTCACCCGGAAGGTGATCTCGTGGTTGCCGCCGCTCAGCGATTGCGCCTCACGTTGTAACACCCGCAACATCAGGGGGATATCAACCCGCTCGTTCATTTCAACGTTAGGCGCCGCCTCGATGCGCGACAGCGTCAGCAGTTGCTTGACCAGTCCGTCCATGCGGCGAGTCTGCTCCTGCATGGTGCCCAACGCCTTACCGCGCAGCGAACCATCCAGCTCTTCGTCGCTCATCATTTCCAGGTAACCCTGCAATACCGTCAGCGGCGTGCGCAGCTCGTGGCTGACGTTAGCGAAGAAGTTGCGCCGAGCCCCTTCCAGTTGACGCATCTGGGTCACATCGCGGGCTACCATCAATAATTGCCCTTCGGAGTAGGGCATCACACGAAACTCGACGTAATGCTCGTTATTCAGTTGCAGCGTCAAAGGGCGGGAGAACTCCTGCTGTTGCAGATAGTGACTGAACTCCGGATAACGCAACAGGTTGAGAATGTGCTGGCCATTGTCTTCCGGCCAGCGGAAACCCAGCAAATGCTGCGCCAGCCCGTTGCACCAAAAGATATTGCCTTCGACGGTAGTCATCACTACCGCATCGGGCAGCGATTCCGCTCCGCTACGGAAGCGTTTGATCAACAGCGCCAGCTCACGACGCCGACGACGGTTCCGTTGCTGCATCTGATACAAGCCGTAAAACAGCGGTTCCCAGCTCCAGCGGCCAGGCGGCGGCGTCATGCTGCGGTCAACCCACAGCCAGTGGGAAAGTTTGAGTTGATTGTAGAAATTCCATACCAACGCCGCCAGCACGGAGGCCAGCAGCAGCCAGGGCAGATAACCGAAAATCAGCCCCAACAATAAGGCAGGCAGGCAGAAAAGGGCCAGCTCCAGGGCCAGCCTCTTCCAGGATAGACGTTCTAACACGGCATATTCTCCAGCGCGGCGCGATCAGTAGCGCGTTGAGAATCGGTAGCCGGTGCCCCGAACGGTTTGAACCATTTTGTCATGACCACTGGTCTCTAACGCCTTACGGAGCCGACGGATGTGCACGTCAACGGTGCGGTCTTCCACATAAACGTTAGTGCCCCAGACGTGATTAAGCAACTGCTCACGGCTATAAACGCGTTCAGGATGGGTCATAAAGAAGTGCAACAGCTTGAACTCGGTCGGCCCCATATCCAGCGCTTGTTCGTTAGCCATCACGCGGTGTGAGGAAGGGTCCAGGCTCAGCCCTTGCATTTCAATCACTTCTTCCACCGCCATCGGTGAAATACGGCGCATTACCGCCTTGATGCGTGCCACCAGTTCCTTCGGTGAGAAGGGTTTGGTGATGTAATCATCCGCCCCGACTTCCAGGCCGCGCACCCGGTCTTCTTCTTCACCGCGCGCGGTCAACATCATCACCGGAATATCGCGGGTCAGCGCTTCACGTTTCATATGTTTAATAAACTGAATGCCGGATCCCCCGGGTAACATCCAGTCGAGCAACACTAAATCAGGGAACGGCTCAGACAGGCGCGTCACGGCGCTGTCATAATCCTCAGCTTCCAACGGTTGGTAACCATTCTGTTCCAACACAAAGCACACCATCTCACGGATCGGCGCTTCGTCTTCCACCACCAGTATGCGTCTTGCCATCGTCAATCCTGCCAATGTGTTAGCGATCACAGTTGATTGCGGGCGCCATTATGCGTCAGTTTTGTGACACTTTTATGAAAAAAGCGGGCTGTTATAGGCAGTAAGCATAGCGATTATTTCCAACGTCAAAGAAAAATCATTCAGTTGTCATAATGATTGCGTCACGACAGCCGCCGCAACGCCCTTTATAATCACCGCCATTACCCTATCGTCCCGGGAGTGTCATGCGCCTGATCCACACCTCTGACTGGCATCTTGGCCAGTACTTTTTCACCAAAAGCCGCGCCGCCGAGCATCAGGCCTTTCTGCGCTGGCTGATCGAACAGATAGAACAACACCAGGTGGATGCGCTGATCGTCGCCGGGGATCTGTTCGATACCGGCTCGCCGCCAAGCTACGCCCGCGAGCTGTATAACCGCTTCGTGGTGGAACTGCAGCGTACCGGCTGCCAGTTGGTGGTGTTGGGCGGCAATCACGACTCCGTGGCCACCTTAAATGAATCGCGTGAATTACTTTCCTGCCTGAATACCACCGTGATCGCCAATGCGCAGAGCGAAATCGAACAACAGGTGCTGGTGCTGAATCAACACGACGGCCAACCGGGTGCGGTATTGTGCGCCATTCCTTTTCTGCGCCCGCGCGATCTGCTCACCAGCCGCGCCGGTGAGTCCGGGGGGCAAAAACAGCAGGCGCTGCAAGAGTCTATCGCCGACCACTATCACACCCTGTACCAGGCCGCCTGTGCGCGCCGTGATGCGCTGGGCTTGCCACTGCCCATCGTCGCTACCGGCCATCTGACCACCGTCGGCGTCACCACGTCCGACTCGGTGCGCGACATCTATATTGGTACGCTGGACGCCTTCCCCGCACAGGCGTTCCCGCCGGCCGATTACATCGCGCTGGGGCATATTCATCGCGCGCAAAACGTCGCCAAATCTGAACATATTCGCTACAGCGGCTCCCCTATCCCGCTCAGTTTTGACGAGTTGGGCAAGGCCAAAAGCGTGTTTATGGTGGATTTCGCGGCGGGTGCCCTGCAACAGGTCAGCGCGTTGGAGATCCCAAGCTTCCAACCGATGCAGCTCATTAAGGGAGATTTGGCGCAGATCGAGCAGCAATTACGGCTGTTCGCCGATTATCAGGGTGAATTACCGGTATGGCTGGATATCGAAGTGGCGACCCAGGATTACCTTAGCGACATTCAACGTCGCATTCAGCTGCTGGCCGATCAACTACCAGTAGAGGTCGTGCTGCTGCGCCGCAGTAAGGAGCAGCGTCGCCAGGCCATTGAACAGCAAGACAAAGAAACGCTCAACGAACTGAGCGTCACCGAGGTCTTTGAGCGGCGGCTGGCGCAGGAACCCGAGATGGCCGAAGCGCGCAAACAGCGAATGAGTCAGATGTTCCAACAGGTGGTCGAAGCCGTACGGCACCAGGATCAGGAGCCGAACCAATGAAAATTCTCAGCCTGAGATTAAAAAACCTCAATTCGCTGCAGGGGGAATGGAAGATAGACTTCACCGCCGAGCCCTTCGCCAGCAACGGATTATTTGCCATCACCGGCCCCACCGGCGCGGGTAAAACCACCCTGCTGGACGCCATCTGTCTGGCACTGTACCACCAGACGCCGCGCCTGAATGTCACGCCAAGCCAAAATGAGCTGATGACCCGCCACACCGCCGAGTCGCTGGCGGAGGTCGAGTTTGAGGTTAAAGGCGTCGGTTACCGCGCGTTCTGGAGCCAGCGCCGTGCCAAAAACTCCCCGGACGGCAACCTGCAGGCGCCGAAGGTGGAGCTGGCGCTGCGCGATGACGGCAAAATCCTGGCCGATAAAGTCCGCGACAAGCTGGATCTTACCGCCGCGATCACCGGACTGGATTTCGGTCGTTTTACCAAATCGATGATGTTGTCTCAGGGGCAGTTCGCTGCCTTCCTGAATGCCGATGCCAATGATCGCGCCGAACTGCTGGAAGAGTTGACCGGCACCGAGATTTACGGCCAGCTTTCCGAGCGCGTTTTCGAGCAGCACAAGCAGGCCAAAACCGATCTGGACGCGTTGCATCAGCGCGCCAGCGGCATTGAGTTGCTGAACGAAGAACAGCGCCAACAGCTGGAAAGCCAGCTCGTGGAGCTCAGTTCGCAGGAAAATGCCCTCAGCGAACAGACCCAGCGTCAGCAACGGGCGTTAAACTGGCTACAGCAATGGCAGCAGACGCAGCAGAAACAGCAGGAATACCAGCGTCAGTTGAGCGCCGTACAACAGGAGCAGGCTGAGGCAGAACCGCAACTTCAGCAGTTGGCGCGCAGCGAGCCGGCAGAGAAACTGCGCCCACTGCTCAACGAACGCAACCGCTGCCGCAGCGATCAACAGGCGCTACAACAGCAGATTGCCCAGTTGACGCAGCAACAGGAGCAACAGCTTGCCCAGATGACCCCGTTGCAGCAGGCAGTGGAACAAGCACGTGCGCAACTGCAGGCGCATGTCGAACACCAGCAGATCCAACAACGGCTGATCGACGAGCAGATCGTCCCGCTCGACCACCAGATAACCCAGTTGCAAAAAACGCAGACAGAACTGCAACAGGCCTGCAATGCCGCCACGCAACAGTACGCTCAGCAACAAGCGGAGCTGGAACAACTTGAGGTTTTACGAGCCCGGCTCACCGCCCAGGCCGGACAGCAGCAGGAGCAGCTTAACGGCCTCACTGCCGCACTGGCAGCGCAGCAACAGCAGCAAAATGCGCTGGAAGCCCAAGCCCCCCTAACAGCGCTGCGCCAACGTCAGACCGAACTGGCCGAGCTGCGTCCGGTGCGCCAGAAATTATTTACCCTCTCCTCGCTGTTTGGCCAGGTCAGCGAACGTCTGGAACAACAACGCAAGGAGTTCACGGCCCGTCAGACCCAGCTCAGCGAGCTTGAAAAGCAGCTTGAAGAAACACGCCAGCAGTACAAACAGCAAAAAGCACATCAGACGGACGTAGAGAAAGCCCTTGAGCTGGAGCAACGCATCGTCAGCCTGGAGGCGGAACGCGCTCGCCTGCAAACTGGCGAACCTTGTCCACTGTGCGGCTCAGCCGAACATCCGGCCATCGAACAGTATCAGGCGGTAAAACCCTCTGAGACAGCACTGCGTCTGGCCGATATGCGCGTCAAAACCGAGGCTTTGTACACCCAGGGCACCGAGCTGCGCACCCGCTGCGAAAGCCTGAAAGAGCAACTGCAGCGCCAGCAACATCTTATCGGCCAAGATGAACAACAGCTGGCCGCTCATCGTCAGCAATGGCAAACCCTCAGCACGCCTCTGGCGTTTGATTTTGATCTGCAGGACACCGCTCGCCTTAGCCAGTGGTTAAGCGACTGCGACAATGAGGAGCGTCAGGCTCAGGCCGGTCTGCTGCAACACGAGCAGGCAGCCCAGGCGGTACAGCAGGCTAAAGACCGGTTGGCCGCACTGCAGACACAGCAGCAACAGGCGCAGCAAGAAAAGGCACTGCTGGACGAGCGTTTCAAACTGCTGGAAAAAAGCCACGCCGAGGCCCAATCGCAGCAGCAACGCCTGCAGCAACAGCGTCAAGAAGCAGAGCAAGCTCTGGGCGAACAACGTACGCAGCGGCTGGCGCTGTTTGGCGAACAGCAAATCGTGCAGGTGCGTGAACAGCTGCGTGCCCGGCAGACGGCCTGCGAACAGGCTATACAACTGGCCGCAGAGCACTGGCAGAAGGCGCAGGAACAACGCGATCGTCTTGGCGGGCAACTTACCGGGTTGCAGCAACAGCTGTTGCACCTGGCTGAACGGCTGCAACAGGCGGAGCAAGATTGGCTGCAAGCGTTGTCCACCAGCGAATTCGACGACGAGGCAGAGTTCAACGCAGCGCTATTGAATGACGACCAGCGCCAACAATTGCAACGGCGCAAAGAGCAGCTGCAGCAACGGCAGGTTGAAGCCAGCGCCCTGCTGACCCAGGCCGTAGACAATCTGGAACAGCAACGCCAACAGCGTCCGGAAGGGCTGGATGAAAGCCAGGCCGATCCCCAAACCCTGGGCCAGGATCTGGCCGCGCTGGCACAGCAGCTCAAAACTCTGCAGCTCCGACAGGGTGAAGTGCGCAACCAGTTGGAAAGTGATGCCGCGCGCCGTCTCAATCAGCAGTCGCTGTTTGAGCAAATCAGCCAAAGTCAGCAACAGTACGACGACTGGAGCTACCTCAATCAGCTCATCGGCTCCAAAGAGGGGGATAAATTCCGTAAGTTTGCCCAAGGACTGACGCTCGATCATCTGGTGTACCTGGCCAATAACCAGTTGGGCCGGTTGCACGGCCGCTATCTGCTGCAGCGCAAAACCAGTGATGCACTGGAATTACAGGTGGTGGACACCTGGCAGGCGGACGCACTGCGCGACACTCGAACCCTGTCCGGCGGTGAAAGCTTCCTGGTGAGCCTTGCGCTGGCGCTGGCGCTGTCCGATCTGGTCAGCCACAAGACCAGTATCGATTCATTGTTCCTTGACGAGGGCTTCGGTACGCTGGATGCGGAAACTCTGGACACCGCGCTGGACGCACTGGACAGCCTGAACGCCTCCGGCAAAACCATCGGCGTGATCAGCCACGTTGAAGCCATGAAAGACCGTATTCCAGTGCAGATTAAGGTGAAAAAGGTGAACGGCCTGGGTATCAGCCGGCTGGAGCCGCAGTTCCGGCTGGAATAACGTGACCCTGAGCTCGGAAATGTGACCGTGGCGTCACTCCCCGGTCAAAAACATTGAGCCGCCGCTGACAAGGTTTATGATGCTATCGATAACAGGATTGTTACTGTAAATATACAGGCAAAACCTGACGCACGGGATCGCTCCTGGACGTCAGGTTTTTTCGTTTTCAGCATGCTGAAACATCCGGGAAAAACCATGAAGATCGCAAAAATACTTAATAATAACGTGGTGATTACGCTGGACGACCGTCAGGAAGAGACGGTGGTTATGGGAAAAGGTATCGGCTTTAAAAAGAAGGCTGGCGATCTGCTGGACGAAAACCTGATCGAGAAGGTCTTCACCCTTAACGGCAGCGAAATGGCCGAGCGCTTTAAAACGCTGCTGTCGGAGATCCCCCTGGCCTGCGTGACCACGGCCGACAAAATCATCACCCTCGCCCGCCAGCGCTTGCCGGGCAAGCTGCATAACATCGTTTATATCACGCTGACCGATCACATCCACTTTGCGCTGCAGCGCCATGCCCAGGGGCTGGATATCAAAAACGTGCTGCTGTGGGAAATCAAGAAGCTCTACCCGGCCGAATTTGCCGTCGGGCTGGAGGCACTGACGCTGATCGCCGAACGGCTGGGCACCACGCTGCCGGAGGACGAGGCCGGGTTTATTGCCCTGCACCTGGTCAACGCCCAGTTGAACGATGAAATGCACAACACCCTGCATATCACTCGCGTCATGCAGGAAATCCTGAATATCGTCAAATACCATTTCCGTTTTGACTACAACGAAGAAGCCCTGAGCTATCACCGCTTTATCACTCATCTGAAGTTCTTCGCCCAGCGTCTTCTGGGTAAAAACTACGTCGACAGCGATGACGACTCACTCTATCTGGTGGTCAAAGAAAAGTACCCTGACTCCTTCGCCTGCGCAGGCAAGATCAATCAGCACATCGAAAAAAACTATCAGCATCAACTCACGCGGGAAGAGATGATGTTTCTGACCATTCATATCGAACGGGTGCGCAGCGAAAGCGAGGCAAGATAGGTTTAGCGACGGGCGTCAAACACACGAATGCCGTACGGCGGAAACCAGCGTCAACCCTTCGGCCTGTGCCTGGGCGAGCAGCATGCGATCGAAATCTCCCAAATGCTGGCCGCGCTGACAAACACCAGATTAGCGGGGTCGGCGATTTGCTTTCTGGCCTTTTCCCCAGGCAGGCATCGTCTGTCAGCCACCACAGCAGCGCATGGGTATCCAGCAGCAGACGCCTCATTCATCAGCTGAGTTAGCTAAAGCACAGAGGGCGGTCCGGTTTTTATACGGTGAATGGATTAAAGCGCGAGCAGGCCCGCGCTTTTTTGCAACAGTTACACTTGCGGCCACAGCCAGGCTGCACCGCGTACGCCGCTGGAGTCACCGTGAACGGCTTTACGGATCGGGGTTTCACACTCGCCACCGAAAACCCAGGATTTCACCAACTGCGGCACACGCTGATAAAGACGGTCCACATTGCTCATACCGCCGCCCAACACCACCACGTCCGGATCAAAAATATTGATCACGTGCGCCAGCGATTTGGCCAACCGCAGCTCATAGCGGCTAATGGCTTGCTCCGCCAGGGTATCTCCCTGCGCCACCAGCGCCATGATCTCATGCCCCTTTAGCGGATTACCGCTCAGGCGCGCATAATCGGTGGCAAAGCCGGTGCCGGAGATAAAGGTCTCGATACAGCCCTGTTTGCCGCAGTAGCAGGGAACCTCTGCACGAAAACGCAGTTCGTCATCGTCCAGCCACGGCAGCGGGTTATGCCCCCATTCGCCAGAGATGCCGTTACCGCCCGAATGCGCCTGGCCGTTGATTGCCACCCCTGCGCCGCAGCCGGTGCCAATAATCACCGCAAACACCGTTTGTTTGCCGGCGGCCGCGCCGTCGGTAGCCTCCGAAACCGCCAGGCAGTTGGCGTCGTTGGCGATACGGACTTCACGCGCCAGCATCGCCGACAGGTCTTTATCCAGAGGCTGGCCGTTGAGCCACACCGAGTTGGCGTTTTTTACCAAGCCGGTATAAGGCGACAGCGTACCGGGAATGCCCACCCCGACCGATCCCTGCTGCCCAGTATTTTCTTCCGCCAGTTTCACCAGACCGGTGATGGCCTCCAGCGTTTGCTGATAGTCATGGCGCGGCGTGGCAATACGATGGCGGAACAGTTCCCGTCCGTCGTTGGCCAACGCGATCACTTCAATTTTGGTGCCACCCAGGTCGATACCAATGCGCACGATTTTTCTCCTCAATGCACAACAACGTTGCTACAGCCTAATGTAACCGGCTTTCGGGATCACCCCATTAACGCCGAGTGTGACGGCGATGGCAATTTCCGCATCAGAACCGCACCGGCTGCCGCTTATTAATTAGCCATCGGGTACACTGGATTTTATCAGTTAACCTATTGATAACATTTTTACGCATCATAAAATTCGGAGAGCAGCGATGAAACCTGCCATATTGATCGTCGACGACGATCCCGCTATCTGTGATCTGCTTTGTGACGTGCTCAATGAGCACGTGTTTACCGTACATGCCTGCCACCGGGGCAGCGAGGCGCTGACGCTACTCAGCCAGCAGCCGGATATTGCGCTGGTGCTGCTGGATCTGATCCTGCCGGACACCAACGGCCTGCTGGTGTTACAGCAGATCCACCGCCTGCGTCCGGATCTGCCGGTGGTGATGCTGACCGGTCTCGGTGCCGAGTCCGACGTGGTGGTCGGCCTGGAAATGGGCGCCGACGATTATATCGCCAAACCCTTTAATCCACGCGTAGTGGTCGCTCGCGCCAAGGCGGTTTTGCGCCGTACCGGTGCGCTGGCGTTGGAACCTGCCGCTGTCGGCCAGACCAGAGCGGAGGGCTGGCAGTTCAACGGCTGGTGTCTCGACACCAACCGCTGCACGTTGCACAACCCCCAGCACCAGGCTGTCGATCTGACTCAGGGCGAATACGGCTTGTTGCTGGCGCTGGTACAACATGCGCGTAAAGTACTGACGCGCGATCGCCTGCTGGAGCTGACCCACGGCGAAACGCTGGAGGTCTTCGATCGCACTATCGACGTGCTGATCATGCGGCTGCGCCGCAAGATCGAAATCAATCCGCACCAGCCCGAACTGATCCGCACCATTCGCGGGCTGGGTTACGTCTTTGCCGCCGACGTCAGCCAGCCGGTGGCTGCCGCCTGATAAAATCCTGCAGCTCCGGCAGCGGCCGAGCACCGTCGATAGCATTGGCGCACAGCAGATTGAAACGCGCACAGGCATGCGCCAGCTGCAGTGTCTCCACCAAAGGCCAGTCTTCATGGCTGGCATACAGCACGCCGGCGCAGAACGCATCACCGGCGCCAACGCTGCCGACGATTTCAGTTTGCCTCACCCGCCACGAGGGTTGCCAACGCGCTTCGCCACCGCTCTCCAGCCCGTAGGCCCCTTCCGGGCAATGGATCACCACCCGCCGCCGCACACCGGCCTGCAATAATTGTTCTGCGGCCTGCGCCATCAGTGACTGCTGTAACGAGCCATTAGCCGTACGCAGCGCCAGTCCGGTAAACTCACCGGCCTCCAGCTCGTTGATCACCAGATAGTCCAGCCAGCGCAGCGCCGGCAACACCAAAGACCGATAGCGAGGATCGCCCTGGCGCGACACCAGATCCAACGAAGTCTGGTAACCGCGCTGCTGCATTTGCGCCAGCAGGCGTGCGCTACGGGTGCCGAATTCCTCGTCCGGACAATCCAGGCTGTCGAGCAGCAGCAGATAGCCCAGGTGGAAAATTTTATGATTGCTGTGCAGCGCGTCAAAATCGCCGAGGTCCAACAACCGATTCGCGCCCGGCGCATGGAAAAAGGTCCGCTGTCCACCCGGCTCGGTCATCACCTGCGACATCGAGGTCATCGCCGTTTCGCTGCGACGCACCCGGCCGCTGTCGACTTGGTACTGCGCCAGCATTTGCAAAATATAGTCACCATCGGCATCGCAGCCGATCAGCCCCAGCGCCGCCAGCGGCAACCCGGTTTCCATGCGCGCCAGCGTCAGCAATACATTAAGCGGCGCACCGCCGGTAGCACGCTGGCTATGTTCAATCTCCACCAGCCAGCCCGGCTGAGGCCAATGCGCAATTTGATGGACATGATCCACCAGCATGTTACCGGCAGAAACAATGCCACACCGGCTCATCACAACCGCCCGGCGCTGCCGAAAATATGCATCTGCTGCTGCACCACTTCGCTGATCGAGCGCTCCACTGCCAACAGCACTTCGGCAAACTCATCATAAATCGCGTGACGCTGCGTCATCCGCTGTTCAATCGCCCCCAGTGCCGCTTGCGACATGCCGGTATAGAAGTTGATTTTGTGAATGCCCAGGCCGATGGCCCGCTTGAAGTCTGCATCGCTGATGCCGGAACCGCCGTGCAGCACCAAAGGAATGCCTGCCTGCTGCTGGATAGCCGCCAGTCGTTCGAAATCGAGCTTAGGTTCGCCCTTGTATTTGCCGTGCGCGTTGCCGATCGCCACCGCCAGTGCATCGATGTCGGTCAATTCGACAAACTCGCGCGCCCGCTGCGGGTCGGTAAATTTATTGCTGTCGGCCTCACCATACAGAGCACCGCCTTCGTCACCGCCGACGGCACCCAGTTCAGCCTCCACCGAGACGCCCACCGCATGGCACATGCGCACCACTTCCTGCGTTTGACGCACATTTTCTTCATAACTCAGGCCGGAACCGTCGAACATCACCGAGCTGAATCCGAGACGCAATGCCTGCACCACCGCCTCAAAATGCAGACCGTGATCGAGGTTCAACACCACCGGAATGTCGTGCTGCGCCGCCTCACTTTTGATCGCCGCGACCAAAGACTCCAGCGACACGTACTTAAAGTGGACTTCGGCAATATTGATGATAAAGGGCGATCGCGCGGCCTGCGCCGCGGCAAACAACGCGCGCAGAAAATGGCTGTCGAGCACGTTGAACGCACCCAGCGCATAGCCGTGTTGACGCGCGTGCGCTAACCCCTGTGCCAGTGAAATCAATGCCATGGTGCATCTCCTTAATCGATAAAGCGCAAGTATTCGTTACACAGCAACCACTGGGGCGGCTGATCCTCTTCGATCTGGCTAAAGCGGCTGAGCGGCGTCAGGAAACGGTTATCGTTGTCATCGTCATTCACCGTCGAAACCTCACCCACCAACACGTCGCCGAAACCTTCCTCGCCCCAAAAGCTGTGATAGATGCCCGGCGTCAGGCAGATGCTTTCCCCCGGCGCCAGCCGCAGGCGTGAACCGGGGGCATGAGTCTGTCGGCAACCGTCCAGGGTCACGGTCACCGGGCTGTCGGCCAGCCCTTCCTGCGGATCGGCGTTATGCAGCTCGACGATCAGGTTGCCACCACCGCGATTGATGATGTCTTCCCGCTTGCGCCAGTGGAAATGCATCGGCGTCACCTGTGCTTCGCGGCAATGCATGATTTTCTCCGCATAGCATTTGGCATAAGGTTGACCGCCGGGCGAACCGTTTCGCAACGTGAACAGCGTCAGCCCCTTGTGAGCAAAATCCTCGCCGCCGAACGCCGTGACGTCCCAGCCCAGCTTCAGGTCGAATACCTCCTGCCACGGCTGACGATCGAGCTGACGCCAAACGGTTGGGCTAAAGTGCGCAAAGGGCGGCAGATGGACGTCGAAGCGGGCAAAAAAATGCTGGGTTTGTTGCAGAATCTGGTTCACGGCGGAACGGTTCATATCGCCTCCGAAAGTGGGGATGAAATGAGGGGTCTGAGTAGCAGACCCCGCCGATAGCAGGTTATTTCACCGTCCAGCCTTTGTAGCTGCCGATATTGTTTTTATCGATCATGGTGACCGGGATCAGCACCGGCCCGGTTGGTGCGGGTTTACCCTGCAGAATTTCGTAACCGATCTCGACCGCCTTGGCCGCCATCACCTGCGGATCCTGTGCAGGGGTTGCCACAAACAGCGAGTTGCCGCGCTTGAGCGCCTCTTCGCCATCTGGCGATCCGTCTACGCCAACGATGAAGAACTCGCTGCGCTGCGCCTGCTTGGCGGCCAGATCGGCACCGATCGCCGTAGGATCGTTAATCGCGAATACGCCGTCGATCTTCGGATTGGCCGCCAACAGCGCGGTCATGATCTCCAGTCCGCCTTCGCGGCTGCCCTTGGCGTTCTGGTTATAGGACAGCAGTTTGATCTCCGGGTGTTTCTTCAGTTCGGTCATGCAGCCTTCTACCCGGTTCTGTACCGCGGACACCGGTGGGCCGTTGATGATCACCACGTTGCCTTTCTCTTTCAGGCGATCGCTGATGTATTTACAGGCCATGGCGCCGGCCTGGGTGTTGTCCGAGGTGATGGTGGCATCGGCACCTTCGGCCGCTACGTCAACCGCCACCACCACGATGCCGGCGTCCTTGGCGCGTTTCACCGCCGGGCCGATACCCTTGGAATCTGCGGCGTTCAGGATGATCATATCGACCTTGGCGGCGATAAAGTTATCGATCTGCGCCACCTGTTGACCGAGATCGTAACCGCTCGACACCAGCGTCACGTTAACCTTGTCACCGGCCAGTTCGCGCGCTTTCAGTTCCGCACCTTTGGTGATCTGCACAAAGAACGGGTTGGCCAGATCGCCCACCGTCACCCCTATCGATTTCAACTCTTTCGCCTGCACCAACGAAGCACTGCCGAGCGCGGCGGTAACCAGCAAAGCGGTAATCAATGGTTTGAAACGCATAGTGTTTTCCTCATTATTTTCTGAGATACGAAAAACCTGCCCCGGTGGGCGCCAACCAACCTTTCTTTCTCACTCAACCTTGCCCTATGGATTTCCAGTGGCAGCGAGTGCAAGTCACAACGCTGCGGCTTGAAAGAGGACGGGTAGATCAGTGTTGATAATTGCGGGTGCGGTACTTGTCGATTAACACCGCGATGATGATCACCGCCCCTTTGATCACCAACTGCCAAAAATAAGAAACGCCCATTAACGTCATGCCGTTGTTCAGGGTGGCGATAATCAACGCCCCTACCAGCGTGCCGGTAATGGTACCGATGCCGCCGACGAAGCTGGTGCCGCCAAGAATGACTGCGGCGATCGCATCCAGCTCATAGCCCATACCGAGGTTGCCGTTGGCGCTGTAAAGCCGGGAGGCGCTCATCACCCCACCCAACCCGGACAGCAAGCCGCTCATGCCATAGACGAACAGCAGCACGGCACCGACCTTGATCCCGGTCAGGCGCGCCGCCTGCATGTTGCCGCCTACCGCGTAGATATGAACCCCCAGCGTGGTACGGCGCAGAATGAACCAGCACACGGCAATCACCGCAAAGGCAATAATCACCAACCAGGGGATAGGCCCCAGGTAGGCGTTGCCGATCCATTCAAAACTGATATTGGAATTGATGATGGTGGTGCCGTCCGCCAGCAGGTAAGCGGCACCGCGCAGTGCGGTGTAGGTACCGAGGGTGACGATAAACGGCGGCAGGCCAGCGTAGGCCACCAGAAAACCATTAAACAGCCCCATGCCCAAACCGGCCAACAGCGCCAGCGGGATCGACATTCCAGCCATGCCAGGCATCAGTGACACCGCCATCGCTACTACCGCGGTGGTGCCCAGCATCGAACCGACCGAAAGATCGATGCCGCCGGTCAGGATGATGAAGGTCATGCCCGCCGCCAACACGATGTTGATCGACGCCTGCCGGGCGATATTCAGCAGGTTGGCATCGGTAAAGAAATTCGGGGCAACAAAGCCAAAAACCGCGACGATCAGGATCAATATCGGCAAGATACCGACGGTTTGCATCATATCGCCCAACAGTGCCCGTTTCAGCGTCGGATTTTTTGCGCCTGGCGGCAATGGATTCGAAGTCATGGTCGGCTCCTTGAGCGTAGGGATGGAATTATTCATGCGGTAGTCGCCTGCGGTTGGGTGGTGTCAACGCCGGTGGCCAGCGTCATGATGTTTTCCTGGCTGATCTCACCGCCGCCCAGTTCCCCGACAATGCTGCCTTCGTGCATCACGTAAACCCGGTCACTCATGCCGACCACCTCAGGCAATTCACTGGAAATCATCAGGATCGCCACGCCCTGCTGTGCCATCTGGCTCATGATGCGATAGATCTCGCTCTTGGCCCCCACATCCACACCGCGTGTCGGTTCATCGAGGATCAGGATCCGTGGGCCAATGGCTACCCAGCGTGAAATCAGCAGCTTTTGCTGATTACCGCCGGACAGGCCGCCGGCCCGCACCTGAGCATGTGGCACGCGGATATTCAGCAGGCCGATAGCGTCACTGGAAATACGCTGCGCCTTGCGGCGATTGAGCAGGCCATAGCGACCGTCACGTTCCAGCGTCGCCATCACGATGTTTTCATGCGCGGCCAGATCGAGAAACAACCCCTGCTCCTTGCGGTTTTCGGTGAGAAAGCCGATGCCCAGAGCAATGGCATCGCGCGGCGAGTGGATACTGGCCGGCTTGCCGTCGACTTCCACCGTACCGCCACTGGACTTGCGCACGCCGAAAATCAACTGCGCCAGTTCGGAACGACCGGCGCCCACCAGCCCGGCAAGGCCGACAATTTCACCGGCGCGGACCTGAAGGCTGACCGGCTTCACCTTTTTGCCGTCAGTCAGGCCGTGCAGCGTCAGGCGAGGTTCCCCCACCGGGATGCCCTGTTCCTTATTGAACAAATCGCTCAGCGGGCGGCCCACCATCATGCGCACCAACTCGCTGGCGGACAGCTTGTCGCGCATCAGGCTGCCAACATACTGACCGTCGCGCAGCACGCTGACGCGATCCGACAGCTCGTACACCTCCGCCATGCGGTGGCTGATATAAATGATTGCCATGCCTTCATCGCGTAGCCGTTTGATCAGCTCGAACAGTCGATGCGTTTCGCGTGAAGAAAGCGCCGCCGTAGGTTCGTCCATCACCAGAATGCGGCTGTTACGGTGCAGCGCACGGGCGATTTCCACCTGTTGCTGCTCGGCGATGGTTAATTTCATCACGCGATCGCCGGCGCTGAACTGCGCCCCCAAACGATCGATCACCTTCTGCGCTTCCAGCAACATCTGCCCGCGCTTCACCAGGCCGCCACGCTGGATCTCGCTGCCCAGAAAAATGTTTTCCGCCACCGTCAGATTCGGAGCCAAGTTCATTTCCTGGTAAATCAGCGTGATGCCTGCAGCCAGGGCATCTTTTGGCCCCTTGATGGCGAACGGCTGCCCATCGATAAAAATTTCCCCGCTGCTGGCGATATAAGCGCCGGCCAATATTTTCATTAAGGTACTTTTACCCGCGCCGTTTTCACCCATTAGCGCGTGGATCTCACCGCGATACACCGTCAGGTTGACGCCTTTCAGCGCATAGAACTGACCAAAACTCTTGGCGATGTTGTGCATTTCCAGAATCGGGGTCGCGCTCATCGTCATACCTCAGGTTGCGGTTCGGATGGCATGCAGTTAACCACGCATAAATAAATGCAAAATGTCAGCGCTCGTTCATCTTTGTCATATTGTTAATGGGACGGGGATTTATACTGCGAACAGTCAGTTACGGGGGATTCGATGCGCAGACTGCCTTTCCTTGCCGGCGCGCGTGGGCGCCTGTTGATGTTCAATCTGCTGGTGGTGGCGGTGACGCTGATGGTCAGCGGCGTAGCGATCTTCGGTTTCTACCATGCGGGCAAGCTGCAGGAACAGATGCAGGCGCAAACCCTGGCAGAAATGAACGGCAGCATGGCGCTGAGCCGGGATACCTCCAACGTGGCGACCGCGGCTATTCGGCTCTCGCAAGTGGTGGGTGCGCTGGAATACCAGAGCGAATCCGCCCGGCTGAAGCAAACGCAACTGGTGCTGCAAACCTCACTCAGCCGGCTGGCAGACGCCCCGTTGGCCCACAGCGAACCGGCGCTGGTCAAGCGCATCATCAGCCGCAGCAACGCGCTGGAAAGCAGCGTAACGCGCATGCTGGATCTGGGACACCAACGGCATCTGCAGCGCAATATCCTGCTCAGCGGGCTGTATCAGTCGCAGAGCACGCTGCGGCATATCGCCACCCTCAATCAGCGCAATAACCTCAACCAGCCCTCGCAGCCGCTGCTTAGCCAGATCGACCGGTTGCTGGCGATCGCCATACAGACCCCTACTCCCAAGGCCGCAGCCCAGCAGCTCGACAATGTTATGGCCTACTGGCCGCAACACAGCCCGGATGTCCTGGTAGACGAGAAAATGCGGCAGTTTCGGCTCAGCGAACAGCGCCTGCTGCCCGAAACGCTGGAGCTGGAGCAAAGCGACCTGGCCCTGGCCTATTACACCTACCATATCAAAGCGTTAGTGGCGATGCTCAACGACGATATCAACCTTTACGTGCAAAAGGTGGCCAACGAGTCGGAGCTGCGCACCCACCAGACCCATCATGAGCTCAGTTCCATAAGCTGGTTTATCGGCCTGTTCGCGTTGCTGGCACTGGTGATTACCGGCTTCGCCGGACTGTATATCTACCGCAATCTCGGTTCCAACCTGACGGCGATCGCCGGAGCCATGACGAGGCTGGCGCGCGGCGAACGTGACGTCAGCGTACCGGCGCTGCAACGCCGCGACGAACTGGGCGAGCTGGCTCGGGCATTTAACGTCTTTGCCCGTAACACCGCCTCGCTGGAGCAGACCTCCCGCCTGCTGAAAGAAAAAAGCACCCAGTTGGAAACCACCTTTCTGGCGATGCGCGACGGTTTTGCGCTGTTTGATAACGACGGTCAACTGGTGGTGTGGAACCCGCAATACCCCTTGCTGCTGGGGCTCAACGAACACCAGCTGCACCGCGGCTTGCACTACCGCGAGCTACTGCAACAGGTTACGCCACCGGCGGGGCAACGTTGGGAAGCGGTGCTGGCCAATCTGTCTAGCGAACTGCCACAGCCGCAGGAACTGCGCCTGAGCGATGGTCGTACCGTAGAGCTACGCTTCAGTCCGGTACCGAACCGTGGCGTGGTTAACGTGGTGCTGGAACGCACCGAGCGCAAAGCGCTGGAAGAAGCGCTGCTGCACAGCCAGAAAATGAAGGCGGTCGGCCAGCTCACCGGCGGCCTGGCGCATGATTTCAACAACCTGCTGGCGGTGATTATCGGCAGCCTAGAACTGACCACTCAACAAACGCAGGACGCACAGACCGAACAGCGCATTATTCGGGCACTGAAGGCCGCCGAACGCGGCGCACAGCTTACCCAGCGGCTGCTGGCCTTTTCCCGAAAACAGGCGCTGCACCCGCAGGCCATCACGCTGCAATCGCTGGTGGAAAATTTGCAGGAGCTGTTGCGCCATTCACTGCCCAGCACGCTCTCGCTGAGCATCGAGGCACAGCGCCCTGGCTGGCCTGCCTGGATCGATGCCAATCAGTTGGAGAACGCGCTCATCAACCTGGTGGTCAACGCGCGGGATGCGATGGAAGGCCGCAGCGGCGTGGTGAATATTCGCATCTACAACCAACGGGTGGTGCGCAGCGGCGGCAAAAAGCAGGACATGGTGGCGCTGGAAGTGATTGATACCGGCTGCGGCATGTCGGAAGAGGTGAAGGCTCAGGTGTTCGAACCCTTCTTCACCACCAAGGCGGTAGGCAGCGGCAGTGGCCTGGGGCTGTCGATGGTTTACGGCTTTGTCCGCCAGTCCGGTGGACGGGTACAGATTGAAACCGCGCCGGGCAAAGGCACGTTGGTGCGCCTGCAGCTCCCACGAGCGCCTACGGCGGCGATAGAGGAAGTTCCCGCCCCGCAGCTCGAAGAATGCAAGAACACGGATAATCTGGTGCTGGTACTGGAAGATGAAAATGACGTTCGCCATACGCTGTGCGAACACTTGCACCAGCTCGGCTACCTGACGCTGGACAGCGCGGACAGTCAGGAAGCTTTGGCGCTGCTGCGCCAGACGCCGGATATAGACATACTGATCAGCGACCTGATGCTGCCGGGCGAACTGGACGGCGTGCAGGTGATTGGGCTGGCGCGAGAGATTAACTCACAGCTTACCGCCCTGCTGATCAGCGGCCAGGACATCCGCCGTCAGCACGAAGAAAATCTGCCAAACGTTGAACTGCTGCGTAAGCCTTTCAGCCAGCGGCAACTGGCGTTGGCGCTGCAACGAGCACGACGTTCAAACGCGGACGGCGACGCAATTCGGAGGGAATGAGGCGATTTTTCGCCTCTGATTCGTTATTATGCCGCCCTGCTTTTGATGAATAAGCGTGCCAGGTGCACGCCCAGCCAGGGATAACATTATGCTGTGGTTTAAGAATTTGATGGTTTACCGTTTGAGCCGCGAAGTTGCGCTAAACGCGGATGAAATGGAAAAACAGCTCAGCGCTTTTGCTTTCACCCCGTGCGGCAGCCAGGACATGGCGAAAACCGGCTGGGTCTCCCCGATGGGCTCCCACAGCGACGCATTGACGCATGCGGTTAACGGCCAGATCGTCATCTGCGCACGTAAGGAAGAAAAAATCCTGCCGTCGCCGGTCATCAAGCAAGAGCTGCAGGCCAAAATTGAACGCCTCGAAGGCGAGCAGCACCGTAAACTGAAGAAAACCGAAAAAGACGCGCTGAAAGACGAAGTGCTGCACAGCCTGCTGCCGCGCGCCTTTAGCCGTTTTAACCAAACCTTTATGTGGATCGACACCGTTAACGATCTGATCATGGTTGACGCCGCCAGCGCCAAGCGCGCGGAAGATACCCTGGCGCTGCTGCGCAAAAGCCTGGGCTCTCTGCCGGTAGTGCCATTGACCATGGAAAGCCCGATCGAGCTGACGCTGACCGAATGGGTGCGTTCAGGTGAACTGCCGGCCGGCTTTATTATTCAGGACGAGGCGGAACTGAAAGCGGTTCTGGAAGACGGCGGCGTGATCCGCTGCAAGAAGCAGAACCTGATCAGCGATGAAATTGCGGTACATATTGAAGCCGGCAAACTGGTAACCAAGCTGGCAGTGGACTGGCAAGAGCGCATTCAGCTGGTGCTGGCGGATGACGGCTCGTTGAAGCGTCTGAAGTTCGCCGATACGCTGCGTGAGCAGAATGACGATATCGATCGTGACGACTTCGCCCAGCGTTTTGATGCCGATTTCATCCTGATGACCAGCGAATTGGCGGCGTTAATCAAAAACACCATCGAAGCTCTGGGTGGCGAAGCCCAGCGTTAAGTACACAAAGGCGCAAATCGCTGCGCCTTTGTTCCACATGAGTAGCTTCGCAACACAGATAGCATACCCAAATTAATTGGAGCTGCAGCTAGGCGGCAAGTGCGGGAATCCCCAGGAGCTTACTCAAGTAAGTGACTGGGGTGAGCGCATGCAGCCAACAACGCAGCAGCTTCAAGTAAGAAGGGTATGAATTACTTGCTCAAATAACGACACAGATAAGCGGTTGCATCAGCAACCTGCAGGTTGAACTCACTGTGGCCCGGTACGAAGAACTTCTCACCCGGCATAAACACCTGCCAGTCCGGCGAGCCCGGCAGCAGGACTTTCAACGCCCCGGTAATCACGGTCATTTCTTCCGGCTGGGCGGTGGTGAAGGTGTACTCACCCTCTTCCATCACACCGACGCTGGTAAGGCCGATGCTGCTACTATCGAAACCGATAGACTTCACTTTTCCGGCAAAATACTCGTTCACTTTCAGCATAGACTGGCACCCGCGTAATCAACTTTATGGGAAATCCATATTGGGGGATTGTGGTTGATCTGTCACTGGTTTTTCACGCGAAATGCGATCGCGACGCAGAGTAAAATTCTGCCGGGCAATGGCTCCTCAGCCTGCCACTCTGGATCCGCTGATAAAAACGCGCCAGACAGCCGCTGTCATTCGCCAGGATAAGGATTTATTCTATATTAAATCAGTTAATTAGCTCAGCCGCCAACTTGGCGACCAGCACGTTGGACAGCAGCACCGGTATTTCAAGCCGCGCCTGCAGGAAATCGCGATGCTGGCGGTGATAGCCGATGCAATCCAGCACAACCACCTGCGCCCCTTGTCGCTGCAACTCACTTGCTGCCCGTTCCAGCACCGCGTCGTCCGCCAGATAGGGACTGGCCACGGCGAAACAGGGCGGCGTCGCCAGCCGTTGCCATTTGCCTGCTTGCTGGCTGATTTGCTCCGCTACCGGCACCACAATGCCGACCCGATGCTGGCTGACAATGGCGGAAATCAGCGGCGGAATAATGCGATCCGGCTCCAGCAACAGCGCGCGTTCGGCGTGCAGTCGGCCAAATTCTCCGGTGCATAGCAGCAGGATCACTTCACAGCCCTCGGTTTCCAGCTCACGGATTTTCTGCTGCAACCCCTTTTCGACCCGCGAGGCGCCCAGCCTCACCTGCGTACCGTCCAACAAGCGTGAAACCAGCACCTTCTCACCGGCCATGGCAGCGTAGCCTTGGTCAATCTGGCCGAAGCTCAGTCCATCCAACAGCCCGACATGCCTCACCTGAGCCGCGGGCAGAAAGGCCGACAGCAGCGGCATGATGTCGTTACGCGGCGCCTGGCCGATAGTCAGCGTGGCAAATGAGGCATTCATCCGGTTATTTCCTTTTTTGCAGGTGGCTGAGGCTGCCGTACAACGCCAGCAACTGCGCGTACTCATCGGCCTGGTAAAACTGGCAAGTACCGCGCCCGAACTCTTTCGCCACTTCCACCGCGAACTTCACGGTCAGCGCAATATCCACTTCATGGCTGGCACCGGTACCGCAGCCCGGCACCACCGACTCGGTACAGATCGCTACGCCAACCACCGGCGCAGAAGTCGCGGTGGAAGGTTGCAGGATGCTGTTCAGGTGATGCACCCCATTGCCGTACGGCATAATGTCCTGCGTGGTGATCGGGAACGTCACCGCCGGACGACCGCTGGTCATCTCCATAATCCGCAGCAAGTCTTCCGCCACCCGCAGGATGTAGCCTTCTTTCACCGTCGGCGACAGCGCGTAACCTTTGTGATTGATGATGCGGTTGCCTTTGGTAGTGTCGATAGACAAGATTGCATCGGCTTCCGCCACCACTTCATTGTCGTTCATCGTCACGTCGTCGATCGGCGAATCCATAAAATCGACCGGATCGTGCGGGCGGGTTGGCGCGTCAGGGCAAATATGGGTGGTGATAATGACATCCCCCGGCAACACGTCCCCTTTGCGCTGCATTTCTGCCAGCTTCAACGCGCTGGCAATCGCGGCAATTGCCCCGTCGCCGTCGGACACCAAACCGATGCGCGTAGGCCGCGCACCGATACCGCCCAACCGGCCGACAATGCCCAGGGTTGGCGCATCCCCACCCTGGTTTTTACCGGCGCTGCCGGGGATATCGATGCGCACGAAATCGGTGGCGCCTTTCGGTCCGCTGGCACGCAACGTACTGGTCCGGATGCCGGGATAAGACGCAAACAGATCGACGACGTCCTGACCGCTCACGTAGGCATTATCTATTAATTCAAAAACCTGCAGCGTTTGTTGCAAACTCATAATCGGCTGACCTCACAATTTAACCGGGGGGTTATTTCCCTTTGCTGGAAAAAATCGAATTGAAAAAGTTGTACAACGCGTCACCGGCAATAAAACCGGCCGCCATGATCTCCATCGGCGTGCGGCCCTTGTCGCCCCAGCGACGGATAATCAGGATGCGCAGCGCAATGCCAAGGAGCACCGCCCACCCCGCCAACGCGTTGTTGATCAGCAGGCCCGTAGCTAACAGCACGCCGAGCTGGCGTTTGGGCCCGCCAATCAGCTGCACGATGGCCCCGGGAATGGCCCAGATCAGCAAGCTGAAGGCAATGCCCGGCTGCGCGCCCGCCTCGATGGTTTTGGCGTACACCCGCGCTACCGGTGGGATCAGGTCCTGCAGGAAGTAGCTGCTGTAAGCGAAGTACACCACCGGGATGGCAATAACAAAGGCGATCAAGGCGGCAAACAGTTGAATGCGACGCCCCAACAGCTCCTGCTGCAAATCTTTGCCGTAGCCGCGCAGAATAAAGCCGGCTTTCAGATCAAACCCCATGTCGGCAAACGCCGGGCCAGTGGCGGCGGTAAACCCGGTCAGCACGCACAGTGCCACCGGCGGAAAACCAATCAAAATGCCGATGATCAGGGTGATCAGCGCCACCGCAAAGGCCGGGAACCAGCCAGAGTGCATGGCGGCGATACCGACGATCAACTCATGCACAAAGGCGGCGAACGCGGCATAAATCACAAACAACACCAGCATGGTCAGCGACATCTCGCTATACAGCCCGCCGGCCAACGCCAGCATTGCAGCGATGACGATATAGCCAACGGCTCCCAGTCCCAGCGCCTTGCTGACTTCGCTATCTGCCTGGCTGTAACCGGCGGCGTCGACGTTTTTGCTACGGATCACCTGCACCACCTGGATCAACGCCACCAATCCGGCGCCAACCATTACCCCATGAGGAATAAAATGCGCATTGATGTCGAAACCCGCCATAGGTTCTGCGTAGGCGCGCAGCAGCAGGCCGACGCCAAACATCCCCAAAGCCCAAATATTGCCGATAAATGCGGTACCGAAGGCCGCCATCGGGATTTTAAGCATCGACCCGGCGATCCCCACCGCCACGCCCACCACCAGCAACCAGGCCTGTTTGCCCCCCCGATCGCCGGCCTTGATGGCTTCCGCCGCCGCAACGCCTGGCGGCCAGGCGTTGGCGGCAGGAAAGATTTTGGTGTCAAACATGCGATACAGCAGGTAGGCGTCAAGCAACATTGCCACGGCCACACCGCAAAACATCGGCAGGATCAGCTGCGGCTGCCCCATCACATAAGGCACGGCAATGGGCATCAGCAATGAATTGGCAGCGCCAAAGGTGGCGGAGGAAATCACCGTTTGCGCCAGGTTTTGCGTATGTACCGATCGATAACGCTGGAACATTTGCAGCGGAATGCGCGCCAATAGCATCGCGAACAGCGCCCCGATGATCGACGTATTGGGGGTCACGCCCAACGTAGTGATTAGCTGCACACCGATGATCGCCCCAACGATGGACAGAATCACCATCACCAGCAGCGTACCGATATCTTTCAACGGATTTATGGTGGTATTGGATTTCATAGAGTCAATTTCCCTGAATATTCGCTGGCGCATGGCAAAGGTCATTTTTCGGCGTCAGGCTGCCGTCGTAGTTCCGGTATTTGGAACTACGATTTGAATTAATAATTTTTTGACCCGTAACCTTAAGTGAAATAACTAACGAATTCCCTGGTGTTGGCTTTCATTAATTACTCCGTGCTAGCAGAACTATTTCGATGCGTTATTTGATCTGTTGCCAATAATCATCACCGAACTTTTCCGCTAATTGCCGAGATACCGTCATCAACGCTTCTAATACGGCAGGAGAAAACGGTTGTTCGTCCGCTTGGGTGGCAAAGGATAAACAGAGCCCCACCGTCTCATTGCGGTGTTTATTGGTCACCGCCGTCGCCAGCGAACTGATCCCCTGCAAGGTTTCGTTACGCGCCAGGGACCAACCCTGCCGTCGAATTTGCGCCAGCTTGCTCAACAACGCATCCGGCGATTGCGGGGCATTGGGCGAAGCCACACGGTAACCCGCGGCATAGCGCGCAATAGCCTGTTCATCGCTAGCACGCGCTAAAATTGCCCTGCCCACCGACGTTTCCGCCGCCGGTGAACGGCTGCCCGCCGGCGTCACTACCTGGAGGAAGTGACGGCCCGGGAACATGCGCATCACCATGATCTCCTGCCCCTCGAGCACCGAAACATAACCCGTGCAGCAAGTCAGTTGACTGAGCTGCACCATGCTGGCCGCCACGCTGTCCACCAGCGGCGTCGACAAATAATGGCTGGAAACCGATAACAGCAAGCGACCGATTTTATACAGCTTGCTGTCGGGATCGCGCTCCAGCATGCCCTGTGTTTCCATGGTCTGCAGCAGGCGCGATACGGTACTTTTCGGCAGCGCCAGTTGGTTCACCACATCGCTGAATGAAATACCGGGTTGCCCGTGCATCATTCGTTGTTGTGAAAATAACTTTAATACCGCTGCGGCATTTTCCAGGGTTGTCATGGCACGCCTAGTTCCACTATATGGAACTTAGTTCCTGTTCGATAATTAGAAACTAAAACTCGCACAACTTATCGTCAAGCAGTTTATTTTTTACGCCGTGGAAAATTAAAGAGAATGATGCTTTTGAAAATAAAATAGCGGACAGATCGCCAAAGTCATGAGGGAAATTAATTTGCACATCTACTTAAGCTGGGGGAAATATCAGCACAAGCTGCTGAAAACGCCATTCACCTGAGCAAACAAAATACGCTTTGCCGCCCCAGAATCAGAAGCGAGCGTTATGCAGACTGAAATCGATCGGCACAATTAACTCCACCACACCGTTATAGAAAGTGTCGCCCGGCAGCGTAGGCAAAACGAAACGCGTCTTTGGGATAACGTTTAAGGCGGTTGAGACGACTACGCCTGCTGCAACAACATCAGCATATGGCGTTGAAACAACGCCTGTAACTCGGAATTGGACATCTCTTTTCCCAGAAGTGAAACACCCAATGAGCGCGATAAAAATCACACAAATGATGATCAATAAAAGACTGGAAAACAGAGGCTATAGCGGTAAAAACAAGAAACCGGCTTTACGCCGGTTTCTGAGGGATAACGATTAGTCTTCCAACGCAGGGTCCTCATAGCGGTGCTTGGCATCCAACGCTTCCTGCTCGGTTGCATGCTCGCTGAGCAGCGTGTTGGGTTCTATATCGTCGGTGCGTACCTCGAAACGGTGCATATGCAAGCTGGGATCGCCCCGGTCAACGGCGACCACTCGGGCGGTTCTCGGATAGCCTGGTCGGTTATTTTCGCGCATGTTGATCTCCCGTGTGATTCCACAGGATTAAGTATAGCAGCGCGATTTATACCGACATGCGTGACCCCAGATCGCGATCGGCGTGATCGCCTTCCAGCAGTTGCGTCAGTTCATCGCAGGCGCAGATTTTGCCGTCACGTACGGTGAAATGCGCCAGTAGCTTAACCAGACTAAGGCTGCCATCGCGCTTTTCCACCCGCACCCTATGATGCGTCAACACCGAATCGTCCTGCCCGGCAATGGCGACCATCTCCAGCGTCATGCTGCGAGTCAACTGCTTGAGCAACGCCATATGTTGCACAAACTGCATGTAGTCCAGCGTCTTGCCGTCCACCTGTTGACGGTAATCCGCACTGAAAAGCTCAGCGATCAGCGTCGGCTGATGTTGCGGGGCGGCGACAACCTTTTGCAAGGCATCGAGCACCACGGCTGTGGGGGTTTTCGGGGTCATGGTCGATCTCCAGAATTGAATGACGCGGAGATCATAAAACGAACAGAGCATGACATAATAACCACACTCGGACTTTTTATACTGCAAATCGGCCAACCATTATGATCCTGCAGAGCCAGCGACTTTGGCATGAGAAAAAACACCTGACGCCCTGGCACCAGCATGCCAGCGGACAGATCTACCTGTTGACCCATGGCATGATGGCGTTGGAAACCCGGGAGCGCCAATGGGCAATGACCGCCGGCAGCATCGGCTGGCTGCCACCCAACTGTGCGCACCAGGCACTGGCATGCGGCAACGTCATCGGCTGGAGTCTGTATCTGCCGGAGTCCTACTGTGCGACGCTGCCGGCGCAACCGCATCTGAGCCCTGCCTCCGCATTGATTCAGGCGTTAATGGAACGTATTGCTCCTTTTGCCGGACAAGAGCTGGATCCGGCGCAACAACGCCTATTGCGGGTCTTGTTGGATGAGATTTCTGTGGAAGAGAGCGTACCGCTGCAATTACCGCTACCGCAGGACGCCAGGCTATTGAAAATCGCCCGAGCCCTGCTGAATGAACCCGCCAGCGCGCGTACCCAGAGTGAATGGGCCACCTGGGCCGGGGTGAGCGTGCGCACCCTCAGCCGCCGTTTTATCAGCGAAACCGGTGTGACCTTTGCCCGTTGGCGCCAGCAAGCACGGGTGATTCGCTCGCTGGAGCCGCTGTCGCGTGGTGAATCGGTCGGTCGCATCGCCGGCGAATACGGTTATGACAATGTCAGCGCCTATATTGCCGCCTTCCGTCAGCGTTTTGGCACCACGCCGGGGCTGTATTTTAGTCGGCCTCAGCCGGTAACAGCGCCTGACGCGTCGCGTTAAGAAACTGTTCTGACAGCGCATCACCCTGCGTTGCCCTTGCCAACGTCAGTGCCCCCACCAGCATCGCCATCTGCACCAGCGCCTGCTGTTGTCGTTGGGGTTGTTGTTCATCTGGCGAAAGCGACTCCAGCCGCGCCAACATGGCTTTCACACCGCTCAGGTAAGCCTGATGCACGGGTTTATCCGCCTCTTCGCGCGCCACGTCACCGGCCAGAGCGGCAACCATGCAGCCTTCGCCCGGGCAGTCGCGGTGCCTGACGTTCAGATAAGCGTCAACCAGAGTCTGTAAATTGTGCTGGTCGGGCTGACGGCTGGCGGTTTCCCAGCGCTGAGCGGATTCCTCTACCGCCCTGCGGCTGGCCACCGCCGCCAGTTCGTCCTTGGAAGCAAAATGGCCATAGAAGCCACCGTGCGTCAGCCCCACGGCCGCCATCAGATCGTTAACGCTGACGCCATTCAGGCCGCGTTCGCGAAAAAGCTGTGAAGACACCTGCTCAATCGCCTCGCGATTGCGCTCCATCTGCTGCTTTGAAACCCGTGCCATGGCGTTTTCTCCTTATCAATCAGGCATCATCTTAGGCTATCCACCGACAGCGCTCAATAGATGATGCCTTTCATCCAAAGAGTCAGGCGCGCGGGGTGCGCGGCGCGGCAAAGCGGGAACTGTCACCGCCCTGCGCACGCGCCAGCGTGTCAGCAATCTGCCGGTGAGGCGTGCCCGGTTCAATCGCGCTGACCCGATCCAGACGCGCCATCTGCTGCTCGTCCAACGTCAAATCAAGCGCCGCCAGCGTATCCTCTAACTGGTCCAGCGTGCGCGAACCCAGAATAGGGATCAGACTGGTGCTGGAATGCGCAGCCCTGTTGCGCAGCCAGGCGATAGCAACGTGGGTCGGCAGGGCCTGGTGTTCTTGCGCAATCGCCAGCACTTCATCCAGCAACGCGGTGTCTTTTTCGCGATGCACCAGGCGCCCTAATTCACTCAATCGACCAGCATCGCTATGGCGATACTTCCCGGTCAACAAACCACCGCCTAGCGGCGACCACAGGGTGGCGGCCATCCCCAGCGCTTCGGCCATCGGCAGCAATTCACGTTCTGCGGTCCGCTCTACCAGGCTGTATTCCACCTGTATACCTGCAATGCGCGCCCAGCCACGCAATTCTGCCAGCGTATCTGCACGGGCAATGCGCCAGGCTGGGAAGTTGGACAACCCGGCATATTGGATCTTGCCGGCGCGGATCAGATCGTCAAAGCTGCGAACGATCTCTTCAAGCGGCGTCAGGTTGTCGGAAAAATGCGCCCACAGCAGATCGATACGATCGGTTTTCAGCCGCTTCAGGCTGTTCTCTACCGAGGCAATCATGTTTTTGCGGCTGTTGCCGGTATAGGCAATACCCGCGTCCGGCGCAGCACCCAAGGTGTATTTAGTGGCGACCACGAAACGGTCGCGTTCGGCGGCGATGAAATCCCCTACCATCTGTTCTGACTGGCCGAATTGGTAAGTATCAGCCGTGTCGATAAAGTTGCCGCCGGCGTCGACATAACGATCGAAAACCTGTTTGGCCTGTTCTTTTTCCGAACCGTAGCCCCAGCCGGTGCCAAAGTTGCCGGTTCCTAATGCCAGTTCAGAAACGCGCAGGCCGGTATTGCGGCCAAAGGTGGTGTATTTCATGGTAAAACCTCACGATTACGTTGCATTTATCAAAATAGATGATGGTCATCATTATTTTATATATGTCACTCATCATTTATAAAAGCAAGCGCAATCTGCGGCGAAGGCAAAAACCAAGGGAAGATACGAAGAGATCGGGCACGCAGCGCGGTGCCCGAAAATGTCAGAGGGGATTACTTTACCGTTTCCAATTGCAGTACGGCGAGGATCTTTTCAACCACCTGCTGTGGGTTACCGGTGCCGTCCATCACGTAGTGCGCGGTCTCCTGATACAAGGCCTCGCGTGCGGCCAGCACTTCCAGCATCTCCTCAGCGATCGGACGACCGGTCAACGTGGGGCGTTGCGCGTCTTGCGGGTACTCTTCCAGCCGCTGCGCCAACACCTCGGCCGGTGAGCGCAGATAAATGACGGTGCCGTGCTTACGCATAAATTGACGGTTCTCTTCCGCCAGGATCGCCCCGCCGCCGGTGGCAACTACAGTTGACGGTTGGGTGACGATTTGCAGAGCAATGCTTTCACGGCGGCGAAATCCCAGCCAGCCTTCATTTGCGACCATTTCCGCCACGCTCATTTGCGTGGTCTGTTGCATAAACAGATCGGTATCGGTGAATTGATAGCCCAGCGCCAACGCCAGTGCACTGCCCACCGTGGTTTTACCGGCGCCGCGCGCGCCCACCATGAAAATGGTTTGTGTCATTACGGGTTGTCCCTTATACGGTGACTTGAATGCGTTAGCACGCCAGAATCCAGCGTGCAGATCGTGCGATGGCGTAGTTGCTGCATCATACCGCCATCAGCCTGTATTTCAATATTTACGATAGTGTAAATTCCATGGCACAGCGGCTGCCTGCGGCAAAACCCTGCGCCACCTCTTCCGCCAACCTTGCCCTCAACGACGAGCTGAGCCGTTCGGCGGCTATCGGACTAAACCCCAGACGCCGGTAATAAGGCGCATTCCAGGGCACGTCAATAAAAGTGGTTAGCGTCAGGCGCTGCGCGCCCGATAACGCGGCCTGTGCCGCAACCTCAACGAGCAGGTGGCGCCCGATGCCCTGACGTTGCCAGTTGGCAGCCACAGACAGTTCGGCGATATGCCAATCCTGCTGTTGCGGCACTACGGCGATAAAGCCGACAACCTCCCCCGCCGCACCTTCCGCCAGCCATTCATTCTGTCGCTGAATAAAATCAGCATGCTGCTCTGCGCTCATCACCGGACCTTCAGCGATAAAACGCCAGGCCGGTTGTTGATGGAACAGCTGCGCCGCCGAGCGCTCAACGGCTATCAGTTGAGCGATATCCTGCGGCTGCGCCAAACGGATTTGCAGGCTCATCGGGTTCTCCTTAACAACGGGGCCGGCTATTTAACCAGATTTCCCCGACGGCAGATACCTGCTCGCCGGGACGTATTCCTGTACGAAAAATCAGAAGTCGACACTGGCGCGCAGCACCACTTCTCGCGGTTCCCCTACCGCCACGCGCAAATTGCCGCCGCTGGAAGGGTAATAGGTTTTGTCGAACAGATTCTTCACGTTCAATTGCCACTTCACCCGATAACCCTGCACCGGCATGGTGTAAGCGGCGAAGGCATCGGCAACGGTGTAATTATCAAGACTGAAACTGTTGGCAGCGTCGCCTGGACGACGGCCAACATAACGCGCCCCTGCGCCAATGCGTACGTTGTCGCCGCTATACAGCCCTGGGGAACCCAGATCCTGCGTCAGGAACAGCGAGGCGGTATGGCGCGCCACGTTGGTCATCTCCTTACCCTTGTTGTCCGGGTCATCTACCACCCGCGCATCGGTGTATGCGTAAGATCCGATCATGCTTAACGAATCAGTGATGTTGCCGGCAACATCCAATTCCACGCCCTGCGAGCGTACGCGTCCGGCGGTTCGGGTGACGGTTTCACCACCCACCAGTTCGCTGACCATCACGTTACGTTTGGTGATGTCGAACAACGCCAGGGTCCCGGTAACGCCGTTGGGCAATTCGACCTTGCTGCCGACTTCCCAGGCCTTACCCTGTTCCGGCGGCAATGAGCCAATCTGGCTGGCAATGGACGAGTTTGGCTTGAAAGACTCGGTGTAACTGCTGTACAGCGACACATAGGGCGTCAGTTTGTAGACCACCCCGGCGCGCGGCACCAATTTGCCGTCGGAGCTGTCGGTGTTGGTGACAAACGGCCGCCCTTTACCGGCAAAAACGTCAAAAGCGTCATAACGCAGCCCGCCCATCACCAACCATTTATCGGTCAATTGAACGGAATCCTGCATAAACCAGCCGTAGCTGGTGAGGTTTTCACGCTGATCGCTGTCTTTGGCACTGACGGCGTTCGAGGTTGGCATCAGGCCATACACCGGATCATAGATATTGAAATCGCTGTTCTTCTTGCCACGGATCATATCGCCGCGGTAGGTACGGTTATCTTCAAAATCAAAGCCAAACAGCATCTGGTGGTTGATGCTGCCCCAGTCAACGTCACCGTTGAGCGACAGCTGTACCGCGTTGGCATGGCTGACAGCATGGGCGGTGGAGTCGGCCTGGCGCGACAGCACGCCGGTTTCAGGATCCAAAGCCAGCGCGCGCGCCTGATTGTCACTGTAACTGTTACGGCTATAGGCGTAGGTCAGAGAGCTTTTCCAGCTTTCATTCAGCACCTGATCAACCTGCAGGGTGACGCTGTCCTGATCGCCCCGCGTGGCGTTATAACTTTCGTCGAAGCGGCGGTCGCGCGGCGTATTTACCGGTTTGCCGGTGCGCGAATCAATGATGGTGCCGCGGTCAAACGGCACCAGATATTCCATATGTTCGTAGGCAACGCGTACCGTGGTGCTCTCGCCGTACCACATCAGCGACGGCGCAATCACCGTTTGGCGGTTACGGCCAAAGTTACGCCAGTAATCGGTTTCATCGTGATCGACAATCATCCGGTAGGCGAACCCGGAGGTGCCAAGCGGACCGGTGACGTCCAACTGACCACCGCCGCCCTTGAAGCTGCTGCCCCAGCCTTCCACATGGGTGCGCTGCTGCAGCTGCGGCTTTTTGGTGATCATGTTGATCATCCCGCCCGGTTCCCCCATGCCGTAAAGCATCGAAGCTGGGCCTTTCAGCACCTCAACCCGCTCAGTGGTCGGGGTAAAATTACGCGCCTGCACCGAACGCACGCCGTCACGCAAAATGGAGCCGTCGCGGTTATCACCAAAACCGCGCTTCATCACCGCGTCCTGGGTACCGCCCAAGGTGTTCGCCTGGGTAATGCCACTGACGTTATACAGCGCTTCATCCAGGCTGCTGACCGCCTGATCGGTAATCACCTGCTGCGGCACCACGTCGATTGCCTGCGGCACGTTCAGCAGGCTGGTCTCGGTTCGGGTGCCGGTCACACTGGTCAGCGGCTGATAACTTTGCACGCCCTTCGCAGAGGCCTGGCCGACCACCACCAGCGTTTCCCCTGGTTCTTTTTCGGCGGTTTTGTCGGCGCCGATCGCCGGAGCAGAAGCACAGGCCGCCAGAGGCAGTGCGCACCACCAGCCGCGCTGGGTATTATTCATTTTGTAACTGACTCCAATAGGTCCCTGAAAAAGGTAACGGCAAAAATTGTTGATAGAGTTGCTTAAAGGTCTGTTGCGGGTTGATGTCAGCAAACAGATCCGGGTAAAACGCTTTGGCGAACATTTCGACCGCCACGACGTGGTACGGGCTGAGATAGAAGTTGTGCCAGATACTCCAGGCCTGATGATTTTTTATCGCTTTCAGGTTGGCGAGCATCGGCTGTTTTTGCATGATCTGACGGAAGCTTTCATCCGCTTCCTGCTGGGTAACCAGCGGCCCCAGACGCAAATCGGAAAAGCGCTTACCCTGTGGACCGGCCATGCCGGTGGCAATGTAAATATCAGGATTGGCGGTCAGAATGGTTTCGGGGTTCAGTTCGCCATAAACCCCTTTGATACTGGCGCTGGCGATATTGTCGCCGCCGGCAAAGGTCAGCAGATCGCCGAGATTGCCATGAGCCGCGGTGGTGCAGCAGGTTTCACGCCGCCCGAGGTGCAAATGCAGCATGACCTTGGGCTTTGGCCCCCGATAGCCAGCCAGGCGCTGCTGGATCACCGCCATATGCTGCTGGTAGAAGTCGATAAACTGCTCCGCACGCTGCTGACGGTTAAGCACCTCACCCAGCAGTCGAACGCTGGGTACGGTGTTATGCAGCAAGCCGACCCGTAAATCGACGTAGATAACGGCAATACCCGCCTTACTCAGCGCCGTTAGCAGCAAATCGCTGTCGCCCTCCTCCTTCGCATAGCGGGCAAGGATCACCAGATCCGGTTTCAACTGGATCAGATTTTCAATGTTAACCTGGCGGAAGTTGCCCTTGCTGATAGAGGGTATGGCTTTGATCTGAGGAAATTTCTGCGTATACAGCTGCCAGCTTTGCGCATCGAAACGCGCCATGTCTTCCGGCCAGCCGACAATTCGTTGCGCAGGATTACCCGGCTCCAGCAACGCCAGGGTATACAACATGCGGCTTTCGCCAACCACGATGCGCTGCGGATTATCCGGCACCTCAACCTGGCGACCAGTGATGTCGGTGACCATTTTCGCCTGAACGTTAAAAACGCCAAGCAGCAAGGAAAACAGCAGTAACATGAGGGAATTGCGCATGGGTAAGCCGGATCGGTAAAATATGCGCGCATGATAATCACTCTCATTAACACTTTCAATCACAACGCTTGGCGGATCGGTTAAATCCGCTGAATCACGCTATTTCGGCGCTGATACGTGAAAAATCGCTGTAAATGCCGTTTTATAAAGTTAAAAAATCGGTCGATAATGCGATCTGTGGCAAGCCAGATTGCAGATAATTCAGGAGGTACCGAGATGACCCAACGTATTATTCCATTGGCGGAGTGCCCACAGTTCAGCGACGTTTGCGCCGCATGGGCGTTTGGTCAATGGGGTTCGCAACGCGGCGGTTCACTGGAACGCACGCGCCAACGCTTTGCCCAGTGCGCGCAGCCGAGCGAAGATTACACCACCCTGCTGGCGATCGAGGACGAACGCCCGCTGGGCATGGCCAGCCTGTGGCCGAGCGACGATCATCATCGGATGGACCTTTCTCCCTGGCTGGCCGGCGTATTCGTCCACCCGGATCACCGTCGCCAGGGAATTGCGCAGCGGCTTGAGGCAGCCATCGTGTTGTTGGCACGCCAGCGCAATCACCCCGTATTGCACCTGATCACTGATAAATCCGAGGCGCTGTATGCGGGTTGGGGCTGGCAGACCATCGAACGCCGACGGCAATATGATGGCGAAGTGGTGGTGATGGAAAAAAAGCTAGGCTAACGCGGCGTGCAAATGTAAACCAACGCCGGCGGGAAGTTGCGCACCACCCGCAGCCGCTTCCAGTGAAAATAGCGGGACAGCAGCTTTTCCGACAGGTGGCTGTACTGAAACAGCACCAAGGTTCCGTTGCGCGCGAGCAAACGCTGCTGGGCCTGCTGCAAAATACGCATGCTGATTTTTAGCGGGATCGACAGCAACGGCAGGCAAGAGAACACCACGTCATAATCGCCGGCCATCTCTTCAGCCGAGCGATCCATCACTTGCAGGCGACGATCGTCAATTTTCCGCAGTTGATGAACAAAATGAGATTGGATTTCAAAGGCCTCGAGCGAAGCATCTGCACGCATCCGGCCTAATATCCGTTTGGTCAGCACGCCGTCCGCCGCGCCCAGTTCGGCGATCGACAGCGCCCCGGTCCATTCAACCTGATTCAACATCGCCTGACATAGCCAGGGGGAAGAAGGTGCCAGCGTACCAATGGTGCGCGGCGAAGCCATAAACTGCTGGAGGTAGGAAAAGTGGTTTTTCAGTTGCAGCCGTGTCGCGTTTAACATTGGGGCCTCCTTAGGTTGAGTAGTCACCAATCTGACCCCAATTCCTTAAGTATTCATTAACATGTTTCCTAAAACCGCCGACACAGTTGTAATAAAATGCAACCGAGCGCAGATAAAAAAAAGGTGCAGAAATCATCATCGGGTAATCAAGCAATTGCATTACCGGTCAGATTATTATCCACACCCGTTTATTTTATCGGCCACCTGTTACAGTGGCCGAATTTTATTTACTGCAGACGATTAACGATATATTTCTGCATTACCGCGCCAGTTGCTGGAATCCCCCGGGGTGTCCAGCCCGATAATACGAATGCTGCTGGCGCCGTCCGCCTGAGCTTTTTCTTTCAGTGCGTGAACCGCATCGCCCGGAGAACCGCTAACGCCGGAAACCGACACTACGCCAAGGGATTGCATACCGCTGGCCTGCTCTGTATTGATCTGTTTTACCGATGACAGCGGCGCTGCAAAGGAAGAGAATGAAGCGGCTGCCAAAAGAACTGCTGCGATGCCAGGTAATAGTTTCATAATGAACTCCAGATATTTTTGTTTATTTTCTCGTATCAGTGGAGTTAATTATCTACCAGGCAATGAAAGCAGACGTAATCCAATGTAAAGAACATCAATCATTGTGATGAAAATAAGGAGGAAGTACGTGCAGGTATGTCTCTGGCAGGACAAAGTGGGTCTATACCGTCACTCTACCCCTGACAGATGACAATTTAAAGTCCGTTTGGACAGGGAATATAAAAACCGCCTCTTTTAAGATTCTTCTCCCCGCAACCACGACTGAACTACGCTATTTCTGAAGGTTATCATTATGGAAGGACTCCCTATGTCGCAAACCTTACTGCGTGTTCGTGATGGTCATGGTGCTTCGGTTTCGTTTTCGGAACTGCTGTTCGATCTGATTTACGTTTTTGCCGTTACCCAACTTTCCCACTACCTGCTGCACCATCTGACGCTGACCGGCGCGGTGGAAACGCTGCTGCTGTGGTTCGCCGTTTGGCTGGCCTGGCAGTACACCGCCTGGGTCACCAACTGGTTTAACCCGGATACCCGTCCTATCCGTATTCTGCTGTTTGGCATCATGTTGTTGGGCCTGTTCGCTTCTTCTGCTCTGCCACAGGCCTTTGGCGAACGCGGGCTGACTTTTGCGCTGTTTTACGTGGCGATCCAGGTGGGCCGATCGTGCGTGGTGCTGAACCTGCTGCCCGTCGACCATCCACTGAAACAAAACTTCCGCCGTATTCTTGGCTGGATGTGTATTTCAGCGGTGTTCTGGATCCTTGGCGGCCTGGCGGAAGGTCATAACCGACTGGTGCTGTGGGCCCTGGCCGTATTGTGCGAATACGTTTCGCCGATGTTCGGTTTCCGCTTACCGGTGCTGGGTCGCTCCGACAGCAGCAGCGAATGGACTATCGAAGGCCATCATCTGGCAGAACGCTGCCAACTATTCGTGATCGTAGCGTTGGGGGAAACCATTCTGATTACCGGTTCGACCCTTAGCGAAATGGAGTCCTGGAGCGCACCGGTGCTGATTGCCTCACTGGTCGCGTTTCTCGGCAGCCTGGCGATGTGGTGGGTCTATTTTGATACCAGCAGCAAAGCCGGCAGCCATGCTATCAGCCAGGCGGAAAACCCCGGCCAGTTGGGCGCTAACTTCCATTACGTACACGTGGTGCTGGTTGGCGCGATCATCGTCTGCGCCGTTGCGAATGAACTGGTGATCGCCCACCCCGACGGCCATATCGACAATGTGACGGCAGCAGTGCTGCTGCTGGGCCCGGCGATTTACCTGCTCGCCAACGCACTTTACAAGCGGTTGGTGTATCGTCGGTTCCCGCTTTCGCACCTGGTGGGATTGATCGCTTTGGCGGTATTGGCGCCGATAGCCTACCTCACCGATTTACTGATGGTGAATGGCCTGACCACGCTGATTATGGTGGCCGTCGCGGTGTGGGAGAGTATTTCACGCGCAGAACGCCGCAGGCCGGCGGCGTTCACTGATAAACCAGAAAACAGGGGGCAGTGCGCTATTGAGACGTCGCCCCCTGTTGCCTTATTTACTTCAGCGGTTGCGGTAGCGTCAGCACCCACAGCTCGCTAAGCGATTCCGGTTTCTCCAGCGGTTGCAGCTCGATACGGGTGGATACCGCTTTGCCGTCCAGGCTCAGGCTGCCCTGTTTATCCAGCTGATAATCGCCGATTTTCTTGGCCTTGGGCTGTGCGTCCACCAGCTTGGCCTGCAGGCCAAAATCGTTATCGTTAATCACCGCCAGGGTGCGATCGTCAATTAGCGACAGGCCCTCTACCTTCTCCTGTTGCCAACCCAATTTACGCAGATCCACCACTTCACGTTTCTGCGCCAGCTTCACGCCGCGCTTGGCGAGGTCTTTGGCATCGTCAAACTCCAGCGCCTTGCCTTGGCCGTCAAAAGCCGTCAGATCGCTCGCCTGGCTGAGATCGACCAGATAGATCTTATTGATCATCTGCTTGTCTTTGTCGCTGCCCTGCTCAACCAGCAGGATATGTTGGTTGTCCACCGCCACGATGTCACCCACCTTGGCATCTTTGGCTTTTTTATAGCTGTCGATATCGATCGGATAGCCGTACATGGCCGTTTTGCCGCTGGCCGGATCAAAACTGACCAACCGCGTAAACTGCGCCTTGTTTTTACTCTTGCCGTCGACGTCGAGCGTACTCTGCACCGCAGCCAGAATACGGCCATCCGGCAAACGAGTGATCCCTTCGAAGCCCCGGTTCGGCTGGCGCCACTTGATGATATTCGGTAACCCGCTGGCCACCGCTTGCTCCCCCTGCTCCGGGGTCGGGCCGTATTTGGCGAGGATCTTGCCCTGATTGTCGATATGGATCAGGAATGGACCATATTCATCACACAGCCAATAGCCGCCTTTACCGTCCGGCGTGATACCTTCGGTATCCAGCCCACGTCGATCGCTTTCCAACGTTTTCAGCGTGTCGCTCAGCGCTACTTCATTGGTTGAACCAATCAACCCCGCCGGTAGCGGTAATCCGCTGATAGGGCCTTGCTGGTCATGCAGCGGACGCAAGTTGCTGGCGACCGCCTTGCCGTCGCCAACACGAATATCCATCAGCAACGGCACAAACTGCGGATTAGCGAAGATTTTCGCTTCCTGATCGCCTACCGCAGGCGCGTCGGCATTCGGGCCGCGATCGGTCAACGTCGTTAACAGCAAGTCCTTACCCTCACGCCCATTGAATACCAGGCCCGATCCGATACCCACCGGTAATCCTTGCGGGAAATTCTTGGCGAATGCTCCCTGATAACTCACATGCTCGCCCCCCGGAAAACTGACAATATAACGCGCCACTTCAACGTCGGTGGCAGCATAAGAAAACAGGGGGAACAACGCGCTGATTAACAGCGAAACTGATTTTATTTTCATGATGTTGGCTCAGTGTTATGGGGGTAGAGTTGGCAGCTTGCTAAGGTATTAGTCTTACATGACAGCCTGATGACAAACGGACCTAATGCTATGAATTGCAGCAATAATTAAATATGGCAAATAGGAATTAGCAATTAACGCAGACAATTCGAATGGAAAAAACAGATAGAAAATCAAATTTAACCATAGCTATTTTCCGCTAAAAATACCTATACCACCTAAGCTTAGGGTAAATTCTTATAACAGCGATAAAAAAAACAGCAAACGCACGAAAAACCTAAGAATAGGGATGAAGTCGCATAGACAAAATTAATTCCCGGGGATTTAATACCCGCTGTTACTCAAGGTGCATTAAGAAATTACTTATAGAAACCTGCATTAATTTAAAAAGGTGTTCTATAGTTTTTAGTGCTAACGCCCGTTAGTATTTTCCGTGGGATGGAATCTATGTCAAAGCGACTTTTTGCCGAATTTTTTGGCACATTTTGGTTGGTGTTCGGTGGTTGTGGTAGCGCAGTATTAGCAGCTGCATTCCCACAACTGGGTATTGGTTTTCTTGGTGTCGCACTCGCTTTTGGTCTGACTGTAGTCACTATGGCTTATGCCGTTGGCCATATTTCTGGCGGGCACTTTAACCCGGCCGTTACCGTAGGTTTATTTGCCGGTGGTCGCTTCGCCGCGAAAGACGTTATTCCCTACGTGATTGCTCAAGTGATTGGCGGGATTGCTGCAGCGGCGGTGTTGTATTTGATCGCCAGCGGCAAAGCAGGTTTTGATCCTACCGGCGGCGGCTTTGCTTCCAACGGTTACGGTGAACATTCACCGGGCGGTTATTCTCTGCAATCCGCGATTGTTATTGAATTGGTATTGACCGCATTCTTCCTGATCGTTATTCATGGTGTGACAGATAAACGTGCACCGGCAGGATTTGCTCCGCTGGCCATTGGTTTGACATTAACGCTGATCCACCTGATCAGTATTCCGGTAACCAATACTTCTGTTAACCCGGCACGCAGTACCGGTGTTGCAATATTCCAGGGAACCTGGGCATTGCAACAGCTTTGGGTATTCTGGCTGGTGCCATTAGTCGGTGGTGCTATCGGCGGCCTGATTTATCGCTGCCTGTTGGAAGACAAGAAGTAATTTATACCCGGTAATGTTCTGTCAGGGCAGCCGCTATATCCAATGGACTTCCGGTTATCGCTAATCACGCGGTAATCGTAAAGATAAAGGGTATATAGGCTGCCCTGAAATTATTTATCCTCTGACCGCCTCAAACATCATAATATCGCTGGTGAATGAGCCGTCCGGCTGAATGGCAAAATGCTGCAGCACCTCTTCAGAAACCCCCTTTTGCAACGCTCGGATCGCGGTAACGAAATGCTCCGGCGTACGCATACGCGCGACCCAACTGCTGAATTCCAGGTATAACCTGTCCGACGTCACTTCCCGTACCAGCAGCCCTGATTCAGTCAGTAACCCCAACCATTCGCCCGGCGCATAATTGCGGACATGCGAAGTGTCGCGCAGCACCTCAACGGTTTGCAGATAGATATCCAGCAGCGGATGCCCCGGTGAGACCACATCCATAAAGATCGCTCTGCCGCCCGGTTTCAACACCCGGCGCACTTCGCGCAGCGCCTGGCCGACATCATGCCAATGGTGGGCCGAATAACGGCTAATCACCAGATCGAAGCTGGCATCCTCAAACGGCAGTGATTCCGCGACGCCCTGCTGCACCTGAATATTATTGAAACCTTTCTCTACCGCGGCCTGGCTCACTACCGCCAGCATTTGCGCCGACAAATCGTAGGCCACAACCTGGGCCACTTTCGCTGCGGCGCTAAAGCTGGCATGCCCGGCCCCACACCCCAGATCCAGCAGCCTGGCATCGGGATAAGGCTCCAGCAACTGAGACAGTCGCTGCAGATCCTTCCCCTGTGCATGAACTGCGCTGGTCAGATAGGCGCTGGCCTGCTCACCAAATTGACGGTCGACCGCATTTTTATGGCTGTTGCTGTTGCTCATATGTGCTTCCTTTTTTGTCTGGCTTGCGCCGGTGCCGGATGGCTTTTTTATTACTATAATCAGCTTAATATACGGGTACAATATGAGCAGTTATCCTAGTATAAACAGGTACCAGCCTATGCAATCTGAAGCCTTATCCGGCCCCAAAGCCCTCGGCGCTTTCCTGCGTGCGCACCGTGAACGCATCACGCCGGAAATGCTGGGTTTACCCACCGCACCACGCCGCCGCACCAGCGGTCTGCGCCGTGAAGAGCTGGCGCAAATCAGCGGTATCAGCGCCACCTGGTATACCTGGATCGAGCAAGGCCGCGAGGTATCCATCTCGCCGCATACGCTGGCGCGCATCGCCAAAGCACTGCGGTTAGGGCATGCCGAGCGCCACTACCTGTTTACCCTGGCGCGAGTCGCAGACCCCGAACAGGAACAGCCTCACGAAGCCGACAACAGCGCGGTGCTGCAAAGCGTTAACCAGGTGACGGTGCCTTGCTACCTGCTGGATATCACCTGGAATGTCGTCGCCTGGAACCCGGCGGCGGAAAGCCTGTTCTGTGGTTGGCTGGGCCAAGCCGCTACGCCCAATCTGCTGCACTTTATGTTTTTCCACCCGTTAGCCAAAACGCTGGTCAGCGACTGGGAGGAACGGGCACGCCGCGTGGTCGCCGAGTTTCGTGCCGAAACCAGCCACCATCAAAATACCGAAGAGATGCGCGCTTTCGTGCGCAACATGACGCACAACAGCGAAGCCTTCCAGCACTGGTGGAAACAGCATGACGTACTGGCACGCGAGGGCGGCGAGCGTACCTTCTCTCATGTGCAACACGGGGAGCTGCGCTATCGTCAACTGACGTTTAACCCATCGGAAAATAGCGGTCTGAAACTGGTGATGCTGATCCCTCTGACGTAACGGGTAACAAATTCATAAACAGGTTTACCTGCCATTTATTTATTGGTTCATCTAAACGCGCTAGGGTGACAGTTACCGATGATATCTATCATCCAGTATCGTTATTCATCTCCTAGAGGTAATCCTATGCAATCCGAAGAACAACGTCTTATCGATGGTCTGTTTGGCCGCTTGAAAGAAGCCGAGACCAAGACGGGCCAGAGGGATCTCCAGGCAGAGCAGCAAATCAACCAACACATCCGCGAACAGCCTTCCGCGCCTTATTACATGGCTCAGGCGATGATCATTCAGGAAGCGGCGCTGAAACAGCTCGACCAGCGGGTGAAGGATCTGGAGAGCCAGATTGCCCAACAACAGCAAAATAACGCTAACCAACAAAACAGCGGCGGCTTTCTGGCCGGGCTGTTTGGTGGCGGTAATCGCAACGCGCCAAGCCCGAGCGAGCAGTATCAGGCGCAACAGCAGAATAACGCGGCATGGAACAACCAGCCCCAGGGAGGCTATGCTCAACAGCAGCAGCAACCAGCCTACAGCCAACCGCAGCAGGCAGCACCTTCACGTGCCGGCGGGTTCCTCGGCGGGGCATTGCAGACTGCCGCCGGCGTGGCGGGCGGTGTGGTGCTGGCCGACATGTTGACCGGTATGTTCCGCCATTCACAACCACAGGAAATTGTTAATATTATCGATGAAACGCCGGCAACACCGGTGGATGACAGCGCGATGAATAATTTCGACGCGTCCAACAATCTCGATACCTTTAACAACGGCGGTGATAGCCGCTTCCTCAACCAAGATAACGGCTTCCAGAACGCGGATTATCAAAACGACGATAACACCGATTTCGCCGACGACGACTACAGCGACGACGATTCGTTTATCTGATCCTTCCCCCCCCTTTCCACCCGGAGAGGGGGGGGCTGTTTCTTCTTCCGCACCGCTGGTCTACAGTTAAACCTGTCCAATCACAGCAGGTTACGCAAGCTATGCCGAAGATGAACCCTATCGCCCCCTATGCAAGCACTCGCCTGTTGATGCGTCCGCCGGTGGCCGACGATTTGCCGCGTTTTTACGCCATTTTTGGCGATCCCGACACCCAGCGTTTTAATCCCGCAGGCCCCATCGCCAGCGAAGAACAGGCACGAT
This sequence comes from Serratia sp. Je.1.23.a, assembly GCF_051129805.1. Classification (NCBI taxonomy): domain Bacteria; kingdom Pseudomonadati; phylum Pseudomonadota; class Gammaproteobacteria; order Enterobacterales; family Yersiniaceae; genus Serratia; species Serratia sp. Je.1.23.a. The sequence continues at coordinate 119,196 of NZ_JBCPSR010000001.1, read as the reverse complement.
TGGCGCTGACGGGGCGGATCGAAAATTGGGCGCAACACGGCTATGGCTCCTGGGCAATTGCACTGCGTGAGCAGCCGGAGTGGGTCATTGGCTTTGGCGGGTTGTCCTGGCGGCCGTTAGGGGCTCAGCGCACGGTGAATTTGGGCTATCGTTTTGATACGCAGGTTTGGGGCAGCGGCTTGGCCACTGAGTTGGCGCAGGCCTCGCTGGAGTATGGTTTCAAGCATCTGCAGTTGACAGAAATTTCGGCTATTGTGCGCGAAAAAAATCTGGCCTCATGCCGCGTGCTGGAAAAAGCGGGGTTACGTGTGGTCGATACTCTGGATGACGTGCCCGGCGATACGCCAAGCCTGGTTTACAGCATTACGCGCAGTGAGTATCAGGGCTGCTGAACCGGCGGTTCATCATTGATCTTCGCCAGCGCCCGACGGTAGGACTTAACCTTTTGGCGCTTCTTCAACCAGGTGGTGGTTGAGACAATAAAAATTAGCCCGGACATGGTCAGCACGCCGATCGGGTGGCCGTAAAACACCATAAGGGCGAAATAAATAGCGGAGACAATCGCCACCCATTTTGCCGTATTTCCCACCGCATTCTTCTCCTGACTCAAACGGCGGATGTACTCTTCTTCACTGATCCCCATACGCGCTCCTTTTTAGCTGAACGTTCCACTATATTGGGGCGGAATGATGATAATTCAATCGATTAAAGGGTAAAGAAGCGTAAAGCTCAGCGAGATTGCTCACGACGATGACGCAGATAACGCCCCGGCAAAACCTCTCCAGGCAACGCCGTGCCAGCATTACGGCCAAATAACCTATAGCGATTGCTCGCCACTGCATTGTAAAACCTATCCGCCAGGCGCTGCGGCAAAAAGCGCGCCAGCGCCAACAGGCGAAATGGCCAGCCAAGCTGACGCAACGCCTGAAAAAACGCCGCCGAACGCAACCAATGTCGGCCCGGTTCAAGATAAACGATGGAGTCAAAACGATCGGTGGGCAAGGCCAGCCAATTCAGGATTGCCTGACCTTCTTCGGATTGCACCGTGGCCAACAGGATCTTGCCCTGTCGATCGGCACGAATCAAAAATCTCACCAGCCCGTGACACAAATTACATTCGCCATCGAATAACAGCACCCGGTCACCGGGCTGGAGATAAGGGGGGAGCGTTGACGGATTCATCCTGCCTCCTGAGGTTTACCCCAGACTAACGCGCATTCCCCTTCAGAACCAGCGGGGCCGCTTACGGCACTGGGGACGCAGGTGGTACATCCGGCAATGCCACTACCGAGATTCGTACTTCGTAATGCTTGGCGTTACCGGCGGGGATCACCGAAGTCAGCTTATTGATGGTTTCAGTGGGATTATCGCTGGCGGAAGTCGCACAGAACAGCTCACCGCCGTGGCAGAAGCCCGGTTTAGGCATATGCCCACCAGGGAAAGGAGGTAAGCGGAACTGCTGTTCTGCAGGGGGGACGTTTTTTTCTACCGGAGCCGGAGCGGAAAGTGCGCTAACGCTGAACAGCGTCACGGCAGCCAGCACAGGAAGCGTCAGTACTTTGATTGCATTTTTCATGTTGTCGATCTCATTTGCCGGGATTGGGCCTAACCTACCCCGCCCCCGGCCGATGAGAAAGCCGCTTTTCACGACCTTTGCATCCCGATGATCTTTGCTTACATCCCTCCGCTAACGTGATGAAAGCTTAAGGATTGTGTAAAGGTCGTTCGGCTTTTCTTTCTATTTTGATTACTTGCCTTTGGTCAGCGTGCTGTAGCTGGTCATCAGGTTGCGGTAATCAGGAATGTGGTTGGAGAACAAGGCCCCCAGCCCTTCGACATCGTTGCGCCAGTCACGGTGCAGCTCACAAGCGACGCCAAACCAGGTCATCAGTTGCGCGCCTTCGGCTTCCATACGGCTCCAGGCCGATTGACGCGTCAGCTCGTTGAAGGTGCCGGAAGCATCGGTGACTACGAACACTTCGAAACCTTCGCTCAGGGCAGACAACGCCGGGAAGGCCACGCACACTTCGGTGACGACACCGGCGATAATCAACTGTTTGCGGCCGGTGGCTTTCACTGCCTTGACGAAGTCGTCGTTATCCCAGGCATTTATCTGCCCAGGGCGTGGAATAAAGGGTGCATCGGGGAATTGAGCTTTGAGTTCAGGGACCAGCGGGCCGTTGGGGCCGTCTTCGAAGCTGGTGGTCAAAATAGTCGGCAGGTTAAAATACTTCGCTAAATCACCCAGTGCCAGTACGTTGTTTTTAAAACGATCGGGATCGATATCGCGTACCAGTGAAAGCAGCCCTGCCTGATGATCCACCAGCAAAACGGCAGCCTGATCCTTATCGAGGCGTTTGTAATTTGCAGTCATGGTTTACTCCTGTGGGGTGTTGATTATTACGGTTAAAGGTTGCCTTGGCCGAGAGGCCAAAGTGCAGAGGTTACCTAAGTGTAGAACCGGATCCGGAGGTGTTTTTCCGGATCGGCTCTAAGGTGTGCGGTGAGGGCTTAGCCGGCGTGCTTCTCTGCCGTCATGCTGCCGAACTTGCCGCCGTTGAAGTCACGGAAGGCCTGCTGGATTTCCGCGTCGCTGTTCATCACGAACGGGCCATAACCGACGATAGGCTCATCGATCGGCTCGCCGCTCAGTACCAGCAAGCTGACATCATTGTTGGCTTCGAGGGTGATTGAATCCCCTGCACGGTCAAACCTGACCATTTGGGTTTCGCGCACCACTTCCTCACCGTTTACATGAATCGCGCCATGCAGTATCACCAGCGCCAGCGTATGCCCTTCTTCCACTGTCAACGTGGTGGTGTGACCGGCATTCAGCTTCATGTCCCAGACATTAAGCGGGCTAAAAGTACGTGCCGGACCGGCGTGGCCGCCGAAGTTACCGGCAATCACCCGCACCTGGCCTGCGCCATCCGCCAGTGGAACCACCGGGATATCCGCATTCAGCAGCGTCTGATAACCCGGCTCAGCCATTTTGTCCTTGGCCGGCAAGTTCACCCACAGCTGAACCATTTCCATGGTGCCGCCGTTGCGCGAAAAATCCCGTGAATGGAACTCTTCGTGCAAAATACCCGAGGCGGCGGTCATCCACTGTACGTCACCGGGGCCAATCACCCCGCCGCTGCCGGTGGAATCACGGTGCTCCACTTCGCCTTGGTAGACGATGGTGACCGTTTCAAACCCGCGATGCGGATGCTGACCCACACCACGGGTGCCGGAGGCAGAGCGGAACTTGGTTGGCGCAGCGTGATCCAACAGCAGGAACGGGCTCATTTCCGCCCCCAAATCGTTGTAGGAGAACAGCGAATTCACCAGGAAACCGTTGCCGACCCAGTGGGCTTCAGGGCTGTTGTAAATACCGAGGATCTTTTTCATCTTGAACTCCTGTTTCAGGTCTCACGACCTTAAGTTGATGTCAGAAGTTTAATCCTGCGGCGTTTGCCGCAGTAGTAGGCAAGATGTACACTCAGTGTTCTAGATATAGAACGATGATAAGGACAGGCGATGTTCACCGATTTGAACGATCTGTTTTATTTCGCCAGCGTAGTCGACCATCAGGGCTTCGCCCCCGCCGGCCGGGCGTTGGGTATCCCCAAGTCCAAACTGAGTCGACGCATAGCGCTACTGGAAGAACGCCTGGGCGTACGCCTGATCCAACGCTCGACGCGACGGTTTTCCGTCACCGACGTCGGTCTGAATTACTATGCGCACTGCAAGGCCATGCTGGTAGAAGCCGATGCCGCACAGCAAGCCATCGAACAAACCCGCGCCGAACCCTGTGGCACGGTGCGCATGACTTGCCCGGTGGCTATTCTGCACACTCGGGTCGGTAGCATGGTGGCGGCTTTTATGGCCGATTACCCGAAGGTCACGGTGCATCTGGAAGCGACTAATCGCCGGGTGGACGTGGTGGGTGAAGGCCTGGATCTGGCCATCCGCGTGCGGCCACCGCCGCTGGAAGACAGCGATCTGGTGCTGAAAATTTTGGCGCAGCGTACCTGGTGCATCGCCGCCAGCCCGGCACTGGTTCGCACCCTGGGCCCAGTGGAAAAACCGGAAGAGCTGCATAAATACCCCACCCTGGATCTCGGTCCGGCACGCGCACAGCACCTGTGGCAGTTAACCGGGCCGCAGGGAGAAAAAATGGAGTGGGAACACAGGCCACGGCTGGTGACGGACGATATGCTGATGCTGCGAACTGCGGCGATTGCCGGTGCAGGCATCGTGCAATTGCCGTCAATGATGATGCGTGACGATATGCTGCGCGGTGAGTTGGTGCAGTTGCTGCCGGGTTGGCAACCGCAGGGCGGCGTGGTGCATGCGGTTTACCCGTCACGCCGCGGCCTGCTGCCGGCGGTACGGATGCTGCTTGACTATTTGGGGCAGCAGTTCGCCAGCATCGAAGAGGAGTGATCAGGCGGTGATTTCGATGGCGTTACCGTCCGGATCACGGATGATCGCCTCATAAAAACCGTCCCCTGTCCAGCGTGGCGCCGCCTGCAGGATCCCCTCCTGCTGCGCGCGCTGCGCCAACTGATCGACACGGCTTTCCTCTCCCACCGACAAAGCAATATGCGCCCAACCCACACGTTCACTGGCCTGCTCCGCTGACAGCAGATCCGGCAAACTCATGATCTCCAGCGTTGGCCCCGCCGCAAGGCTGACAAAGCGGGAAACAAACCCCGGACGGTTCCGGCTAACGTATTGTTCCCCGGCAACGCCGTCAAAATACCGCTGCCAGAACGTCACCTGGGCATCAATATCGCGGGTCCAGAGTGCAACATGGGCTATTTTCATCTCAGTCTCCAATGGGTGAATCGCTGTACAACACTTTGCCGCCACTGTGCGTGATCTGCTGTTCGAGCTGCGGATGACGGCCAGGTGGCGTGACTAAATAATCGACCCGATTGGCGGGCAAAAAGCTGTAGGGGGCATAGGTGTTGAGTTTGTCGCCGGTGCATAGCACCGCCAAGTTGCCTGACCGCGCCAGCAGACGCTTCTTGAACTGGGCATCCTGATAATTCAGCGCCGAGAAACCGCAGCCCGGGTCATAAGCACAAATGCCGACGAAAGCGAGGTCAAAGTAAAAATCGTCGATTTCCTGTACCGCCTTGGCGTCCACACAGCCGCCAATGTCGGCATCCAGCTCGCCGCCGATTAAAATCGTGCGGATCCCCGGCTGTTCCAGCATTTTGCCGGCAATAGTCAATGCGTTAGTCACCACCGTCAGCCGCAAATCACGCGGCAACAGCTCGGCCAAATAAAGGTGCGTACTGCCGGCATCGAGGAAAATAACCTGCCCTTCCTTGACCAATGCCAGCGCAGCCAGCGCCAGTGCCTGCTTCTCGTCACCGCTCAATTGCAGCCTTGCGCTGATAGGGCCGGTTGCCGGCGTGGGTGCCAGCGCACCGCCATAAATGCGTTTACACAGGTTTTGTGCCGCCAACTGGCGCAGATCGCGCCGAATGGTGGCTTCGGTGGTGTTCAGGCGTTCCGCCATTTCAACCGCCAGCACTCGCCCCTGCTGCTGCAAGGTAGCGAGGATCGCGTCGTGGCGCTGATTGGGCAACATTTTGGACATTCGGCTTCTCGATGGCGAACAAGTGATCACAAATGTACACAAACGTGCATAAACGTACAAATTTTTATGCAACGCTACGAAAGGGCAGCGCTGGGCTAGACTGAAACTTTACGTCTCAAATAAAGGACTATTGATGACCTCAGCCGTGCTTTATACCTTATTCCCCGCCGCAGCAACCGTCATTGGCGCCGCCATCGCGCTGTACCGCCGCCCTGGCGATGCCGCCATGCGCATCATTCATCACTTTACCGCTGGTATCGTCTTTGCCGCGGCCGCGACCGAAATTCTACCCGACCTCAAGCAACAATCGCCCTGGGCAGTGCTGCTCGGTGGTGCCGCAGGTGTGCTGATGATGCTGCTGGTCAGGCGTTTGGGCGAACGAGCTCAGGGGCCGGTGGGCTTTGTGGCAACCGTCGGCGTGGATATTTTTATCGATGGCCTGGTGCTGGGCATCGCCTTCGCTGCCGGTGCAAAAGCGGGCCTGTTATTGACGCTCGCGCTAACGTTGGAAGTGCTGTTTCTGGGGCTGTCGATCGTGGGCGATTTACGTGATTTTTTCGGCCGACGGATAAAAGCCATGCTGGCGATTGGCGGCCTGGCTCTGCTGTTGCCACTAGGCGGTATGCTGGGTGCGCCGATTGCCATGCTGGGGGCATTCTGGCTAACCGCGTTTCTGGCCTTCGGCCTGATTGCCTTGCTCTATCTGGTCACGGAGGAGTTGCTGGTTGAGGCGCATGAAGGAGGTAAAGATACCCCGCTCGCCACCGCGATGTTTTTTGTCGGTTTTTTACTGCTGTTGCTGCTGGAAGAAGGGATGGGGTAACACGCAGGAATTTTACGGGGCTATTACCTCACCCCAAGTGATTTGGCTATACTGAGGCGAGCAAGGTTACCGCAGAACGTAACGGCTTGGGCGCTAAGGGAAAAGGATGCTGTCAAAAATTGCGAAGTGGCTATTTCAATTGCCGGGCAGGCTGTTTGGGGGCATTTTCAGGAGCCGCCTGACGATTTTTATCTTCTTTATGCTGATTGCCGCTGGGGTTTTCAGCGCCAAACGCTATCTGCGAGCCGATCAAAATGACGATGAGTTTGTCGCGACGGCTACCACAGATTACAACCGGGCCATCCAGCGTGAAATGCCGATGCGCGAAGCTCGCGAACAGTGTGGTGGCCCGCTGCATGACAATGCCGGGCAACCCTGGCCTCTTTCGGCCGGCTACCTGCATCAGCCGGAAGGCAAAGCCGCCAACCCACAGCAACAACTGACGCTGGATAATCAAAACAACAATTTTGCGGTGTTGGTCAAACTGGAGACGCCGGGCGCGCCACAGCGTTTGGCGGAAGTTTTTATTCCCGCAGCCGGCAGTTTTAATATCAAAACCAACCCGGCCGGGGAATACGTGATGAAAATTAAAAACATCAAAACCGGCTGTAACTTCCGCTCCAAACCTTTCACCCTGAGTCGTCATCAGGATTGGCGGCTGTCGCTGAAACTGCAAACGGACGGCAGTGTGCAATACCAGCCGATCAGCGACCGCGAGTTTTAATCGCGAGGCTTATTTCTTCACCGGATGATCGCGGCGGAATAATTCCCAGCTTTCGATTTCCTGACCGTTCGGCAAGGTACAGGTGGAATACTGGCCGTCAGCATTTTGCTTGGCGTTCAGCTTGCCGCCGATCTTGGTGCAATACACGTCCGCCGGGTTCGCCATGCCAATTGGTTTTACCTGCGGCGGCGGTGGCGCATCGTTAGATTTCATGCTGCAGCCCTGTAATATCGCCATCCCTGCCAGCAGGGAAACCATCAGAATTTTTTTCATTTTTTCTCTTACCACTCCCGGTCTATTTCACGTCGCAGATAGCCGGCCCGTTTGAAATACGGCGGGGAAAGTTAAAAACGGCGGCAGCCTGAGCATACCGCCGTTCAGGCTATCAGGAAATAAAGGACGCGCCCTGTTTCAGGACCAAATCACAGGCTTTTTGCTTCACTTTTTCAGTGATTTGCGAAGTGCCCAGGCTGTTCAGATCCAGACTCTTGCCTTCGCCGGTTTTCAGCAGACCGCCCAGCCCTTGCTGGTAGTCCTGGCTTTTGGCGTTCTCCGTGCTGGTGATGCCCAATTTGCTCAGCAGTTGGTCTTTCACCGCTTCGGTGCCGTTGGCCGACAGGACGTTATTTTTCACGCAGTACTGCAAGATGCCGGCCGCGTTGGTCATGCTGCTGGAGCTCAGCGCTTTGTCGCCACCGTTCAGTAAACCGGTCAGGGAAGACAGTGAAGTGCCACTGGTGCTGCCACCCGATTTACTCAGTTCACCGGCCGCGCTGCTGAGGGAATCCATCAGGCCGGCTGCCTGAGCGGCGCCGCAAGTCATGGCGGAAGTCAATGTCAGCGCCAGCAGTAAACGATGCTTGGTGTTCATGGGGTAAAGCTCCTGTTTATCTCGCCATCCTTTCAGCATCCCCCCTTGCCATTGGCAACAGGAGAAAGCGGATGGGCGAATCGAGTGCAATCAGCGCAATGCGCCGGGTCACCTCTTGGGACGTCACCCACGGCGACAAGTTCCTTTTAGCCGGCAATACGGCGTTTTTTTCAGAATTCAGGTAATTTTTTGGGCGAGGAATGTACAGCTAGGCGCTATGGGCCGCCAAACTGGGCGACCCGCGGGGGATCAGAACTGCCAACGCAGCCAGGCGAAGAACACGTTGCCGTTATTATAGGTACCGGGAATATAAGTGGCCTGGAAGGTCAGGCGCTTATAACCGATAGAAGCCAAAGGCAGCGGGGCCGGGATAGGAATGTAATTCCAGTTATCTCGCGCAGTGACACTGGCGGTGAAGCCCAGACCCAGACGGAAGTCCTTGTCGTCCAAAGGACGCCAGATCTTCTCATAAGCGTAACCGCCGATCGGCTCCCACTTATTGAATGAATCTTTGAATGCCATCAGATAGATACCGTGCCAGTCACCGTCGCTGTCGTAACGCGAAATACCATAGCCGGCGCCCCAGGGGCGCTCGTTGTACTTATCGATATGTTCGTCGTCGTAAGTCCAGCGGTTATGCCAGGTGATGGCCGGCAGATAAATGTCTTTATTCGGCGAGTTGTTCCAGGTTTCCGCCACGTTATCGGTGAAACGCTGCCACAACCCCGGTTTTTCAGCCTGCGCCGCGCTGCCATTTTCTGCACCAACCTCAGCGTAAGAAGGTAGTGCAGGAAATAGCAGCGCCACTGAGCAAGCCAAAATTGTCCGTTTAAAAAACATCATCAAACTCCTGTAAAAAATAAGGCCGGCGATTCTTACCGATCGACCCATCAAGATCAAGCTGTATCTTATTTATCCAACTGCTTTCTCCTACCTCGTTGTCACTTGGTTAAGTTTAGCCGCAGGTAAAGGGAAGCGCGCCCGGCGGGTCGACTCCGGGCGCTCAGGCTACTGCGCTCCCTATGCACCGTCTGTCGGAATACTCCGCAATCATGCCGCTGCCGAAGTAAAACCCGGCGGCTCACCAGCCTGCTAGAGAACTTCTTTCCTGATCTGAACGTAGCGAAATCTTTACTGCCGCCCAAAGAGCAACTGTAATCGCCGTCACGCTTTTCGTGGGTTCTCTCCCCCCATTTTGCGGCAATCTCAATAAGCTCAAGGCCCTGTCAGGCGACACGACTGTAAATTTGCAGTTACAACGCTGTTTTAGAGACCTGCAACGGCAAAAACGGATGACTTCCCACCGTCATTTTTAGCGGCAGGCAAAAGTACCGATGATCATCCCGCGCGCCATGTTCCGGCCACAGCCGCCATATTTCACATATCTATTACATTTGGTGAAAAATACCACCCACAACATCGCTGCGGTTAATCCCCCTCACCCCCAACGTAAACCCGCAAATACAACAAACTACCCTCTCATGCGCCCCACTCAACTTGAACAAGCCGATAGTTTAAATAATTGTTAAAGCTAACGAGCATGACCCGGTCTGCAAGGGCTGAACGTTTATTGAATTGCTCATAACACAACATCGCCAGCAAGTTATTTGCTGCTCTCTGCCTGATAAAAGAAAGATAAAAAATCCGGAGAAACACATGAAAATCACTATCGGGGCATTCATCCTGCAACAGCTCCGCACCCTGAACATCGATCGTATTTATGGCGTACCCGGCGACTATAATCTGGCGCTGCTGGAATTGATCGAGCACGACAGCAATATTGAATTTATTGGCAACTGCAATGAGCTGAATGCGTCCTACGCGGCCGACGGTTATGCACGGTTAAAAGGGGCTGGGGCACTGATCACCACCTACGGCGTCGGCGATCTGGCCGCGCTGTCCGGTATTGCCGGGGCTTACGCCGAGTCCGCACCGGTTGTCTGTCTGGCCGGTACCCCGCCGCTGCACGCAATGAAAAATCATGAGCTGCTCCACCACACGCTGGCGGACGGCAATTTTGATAACGTCATGAACTGTTTTAAACAATTCACCGTCGCCCAAGCGTTGATCACGCCAGAAAATGCGGCGATGGAGATCCCTCGCGTTATTTCCCGTGCCTGGACGGAAAAGAAACCGGTTTATTTACAGTTACCTTCTGATATTTGTGATGTGGAAATTGAAATCACTCAGGCAATGGTCGCGCCGCAATTGCCAGCCAGCGACCAATATAATGTCCAGTTGGCGGCCATGGCATTGCTGGCGCGAATAAAACAGGCAAAGAAATCGATTATTCTGGTCGACCAAATGGTGGATCGCTTTCAACTGCAGCAATTAGTGATCGAGGTCGCACATAAATTTGCCATTCCCCTCACCAATATGCCGACGGCCAAATGCATCATTCCGGAAACCACGCCGGGTTGGATCGGCGTTTACAGCGGCAACCTTTCGCGCCCCGAACTCTATGAACATATGGCGCACGCCGACTGCGTGCTGAGCTTTGGCGTTCGCCTGGTGGACTCGACAACCGGGTATTTTTCGCACCAGATCCCGGCTGACGCGCAAATTGATATTCAGCCGTTCTCCGTGAAGCTGGGCACCACCTCTTACCCAGCAGTGGCGACCGCCGACCTGTTGCAGGCGCTGCTGGCACTGGGTGAAGAGGTAACAGGCCACCCGCCGACGCCCCTGCCTGAAGCGCGGCATCGGTTGGCAACCCCCAGCGATGCCCCTATCGATCAGGCTTACTTATGGCAACGCATACAACGCTTTATTCGCGCCGATGACGTAATTGTGGTGGAGAATGGCACCTCGGGCGCGGCGATTGGCGGCATGCGTATGCCGGACGGTGTTCAGGTGGTCAATCAACCGATCTGGGGCTCGATTGGCTATACCCTGCCGGCGCTGCTGGGGACCATGATGGCCGCACCGGATCGCCGGCATCTGCTGTTCATTGGCGACGGTTCTTTCCAACTGACCGCTCAGGAAGTTTCCACCCTGCTGCGCTACGATCAGAAGCCGATTATCTTCTTGATTAACAATGATGGTTACACCATCGAACGTTATATTCTTGGCGAGAACTCGTCGTACAACGATATCGGCCCCTGGGACTATGCCAAACTGCCGGCGGTGCTCAATACCCAGGCGAAGCCGTTCAGCGTGGCGGTAGAAACTACCCACCAGTTGGAATTGGCGCTGGAACACGCCTCGCGTCAGGATCGGCTGGCCTTTATCGAAGTTAAGGTGCCGATGATGGACACCCCGCCGGTGATGAAGGAATTCTGCAACCGCTGCAATAACTTTAACTTCGGCTTGACCAACCCGCGTCGCGCTTAACCCCGTCAAGATCCGCCGTAGCTCAATGCGCGGCGGATCCCTCCAGACCTTGCACCACCTGCCGCTGTAAACTTTGCAGCAGCGGGTGTTGCCGCCGGTGGCCCAAACGCAACGCATGTGCCACCTTCGGCAAGGGTAACTTACGCTCAAATACCGTCTCGATCTCCACCCGCCGATCGACAGATTGCTGATTAAGCAGGCCAATCCCCATACCGGCAGAAATCGCTGCCAACATGCCGGATATCGAAGGACACTCCACCGAGACCTTGTGGGCAATGCCCGCGGCACTCAGGCACTCTTCAGCCAGCCGGCGATAAAAGCAGTCTGGGCCGTAACTGACCAATTTCACACAGTCACCAGGCTGAAAACGCCATCCTGGCGGCGCACACCAGTGAATTTTTTCCGTTGCCAGCACCACATCTTCGGTGCTTAACGCATCGCAAAACTGCTGATGCAGTACCAGGTCCAACTCTCCCTGAGCCAAAGCGTTACGCAATACCTGGCTTTGATCGATGACCAACTGCACGTCAACCTGCGGATGTTGATGGGTAAAGGTCGCCAACAAGGTGGCCAACCGGGACAGCGACATCTGCTCTGTGGCGCCAAAACGTACTGTCCCCTGCAATAACGAGGGGGAAAAATGCGCCAATGCCCGATCGTGTGCCTGCAAAATCTGTCGTCCATGCATCAACAGCGCCTCACCATCCACGGTGGCGATCAAAGCGGCTCCCTGGCGATCGATCAGAGTGCGGCCCAGCTGTTCCTCCAACCGTTTGATTTTCCAACTCACTGCCGACTGACTGAGATTTAGCTGTTTCGCCGCACGCGTCATGCTGCCGGTGTCGATTACGCTCTGCAGCGCCCGCAATGCATCGATGGATAAACGCTGGTTCATAAACGCCCTCATGACAAAAGTTGGATTGAATCACCATAACTTGTCATTGGCGTCATGAAAAGACGAGGGGTAGGGTGATATTCAACACGGTAATGGGGAGAAATCATCATGAGCGGCTTAACTTCTCAGGTTAATCAGCAGGTCATTATTCAAGGGCATCGGATTGCCACTGGCGTACAAGGGACGGGTGTGCCACTGGTGTTGGTACACGGAACCCCCGCCCATTCGATCATCTGGCGAAATTTGCTGCCCCGCCTGACGGTGGCCGGCTTCCAGGTTTATTACTATGATCTGCTGGGCTACGGCGCATCGGAACGCCCATTGTCCGCAGAGACCTCGATTATCGCACAGGCGGATTTACTGATCGCCCTGCTGAACCACTGGCAACTGGATTCCGCCCACGTATTTGGCCACGATATTGGTGGCGCGTTATCACTGCGCGCGGCCTTCGGGAACGCTAATCGCTTTCGCTCGCTAACCATTGCGGACATTTGCAGCTACGATTCCTGGCCTTCACCCACCTGGCGCAGCATCCGCGATAATTATCGTCAGTACGCCATCATGGACCCCTTACAACATCAACAAACCCTAACGCGTCAGTTGCAAATGGCCGTGTTCAACAAATCGCTGATGATGGGAGAGCTGTTGCAGAGCTATCTGGCCCCGATCGTTGGCGTGCTCGGTCAACCGGCCTTTTATCAGCAACAGATCGCCCATTATGATGCACGCTATACTGATGATTTCGCGCAGCGTCTGCCAAAACTGCGCCTACCGGTGCAAATCCTGTGGGGAGAAAACGATGAATGGCAGCCGGTCAGTTACGCCTACCGTTTACAAGCTGACATTCCCGGCGCTAGGCTGCAGGTGATCCCGCAGGCGGGGCATTTTCTTATGGAAGATGCACCGGAAGCCGTATCCCAACAGCTGGAGACCTTTATTCATTCACTTTAAATCGGGCGAATGCGCTCAGGAGAACACAATGCAATTGATAGGCATGCTGGATTCACCCTATGTGCGCCGCGTCGCTATTTGTTTGAAATTGTTGGAGATAGAGTTTGAGCACCGGGCAATTTCAGTGTTCAGCGGTTTTGACCGGTTTAAAGCCATTAATCCGGTGGTAAAGGCCCCAACGCTGGTGCTGGCCGACGGCCAGATCTTGATGGATTCTTCGCTTATCCTGGAATATGCCGCAGGTATCGCCCCCTCCGGCAGAGCTTTACTGCCAAACCAGGGCGCGGCGAGACTGAACGCCCTGCAGTTGAACGGGCTGGCATTGGTCGCCTGCGAAAAAACGGTGCAAATCGTTTATGAACAGCAGTTGCGTCCGCAAGAAAAGCAGCATCAGCCCTGGCTGGATCGTGTCCAGGGCCAACTGCAGGCGGCCTACGCCGAACTGGAAAAACAGTTGCCGCAGTCCGCCGTGTCACCATTTATGGGCAGCGCAGAGGTCAGCGTGGCGGTGGCCTGGGGCTTCACCCAACTGATGCTGCCCGGGCAGATCAGCGACCAGCAACACCCGACTTTGGCGGCATTTGCTGCTCAGGCCGAACAACACCCGGCGTTTATCAGCACTCCGCAGATTTAACCTGCCGAAGCGCGCGTCATGCAGCGTTGGCGCCGCTCATCCACCCGTTTGGCAAACCAGGCGGTGGTCAGCTTACGGGTGATTTTTGGGCTTTCCAACTGAATACCTGGCAGCATTTCCCGCGGCAGTTTCTTGCCGGTGGTTTTCTCTGCCAGCACATACACCCGCTCATACAGGTCGGTATCGGCAAATTCGGGTAGGTCCCCCTTCTCCAGCGCCCGGCGAATTGCCGGGTCGCTCATATTGAGCCGCTTGCCGAGGGTACGCACCGCCAGCTCGGTGGTGCCGGGTTTGTCGGTGCCGTAGTTAATCAAGTCGCCATCCAATGCCAACGGAATGCCCGTCGTGCGGCTGACTGCACTTTGGAAAGCGGCGTTGCGGCTGGCGTACCAACCGGCATTGAAGTCGGCGAAACGGTAGATCGGCTGGCTGTAGTCAGCCGGGTAACCCAACAGGTGGGCAATGCCGAAATACATGCCGCCGCGGCGGCTGAACACTTCACGGCGGATCGAGCCGTCGATCGGATACGGATAACCTTTGGCATGCGCTTCGGCAAAGGCGATGCTGACCTGCATCGGCCCGGCGGTATGCACCGGGTTCAGGCTGCCAAACAGCTTTTGCCCCATCGGCACCGAATCAATCATATCGTCAAAGATATCGCTCAGGTCTTTTTCGGTGCGCACCTTATCCAAACGCTCGCTGTAGCTCTTGCCGTTCGATGATTTGATCAGCAAAGCGGTATGCACCAGAAAGTTGGGAATATGTAACTGATCAGCGCGGCGGTCGATCTCTTTCCAGGCGATTTTGGGCAGCCCCGGCACCGGCGGATTGGCCTGGAAGGTCGACTCCTGCTCGGTTACTGCCAGCACTGAACACAGGTTTTGGTCGCTGGGCTCGATACCCTGTGCGGCAAAAGCGGCGGTGATATCGGTGGCCCAGCCCTGGCGATCGGCGGTGTTAGCCGGCATCAAACGCACCAGTTGAGCTTTGACGTCAGCCGGGCGTTGCACCGGTGAAGTCGTGGTGGTTTTCGTGGTACAACCGGCCAGCACCAGCAGCGCGGCCAGGCTCAACGGACGCAAGGTCATCGGGTTGATAAAACGGCGAATTGGCATCTTTTCCCTGATCGTTTTGACATACACTGCAGTGACGTTAGCCCAGCAGCGGACCCCGATCCAGTCTAAATGTGTTGATCCGGAGCTGAGAGCAGGCGTTTGCCAGGAAATACACCTTAAAGGAATGACCGCATGATTGAACTCAGAGATATGAGCTCGCAAGAATTCGAGCGTTACCGCGCACATGGAATCGAGGAATATGCTCGAGATCTGGAGCGAGCTCTGCAGCTGAGCCGGGAGTTGGCGCGGGTGGAAGCCGTGGCCACCTACGACGCCTCACTGCCCCAGGGGTTGGCGACACCAAACCACCGGTTGGTTTGCGCCCAACTGGCGGGTTCAGAAGAAAATATCGGTATCGTCTGGTACACCCTCAAACAACGCACCTACGGTAAGCAGCTGTTTGTCTATGATTTTGAGGTGGATACAGCCTGGCGAGGCAAGGGCTACGGCGAGAAAATACTTTGCGCAGTGCTGAAAGCCGGACGGATTGCCGGTGCGGAATATGCCGAGTTGGCGGTGTTTAACGACAACCCGACGGCGGTCAGACTGTATAACCGGCTCGGCTTCAAGAGCGTCAATACCCGAATGCATCGAAAACTCTAAACCCGGCCTTTCATGATCGCGGGCATTTTCAATGAGCCGATAAAGATGTATTTTATATGCAACATATAAAATCATTTTATTCGCCCACACCGGGGCAACGCAAAATTTAAGGAGAGACGCATGAATGAGCTGCTTTGTTATAAAACCCTGCCGGTA
Source organism: Serratia sp. Je.1.23.a (assembly GCF_051129805.1). NCBI lineage: Bacteria > Pseudomonadati > Pseudomonadota > Gammaproteobacteria > Enterobacterales > Yersiniaceae > Serratia > Serratia sp. Je.1.23.a. The sequence continues at coordinate 103,492 of NZ_JBCPSR010000001.1, read as the reverse complement.
TGGAACAGCGTGACGCTGCCGGAGAGTTTCCAGCAAAAGCACAACACCCAAAGCGGCACCTGGGCCAAACTCACGCTGCTGAGCGGCACCCTGACCTTTGCGTTGATGACCGAAGAGGGCGAAACTACCGAAACCTGGCAGTTCAGCCCTGAGAGCCAGCCGCCGTTTATCGAACCACAGCAATGGCACCGCATCGTTTCATTTTCCGATGATATGACCTGCCAACTGGCTTTCTACTGTTCACCGGAAGATTACTACCACAAAAAGCACCAACTGACGCGCACCCATTCCGAGGTGATCGAAGCCGTGCAGCGCATAAAACCCGGCAAAGCGCTGGATCTGGGCTGCGGCGGCGGGCGCAACTCGCTCTATCTCAATCTGAAAGGCTTTGACGTCACCGCCTGGGACAAACATGGCCCGTCGATCGACAACCTCAATAGCATCATCGATAGCGAAGGACTGACGCACATTCGCGCCAGCGTGCAAGACCTCAATGCTCACACCTTCAACGGCGATTACGACTTTATTCTTTCCACCGTGGTGTTTATGTTCCTCAGCCGCGAGCGAATTCCAGGGCTGGTAAAAAACATGCAGGACAGCACCCTGAACGGCGGTTACAACCTGATTGTCGCCGCGATGGATACTCCGGATTACCCTTGCAGTCTGCCCTTCCCCTTCACCTTTAAACCGGGCGAGCTGAAGGACTATTACGCCGACTGGGAAATCCTGAAGTACAACGAGGATGTCGGCCAACTGCACAAAACCGACGCCGCCGGTAACCGCATTTCGCTGCGCTTTGCCACGCTGCTGGCGCGTAAACCCTAAAATCCCTTCAATTGGCGCCGCTCGATACAGTATTGACCGGCGCCGACCTGTAGGAAATACGGCAAACAACATGAAGTTTAATACGTTGCCAACCCGCCGCTGCGGCGTTAGGATCGCGCCCGGCTACGGGTGTAGCCAGTGTTATTGGCTGTCAGTTCCGCGCATGGAGAGGTTATTGTGTTAGAGAGTTTTGGCGTCCTGAATCTTTGGACCTATCTGGCCGGGGTGGTATTTATCATCATTCTGCCAGGCCCGAATACGCTGTACGTACTGAAGACCGGTGTGACACGTGGCGTACGTGCCGGTTATACCGCCGCGCTGGGCGTGTTTATCGGCGATGCGATCCTGATTTTCTGCGCCTATATTGGCGTGGCTTCGCTGATCCGTACCACGCCGTTCCTGTTTACCCTGGTGCGTTTTCTCGGCGCAATTTACCTGCTGTTCCTCGGTGCGAAAATTCTCTACGCCACCTTTATCCAGAAAAATGCGGCGCAGCAACAACAGATTGAAGGCGGCCACAGCATCCTGCGCAAATCGCTGACGCTCAGCCTGACCAACCCGAAAGCGATCCTGTTCTACGTGTCGTTCTTCGTGCAGTTTATCGACTTCAACTATGCGCACACCGGCCTGTCGTTCACCATTCTGGCGCTGATCCTCGAATCGGTCAGTTTTATCTACATGACCACGCTGATCTTCTCCGGCGCGATGCTGGCGCATTTCTTTAACCATAAGAAAGGCCTGGCAAAACTGGGTAATGGCCTGATCGGCCTGCTGTTCCTCGGCTTCGCCACTCGTTTGGCTACCCTCAGCTCCTAGTTCGCCGCATTAACGGCTGATCCCCTCAGCCGTTTTCTCTACTCTGTCACGCACGACAAACCGAATGTCAGACAGACAAAAGCCCTCCTTCTGTGCCTGCTATAGACTTTTAAGGTTAACGATAGCGACCTTTTTTGTCTGACAGGAGGGCGTATGCCTGACAATAACGTAGCAGTGATGGACAGCGTTTCACGTTTTCTCGATCGTCATCATGGGCTGTATATCGACGGCCAATGGTGTGGTTCCACCGCCGAAGGCCGGCTGGCGGTGTATAACCCCGCCAATGGACAACAAATTTCCTCCACCGCCGACGCCAACGCGCAAGACGTCGCACGCGCCGTACAATCGGCCCATCAGGCGTTTACATCTGGGGTCTGGGCGCAACGTTTACCTGCCGAGCGCGAGCGTATTTTATTGCGCTATGCCGATTTGGTTGAACAACACACCGAAGAACTTGCCCAGTTGGAAACGCTGGAACAGGGCAAGTCGATCAATATTGCCCGTATGTTCGAGGTAGGCTGCACGCTGAACTGGATGCGCTACACCGCCGGGCTGACCACCAAGATCACCGGCCAAACCCTGGACGTGTCGATCCCCATGCCGCCGGGGGCCAAATATCAGGTGTATACCCGTAAAGAGCCGATTGGCGTGGTGGCCGGCATTGTGCCGTGGAACTTCCCGCTGATGATCGGTATGTGGAAAGTGATGCCGGCGCTGGCCGCAGGTTGTTCCATCGTGATCAAACCCTCGGAGACCACGCCGCTCACCCTGCTGCGCATGGCCGAATTGGCGACCGAAGCCGGCATTCCACCGGGGGTATTCAACGTGGTGACGGGTAAAGGTACCGGCTGCGGCAAAGCGCTGACCGAACACCCGCTGATCGCCAAAGTGAGCTTCACCGGCTCCACGCCGGTCGGCAAAAGCATCGCCCGCGCGGCGGCGGACCGGCTGACACGCGTGACGCTGGAACTGGGCGGTAAAAACCCGGCCATCGTGCTGAAAGATGCCGACCCGCAGCAGGTTATCGAAGGCCTGATGGCGGGCAGCTTCCTGAACCAGGGACAGGTGTGCGCCGCCAGCTCGCGGATTTATATTGAAGCGCCCATCTACGACACCTTGGTGGCCGGGTTCGAGCAGGCGGTGAAATCCCTGTCCGTCGGACCGGGCATGGATGCCAGTGCGCAGATCAACCCACTGGTTTCCAGCGACCACCGCAATAAAGTGGCGGCCTATCTGGACGATGCCAGATCCAAGCACGCTGAGTTGATCAGCGGCGCGACCGGGCCGGACTCGCAAGGGTTCTATATTCCGCCGACGCTGGTAATTAACCCGGACGACAAGCTGAACCTGACGCGCGAAGAAGTGTTTGGCCCGGTGGTCAATCTGATCCGCGTGGCGGATGCTGAAGAAGCGTTGCGCAAAGCCAACGACACCGACTACGGCCTGACCGCCAGCCTGTGGACCACCAGCCTGCAAGCGGCGATGGCCTTCACGCCACGAATTCAGGCCGGCACGGTGTGGGTCAACACCCATACGCTGATCGACGCCAACATGCCTTTCGGCGGCTTCAAACAATCGGGTAGCGGCCGTGATTTCGGCCCGGACTGGCTGGATGCTTATACCGAATCCAAATCGGTGTGCATTCGTTACTGAACAGCGCCTTAATCGCCAGTAGCGCCCTCCAGGGCGCTACTGATACTGCTTACGGTATTCGCTGGGCGAAACGCCAAAACGGCTTTTGAAGGCGGTGGAGAAATGGCTGTGATCGGCAAAACCCCAGTCATGGCCGATAGTGACCAACTTTTGCCGCTCAGGCGCCGTGCGTAGCACCTGAGCGCACAAATCAAGACGGCGGTGCTTGATATATTGCGCCACCACCAGTCCCTGACGGGCAAACATCCGGTACAGGCTGCGTACCGAAACGCCCAGTTCAACGGCGATCCACTCAGGCCGCAACTGCGGCGACTGGATATGCGTATCGATAAACGCCAGCGTTCGGGTGAAAGCCTGCGGGAAAACCTCCGCTCCCACTTCAGGTTCCACCAGCGCCGGGCGCAACAGAGTTGCCACGGCACTCAGTATCGCCTCGCTCTCCGGTGCGCTCATCTGCGCGTCCTGCATGCAGCCCAAGACCAGTTGCCGACTGAGGCGCGCCATGCTGCTTTGCCCATCCAGCCGTCGTGCGAATTGCAGATCGCTAAAACGTGCCGACCGTTCGAAATAGCTGCGCGGCATCAGTAATGAGATTTGGCGGGAGTCCTGTTGAAAGGTAAAACTGCTGGTACGTGAAGCATCGATCAGCGTGACGTCACCGGCGGACAAGACTGCCTGTCGGTCACCCTGCTCCATCAATGAACTGCCGCGCAGTTGAAAGACCGTGAAAAAATGCGAGCCGTCGCTGCGGTTAATTTCTTTTTGGGTTCGATACAGGCGGGTTTGCGTCGCATCCACCACGCTCATACGTAACGCGTGGGCACGAAATTCCTGCATCGCGCCGCTAAATCCCGGCCCCAGAGTTCGGGCGCAGAACCGGCCGCAGGCGGAGTTGATTTTCGCCAACCACTCTTCGAAGCCAACCTCCCTGACCGGTACGGAAATTGCCATGGATCCCCCCTTCACACATCAGCGATGGACGCGTTCGAACCGCAAGCGGCAATGAACAGAAAATCAACATAACAACCCAGTAACATACAAGCAATGCCGACAGTGGGATCTGGCGCTGGGATCACAAATTGCGCCTTATGGCTCCAGACATGAAAAACCCGGCCGTAGCCGGGTTGATAAAAACGGGAAAATCGGGAGGATTAAGGCTGGCTATCCAGCAGATAACGCACCACGGCCGCGTATTCTTTTGCATAGCCGTCAACGCTTTGGCTCGCCATTCCGGCATTATCGATTTTGTACTTGCCGGAGACATAAAACGAGGGGGTTGCCCGTACGTCCAGCGCTTTCACCGCTTCATTCTGCTTGGCAATCAAGCCCTTCACCAACAGGCTATGGCGCGCATTTTCATAGGCCGCGGCATCTACGCCGGCGGCGGCAAACACCCGCTGAATATCCTCTTCACTGTTGATGGCGCGCTTTTTTTGCAGCTCGTCGAACAGCAGGCCTTCGATTTTATCCTCGATGCCCATCACCATCGCGATCGACCAGGCTTCAGTCAGCTCATTGCCCAATTTGCCCATCAGGCCGACGTGATATTTGGTCAGCTTGGTGCCCTCAGGCAGGGCCTGGCTGACGCTGCTGCCAACATGGTAGGTTTCTGCAAACTGATAACAAGGGCCGCAATAAAAAGAGAAAAACTCCACCACCGCAGGGGCTGACGCCACCGGTTTATCCAGGCGAGAATATTGCTCGCCAGCACGGTAATCCGCCGCCACGGCGACAGCAGGAAGCAATAGCGCCAGGAGCGCACCGGCGAACAGCCGATTAACTTTAGCCAACATAACTACTCCAATTCAGATGAGAACATTGTCCCTAACGGCGGTGTTTATAATCAAATTATCGGAACAAGACCAGTTTTTATTACCTTGTGTTTATGTGGGATTGGCTCACATCAAGGAGCCATGCGGGCCGTCAGTGGCGTTCTGCGCCCCAGACGTCATGATACACAACCGCCCCAGAAGAGGCGGCAGCGAAATAAGTATGCCACTAATTAATAACAACATTGGTGAGTATGGATTCACTGCGGACAAGAAGACTTATGCCAAGAATACGCTGCGTCAGCCTTCACTGACGCAGCGGGATCACACTCAGTTTTTTGGCAGTTGAATACGGACAACGCTTTCCGGTTTTCCGGCTTTGGTGCTGGCTCCGTCATTCTTCACCGTCACGAACAGCACGTTGTTGCTGGTGTCCAGCGCCAGGCTGTTAGGGTGCGGCGGCAGTTCTACGGTTTGCAGGCGCTTGAGGCTGTTTGAATCAAACACCGTCAACGTACCTGCGCCATGATCGACGCGGATCCCTTTGCGGTTGGCGACGTACACACGCTGGTTGCGATCGTCCAACAGCAGGCCAATTGGCACTTCATCGGTCAGTTCGCTGGCTAACACTTTGCCGCTGTCCGCATCCAGCGCAAACACCCGGTGACCGCTGCTGCGCTTCACGTAGTCGCGCTCAAGGTGGGTATTGCGGTAGTTGTCGCGGTCGATCCCCTGATCCACCCCTAACAGACGGTTATTCTTCCCGTCGTACACCAGGTTCAGCAGCTGATCCGCTTGAATCTCTTTGGTAGAGGTGATCGCCAGGGTATCGGCATTCAGGGTAATCAGTTGCCCCTGCATGTTAGAGACAAATACGCGCCGTCCTTTCTCATCCAGAGTGATGCCCACCGCGTTGTAGCCGAAACCGGGGATCATTTTCTCCAGCTTTTGAGTCCGGGTATTGACCACAAACAGCACGCTATCTACCCCAAAACCCAACCCCGGCAAGAACAGGCGGCCGCTCTTCGCGTCATACTTCATTTCGCGGATGCGGTACTGGTAGTCCTCGGTGATCTTGAAGCGCTTAAGCTCCTTGAGCAGGAACTCCAGGCGCTTGCCGCTGATGCCGGCCTCCTTGTAGGTCTGCTCCAGCATCGTTTTTTCGGTCACTGGAATGCTGTCCAGCGCACGGTTGGTGGTGGTATCCACCACGCCGACCGAGCCATTGAACCCTTGAGTCAGATACAGCCGGTGGCCGGCATCATCCAGGGCTACGCCGAACCCCTTCACCTGCAGAGGGATCTCCGCCTGCACCGCCAACGTGGTCGGATCCAGACGCAACACGCGGGATTTCGCCTCTTCCTTCCAGTCCGGTGCGCTGACGAACAGCGACTTCTGGCTTGGGCTGTAGGCCATTTCCACCAGCGCCGACGACAACGGCTGGCGCTTGATATCCTGCTGAGTGATCCCTGCGTCACGGGCCTGCGCTGCGCCGGCCACCACCAACGACGTTGCAATCAACAGCGACAGTAAAGCGCGGGGTGTTCCTATTGTTCCAGACATCCGTTTATCTCCATGAAAGTAATAAAGTCAGTTAGGGTGAACAACGTTATTGCTGTGGCGCCGGCGGCAAGGCCGACAGTGGCATGTCCCCACCGGCCTGTTGGGCAAAGTGAGAGAACACGTGCTGAATAGTTGCAGCGATCAACCCCGCCTGTTGCGCGGTGTAATGATCGGTACGGTAGGTCATCATCACGCGCAGGGATTTCACGCCGTCGAGGTTTTCTTCCATCACTTCAAACTGCAAACCGAGCAGCGATTCGGTTTTCTCCGGCTCCACCTGACGATAGGCCACCGTGCTGCCGTCCTGCAGGGTAAATGCCCCGTTCAGCTTGATACGGCTGTGGATCTGAATGAACACTTCGAACATGTGGTTCTTGCGGTCGGCATGAGCGCCAAACAGCCCTTCTTCCACCAGATCGATAGGAATATCGGTATAAGGCATAGAACCGTTGATGGTGTTTTTCACCTGGTCAATCAGCCCAGCGACCGTCAGCTGGTCGGCGAAGCGCACCCGGTGCACCACCACCGTGGTGAAGTAGCCGATGGTGTCAAAGAACTCGGCGTCGTTACGGCCGGAGGTGGAAGTCCCCACCAGCAGATCCGTCGGACCGCCCAACAGGCGCAGCGCCGTAGTGATACCGGCGTAGACCACGTTGAACAGTGAGGCGTTGTTCTTCCTGGCCTGCGCGTACAACCCCTCAGCCACCGTTGGTTCGACGTCAAATTCCAGCCATCCGCCGTTGACGTCTGCATCGGCCGGGACTGCAGGATGGTGCGAAGGTTCCTGCTGGAACAGCGGCTGACCGACCGGCGCATCGCGCAGGTTATCGAGCCAATAGTCCAGGTGTTGCTGTGCGACGCCGCCGGCCTGCTGCTGCCGGGCAAAGGCATAAAACTGCGGTACTTCACCTTTCCACTGCGGCTTCTGCCCCGCCACACGGTGGCTGTAGGCGATGCCCAGCTCGTCCATCATCAGGTTCAGCGACCATTCATCCAGCACCACATGGTGGAACAGCAGCGAAAGCAGTTGCCGGCCGGTTGCCGCGTCACGCAGGAAGGTAGCGCGCAGCGGCAGCTCGCGGGTCAGATCAAAGCGGTGGTCGCCGGCCTTGGCCAACAGTTCGCTGGCGTTACCGGCCGGTGTTTCATGAGAGAAGTGGAACCACTCGAAATCGAGCAGTTCAGCCGCAGGCACGACCTGTTGGCGAACCTCCCCCTGATGTTCGATAAACAGTGAACGCAATACGCTGTGGCGCGTCATGACGTCGATAAACGCCTGACGCAGGGCCATTTCATCCACCGGTTCGAGGAAATTGATGGCGAAAGGCAGATTGAAGATCTCGTCGTGACCGAAGGCCTCGTACACTTTCCACAGGGAGTGCTGGGCCAGCGACAGCGGTGCCTGGACCACCTCATCCCGCTGCTGCGTATTGGGCGCTTGTACCGCCGGTGCCGTAACCGCCTGACGTTTGGCGTAGGCCGACAGTCCTCGGGCCGTGGCGTGACTGAACAGGTCGTTAATGTTGAGTTCGATACGGTGCAGGCTTAACAAGCGACCGATGACGCGGGTCGCGACCAGCGAATGCCCGCCGCGATCGAAGAAATCTTCATCGACGGTCATGTCCGGCGCCACCAGGGCATCGCGGAATTCCGCCAGGATCAATTGAGCGATTTCATCATTTTCTTGTTGTTGTGCATCCTCTCCCGCCAGGACAGCTTCGGGCTGGGCCAACGGTTGCTCAGCGGCAGGCAGCAGGGCTGTCGTGATCGTCCGTCCGGCGAGATAAGCGACGAACTGCTCCAGCAGGAACGGCGCGACATGCGGGGTCAGGCGCGGATCCGCCACTAACTCCAACACCATCGAGTCCGGCTCGGGCAGGCTCAAAGCCAGCATCAGCTCAAAAGGCGTATGCAGCGGCGGTAACAGCAGGCGTTCAGCGTTAACCCCATCCAACTGCAGCGCCACCGAAGGATCCGCCAGCCAGCTCACCAGAAGCTGAGCTAATTCTGGGTTGGGCGCTTCCGCCGTTTGCTGCGCCAGCAGTCGGCTTTCCGCCTCCTGATCCGCAGGCTGCAAGGTCAGGCGTTTCAATCGGCTGGCGCCCTGCCAGCCGTCCATGCCGTTTGCCTGTTGTGCGTCGTCGAGCGGCACGCACAACTGCACCGGTTGCCCGCCGGACTGAGCGGCGATAAAGCGGCCAAAGCGAACGGCGATCGCCGCCAGTAAGGTGGTTGGGTTATCGGTTACGGGCAAAATCTTGCGCGCTACGCGGGTCGCTATACGTACCCCGGCCTGCGCCAGACGCTCGTCCTGTGCTGCCAATTGTCGGTAGTCCCGCAGCGCTGTCGCATGGCGTGGCCACGGCAGAACCAGCTCCGTCGCTTCCGGCAATGGCGTATTCAGTACAACCGGCGACAGAGTGTCCGGGACTGGCAGGGGATCATGGCGATTATACAGCGCCGACAGCATCGTCAATAATTGTCGACACGACAGCCTTTCAGCCAAAATATCGTGGGCAACGACGCCCAGCACCGAACCGGCACCGGTAAACAGCAGAAAACGAACTGGTGCTTCGCTTGCCAACTCAAGAGGCGTCGCCTGCGCCTGCAACAGACGGCTTACCGCCTGCTGTTCGTCCGCCACAGGTTGAATGCTCACCGGGTTCAGCGTTGCGTTGCTGCGCAGTTTGCGTAAGCCTTGCTCATCGTCGAAATCGTAACGAACGTCCAGTTCCGGCATCAGCCGGGTCAGGGCTTCCAGCGCGCTGGCCAGTCTGCCGATATCCGGCTCGCCGCCCAGTCGCCAGGCCATCGCCTGCTGGCAACCGCCGTCGCCGCGCTGCTGGTGCATGAACCACGCCAACTCTTCCGCTTCGCTCAATGGCTGTGAGGCATCCGCCGCCCGCTCGCCCAGCGTCTGAAACGCCAGGTCCAGACGCTGGGCCTCGTCATCGCTGAGAATATTGTCAAAATAACCGCTCACTGCTCTATCTCCTTGTGCCCGGCCATACCGGAACCTCGGGGGGAACGCGGGTCATAAACAGGGGCGTATCCACCACAGATCGCTGACAAACTCGCGCAAGCGCCAACAATCCAAGGCGTGAATACGCCCCTGCTGCAGACCGATTGCTATCGCATCAGAATGTCAGTTCCAGCGCCGCACCGATCATGCGTGGACGCTGCTGAGTCGCGGTGTAGACGTCGTTGCCGCTGACCATCACGCGACGTTCCGAGTCAAACAGGTTCTGCGCATACAGGGTGGCGCGGCCATAGGCGAAGGTGTACGCCAGTTGAGTATTCGCCGACCAGTAAGAACCGATGCGCCCGCGAGAGTCATTGTCGTACTGCGAGTAGTAGGAGTCCGAGAACGCCACGTTGCCGCTCAGTTCCAACCCGGCCATCAACTGGTACTTGGCGCCCATGTTGGCGGTATAAGCCGGCGCACGCGCCAGTTCATGCCCATCTACGCCGCTGCCCGAGAACTTCTTGATCTTGGTCTTCAACAGACCGACGTTCGTGAACAGTTCGAAGTCCCAACGCGGCTGCCAGGTCGCCCCCATTTCCGCGCCGTAGGTTTCTACCTTGTCGGCATTGCGGATCACCGAGGAGTTCGGCCCCAGGGAATACGGCAGCTGCATGTCCTTGTAGTCGTTGTAGAAGATGTTGCTGGTCAGGATGACGTTGGCATCTTTCAGGTGGTGACGGGTGTACAACTCATAGTTCCAGACATATTCCGAACCATAGGTGTAATTAACTACCGGCGTGCCGATGGTGATGCCTGCGCCACCGGCGTTATAGCCGCGCGCCACCTTGGCGCCGTAGGTCTGGGTATCCGTCGGTTTCCAGGCTAGATCCAGCTTCGGCAGGAATACGTCGTAGGTTTCATCGAAATCGATACGCACGGCCTTGCTGCCGCCGGTACGCTGACGGTGCTCGCGTTCTAAACGGCTGGCGGCGGTGATATCCACCTTCGGCGTGATGGCGTAGGTCAGCTCGGCAAAGGCCGAGTTGGTGTCGGTTTTATCCTTGAAGGTCGAACCGCCGAAAATGTTAACGAACTCATCCTGCTTGGAGTGGAAATAACGCAACCCTGCCAGCCCGCGCAGGCGGCTGTCTGGCCCACCAAAACGCGCCACTGGCTCCACGTGCACCTCTTTTCCGCCGATATCGGCGTACGGCAAGGCATAAGCCGTAGGACGGTTAATATTGAAGTCGGTATAAATAACGCGGTTTTCCAGCGTCAGGCTGTCGGATTGCTCCCAGGACAGATCCCAAACGCCGCTGTTGGTGTTGCTTTTAAACACCGCTCGGCGCGGATCGTGGCGCAGGCTGGTCGGGTGAACCAGCGGGTTGAGGCTCTCGTTTTGCGGCGAGGTGCTGCCAAAGTGGTTAAAGGTCAGCTTGGTGGTCAGCTCGCGCAGGCCTGCCGGGTTGAACAACAGTTTGGCACGTGCGGTAGTGGCTTCAACCTCACGCGGATCGCCCACCGGCTCATAAGCAGGAAGATCGACATCGCTGCGGCGACGCTGGCGATCGACGCTGACGCGGAACGCCAGTTGATCTTCCACCAGCGGGCCTGAAACCATAGCGGACAATTGCGAAGAGTGCTGGTTGCCCGCACCGCCCTTGAAGGCACTCTCCCAATCGAAAGTGGGATCCTTACTGGCCATCACGATCGCACCGGCAATGGCGTTACGCCCCTGAATATAGCTCTGCGGGCCGAGGAACACTTCGACGCGATCCAGATCCCACAGCGACTGCGGGCCATAGGCCTGCTCGTTATAGGTCAGGGAGCGACCATCCAGAGACAAATTGAGGCGCGGACGGGTGCCGCTGAGGAAGGCGTTGGCGCCGGTGTTCGGGCCGGAACCGTCGATACCGCGCACGGTGGGCAGATCGTTACCGATGCCGACATCCATGACGTTGGCCGTCATGCGTAATAAATCGGGGATCTGCAACGCATTGGGCATAGCGGCGATCCGCTCACTGTCGAACACCTGCACGCTGGAGCCGGTGTCGAAAATGCTGCGCTTTATCTTTTCGCCGGTCACCAGCAGGCTTTCGGAGTCCTGCCAATTATCGTTACGTTTGCTGTCGGCGGCTTCCTGCACCTTGTCGTCCACTGCGGCGGCGTTAACACTGCCCACAGATAAAGAACAAAGACCCAGAAAGAGTGAGGAAAATGCCCCAATGGCCTGCAAGCCTGCTTTTTCCTTGTTTCCTACGATTTTATGCCTTTGAGCCGCTGAATGCTTGCTCATAGATGTATTCTCCTTTCATCCCAGATGCACAAAAATATGTTTTATTTCACATAGGTAACGACGCTGATTCTCACACTGACAATGGCATTGCGGCCTTCCTGACCTTGCTATTGCATATCCCTGCCGCAGACAGCCGCCCCACCCCAGATAAACCGGGGGCGGACGCAGATTTTTTGTCTGGAAACGTAAAGAAATGTTAATAATGATAATATTTTACATTTTTTAATGCAAATCATTATCAACTAAACAAATAAACAGGATACGGAACGAGTAAAGTGCTGAACGATAAAACGCAGTTATTGTGGGTTCTTTAAAACCAATAATTTCAATTAAAATGAATATAAAACATAATTATATCGGTATTAATATTTTCTATAAGCGAGCGAGAACCTCCCCTTTCCACATTACCCTTACCTTTTATACCAACAAATAAAAATAGTAATAATTTTCATTCCCATTAACATTGCAATATATTCTTACAGTCTCTCAATACTGATGGAAACCCGATGAAAGCGTTGACCACGATGCAGGCCGCCTACTGGGTAGGTCGGCAATCCGAAGCGCCGCTGGGGGGCGTATCCGCCCACCTGTATGCGGAATTTAACTGCTGCGACCTGGACGTCGAACGACTGAGACAGGCCGTTGCCGCCCTTTACCTGCATCACCCTATGTTGCGCCTGCACATCACGGCCGATGGCCAGCAGACCATCAGCCCCTGCGGCCCTGAGCATGGCCTGCATCTGGACGATTTCAGCCAGTTCGATACCCCCGAAGCGAGCCACCGGCTCACAGCCAAACGGCAGCAAAAAAGCAGCCAAAAACTGCCGCTGGAACAAGGTATCCCCTGCGATATCAGCCTCAGCCTGCTGCCGGGCAGCCACAGCAGGCTGCATGTTGATCTGGATATGATCGCCGGCGATGCCATGGGTTTCCGCGTGTTGATGGAGGATTTGGCGCGGTTTTATCACCAATGTCCGGCATCCCCCGCCGACAATGGCGTACCCTACTTTGACTATCTGGATCGTCACTATGCCGATACCGCGCTGCAGGCACGTCGCACCCGCGCTCAGGCCTGGTGGCGTGAACGCCTGCCTCAGCTGCCGCCGGCACCGCACCTGTTGCGCACACCGGATATTTGCCGCAGCGATCGGCTGGCGCTGCAACTGAGCGCGAGCGAAACCAAAGCGCTGGAAGATGCCGCCAGAGCGCACGGCATCACGCTGTCATCCCTGTTTCTGGCGCTGTTTGCCGTTACCGTCGGCCATGGCTGGAACATGTCGCGCTTCAGGCTCAACGTGCCGCTGTTCCACCGGGATGAAGCCAACCTCGCCACGATCATTGGCGACTTCTCTAACCTGGTGCTGCTGGGCGTGGAGCTGAACCCGGCTGAAAACTTGCCGGCTTTCAGCCGCCGCCTGATGGCCCAGCTGGCGGAGTTAATAGCTCACGCCGATTACCCCGGCGTCAGCGTGATGCGCGATTTGTCGCGCCTGCAAGGCAGCATGCAGCCTTCACCCGTCGTGTTTACCGCCGGGTTTGGCATCCGTGGCAAAGCGTTGTTTTCTGACAACGTCACCCGCACCTTTGGCCCGCTGGAGTGGGTAATTTCCCAGGGGCCACAGGTGGCGCTGGACGCGCAGGTGGCACACGCCAACGGCGGCATTCTGATCAACTGGGACGTCCGCCTGGACGCCTTCCCTGATCGGCTGTTGCCGCAGCTGTTCGCCACTTACGGCGCCTTGCTGAAACGGGCCGCCAACCGGCCGGACAGCTTTAATCAGCCACTTTCGCAGTGGTTGGCGCAATGCTCCCCAGCGGGCCAGGCACGTCAGATGCCGGTTCGCCAACTGCTGCACCGGCTGCTGGCGCGGGTCGCGCCGGACGCCAGGCTGGGTGACGATGACGATATCCGTACCCTGCAACTGCCGCAGGACGCTCTGATGGCCCTATTGGCGGTACTTAACAAATACCTGCCGGTGGCGCTGGCGCCGAAGGATATAGAGGCGAACCCGACTCCGGCCGCTCTTGCCGCAGTGATCTGCGAGCGAGCCCCCAATGCCGCCGAGGGCGCTCAACTGTTATTGCAGGTGCTGGCACCCAAAGCCTGATACCGATCCGGGCGCGTGGTCTCATGCGCCCTGCTTTCTATTTCGTGGGTTAGTGACAATCAATAGGGAAATACCATGGAGACACCATTAAGCGCACTGCAGCAGGCTTACCTGCTCGGGCGCAGCGAACAATGGCCCCTCGGCGGCGTAGCGATGCACGACTTTCGCGAATATCGCGGTCTGGGACTGGATTTGGCCCGCCTGGAAAGCCGATTGAGCGAACTGGTGCAGCACTATGCGGCGCTGCGCACTTGCATCGATACCCAGCGTTTCACCCAACACGTGCGGGCAGAGGCCACGCTGAATCTGGATCGGCACGATCTGCGTGCGCTCGACCATCAGGCAGCGCAACGCCAATTGGCTGACTTGCGCGAGCAATATTCGCATCAGCGCCACGATCCCGCGCAGCCGTTGTGGCGTATTGCCGCCATTCAGCTCTCGGAGACGCAGGACGCCACCGGCAGCCCCTACGACACCGTGATTTTCACCAGCTTCGACGCGCTGATCCTTGACGGCCAGGGTATCTCCACCGTCATCGCCCGGCTGTTCGACTACGCCCCGCTGCCGCCAGTCGTGCCGCCAAGCCCACCGGCTGCAGCCACGGCGGAACAGCGTCAGATTGATGCCGCCTACTGGCAAGCCAAGCTACAGGACGTCACCACGCCGTCGGCGTTGCCGTGGCGCACCCCGCTGACCAATATCAAATCCTCTCGCTATCGCCGCGCCAACCTGACTTTGCCGCGCGAGGTTCTAAAACAGTTCTCGCGCCTGGGATCCTCCCATGCCCTGCTGCGCAACAGCAGCCTTTCGGCTCTTATCCTCGATACGCTGGCGCAGTGGACCACCGACGGCGAACTCTGCGTCGGCGTGCCGGTGGCGTTTCCTGCGGCAAATGGTGCGCTCAGCAACGCCTCTACCTTTGTGGCGGTACGCTATTCCCGCCTGGGGGGCACCTTTATCAGCCGCGCCCAGGCCTTGCAGGACGACGTGCTGGGGGCGCTCGACCATCTGGCATTTTCCGGCGTTGACCTGGCGCGGCAGTTGCTAAACCTCAGCCAGGGTTCCCCGGCGCTGCCGGTGATCCTCACCAACTGCCTGGGGTGGGAGACGCTGCCTGGCAACGCGCCGGTTCGCTACCATGACGGCGTGACCCAGACGCCGCAGGTGGCGATCGATATCCGCCTGATGCAGGACGCCGACAAGAACCTGCTGCTGTGCGTCGACTACGCCGAGCAGGCGTTGGATGGCGAGCAAGTACAGGCGATGCTGGACGCATTGCAACGTCGGGTAATGTTGATGTGCCGGGACGGCGATGTGGAAATTCCCCCCGCGCAATTTATCGATTACCAACATTACCGCCATAACCACAGCGAGACGTCATTCAGCGCTTACCCTTATCTTGCGCAGTTGGCCGACAGGTTGTTTAACGATCCGCAGCCGCGCCCCGCGTTGATCTGCGACCAACTAAGCCTGACGTACCCGGAATTGGGCCAACGGGTTAGCGCAGTGATGGCAAATCTGCAACAGCATGGCCTGAAGCCAGGCAGCGTGCTGGCCTTGTATCTGGCGCGCAGCCCGGAGCATGTAACCATCTCACTCGCCTGTGCGCTGTTGGGCATTATCTGGGTGCCGATCGACATCAACTCACCGCCGGAACGTACCGCCTATCTGCTGACCAACTGCCGGCCGGATCTGGTGGTACACAAGGGTGAGCTGGACACCTCGTTCGGGGTTACGCCAGAAGAACTGCTTGACCCGACAGCGGGCGCCGCCAAGCGGCCGGACAGCCAGACGCTGACCGAGCGCAGCGTCAGCACCGAAGCCAGTTATTATCTGTATACCTCCGGTACCACCGGCAAACCGAAATGCGTGGTGCTCAATAACCGCGCCACCGCCAACGTTATCGGCCAGACCCTGCAGCGCTGGGCAGTCACCGCCGACGACGTGATGATTTCGGTCACGCCGCCGCACCACGATATGTCGATGTTTGATCTGTTCGGCTCGCTCAGCGCCGGTGCCACGCTGGTGTTACCGGCACCACATCAGGAAAAGGACGCCATCAGTTGGAACCAGTTGGTTGAGCGCCATGGCGTCAGCCTGTGGTGTTCGGTCCCCGCCATTCTGGAAATGCTGCTTACCTGTAAAACCGACGACAGCCTGCGTTCGCTGCGACTGGTGGCTCAGGGGGGCGATTACATCAAACCGGCGACGGTACAGCAATTGCGAGGCCTGCGTCCGGACATCAGCCTGTTCTCGCTCGGTGGCCCGACCGAAACCACCATCTGGAGCATCTGGCACCCGATAGCGCCGCAGGACACCGGCACCGTGCCTTATGGTCAGCCGCTGCCGGCTAACCAATACTTTATCTGCCATGATGACGGTACCCACTGCCCGACCGGCGTGGTCGGCCGCATCCACACCTCCGGGGTGAATCTGGCGCTGGGGTATCTGGAGGACGGTGATTTAAAACAACATGATTTCGTTACGCTGGAGGGGCCCGACGGGCAACCGCTGCGGGCCTTCCGTACCGGCGATCAGGGGTACTATCGCCCGGACGGCAATATCCTTTTCGCCAGCCGGGTGAACGGCTACGTGAAAATCCGTGGCGTGCGCGTTTCGCTGCCGGAAATTGAAGATGTGTTGCGCGGACACGAGGCTATTGTCGATATCGTGGTAGTGGATTACCCTGGCGGTGACAATGGCGAAGCGACGCTCGGGGCGATGTACCTCACCCACGACGGCAAACCGCTGTCGCTGGCGGCGATCCGCGCTTTTTCGACCGGCTACCTTCCTTGTACCCATATCCCGACACGCTTTATTCATACCGAGTTGCTGCCGCTGTCGGGTAACGGCAAGACCGACCGTCACCGCATCCGCGCAGCCTTCAGCGCCGATCGTGCCGCTCCGGGCCTGAATGCCTGTGCGGCACCGCTGCCGAGCGCGCCACCGGCGCACAGCGGCAAGATTCTGTCGATCTATTTAAAGGCCATCGGCGCAACGCCGCGCCCGGAATGGGGAGAAGAAACGGCCTTTATCAGCATGGGGTTGAAGCTGCCGCACATTCGCCAGGTGGCGGCGCAGCTTAACCAGGCCTTTGGCACCCAACTGCCGCCAACGCTGTTAATCCCCTGCAAAAATGCGCGGGAAGTGGCGGCATTGTTGGCACGTTAAACGGTTCAAACTAAAAGGGGCTGCATGCAGCCCCCTATCACCTCATTCAAACTTATATCGGGTCGAGTATGGCCCCAACCATTACGCTGATCCTTCGACCATCAGGCGGGCACCGCCACCAGTTCGCCGAGCGCCGTCTCCAGCGCTTCTTCCCGCAACGCACGCAATAAAAACGCCTGCAGGTCACGCCCGTAGTCTTCGATCCCATCGCAGGCAAACTGCTGCACGTAAACATCGATATCCAGGTGCAGATCGCCAGCATCGGTGCGCCCGCGGAAGGTCAAGTTAGCGCCGTCGCCAGATCCTCCTGCCAGTACCCGTCGCGTACAGGTGCAGCCGCTGAAACCGGCGGGATCAAACGGCTGGACGTTGATAAACGGCGAGATAAACAAACGAGAGGCCGGCGTCACACCGCGATCTGCGGCAATGTGCCGCAGACGGTAACCTGCGTGGCTGCGCAGCTCACGCAGCATCTTCGCCATGCCCGACAGAAAATGGCCCAAAGTCTCTTCCGCACGCAGCGACACCAAAAGCGGCAGCGTATTGACCGCCAGCGCCGGCGTATTGGTGGCCTGGCTGCTGCGGCGGTTCATCACCGGCATCCACATGGTGCGCGAATCGCCCTTATCATGCGGCAACGGCGGCAAGGTAAAGAACAGCCAGGCGGCGGACAGGGAAAGCAACAGATCGGGCCAACCGATACCACTACGTTCCGACAGCCAACGCAACCGCTGCGGGATCTCCTCCGGCAACGGCGTGCTGGTACTCAGGGATTTCACGCCATATTCCCTGCCGCCTTTGCGCACCGTTGGCAAGGTCTGCGACGGCGGCAAATACCGCTGCCAAAAATACCGGTCTTTAGCGCAGCGTTCAGAAGCCACATAGGCCAGTTCATGGTGCTGAAAAGCATGAATCTCGCCCAATGCGTGCCCTGCCGCGCTGTCGTCGAGGAAATGCGTATACAGCGCGGCACAACGATGTTCAACCAACGCCATGCCAAAGCCATCAATCACAATATGGTGGGCGCGCACGTACCAAATAAAATGCGAAGGCCCCAGCCTGATCAACCACACCGCGGCCACCGGCTGGCTGCACAGATCCAGTGGTTGATCGACATCCGCCTGCATCAGCCGCATCGCGGTCTGGTAAGGATCGGGCTGTGCCTGAAGATCAAGGCGATTAAGTTGCGGTATTGCCTGGGGATCATAACGCTGCTGCGGCAAGCTCTCGCCAGTGCCGCCGTGAAAACGCAATGCAAACGCCTGCGTTTCCGCCATCGTCTGAGTGATAGCCCGACACAGCGCCTCTTCATCTACCGCGCCGCGTAGTTCGGTGACGTGAGCGACGGTGGAAAAAGGCTGTCCGGGGTGCAAGGTAAATTCGTCCCAGAAGTCTAACTGCGCCGGTGTCAGCGGCAGCCATTCAGTAGCCAAAACAGTTTCCGACATGTTACCTACCTTTGATAAGCCATAAACAAATGTTGAAACAACGGAAGCGAAAACCCCGCTGCCGCCGATAACGGCCAAAAGCGAGGTAAATGGCGGACACGGTTGGATGACCAGCCCAAGGGCTGCCCGGCGTGATCCTTATTATTGTGTTGTGGTTGGCGTGCTTGACCTCCCTGGCGCACGTAAAGCGAGACGGCGCAGCCACCTTTTCCAAGGCCAGGGCAACGCACTGAAGATGTTTCGGTTTGGTTACAAATGAAAATGATAATAACACTTATTATCATTTTCATGAATATAGAACAACCTGTTCATGCTGCAAACTTAATTGACGTGGAGAGTGCGCCTGAGGAGTGACCGAGGATTAAATGGCGGAGGATGAGGGCTACAAACCAACAAAACAGGAACCTTCTGGGGCGGTAAAAACAAGTACCGCCCCGGTCTAACGGCATGCACCTGCCATTATTGGTAAATTACCGCTACGCCGTGCAGTTTATTGCCTCCGCTGGCGGAAATAATGCGGTACGAACTCGCCCCGGCCTGATCGGCTTTCTTCGCCAATTGCTTTTCCAGACCTGAGAGCGTCAGTGCTCCGCTGGCGGAGACCACGCCGAGTTTAGTCAGCCCCTGCTCGGAACTGACGCTGTTGGCTGCAAAGCTGCTGGTGGACACCACCGCCAGGATAAACGCCGCCATGACATATTTAATCGCTTTCATATAACCACCTCATTAGATTGACCAGACCAGGTTCTGCCTGGTGAGGTGATTCTAAGTGGGGGTTGCTGACCCCAAAGTGACTCGTCGATAACATTTTTGTCAGACAACCGAAAAACCGGGGTTATTTACCTAAGCATACAATTTCATCGGCTATCTTGACGCCCGGCCGGTCTGCGGCCGTCGAACAATCGTTATTCCTCAGTTCCCATATTCGCGATCAATCACTTATATTTAAATTGAGGGCTGCCTGAATGCCACAGCGGCGGCAGTGTCCTCAATCAACCTGAGGGAGCCATCCATTTTATGCGTTTAAAACAAAGCACTGCGGGTCTGTTGTTGGCAGGAACCGGCCTGTTGACCACGGGCTGCGCACTGGCCGCCACGGATACTCTGGTCTACTGCACCGTAGCCTCGCCCGAATCTTTCAACCCGCAGCTTTCCAGCTCCGGCACCACCTTTATCGCCACCTCGCAGGTGCTGTACAACCGCCTGCTGACGCTGCGTGAAAGCGATAAAACCCCGGCGCCCTCACTGGCGACCGAGTGGACCATCAGCCCGGATGGCAAAACCTACACCTTTACGCTGCGCAAGGGCGTGAAGTTCAACAGCAACAAATACTTCACCCCGACGCGCGATTTCAACGCCGAGGACGTGGTGTTCACCGTGATGCGTCAAAAGGACCCCAATCATCCGTATCACAAGGTGTCCGGCGGCAACTACGAGTACTTCACCGACACCGGGCTGGACAAGCTGATCACCAAAGTGGAGGCGGTGGATAACGACCACGTGCGCTTTACGCTGAGCCAGCCTAACGCCGCGTTCCTCGCCGACTGGACGATGGACTTCGCCTCGATCCTTTCCGCCGAATATGCCGATGCCATGCTGAAAAAAGGCACCCCGGAATATGTCGATAACTGGCCGATCGGCACCGGTCCGTTTGCGCTGCAGCAGTACAAACAGGACTCGCTGATCCGCTACATCGCCAACCCGCATTACTGGCAAGGCGAAGTGGCCAGCAAACACCTGATTTTCTCCATTACGCCAAACCCGGAAACCCGGCTGGCCAAGCTGAAAACCAACGAGTGTCAGATTATCCCTGCCCCGCTGGCGGAGCAGTTTGACGCCATCAAGAGCGACAAAAACCTGCAGTTGCACAACATCGACGGCCTGAACGTCGGCTATCTGGCGTTCAACACCCAGAAGAAGCCGTTCGACAACGTGTTGGTACGCCAGGCTCTGAGCTATGCGGTGGACAAAAAGGCCATCGTTGCGGCGGTATTCAAAGACAGCGGCACGCCGGCCTATTCGATACTGCCGCCGGGCATGCTGGGCTATAACGACAAACTGCCCGAGTACGCTTACAACCCGGAAAAAGCGCGTGAACTGCTCAAGCAGGCCGGGCTGGAGAAAGGGTTTGAGACCGACATCTGGTCGATGCCGGTAGCCCGCCCTTACAACCCGAATTCACGCCGCATCGCTCAGATGATCCAAAACGACTGGGCGAAAGTGGGCGTAAAAGCCAAAATCGTCACCTGGGAATGGGGCCAGTATCTGGCCGGGTTGCGCAAAGGGGAACAGCAGAGCGCGCTGTATGGCTGGATGTCGGATAACGGCGACCCGGACAACTTCGCTACCCTGCTCAACTGCGCCGGCGTGCAAACCGGTGCCAACGCGGCACGCTGGTGCGACAGCAGCTACGACAAGCTGATCCAGCAGGCGATTAAGGTTAGCGTCCCGGCCGAACGTGCCAAGCTTTATCAGCAGGCACAGGTGATTTTTGCCCAGCAGGCTCCGCTGCTGCCGCTGGCTAACGGCAAGGTGTTCTACGCCACCCGCAGCAACGTCAGCGGCTATGTGGTTGACGTTAACGGCAGCGACTTTGCCAAGGCCAAGATCAACTGAGTGAAAGTGTGGCACCCGCGTTGGGTGCCACACCGGCAATCCGCCGGATGAAATTCTCATCCGGCGCTTTTCTCTCCTGTAACATTTGGTTACTCTCATCAACACTGTGATTTAACATCAAAAGGTAACCCGGTGCAGAACTCTTATATGCCGATGCAGATCCGTCTGCACTGGCTGGTGGCGATCCTGCTGGTCGTGACCTGCACGACGATTGAGCTGAGAGGGCTTGCCGTACCGGGCACCCCGGTGTGGTACGTGCTGGTGGTGACCCATTTCAGTTGCGGAGTGACGGTATTTGTTCTGATGATCGCCCGCTTGTTTCTGCGCTGGCGCCACACCAGCCCCGCTATCGAGCCGAAACCGGCAAAATGGCAAACTGGCGTAGCCCATCTGGTACACAGCCTGATTTACCTGCTGCTGCTGACGTTGCCGATTCTGGGCGTCTATTCCCGCTATTTGGGGGGGAAAGAGTGGTTTTTATTCGGCTTGCCGATGCCCTTCGCCGAGATTGCCGACCGACCGCAAGCGCGGACGATTATCGGCTGGCATAAGACGCTGGCGGCTTTCGGCTATTGGCTGATCGCGCTGCATGCCGCCGCAGCGCTGTTCCATCACTATATCGTTAAGGACAATGCGCTGGTGCGTATGCTGCCTTGGTTGAATCGGCGTTAGGTTAGCTGCCCTGTTATGCACCACCCGCAGCTCACTTTTCTTGCGCTGGTGGGGGTATCACGTATGGAAAAAGGCATCACTCAGGCCAAACTGGCCGAAGCGCTGGGACGCCCGCAGTCGTTTATCGCCAAGGTTGAAAACGGCGAGCGCAAGCTGGATGTGGTGGAGTTTGCTGTTATTGCCCGGCTGCTTGGGGTGGGTGCTGGAGCGGTTATTGAGCGGATTGGCGGGCGATTTCATTCTTGTAATCGAACCTACGACCTTCGCATTACGAATGCGCTTATCAGTACATATCCGGGCGCGATGAGCAAATTAGGCACTCCATAGCTATTGAAGAGTGTCACCGGTCCGGTGCATTCCCTGCCTTATAGTTGAACGCCCACCCAGAAAGCTTTGGCAGCGAAGAACGAGTTATCCAAGTGTATCTGTTTAAGGAGGAACTAATGTCTCATTCATCATCGAGGACAAGAGTTTTGGATACGGCAAGGCCCTTGGCACACAGAGCTTCTCACGCACGAAGTTGTGCTAACCATGTGGCAAACAGGTTAGGAATTACCCGCAGTGAGCTTTTGATAAAAGTTGAGGAAGATTCTGGGGCAAGTTTGGTATCACCACAAACCGAAGAAGAACTGATGAAAGCGTTCTATTATATGGAAAACCTTTAATATTGGGCCGCTATGATCGAGGAGCAGACGTAAATTTCTCATTGGCACACAACTCACAACAGAGGTATGTTATTAACAAGGAAAAGTGATATTTAACGATTCATTTAATTATTATCAGTTAGGTTTAAAAAGGAGTTTTTGTGGCTTTATATAACATTTCCAACAAAACATTGACACCTTTAGAGAGAACTACGTTTTCTATTGAAGGATTGCAAGAGCGTTATGATTTGCAAGAGGCAATTAAAAATAACATCACCATATTGGCACCTGATTGTCTTGTCATCGCCGAAGAATTCTCTGATTGGGAAGATAGTCGCCGAAGGATTGACATATTAGCTATTGATAAACAGGCAAACCTTGTAGTAATAGAGTTAAAGCGTGACGAGATTGGTGCTCATATGGAGCTCCAAGCATTGAGATATGCGGCGATGATATCTACTATGAGTTTTTCTAAGGCATGTGAATATTATCAGGCCTATCTTCATAAAAACAATATTGATATCGATGCTAAAGAAAAAATACTAGACTTTGTTGAACTTCAAGATACAGAGCTTGTCGACTTTGGAAAAGATATAAGAGTCATATTGGCATCGGCTGGATTTAGTAAGGAACTTACTACTACGGCAATCTGGCTAAGGGATAAAGGCGTTGACATTAGCTGCGTAAAAATAACACCTTATAATTTCAAAGGTGAAGTTCTAATCAATGCAGAGCAGATAATACCGGTCCCCGAACTGAACGAATACCAAGTTAGATTTAGAGAGAAGCGTATAGAGCAGATTGCCAGCTCTAAAAAATCAGAGAGGGATTATTCAAGTTATAGATACAAAGGACTTGTCCTAAACAAAAGAAATCTTGCATTAGAAATTTTTACTGATTGGATAGAAAAGAATAATCCTGCTAACTTCGATGAGCTGAGAAAAAAATTATTTGGCGTCATAAAAAACCGTACGATAGCTCTAGCTGAATGTATTAGTGATGAGAGAAAAAATCGATACCACATGAATGACGATGATCTGATTGAGCTCGAATCAGGTGAAGTAATAGTAATATCCAACCAATGGGGTATAGGTAACATTGAACGAGTTTTGGACTTTTTTAGCAAAGATGGCTTTGTTGTCGAAAAAGTTGAGGTTGAATAGAAATAATACCTTTTTTATTTTTAGTATAAAACATCTGAGAGATGTTCTACCCAACATTTATTAACACACCATAGTGTTAATAACGTCCACTCCTGGCACAGAGCCGACTTTCAGAATAGTTTCTTTGGGCCTGCAACAATGCCAGTTCTGGTATGACCCAGCATACAAAAAGGGCGCAGCATGCTGCGCCCCTACATGAAATCTCAACGCCATACTAAACGTTAACTGCGAACCAAATCGTCGCCGTAGCCGATCCACTTGTAGGTGGTCAGAGCGTCCAGGCCCATTGGACCGCGGGCATGCAGTTTCTGCGTGCTGACCGCCACTTCTGCACCCAGACCGAACTGGCCGCCGTCGGTGAAGCGGGTGCTGGCATTCACATATACCGCACTGGAGTCCACCGCACGCACAAAGTGCTCGGCGCTGCTCAGTGAACGGGTGAGGATCGCGTCGGAGTGGCTGGTGCCGTGGGTACGGATATGGTCGATGGCCTGATCGATATCGTCCACCAGCGCCACGTTCAGATCCAACGACAGCCATTCGTCGTCATAATCTTCTGCCGCCACCGCCACCACCGTTGCCGGGCCGTCTTGCAGCAGCGGCATGGCATTCTCCGCCGCGTGCAGGATAACCCCCACCGCCGCCATTCTGGCACTCAGCGCCGGCAGGAACTCTGCGGCGATGTTGCGGTTCACCAGCAGCGTTTCCAGCGAGTTACAGGCGCTTGGGCGCTGAATTTTGGCGTTCTCTATCACCGTCAGCGCCTTGTCGAAATCAACGCTGTCATCAACGTAGGTGTGGCAAACGCCGATACCGCCAGTGATCACCGGGATGGTCGACTGTTCGCGACACAGCTTGTGCAGCCCCGCGCCACCACGTGGGATCAGCATATCGACGTAGCGATCCAGGCGCAGCAGTTCATTCACCAACGCGCGATCCGGGCTGTCGATAGCCTGTACTGCCGCCGCCGGTAGGCCGCACTGTTCCAGCGCCTGCTGGATCACTTTCACCGTCGCCTGATTGGTATGGTGGGTTTCTTTACCGCCACGCAGGATCACCGCGTTGCCGGTTTTCAGGCACAGGCTGGCAACGTCGATGGTGACGTTTGGCCGTGCTTCATAAATCACGCCAATCACGCCCAACGGCACGCGACGGCGTTCCAGTTTCAGCCCGCTGTCCAGCAGGCTACCGTCCAACACGTGGCCGACCGGGTCGTTTAAACGGCACACCTGGCGCACATCGTTGGCGATCGCCGCCAGTCGCGCCGGGGTCAGTAGCAGGCGATCGAGCAGCGCTTCGCTCATCCCGCTGGCGCGTGCCTGCGCCATATCCTGCTCGTTAGCCTGCAAAATCACTTCGCTTTCGGCTTCCAACCGGTCGGCGATGACCGACAACACCTGGTTTTTCTTCGCCGTGCTCAGCACCGCCAGTTGCCAGGAAGCCTGTTTGGCGGCTTTCCCCATTTGCTCTAGCATGCTCACTCCTTAACTGACTATCATATCGTCGCGGTGCACTGCCACCGGGCCGTATTCATAACCGAGAATTTCGCTGATTTCCTGCGAGTGATGACCGGCAATCATACGCATCGCGTCGCTGTTATAGCGGCTGACGCCGTGGGCCAAATCGCGCCCCGCCAGGTTACGGATGCGGATCACTTCACCACGGGAGAAATCGCCTTTCACTTCGCGAATGCCCTTCGGCAGCAGCGAACTGCCGCGCGCCATAATCGCATCGACCGCGCCGTCGTCGACGGTAATCTCACCCGCTGGCGGTGCGCCAAAGATCCAGCGTTTGCGGTTTTCCAACGGGGTTTCCAGCGCGTGGAAACGCGTGCCCACCGGTTTACCTTCAATAACGTCCGCCACCACGCCCGGCTTGCTGCCAGCGGCAATGATCACGTCGATGCCGGCGCGACAAGCCACGTCGGCAGCTTGCAGCTTGGTGCCCATGCCGCCGGTGCCCAGGCCGGAAACGCTGTCGCCAGCGATGGCCCGCAGCGCATCGTCGATGCCGTGCACTTCACGGATCAGTTCCGCCTGCGGGTTATTACGTGGATCGGCGGTGTACAAGCCTTGCTGATCGGTCAGCAACAGCAACTTGTCGGCCCCGGCCAGGATCGCCGCCAGCGCAGACAGGTTGTCGTTGTCGCCCACCTTGATTTCTGCGGTCGCTACCGCGTCGTTCTCATTGATTACCGGCACGATACGGTTGTCCAGCAGCGCGGTCATGGTGTCACGCGCGTTGAGGAAGCGTTCACGGTCTTCCAGATCGGCGCGCGTCAGCAACATCTGCCCGACGTGGATGCCGTAAATGGAAAACAGTTGCTCCCACAGTTGAATCAGCCGGCTCTGCCCGACCGCCGCCAGCAGCTGCTTGGAGGCGATGGTGGCGGGGAGTTCGGGGTAACCCAAATGTTCGCGCCCGGCGGCAATCGCGCCGGAGGTGACGATAACGATGCGGTGACCCGCTGCATGCTGTTGTGCGCACTGGCGTACCAGTTCGACAATGTGAGCACGGTTAAGACGCAGCGATCCGCCGGTCAACACGCTGGTGCCCAATTTCACAACCAGTGTCTGGCTGCCGTTCATAGTATTTCTGCCGTGTAATTTATCCGTCATCTTTCAAGCTGCAGCGTTGTTGGCTACTCGCAATCCCCCCAGTCACTTACCTTGGTAAGCTCCTGCGGATTCCTGCACTTGCCGCCTAGCCGCAACTCGAAAGCTATAGGATATGATGAGAATAAGAGTGCAAAGGACTTTGTAGCAGGAGAGACGCGTTATGCCAACAGGCACAACGCGAAATCAGCAGAATACTTGTGGTCTAACGGGGTCAGGCGGAAAGTTTAATCAGTTTCTCTTTGAAATTCTCGGCCGGTTCAAGCGTCAGTTCCATGGTGGTCAGCAGCTCGCCCAGACGACGGTGGAAATCACGCAGAGTGGTTTCCAACTTGGTTTTCACTTCAGCATCTTTAATCTTTTCCGGCGTCCAGTGCCCATCTTTATCAAACAGGCCAAACTGATAGGCGTAGGTGAAACGCGTATCTTCGGCATGCAGTTCGATCCACCAACCCCAGAATTCGCGCTTCTCTGGAGCGGGCTTAACATTGACGCACACGGCTAAACAATCAAAGAAAAAACGGTCGTTCTCACACTGCCCTTCACGCAGGTACGGCCCCAAGCTGGCGAAACGTTTCATTAGTCGGCTTTTAGGGTGACCACTCGGTAACGTCATTCTTTAACCTCCTCAATGTAGACCACTCTTTTTAACAAACTGTTAAAATTTAGCAACTAATTAACGCATTTTATCTTTCATCCAGTGGGTCATTTGCAGCAACGCCTTGTGGAAACTGCTGTAGACAGGGGCGCGCGGTATGGCGATCAGTTTGCCGTCCAGCGAGGACGATGCGATCAGCTGCGCTTCTTCTTTCGGGCTGAGCGGATCCTGATCCCAGTAACCGGCCAGCATTGGCGTCGGGCAA
Source organism: Serratia sp. Je.1.23.a (assembly GCF_051129805.1). NCBI lineage: Bacteria > Pseudomonadati > Pseudomonadota > Gammaproteobacteria > Enterobacterales > Yersiniaceae > Serratia > Serratia sp. Je.1.23.a. Next base: position 76,305 of record NZ_JBCPSR010000001.1, on the reverse strand, counting down.
CGGCGGCCCAACAGCCCTTGGGTTTTCAGCGAATAACTGTTCAGCTCCACCTTCAGCACGTTATCCGACGCGTTGGCCATCCCCATCCGGCTGGCCAGCACATCCATGTACATGTCCGGCACATGCTGTTGCGTTTTGCTGTCGCACAGCAGGCGATGCACCACCGGCCCCAGACAAGCCACGCCCCGCAGCCGCTGTGGCTCCAGATAGGCCAGACGTACCGCCACGTTGGCACCAAAACGGAAGCCAAACGCGGTGACGCGCTGATGATCGACCCACGGCACCGAGGCCAGTTGGATCAGCACCTGCTGATGCAGGAAGCTGGAATCTTGCGTCAGCTTCCACTTGTATGAGGAGCCGATGGAAGGCATATCGATGGTCAGCATGGCGATGCCGTGCGGTGCCAGATAATCGCGGAACAGGCGGTGATAGTCAGTTTGCAGCGTGTCCAGACTGCCACACATCAACACCGTCGGGAACGGGGCCTCGCCCTTTTCCGGCAGGTGCAGGAAGCCATTGATGCTGCTGCCGCCCTCAATGCGGAACTCCAGCTCTTTCAACTGATAAGGCAGCAACAGCGCGGCTTCTTCGTAAGCCCGACAGGAGAGCGCTTCGGCCTGCTCGGCAAGTTCGTCCCCTTTCAGGTGCGGGTAGCCGGCGATGCTGTAAAAATTGGCGGCGTTGAGCCAGTGCTGACCGCCGATCAAAGGATCCTGCTGTTCCAACGCGCTCTGTTGCCAGCGCATGCCCTGGTGTACCCATTCGTAAATCCAGTTGCCGTTACGGTAACCGACCACGGTATCCAGCCATTTGTCGTTGGTGTGCTCCACATCGGCGACTGCGATGCGCGCCAGCACTTCGTTGATTTCGATCGGATCAACGCCGCGCCAGGCCCACAACAGCGGGTTAAGCATGCGATACCAGTTGCTGACGGTGTTGCCTTCCAGCGTGGAATGCAGATCGGCGCTGACTTTGTTGCGCGCGCGCATCACCAGCGTCGAGGTCTCAGGATGTTTAAATGAGGGTTTGAACAGAATTTCAGAAAGGTTGGCTTGTGCCATGGTAACAACAGCCTCCGTAAATCTGGCTATAGGCCGCAAACAGCCTAATCAACTGGAGGTAGTGTACCTAACTCTGGGGCGATAAACCAAAATAACGAAAACGCCCGGCGAAACCGGGCGTTTTAATGGAACAGCCTGTCGAACTTAACGACCGCCGATCGGTGGTACGAAGGTCACCGCCATATCCCATGGCTGTTCGATCCAGGTATCCTGTGGGATATCAACCACATAATCGTCCACCAGCGGGCGACCTGCCGGCTTGGCGAAGATGGTGACGAAATGCGCTTTCGGGTACATCTCGCGGATGGCTTTTGCAGTACCACCGGTATCCACCAGATCGTCGATGACGATAAAGCCTTCACCGTCGCCTTCAGCGCGCTTGAGCACTTTCATTTCGCGTTGGTTGTCATGGTCATAGCTGGAAATGCATACGGTATCCACATGGCGAATACCCAGTTCACGCGCCAGTAAGGCTGCCGGCACCAGGCCGCCGCGGCTTACGGCAATAATGCCTGTCCATTGGTCTACGGGCAGCAGGCGGTGAGCCAGTTTGCGCGCTTGCATTTGCAGCATGTCCCAGGTAACAACGTATTTTTCGCTCATAGAATGGTGTCCCAGCCAGCCAGGGTGTGGCTTATTCAGTAATCAGGGGAAAAAAGGTTGCGCGAGATTATAGAGACTGGGCGCGCCGAATACCAGTTGTACCGTGGAAATCATAAGTATTTCCTCTGGTGATTGATGCTGAAAAAATGAACTGCAGCGCAGCAAACTAGTGTGATCAAGCGCTTAAACAGCACAATTCGGGACGGGCACCGCCCGGTAGAAAGTGATATTCTCTGGAGATCGTGCCAAAACCGCACAGATGCCCCTAACCCTAACCGAGCGGTATTCCCGCTATGCCGTGAATGCCGTTACAGGAGACTTATTGTGTCTGAATTGTCTCAACTTTCGCCACAGCCGCTGTGGGATATTTTTGCCAAAATCTGCTCTATTCCACACCCTTCTTATCATGAAGAAGCGCTGGCGCAGCACATCCTCGAATGGGCCAAAGAGAAAAACCTCCACGCCGAGCGTGACCAGGTAGGCAATATCCTGCTGCGCAAGCCGGCCACCAAAGGCATGGAAAACCGCAAGCCGGTTGCCCTGCAGGCGCACCTGGACATGGTGCCGCAGAAAAATAACGACACCGTGCACGACTTCACCAAGGATCCGATTCAGCCGTATATCGACGGTGAGTGGATCAAAGCGCGCGGCACCACGCTGGGCGCCGACAACGGCATCGGCATGGCCTCCGCGCTGGCGGTGCTGGCAGACGATAGCGTCGAGCACGGTCCGCTGGAAGTGCTGCTGACCATGACCGAGGAAGCCGGCATGGACGGTGCATTCGGGCTGCAGGCTAACTGGCTGCAGGCGGATATCCTGATCAACACCGATTCCGAAGAAGAAGGCGAGATCTACATGGGTTGCGCCGGCGGTATTGATTTCATCACCACCCTGCCGCTGCAGCGTGAAGCCGTACCGGCCGGTTACCAGACCCTGAAGCTGACGATCAAGGGCCTGAAAGGCGGCCACTCCGGCGCGGATATTCACGTCGGTCTGGGCAACGCCAACAAACTGCTGGCGCGCTTCCTGTTCGATAATGCCGCGGCGTTGAATCTACGTGTGCTGGACCTGAATGGCGGCACCCTGCGCAACGCCATCCCGCGTGAAGCTTCTGCCGTGGTTGCCTTACCGGCAGCTAAGGCCGATGAGCTCAAAGCACTGAGCCAGGCGTTCCTGGCCACCCTGCAAAATGAGCTGTCCGCTAAAGAGAAGAACATCACCGTTCTGCTGGAGCCAACCACCAGCACGTCTCAGGCGATGACCGCAGACAGCCAACAGCGTTTCCTGGCACTGCTCAACGGCACGCCAAACGGTGTGATCCGCATGAGCGACGCGGTGAAAGGCGTGGTGGAAACCTCACTGAACGTGGGCGTAGTGACCACCAGCGACAGCGAAGCAGAAATCATCTGCCTGATCCGTTCGTTGATCGACAGCGGTAAAGATTACGTGGTCGGCATGCTGACCGCGCTGGGCCAGTTGGCCAACGCCAAAGTGGCCCCGAAAGGCGGCTACCCTGGCTGGCAACCGGACGCTGACTCACCGGTCATGCATTTGGTACGCGAGATCTATCAGGATCTGTTCAACAAGACGCCAAACATCATGGTGATCCACGCGGGGCTGGAATGCGGCCTGTTTAAAAAGCCGTACCCGAATATGGATATGGTGTCGATTGGGCCGACCATCACCGGGCCACATTCGCCGGATGAGCAGGTGCATATCGAAAGCGTGGGCCTGTACTGGAAACTGCTGACGGCACTGCTGAAGGCTATCCCAGAGCGCGCGTAATTTGCCGGGTTCGGTGTACTGAACCCTAAAAAATACCGTGCTGTGCAAGCAAGGGTGCAATATTGCATTGCGCCCTTGTTATTCCCACGGCAGCAACAGCTGGCGCTCTAGCTGCGGATCCAGCAGCGTCACGTGCAAGCCTACCAGCCGCACCCCACGCCCTTCACGTCTTTCGCTCCATGCCTGACGCGCTACATTGATCAAATCGTCTTTATTCAGTACTGGCCAAACGTGTTCCTGCGTTGTTTGCTGGAAATCCTGAAACTTCAGCTTTACGCCTTGGCGGGCGATATGCAGATCCGGTTTTACCTTGCGCAAGCGCATTTCCAGCTCCGGATACAGTTTGTCGACGATCAGCGCTTCGCACTCTTCCCAGGCATGAATGTCCTCCGCCAGCGTGCGTTCTACCCCCACCGACTTGCGCAGCCGCTCTGGCGAAACCTCACGCAGATCGATGCCCTGACAGCGTTCCCAAAGTACGCGGCCAAATTTGCCAAAGCGCTTTAACAACGCCGCCAGATCGTACTGCTGCACGTCGGCGCAGGTGATCAACCCCACTTCTTCCAACCGTTTGGCGGTCACTTTTCCCACGCCCGGGATTTTACTCAACGGCAGTTGCTGTAAAAACGCGGGAACCTGCGCCGGAGTAATAACGTATTGGCCGTTCGGCTTATTCAGCTCCGAGGCGATTTTGGCAAGGAATTTGATGGGCGCGACACCGGCAGACGCGGTGAGGTTCAGTTCATCGGCTATCGCCTGGCGGATTTGTTCGGCGATCAGCGTCGCCGAGCCGTTGCACTGGCTGCAGTCAGTGACGTCCAGATAGGCTTCATCCAGAGACAGCGGTTCGATCAACGGGGTGTAGCGGGCAAAAATTTCACGGATATGCAGCGAGGCTTCCTTGTACGCCGCCATGCGGCCGGGCAGCAGCTTAAGGTGCGGGCAAAGCTTGAGCGCCATCGCCGTCGACATGGCACTGTGTACGCCATAGCGACGTGCAGGATAGTTGGCGGTGCTGATCACCCCACGCCGGTCGGCGCTGCCGCCAATCGCCAACGGAATATCGCGCAGGCTGGGATCGTCGCGCATTTCTACCGCCGCGAAGAAGCAGTCCATATCGACATGAATGATTTTACGCATCGCCCCTCCAATAACACTGTATAAGTATACAGCCAATAATGGAAAGCTCAAGCCTCGGCAAAACTCGGATCAGCTCGGATAAAACAGGGTTTCACCCAATTATCTTCGACTTGTTAAAAAAGCGTAATTTTTGAATAGTACGCTGTGGCAAATTAATCGCCTCAGATATTGATAACAATAAACCTTGCACAGGAAGGTGCCCTACATGAAAGCATTATCGGTCTATTTATTCGCTTCAGCATTATCCCTGATATCCCTTGCCGCGAGCGCAGCCCCTGCCATTATTGCGCACCGCGGTGGCACTGCCGACGCACCTGAAAACACTCGCGTCGCAATTGAAACCGCACTGAAAAACGGCGCCGACGCCATTTGGATCACGCTGCAGGAATCCAAAGACGGCGTTATCGTGCTATACCGTCCCTCAGACCTGAAAGCGCTGACCAACCAACAGGGCCTGGTCTCCGCTTACACCGCCGAACAACTGGCGAAAGTTGACGCCGGCTGGTCATTCGCCAAAGGGGAAACGCACCCGTTCCGGGGGAAAGGCATTGGCATTCCTCGGCTGGATGAAATACTCAACGACTTCCCCAAGGTCAATTTCTATCTGGACATCAAGTCACCGGATGCCAATCCGGCCCAGTTCGGTAAAACCTTGCTGGCAACCCTGGAAAAAACCGACAGCCTGAACCGCACTCGCGTCTACTCCACCGATGCCAAATATTTGCAGGCGCTACCGCCGGCTATCAAGCGTTTCGAAACCCGCGATGAAACCCGCGACCTGCTGGCGAATATCAGCCTGTCACACCTGTGCGAACTGAAGCCGGATAACCAGAAGCCACGCTGGTACGGGTTGGAACTGAAACGGGAAGTGGAAGTGGTGGAGAAATTTACCCTGGGCGAGGGGCGCTCCAAGGCGTTTCTGACCTGGGATAAAGAATCGATCGACTGCTTCCGTTCGCAAGGCCCAGCGCACATCATTCTGTTTGGTATTAACACCCCGGCAGACTACCAGCAGGCGCTGGCGCTTGGGGTAGACGGGGTGATGGTCAACTCACCGGCCGATGCGAAAAACTTTCGCCAGGCCAAATAACCGATAAAAAAAGGGGCGCTGCATGCGCCCTTTGTAGTCAGATAATCCGATGCTTTTCCAAGTCAGATAATCCGGTGCTTTTCCAACTGCTGCTGGCGCAACGCCTCTTTCTCCAGGCGTTTTTTCCGCGCATCGCAAGGTTCCGGACAGTCGCAGACCTTATCCATCCCCAGCGCCGAAATGCCGCCGCAGCTGCCCTGCAGGCTTTTACGTTTAAACACGTAGCCCAGGGACATACCGCCGACAATCAGCAGAAACAACACGAAGGTGGCGACAAATACCGTCAACATAGCGACCTCACGAGTGCTTGTTCAAATAGGGTTTAAACGCCTCAGAGTAGCGCTCTTCAAAACCGGTGGCAGTTTTCACAATCATGAACACCGGGATCCCCATCAGGTTCGCCAATGCCATGCCGCGTTCCGGCCCCAGTACGTTTAATCCGGTCGACAAACCGTCTGCCGCCATGCAGGTTGGGCTCAACACCGTGACCGACACCAGGTGGTGATGGATCGGCCGGCCGGTGATCGGATCTATAGTATGCGAATACCGCACGCCATCCTGTTCGAAATAGTTACGGTAATCCCCCGAGGTGGCTATCGACATCTCACCGGGTTGGATCACCAATTGCGCTTTCTGCTCCATGCCGGCGGTCGGCCGCTCAATGGCGATACGCCACGGTTTATTCTCACCGTTGTGGCCGCGAGTGCGCACCTCACCGCCAATATCGACCATGTAGTTTTTCACCTGCTGCGACTGCAGGTACTGAGCAATGACATCCACCCCGTACCCCTTGGCAATCGAGGAAAGATCGACATACAGCTCCGGAATGCGTTTGACCAACGCGTTGCCCTGTACCGACAGCTTGTCGATGCCAGTCCAGGCGCGGCGCTGCTCCAGTGCGGCGGCGCTCGGCACCTTGTCCGGTCGCCCTTCAGGCCCGAAGCCCCACAGGTTAACCAGCGGCCCGACGGTTACGTCCAGCGCGCCGTCGGTAACGCGGTTGATACGCAGCGCCTCCAGCACCACTTCTGCCGTCGCGGCCGACACCGGGAAGGTTTTATCCACTGCGCGACTGGCGTTGAAGCGGCTCAGTTCCGAGCCAGGACGATAGGTGGACATTTGGTCGTTCACCAACTCCAACCGCTTGTCGATCTCTGCCTGTATCTTGCCGGCGGACGGCGTGTCGTCGCCGGTGACGTAGCGGATCGAATAGGAGGTCCCCATGGTTTTACCCTCGAGATTCACCTGCTCCGGCCCGCAACCGGTCAATAACAGGGTGGCGCTCAGCACCACCGTCGTCATCCAGCCCTTCATTGCCCCTACGCGCATTTAGCCACCAAAGTCATCCAGCATGATATTTTCGTCTTCGACGCCCAGATCTTTCAGCATCTTGATCACCGCGGCATTCATCATTGGCGGACCGCACATGTAGAATTCGCAGTCTTCCGGCGCCGGGTGGTTGCGCAGATAGTTTTCCAATAGAACATTATGGATAAAGCCGGTGTAACCCGTCCAGTTATCCTCTGGCTGCGGATCGGAAAGCGCCACGTGCCAGGTAAAGTTTTCATTCTCTTCCTGCAACCGGTTGAAATCGTCCTCGTAGAACATCTCACGCAGCGAACGCGCGCCGTACCAGAAGGTGATTTTGCGCTTGGACTTCAGGCGATTGAGCTGGTCAAAGATGTGTGAACGCATTGGCGCCATGCCGGCACCACCGCCGATAAAGATCATTTCGGCGTCGGTATCCTTGGCAAAGAACTCGCCGAACGGCCCGGAGATAGTCACCTTGTCACCGGCCTTCAGCGACCAGATATAGGAAGACATAATGCCCGGCGGCACGTCAGGATCGCGCGGCGGTGGCGTAGCGATACGCACGTTGAGCATGATAATGCCCTTTTCATCCGGATAGTTTGCCATGGAATAGGCGCGCACCGTGGTGTCATTCACCACTGAGCGATAGCGGAACAGGTTGAATTTGTCCCAGTCGCCGCGGTACTCCTCCGGCACATCGAAATCGGCATAGCTGATGTCGTGCGCCGGCGCCTCGATCTGAATAAAACCACCGGCACGGAACGGCACGTCTTCACCGTCAGGAATTTTCAGCTTCAGCTCTTTGATAAAGGTGGCTTTGTTATCGTTGGAGATAACTTCGCACTCCCACTTCTTCACGCCAAAGATTTCTTCCGGCAGCTCGATTTTCAGGTTTTGCTTCACGTTCACCTGACAGGCCAGGCGGCAACCCTCTTTCGCTTCACGCTTGTTGATGTGCGACAGTTCAGTCGGCAGGATATCGCCGCCGCCCTCTTTGATCACCACCCGGCATTGCCCGCAGGAACCGCCGCCGCCACAGGCGGACGAAACGAAGATCCCCTGGCTGGAGAGCATATTCAGCAGCTTGTCGCCCGCCGGAGCGGTAAAGCTTTTGTCCAAATCGCCATTCACTTCCACCGCAATATCGCCGGTGTTCACCAGCTTCGATTTGGCGAACAAGATCAGCAATACCAGCACCATAACGATGGCGGTAAACATCGCGACGCCTAAAATAATTTCCATAAATTCTTCCCGCCTTTACAACTGAACACCGGAGAAGGACATAAAGCCCAACGCCATCAGCCCGGTGGTGATAAAGGTAATGCCCAGGCCGCGCAACCCTGCGGGGACATTGGCATACTTGAGTTTTTCGCGGATCCCCGCCATCGCGACTATCGCCAACATCCAGCCCGTGCCGGAACCGAAGCCGTACACCACCGATTCGGCGAAGTTGTAGTCACGTTGCACCATGAAGGACACACCGCCGAAGATGGCGCAGTTCACGGTGATCAGCGGCAGGAAAATGCCGAGTGCGTTGTACAGCGACGGGAAGAAGCGATCGAGGATCATCTCCAGAATCTGCACCAGCGCAGCAATCACGCCGATAAAGGTGATGAAGTTGAGGAAGCTCAGATCAACGCCTTCCACCAGCGCGCCATCACGCAGGATCAGGTTGTAGACCAGGTTGTTCACCGGCACGGAGATGCCGAGCACCAGGGTAACCGCAATCCCCAAACCAAAGGCGGTCGAGACCTTCTTCGATACCGCCAGGAAGGTACACATCCCCAGGAAGAACGCCAACGCCATGTTCTCTACGAACACTGCGCGTACAAACAGGCTGATATAATGTTCCATCGGCCATTACTCCTTTTCGATCTGCGCTGGTTTCAGGGTGCGGAGCGCCCAAATCAGCAGGCCGATGATAAAGAACGCGCTCGGTGCCAACAGGAACAAACCGTTTGGCTGATACCAACCGCCGTTCTGTACCGTTTCCAGCACCGGGATGCCGAACAGCTTGCCGGAACCGAACAGCTCACGCAGGAAGCCAACCAGCACCAGGATCACCCCGTACCCCAGCCCATTGCCGATACCGTCCATGAAACTCTCGATGGGCGGCGACTTCATGGCATAGGCTTCGGCGCGCCCCATCACGATACAGTTGGTGATGATCAGGCCAACGAACACCGACAGCTGTTTGGAAATCTCGAACGCATAGGCGCGCAGCAGCTGATCGACCACGATCACCAGCGAGGCGATAATCGCCATCTGCACGATAATGCGCACGCTGTTCGGAATATGGTGACGGATCAACGAAATAAAGAAGCTGGAAAACGCCGTAACCAGCGTCACCGCGATGGTCATCACCACCGCCGTTTCCAGCTTGGTGGTCACCGCCAGCGCGGAGCAGACGCCCAACACCTGCAGGGCGATCGGGTTGTTGTCGAACAGAGGCCCTAAAAGGACCCGTTTAATCTCTTTGGAATCAGCCATTTTTCAGCGCTCCTTCACGAACTTTTTTCAGGAACGGGCCAAAGCCGTGCTCGCCCAACCAGAAGTCAAAAGTATGCTGCACGCCGTTGGAGGTCAGCGTGGCGCCGGACAAGCCGTCCACCCCGTGTTCATCTCCCTGACGCGCTCCGCCTTTCACTACGCGGATCGCCGGTTGCCCGTTATCGTCAAACAGCTTTTTACCGACCCACTGCTGGCGCCAGCTGGCATTCTCAACCTCACCACCCAGGCCCGGGGTTTCCCCTTGCTGGTAGTAAGTAATGCCTTTCACCGTGTTACCGTCATTATCCAGCGCAACAAAGGCGTACATCATTGACCACAGGCCCGTGCCGTAAACCGGCAGCACAATTTTGTTCACTGCGCCGCTGTCGTCACGCACCAGATAGATTTCTGCCTGGTTACTGCGGCGTTTGATGCCCGCCGGATCGTCAGCCGCTGGCAACGCCGCACTTTTGCTGTCATCACGCAATGCCGCAGCCAGATCGAACGCCGCTGCCTTGCCGGTAACAAACTCACCACTGTTTAAATCCAGCAACCGGGGTTCGATGCGTTGGGTGAACAGCGTTTTGACCTGCTCGCCCTCCATTTTCGGTTGCAGCAGGCCAGCCACATCGAGGATATTGCGCTGCTTGTCGAGCAGCTTTTGTTCCTGCTGTTTGGACTTCAGGCCGACGGCGGAACCCGCCACCACCACAGAACACACCAGGCACAACAGCAGTACCACCAGCAGCGTTTTACCGATGCTGTCGTTTTTAGATTCATTCGCCACGGGCTTTTCTCCGCTTGATGTTGGCCTGCACCACCAGATAATCGAACAGCGGCGCGAACAGGTTGGCGAACAGGATCGCCAGCATCATGCCTTCCGGATAGGCCGGATTGACCACCCGGATCAGCACGCACATCACACCAATCAGGATGCCGTACCACCATTTCCCCTTATTGGTGAACGAGGCGGAAACCGGATCGGTGGCCATAAAGATCATGCCGAAGGCGAAACCACCTAACACCAGGTGCCAGTACCACGGCATGGCGAACAGCGGGTTAGTAGTAGAACCGATGGAATTAAACAGGAAGGCGGTAGCCATCATGCCCAGCATCACGCCGGCGACGATGCGCCAGGATGCCACACGGCCGAACAGGATTATCGCCCCGCCAAGCAGGATCATCAGCGTGGAAACTTCCCCGACGGAGCCGGGAATGTTGCCGAGAAACGCATCCATCCAGCTGATTGACTGGCCGGTAGCGACGTTGCTCAGACTGTGCGCCCCACCCGCGCTCCATTGCGCCAGCGGCGTTGCGCCGGAGAAACCGTCGGCGGAGGTCCACACCAGGTCACCGGAAATCTGCGCCGGATAAGCGAAGAACAGGAAAGCGCGCCCCGCCAATGCCGGGTTAAGGAAGTTGCGCCCGGTGCCGCCGAAAATTTCTTTCGCCACCACCACGCCGAAGGTAATCCCCAGCGCGGCCTGCCACAGCGGCAGCGTGGGCGGCACAATCAGCGCAAACAGAATCGAGGTAACAAAGAAACCTTCGTTAATCTCGTGCTTGCGAATGATAGCGAACAGCACTTCCCAAAATCCGCCGACCAGAAACACCACGGCGTATATCGGCAGGAAGTAGCAGGCACCCAGCACCATTTTGCTGACCCAGCCGGCGTCCGCCGCCAAAGAAGCCCCCAACCATTGCGCCAGCCGGTAGTGCCAGTCGCCCGCTAATACCTGTTGCAGCTGATCGCCGCTGTAGAGGTGATGCAGCGCCGGAATGGCCTGTTGGCCAACGTTGTACATACCCCAGAACATCGCCGGGAAAACGGCCAGCCATACCAGGATCATCATGCGTTTCAGATCGATGGCGTCGCGCACGTGCGAAGCGCCGCGTGTCACCAAACCCGGGGTGTAAAACACCGTCGTCGTGGCTTCAAACAGCGGGTACCACTTTTCCAGCTTGCCGCCCGGAGTGAAGTGATGCTCGATTTTGTCAAAAAAGTTCTTCAGGCCCATCGGTTATCCTTCCTGCTCAATCTTGGTCAGCACGTCGCGCAGCACCGGAGCGTATTCATACTTGCCGGGGCAGACGAAGGTGCAAAGCGCCAGATCTTCTTCATCCAGCTCCAGACAGCCCAGCGCCTGTGCACTGTCGCTGTCACCCGCCAGCAGGTCACGCAGCAGCAGCGTCGGCAGAATGTCCAGCGGCATCACCCGCTCATAGTTGCCGATCGGTACCATGGCGCGTTCGCCACCGTGGGTGGTGGTCGAGAAGGCGAACAGCTTGTTTTTCAGGAAATGGCCCAGCGTGGTGCGGGTGATAGAGAATTTATCCGGCGACGGCGCGATCCAGCCGAACAGCTGTTTATCACGCCCTTCTTCCAGCACGGAAACCTGCGAGTGGAAACGACCAAGATAGGCGTTAGGGCCGGCGACGTGGGTGCCGCTCAGCACCGAGCCGGAAATCACCCGATTTTCACCGGCTTTAAGACGGCCGGCGGTCAGTTCATCGAGACTGGCCCCCAGGCGGGTACGCAGCAGCTGTGGCTGTTCCACCTGCGGGCCGGCCAGCGCCACCACCCGATCGGTATCGAGCTTGCCGGTAGTGAATAGCGTCCCTATAGCGATCACGTCCTGATAACCGATATGCCAGACGGTTTTTTTCAAACTGACCGGTTCGAGGAAGTGGATATGGGTCCCCACCAACCCGGCAGGATGCGGGCCGGCAAACTCGTTATAGGTCACCTGTGCATCCGGCTGCTTGCCCAGGTTCGCACCTGATGCGTGACAGACGTGGACTTTACCGTCGGTCAAGCGTGCCAATACCGATAACCCGGCGTTAAATGCCGCCAGTTGTTCGGTAATGATCACCAACGGATCGGCAGCCAGCGGCTGGCTGTCCATGGCGGTAACGAATATGGCACGCGGCGTCGTTCCCGGTACAGGGGTTTTGCTGAAAGGGCGGGTGCGCAACGCCGTCCACAAGCCGCTGGCGATCAGTTCGCTTTCGACCTGCTCGCGCGGCAACATGGCCAGTTCCGCCATCGGGTAATGGGCAAACTCCAGCTGTTCGTCACCGCCATTTTCGATGGCGATCACCACCGACTGCAAAACGCGCCGTTCACCACGGTTGATGGCTACGATCCGGCCGCTGGCTGGCGCAGTGAAGAATACGCCGGGGGTCTTTTTATCTTCGAACAGCGCCTGACCTTTCTTAACGCTATCGCCTTCCTGCACCAGCATGGACGGGCGCATTCCGACGTATTCTTCCCCAAGCAGGGCGACATGCTGAATGATTGGGCCGTCATGAATTGCCTGAACCGGTGTTCCGGCAATGGGCAGATCTAACCCTTTTCTGATTTTAATCATAAGATTTATACGATGTTGGTTAGTTTCACACGTCTTACCGGCCCCAGAGGCTGGTGCTGACGATGCCTGGATGATGAGACTGCATCAGCAGCCTCTGGGTTAAGCGCAACGGCATCACGCTCAACATGAAATCTTTCGCACTGACAAAATGGGGTCGCGAACATTCCGTTGATTAACTCCTGGATCCATTTTTGCGCGCTAAAAACGCTGTTAATACTTTGTTGCCGCAGGGGTGATTCAATCCCCCCGAGAAGTAAGCTCAACACCTCATTCTGCGGACGTAACAGCAGATTAATTCGAGCCGGGATATTAACATTTTTCACAACATTTTTCTGCGCTGGGCAGTGACCTGAGTCAAGCAAACGCAATTAAATTTTCGCTGTTTTACACCACTAATCGTTAAAATCTGCCTGTCGATTCACTTTTATCGAAGTTTGTAGTTTTTTTATACACATCGCATATTGCTAAAAAAGAACACGCTGGTAATCTGACGGTGTTTTAAGACCGTAAAACAATAATCAGTGGCATGTTGGCCATGTTTACATTGAGCCAGCAGATAAATATAAGCAGGAATAATAATGAGCAAAATCGCGTTGTTGTTTGCGATGCTTTTTTCTATGCCGATGATCACGGCCTGCAGCGCCAGCGAGCAGGTTCCCGAGGCGCCGGTGGTTAAGCAGCAATTAGTGGGTTCACCGGTTTATATTCAGATATTCAAAGAAGAACGCACGCTGGAGTTGTATGCCAAAATGGGCAATGAATTCCGCCTGGTGAACTCTTTCCCTATCTGCAATTTCTCCGGCGGCCTCGGCCCGAAACGTCGTGAAGGTGACTTTAAAAGTCCGGAAGGCTTTTATAGCGTCGACTCGCGCCATCTGAAACCCGACAGTAAGTATTATCGGGCAATAAATATCGGCTTCCCTAATGATTACGATAAATCACAGGGGTATTCCGGCGCTTATCTGATGATCCACGGTGAATGTAAATCGATTGGGTGTTACGCGATGACCAACACCTATATGGATGAGATTTATCGTTACGTCGAAGCCGCGTTCGCTTATGGTCAGAGCCGGATTGATATCAGTATCTACCCGTTCCGCATGACCGATCAAAACCTGAAGCGACACAGTTCGTCTAACTACATCGCTTTTTGGCGCCAGTTGAAGCCGGGTTATGACTACTTCGTCAAAAACCATCAACCGCCAATGGTGGGGGTATCCAACGGTCAGTACGTGCTGGGCCAACCGTTGATGAGCAGCAGCCAGATGACGCAGTATGCGTCAACCACGGCTCCCGCTGTCAGCACCAATCCCTTCGCTCAGGCCAAGCCGCTCACCGAAGTGAAATAACGCGAATTCGCCTGGTGCGATCTTGTGCCAGGTTTCATTCGCCGTCAGCGGTTGGGTGGCAATCACCGTGACCACATCGTTGGGTGTGGTCTGCTGCTGGAAATCAATCTCCACGTCCTGATCGAGTAACGTAGCTTTGCCGAATGGCGCACGACGCGTGATCCAATACAAATTGGTGGAGCAGTACGCCATCACAAAACGCCCGTCCGACAGCAGCATGTTGAATACCCCTTTCTGGCGTAGTTGATCCGCCAACAGCGCGATATAGCGGAATACCGGCGGCCAACGGCTCGGAGTGCGTGGGTATTTCAGGGAAAGCTGGTGCAGCAACCAGCAGAAAGCATATTCGCTGTCAGTCTGGCCGACCGGACGGAAGTTGCCGGTTTCCAACTGGCGATAGCCTTTCAATTGGCCATTGTGCGCGTAGGTCCAGTTACGGCCCCACAGCTCACGGGTAAAAGGGTGTGTATTCTCCAGCGCCACTTCACCGCGATTAGCCTGGCGGATATGCGAAACCACCGCACAGGACTTAATCGGATATTCTTGCACCAGACGGGCGATCGGCGAGTCGAAACTCGGCTGGGGATCTTTAAACGTGCGGCAACCGTTCCCTTCATAGAAGGTAATGCCCCAACCATCTTTATGTGGCCCGGTACGGCCACCGCGCTGAACCAGCCCGGTAAAGCTAAAGCAAATATCGGTCGGTACGTTTGCGCTCATCCCGAGCAGTTCACACATCGCTTGCCACTCCTTAACCACCCTGACGCCGTCTATTGGAGCGCAGCACGCGAACCCCAATACAATATTAGCGGGGGCTGTGCGCCCCCTAAAGCCGTTAAGCCTTAACCATCTCTTTTTCGATCAGCTGAATCAAGATGTGGATCGCTTTGATATGAATTTCCTGGATGCGATCGGCGTAACCGAAGTGCGGTACGCGGATTTCCACGTCTGCGGAACCGGCCATTTTGCCGCCGTCTTTGCCGGTCAGGGTGATCACTTTCATCCCTTTGGCACGTGCCGCTTCGATAGCTTTAATGATGTTGCCGGAGTTACCTGAGGTGGAAATGCCCAACAGTACGTCGCCTTCGCGGCCTACCGCTTCCACATAGCGCGAAAACACATACTCGTAGCCGAAGTCGTTGCTGACGCAAGACAGGTGGCTGACGTCGGAAATGGCAATTGCCGGATAGCCTGGGCGGTTTTCACGGTAGCGGCCGGTCAGCTCTTCGGCAAAATGCATGGCGTCACAGTGGGAGCCACCGTTACCGCAGGAAATGACTTTCCCGCCGGCTTTGAAGGAATCGGCCAGCAGCACTGCCGCGCGTTGAATGGCGTCGATATTGGCATCGTCATTGATAAATTTCGCCAGGGTATCGGCCGCTTCGTTCAGTTCACTGCGAATAAGGTCGTGGTACATGAGGAACCTCTTGTTATCGTCAATCTTCCGCCCCGCAGTGTACCGGATCGGGGAAAAACCGAGAAGCACTCTGAGTCAAACAGCGCCTTCGTTGAGGTGCCGCTGAGGTTTTTGATGATTGGTGCGGTCAGATTGTGACTTAAGTTGTAATTAAACTGTAAATGCATTGATAAAAATATGGGCTTGTACTAAAACCTATTACATACACACAACAGGTCAGACCTCTTGCCACTTTGGAGCTTCTTATGATGGTTCTTAGTATTGTTGTTTTACTGGCACTCATTGGTGTGGTGTTCTATCACCGAGTGAACCTCACCCTCAGTAGCCTTATCCTGCTGGCATACACCGCCGCCATGGGCGCCATCGGTCTTTGGACCTTCTGGATGCTGCTGCCGCTGGCGATTATCCTGCTGCCGCTGAACATCACGTCACTGCGCCGTTCGATGCTGTCTGCACCGGCGCTGCGTGCGTTCCGCAAGGTAATGCCGCCTATGTCCACCACCGAAAAGGAAGCGATCGAAGCCGGTACCACCTGGTGGGAAGGCGATCTGTTCCGCGGGACGCCGGACTGGAACAAGCTGCATAATTACCCGAAACCACAGCTGACCGCCGAAGAGCTGGCGTTTATTGACGGCCCGGTGGAAGAAGCTTGCCGCATGGCCAACGACTTCCAGATCACTCACGAACTGGCCGATTTGCCGCCGGAACTGTGGGCGTACCTGAAAGAACACCGCTTCTTCGCAATGATCATCAAGAAAGAATATGGCGGCCTGGAATTCTCTCCTTATGCTCAGGCTCGCGTGCTGCAAAAACTGGCTGGCGTTTCCGGCATTCTGGCGATCACCGTTGGCGTGCCGAACTCCCTCGGTCCGGGCGAACTGCTGCAGCATTACGGGACTGACGAGCAGAAAAATCATTATTTGCCGGGCCTGGCGCGCGGCGACGAGATCCCTTGTTTCGCCCTGACCAGCCCGGAAGCGGGTTCCGATGCCGGCGCTATTCCGGATGTCGGTACCGTCTGCATGGGTGAGTGGCAAGGTGAGCAGGTGTTGGGCATGCGCCTGACCTGGAACAAGCGCTACATCACGCTGGCACCGGTGGCGACCGTGCTGGGCCTGGCGTTCAAACTTTATGACCCGAACCACCTGCTGGGCAATAACGAATCACCGGGCATCACCTGTGCGCTGATCCCAACCAGCACTCCGGGCGTTGAAATCGGTAACCGTCACTTCCCGCTGAACGTGCCGTTCCAAAACGGCCCTACCCGCGGTAACGACGTGTTCGTACCTATCGATTACATCATTGGCGGGCCAAAAATGGCCGGTCAGGGCTGGCGCATGCTGGTTGAATGTCTGTCGGTAGGCCGTGGCATCACCTTGCCTTCCAACTCCACCGGTAGCGTGAAATCCATGGCGTTGGGCATTGGCGCTTACGCCCATATCCGCCGTCAGTTCAAAATCTCGATCGGCAAAATGGAAGGCATCGAAGAGCCACTGGCGCGTATCGCCGGTAACACCTATGTGATGGATGCCGCGGCTACGCTGATCACCAGCGGCCTGATGCTGGGCGAGAAACCGGCGGTGCTGTCGGCCATCGTGAAATACCACTGTACCCACAGAGGCCAGCAGGCAATCATCGATGCAATGGATATTGCCGGCGGTAAAGGCATCATGCTGGGCAAATCCAACTTCCTGGCCCGTGCCTATCAGGGCGCGCCTATCGCCATCACGGTGGAAGGCGCGAATATCCTGACCCGTACCATGATGATCTTCGGTCAGGGCGCTATCCGTTGCCATCCTTATGTACTGGATGAAATGGCGGCAGCGCAAAATAACGACCTGAACGCCTTCGATAAATCGCTGTTCGGCCATCTGGGTCACGTAGGCAGCAACAAGGTGCGCAGCTTCTGGCTGGGCCTGACCAACGGCCGCACCAGTGGCACACCGACCAAAGACGCGACTCGTCGCTATTATCAGCAGTTGAACCGCCTGAGCGCTAACCTGGCGCTGCTGTCGGACGTTTCTATGGGGGTGCTGGGCGGCAGCCTGAAGCGCCGCGAACGTATCTCGGCCCGTCTCGGGGATATTCTCAGCCAAATGTACCTGGCTTCCGCTACGCTGAAACGTTTTGAAGACGAAGGCCGTCAGAAAGAAGATTTACCGCTGGTTCACTGGGGCGTGCAGGACAGTCTGCACCAGGCGGAACAAGCGTTGGACGATCTGCTGCGCAACTTCCCGAACCGCTTTATCGCCGGTGCGATGCGCTTCGTGATCTTCCCGTTCGGCCGCGTGCATACTGCACCTTCTGACCGTCTGGATCATCAATTGGCCAAGATCCTCCAACAGCCGTCTGCCACCCGCAGCCGTCTGGGGCGCGGTCAGTATCTGACGCCGAGCGAGCATAACCCGGTAGGCCTGTTGGAAGCCGCATTGGAGGACGTGATTGCCGCAGAGCCGATTCACCTGCGTCTGTGTAAGGAGAGTGGTAAAAACCTGCCATTCACCCGACTGGATCGTTTGGCACAACGGGCGCTGGAAGAAGGCAAAATCAGCGCCGATGAAGCGAAGATCCTGGTGAAAGCCGAAGAGAGCCGTCTGCGTTCCATCAACGTGGATGATTTCGAGCCGGATGCGCTGGCGGCCAGCAAGCCGGAAAAGCCGCTAAAGCAGGATAAGCGCCAGAAGCATACCGAAGCCGCGTAACGGCAATAAACACGTGCACTCAGGGGCGATAATCATCGCCCCTTTTTTATTTCCACTGAGAAATGCGCAGCCGTTCGCAACGTTACCAGAACGGCTAATTTAACCCTGGGGATTATCGGATAGACTGCCGGTGGGTGCTCTGGATCTTTCTGTCCGGAGCTTGAGTTTAGTCGAGGATAGAAAGAGAAAGGCCCCGAGTCGATACATCAACCCGAGGCCACTCTGAACGTCTAAGCAACGTCAGGTTAGCCTCTTACCCGCCGGAAGGCAAGGATAAGGAGGTCAAAAATGCAGCAGGAACGGGTCGTTCTTAGGCTGATGATTATCTGCATAACGCTTATCGCGCTGATGTGGATCACTCGCGGTTCACTGTGTGAATTGCGCATCAAACTGGGGGACACGGAGGTTGCAGCCATTTTGGCTTACGAACCCGAACGGTAAGGCAACCCAACGGCGGGGCTCGCCCCGCCTGTTGGTTGTTACGACAGATCCATGAGCACCCTTCCTCGCCGCATCCGTCAGGCTGCTAGCCGTTTTGGCGAATGCGCGCCAGCAGTGCATCGATATGTTCGATCTGCGACGCATTAACGATCAGCGCTCGGCCAAGGCTCAATGCGTGGCGCTGGCATTCTGCACGCATCTCGGCATCGCTAATACTGTCCAGATCGGCCACGTGTGCCAGACCGATAGTGCGGCGAATCAGTTCGCTGCCACAATAACCTACCGCATCCGTCCACACCTGCTGCAGGAACTGCTCGGCGTAACCTGGCACCGCCAGCGCCGGCTCACGAGTGTATTGGTGGCACAGCGCCAGGAAGCGATCGGCAAAAATCAGCCAGAGTTCACGCACATCCTGCAGGCGTTGTTCTCGCCCGGCGGCGGCGTCACGCGGCCCTAACAGCCCCGGCAGACCGCAGTAGTTCAACAACAGATTGCCCAAGGCGCTGCCGACGTCAAACCCGATCGGCCCATAGAAACCAAACTCGGCGTCTATCGCCTTCAACTTGCCTTCCGCAACAAAAATTGAGCCGCTGTGGATATCGCCGTGCAGCAACGCTTCCGCCTTGCTCAGAAAGCGATGTTTCAGTCCAGCCACCGCCAGTTTCAACGCGGAATCGCTACGCAGCTCTAGCACCTGGGGCAGCAGCACCGGGTCAAACTGATTACGCTCATGATCGATATAGGGATCGGTAAAGAAAAGATCTTCGGTGATCTGGCACAGTTCAGGGTTGGTGAAGCGACTAACTTCGGCCTTTTTTGCCTGTGCCGTCTGATAAAAGTCGGAGGTATGGAACAGGGTCTGCGCCAAATATTCCGCCAATTGCCCGGCCGCCAGCGGGTAATAGTGGCCCTTGAGCAATTCACTGCGCCAGATATGGTGGTCGGAAAGATCTTCCTGCACCATCACCGCCAGCTCGGGAGCATGATGCAACACTTTTACCGTATGTCTTGGGCAAAAACCGCCGTGGATCAACAGAGTTTCCGCTTCGATCCGTGCCCGATCCAGGGTCAGTGGCCAGGATTCGCCCACGCAGCGTACATACGGCAGCGCCTGTTTAACGATCACCCTGCTCACGCCATCGCGATCGCGGATCTTGAACACCAGGTTCAGATTGCCGTCACCAATCTCGTCAGCGCTCACCAGCGCCTGCGGATCGGCTAACTGTCCGTATTGGCGAGCATACTCAACGGCATCGGCAGCAGTAAACGTACGATAATGCGACATTCCCAACCCCTCTTTCCTGTCTCTCTGACACATCGATTATTATTTTTTAGACGTAAAAGCATTTGGACGTCTATACATCTGGAAGTCATGTTGGCAGAATAGCTTTCCAGATGCAATAACTACGCAACAAGGAATTAACCGCCGATGCAAGCGCTTAACACCACCAGTTTGACCCTGCGTGACAACCGACTTTGGATCCTCGATCAGCAGGCTTTGCCGCAGGAAAAACAGTGGCGAACCTGCGACAGCGTAGAGGAACTGGTTGATCATATTCATACCTTGCGGGTGCGGGGCGCACCGCTGATCGGCCTGTCCGCCAGCCTGCTGTTGGCCCTGTTGGCAGAACGTGGGCTGCCGCGTGAACAGCTTGAGCAGGCACTGATCACTCTGCGTGCTTCAAGGCCGACGGCGGTCAATCTGATGAACAATCTGGACCGCATGAAGCTGGCGCTGGCGCAACCGCAATGGGTGCCGACGATGGTGGAAGAAGCCTTGCGGCTAGTGGAAGAAGACCGCAAATTGTGCGATCGCATTGCCGACCACGGGGCCGAACTGGTAAAACCCGGCAGTCGCCTGCTGACCCATTGCAATACCGGTGGCTTGGCGACCGCTGGCGTCGGTACTGCCATTGGTGTGCTACTACGCGCCCATCAGCAGGGCAAAGTGCAGCAGGTGTGGGTGGATGAAACCCGGCCGCTGCTGCAGGGTGGCCGTTTGACCGCCTGGGAGCTGGGCGAGTTGGGTATTCCTTATCGGTTAATTTGCGACTCCATGGCTGCCAGTCTGATGGCGCAGGGCCAGGTCGACGCCGTATGGGTGGGGGCCGATCGCATCGCTGCCAACGGTGACGTTGCCAATAAAATAGGCACCTACAGCCTGGCAGTCCTGGCGCATTACCACAACATCCCCTTCTACGTTGCCGCCCCGCATACAACGCACGACCCCCACTGTCCGAACGGCGCAGCCATCCCTATCGAGCAACGCGCCGCAGCTGAGGTGACCGGTGTGTCGGGCAGTTTTGGCTCATGCCAATGGGCGCCAACCGATGCGCAGGTTTACAACCCGGCGTTTGACGTCACACCGGCGAAGCTTATCAGCGGTTGGGTGTTTGACAGCGGCGTGATTACGCCACAGCAGGTCAATGATGGGATCTTCCAGCGGGCGTTAGGCTAACGCCCGCGCAGTATCAGTTGAGACGCGGATAAGCATCGGCGATTTTATCGTCGGTGAAATGTGCCACCCAGCCTTCCGGGTTATCGAACACGCGGATCGCCGTGAAATTCGGTGCCGATCCCATGTCAAACCAATGGCGAGTGTCTGCCGGCACGGAAATCAGATCGTTCTTCTCGCACAGGATCTGGTAGATCTTGCCGTTCAGATGCAGACAGAACAGCCCCGCGCCTTCGACAAAAAACCGCACTTCATCTTCACCATGGGTGTGTTCGGAAAGAAACTTCTCGCGCAGCACTTCGCGCTGGGCGTTGTCCGGACGCATGCTGATCACATCCCAACTCTGGTAGCCTTTTTCCGCCACCAGACGATCAATTTCATGCTGGTAAGCGGCAATCACCGCCGCCGGTTCCGGGTTGTCACCCAGTTCACGATCGGCCTGCCAGCGTTCAAAACGCACGCCGATTTGTGCCAGTTGCTGCTGAATAGCTTCGGCGTCGCGGCTCTGCCACAGCGGCTGCTGCGGCTCTTTATCGCTGAAAATCGTCAATCCACTCATGAGGCAAACTCCCCTAAATCGATGTGATCAAAACGGTTAACCTGCGGGTGCCGGCTCTGCGCATCGGCGTCGTCGCGGATCAGCTGACAGGTGTGCCAACCGGCGGCTCGCGCGGCATCCAGCTCTTGATGAATATCGGAAAGGAACAGCAGCTCGTCAGCGGTGATACCGATTTCATTGGCAATATTGCGGTACGAAGCGGTTTCACGCTTGGCCCCGACGTGGGTATCGAAATACCCGCTGAACAATGGCTGCAGATCGCCGGCATCACTGTTGCCGAACAGCAGTTTCTGCGCTTCCACCGAGCCGGAAGAGTAAACGTATAGCTTCAGCCCCTGCTGCTGCCAGGCGCTCAGTTGCCCGGCCACTTCAGGGTATAAATGCCCGCGGAAATCACCGTTGTGGTAACCACTGCGCCAGATGATGCCTTGCAGTGCCTTCAGCGCGGTGGATTTGCGATCTTCGTCCATAAAACGGTAGAGCGCGGCAATAAGTTGCTCAATATCCGCCTGTGGTTGATCAATCTCATGACGCAGGGCAGCCAGCGGCGCAGCCACCTCAGCCTCTGCCTGGTGCTGACGGATAAACGGTGCCAAACGTTCACGCGCATAGGGAAACAGCACCTGATGAACAAAGCGGATATCGCTGGTGGTACCTTCAATGTCAGTAACGATGGCGCGGATCATTTTGCCTCCAGTAAACGGCGTTGCAGTTCGCACTGGAACAAGAATTCCAGCCCTTCAAGGTGACGACGAGCCTCCGCAACCTGGCGGCCCCAGCAATACAGGCCGTGACCCCGCACCAGAAAACCGTACTGCAATGGCGTCACTTCGGCATAGGCCGCGACGCGTGCGGCCAAGCGCGGAATGTCCTGATCGTTGTCGAAAATGGGGATCGCTACGGTATCCAGATGAGAGCTCTGCCCGGCGAGAGATTTTTGCATCTCATAGCCCTGCAACACCAAACGCTCACTGGATTCAACGCGTGACAACACTGTCGCATTCACCGAATGCGTATGCAACACCGCGCCAATCTGCGGGTACAGCCGGTAAATCAAGGTATGCAGGCCGGTTTCCGCCGAGGGTGTGCGGCCACTCGGCACATGGTTGGTGGCGGTTTCCACCAGCAGGAAATCCGATTCGCTCAGGCTGCCTTTATCCTTGCCGGATTCGCTCACCAGACAGTGTCGGTCATCAAGACGCAGCGACATGTTGCCGCCGGTCGCCGGGCACCAGCCCTTTTCGCCAATCCAGTGACAGGCAGACAACAGCGCTGTAAGTTGCGGATTTTCGGTCATTATCGTTTCCCGGTTAGTAAGGCCGTCCAGCAGGTGAAGCTTAGAATGATTTGATTAATGATTAGATTTTTTCTTCATTTAGCCATCTAAGCGTCTTGATTGCCAAATACTAACATCGTGTTATATTGACGGCAACATAAGCGCCAGGAGTATTAGCCTGCTATGAGCACTTCAGCATTGATTCCCGAAAGCAAACTGCCCGCTCTGGGCACCACCATTTTCACCCAGATGAGCGCGCTGGCAGCGCAGCATCAGGCAATCAACCTGTCTCAGGGTTTCCCCGATTTCGATGGCCCGGACTACCTGAAAGAGCGTCTGACCTGGCATGTCAGCCAGGGCGCAAACCAATATGCACCGATGACCGGCGTCGCGTCTCTGCGCGAAGCCATCGCCGAGAAAACGGCGGCGCTGTATGGCTGGCTGCCGGACGCGACCACCGAAGTTACCGTCACGGCTGGGGCTACCGAAGCGCTGTTCGCCGCCATCAGCGCGTTGGTGCGTCCGGGAGATGAAGTAATTTGCTTCGATCCCAGCTATGACAGCTATGCGCCGGCGGTCACCTTGTCCGGCGGTACGCTGAAACGCATTGCACTGCAGCCGCCGGCCTTTAGCGTCGATTGGCGACAGTTCGAAGAATTATTGTCGCCACGCACCCGCCTGGTGATCCTCAATACGCCGCACAACCCTTCCGCCACCGCCTGGCAGGCGGAAGATATGCAACAGCTGTGGCATGCCATTAGCGAGCGTGAAATCTATGTGCTCAGCGATGAAGTCTATGAGCACATTTGTTTCGCCAAAGGGGGGCATGCCAGCGTGCTGGCCCACCCGCAGCTGCGCCAACGCGCCATTGCGGTGTCATCCTTCGGCAAAACCTTCCACATGACCGGCTGGAAAGTGGGTTATTGCGTCGCCCCGGCAGCGCTGAGTGCGGAAGTGCGCAAGGTACACCAGTACCTGACCTTCTCGGTTAACACCCCGGCACAGTTGGCGCTGGCCGATATGCTGCGCAGCGAACCGGAACACTGGCAGCAGCTATCTGCGTTTTACCGCGCCAAGCGCGACCGTTTCGTGCAGGCGCTGTCCAGTAGCCGACTGGAAATTTTACCCTGCGAAGGGACATACTTCTTACTGGCGGATTACAGCGCGGTCTCGGATCTGGACGACGTGGCATTCTGTCATTGGTTAACCGAGCACGTAGGCGTGGCGGCGATCCCGCTGTCGGTCTTCTGTGCCGATCCTTTCCCTCATAAATTGATCCGGCTGTGCTTCGCTAAACAGGATGCCACGCTGGATGCAGCTGCGGAGCGGTTATGTCGACTTTAAAAATTACCCTGTTGCAGCAACCCCTGGTGTGGCGAGATGGCCAAGCCAATCTGCAACATTTTGACGCCTTGCTGGCCCCCTTAAGCGGCCGCGATCTGATCGTATTGCCGGAGATGTTTACTACCGGTTTTGCCATGGATGCCGGGGAAAGTGCGCTGCCGGAACAGCAGGTGATTGACTGGCTGCACGGTTGGGCGAACAAAAACAACGCGCTGGTTGGCGGCAGCGTGGCGCTGAAAACCGCCGAGGGCGCGGTTAACCGTTTCCTGCTGGTGGAGCCTAACGGCCGGGTGCATGCCTACGATAAGCGCCACTTGTTCCGCATGGCGGGTGAACACCTGCACTATCAGGCAGGCAAACGGCGTGAAATCTTCGAATGGCGCGGCTGGCGCATCCTGCCGCAAATCTGTTACGACCTGCGTTTTCCTGTCTGGTCTCGCTATCAGCAGGATTACGATCTGGCGCTGTACGTCGCCAATTGGCCGGCACCGCGCAGCAAACACTGGCAAACGTTGCTGGCGGCACGGGCCATTGAGAATCAGGTCTACGTGGCCGGCTGCAACCGCGTCGGCGAAGACGGCAACGGTCTGAACTACAGCGGTGACAGCCTGATCCTTAGCCCGCAGGGCGAAACGCTGGCGCAGGCGGAACCCGGCATTGCCGCAAGGCTTGACGCGGAACTGTCGCTGGAAAC
This sequence comes from Serratia sp. Je.1.23.a, assembly GCF_051129805.1. Taxonomy (NCBI): domain Bacteria; kingdom Pseudomonadati; phylum Pseudomonadota; class Gammaproteobacteria; order Enterobacterales; family Yersiniaceae; genus Serratia; species Serratia sp. Je.1.23.a. Next base: position 51,217 of record NZ_JBCPSR010000001.1, on the reverse strand, counting down.
CCTGCAAAGCTATCGCAGTGCCTTCCCGGCCTGGCGGGATGCCGACAGTTTCCTGCGCCACGATTAAGCATTTCGGGCGCGGTACCGGTACACCGCGCCCGTTGCTTCAGGAAAGCTCTTCTTCCGCCGCTTTTTCTTCTGTCCCCCCAATGCGGTTAAACAACAGGTTCAGCAACAACGCCACCAGGCACGAGGCACTGATGCCCGAATGCAGCAAAGTACGCACCCAGTTCGGAAACTGATCGTAAAAGGTCGGCATCACGATAGGGATCATGCCGAAGGCAATCGCCGTCGCTACCACCACCAGATTCATGTTGTCCTTATACTCAACCTTGGCCAGAGTGCGGATGCCGCTGGCGGCCACCGAGCCGAACAGCACCACACCCGCGCCGCCCAAGACCGGCAGCGGAATGCAGGCCACCAGTCGCCCCAGGACCGGCAACAGCCCCAGCAGCACCAGAATCGTCCCGCCGGCGCTGACCACAAAGCGGCTCTTCACGCCGGTGATCGCCACCAGCCCGATATTCTGGGCAAACGAGCTTTGCGGAAACGAGTTGAATACCGGCGACAGGGCGCTGGACAACATATCGGCACGCAACCCGTTGGCGATACGGCGCGCATTCACCGGCGAACCGACAATTTCACCGACGGCCATCAGCCCGGCGGTGGTTTCCGTAAGTAATACCAGTACGATCAACAGCATGGATAGCACTGCGCTCAGTTCGAAGGTTGGCCAACCGTAGGCAAAAGGCGCGGGGAATGCCAGCCAAGGCCCGTGGCCTACGGCAGCGAAGCTCAGCTTACCCACCCACGCGGCCGCCACACAGCCGACAGCCATCGCCAGCAGCACCGATAACCGTTTTAACGCCGGGGAACCCACCTTGTTCAGCAACAAAATAACCGCAAGTGTGAAAGCCGCCAGGCCAATATTTCCGGTTGATCCCCAATCTGCGGCCTTGGCGTTGCCCCCCATCGCCCAGCGTACCGCCACCGGCATCAGCGACAGCCCAATCACCGTCACCACGGTACCGGTCACCACCGGCGGGAAATAGCGAATAATCTGCGAGAAAAACGGCGCGATCAGTAACCCAATCAACGACGCCGCGATCACCGCACCAAACACCGCAGGCAACCCGCCGTCGCCAGTGACTATGGTCACCATAGTCGCGACTCCCGCAAAGGAAACGCCCTGCACCAACGGCAAACGAGAGCCGAAACCCGGCGCACCAAGCGTTTGCAATAACGTCGCCAAACCGCTGACAAACAGCGCTGCCGTCACCAGCAGGCCAATTTGCGCGGCGTCTAACCCTGCGGCAGAACCTATGATCAATGGCGGCGCTATGATGCCGCCATACATGGTCAGAATATGCTGCAGGCCGTAGGCGAAGGTTTTTGCCAGCGGCAATTTTTCATCTTCCGGGCAGCACGAAGCCGCGCCCTTATCCTGAGACAGAGCCATAGATACCTCGTCAATGCGGGTTAACCGCTAAGGGCGTTTAGCTGCCCCGGTAGGTTGAATAGGAATACGGGCTGATGAGCAGCGGTAAATGGTAATGCTGCGCCGCATCCTTGATGACAAAATCGATGATCGCCGTGGCGTATAACGTTTCACGATTGTCTGCGGTAAAGTAACCGCCCACGTCGGCATGTAGGCGGTAATGCCCCGCGGGCAGCTCATCCGGCGTTAGCTCACGGGCGCGGCCATCGGCATCGGTGGTGCCTTCGGCTATCGCCCGCCATTGCCCCTGCTGTTCCCGCTCCAGCCAGACTCGCACCTTTGCCGCCGGTTTACCCAGAGAGGTATCCAAAATATGGGTGCTGATATTACTCATCGCTCAGTAACTCCTTAAAACGCAGCATCACGATTTCGCGCAGCTGTTCGGCGGTTTCCTGCCGTTCCTGCTCCACGTCGTTGTTCAAGCGTCGTTCCAGCTCACTCAGAATGGCTCGCCCATCTCGGCCGGCGGCACGGATCAAAAACACCTGGCCAAATTGCTGTTCATAACGCCGGTTGCCCACCAGCAGCGCTTGGGCCAATTCCGGCTCCCGGGCATTGACCGCCGACTGTTCACGCTTGGATAACTGCGCTTCTTTCCCCTGGCCTGCGACACGTTCGCCAATGCGCGGGTGCTGTGCCAATGCCTGGCTGACCTCTTCAGGTCGCCAACGCTGCGCCGCCTGCCAGGCCACCGCCAACGCGGCATCGCTGCTGCTGAACGGCCGGGCCGCAATCACTGAAGCTATCCAGCTCGCAATGTTCACGCAGGGCCGCAGTAAACGCTCGGCTTCCGCCACGGGCAATTGATTAAACTGCTGCAGGTTCATCGGTGTTCTCCCAACTGGCCACCGTCTGGCAGTAGGCCTGAATAGCCAGCGCCACATCGGCCTGGCTTACGGCTTCGGCCGGATGATGGCTGATGCCGCGATCGCAACGGACAAACAGCATGCCCACCGGCCAGCAAGCCGCCACGGCAATCGCGTCATGCCCGGCACCGCTGGGCAAAGCCATGCTGCGCCCCTGCACCGCCGCCACGCTCTGCTGCCAACGTTGCTGCAAATCTGTATCACATTCCGTTGCGTTTATGCGATAAAACTCTTCGCTGGCAAAACCTAATCCGCGACGTGCGCAGATCTCCTGTGCACGTTCCAACAGCTGCGTAAGCAATGCCGCCAGCGGGCCATCTTGCGGGCCGCGAACGTCCAGCGACAGTTTCACCTCACCGGGAATGACGTTGACCGCCCCCGGAAGACTTTCGATACAGCCGACAGTCGCCACCAAATGTTCATCGCGGGTACGGGTTATTGCTTCAACCGCCACCATCCACTCTGCCGCGGCCGCCAAGGCGTCTTTGCGTTGCCCCATCGGCACGGTGCCTGCATGGCCTGCCTCGCCGCTAAAGGTGCAATGGAGTCGACGCGCGCCGTTAATCGCCGTCACCACGCCCAGAGCCAGATCGGCGGCCTCCAGACAAGGCCCTTGTTCAATGTGCAATTCCAGATAAGCGCAGATATCACCTGGTGCTCGCCGCGCCTCAACCACCGCCTCCGGATCCAGGCCAAACTCGCGCAACGCCTGCGCCACGCTGGTGCCCTCGGCATCAGTACGCGCCAACCACTCGGCTGGCCACTGGCCGGTAATGCCCCGGCTGCCCAGCAGGGCGACGCTAAATCGCGTCCCTTCTTCATCGGCAAAGCCAATCACTTCAACCGCCACCGGCAGACGCCGCTGCTGCTGATGCAAATGCGCCACCACCTCCAAGGCGGTCAATACGCCGAGCATGCCGTCATAACGGCCGGCATTGCGCACCGTATCCAAATGCGAACCGAGTAACAGCGCGGGCGCACCTGGCGTTTGACCTTCGTAGCGGCCACAAACATTGCCAACGGCGTCCTGCCAGACCCGCATACCGATACTGCGCATCCAGTCGCCTACCAACAGGTTGGCGCGCCGATGCTCCGGCGACAGATAAACCCGCGTCAGCTGGCCTGGCGTAGCGCTGATCGCCGCCAGCGCGTCGCAACGCGCCATCACCCGTGCGGCCGCCTGTTCCGCCTCCTGGACGGTTAACCGCAACGCCATCACCGGCTCCCGTCGTCGTAGGTGTTCCAGGCCGCCTGCAGCGCTTCCCCCTGCTTGCTGGCGAAACCCAGACGGTTCAGCACCGCTTCCAGCGCAGTCAAGGTTTGCAGCACACAGTCTTTACGCGCGTTATAGCCCATGGTGCCGATACGCCAAATCTTGCCCTGCAGCGGGCCAAACGAAGTGCCGATCTCGATGGCAAAATCATTGAGCATCATCTGCCGCACCTGTTCGCCATGCACCTGCGGCGGGATCACCACCCCCAACACGTTGTTCATGCGGTTATCGAGATCGCCGAACACCTCAAGCCCCATGCCCTGAATGCCGGCCAGCATCGCCGCGCCGTGCAGCCTGTGGCGAGCGATGGTGTTATCCAGCCCCTCTTCCAGGATCACCCGGGCACATTCGCGCGCGGCGAACAACATGCTGGTGGCTTCGGTGTGGTGATTCAGACGCTCGGGGCCCCAGTAATCCATGATCATGCCGAGATCAAAATAGTTGGAGTAGATCATCTCATCGTCGCCGTCGGCATGATCGGCAGTGCGGATCCCCTGCTCCACGCACTTGCGACGGCGGACGATCTCTTCGAACTGCGGGCTTAGGGTGACCGGCGAACTGCCGGACGGACCACCCAGACATTTCTGCAGGCCTGCGGATACCGCGTCCAGCCCCCAGGCATCGGTTTCCAGCGGGTTACCTGCGAAGGATGCAGTCGCGTCGGTATAAAACAATACGCCGTGGCGGCGGCAGATATCCCCCAGTTGATCCAGCGGCTGCAGCATGGTGGTCGAAGTGTCTCCCTGCACCGTCAACAGCAGACGCGGACGCACCTTCTTGATCGCATCTTCAATCTGATCGGCACTGAACACTTCCCCCCACGGCGCCTCGAGGGTGTGCACTTCGGCACGACAGCGGCGGGCAATTTCACACAGCAAATGGCCAAAACGGCCAAACACCGGCACCAGCACTTTGTCGCCGGGGCGGATGGAGGAGACCAGCATCGCTTCGATGCCCGAACGGGAGGTGCCGTCGATCAGCATCGTCCAGCGGTTTTCGGTACGAAACAGCGCGCGATACAGCTCCATAACCTGATTCATGTAGCCGGTCATTGCCGGATCATACTGCCCAATCAACTGGCTAGACATGGCACGCAGCACGCGCGGATCGGCGTTGATCGGCCCTGGCCCCATCAGCAGACGGGCAGGTGGGTTAATCTGATCGAACTGGGTAATATCCAACATGTTAATTCCTTACCAGCTTAATAACTCAGTAAACTCAGAACGCAGCACGCGCCTCATGGCATATCACGCCTCGGACAGGCCGCGAACTGAAGCAATAAACTGTTTCAATTCCTGCGTTTGCGGATTGGCGAACAGCGTGCGGCTGTCGCCTTGCTCCCACACTTTGCCCTGGTGCATAAACACCACCCGGTCACCGACCTCACGGGCAAAGTTCATTTCATGGGTCACCAGAATCAGCGTCATACCCTCTTTGGCCAACTGCTCCAGGACTTTCAGCACCTCGCCCACCAGCTCAGGATCCAGCGCCGAGGTGATTTCGTCGCACAACAACACCTTCGGTTTCATCGCCAGCGCCCGGGCGATCGCCACCCGCTGCTGCTGCCCCCCGGAAAGGTTAGCCGGGGAATAATGCATCCGCTCACCCAGCCCAACCTTGTTCAGCATCTCTTCCGCCAGCTCGCGGCATTCCGCCGGGCTTTTCTTCAGCACCCGACGCGGTGCCAACATCACGTTTTCCAACGCGGTCATATGGGGAAATAGATTGAAGTTCTGGAACACCATGCCAATGGAGCGACTGATCTCACGCGCCTGCGAATCACGGTCGGTGATGGTCATGCCACCCAGTTTGATGCTGCCTTCCTGGTACCCCTCGAGCCCGTTGATGCAGCGCAACAGGGTGCTCTTGCCCGACCCGCTACGGCCGATAATCGAAATCACCTGGCCCATATCGATATCCAGATCCACGCCCTTCAGCACGTGGTTCTGGCCGTAATATTTTTGAACCTGATTAATTGTGATGAGCGGCATGGAACTTCCTCTCCAGATAATGGCTGTAGCGCGACAGCGGGTAACACATCAGGAAATAGCCCAGCGCGACCAGGCCGAACACTTTAAAGGGTTGATAAGTGACGTTGTTTAACATGGTGCCTGCCTTGGTCAGTTCGACAAAACCAATGATCGACGCCAACGCGGTGCCCTTGATCACCTGAACTGAAAAACCGACGGTCGGTGCAATGGCAATGCGAACCGCCTGTGGCACCACCACCCGCACCAGGGTCTGGCCGAAGCTCAGCCCAAGACAGCGCGACGCTTCCCATTGGCCTTTGGGCAACGCGGCGATGCTGCCGGACCAGATATCCACCAGAAAAGCGCTGGTAAACAGCGTCAGTGCCAGTGCCGCAGCGGCCCAGGGGCTAACATCAATGCCGAACAGCGCCAGCCCAAAGAAGGCCAGGAACAGCTGCATCAGCAGTGGCGTGCCTTGAAACAGCTCTGAATAACAGCGGACAAAACGCAGCGCCCACCGGCGCTTGCTCAGGCGCAGCAATAACAGCGGCAGCGTCACCAGTGTGCCGCCAAAGAACGCCGTCAGCGACAGCAACAGCGTCCAGCGCACGGCCAGCAGCAGGTTGCGCACAATGTCCCAGTCGGTAAAAGTCAGCATCAGTTCTGGCTCCCTAAAAAGCGGCGGCCGGCGGCCAGCAACAGTTGGCGCATCAGTATCGATAGCAGCAGGTAGAACAACGCCGTCACTAAATACACCTCAAAACTGAGGAAGGTGCGCGACTGGATCAGGTTGGCGGCAAAGGTCAATTCTTCGAACGACACCTGCGACACCACCGACGAGCCCAGCATGACGATAATGCACTGGCTGACCAACGCCGGGTAAATGCGCTGCAGCGAAGGCGGTAACACGATGCGCAAAAATGTCTGGCTGCGGCTAAAGCCCAGCACCCGCCCGGCCTCCCACTGCCCTTTCGGCGTCACCTGAATGCCTGCGCGTATAATTTCAGTGCTGTAGGCGCCCAGATTAATCACCATCGCCAACAGAGCCGCCTGCCCGGCGGTCAGCTTACACCCCAGGCTCGGCAGACCAAAGACGATGAAGAACAGCTGCACCACGAACGGCGTGTTGCGCACCACCTCGACGTAAATCCCCCAGGCACGGCTAAACAGGTTGGCTTTGCCGCTGCGGATCGCCGCCCCGAAAATCCCCAGCGCAACGCCCATCAGGGTGGCCAGTGCCGTCAACTCAATCGTGGTTAGCAAACCGGCCAACAGCTCCGGCAGATAGGGCCACAGCGCGGGAAAATTTAGCTGATAGGTCATCGGGTGCTCCCGTTACGCGCCAAGATGGGCGGGCAGCGGCGCTTTCAGCCATTTTTCCGACAGCCCATTCAGGGTGTTGTCTTTCAGCGCTTGTTCAATCAATTCATCCACTTTGGCTTTCAGCGCCGGTTCGCCCAGACGCAGGCCGACGAAGCATGGCGAATCCTTCAACATAAACTTGGCCACCGGCGCTTTGGTCGGGTTCTGTCGCGCCAGAGCGCTCACCACCAGATTGCCGGTAGCAATGTATTGCACCTGACCGGACAGGTAGGCCGACAGCGTGGTGTTGTTGTCTTCGTAGCGTTTGATCTGCGCGCCCTTCGGCGCAGTGTCGCTCAACACCATGTCTTCAACCGCCCCGCGCGTCACGCCAACGGTCTTGCCTTCCAATTGAGCGGCATCGCTCAACGCGGTGTCTTTAGGGCCAAACACCCCCAGGAAGAACGGCGCATAGGCACGGCTGAAAGCGATGGCCTTTTCGCGTTCAGGATTTTTGCCCAGGCTGGAAATCACCAAATCCACTTTGTTAGTCTGTAGATAAGGAACGCGGTTGGCACTGGTGACCGGCACCAGCTGCAACTTAAGTTTCATCTTGTCGGCCAGATACTGCGCCATATCGATGTCATATCCCTGCGGCTGCAGATCGGTGCCTACCGAGCCAAACGGCGGGAAGTCTTGCGGTACCGCTACCCGCAACACGCCGCGCTGCTGGATTTCTTGTAGTTGATCCGCCATCACCGACGTGGCCTGCGCCATCAACAGCACCGCCCCTAACGCCGCTACCCCGATTTTCTTGAAGTTCATAGACTATCCCCGATGGTGAAATGATGAAACAAAAGATTCTTTGATTATCACTTTGCAACTAATGTGCCAATCGAGAGCGTCAACCAGCTTAACCTTTGCTGTCTTTGAGTTAGGGGGCTAAGAGGAAACTCCCCTGCCATGACTGTGGCAGGAGGAAGGGATATCACGGAGAAAAATGCGCACCATCAAAGTGCGAAGGCACCAAAATGGCGCGGAAATTAGCGCTGTTCCAACTCATCCAGATCGCCATACAGATCGGCGATCTGATGGATCCGTTGGCGTCCTTGCGTCAGCGTCTCATGCAGCAAGGCATTGCTGAGCAGATTGGCCAGGCTCATGGCGGCGGAATAGCTGTCAAAGGCGGAAACGCTATCCAGCGGCGCCGCCAGATGCCAGTTCGCCAGTGGGATCAGCGACTGCGCCTGCGGTTCGCACACCAGCAGCGTCGGAACCTGCTGAATCTGCAACTGCGTCAGCAAGGCCCGCAACTGACGCGGCCGGCGGCGAAAAGCCACAACTACCGCCACGTCCCCGTGGTCCAAATCGACCAGCTCTTCCGCCAGCGTTTGCCCGGGCTGCGGCATCAATAACACCTGCTCACGTACCTGCATCAGTTGCTGGCGCAGGTGCATGGCAATCGGATAACTGTTGCGAAACCCCATCAGTACCACACGCCGAGCCTGCACCAGGGCGGCGATCACCGCATTGAACTGGCCGGCGTCAATATGGTTCACCCACTGAGTAAGGTTGGCCATTTCCTGCTTGTAGTGCCGCGCCAACAGGGTGTTGCCCTGCACCGCATCACGATTATCCGTCAGCGGCATACCGCTCTGGCGCAGGGTGCGCAGTTCATCACGCATTGCACGGTAGCTTGGGTAGCCCAGGCGTTTGAACAGGCGGCTGACGGTAGCTTTGGATATGCCGCTCAGGCGCGCCAACTCGGCGCTGTTGTAGCTGATCAGGTCGTCAAAGTGATCGAAAATAAAATCGGCTACCCGCTGTTCCTGCGGCGTAAGCTGCGAATATTCCCCGCGCAGGCGTTCATCGATCTGCTTCATTGCTGCTCCTGCTTGTAACCTTTGTTTCAGCGGAACATAGCACGGCCAATCTACCCGCTGGCAAGCGTTTATTACCACCGAAGAAAACATGGAACGCCTCTTGCTTGTCTTTGAGACAGAAGCTGACCTCAAACAAGGGCCAAGAAATGATTAACAGCAATACCGCGCCATTGGGCATGGCCGTCACGCCTCACCACCTCGCCAGCGAAAGCGCGCTGGCGGTTCTGCGTGAAGGGGGTAACGCCATCGAAGCCATGGTCGCCGCCGCCGCGACTATCGCCGTGGTTTATCCGCACATGAATGGCCTGGGCGGTGACGGCTTCTGGCTGATTGTGCCGCCACAGGGCGATCCGGTGGCGATCGACGCCAGCGGCGCTGCCGGTTCCTTAGCCACGCTGGATTTTTACGCCGGTGAAAGCCACATCCCGCATCGCGGCCCCAGGGCGGCGCTGACCGTTGCCGGCACCGTTGGCGGCTGGCGTGAAGCGCTAGACTATTCCGGCGAGCTGGGCGGCGAACAGCTGCCGCTACCGCGTCTGCTGGCCGATGCCATTCGCTATGCGGCGGACGGCATTCCGGTTACCGCCTCGCAGGAGGCCGCCACACGCAGCAAATATCATGAACTGGCGGATGTGGAACATTTTGCCCGCACTTATTTACCGCAGGGGGAAATCCCCCTTGCCGGACAGCGTTTCTGCCAGCCACGGTTAGCGGATACCCTGATTGCCCTGGCCGAAGAGGGGTTGGACAGCTTCTATCGCGGCCGACTGGCGCAAAGCATGGCGGCCGATATGGCCCGGCTGGGCATGCCGCTCACCGCCCAAGATCTGGCGGATTATCGGCCGCGTCGGCGCACGCCTTTGCGACTTGAGCATCAGAAAGGTGAAGTCTTCAACCTCACCCCACCGACTCAAGGCCTGGTGTCGCTGGCAATCCTCGGTTTGACCGATCGCCTGCCCCTGGCCAGCAAAAGCGAAGGCGCAGTGGTGCATGGCATCGTCGAGGCCACCAAGCTGGCTTTCGGTCTGCGTGACCAATTCATCACCGATCCACGCCAAATGACGCAGGATCCGCAGGCACTCCTGGCGATCGAACGCCTGGATACGCTGGCCAAGCATATCGATCCTGAGCATGCCGCGGCCTGGGGCAAAGGCAAGGGGCCGGGCGATACCGTCTGGATGGGCGTGATGGACAGCAGCGGTCTGGCGGTGTCCTTTATCCAAAGCATTTACCACGAATTCGGCAGCGGTGTGGTATTGCCGCAAAGTGGCGTGCTGTGGCAAAACCGCGGTGCGTCCTTCAGCCTGGATGCCGCCCATCTGCTGGCACTGGCGCCAGGCAAACAGCCTTTCCACACTCTGAACCCCGCGGCGGCTCGCCTGTATGACGGACGCACGTTGGTGTATGGCTCCATGGGCGGCGACGGCCAGCCGCAAACCCAGGCGGCGGTGTTTGTTCGCCATGTGGTGCAGGGCCTGCCGCTGCAGCAGGCGATCAGCGCGCCGCGCTGGCTGCTGGGCCGCACCTGGGGTGAAAGCTCTGACTCGCTGAAGCTAGAAGGTCGCTTTAGCGCGGAAACCGTCGACTACCTGCGCCAACGGGGCCACGACGTGGAGTTGTTACCGGACTTTAGCGAAGCGGTCGGCCATGCCGGCGCCATTGTTCGCCATACTAACGGCATGCTTGAAGGGGCTTTCGATCCCCGCAGCAACGGCAGTGCCGCCGGCTTCTAGCCGCCATTTTTATTGGGGAGAAGTAAAATGAAAAACCAACCTGTCGTCGACTGGGCGGCCTATATCAGCCAAATGGAAGCGATACTGGCGCTGGAAATGGATGACGCGCGCCGTCAGGAACTGCTGACCCAGTTCAATCGCATTGCTGCACTGGCGGAACCCTTGATGGCCTTCCCGCTCGATCCACGCCTGGAGATCGCAGGGGTGTATCGCGCATGAATTCGTTAAGTGCCCTATCGATCGCCGAGATCCGCGCGGCCCTGAAGCAAGGTGCGATTTCTGCACGTGAGATTGCCCAACAGACGTTAGAGAATATTGACGCACGGGATCCGGCGCTGAACGCCTATACCCACATCACGCGCGAACGCATGTTGAGCGAAGCCGATCACCTCGATCGCGCACGTGCCAAAGGCCTTCCATTGCCGAGCCTGGCGGCGATCCCTTACGCGGTAAAAAACCTGTTCGACGTCACCGGCGAAACCACCCTGGCGGGGGCCAGTCTGTTCAGCGATAACCCGCCGGCCAAACAGGACGCCTGGGCGATCGGCAAACTAGCCAGCCAAGGTGCCTTGCTGTCCGGCATGCTGAATATGGACGCCTATGCGTACGGTTTTACCACCGAAAACAGCCACTACGGCGCGACGCATAACCCGCATGACACCACGCGTATTGCCGGTGGCTCCTCAGGCGGTTCGGCAGCGGCGGTCGCCGCCGGTCTGGTGACATTTTCCCTCGGCAGCGACACCAATGGGTCAATACGCGTACCCGCGTCACTGTGCGGCATCTTTGGGCTGAAGCCAACCTTTGGCCGTCTGTCGCGCAGCGGTAGTCAGCCATTCGTCGCCAGTCTGGATCATCTCGGCCCCTTTGCCCGCCGGGTGCGAGATCTGGCAACGGTGTATGACGTGATGCAGGGCACGGATATTGAAGACCGTTTTCAGGCGGATAAACCGGTCACGCAAACCGAATCGCTATTGCCCCGTGGCCAACAAGGCCTGCGCTGCGCGGTGCTGGGCGGATATTTTCAGCAATGGTGCAACGATGATGCTAAAACCGCTGTAAGACAGGCTGCGCAGGCACTGGAGGCCGTGGCTGAAGTTGAATTTCCGCAGGCCGAATTGGCCCGGTCGGCAGCGTTCATCATCAGCGCCGCCGAGGGGGGCAATCAGTATCTGCCGCTGTTGCGCAGCCAGCCAAACCGCTTTGAGCCGCTGTCGCGTGAACGCCTGCTGGCCGGTGCCATGCTGCCCTCCGCCTGGTATGTGCAGGCGCAGCGCTTTCGTACCCATTTTCAGCAACAGGCGCTGCCGCTGTTCGAACGCTGGGACATCCTCATCGCCCCCGCAACGCCCTGCAGCGCCACGCCGATCGGCCAGGAAACCATGCATATCAACGGCACGGATCTGCCGATCCGCGCCAGTATGGGCATGCTGACGCAGCCGGTCTCTTTCCTCGGCCTGCCGGTAGTGACGGTGCCGCTGAAAACCGACTCTGGCCTGCCGATAGGCCTGCAGCTGATTGCCCCCCCCTGGCGAGAGGATCTGGCACTGCGTGCCGCCTATGCGCTGGAACAACGTGGCGTGGCAAGATGTGTTTTACCGGGAAAACAGGACTAAATGATGAAAAGTGAGTATATCGATCGTCCAGCGGTGCTGGCAGAGGTGAACGCCGCCTTTTATCGTTACGAACAGGCGCTGATCGGCAATGATATTGAGGTGCTGGATGAGTTGTTTTGGCACGATGGTCGTACCGTCCGTTACGGCGCGACGGAGAATTTGTACGGCATCGATCAGATCCGTGACTTCCGCCAACAGCGTCCTTCCAAAGGGTTGGATCGCCTATTGGAGAACACCGTTATCACCACCTACGGTGACGATATGGCCGTCGCCAGTACCGAATTCCGCCGCCCCGGCAGCGAAAGCGTTGGCCGCCAGATGCAAACCTGGGTCAAGTTGCCCTGCGGTTGGCGCATCGTCGCCGCGCACGTGAGCTTGATGGCTTAAGGCAAACCCGGCGCACAAAAAATGGATAGTCTGGCATGTTGAGCCTTATAGTCGTCAGAGGTATTACCTTTAGCTAACTGAGGCTACTTATGACTACGGCTACATCGATAAAAATTGATGATGAGCTCAAGCAACGGGTGCAACAAATCGCGGCCACGCGTCAGCGAAGTGCGCACTGGATTATGCGCGAGGCTATCCGTGAATACGTCGAGCGAGAAGAAAAGCGCGAAGCGCTGCGCAAAAGGCCGTGGCATCCATTCGTAGCAGCATCAATATCCTGGCCCATCATCCTCAGGCCGGTCGGCCCATTGAAGATATGGCAATTGAATTTAGGGAATGGCCGATCGATTTCGGCAACAGCGGTTATATTATTGCCCTGTATCATTTTGATGGCAGCACCGCTGTACTGCTGGCAGTGCGCCATCAAAGTGAAGCCAGTTACTGACCGGGTCCCTCAACACCAGTACGCCATAAAGTTAACGGTGGAGCGATCGAGATCGCGTTCGCCAATCAGATAACGGCGTAGCGCCTTCACCGCGGAAGACTCTGCCGCAACCCAGGCGTAGAAGCTTTTCGCCCCTTCGGCTCGTTCCCACAGCAGATCGCCGCCCAAACTGTTTTCCGCCAGCGACTGCGCTTGCGTCCGCGCCGATTCGGGAATATTTACCCGTTGGCGCACCGACTCCACCAGCAGCGTACCGTGCATCTGCTGATGCCCGACGTCACGCGGCAGCCAATAGACCTCGGCGAATGGGAAGCGATCCATGTTCAGGCAGTCGCCCGCCACAGGAACCTCGAAGAAAGCCTGTACCCGCGGCGGATTGGCCCGCTGCGCCAGCTGTTCCAGAATGCCTACCGCCGCCGGTACCGCCGTCTCGTCGGCGATTAACAGCGCCTGCTGCAGCTCGCTCGGGGGAACCCATTCGTAACCGCCGCTGTCACCGTCAAAATCGGCATTGGGGGCTACGGTTTGAATAACATCCCCCGGTTTGGCATGGGTCGCCCACGCCGAGGCCGGGCCGTTCACACCATGCAGCACAAACTCGACGTCCATTTGATTCTGTTCGGCACGCAGCGCCCGCAGCGTATAGGTGCGCATCACCGGGCGTTGATCTTTCGGTATCGCCATATAGTCGCGATACCAGTCGTCGCTGTTTTCCAAACGCAGGATCTGCCCCTCTTCGGCCGGAAACAACAGTTTGATGCGCTGATCCGGCGCCTCCAGCTTCATGCGATGGACATCCGGCCCCTCGAAAACGCAACGCAGCAAGGAAGGTGATACGTTTTCTTTTATTTTCAGTGTGATATCAAAAATTCTGTAGCTTGATGCGCCGGACATACTTGTTACTCTCCCGCAGAATTTGCACTGATGCGGTGCTGGCGCCACAGCCAGCCGCTGATGCCCCCCAGCAGAACCGCCATCGTCAAAGCCGCCGCAATCAGCTGCGACTCACCATAAAATTTGGCCACCACCGGCACCATCAATGCGCTCAGGCCGTAACCCAGCGTATGGCTGGTAGCAATGGCCCCCGACCCTTTGCCGGTAGACAATTTATCGTTCAACATCAGTTGATAACCCGGCGTCGCCATGGCAGCGCCAAAAGAAGCCAGTGCGCAACCGACATAGAACAGTGCCAAAGGCTGAGCGCACATCAGGCCCAGTCCCACTATCATCAGCACGGCGGCAATCAGCAGCAGCTGCGACGCGCTAAAACGCTGCGGGCGCACCACCAGAAACTGAGCCAACAGCGTACAGGCCGCCGCCACGCTCAGCAACACCGCCACGTGATGACTGACGGTAGTGGCGGAATGACTGAATAAACCGGTCAAATGCGGTGCCAATCCCAATTGCATCAAGCTGACCGACGCGGCCAGCAACAGTGCGCACAGCAGGTAAGGCACCATATTGAGGCGAAGTCGGTTTTGCTGATGGGCAACCGGCGGCAGCGGTGGATCGTTATGCTGGCGGCACACCACCAATAGGGCGATCAATGGCGCAAGCGCCATCAACCACAGCGGCGCCATCGGATGAATCGACAACGCCAGCGCGGCGCACAGCGGCCCCAACAGTCGCCCGCAGCTCAGCCCGGAACTGATGGTCGCCAGCGCCGACATACGCTGTTCATAGCCGGCACGCTGTAGCGCCCAGGTCTGGCTCGCTGGCACCATGCCGGACACCGTCAGCCCGTAGATAATGCGTGCCGCAATCAGGCCGCCCAGCCCCAGCGTCGATGAAAGCCAGCCAGCCGCCAACCCCCAAACCGCCAATGCCAGTAAAGCAAAACTGAACAAATACCCTGCTAACGCCATGGTTACCACGAACTTGCAGCCGCGAATTTCAGACTGCCTGCCCCACCAGGGTGACCCCACCAAAAACAGCATCGAGCCGAGCGTCAATAGCCCGGCCCAGACTGAAAGCGACAGCTGGGTCATGCTGACCAGCACCGGTAACGCCACCAGCAGGCCGTTTTGCCCGATACCCAGCAGCCCGGCGCACAACGCCAGCGGCCAGTTGGAAGGAGACGTATTCGCTATTGGCGGTGATTTAGGGGAAGATGAAATATGCATCAAACGTAAATTTACCGTTAATAAAATTATAAGGTTATGTTCAATTCATTGAAAAATTGTATCATACGACGATTGATAACAATAAATATTATTGATATAAGAATCATTCTCAATTGATTCAATAGTGAAATGGGATCATGACAATCCAGTTTGAAACCGCGACGACCGACGTGGCTGCGCAATGTTTTCTCAACGCGTTGATGCGTGAAACCCGGGACTGGCAAATCGTTCCGGCGGCCAACAACCAACAGTATCCGCAGCTTCATATTCCACTTTCGCCTTCTCAGGCTATCCGCATCACTTTACGTCACACCTCCCCCACCCAACATCACCAGTATCTGTTCCCTGCCCGCTTGCATCAGCAAGACGACGGCGCTGGTGTTGCGCTGAGCGTGGAGCAACTGGTGACCCTGTTGCTGGAAAAACCGTCGGTGAAGGGGGAACTGCCGGATGAGGTCGTTACCCGTTTCCGCCAGCGCGTACTGGAGAGTCATGACAATACCCAACAGGCAATCGCGGTTCGCCTGGACTGGCCGACGCTGCGCGACAAGCCGCTCAACTTCGCTCAGGCGGAACAGGGGCTGTTGGTAGGCCACGCCTTCCACCCGGCGCCCAAATCCCATGAACCTTTCGACGAACAGCAGGCGCGCCGTTACCTGCCAGATTTTGGCGCCCGTTTCCCGCTTCGCTGGTTTGCCGTCGATAAAAATCACCTGTGCGGCGACAGCCTGAACCTGACGTTGCAGCAGCGCCTGCAGCGTTTTGCCGCCGAAAGCGCACCGCAACTGCTGGCGCATTTTACCGATGACGTCTGGCTGTTGCCGATGCATCCGTGGCAGGCCGACCATTTGCTGACGCAGACCTGGTGCCAGGAACTGGTGACCCAGGGATTGCTCAGCGATCTGGGCGAAGCCGGCGAGCGTTGGCTGCCAACCAGCTCTTCCCGCTCGCTGTACAGCGCCAGCAATCGCGACATGATTAAATTCTCCCTCAGCGTGCGCCTGACCAACTCGGTGCGTACCCTGTCGGTAAAAGAAGTGAAGCGCGGCATCCGTTTGGCTCGTTTGGCGCAAACGCCACGTTGGCAGCAACTGCAGGCACGTTATCCCACCTTCCGCGTGATGCAGGAAGACGGCTGGGCCGGGCTGCGCGCTGCGGACGGGACGATTCAGGAAGAAAGCCTGATGGCACTGCGCGATAACCTGCTGTTTGAGCAGCCGGAAAGCCAGACCAATGTGCTGGTAACCCTGACCCAGGCCGCACCGGACGGCGGTGACAGTCTGCTGGCAGCGGCGGTGCGGCGTTTAGCCGCCAGACTGAATCTGCCGGTTCAACAGGCCGCTCATACCTGGCTGGATGCTTACTGCCAACACGTCTTACTGCCGCTGTTCAGCACCGAAGCCGATTACGGGCTGGTGCTGCTGGCCCACCAACAAAATATTCTGGTGGAAATGCAGCAGGATCTGCCGATCGGCATGCTGTATCGCGACTGTCAGGGCAGCGGCTTTACCCGCGATGCCGGGCCGTGGTTAGAAGAAATTGGCGAGGCCGAGGCGGAAAACCGCTTCAGCGAACAGCAGTTACTGCGTTACTTCCCTTACTACCTGCTGGTGAACTCCAGCCTGGCGGTCACTGCGGCGTTAGCCGCGGCCGGCTTCGACACTGAAGAACAGCTGATGGCCCGGGTGCGCGATGCGCTGAGTGGTCTGCGTGCCAACGCCAAAAACACCCTGTGTCTGGACTACGTCCTCGACAGCAGCCACTGGAACTGCAAAGGCAACTTCTTCTGTTATCTGCATGACCACAACGAAAACACCATCGTCGATCCGGCGGTGATTTATTTCGACTTCGTCAACCCGCTGCGCCAGGGAGCCGCTCAATGATGCCGCAAGCCAAACTGACGCATGCCGGCAACGGTTTTTGCTGCGAGCAGCTGGGAAAGGCGCTGCAACTCAGTCTGGGCCTGGACGGTAGCGCGGTGTTGCACTATCCGGGGCCACTGCCGCAGGACTGGCTGGTGCAGGCGCTGGACCAGTTGCTGGTGGCGGCACCGCAGCTCAGCGGTGTCACCTTGCCCTATGCGCAATGGTGCGAAGAACCGCAGGCACAGGCGCTGTTCGCGTTAGCCAGCAGTGACTATCTGGCACGCGAAACCTTTTATCAGTTACCGCTGTGGCTCGGTGCCGAGCGCCACTCCGCGTCCGGGAAAATGCAGTATGACGCCGAGCGTAGCCTGTGGTTCCCACAGCGCCCCGCACGCCCCAGCGGCGAGGTGTATCGCCGTTACGATCCGCAGCTCAAGCGAACCCTGAGCTTCCGCCTGCCGGAAGTGGCACACGACGCCGAGCAGTTCACCCGCTGGATGAATTCACCGCGCGTGGATGCCTTCTGGGAAATGAGTGGCCCGCTCGAAACCCAGGCCGCCTACCTGCAGCGTCAGTTGGACTCCAGCTACTGCTATCCGTTGCTGGGGTGCTTTGACGATCGCCCGTTCGGCTATTTCGAAGTCTATTGGGCTCCGGAAGATCGCATCGGTCGCCACTACCGTTGGCAGCCGTTCGACCGCGGGCTGCACATGCTGGTCGGTGAAGAAGACTGCCGCGGCGCGCAATACATCCGCAGTTGGCTACGCGGCCTGACGCATTATCTGTATCTGGATGAACCGCGCACCACGCGCGTGGTCGCCGAACCGCGCGCGGATAACCAGCGACTGTTCCGTCACCTGCCGACAGCCGGCTACCACACAGTCAAAGAGTTCGATTTCCCGCATAAGCGCTCGCGTTTGATCATGAATCAGCGTGATGAATTCTTCCGGGGGGCTTCAGTATGAACACCGTAGATTACGCCGACTGGCAGCGCGTAAACCGTCAGATGATCGCCAAGATCCTCGCAGAGCTGGAGTATGAACGCACGCTGCAGGCCGAACAACACGGCGAGCAATGGCGCATTCTGCTGGGCGACGCTCAGTATAGCTTCAGCGCCGAACGCGGCATTTGGGGTTGGCTGCACATCGATCCGGCAACGCTGACCTGCGATCAATCGCCGTTAGCCGCCGACCAAACGCTGCGCCAACTGGCTCAGGTGTTGAAAATGGACGATGCGCAGGTTGCCGAACATCTGGAGGATTTGTACGCCACGCTGCGCGGCGATATGCAGTTGCTGTCCGCCCGTCACGGCATGAGCGCACAGGATTTGATTGCCCTCGACGCTGACGCGCTGCAGTGCCTGTTGGCCGGACATCCCAAGTTTATCTTCAATAAAGGCCGTCGTGGCTGGGGCCTGACCGCGCTGCATCAGTACGCGCCCGAATACCAGGGGCAGTTCCAACTGCACTGGGTGGCGGCTAAACGCGGCAGCTTTGTCTGGTGCGCCGACGAAGAATATTCACTGGATAACCTGCTTAACAGCGCGATGGACAGTGCCGAACGCCAACGCTTCGATCGCCGCTGGCGCGAACTGAAGCTGACCCATGACTGGATCCCGGTCCCGCTGCACCCGTGGCAGTGGCAGCAAAAGATCGCTTTGCACTTCCTGCCGCAGTTGGCCGAAGGGGATCTGGTGGAACTGGGTGAATTCGGCGACAGCTATCTGGCGCAGCAATCGTTGCGCACGCTGACCAACATCAGCCGCCGTTCCGCTTTCGACATCAAGCTACCGCTGACCATTTACAACACCTCGTGCTATCGAGGCATTCCGGGCAAGTACATCAGCGCCGGGCCGGCCGCTTCCCGTTGGCTGCAGCAGATTTTTACCGAGGACGATACGCTGAGCGCCAGCGGTGCCGAGATCCTCGGCGAGCCGGCGGCAGGCTATATGACCCACCCGACCTACGCCTCTTTGGCCAAAGCGCCTTATCGCTACCAGGAAATGCTGGGGGTGATCTGGCGTGAAAACCCCTCTTGCTACCTGCAGGAAGGCGAACAGGCCATCTTGATGGCGACGCTGATGGAAACCGACAACCACGGCCAGCCTCTGATTGCCGCCTATATCGCCCGTTCCGGCCTGAGCGCTGAAGCCTGGCTGCAGCAGATGTTCAGGGTGGTGGTGGTGCCGATGTACCACCTGATGTGCCGCTACGGCGTAGCGCTGATCGCCCATGGGCAAAACATCACGCTGGTGATGAAAGATCATGTGCCGCAGCGCGTGCTGTTGAAAGACTTCCAGGGCGATATGCGTCTGGTGGATCAGGACTTCCCCGAAGCGACATCACTGCCGAAAGTGGTGAGAGACGTCACCGTGCGCCTGTCCGCCGACTATTTGATTCATGATTTGCAAACCGGGCATTTCGTCACCGTGCTGCGCTTTATCTCGCCGCTGATGAAGGCCTGTGGGGTCAGTGAAACCCGCTTCTATCTACTGCTGGCACAGGTGCTGAAAGGCTATATGGCACAGCATCCGGACATGGCGGAACGCTTTGCGTTGTTTGATCTTTTCAAACCACAAATTATTCGCGTGGTGCTCAACCCGGTAAAACTCACCTACTCAGAGCAGGATGGCGGCAGCCGCATGTTGCCAAACTATCTGCAGGATCTGGATAACCCTCTTTACTTGGTCACCAAGGAGTTTGCCCAATGAATCAGCCCCTGGATTTCATCGGCATTGGTATCGGCCCGTTCAACCTCAGCATTGCCGCACTCGGCAGTGAAGTTGCCGGTTTTAACAGTAAATTCCTCGAACGCAAGCCGCACTTTTCCTGGCATCCCGGCATGATGGTGCCGGATTGCCATATGCAGACCAGCTTCCTGAAAGATCTGGTCAGCGCGGTATCGCCAACCAATCCCTACAGCTTTCTTAACTACCTGGTGAAAAGGAAGAAGTTTTATCGATTCCTGACCACCGAGCTGCGTACGGTGTCGCGCGAAGAGTTCGCCGACTACCTCGACTGGGCCGCCAACGGGCTGAAGTCGCTGGAGTTCAGTCAGGATATTCAGAGCGTCGATTTTGACGACCAGCAGCGCCAATTCGTCGTCACTACCCAGCGTGCGACTTACCGGGCGCGCCACGTCTGCCTGGGCATAGGCAAACGCATCAAACTGCCGGACTGCGTTACCGAGCAAAACGATCGCTGCTTCCATGCCAGCGAAATGACGATGCGCAACCCGAACCTGGCCGGAAAACGCGTCACCATCGTCGGTGGCGGCCAGAGCGGTGCAGACCTGTTCCTGAACATCTTCCGCGCCGAATGGGGGCAGCCTGCGCAACTGAATTGGATCTCGCGCCGCAATAACTATAACGCGCTGGATGAAGCCGCTTTCGCCAACGAGTACTTCACGCCGGACTACGTTGACAGCTTCTATGGCCTGAACGACGGTGCCAAGCAGCGCATGCTGACCGAGCAGAAGATGACCTCTGACGGCATCACAAGCGATTCGCTGCTGGCTATTTATCGCGCGATGTATCACCAGTTTGAAGTGTTGCGCGAAAAGCCCTGGGCGCACCTGCTGCCAAGCCGCTCGCTGGCAGCAATCCAGGCCGCAGGCGATGGCTGGCAGTTGGTTACCCATCACCATCTTGATCAGGGTAAAGAAACCTTCGACACCGACGTGGTGATTTTCGCCACCGGCTATCAGCAGGATCGCCCGGCGTTCCTCGAACCGCTGGACGATCGCCTGCTGACCACCGCCGATGAGCAGTTCCGCGTAGCCCCCGACTTCAGCCTGGAGTGGGAAGGCCCCAAGGAAAACTGCCTGTTTGCCGTTAATGCCGGCATGCACAGCCACGGCATCGCTGAACCCCAGCTCAGCCTGATGGCCTGGCGTTCGGCACGCATTCTCAACCGGGCTTTAGGACGCGACCAGTTCGATTTAACGTCCACCCCGGCTGTGATCCAATGGCGTAGTCGGCAGCCGGGTATTCCGTCCCGCGCCGAGCACGTCATGCTCAATTACACCGAGTTTTAACTACACACCAATATGGGACACTCTGGAAAATAACGATGAAACGCAAACACCTCTGGGTATTAAACCCTTGCCTGCTGGCGATGCTCGCCCCTACGGCCTGGGCAGAAGAACAAAAAAGCGAAGAGCAAATGGTGGTTTCCGCCAGCCGTACGCACCGTACAGTGGCAGAAATGGCGCAGACCACCTGGGTGATTGAGAGCCAGGAAATTGAGCAGCAAGTCCAGGGCGGTAAAGAGATCAAGGACATGCTGGCGCAGTTGATCCCGGGCATGGACGTCAGCGGTCAGGGGCGTACCAACTACGGCATGAACCTGCGCGGCCGCTCAATGATGGTGATGATCGACGGCGTACGTTTGAACTCATCGCGCAGCGACAGTCGCCAGTTGGATTCGATCGATCCCTTTAATATCGATCACATTGAAGTGATCTCCGGTGCTACCTCGCTGTACGGCGGCGGCAGCACCGGCGGCTTGATCAACATCGTTACCAAAAAAGGCCAGAAAGAGCAGCAGGTTGAACTGCAGATCGGCGGTAAAACCGGCTTTGGCGGCCACACCGACCACGACGAGAACGTAGCGGCAGCGGTCAGCGGCGGCAACGACAACGCCTCGGGCCGGTTGTCGGTCTCCTATCAGCGCTACGG
Source organism: Serratia sp. Je.1.23.a (assembly GCF_051129805.1). Classification (NCBI taxonomy): domain Bacteria; kingdom Pseudomonadati; phylum Pseudomonadota; class Gammaproteobacteria; order Enterobacterales; family Yersiniaceae; genus Serratia; species Serratia sp. Je.1.23.a. The sequence goes on along the minus strand of NZ_JBCPSR010000001.1, from coordinate 29,578 downwards.
TGGCTGGTATGACGGCAAGGGCAACGAAGTCCTGATTGATAATACTCAGACTGGCCTGCAATATTCCGATCGCCTCGACGTGATGGGCACCGGCACCATCAATATCGATGACCACCAGCAGTTGCAGTTGACCACTCAGTATTACAAAAGCCAGTCCGATGGCGACCACGGCCTGTTCCTGGGGGAAAATTTCGCCGCGGTGACCGGCAGCGCCAAGGCGTACAACAGCGGCAATCTCAATTCGGATCGTATTCCAGGCACCGAACGCCACCTGATCAACCTGCAGTACTCCAACACCGATTTCCTCGGCCAGGATCTGGTAGCGCAGGTCTACTATCGTGATGAGTCGCTGACCTTCTATCCGTTCCCGACGCTGGCGGGCAAAGCCCCGAATTATTACGTCAGCAGCATCGGTGCTTCCCAGCAAAAAACCGACTTTTACGGCGGCAAGCTGACGCTGAACAGTAAGCCGATCGAGGCCCTGACGTTAACCTACGGCATCGACGCCGAGCATGAGACGTTCAACTCCAACCAGCAGTTCTTCGATCTGGCGAAAGCGCAGCAGTCTGGCGGTATGGACCTGCAAAACGCCTATAACACCGGCCGCTACCCAGGCTACAGCACCACCAACCTGGCGTCCTTCCTGCAGGCAAGCTACGACATCAACCCTATCTTTACCCTGAGCGGCGGCGTGCGCTACCAGTACACCGAAAACAAGATTGATGACTTCGTCGGCTACAACCAGCAGCAGGCTATCGCTACCGGCGCCGCCACCTCGGCTGATGCTATCCCGGGCGGGAAAACGGACTACAACAACGCCCTGTTCAACGCCGGCCTGTTGGCACACCTGACCGAACGTCAGCAGACCTGGATCAACTTCTCGCAGGGTTACGAGATCCCGGATCCGGGCAAATATTACGGCAACGGTACCTATGCGCTGAACAACGGCCACTACCAGTTGAACAAAAGCGTCAACGTTGGCGACTCCAAGCTGGAAGGCATTAAGGTTAACTCCTACGAACTTGGCTGGCGTTACACCGGCGATAACCTGCGCACGCAGATTGCCGGCTACTACTCCCTGTCCGATAAGAGTATTTCGATCAACAAAACCGACATGACCATTAACGTCAACTCGGACAAACGCCGTATTTACGGGATGGAAGGCGCGGTCGATTACTTCTTCGAAGACAGCGACTGGAGTGCGGGCACCAACTTTAACTTCATCCGCTCCGAGACCAAGGTCAACGGCGAATGGAAAAAGCTGGTAGTGGATACCGCCAGCCCATCCAAAGTGACTGCCTATGTCGGCTGGGCGCCGGGCGACTGGAACCTGCGCCTGCAGTCACAGCAGACTTTCGACGTATCGGATGACGGCGATTACACCAAGGCAGGCTCTACCCAGGGACGTAAAATTGATGGCTACAACACCATCGATTTCCTCGGCAGCTACGCGTTGCCGGTGGGTAAACTCAGCTTCAGCGTAGAAAACCTGCTGGATAAGGAATACACCACCGTTTGGGGCCAGCGCGCACCCATTCTCTATAGCCCGACCTACGGCTCGCCCGAGCTTTACAGCTATAAAGGCCGCGGCCGTACCTTTGGTCTGAACTACTCCGTACTGTTCTGATCCATGCAGGAGTGAATCCTGCGCTCAAACATAACGAAAAGGGCCACATCGGCCCTTTTTTACTTCTTAAAAGGATGCTGTGCCAGCCAGTGGTCAGCAATATCCTGGCGTCGACATACCCAAACCCGATCGTATAGCTCGATATAGTCCAGGAATCGCTGCAGCGCGCGAAACTTGCCCGGACGGCCCAATAAACGGCAGTGCATGCCGATCGACAGCATCTTCGGCGACTCCTCGCCTTCGGCATACAGCACGTCGAAGCTGTCTTTCAGATAGGTAAAGAACTGCTCGCCGGTGTTAAACCCCTGTGGCGAGGCAAAGCGCATATCGTTGGCCTCGAGAGTATAGGGTACGATCAGGTGCGGCTTTGTTTCACCATTGGCGCACTGCACCTCGGTCCAGAACGGTAAATCGTCTCCGTAATAGTCGCTGTCGTATTGCAAGCCACCGTGCTCTACCACCAAACGACGGGTATTGGGACTGTCCCGCCCGGTATACCAACCGAGCGGTGCCTGGCCGAACAGATCCCGCAATACCGTCATCGCCTGCTGCATGTGCTGCCGTTCGGTCACTTCATCCATCTGCTGATAGTGGATCCAGCGCCAGCCGTGGCTGACCACATCGTAACCGGCGTTTTTAATCGCTTCGACCACCTGCGGGTTACGCGCCAGCGCCATCGCCACGCCAAACACCGTCAATGGCAGGCTGCGACGCTGAAACTCATCGTGGATGCGCCAGAACCCGGCGCGTGAACCATATTCGTAAAGGGAATCCATCGACATATGCCGTTCTGGATAGCTGGCCGCACCAATGATATCGGAAAGAAACTGTTCGGAGCCGGCGTCGCCATGCAGCACGTTGTTTTCAGCCCCTTCCTCATAATTGAGGACAAACTGCACCGCGATGCGCGCCTGACCAGGCCAACGAGCATGCGGCGGACGACCGGCGTAGCCGATCAAATCACGGGGATAATCTTTATTGAACGCGAAATCACTCATCGTTGTTTCCCCTTACCGATCACCCGTTAAAATGACTGAACATGCCGGACAAAGGTTTTGCTCGCGGAAAATCCAGATCGCCGTGCTTGCTGGTGCTCAGACCGAGCGCGCTTAGCGACTCGATCATTTTTACCGCAGCGCTGACGCCGTCGATTACCGGGATCCCCAATTCCAACGTCAGTTCGCGCGCCAAATCGGCCATGCCGCCGCAGCCAAGCACAATCGCCCCGCTGCCATCCCGTTGTTTAGCCTGGATGCACTGCTCACGCACTTTTTGCTGAGCCCGACCGCTGCCGTCCTCCAGCGCCAACACCGGCAGATCAATCGCATGCAGCGCCGCACAGTGCCGCTCAAAACCGTATTGATGCAGTAAATGCCTTGCAATGACCAACGTGCGCGGCAGCGTGGTAACAATGGAAAAACGCGTCGCCACCAGCGTCGCCATGTGCATTGCCGCCTCGGCGATACCGACCACCGGCTTGTCGGCCAGTTCACGCGCGGCCAGCAAACCCGGATCGCCAAAGCAAGCAATGACATGACCGCTCACACCGGCTTCTCGGCCGGCTTTCACCTGCTGCAAAACGCCAATGGCAGCAATGGCTTCGTCAAAATGTCCCTCTATCGATGGCGCCCCTTCCTGCGGGCAGACCGCCAGGATTTCGGTGCCCGGCGCAGCCACCGCACGCGCCGCAGCGGCGATGGTTTCGGTCATTGCCTGGCTGGTGTTCGGATTGATGACCTGAATAATGCAGCGAGTTGTCATAGCGTCTCCCGCGGATCGGCGTCGGCAAAAATATGGGCGAAATCCGGCGTTTCATTCGCGTCGTGGTTAAACCGTAAATTCGCCACAATATCGTCAAAATGGCGGACCATATGATCTGCCAGGGCCGCGCTGTCTTTCCCCCTCAACAACGCCAGCAAATCGCTGTGATCGTGGCAGCGACATCCCTGCTGCCAGGGTGAACCATAAACGGCAATCGCCAGCGACGATCGCAAAGTGAGCTGCGACACCATTTCGGTCAGCACCTGATTACCGGCGATAGCCTGCAGTTGAACGTGAAACGCGGCAGACAGGCGGATCGCCGCAGCGCCGTCCTGATCGCGGTGCGCCTGCTGTTCCTGCGCCACGATCTCTTCCATCGCCAGCAGATGATTTTCGTCGCAGTGGGCAAGCACCTGCGGCAGGTTGGTGCATTCCAGCATCTTGCGCGTCTGGAATACCTGGGTTGCCTCGTCCTGCCCGGGCGTAGCGACCTGTGCACCACGTTTGGGCAGTTGGGTCACCAATTGCACTGCGGCAAGGCGCTGCAGCACCCGACGGATCCCGGTTCGGCTTACGCCGAAGGTCTCGGCCAAGGCTTCTTCCGGCAATTTGCTGCCGGGCAGCAAGCGATGTTCGACAATGGCTTTCACCAACGAGTTGTAAATATGATCGTCTTTATCTTCAATGAAATAAGTGGCCTGTTGCCCATGCCACGCGGCGTTGGTACCGATCGTCGTGCCGACCATTTTTCTGCTCCCCGTCCCCTTGAATAGTCAAATCGTATACAAGATGAAGATATTTTGTATACAAAAAAGAAAAGTCTGGCCTGGATCCTGCAAAAGCCCTCTCAGCAACCTTTGCCAAAAAACAGATAACAACATCCGGGTGACGTTCTTGAGAGGAGCACGATTTATGCCAAACCCTAATGAAAACTACAGTCCCAAGCTGTGCAACGACGATCTGGCACCAACGCGCGACCAGAACTGGAGCTGGTACAACATTTTTTCTTTCTGGATGTCCGATGTACACAGCATGGGCGGCTATGTGGTGGCCGCCAGCTTCTTCGCCCTCGGCCTGTCGAGCTGGCAGGTCCTGATTTGCCTGCTGGTGGGGATTTGCATCGTGCAGTTTTGCGCTAACCTGGTGGCCAAGCCCAGCCAGCTCGGCGGCGTGCCCTACGCCGTATTAAGCCGCCAGGCGTTTGGCGTGTTCGGCGCCAATATCCCGGCGGTGATCCGCGGCATGATCGCCTTCGCCTGGTATGGCATCCAAACCTATCTGGCCTCCAACGCGCTGATGCTCACACTGCTGAAATTCTTCCCGTCGCTGGAACCGATGACCCAGCCGCATTTTCTTGGGCTGTCGCAGCTTGGCTGGGTTTGTTACATCACCATGTGGCTGCTGCAAGCGATGGTGTTTTGGCACGGTATGCAGGCGATTAAGCGTTTTATCGACATCGCCGGGCCGGCGGTTTACGTGGTGATGTTCGCACTGGCAGGCTGGATTGTATACCGAGTCGGTTTCTCTAATCTCTCCCTTACTCTGGCGAGCAAAAACCTGAGTGCCGGCGAGCAGGGCTGGCTGATGCTGACCGCCACCGCGCTGGTGGTTTCTTACTTCTCCGGCCCGCTGCTTAACTTCGGCGACTTTACCCGCTACGGCAAAAGTTTTGCTGAGGTACAGCGCGGTAATCGCTGGGGTTTACCCTTCAACTACCTGCTGTTTTCGTTGGTCACCGTGGTGATCGTTTCCGGCACCCTGCCGCTTTTCGGGCAGCTGATCACCGATCCGATCGAAACCGTCACCCGCCTCGACAGCGATATCGCCGTGGCCCTTGGGTTGCTGACGATGATCGTCGCCACCATCGGCATCAATATCGTGGCCAACTTTGTCTCACCGGCCTTTGATTTTTCCAACTGTTCGCCGCAGAAGATCAGCTTCCGTACCGGCGGGATGATTGCCGCCGTCGGCTCGTTCCTGTTGACCCCCTGGAATCTGTTCCAGTCACCCGAGCTGATTCACTACACGCTGGACGTATTAGCGGCCTTTATCGGCCCATTGTTCGGCATTCTGTTGGTGGATTTCTACATTATCAAACGCGGTGAACTGCACGTCGACGACCTGTACAATGCCACACCAGGCGGCCGTTACTGGTATAAAAACGGCTTCAATCCGAATGCGATTTGGGCACTGGTACCCTCAGTGATTATCGGGTTGGCGATCAGCTTCACACCGAGTTTGCATCAGGTGGCTAACTTCAGTTGGTTTATCGGGGCAGCGTTGGGTGGGGGCTGTTATCGGATCATTGCTCGCCGGGAGTGGGCAGCCAATCAGGCGGTGACCTTCGCCAAAACGCAATTGAGCAAAGATTAAAAACAACGAAGCCCTGAGTTATTGCTAACTCAGGGCTTCTAAATGTTGGCGGAACGGACGGGGCTCGAACCCGCGACCCCCTGCGTGACAGGCAGGTATTCTAACCAACTGAACTACCGCTCCGCGCCGTTCTTCTCTTGCGAGAGGAACGAGGCGCATATTACGGTTGAGCCACTATGTCGTCAATGCCTTTTTCTTACCAAATGAACCGTTTGCACAGTTTTTCAGCTAACGGAACCCAAAGGTGATAACGCCCGGTTTATTTACGGCGAAAATACCGTTATTCCGCTTCCGCACGCCACAGGCAACTGCCGCCCTTTTTCGCCACCAAATCCAGACGCGCCTCATGGGCCATCACTTCTTCATCGCTGGCGTAGACCACTTTCATTGCCGTTGCCGGACGCACAATGCGCTGAATGTCCTGCGTCGAATTGTTGTTTTGCGTATCCCCTTCCATCTGGAAGGCCATTGACGTCTGACCGCCGGTCATCGCCAGATAGACTTCCGCCAGGATCTCGGCATCGAGCAATGCGCCGTGCAGCGTACGCTTGCTGTTGTCTATCTCATAACGACTGCACAGGGCATCGAGGTTGTTGCGCTTGCCCGGGAACAGGCGACGCGCCATTAACAGGCTGTCGGTGATGGTGCAGAAGGTATCGGTCTTCGGAATGCCTTGCTGCAGCATGCGGAATTCGTGATCCATAAAGCCGATGTCGAACGCCGCATTATGGATAACTAACTCACCGCCGCGGATAAAGTCGATAAACTCATCGGCAATTTGGTCGAACGTCGGTTTATCCGCCAGGAACTCGTCGCTGATGCCGTGAACCCCATAGGCCTCCGGATCCACCAGCCGGTCCGGCTTGATGTAGACATGGTAGTGGCGACCGGTCGGGCGACGGTTAATGACCTCGACCGCACCAATTTCAATGATGCGATGGCCTTCGTAATGCACCCCGAGCTTGTTCATACCGGTGGTTTCGGTATCGAGGACAATCTGTCTGGTGGTTGTAGTGATCATATTGCAGTGCTCACAGCGTTCGTTTATGTCAGACTTGGCTTTTATAAAACTGATAGGAAGAGTCTACCAGAGATGCTTAAACAGGTAGAAATTTTCACCGACGGCTCCTGCCTTGGCAACCCGGGTCCCGGTGGTTACGGCGCCATACTGCGCTATAAGCAGACGGAAAAAACTTTTAGCGCGGGCTTCCGCCTGACCACCAACAATCGCATGGAGATGATGGCGGCGATTGTCGCATTGGAAGCGCTGACCACGCCTTGCGAAGTGATCCTCAGCACCGACAGCCAATATGTGCGCCAGGGCATTACCAGTTGGATCCATAACTGGAAAAAGCGTGGCTGGAAGACCGCCGACAAAAAGCCGGTCAAGAATGTCGATCTTTGGCAGCGTCTGGACCTGGCCATTCAGCGCCACACCGTCAAATGGGAATGGGTCAAGGGCCACGCCGGCCATCCGGAAAACGAACGCTGCGACGTACTGGCACGCGAGGCGGCCGGCAATCCAACGCAGGAAGACGTGGGTTACAAACCGGAAAACTAAGGCTGCTTGCGATAACTCTTGGTCGCGCCGACGGCGCGGCTGAGAGAAGGCTTTCGCGCCCCGAACTTCATCGGCGTTGGCGTCAACGGCAAAGTGCGCTTACGCGCCACAATCACGCTCATACACCCCAGCGCCGGTAAATGGGTGCACAAAAACTTCCCGCCCTTACGCTGCCACGGCAGCACGTGAAAACGCGACTGATGCAACACCTCATAATTCAACAGGCTCAGCCAGTCCAGCAGGCGCATTTGAGTAAACATCCGGCTCACGTAAGGCTGGCGGCGACGTAACCCTGGCACCAGTTTCCCCAACCCCAACAGACTGAACGGGTTGAAGCTGCTGATCACCAGCCAGCCGTCGTCGATCAACACGCGATCGACTTCACGCAGCATGCGGTGCGGATCGTCAGCATAGGATAGCGTGTGTGCCAGCAAACAGGCATCTACCGACTTGGCGGCGAAGGGCAATTGGTAAGCATCTGCGACCACCTGCAGGTTATCGCCTTCCAGGCTGACGTTGACCTGGTGGGAAATGGCGCATTTATCCGTTGCCAGACTGGCGCTGAGATTACCGATTTTAAGCAGGTGGAAACCAAACAGCTTCGGCCACCAGGGTTGCAACTGCCGCTCTAGCGCCTCACGATAGTATTCCCCCCACGGCAACTCGGCCCAAGACTGTGGGCTGGCGAGCTTTTGTAGAGTATGGGCTGGTTTCATGATTTATTATCTTCTTTCAAGCCGTTGCCAACGAGAGGTCCAAGATGAATCTTATCAGTATTCCCGCCTTCCAGGACAATTACATTTGGTTGTTAGATAACCAGCAGGGGCACGGCATCATTGTCGATCCCGGTGAGGCACAGCCGGTACTTGATGCGCTGGAACGCCTGAATTTGACGCCTGACGCGATTCTGTTGACCCACCATCATCACGATCACGTCGGTGGCGTAGCGCAAATTGTGGCACGCTATCCTGGGCTGAAGGTCTATGGGCCACAGGAAACTGCCGACAAAGGCGCCAACCACATCGTTCATGACGGAGAAACCCTCGAGATCGATGGCCGAAAATTCGCCGTAATCGCGGTTCCCGGACATACCTTGGGCCATATTGCATTCTATAGCGCCCCTTATCTTTTCTGCGGAGACACTATTTTTTCTGCCGGCTGCGGCAGGCTGTTTGAAGGGACCGCAGAACAAATGTACGACTCATTTCAACAACTCGCGCAACTTCCCGATAACACCTTAATTTGTTGCGCGCATGAATATACACTTTCAAATCTTAAGTTTGCGCGGGCTATTTTGCCGGAAGATCGAGGAATTGAAACATATCAGCAACAAGTTGAAGCGTTACGGGCAAAAGGCCTGCCTAGCGTCCCCACTCAGCTACAATTAGAGCGTAAAATTAACCTATTTTTACGCTGTCATGACACTGATTTACAAAGAAAATTAGGCTTTCACTCGCCACCACAGCACCTTCATTCGGTTTTTTCCGAATTACGCCTGCGAAAAGACAACTTCTGAGCTTTTAGTTGTGTTATTTGACGAAGCAAAGTATGATTGCTCGTCTTTTAAGCAACTACATTGACACACACATGAAGGCTAAAGCGATATTTCTCGCCTCAGTCTTGCTAGTGGGGTGCCAGTCGTCCAGGCAGGACGCACCGGCCCCAGAACAGCATGCACAGAGTTTGTCTTCGGCAGGTCAAGAGAGTGAAGCAGGAGAGTACACAGCGAATGGTCGAGCGAGCTCGGCGCGGTGGCTAGATAACAATAGTGGTGCCGCGCAACAGAACCTGTGGAACTTCATTAGCGACGAGCTGAAGATGGAGGTTCCGGAAAATTCCCGGATCCGTGATCAAAAAAGAAAGTACCTAAAAAGTAAGAGCTATCTCCACGATGTAACATTACGGGCAGAGCCGTACATGTACTGGATAGTCGGGCAGATTAAGAAACGCAATATGCCGATGGAACTGGTACTGCTACCCATAGTGGAGAGCGCTTTTGACCCACACGCCACGTCAAGTGCCAACGCCGCAGGGCTATGGCAAATCGTGCCGCAAACGGGTCGCAATTATGGTTTGAAAAACAACCAGTGGTATGACGGGCGACGTGATGTCGTCGCCTCGACGACTGCTGCGCTTGATATGATGCAGTATTTGAACCGCATGTTTAACGGTGACTGGTTACTGACCGTTGCCGCTTATAACAGTGGTGAAGGCCGTGTCATGCAAGCGGTTAAGGCGAATAAACGCCAGGGTAAGCCAACCAATTTCTGGGCATTGTCGCTTCCGCGTGAAACGTCAATTTATGTTCCGAAAATGCTGGCGCTGAGCGACATCATTAAAAACAGCAAGAAGTACGGTATCAATCTTCCGAAGACTGATAATACCCGTGCACTGGCGCGTATCGATGTTGGGCAGCAAATACAGTTAACTCAGGCGGCTGAGATGGCTGGGCTTTCAATCACCAAGATGAAAGCTTATAACCCAGGCTACAAAAAAGGCGTTACGGCACCCAACGGGCCCCATTACATTATGGTTCCCAAAGGTCATGCCGATCAGCTGAAAGACTCGTTGGCCGATGGCCAGATCGCAGTGACTCAGCCAACCACTCAGTTGGCGAAGAATAGCGGTTTGACAGGCGGTAGCTCGTATAAGGTTCGCTCCGGCGACACGGTATCGGGCATTGCCAAGCGGTTGAATATTAAGTCCAGCGATTTGCAGAGTTGGAACAACTTACGTGCCAAGAGCACCTTAAAAGTTGGGCAAACCCTGCAAGTGGCCAGCAACACCGGCAGTAACAGCAGTATCACCTATCAGGTTCGCAAAGGTGATTCGCTGGCCAGTATTGCACGTCGTCACGGCGTCGATATTAACGACGTGATGCGTTGGAACTCAACGCTAGCCAAGGCTAACAATCTGCAACCGGGTCTGAAATTGACCCTGTTTGTCAGTGATAAGTCGTCGCCGGACACCTAAATTTTCGGCACAAAAAAAGCACCCTTCGGGGTGCTTTTTTATTGTCTGAATACGGACGATAATCACCAGTGCGGTTTGTCAGCCTCGGGATGAAACTCCACCAGCAGCGGATTATGGTCTGACGCGCTGGTCACCAGCACCGAAGCCTCCGCCACGCCCATATTGCGATAAAACACAAAGTCCAGCGGGCGGCCAAACGCCTTACGACGATGATCGTCCGTGAAGTTCACCTCACGCAGTGCCATATCGCTGGCGAACTGATACAGCGCATTGATTCGTTTGCGGCTCCAGGCATTAAAATCCCCGGCCATGATCACCGGCCCGTGGTGGTTGGCAATCTGCTCACCAATCGGCCCCAGTTGCTTACTGTAGACGTCCACGCCCAGGCTGAAGTTCACCGCATGAATATTTACGACCATCAAAAGCTGGCCGTTAAACAACGGGTAAACGGTGATTAACGCCGATTTGGCCAGCCGCAGCAGTGGTTCGCGTTCGCGTAATGGGCAGCAATACACCGGATGCGCTGCCGCCAAAGTCATCACGCCCGAAGGGTGTTGCGGCAATACAAAAGCCGGCACCTGATCGGCAGCCAGATAGTTTGACGTGGCAAAGCTCACCAGTTCAGGCGTGGTTTGCGCCTCCTGCAGCAGGACCAGTTGCGCATCCTTGCCATAGCTTTTCAACACCGAGAGCCAGTCTGCCCGTTGCTGTTTAAAGATGTTCCACACCATCACTCGCAACGCGCCGGACGTAGGCAATGCAGCCCCGGGCGGCAGCGGTTGATTAATGGCGCCAGGGAAAATTCGCTCAACTGGCTGACCTGCAACATACCTCATTGCATAAGTTCGTTTCGGCACGCTATTCGCCTATTTCCCATTAGGATGAAACTGGCGGTGACATTCCCGCCAACATTGAATCGATTATACGCCTGCCCTCACCTGACGGCATGGCTTTTACGGGGTATATCCTTTCCAGTTATAGGGGCGTGGTGCAGGGATTTCAATCTTCTGACAGTATATGTGTGTAAAGGTTAGCGGTGATCGATGATAAATGCGAAAAGGCCCGCATTTTGCGGGCCAGATAAGGGGAAGGTGCTGCTATCAAGCCAATTGCTGCCGGTACTTCTTATCCAGACGCCCGCTAACCCCCACCAGCAGCAGAGCCACCAGCACGATCAGCGCACCAATCCACGGCGTTTGCGCCAGGCCCAGCGTGGATACGGTCTGACCGCCGATGACCGAGCCCAGAGCAATGCCCACGTTGAAAGCTGCGATGTTCAGACCGGAAGCGACATCTACCGCATTCGGCGTGTACTGTTCGGCTTTCTGCACCACGTAAACCTGCAGCCCCGGTACGTTACCGAAGGCGAATACGCCCATCACCACCACCGTCATCAGCGCTGCGATGCTATGGCTGGCGGTGAACTGGAACACCAGCAGCAAAACGGCCAGCGCGGCAAAGATAAAGCTGAGAGCACGGACGGCACCATGGCGGTCAGCCAATTTTCCGCCCCAAATGTTGCCAATCGCTACCGCAATGCCGTAGGCCAGCAGGATCCAACTGACCGCGGGGGCGGAGAACCCCGCCAGTTCCTGCATCATTGGCGCCAGGAAGGTGAAGGTGGTGAATACGCCGCCGTAACCCAGCGCGGTGATGGCGTAAATCAGCAGCAGGCGTGGATGAGTCAGCACTTTAAACTGCTCGCCAATGCTGGCGCTGGCCTGATTTTTAATGTTGTTGGGTACCAGGATGACGCTGGCCACCGTGGCAATCACGCCAATAAGCGATACCGCCAGGAAGGTTTCACGCCAGCCAAAATGCTGGCCAATAAAGGTCCCCAAGGGTACCCCTGTCACCAACGCCACGGTCAAGCCGCCGAACATAATGGCGATCGCCGAGGCGGCTTTCTCTTTCGCAACCAAGCTGGTAGCGATAGTAGAGCCGATGGAGAAGAATACCCCGTGGGCCAGGCCGGTCAACAAGCGGGCCACGACCAACGACTCGTAGCTCGGCGACTGCCAGGCCAACAGGTTGCCGAGGGTAAACAGCACCATCAGGCTGATCAGCAGCAGCTTGCGCGGTACGCGGCCGGTTAAAGCCGTCAGTACCGGCGCACCAATCGCCACGCCGATAGCATAAATGGTAACCAGCAGCCCGGCGGACGGTACTGTCACTCCCAGTTGTTCCGCGATAGTCGGGATTAGCCCAACGATCACAAACTCGGTAGTACCAATAGCAAAGGCGCTGATGGTCAATGCAAGTAATGCGAGAGGCATCTTTTTTACTCCAAATAGCGTTCAGGTTGATGGCGACTATTATCGGCCTGTGCTTAAATGATAAAAATGCTCAAAATATCAAATGAATTTTGCCAATGGAGCAACAGTGAAAGCGAATTCCGATGAATTGATTACTTTCGTGACCGTGGTGGAAAGCGGCAGTTTCAGTCGTGCGGCCGAACGGCTGGATCAGGCCAATTCGGTGGTTAGCCGCACCGTCAAAAAGCTGGAAACCAAGCTCGGAGTCACGCTGCTCAACCGCACGACGCGTCAGATCAGCCTGACGCAGGAGGGGGAAAACTATTTCCGCCAGGTGCAGAAGGTACTGAGTGATATGGCCGCGGCGGAGAATGCGCTGATGGAAAGCCGTCAGCGTCCACAGGGGCTGTTGCGCGTCGATGCAGCCACGCCAGTCGTGCTGCACGTATTAACGCCGCTAGTGGCGGAATTTAGGGCCCTGTACCCGGAAATGTCGCTGTCACTGGTGTCGTCAGAGAACTTTATTAACCTGATCGAGCGTAAGGTGGATATTGCCATCCGCGTCGGTGAGTTGACCGACTCCAGCCTGAAGGCACGCAAACTGATGACCAGCTATCGACGCGTGCTGGCCTCCCCTGCCTATTTGGCACAATATGGCATGCCACAAAAGGTGGAAGACTTAGCGCAACACTGCTGCATCGGTTTTAACGATCTGCCCAGTTTGAATCGTTGGCCACTGGCCTGCGCCGACGGTCGGCAGTTGGAAATCACCCCAGGCCTCACCACCAACAGTGGTGAAACTCAGCGTCACCTGTGCCTGCATGGCAACGGCATTGCCTGCCTGTCCGATTTTATGATTAGCGCAGACATCGAGCGCGGCGATCTGGTGCCTGTTTTGGTGGAGGAGACGCTGCCGGTCGCCATGCCAATCAATGCGGTGTATTACAGCGACAGTGCCGTCAGCAACCGCCTGCGCAGCTTTATCGACTTTCTCAGCAAACATCTGGGGCAATAAAAAAGGCGCCCGTCTGGGCGCCTCTCTGATGCAAAGATACGGAAAATTAATCCCAGTTCGGTGCCAGGCCTTCCGGGCTGACCAAACGGCCATTGCTTTCCAGCTTGGCAATTTCTGCCATTTCCTCACTGCTTAACGTCAACTGCTGCGCCAACAGGTTGCTCGCCAGGTTTTCACGTTTGGTCGATGATGGGATCACCGCGTAACCCAGCTGCAGCGCCCAGGCCAGAATAACCTGTGCCGGAGTGGCATTGCGGCGTGCCGCAATCGCCTTGATGGTCTCATCCTTCAGCGCCTGACCATAGGCCAGCGTCATGTAGGAAGTGATGGCAATGCCGTGCAGCTGGGCAAACTCCACCACTTTGCGGTTTTGCAGGTAGGGCGAGAGCTCAATCTGGTTTGTGGCGATCTGCTCTGCCCCAACGGCGTCAATCGCTTGCTGCATCAGATCCAGAGTGAAGTTGGAAACGCCAATTTGGCGCGTCAGGCCTAATTTTTTCGCCTCCGCCAGTTCGGCCATAAACTCGGCAACAGGAACTTCGTCGTTCGGCGAAGGCCAGTGAATCAGGGTCAGATCAACATAGCCGGTTTGCAACTTGCTCAGGCTCTCTTGCAGGCTCGGGATCAGCTTGCCTTTCGCCAAATTGGCGATCCAGATCTTGGTGGTGATAAACAGCTCTTCACGCGGTACGCCGCTGGCGGCAATCGCCTGCCCCACCGCCGCTTCGTTTTCATAGATTTGCGCCGTATCGATCGCGCGGTATCCCAGCTCGAGTGCCGTAGTGACCGAGTCGATCACCACCTGTTCCTGGAGACGGAAGGTGCCTAAACCAAATGCAGGGATGCTCATAATTTTATTCTCTCATTAGGATGTTGAAGCGATATGAGAGGATTATGGCAACTGTTTTGTTGATCAAAAACGCCCTATTGTGCATAAGACTTTTGATTAGATAGCAACAATTGCCGGAGGAAAACCTCCGGCAGTGCAAGATTACGCCCAGCGGCGCAGGATCAGTGAAGTATTGATGCCGCCGAAAGCGAAGTTATTCGACTGCACAAACTCGGTATCAATCTGACGATAGCCGCCCATGATGTAGTCCAGATCGCCACAGGCGCTGTCCGGTTCGCTGAGGTTGATGGTAGGGGCGAAGCTACCTTCGCGCATCATCTCCAACGTCATCCAGGCTTCCAACGCACCACAGGCGCCCAACGTATGGCCAAAATAACTTTTCAGCGAGGAGATCGGCGTTCGATTGCCGAAAATCGCCGCCGTTGCCTGACTTTCCGCGATATCGCCACGATCGGTCGCCGTGCCGTGGGCACTGATATAGCCGATATCACCGGTTGCCAACCCGGAAGCCCTCAGCGCCTGCTGCATGCAAATCTGCATGGTTTCCTGCTGCGGCTGAGTGATATGTGCCGCATCACAGTTGGTGGCAAAGCTGATAACCTCGCCGTAAATGGTCGCACCACGCGCCTGTGCATGTTCCAGTGACTCCAGGATCAGCGTTCCTGCCCCTTCGCCAATCACTAATCCATCTCGCTGACGGTCAAACGGCCGTGGCGAAAACTCGGGGCGATCGTTCTGCTGGCTGGTTGCAAACAGCGTATCGAACACCGCCGCTTCCGAAGGGCACAGCTCTTCGGCCCCGCCGGCCACCATCACCGTCTGATACCCGTGGCGGATACTCTCATAGGCATAACCAATCGCCTGACTGCCGGAGGTGCAGGCACTGGATGTCGGGATCACCCGGCCTCGCAGGCCGAAGAACAGGCCAGTGTTTACCGCCGCGGTATGAGGCATCATCTGCACATAGGTGGTGCCGGTAATATTGCCGGTGTGCTTCTCGGTGAGCATGGTGGCGAATTCACTGACCGGCTTGGTGCTGCCGGTCGAAGAACCGTAGGCGATACCGGTCTCACCGTTAGTCAGTACCTTCTCGCCCAGCAACCCGGCCTGTTCGAGCGCCAGTTCCGTCGCTCGAGTCGCCAACAGCGAAACACGGCCCATGGAACGAATACGCTTGCGCGTATAGTGATCAGGCAGTACGAAATTATCGATAGGGGCACCGAGGTGGGTGTTCAACCCCTGGTATTCTTCCCATTGCGTCATGTAACGCACCGCATTCTTGCCCTGCTTCAACCGGCTGGATACCTCTGCCCAGCTATTGCCGAACGCCGTAACGCCCGCCATGCCGGTGACGACCACTCGTTGCGTCATACCATTCCTCCATTAATGGAAATGACCTGCCGCGTTACATAGCCGGCGATATCCGACATCAGGTAGCTGGCCAACCCCGCCACCTCTTCCGCCGACCCCATACGCTTAAGCGGGATTGCCCGCATCGCTTCATCCAGCGCCGCCGGCTCGATGTCGATCATGCCAGTGTCAATCAAACCCGGGGCGATGCAGTTAACGGTAATTTTGCGTTTCGCCAGTTCGATAGCCAACGCCTTACAGGCACCGATCACACCTGCCTTGGCCGCACTGTAGTTTACCTGTCCACGGTTGCCCATGACGCCCGACACCGACGACAACGCGATGATCCGCCCGCCTTTGCGCAGGCCAATCATTGGCATGACACAGGGGTGAAGCACGTTGTAGAAGCTGTCGAGATTGGTATGGATCACCCCATCCCAATCCTCCTCGCTTAACGCCGGGAAAGCGCCATCGCGGGTGATCCCTGCATTATTCACCACGCCGTAGTAGGCGCCGTGGGTTTCAATATCCTGCTCCAACGCCTCACGGCACTGCATGCGGTTGCTGATATCAAACTGCATCAATCGCCCTTGCCCGCCGGCACTGACAATTTGCTGCAAGGTGTGTTCTGCCCCGGTCTTATCGCTGTGGTAGTGGACTACAATCAAAAAGCCATCCGCAGCCAGGCGGCAGGCGATGGCCTGACCGATCCCTTTACTGGCGCCGGTGACTAAAACGGAACGCATCATGCGTCTCCCCTTAAGGTCGTCAATTGAATAATTTCTTGTTGATCAGGTTGATAGGTGTTCAACCTGCCCTGTGCGATCGGCACATTATCGATACTGATTTCACACTCAAAACTGGCTAATTTCTCGTCTTTCAACAACTGTTGCACGCGAACCACCAGCTCGCTGCCGGCAGGAAAAGCGGGCAACTCACAGTGAATGGCCCGCCCGCCGAGCAGCATACCCAGCTGCGGAGGCTTGGCACTCTGGCGACCGTGCCAGCCACTCCAAACCCCAATCGCCTGCGCCATCAGCTCAATGCCGTACCAACCAGGAAGTGCCCCCTGCTCGTCGAGAAACGGCGCCAGCACGCTATTCGCACTGACGTTGACCGCGCAGCGTGCATGCTCTTCACCCACTTCCAGCACCCGTTCCAGCAGCACCATCGGTGAGGCATGAGGTAAGTAATATTCTGCCGTCCGGTAAGCATTCATGGAGCATCTCCCAATAACAGGCAGGCATTGTTGCCGCCGAAGGCAAATGAATTGGAGAGGATAGCGCGCGCTCCCAACGTCTGGGGCTCACACACCAGGCCGATCGGCGCCAGTTCGGCATCGCGGGGAACTGCACTGAAATCTTGCTGCGGCAGCGGCAATGACTGGGTCAACAACAGCCAGCTCAGCGCTGCCTCCACCGCTCCAGCCGCCCCCAGCGTATGGCCGGTAAGATGCTTGGTTGAACTGCACGGCGTTTGTTCGCCAAACAGGCGATTCACCACCAGGGCTTCAACCTGATCGTTAAGCCGCGTGGCCGTGCCGTGCAAATTAATATAACCAACTTGGTCGGTACTCAAACCGGCCTGCTGCAATGCCATGGTCATTGCACGCTCGGCGCCTTCACCGGCTGGATGCGGTGCCGACATGTGCCAGGCATCCGAAGATTCGCCAACGCCCAACAACGCCACCGGCGCAGGTTCCCGCGTCAACAGCATTAACGCCGCCGCCTCGCCGATATTAATCCCGCTGCGTCCTGTTGCAAAAGGCGTGCAGCGCTCCGCGGACAGTGACTCCAGGCTGTGGAAACCGTTAATCGGCATTTGGCACAGGCTGTCTGCCCCGCCTACAATCGCCGCGTCCACTAACCCGGCGTCAATCAGACGTTTACCGCTGATGATGGCGCGTGCGCTTGAGGAGCATGCCGTCGACAGGGTATAGGCCGGACCGCGGGTCGAGAGAAAAGCGCTGAGAAACTGGCTCGGATCGCCCAGCTC
This sequence comes from Serratia sp. Je.1.23.a, assembly GCF_051129805.1. Classification (NCBI taxonomy): domain Bacteria; kingdom Pseudomonadati; phylum Pseudomonadota; class Gammaproteobacteria; order Enterobacterales; family Yersiniaceae; genus Serratia; species Serratia sp. Je.1.23.a. The sequence goes on along the minus strand of NZ_JBCPSR010000001.1, from coordinate 11,818 downwards.
CTGCTGGTGATAATGGTAACCCGGTGGCCACTGCCCCGCCTGATACTGTTGCAGCGCCAGTTCGCCTTCGTGAATGCCGGAAGTGCTGGTGCCCATAATCACCGCGACACGATCGGCGCCGTAACGGGCAATGGCCTCGCGTACCGGCGTCTCGATCTGCGCAAAAGCGGCCAACAGCAGGCGATTATTGCGAGAATTATGCCGCTTGAGCGACTCGGGGATCACCGGTAAATCCCCCTGTACGTTGCCAAACCAGGATGGCGCGCCGCCCGTCAGCCACTGCGTCTGCTGCTGCATGCCGGGCGAAATACCACGCGCCAGGTTTTGCGCGATCTGCGGCAGATCGTTGCCCAGCGCATTCACCATCCCTACGGCGGAGAAATAGATCATTATTCGTTCCCCAGCGTTTGAATGATGATGCGGTAATGGAAGGCAGATTGCGCGATCGACACCGGTTCTCGCCTTCCGTCCATCTGCTGGTAACGGATTTCATTGATCACCGCCCCATGCTCGTCATACAAGCGACGCACCAGCGCCTGGTCTTCCAGTCGCCACCCTGCTGGCAGCAAGGGTTGCCAGTCCTTCACCGGCCAGTAGCTCAACATGATATCCGCCAGCACCTGGCTGGCTGGCGGCAGTTCCCCCACCTTGATCAATTGTTCGGTGTGGATCCCCTGACGATCGTAGGTCAGGTTAAACAGACGGATACCGAGCGGCGACATGCCCACCAGTTGCAAGTGCTGACCGTCGGCATTGAGCAGCACCAGCATCGAGTGCTGTTGCCCTTTGACTTCGGCGGTCAGCAACTGTTGCTGATTAATAGGCTGAACCAGCGCAGGAGGTGGTAAGGTCACCTGCGTACCGGGTTTTAGCCACGCCTGCGGCAGCGTCGGATCCTGCGAACCGGCACAGCCGGCCAGCACGACAATCCACATTAACAGCACCATTCGTAAGCCGCGCATCAGGCTTTCCCTCTTTTTCTTTTCGATACTAACGTCAGCGGTGCCAATAAAAATGCCACGGCAATTCCGCTGCTCAATACGATACCAAAACTACTGATGGCCTGAGTGTGGCTCAGTACCAGCATGCCGAACGTCAGTTGGGTGGTGAATACCGCCATAAAAATGGCGAACATCGAGGTGGTCGGCGTGCCCCGGGGATTGGTAAAGAACAACGTATAGTTGATGCCGATCCCCAAAACCAGCACCAGCGCCAACAGTGAAAACAGATTTAGCGTATGGCCACTCAGTGCCAATACCGCAATACCGCTTCCCAGTGACAGTAGCGTCGGCACCATGCAGCGCAAGCCATGACGCAGACCAAAACGCCACAGGTAAATCAGCGCAATCGCTGCAACCGACAATGCCAACAGATAAGAAAGATACAGGCGATATTGACCAAACAGGTCACTGAACTCGGTTTTCCGATCGATCCAACCGGTGCCGGGAACCTGCTCCGCCAGTGTCTTCATCGCCGCACTGTTCTTCACGCCGTTAACGGGCACCAGCGCCGCACTGCGCCCATCGGGCAACGTCAGCCACAGCAGACGCCAACCCTCGCTAACCACGCTGCCCAACCACTGCTGCGGGCTGACCCATTCAGGCGTTAAATCTGGTGTACTCAGTACCAACTCTGCCTGCTGCAGGTTGTTCATCACCTGTGGCGCCACGCGCTGCAATAAAGCGATGTTTTCTTGCTGGCGTTGGAGAGAAGGCAGAGGCAACAGACGATAATCCGCCAGCACGCCTTGCTGTTTGGCCTCAGCCAGTTTGGGTTGCAACAACTCGATACGTTGCAACAGCTGCTCGGCATTGGCGCCGTAGACCACCAGCCACTTCTGATCGTTATGTTGGCCCGTCAGTGCGGCGATACGCTGCTCCTGCTGCTGTAACGCCACAGGTAATGCCTGCAGTTGGCCAATGTCGTCATCTACCTTCAACTGGCTGAACCCCGCGACCACCAGCAACAGCACCGCGCCGGGCAACCCATAACGCAACAGCGGCCGATGGCGCCAGGCATGCAGCCAATTCAGGATCAGCGTTAACCCCGGCGCTGGGCGTACCGGCAACCGTCGCGACAATTGCGGGTACCAGCAAATAACGGTAATGCAGGCGGCGCTCAATCCGGCAGCGGCAAATACCGCCAACTGCTGCAAACCGGGGAACGGCGCAATCAACAGCGCCAGGTAGGCCACTACGGTGGTCAGCAACGCCATCGACAATGCCGGCAACAGCTTTTGCAAACTGGCTAATGGCGTCGACTGCCGACCATGCACCATTCGCTCGGTCAGGAAATAGAGCGTGTAGTCAGCCGAAATGCCGACGATGCTGATGCTCAGCACCAGCGTCATCAAATGTATTTCGCCAAAGGCCAGCAGCGTAGCGACGGTGCCGGCCAGAGCGCCAATACCCACCGACAGCGCGCACAACACCAGCGGCAAAGGTGAGCGGAACATAAACAACACCAATAAAAACACGCCCGCCACCGACGCCAGGCCAATCGTGGAAATATCCTTTTCGGCCTGTTGGCTGGCGTAGTTACTGTAAAACAACGTGCCGCGGCTGAGCACTTCGGCTCCCGGCCAGCGCTGCTGCAGCTGTTGCTGCAACGCTGTCAGTTTATCTACCGTTAGCCGGGCACTGCTGATGTCATAAGATGATGCGCTAAGCTCGGCGTGCAACAAATACCAACTGCGCCCCTGTGCATCACGCGCCACCAGCCAACCCTTGGACAGGCTTAGCAAGCCGCCGTTCTGTTGCTGCGCCAACTGTGAGGCACGTACCAGCATCAACGGATCGTTCGCCAGCTCTTTGCCGCTGACGCCGGCGAAAGCAGAGTAGAGCTGGCCGAGGATCCACTGGCTCTGCGCGTCTGCCCCCTTCTGCAAACGTTGCCGCGTGGCATCATCCAGCAGCACATTGCGATGCTGGTAGAAAAAACGCCCCCACTGCTGCTGACGTTGTGCATCCATAGGCCCGCCAACCCGCTGCAGCTCAGGCATCTGACGTAGCTGCTGCCACCACCAATCCACTGCGGCGTTGTCCGCCCCTGGCGGCGGGCTGACGAGCCACATCAGTTGACGATCCAGGCGGCGGCTGAAGCCGTCGGCCAATTCATCCGGCACGCCAACCAGTTGCTGTTTCGGCAATAACGCCAGGACGCTGCTGTTGATTTGACTGCGCGGCAACAGCCAGCACAAGGCCGCAATCAGCAGCAGGCAAATCGCCAGCCAGCCAAATGCCAGCCGCCGATGCAGTTCAGGACGCAAAACGCTGTTGCTCCTCGTCAGTCAGCGCCTGCGGCACCGTACGTTGATTAAAGAAGCGAATATGGGTGGCGTCACTTTGCATATCGTCGATATCAATAGTTTCCAGGTACTGTTCGCCGTTGAGGGTAATGCGCTTGAACAGTTTGTCGAGCGGCGTGGTTTTCGGCGTCAGCACCAGCCGCCAGTGGTTATGCCCCAAATCGGTGAACTGCAGAGCAAAGTTTTGTTCCAGCGCCTGGCTGTCGGCATGAAACAGCGCGGTCAGCAGGTGATTGAACTGGAACATCTGCGGGTTGTTGTCCGCCGTTACCACCTGCGGCGGCTGGCCCGCCAGGGTTTGCACCATGCGTTTATCATCCAGCAGCAGGGTCAGCGGGAAAGGCTTCTGTTGCGCCCACCACAATCCTTTCTGCTGGGAAATCAACAGTTCGCCGCTGGACTTCAACGGTTTTGCCATGCCGCTGATACTGCGCTGCTGCTCAAATTCGGCGCGCAGCACCGGCTGTTGGCTAAACCGCTGCTGCAGCTCCGGCAGCGTTACCGCCTGCACGCCCAGACTGAAGAAGGTCACAACAGCCAGCATCCAAAATTTCATTGCGCCCCCTCGATGTTATCCAACAGTGCTTGCGGGGAGACAAAGCACATTTCTTTGCTGTCGGCGTCCACCGCGACCTGAATAGTATGGCCGCGGGTGGTGGTTATTCCGCTCTCTGCATCCAGAATGCGGTAGCCGATGCGCAGGCGGTTTTCATACTCTTCCAGCTCTGCACAGACGATAATGCGCTGCTCAAACAGGACAGGCGCAATATATTTCACCCGCGTATCTACGATCGGCCAGACATAGCCCGACGCCTGCATCTGCCGGTATCCGTAATTGAACTGTTTGAGCAAGGCTTCGCGGGCAATCTCGAAATAACGGAAGTAGTTACCGTGCCAGACCACGCCCATGGCATCGGTATCATGGAAAGGGATGGTGATTTCAACCCTGACGGAGAATCGCGGATTGTCTTTAAGCTTCATGTCTCAGGCCCCTGTTGCGTTGGCGACGGTGCCGCCAACTGCCAGAAATCGAAAAAATTAAACCAGTCGAGCGGCGCCAGCAGGCAATAATGCTCCAGCCGGGCGGCATAGCGGTCCACCGCATCCTGCAACGCCTGTTGGCGCTGCTGCCGGGGTAATGACAGCGGATCGGCAAACGGTTCGAAATAAACGTTCAGACGCCCCTGCTGTTTGAGACCGAACATCAGGTATACCGGACAACGCAGCGCAGCGGCCAGAACAAAAGGCCCCTGAGGGAAGGGTGCCGGTTGGCCGAGAAAGCGGCTCCACACCACCCTCGGTTGCTCACCGCGCTGATGTTTTCCGGCCGAGGTGCGATCGCCAACGATAGCCACCCACTCGCCAGCGTCGAGTTTGTCCTGCAGACGCATGGCGGTTTCAGGCCCCAGTGAAGTCACCGGTATCAGGTTAAGGTTGGCACGAGGGTTGACCTCTTTCATCACCTGATTAAAGCGCTCGGCATGCTCGGTAAACACCAGAGCATTCACCTTGACGCCAGAATTCAACTCACCCAAGGCGCGGCAAGACTCGATATCCCCCAAGTGCGAGGCCAGGATCAGCGTACCTCTGCCGGAAGCGATCTGCCGTTCACAGGCCGCGGGATCTACCAGCCGAACGTCACGAAGTTCACCACGCCAGCTCGCCAGCTTGTCGAGCATCGCATCGCCAAAACGCATAAAGTGCCGAAAGCTGTTGAGCGGCGCGGGTAATGGTTGCTGTCGATTGTGGGCAAACTGCCGCAGACGTTGCAGATAATCACGCGAAGCTTCACGTTGGGCACGCCCGGTCAGCCAGAAGTAGCCGATCACCGGGTACAGCAGCCATTGAAATGCCCGGCGGCCAAACATCCGGTAGACCTTCAGCATAAGCCGAATCCCCCACAGGCCATGACGCTCCTGAGTTGCTGACCAATGCTGCGCTTTCTTCGCCCGTTGGCGTTGACGCAGTAAACGCGGAATCCGCGGCAACATGCCGAAAAACAACCGGGTGTGCATCCAGGAAATACGCAAGTTATCGCGCAGCGCATCGAAATGCGAAACGCCATCGACCGGGTAAGTAACCCGCGTCGGCAAGAAACGGCTTTGCACCCCCTGCCAATACAGCCGGACCATCACTTCGGTATCGAAATCCATGCGTTTGCCAAGCGGTCGGCGCGCCGTCAACGCCAGCGTCGGCGCTACCGGGTAAACGCGGAAACCGCACATGCTGTCCTTTAATGACAGCGACAGGGTTTCGATCCACACCCAGACGTGGGTGACGTAACGCCCATACAGGCGCGCTTTGGGTACCGAGCTGTCATAGACTGGCCGGCCGGAAATCAGACAGTTCGGGTGAGCGCGCGCTTCGGCAATCATTGCCGGTATATCACTCAGTTGATGCTGACCGTCGGCATCCACCTGCAAAGCATGGCTGTAGCCCTGTCGCTGAGCCAATTGCAGACCGGCGATGACCGCTGCGCCCTTCCCCTGGTTTTTTTCCAACCGCAACAGGCTAACCCAGGGCAGTTCGGCGGCCAGCCGCTGTAGCGTTTCGGCGGTGGCAGCAGCGCTGCCGTCGTCCACCACCAGGCAAGGCAGGCCATAACCCGCCAACGATGTCAGTACCGCGGCCATCATCTGCCCGTGATTAAAACAAGGGATAAGAAGACAGGGGGAAAAAGGGGCGCTTACTGACATAACGAGATCTTGCCGCTGCTGGCGGTCGCCTCACCGACGCGATAGCTGAACAACAGCTTGTGCCGTTCCGGTTGCCATTCGAGTTGCAGCAACACCCTCTGCCCCGGCAGTAACGGTTGTTGAAACTTGACCACCTCGATCCCTTTGAATCCGGCCTCGATAGCCAACAGCTGACGGGCATACTGCATGACCCAGTTCAGTTGCGTGACCCCCGGCAGGATCGAATGTTGCGGAAAGTGGCCGCGAAACCAAAACAGTTCAGCGGGCAAATGTAGCTGCAGGCTGGCATGGGTGGCATCGCTCACCTGCTGTTGCAGCACCTCAGGTTGCATCATAAGAACAGCTCCTGTAGCTCAGCATAGGCGCGCTTGCCCTGCGGATTAAGCGGAATGGCATCGATAATGCGCCAACTGCGCGGCAGAGCCACCGGCTCCAGCCAGCCCCGCAGCGCCTGGTGCAGTTCACGGGTAAAAGCCCCTTCGGACAAGGTTTGTCGGCGGAGCTCGCCGTACGGAGATAGCACGACAACGGCCACCAGCAGCGTGCGCCCTCTTTGCTGCTGCGTTAGCACGGCAGCATCGGCAACCTCCGGCAAGGCCACCAGGCGACGTTCCACCTCGGTTAACGACAACCGTTTCTCTTCCAGCTTGATAATGCGGTCGGCGCGGCCATTTAACTGGAATTGTCGACCATCCGGCGCCAGTTCGATAATGTCGCTCAGCAACGTTTTACCCGTGTCAGGTATCAGGGGTGACATAACCTCAATCCGATTGTCTGAATCCACCTTTAACCTGACGCAAGCAAACGGCCGCCACAGGGCAATGTCCCGATTTTGCCTGCGCCAGGCCAGTGAACCGGTTTCCGTGGTACCGTAGATTTCCAGTGGCAATACCCCCAGCATTTGCCGGGCAAGCTGTGCTTCCACCTCGGATAACGGGCCGCCGGCGGAAAAAACCTCCACGCACTCGGCGAGCGTCAAACGATTATCCAAACGCTTGAGCCATGCCGGGCTGCTGACAAACACCAAACGCCGGCCCTGATGTCGGGCAATCAACTGCTCTTGGTATTGCGTCAACTGCGCATCAAACGGCAGCCCTAAAGCCAGCGGCAGAAACAGCCGGAAGCTCAGGCCATACATATGCTGATGGGATACCGATGCGACGACGCAGCATCCTCGCAAGACGTCACCAAAAGCGGCAGCCAACAGTTCGCTTTCACGGTCCATGCAGGCGACGGATTTGCACACAGCCTGCGGTTGGCCGGTCGAGCCGGAAGTGTAAAGAATAAAACGAGGATCCTGAGGCCAGGCGGGTAGCGCGATATCCTCAGAACCGCCCTCGCGCACCGTCAAAACGGGCACGCCAGGATCGAGAGGCAAATCGGTCAGTAGCGCATCGTAATCCGCTCGTTGCTCTTTGAGGATAGCTTCTCGCTGGTGACCAAAAATCACCGGCAGCCTGCCGGCATACAACGACGCCAGCAAGGCGACGGCAAAGCGATAGCTATCATCAAAGCACAGCGCCCAGCGGTGCTCTTCCCTACTAGCCAGTATCGCGGCCAATGCGGCAACGTCACGGCGAAATTGGCCGAGACAGAATAGCTGATCGCCACGCCAGGCGATCGGCACCGAATCATCGCGTTGCGTGCTGAGCCAGCGGTTCATTGGCAAACTCAGGCGTGCCGGATCCTTTTCCTGACTATCCATTCAATACCCATTAATGCCCCCATCAGCAGATAGCTGATGCCGCCGTTATACAGCGTCCAGAGTGTGATATCACCGGACAGACAGGTTGTCAGCGCTATCGCACCGTTAACAATAAAGAACCCGCACCACACCTGAGTCACCCAGCGAGTATAAGCAATGCCGGCAGCGTCCAACTGCGGTTCCGTTATACGGGCCAGTCGCTCCACCACCGTAGGCGGGGCAAACAGCGAATAGGCAAACAGCAGCAGCAGTATTGCGTTGACCAGCACCGGGTAGTACAGCAACCAGTGGCTCTGCTTTAGCACCCAACTGGCGAGCGCCAGCAAGATGCCCACTATGGCCAAGGCTTTTCCCAGCCACATTTGTTGGCGCAGTTTCCCGCGCAACATCAGCAGGCGCAAGCTAAAGACCCCCACCAATAACGGTGCCAGGAGAGCGGTTCCCCAATGCGTCAGGCCGACCCAAACCGCCAGCGGATACAGCAACAGCACCAGCCATACTGCGCCCTGCAGCAACCGCAACATCGGGGTCAGCCAACGACTCTCCACCTTAGCCCGCAGCCTTAGCTTTCTGACTTCAGCAGTTCATCAATGGCGTCAACCACGTCTTGTACGGTTCGCACCGACTTGAACATTTCCGGTTTGATCTTTTTGCCGGTCGTTTTCTGCAGGTGCACCACCAGATCCACCGCATCGATGCTGTCTAGCTCCAGCTCTTCGTACAAACGGGACTCTGGCTTGATGTCATCGGCGTCCAGCTCGAACAGTTTGACCAGCAGCGCCTGAATTTGCAGGTAAATTTCTTGCTTATCCATGAAAACCCCTTATTGGCTACGCTGTGCAGAAACAAACTTCGCCAGCGTTTCCACGGAATAAAAGTGTTGGCGCATATCCTGGCTTTCAGCCGACAGCACCACGCTGTAACGGTTCTTTAAAGCCAGCCCCAGTTCCAATGCATCAATGGAGTCCAGACCCAGTCCATCACCAAACAGCGGCGCTTCGGCGTCAATCTCCTCCGGTGTCATACCTTCAAGATTGAGCGTATCAATGATCAATTGCTTGATTTCGGTGCTCAATAAATTCATTACGCTATTTCTCATTATTTATAGGTTCTGACTGTAAAGCGTCAGTTAAATGCTGGGTTAATCTTCTTGCCGCAAGGGCGGGCGAAACATCATTTGCATGAATGAATGCGCGGGTGTCGATCTTATCCTGAACGGTGATCCGGAATTGCGGTTTTACCGGCGGGATCTTATACCATTTGCCTTGCTTCGTCAGCATGGGGGGGTGGCAGTGGATATGCACAATGCGGATGCTACATTGACCGCGCAGCGCAATATTGGCCGCTCCTCGCTGCAGTGCCAGAGCCTTGCCTGGTGTGGTGCGGGTGCCTTCCGGGAAGATTAAGATTGTCCCCCCGGCAGCCAGCCTTTGTCCGCACTGTTCCAACAATATATCCGACTGCGCATTGGCCAGATATCCGGCGGCCTTGATCACTCCGCTGACAAACACATTGCTCAGCAAAGCCTCTTTCACTATGCAGTCGCAACGTGGCATTTGCGAAGCCAATAACACGTAATCCAACAGGCTGGGATGATTGGCGATCACCAAACAACCGCGATCTTCGCGAAAGCGCTCCGCATTGTCGAAATGGTAGTCCAGTACGCCGAAAAACCTCGTGGTAGCCAGGAAGAAACGGAAACTGTGGCGGATAGAACTTTGCGTCAGTTGGTTGCGACGAGCAGGATCACGCACTGCAAGACGCATAAGATTAAACCAAACACCGGACAATAACAGACCGCCCAGGCCAAACAACGAGAAACAAAAACCCGTAGCTATCACCCGCCAACAACGGTTAAACCATGAGGATTGTTCCGGCGTATTTTCTGCAGGCATCGCCTTTTCCATCAGCGTCCCCACGCCCAGTCATGCCGTTGACCGGGGACAGTGAATTCCTCATCAGCGCCAAGCCAACCGCGCAAAAATGCCAGACTCTGTGGTTCCTGAATGCAAGCCTGAACCTGCGCCGACTCAGCAACCTTGCAGTGTAACGAGCCACCGTTTTCCAGCAACAGGGCGACGGCATAAGGGAATGTATTTTCTGGCGCGAAAGGCCGATAGACATCCGGTACGGTACCGTCGAAATCAATTAATAACACCCGCTGCGCACTGCCCGTAGCTAACAAGGCCTGAGCCTCTATCATGCCCTGCTGAAAACTGTCCTCGCCGGCAGCCAACGAGGTGGTTGGCAAAGTATTCTTCGCTATAATCGTTAACCATCCCGCCGCCGTGTTATGCACCGACATGGCAAAATCCGTTGGCGATAGCGGTTGTTCCTGATGCAGATGTTGAAGAATCTTGTGCGTCCGCTCCAGCTCACCATGCCGACTGGTGAAGATCGCCATATCTGCCCGATAGTCCTTCAATAAGATCAGCCCGCTTTCTACTGCCAAACGCGTTCCGGCGCTCATTCGGCGCAGCGACATCATGGGGATATGAGAACAGGCAGGCAACGAGCCCTGATAATCGGAGGCAAGAAAGTCATCTGATGACCATTGACGCCATGCTTCACGCGTTCCACGATCGGGAGCCATTGCCCACCAACTGAGTATATTCATGTCGCCCGCCATTAATGGTATTACCGGTCAGAAAAATTCCGTGGCTAAATCTATTATATTTAATCCTGGATTGCATTCCCAAAATTCCTATTTTTAGCTGAAATGCGCGATTAACCGATTAGAGTTATTTATCGACATAACGCCATGAGACTTGAGCGCAGAGGGAATTATCACAATGAAAAGCAGCAATATTTGTCGAAAATCTCCCGGAGGAGTATCTTATTGAGGGTAAGCATACATAACATCTCATGTATGAATATTACACATCTTAATAACGAACACTCATGGAAAAGAGTATGAAACCTTTAAAACTCATTTTAACGGGCGTATTCGCAGCGATTCTGGTCAGTGGCTGTGCGGGCACTGCGCCAGTAAAAAACGTCAGTCAAAACGTTGCGGGTAGCCACAGTAATGCGCAGGTGCGTCAGGCCATTCTCGCCGCAGGGCTTAACCGTGGTTGGATCATGAACCCAGTCAGTGACGGTGTGATCGATGGCAAGATCTTACTGCGTGGCCATAGCGCCGATATTCGTATAAATTACAATTCGAATAGTTATCAGATTAAGTATATTGCCAGCAGTAATATGGATGCCAAAGGCGGAAATATTCACCCGAATTATAACCGCTGGGTCGCCAACCTGGATAAAGATATTCAACTGGAACTGGCCCGTCAGAATATCAAATAACGATAAAGAAAAAGACTACCCGGCGAGAATAACATTGCCGGGTATATTATTCTTTATATTGGTGCACAATTCAGACAATGATTTATAAAAGCAGATTTTCACCGCATAAATCACGTAGTGATTTGGCTTTTCTTGAATTTTGCATATGAAAAAGCCCTGAGTCATAGACTCAGGGCTTATCAAATAAGTGGCGGAACGGACGGGGCTCGAACCCGCGACCCCCTGCGTGACAGGCAGGTATTCTAACCAACTGAACTACCGCTCCACCGATTCTTTTACGTCACATCTTTCGATGTGGGCAAAACCGCACTTGGCGATCCTGCTCATTACCAGTTGTCAGGCTGATAACGTTTAATTGATGCCTGGCAGTGTCCTACTCTCGCATGGGGAGACCCCACACTACCATCGGCGCTACGGCGTTTCACTTCTGAGTTCGGCATGGGGTCAGGTGGGACCACCGCGCTATTGCCGCCAGGCAAATTCTGTTTCATTCCAACCGCCACTCCCGTAGCCATTGAAACCAATCTCGGAACTCGCTGAAAATCTCTACAATCTCTCTAAAACACCTTTGGTGTTGTAAGGTTAAGCCTCACGGATCATTAGTACTGGTTAGCTCAATGCATCGCTGCACTTACACACCCAGCCTATCAACGTCTTAGTCTTAAACGTTCCTTCAGGGACCTTAAAGGCCCAGGGAAGACTCATCTCGAGGCAAGTTTCGCGCTTAGATGCTTTCAGCGCTTATCTTTTCCGCACTTAGCTACCGGGCAGTGCCATTGGCATGACAACCCGAACACCAGTGGTGCG